>DASYZZ010000020.1:0-58245 GCA_035945695.1 Candidatus Sulfotelmatobacter sp. | reverse complement strand
GCGGCGATCGAGAACATCACCAAAGACCGTCAGGCGATCGTCGTCACCGAAATTCCCTATCAGGTCAACAAGGCGACTCTGATCAAGCGCATCGCAGCGCTGGTCAACGACAAAGAAATCGAAGACATCTCGGACGTTCGTGATGAATCCGATCGCGACGGCATGCGCATCTTGATTGAACTGAAGCGCGGCACCGAGCCCCAGATCGTCCTCAACCAGCTCTTCAAGCACACGGAGATGCAGCAAGGATTCTCGATGATCCTGCTGGCCGTCGTGAATGGACAGCCGCGCGAGATGGGCCTGATTCAGGCCATCAAGTACTTCATCGAGCACCGCGTCGATGTTGTCCGCCGGCGCACGGCCTACTTGCTGGCGAAGGCGAAAGACCGCGAGCACATCCTCGAAGGCTACCTGAAGGCTCTCGATCATCTCGACAACGTCATCACGATCATTCGCGGCAGCGCGAACCGCGCCGACGCCCGCGAGAATTTGATCCTCTACTTTGGCGGCAAGCAGATCGACATCAATACGACGGGACGGGCTCCGAAAGTTGATCCCGAGAAGCCCTTCACCGCCAAGCAGGCGGATGCCATCCTCGAACTGCAATTGCATCGCCTTACCAAACTTTCCATCGACGAGATTTCGAACGAGTTGAAAGAGGTCCGCGACAACATTGCGGAGTACGAATCGATTCTCGGATCGGAAAAGAAGCTGCGCTCGGTCATCATCAAAGAGCTGGAAGAAGTGAAGAAGCTCTATGGCGACGACCGTCGCACGCGCATCGAAGACGAAGCGGCGGAGATTGTCCTCGAAGATCTGATCGCCGACGAACAAGTCGCAGTCACGGTCAGCCATTCCGGATATCTGAAGCGCACTCCGATCTCCACCTATCGAATGCAGCGCCGCGGAGGCACGGGCCGCACCGGGATGAAGACGCGCGACGAGGATTTCGTCGAGCATCTCTTCATCGCTTCGACGCACGCCTACATTCTGATTTTCACCAACACGGGCCGCGTCTATTGGCTCAAGGTCTATGAGATCCCCGACGTGAGCGCCGCCGGACGCGGCAAGCACATCGGCAACCTCGTCGGACTGCAACCGGGCGAGACGGTCAAGACCATGACCGCGGTGCGCAATCTCGAAGAAGAAAACAAGTATGTCTTCTTCGCCACGCGCAACGGGCTCGTAAAGAAATCGGAAGTGCGCGAGTTCATGCACGTGCGCTCCAACGGGATCATGGCCATCGGCATCGAGCAAGGCGACGAGCTGGTAGCCGCCCGCGTCACCGACGGAAACCAGATCATCTTCCTGGCTTCGCATGAAGGCATGGCGGTGCGCTTCGACGAAAGCCATGTTCGCCCCATGGGACGCGCTGCCTACGGCGTCTGGGGCATCGATCTCGAAAAGGGAGATTACGTGATCGGCATGGCGACCACGACCAAGGCAGGCGCTCCGGCACCCGCCAAGGAGAAAGTCGAAGGCGAGCCTGAAGTCGTCGACGAGACACTCAAAGGCGACCTGATCCTTTCAGTCACCGAAAACGGATTCGGCAAGCGCACTCCCGCCGACGACTACCGCCTGACGAATCGCGGCGGCAAGGGCGTGATCAACCTGAAGACGACGGAGCGTGTCGGCAAGGTCATCGGAATCGCCCAGGTCGACGAGAAATCCGAAGTCATGCTGATTAGCCACTACGGCAAAATCATCCGCATGGATTCGACCACGATCCGCGAATCAGGACGGAATGCCCAGGGCGTCCGGCTCTTGCAGCTTGAGCCGGGAGATCGCGTAGCGGCGGCCGTTGTTCTGGCTCCGGAAGCTGAAGGGAATGGGAACGGGGGGACGCTGATTCAGTAGGGTGGTTGAGTGGTTTCTGCCCGAGGATACTGAAGGTCGGATGGAGTCGATGAGGGGCTAAACAACTCATCGACTCCACACTGCACAAGAAACTGCGCGGTTAGCTCGAGTTGACGGTGGAGCCGCGATGAGTCGGAGCTATCTGGCTTAGGAACGTAAATGATCATTCCTTGGCGCGCGCGAGTTAGCAAAACTCGATAGCCATTCACTCGATATTTGTGCTTCTGAGCATCCTTGTTCGCCTTCCACGTTTTTCCGTTGAAGTTGTAGCTAAGCCATTCGGTTCCGGTCCAGAGAAGATCTTCATTCCAGCAGACACCGATCCAATCGAGTTCCAGTCCTTGAATTTCGAATTGGGTGGCCGCGACCTCGAGCTTCGACGATGATCGCACGTCGTTGCAATATTTATGGTCGCAGCGAGGTTCTTCGCAGGAGTCACGATCGAGGAACCACCTTTCCCACTCAAAGCGCTGATGAAAATCGAACGATGTCTCGAGTCCGTCTGGCCTCAGCCTGGCTGCTCCAGAACTCGCGACCAAACCCGTCCTAGCCAAACCTCTTCGTTTCTCTCGTAGCCACTGGCGGACGGACGCGAGATTTCTCGCCATTACAGGCGGACTGGACATTTGCCCGGCGATCTCCTCTGCTGCAGAACGATCTCCATCGAGAACGGCATCCACCCATTTGGACATCTGGATTGCTCGTATAGACCGATTGCTGACCTTTAAGTGAAAATCGTCGATCGTCATGATTCGTTCTGTGCAGTCGGGGTTTCCCGAGAACAGAGAGAATGGACCACCAGACCTATCGGTTAGAACATCGGGCGATGTATATATCTTCCAGTTGTCGAAACCCTGAACAGCGGCGCCCCATTCCGGCAGGCCAGCTTCACCACGATTTATTTCTTGGCCACCACCGACCAAGCAAACCAATACGCACCATCCGGCATGACGGTTCATTACGTCCATCATCATGTGGGCTTCTGACACGGCCGGCCGCTTAGCACGCTCATTCTGTTGGGAATCCCATGCCCTTTGAGCCTCGTCGAAAACGATGACTCTTTCTGCCGGCGTCGGAGCCTTTTCTTTGTAATGATCATCTGCAAAACGGTGGACGCTTTGGATAAATGCGCACACTGCCGTCTCCGCCGCTCGACGCGTTCTTCGGTTCCCAGCAATCTGACCCCGGCGAACGTCGTCACGGATCAACGCCTCTCGCAAAATTTTCACCAACGGTCCATTTCCCGATAAGAACGAAGCAGTGTCTCGAATATCCGGGTGATGGACGGCGGTAAGCCCGACAAGAGTCTTGCCCGAACCCGGAACTCCGGTAATGAAGCAAATTGCCTTCTCATTCTTCTCGCGGGCTGTGCGTACGATGGCTGTTAGAGATGAAATGGCTTTGTCGAGGTCCTTCTAGCCGCACAGGCGTGCCCGATTTCGAAGACCTCGTTCTCAGAATAGAGCCTGACTGCCGCGTCAATAATCGGCGGAATCGGATGGAATATCCCGGCGTCCCACGCCGCGGGATCAATCGCCGGCGAATACGGATCGTCATGCTCGCGAGCGATACTGACGAGTAATTCTCCAACCGTTCCCGTGGTGGACTGGCGACATGGCCGCACAACGTCGTCAGCAAAGGGTCGGGGGCCAGCTTTTGCTACACGCCCATCAGAGATCACCACCGGAACAATGGTCCGACGGACACTAGGTTCGTGGAAACAAGCAAGCTGAATTGCATAATCGTCGACCTGTCGTTCAGCGGTGGTAGCCGAAAGACCTGTCTTGGTCTCTATCGGAACGATCACATTGTGCATTAGAAGCACGGCATCAATGCGCTTTCCGACACGAGGTATCGGATACTCCAACAGAATTTCGAATTGGACAGCCTCAGGTCGTTCTGAAATCAACTGCCGACAGCCCTGAACCAATGGTGGAAGCTGGAGTTCCCACGCTTCAACAGCTTCAGGCGCCAGCGGGAACTGAGCTCTGCGGTTTGCGACCGTGAGAGTTCCGATAACGGAACTTGCCGTCTCGTCAACGAAAGTCCCGAGCAGCGCTCGGTAGTAAGCGGGCATCGACAAGCCAGGATGCCAGTTTCCCCGCTGTCGGTCCAGTTCGATCTTCTAAAACGGGAAGATGCGGGGAAGAGGCAGGGCCCTCAGCGGCTGAAGCCGCGCAGTCGTTGTCGGCGCTCATCGGCACGACTGGAAGTCGTGCCCTTCCCGGTTCGCCTTTATTGGTCCGCTTCGCGACCTTGGCTGCGAATTCCACCACGCGAAACGTCCAGGTCGTTACACCACGTCGGTCCGCCGCAAGTTTTCCACAGCCGGCACAACCGTCTTGTGACATCTGACCTTGCATTCCACAGGCTCAAGATCAGAGCATAGCCACGCCGGGAGGCAGATTGCCGGAATAGAAGTGCACGATGTAACTCCTTATTCCGCAAGATTTTGCCTCTAAGCCCAATAATTGCAATATTTTGCGGACAGGAATGCTCGCAGAATCCGGCAAGTTCTTTGAAATCTAGATTTTGGCGGGAGTGATCAAAAAAAATAATTTCGCTGAGCGCGGGGCATTTTTTACTGACCCAACTACTTTCTCTTCAACCTCCGCCCCACAATCTCGAACTTTTCCTCGAGCACGATCCGGATCGCTTCGGTATACGCCAGATGTTCCTGCTTGAGGATGCGTTCCGCGAGCGAATGTTCGTCGTCGTCGTCGAGGACCTGCACTGTTTTCTGCACGATGATTGCGCCGTGATCGAGTTCCTCATCGACGAAATGCACGGTGCATCCTGAAACCTTCACGCCGTAGGCGAACGCCTGTTCCTGCGCTTCGAGGCCCGGAAACGCGGGCAGAAGCGACGGATGAATATTCAGAATGCGGTGCGGAAATTGCCGGACGAACCACGGCGAGAGCAGCCGCATGTATCCGGCCAGGCAGACGAGATCGACTCCGTTTTGCTTGAGCGCGTCGACGACCTCGCGATCGTGCTCTTCGCGCTCTTTGCCCTTGGAGGGGATGACGAGAGCGTTGAGGCCGCGCTCACGGGCGGTGCCAATACCGGGGGCCGCGGCCCGGTTGGAAATGACAACGGAAATTTTCGCGTCGGGGATGCGCCCCGCGTCGATGCTGTCGGCAATGGCGATGAAGTTCGATCCGCGGCCAGAGAGAAGAATGCCTAAAGATTTCATGGGAGCGTCAGCTATCAGCTTTCGCTCCCATGATAATTCACCGTGGAGTGACCACACGTGAAGACGCGCTTACTGCGCCGGCGGTTGAGTGCTCGAAGTCTGTTGCGCTCCGGTCTGCAGTTCGGCGAGCAGCTTTTGGTCCTGATCGGCCAGGCCTGTCGGCAGCTTCGAATACTGCAATCCCTCGGCGGCATTCTGCCCGTCGGTGATGATGTACTGCACGAAGTCCTTCACGGCTTGGGCCCGCTCCGGGCTCTTGCCCTGTTTGGGGATGAGTAAGAACGTCAGCCCCGAGATCGGATACGCATCTTTCGCCGACGCCGGAGGATTCACCACGGGAGTTCGCACGTCCTTCGCCAGTTCCGGCTGGAAAGCCTCGATCGCAGCCGTCGCGCCTGCGGCCGTAGGTTCCACAAATTCTCCCGCGGTGTTCCCGATCTTTGCCACCGGCAGTTTGTTCTCCGTCGCGTACGATAGCTCGACGTATCCGATCGCGCCCGGCGTCTGCTTCACTACGCCGGTCACTCCTTCACTGCCCTTGCCGCCAAGTCCCACAGGCCAGCTCACGGCGATTCCCTTTCCAACTTTCTTTTCCCACGCCGGGCTCACCGCAGTGAGGTAGGTCGTGAAAATATTCGTCGTCCCGCTGCCATCGGAACGGTGCGCGACGACGACTGGATCTTTCGGAAGAGTCACTCCGGCATTGTCTTTCTTGATCCGCGGATCTTGCCACGTTTTGATTTCGCCCAGATAAATTTCAGCGAGTGTGGCGGCGCTTAACTTCAGCGGCTCTTTCAGGTCCGGCAGATTGTAGGTGATGCACACCGGTCCAGCGCTCTCGGGAATCTGTACCAGAGGCGGCATGCCTTGCAGTTGCTGATCGTCGAGTGCCGCATCGCTCGCGCCGAAATCCACCAGGCCCTGCTTCAGTTGCTGGATGCCTCCTCCGCTGCCGATCGACTGGTAGTTGATCTGCACATCGGGATGGATGTTATGAAAGTCGGCAATCCAATGCGACATGATGGGGTTGATAAACGTCGAGCCCGCGCCGATGAGCATCTTGGTTTGTTGATTTTCAGCCTGCCCATTTTTCGACGAATTGCAGGCAACGAAAGTGGCCCCTGCCGAAATGACGACGAGGCAGAGCAATGCAATGCGATAACTGCGAATGCGTTTCATCAGAAAGTCCCCTCCCGATTCTTCCTTCTAAGGATGGACCAGTTTGCGCGCGGGAGTGTTAAAGGAGTGTGAAAATCGCGGGTTAGGATGGCTAGCTGTAAGTGACTTTGCGCTCGCCCTTGATGATGCGACCGATGGTGTAGGCTTTTTCGCCGACGCGCTCCAGCACCGATTGCGCTTTCTTGAATTTCGCGGAAGGAATCACCAGCAGCATCCCCATGCCCATGTTGAAGGTTCGCAGCATCTCTTCCTGCGGAACTTTCCCGAGCTCTTGCAGATGCTCGAAGATCGGAAGCACCGGCCACGAACCCAGTTCGATCGCCGCCGCGGTTCCTCGGGGCAGCACGCGCGGCAGATTTTCGGTGATGCCGCCGCCGGTGATGTGCGCCATCGCGACGACACACTGTGCGTCGATCAATTTCCGCAAAGACGGCCAGTAACTCTTGTGCGTGCGCATCAACTCATTGCCGACTTTATTCTTGATCTCGTTTACGTAAGTCTCGGGCGAGTAGTGCGCCACTTCGAAAAGCAGCTTGCGGGCCAGCGAATAGCCGTTGGTGTGTAATCCATTCGAAGGCAGGCCGAGGATGATGTCGCCGATTTGCACATCTTTGCCGGTGATGATCTTCTCGCGATCGACCACGCCGACAATGAATCCCGCCAGATCGTATTCGCCATCGGGATAAAACCCGGGCATCTCGGCCGTCTCTCCGCCGATCAGCGCGCAGCCATTGTGCTTGCAGGCATCGGCGATTCCTTCGACGACTTTTTCGGCCACCGAAGGATCGAGCGTGCCCGTCGCGAGATAGTCCATGAAGAACAGCGGCGTCGCGCCCTGGACGGCGATGTCGTTGACGCAATGATTCACGAGGTCGGCGCCGACGGTCGAATGAAGATCCATGTCGAATGCGATCTTCAGCTTCGTGCCTACGCCGTCGACGCTTGAAACCAGCACCGGGTCAAGGAATTTCGTTTTATCTACCGCGAACAGGCCGCCGAATCCGCCAATCTCGCTCAGCACTCCGCGCGTGAACGTCTTGTGCGCCAGATACTTGATGCGCTGCTTGGTGCGGTTGGCCCGGCTGATGTCGACACCGGCGTCGGCGTAGGTGATCGGTGTCGGACTGGCCGTGGGAGTCTTCGGCAAGGCTTCTTCTACCTGTGATTTGACCGCGTGTGGGATTCAGTGCCGGACATCGAAGCGACTATCCAAGGCCGCCAATTGTAGCACGTTCAATCCTGTGCCTTTTGTGTGGAGAATGGAGCGTGCCAGAATCCGGACATTGCTGGGCACACTTCCAGAGCGTTCCGCGGGCGCTTACGCCCGTTCGCCACTTCTCAGCCTGGGACTAGTGAGCGACGAAGTCCGAGATGAAGTAGGCTAGTACCCCGAACAGAGCCAGTCCCGAGATGCCGTAACAGGTCAGCACCCAGGCTCCGCGGCCTTCGTGAGGATGTGGTTTCGGTGTGGATGCAGCCGAGGACTGCTGAACAGAAGAGACGACAGGGGCCCGATCTTCCATACAAGACCTCCCGACGGAAGGATCGTGGCGCAAGTACGTTATGCGTCACGCCTGCCTCGCCTCACAGCGATGCAGGACTAACTGGGTGAATCTTACATCCGTTTCGAACCGGCTGAAAGGAAAATTGTGATTGAAATCACAGTACTAATAATCAAATATGTTTAACTATTAAGAAAACAAACGGGAAGCCATGCTGCGTCGTCATCGCTCGTTCTCTCATGTATGAACCCTTCTGCATGGGATAATGGTTCAGCCCATTCCAGCTATGTCCAATCGAATAGTCGCCGCTTTGTTGTGCTGTCTGGCCACGAGTGCGCTCGCCCAGAATCCCAATCCCGTAACTCCAACGACCTCCGCCGCGGCTGCCGCGGATGCCAGCGCTGGCTCGAAGCCGGATTATTCGAAGGAGTCCTTTGTCATCGAGAAGATGCACTCGTACTACCGCTTCGAATCGGATGGCACGGGCCGCAAGGAGACCACGGCGCGCATCCGCGTGCAAAGCGAAGCCGGCGTGCAGCAGTGGGGACAATTGCTCGAAGGCTATAACTCGGCCAACGAGCGCGTGGAGATCCCCTACGTTCGGGTCGTCAAGGCAGACGGCACGATCGTCAAAGCCGGCGACGATGCCGTCCAGGACTTGAGCGCTCCCATCGAGCGCGAAGCGCCGGTTTACACCGACTACCGGCAGAAGCACATCACCGTGCCCGGCCTGCGTCCCGGAGAAGTTCTTGAATACGACATGGTCACGGTGATCCACACTCCGCTGGCCGCCGGACAATTCTGGGCTGACTACGATTTCGACAAGAGCAACATCGATCTCGATGAATCCCTGGACGTCGATGTCCCCGCCGATCGTCCGCTGAAGCTGAAATGCAAGCCGGGAATGGATCCGAAAATCACGGAGCAGAATGGCCGCCGCATTTATCACTGGGCGAGTTCGCACCTCCAGCGCGACGACGATACCAAGCCCGACGACGCGAAGAAGAAAAAGAAGCACCATCCGGATGATGACCGCCCCGACGTTCAGCTGACCACCTTCGAGAGTTGGGAGCAGGTGGGGCGCTGGTACGCCAGCCTCGAGAAAGATCGCCGCGCGCCCACTCCCGACGTGCGAGCCGAAGCTGAGCAGCTGACCAAGGGGCTGAATACTGAACTCGACAAAGTCGAAGCCCTCTACGATTTCGTCTCCAAGAATTTCCGATATGTGAGCCTTTCGCTCGGAGTCGGGCGTTATCAGCCACACGCGGCAGCCGACGTCCTCCACAATCAATATGGAGATTGCAAGGACAAGCACACGCTGCTTGCCTCACTGCTTGAAGCCGAAGGGTTTCATGCGGATTCGGTGCTGATCAACTCGACCCGGAAGCTCGATCCCGACATGCCCTCGCCCTCGCAGTTTGATCACGTCATTACGATGCTGCCGATGGGCAAACAAGAAGTCTGGATGGATACCACGGCCGAGGTCGCGCCCTTCCGCCTGCTCGCCTATTCATTGCGCAACAAGCAGGCGCTTGTGATTCCTCCCGCCGTTCCGCCGTCGGATGTCGCGCCGCATCTGGAAAACACTCCCTCCGACACGCCGATGCCCGACTACGAACGCTCGGTGATCGAGGGCAAGGTCAACGACATCGGCAAGCTGGAAGCGCACATCACCTACGAATTCCGCGGCGACGAAGAACTTCTGCTGCGCTCGGTTTTCCGCCGCGTGCCAGCCTCGAACTGGCAGAGGGTCGCCGAGAATATCAACGGCGGATTGGGAGGCGACGTTACACATCTCATGGTCAGCGATCCGGCGGCGACGCGCGAGCCTTTCAAGATGTCATACGACGTCTCGAAGCCGAACTTCCTCGACTGGTCGAAGAAGAAAACGCAGATCGTTCTGCCGCTTGTTCAATTCAGCCTGCCCGCCCCCGGCGACAGCGACAGCGACACCGATCCCGACGCCGAACCGATCAAGCTCGGTCCCAAGGGGGAATATTCCTACAAGATCAAGCTGGAGCTGCCTGCAAATTACACGGCGAGCGCGCCGCTCGCGTTCTCGCTGAAGCGCGATTACGCCGAATACGACGCCAGCTATCAGCTGCAGGGAAACACCTTCACCGCGGCTCGAGTCCTCACGCTGCATCAGGACGACCTTCCCGCTGCCCGCACCGCGGACTACGAAAATTTCCGGCGCGCTGTTGGCGCAGATCTTGCGCAGCAGCTCTCGGTGGAGAACACCGTTGCCGGAGCGATCGTGCCTCCCGCCGACATGAAGGTCGACGACCTGATCGAGAGCGCCCGCGCTTCCGCCGACAGCGGCAATCTCGCGGTCGCCGAAGCGCTGTTGAAGCGCGCCACAGAACTCGATCCGAAGAACAAATATGCCTGGAACAATCTGGGCCTGATTTATCTGCAGGTGCGCCGGAATGACGAGGCTATTACCTGCTTCCAGAAACAGATCGAAGTCAATCCATACGACGAATACGCCTACAACAATCTTGGCCGCGCCTACTGGCAGGAGCGTAAATACGACGATGCGGTGAAGGCTTTCAATAAACAGCTGGAGAACAATCCGCTCGACAAGTACGCCCATGCCAATCTGGGCCAGATGTATGAAGAGTGGCACAAGTACGATTTGGCTGTGCCGGAATTGGAGAAGGCGCTATCACTTACGACTGGGACAGACGCAGCGTCGCAGGCGCAAGCCAGCTCGCTGCAAGTCAGCTTGGGCGATTCGTACTTGAATCTCGGCCAGGACGATAAAGCTCTGGCAGCCTTCGATCACGCGATCGAGCTGAACGCCACGCCGTTGGTGTGGAATAACATCGCCTATCAGCTTTCGCTGAAAAAATCTCATCTCGATCGCGCGCAGCAGTATGCCGAGTCGGCCGTCTCCGCCACCGATGCCGCCCTTCGCAATGTTTCACTCGATCGCCTGACGCCCAATGATCCGCCGCTGGTGCGATCGCTGGTCGCCTACTGGGATACGCTGGGCTGGGTGGAATTCAGCGAGGGCCATCTCGACAAAGCGGAAAAATATGTCGCGGCCGCGTGGGAACTCGGTCATCACGGCGAAGTCGGCGATCATCTCGGACAGATTTATGAAAAGCTCGGCCAGAAAGATCTCGCGCTTCGTACGTATGCGTTATCGATGAACGGCCTGCGTCCGATACCCGAAACGCGCGCACGCCTCGCGTCGCTTGCGGGTGGAGACGCGAAAGCAGAAGCCGCCGTGGCGCACTATAAGGAAGAACTCGAACATCTGAGCACGATCGATCTCGGCAAAACGAAGCAAACGGGCAACGCTGACTTTTTTGTTTTGCTAGGCGGCTCTAATGGAGAGGCGGCAAAGGCCGAGGGGGTGAAATTTATCAGTGGCGACGAGAAGCTGAAGACCTACACGGAAGCTCTGCGCACTGCGGATTATCATCTAACTTTCCCGGATGATACTCCGGTGAAAGTGCTGCGCCGCGGGACGCTTTCCTGTTCAGCCACGACCGGCAGCTGCAAGTTCATCCTGACGCTGCCCGACGACGTAACTACGATTAACTAGAAGGTCTTTGTGGACATAGCCGGGGTGGCCCCAATTTTCGGCGGGTTTTGCCAGAACTGCGGATTTCGGCAAGCCAATCGAAACAGGTTGCCCCATCGCCCCATCCTTGTCTCGCGTTTAGTGCGAGACAGGCTGGGCTTTACTTCACGCACTTGTTCAGAATGTCCGTAGCGATCTGTGCTGCTCCATCAGGAACATTTGCTATCGAGTGTGGAGCATCCGCAATGCACTCCTGTCCTTTGGAAGAGCTGGTGATGTGATTGAACCAGTCCTGCCCGATTGGAATCGCCGAACTGATGTCCTGGCCACCAAACACCAGGTTCACGTAGGTGTTGGGGAAGTTGTAGGTCGCACCAGGAGCTTCGGCGCTGTCGCCTAGGAAGAAGTTCAATCCACCCGGCGGAAGTGTACCATTCACCGCAGCGGTGCACGCGCCCGTCGAAGCGTTCGGATTGTAAGCCGGATCCCACACCGGCGCGTCGGCAGTACCAAAGCACGTGCCCATCGGCGACTTTTGTCCACAAGAGACTGGCAGCGAACCTTCCGTGCAGCCGCAGCCCCAATCGAGTCGTCCCGTTGGAGGTCCGCTCGTGACTTCGGCCATCGACAGGATGTCATTCGATCCGTACTGTGACAAAGCATATGCCAGCGCGCCGGCACCGCCGCTGTTCGCGGTCGCGCACATCGGCAGGCTCGTATTGTTCTGGATGTTATCGTAAATCCACTTCGTCACGGTCGCATAACGGCACGCCGCTGTCAGCAGTCCGCCAGGACCTTGTGCCCAGCCGTTTTTCTGGTTGTTGTTGAACGGCGTTCCCCACGAAATCTGCACGGTGGTGAATCCGCCATTGATTACGTTCTGAACCGCGGTGCTGCCGTAGGTGAAGATGCTCTCGTAGAGGCCGTTTCCGTCGGTGCCGGTTCCGTAAGTGACCGTGCCTTTTGACGTCCCGGAAGGCGCATTGGTCTTAATGTACGCATCGATGTCGGGGACACCGGGGCACGACACCGTCATCTGCTGGCAGACGCCACCCGCGATCGATCCCTGGCAGGAAATGGTCGAGACCCCGCTGATTGTGCCCAGTTGCCGAGTGGCTCCTGTGGCACAGGTTACGGAAAGAGTGATGTTGGAACTGATGGTTCCGGTGAGATATGTCGGAGTGCAAGCCTGCGTGGCCGGCTGCGACGAAGCGTTTACGGTATAGGTCGCGCCGTTCGTGTAACTGCTCGGGAAGGTAAGCGTGCTGTTTCCGTTGAAGGTGAGTGCATCGCCTTTGTCGTCCGAGAAGGTCGCGCTTTCGCCGCTCGACAACCCACTCAGCGCCACACTGATGGTCAACCCGGTGGAGTTTGGTGTGCAGGTAGCCGTTACCGTGATGTTTGAGGTGATGGTTCCCGTGGAATTACTGCTCAACGTGCAGGTCTGGCCGGTGGGCTGTGTTTGCACCGTGACGGAATAACTCGATCCGCTCGCGTACGTCGACGCAAAGGTTTGCGGGCTGTTTGATGTGAAGGTGAGCTTGTCGCTCTTGCTGTCCTGCACCACGAGAGTTCCAGTAAGTCCCGTCGGAGAAACGCTGATTGTGTAATTTGATACGCAGGTTGCCGTGACTGTGATGTTGGAAGTGATCGTGCCGCTGGCGTTGCTGCCGAGAGTGCACGTTTGTCCGGTCGGCTGCGTCTGGATCGTGACGGAATAAGTCGATCCGCTCGCAAACGTTGATGCAAACGTCTGCGGAGTATTGGACGTGAAGGTGAGCTTGTCGCTCTTACTGTCCTGAACGACAAGTGTTCCGATCAGGCTCGTCGGAGAGACGCTGATCGTGTAATTCGACACGCAAGTCGCGGTGACAGTGATGTTAGAACTGATCGTGCCGCTGGCATTGCTGCCTAGCGTGCAGGTTTGTCCCGTCGGTTGGGTTTGAATTGTGACGGAATAGGTTGATCCGCTCGTATACGTGGATGCAAAGGTCTGCGAGCTATTGGATGTGAAGGTGAGTTTGTCACTCTTGCTGTCCTGCACCACCAGCGTCCCATTCAACCCGCTCGGTAACACGCTGATCGTGTAGTTCACGACAGTCGAGGAACATGTGGCCGTCACCGTGATATTCGACGTGATGGTGCCCGTGGCATTGCTGCTCAGAGTGCAGGTCTGGCCACTGGGCTGCGTTTTCACACTGACCGTGTACGAAGATCCACTCGCATAGGTGGATGCGAATGTGCCCTGGGTGTTTGTAGTGAAGTTGAGGTTGTCGCCCTTGTCGTCCTGCATGACCAGCGTTCCGGTAAGCCCGGTTACCGAGACCGTGATCGTGTCATTCGAAACGCAGGTCGCTGTAACCGTGACATTCGAAGTGATCGTTCCGGCGGCGTTGCTGCTGAGCGTGCAGGTCTGGCCTGTGGGTTGGGTCTTGATGGTTACGGAGTAGCTCGAACCTCCGGCATAGGATGACGAGAATGGCTGTACCGTGTTTCCAGTGAGAGTCAGGGTGTCACCCTTGCTGTCCTGCACAACCAAAGTCCCGTTGAGGCCACTCGGCAACACGCTGATCGTGTAGTTCACGGCGTTCGACGTGCAAGTAGCAGCGACGGTGACGTTGCCCGTGATCGTTCCGGTTGCATTGCTGCCCAGCACGCAAGTTTCTCCGGCGGGCTGAGTCTTCACGCTGACCGTATATGTTGATCCGCCTGCATACGATGACGCGAATGTTTGCGCGCTGTTCCCGGTGAAGGTCAGCGTGTCTCCCTTGTCGTCCTGCACGACGAGAGTTCCGGTGAGCCCGCTGGGCAGCACGCTGAGGTTGTAGACCGCATTGGTCGTACACGTTGCCGTGACCGTTGTGTTCCCCGCGATCGTTCCGCTGGCGTTGCCGCTCAGGGTGCACGTTTGCCCGGAAGGTTGCGTCGCGATATTCACGACGTAGGACGAGCCGCTGGGGTACTGGGTGGCAAATGTCTGGCTTGGCGAGGAAGAGGTAAGTGAAAGAGAGTCTCCGAGACTGTCCTGCAGCTTTAACGTTCCGGTAAGGCCTGTGGCTGAAACGGTGATCGGATAAGTTGTCGTGGTCGACCCCGAACATGCGACGGAGATTGTTATGTCCGAAGTGATCGTTCCGCTTGCGTTACTTCCGGGAGTGCAAGTTTCGCCTGTTGTGTTCGAAGGCGAGGTCACGCTGTAGGGCGCGCCGCTTGGATAAGTATTGGAAAATGTCTGCGTGGTGCTCGAAGATGAAGTGAATGTCAATTGATTGCCGGCGTTATCCTGCAATACGAGGTTTCCTGATGCAGTAAGGCCGGAAACAGTCACGCTGATCTGATAGTTGTTTGTGCTCGAAGCCGAGCACGCAACGGAAATACTGATGTTAGAAGAAATTGTGCCACTGGAATTGTTGCCAGGTATGCACGTTTCACCAGTTGTGTTCGTGGGCATGGTCACGCTGTAGGACGCGCCGCTTGCATAAGTGTTGGAAAATGTTTGCGTAGTGCTCGAAGATGAAGTGAATGTCAATTGATTGCCGGCGTTATCCTGCAATACGAGGTTTCCTGATGCAGTAAGGCCGGAAACAGTCACGCTGATTGAATAACTCTGCGGCGGGGGGCCACCCATCGTTCCGCCTCCGCAGGCGATAAACGACAACAAGGCCACAAGGGTACACGTCAGCGTGAGTAACTTCATGAGTGCCGTTCTCCGTAGGTCTCTACTCTGTCAGGCGGGGGAGCCCTTACTGTGCCCGGGTTTTGGCAAACCGGCAGGCACTCTAATGCGTACAGAGGTGGCGAGAACTATATAACAGCGGTCCTTCCTTCGGACAGTGTGAAAAGATTTTCAAGGTGCGGGCAGGAGTCGCGCGGGGTGTCCCTTGGTTAAGAAACCTGGACTGCATGACCGGGCGGCAGGTGTGCTGAGGCGAAGTCCCGGTGCGCGCAATCCGCTTCGCGAAAAACAGGGTCGAGGGCGCTACGTTCCGCCTCGCTGTGCCAGCGCACAGCGGAGGCGGCTGTCCCAACGCAATTCCATCCCTACGTGAGTTAGTTCGGGGAGACCTCCAGTGTTTTCACCAGCCAGGGGATGATTACCTGCTTGAAGATTCTGGGATCGGGCCAGACTCCGACTTGGCGGCCGAGATGTCCGCCCTGCGGGTTGATCCACGCGTCTTTCGGAGTGTCGCCCTTGCTCAGCAGCAAAAAGTCGTCGGAGATTGGCACTTGCGTATCGAGAACGCCTCCGATCACGAGCATCGGCGCCATGGGTTTGCCCAGCAGACCTTGCTGCACCAGCGACAATTTGGGCAAGTATTCGCCCATTTCATCGACGGTGGTCACGCCGTCCAGAACGCTCATCAGCGCGGGGACCTGATCGAAGAGATATTCGCGATTGCCCAGCAGATGATTCATCAGGAAATCTTTCTGGAAGAATCCGTCCACCGGCGGGGATTGCGCGCTGCAACCACGCAAGCGTGCGCGCTCGACGATTGCCATCTTCGTCGCCCAGTATGCTCCCCAACTCACGCCGTGCAAGGCGATTCGATTCTTGTCGATCTCGGGGCGCGACTGCACATAGTCGATGACCTTTGACAACATGCGCTCGGACGTGGGCGTCACTTTGATTGGAGCCTGTCCGGTGCCGGGGCCATCGACCGCGAGGAAGCCAATGCCGAAGGGAAGAATCGCGCCGAAGCTTTCGGTGAGATCTTCTTTGCGGCTGTCGAGTCCATTGACGGCAATCACGAGCGGCACGGGGGTCTTTGCGTTCTTCGGAAGGCGCAGGTAGCCGGTGATTTCTTTTCCCTCGAAGGGAATGTGCACAACTTCGAGTGGGGGATCGTAGAACTTTGCGTGATCGAGAAAGGCTTTCATGGCCTTTTCGTAGGAGCGCTGCTTGCCGGGAGAGGAAGGAATCGGCCAGCGTCCGAAGGAATAAAGATGCCACGCGCGAATGTAGTCGGCGTTCGCTTTTGTCGGATCGGTCTTCTCGATCGACTTCGCCTCGTTGAAATAGCGGTCGGCGACATGCATGAACGCTGCCGCCCACTCATCTTTGTCCGCCGTATGAATGCTCTGGAATGCCTCCCTCACATCGGCCGGATCGAGGCCGATCAGCGGATATTGTCCGACCTGGGCGCGGCGAATGGCTTCGGTGCGGATTTCATCGATGGTGCGTTCGCGGTGTTCCTGGGCCATGGCGTTAATGAGAGTGAATGCGAGTACGGCCAATAACATTGTGAGTGAGATGAACGTTTTCTTCGTCATAGTCATGATTCGTCATTTCCTGTTTCAGGGTTCGTCAATACGCGATGAAAAAAGGCCGGACGGATTGCGTCCGGCCCCGGCAATGCTCTCTCCGATCAAACTAGAAGATGAACTTCAGGCCGAGCTGGACGGCGCGGCTTCCACCCGAACCGATGACGGGATTCGCTGCCGCGACGTCGGGAGTGGCGCAACCGCATCCGAAGGGCTGTACCGACGGATCGTTCAGGCCGTATCCGTTTTGCCCGCCGTATGGATTGGCGAAATTCGGATGATTGAGAATGTTGAAGAACTCGGCGCGGAACTGCAGACGCTTGACCTCGCCGAAAAGGAAATTCTTCGCGAGCGAGAAATCCAAGTTGCGGAAGCCGCTGTCCTGAAACATATTTCGGCCCATGTTTCCGAACTGGCCGAGCGGTGGCGCCATCATCACAGAGTTTCCAGCCGCATAGCAGCCGTGCAGATTCAAAGCGGCCGTCTCGGGACCGGGCGTGCCGCCATCCTTGGCCAAGGCGGAGGCTGCGCATCCGGCGGGCATGTTCGGATCTCCGGGAGCGTAGTAGGGAATTCCCGTTCCCTTTCCGGATTTGAAGTCGGAGGGATTTCCAAGAGCCGCCGAGCCGGCGCGGTAGAAGCTCCAACGGATCGGCGCAGTAGCCGGAGGGCTGACCGGAAGCGCTCCGGTGCCAGCCGCATCGGTGCCCAGATCAATTGGGCCCCAGTATTGCGGACTCTCGATCGTCGCGATGGAATTGATCTCCCAGCCTTGGAGCATTTGACCGAAGCCCGAGCGCCCGGGAATCGCGTAGGTGAGGGACAAGGTGAGGCGGTGCCGGATATCGAAATCGCTGTTCGCGTACTCGGCTCCTGGGTTGTAGGAATTCTGTGGCAGACCGGAACCGTAGCCAAAGTCCCAGTTGGCTCCCACGTCATCGGATGCATGGGAATAGGTGTAACCGGCGACCATGCTCAAGCCGTGGAAGTTGCGCGCGTTCAGCGTGACCTGTAATCCGTTGTAGTTGGAGCGATAGACATTCGCCATCTGGAAGATGTTCGCGAGGTAGGGGAATTTGTTCGCGAACGGTCGATTGGCTTCTTCGCCACCGGTGCTGTCGGGAGCGCAGTTGTTCGGATCGGTGTAGCCGGACGCGATGCAGGCCGAGATCGCGGCGGCGGGCCAGCCAGATCCGACGGGTGGCTGGTTGATATCGCGTATGCCTGTCAGATTCGAACCATGGTTGCCAACGTATGCCATTTCCAGCGACAGGTTGGGCGTGAATGAATGTTGCAAGCTCAGGTTCCAGTTCCAGACGTAAGGCGTGGTGAGATTGCGATCGACCGTCATGATGGGGCACGGACTGTTGAAGCAGTTGACCGTACTGCCACCATAGAGTGGCGATCCGGCAGTGTCCCATGGAATGGGATTGAGGAAATTCTTTACGGTCACGTTTCCCGTCGTGATGGTTCCGCCGGAGGTGGTTCCGCTGGCATCGATGGGAGCGCCGGTTGGAACGCTGCCTGGCCCGAAGGCATTATTGAACGCGACATAGGATTGCCAGTTGATGGTTTCGTAGATGAGGCCGCCGCCGCCGCGCAGAACGGTGCGGCCCTGGCCATTGATGTCCCAAGCGAAACCAGCCCGCGGGCCGAAGTTTTTATGGTCCGGGTTATAGAGGCTGCTGATCTGATGTCCGACCTGCACCAGGCCCGCATTGGGATCGAAGTTTCCGAGAAGATTGTTGGCTTCCTGCGGCACCGAACTGAATTCGTAGCGCACGCCAAAGTTCAGCGTCAGGTTCTTGGTGGCTCGGAAATCATCCTCGAAGAATCCGGCATAGGCCCAGTTGTGCAGATGCAGCGTTGGATTGCCAACTTCCACGGACGACTTAAAAGGCAATCCCGCCAAGAAATCTTCCAGCGGGGTTGAGCCAGCTCCGGTGCCGATGGCGACTCCCCCGAGGAAAGTAATGCTTCCGCGGGCGTTGCCATACGCGGCATTCGTGACCTTGTTGTAATGGAGTTCTGCGCCAAGTGTGATGGCATGCTTTCCGTGCGTGTAGGCGACGTGATCGACAAATTGGGTGATGGAGTCAGGCCCCTGGAACTTCGGCCACTTGAAACCACCGAGTCCGGGGAAGAAATATCCGCCAAAGCCGATGCGAGGCAATCCGCCGGTAAACGGACCGGTCACTCCGGTGTTGAGACCGTATGTCGATGCCGGCGTATTGAGATCGCCGGGCAGCGTCGGCTGGTAAAGCCGGTTGTAGCCGAAGCGCGCTTCGTTCACCCAATTCGTGCCCGGAGTCCAGACCCAGCTGCCTCCCACAACCTGAGCGCGAGTGTGAATGTCAGAGAGCCATTTCGACTGAAGCTCGGGAAAGTCTTCGACGGTTCCGGAGTTGTTTCCGAAAAAATACATGCCGCTGATGCTATGGCGATCATTCAGACGGCTATCTACCTTGCCGACAAAATTGCTCACGTGGACGACGTTGTTAAATCCGTTGGTGATGGCGATTCCCTGGGTATTATTCAGGGGAAAGCCGGAGCCGTTACAAGTCACGCTGGAACCGGAAAGTGCGCAGCCCGCGATATTCAGACTTGCTGCGTCAACCGGAACTCCTGCCAGTTGCAGGTCTGAGATCGCATCGGGGATGCTGTCGGCGCAATCTCCTGAGAACCCGGCGGCGCAGGTTCCGTTACTCGCGATGTGGACCATGGACGGGCTGGTGACGCCGCCGAAGGAATTGCCGACGTTGTAGCGCTGTCCTTCGTAAGATCCGAAGAAGAAAAGCTTGTCTTTGACGATCGGCCCGCCGACGCTTCCGCCGAACTGTTCGAGGGTGCGCGGAAGTTTCGGGGAAGGCGTCATGTTGAAGTAATTGCGCGCGTCCAGTGCTCCATCGCGGCCGAAGATGAACGCCGTGCCGTGAACACTATTTGTCCCGGACTTCAGGCCCACGTTTACGACCGAGCCGGGCTTCCAGCCATATTCTGCCGGTGGATTCTGCTGGAGATTGAATTCCTGGATGGCGTCGATGGGCAGGATGGTCGCCGAATCCCCGGCGATGCCGGCGCCGTTTACGATCGCCTGACCAGAGTAAGGCTCGCTGTTGAAGAGGCCCTCAATGAAATATGAGTTGTCTTCGGCGCGGAGTCCGTTGGAACTGGTTGTTGAAAATCCACCGCCCGGATAGCGGACGACGCCGGGCCGCAACTGGAGCAGGTTCTCATAGTTGCGCCCGTTCAGCGGAAGATCGTTGATCTCTTTATTGCTGAGGGTGCCGCCAAGAGTGGCGGAAGTCGTGTTGACGAGCGGAACTTCTTCGTTGATCGTCACGGTTTCGGTGACTTCCCCGGGTTGCAGGGCGAAATCCGCGCGCACATCAGTGGCGACTTCGACAAGAACACTCGGGCGCTCGACTGTCTTAAATCCTTTAGCCTCGGCGTGGACCTTGTAAGTTCCGGGCTGGAGGTCGGGCACGATGTAGTTTCCGGAATCGTCGGTAGTGACGGTGCGGGATGTACCGCGCTGAGTATCGGTGACGATCACGGTGGCTCCGGGAACGGCAGCGCCGCTCTGATCCGTCAGGGTTCCGAGAATGCGGCCGGCGGTGGTTTGTGCGAGAGCAGAGGTTGCGAACAGGGACAAGGTGAGAATGAGCGCAAGACGCGACACGGCGGTCAGGCGTCCATCATGGGACGTGCTGGAGCGGAATTGCATAGAACCCCCTCAGGGAGCTACTCTGGTCCGACAGCCATACCATTATCTGAGAAACAGTGTCAAGTAAATTCAGTAGGGCGGACGGGTTAACTTGGAGATTACCCCTACGATTGTCGCAGGATTGCTGTGCTAACGATGAAAAGGGTGTTGCATGAGCTGATCGTAAGTAGTACGATGAACTGGTCATACCACCCGACCTTATTACCAAAAGCATGTTTTCTTATCGACAGGCTTGTCATTCGGCGGAGGATATGCGGTATAGTAGCCCGACCACTGCTGGGGTTCTTCCCAGCTCCGCACCACATATGGCGGAGGGCAGGTCTGTGTATAAACTGGTCCGTACATCCCGACTCTACGAACAGATCGTTCAGCAAATCGAAGAATCCATCGTAAAGGGCGACCTGAAGCCTGGGGATCAACTTCCGGCCGAGCGCGAACTCGCGCTGCGATTTGGCGTCAGCCGAACCGCTGTGCGCGAAGCGGTGAAGGCTCTCCGTGAAAAAGGATTAGTTGAGGCCTATTCGGGCCGCGGTACTTTTGTTACCGACGGAACGACGCAGGCTGTACGCCAGTCGCTTGACTTGATGGTGAAGATTGGGCAGACGGAAGGATCCGGGCATCTCGCCGAAGTGCGCGCGATTCTTGAACCGGAAATTGCCGCGCTCGCCGCGATGCGCATACAGGAAAACGAGGTGGCGACGATGCGAGAGGCAGTCGCCGAGATGGACCGGGCGGGGCACGATCCGGAATCGTACATCGAGGCCGATCTTGATTTTCATTTGGCTCTGGCCGAGGGAGCGGCGAATCCGCTGATCCTTTCGCTGCTCGATTCGATTGTTGGCCTTCTGCGCGAACAACGCTTGCGGATCTTTCGTGTTCCAGGAGGGCCGGAGCGCGGACAGATCCATCACAAAAGAATTCTGGAAGCGGTGGAACACCACGATGCGGATCGGGCGCGCGAGGCGATGCGCGCTCATTTGTCGCAGGTCAGCGCAGACAGCGATGATCCAGCGGCCAAGCGTTCGGGGAATGAGCACTGATTGCGAATGATACATCGCCAGATATTTTGATCGGACTTATCTCGGAAGGCGGTTAGGGAATGGCGAAAGTCGGGTTCATCGGATTGGGAGTGATGGGCAGCCAGATGGTGAATCGGCTGCTCAGCAAGGGCCACACGGTCACAGGCTATAACCGCACCCGCGGGAAGGCGGAGTGGCTGATCGAGAAAGGGATGGTGTGGGCTGACTCTCCGCGGGCAGTCGCCAGCGCTTCGGATTACACCTTCGCGATGGTGACGAACTCTGCCGCGGTTCATGCGGTCGCCGAAGGGCCTGACGGAATGCTCGCGGGCATGAGCCCGGGGAAAGTTTTCATCGACATGAGCACGGTGAGTCCTGCGGTGAGCCGCGCTCTGGCGGAGAAGGTGCGGGCACTGGGCGCGGACATGGTGGACTCGCCGGTTTCCGGAAGCGTGATCACTCTGCAGGAAGGAAAGCTCTCGGTGATGGTCGGCGGGCGCAAAGGGACATTCGAACGAGTGAAGCCGCTGCTGCTCGACATTGGGCCCAAAGTGACGCACGTGGGCGATAACGGGCTGGCGCTTTCGATGAAGATTGCGACCAACCTGAGTCTTGCGGTGCAGATGCTGGCGTTTTCGGAGGGCGTGCTGCTGGCGGAGAAGAGCGGGATCCAGCGGGAAGTTGCCGTCGATGTCCTCACGCACAGCGCGATTGCGTCGCCGATGATCCAGTACCGCGGGCCGTTTGTGTTGCAGCAGCCGGAAGAAGCGTGGTTCGACGTGACCATGATGCAGAAGGATATGGTGCTGGCGATGGATCTGGGCCGGCAGTTGGATGTGCCGCTTCCGACGACGGCGGTGAGTAACGAATTTCTGACGGCTGCGCGCGGCATGGGCTGGACGAAATATGACTTCGCCTGCATCTTCGACGTGCTGGCGGCGATGTCGGGCGTGAGGACTCCGGTGACTGCGGGAGGGAAAAAAAATTGAGTACTGCGACCTCCAGGCAGGATGTGGATCACGCTGTGGCCGGCGAAAAAAAGAAGTGGATGCAGGCGTATCGGCAGATGGTGCGCATTCGCCTGTTTGAAGAGCAGGTGAATGAGCTTTATACGCGGGCTCTGATGCCGGGGCTGGCGCATCTTTATAGCGGCGAAGAGGCGGTTGCGGTTGGAATCTGCGAAGCGTTGAACGTCGATGACTACATCACCAGCACGCATCGCGGACACGGACATTGTCTGGCGAAAGGCGCGTCTCCGGACCGGATGTTTGCCGAGTTGCTGGGGAAGGAAGCGGGATACTGCCGGGGCAAGGGCGGATCGATGCACATTGCGGATCCGGCGACAGGAAATCTTGGCGCGAATGCGATTGTCGGCGGCAGCGTAGGCATTGCGACCGGCGCGGCTTTCGCGTCGAAGCGGCTGGGCAACGGTCGAGTCGCTGTTTGTTTTTTTGGCGAAGGCGCGCTCGGGCAAGGATCGCTGTATGAGGTCATGAATCTCGCGCAGCTCTGGAAGTTGCCGGTCATCTACGTCTGCGAAAACAATCTCTACAACGAATATACGCATTATTCGGAGACGACGGCCGGGACGATTCTTGGCCGCGCCGCTGCTTTTGGGCTGGAAGCGGAGGTCGTCAATGGGCAGGATGTGCGGGCCGTGAATGAAGTGGCGACGCGAATGGTGAAGCGCGCGAGGACCGGAAATGGCCCTTCGTTCCTGCAGGGGGATACGTACCGCTACAGCGGGCACCACGTCGGCGATATCAACCGCGAATACTACCGTTCCAAAAAAGAAGAGCAGCTCTGGAAGACGGAGCGCGACCCGATCAAACTGCATGCGCAGTGGCTTTTGGAGCAGGGATACGCGGAGAACGCCGAACTCGAGCGGATTGCAGCTGAATCACGTAGCGAAATAGAAGCAGCCGTGAAGTTTGCGATTGCGGCGCCTTATCCGAGCGTCGATCAGGTTGATGAGGATGTTTATGCATGAACGTGAACTCACATTTGCGCAGGCGGTTCGAGAAGCGCTCGCCGAAGAGATGCGGCGCGATTCGCGCGTGTGCATCTTCGGCGAAGATGTCGCCGAGGCAGGCACGCCTTTCAAAGTTCTTTCCGGATTGGTGGAAGAGTTTGGGGCGGAGCGTGTTCTGGATACTCCGATTTCCGAAGCCGGATTCTGCGGGATTGGCGTGGGCGCGGCGATGACCGGGTTGCGGCCAGTGGTCGACATTATGTTCGGCGATTTTCTGACGCTCACCATGGACCAGATGGTGAATCAGGCGGCCAAAGTGCATTACATGTCCGGCGGACATTGGAATGTTCCGATGGTGCTCCGGACAACGCTGGGCGCAACGCGGCGCTCGGCCGCGCAACATTCTCAGTCGCTGCATGCGTGGTTCAGCCATGTTCCAGGATTGAAGGTTGTGCTGCCTTCGACTCCGTACGACGCGAAAGGATTGTTGAAGACCGCGATTCGTGACGAGAATCCGGTTGTCTTCTTTGAAGACAAGATGATGTATAAGGCCAAGGGCCCGGTGCCCGAGGACGATTACACAATTCCGCTGGGTGTCGCTGACATCAAGCGCGCGGGCGACGACATCACGCTGGTCGCGACGAGCAGCATGGTGCAGGTCGCATTGGCGGCGGCAGCTCTGCTGGAGAAAGAAGGCATCAGCGCGGAGGTGGTCGATCCGCGGACGACATGGCCGCTGGACGAGAAGACGATTATCGATTCGGTAAAGAAGACGTCGCGCGTGATCGTGATGGATGAGGGCTACGGACGCTACGGTGTGTCTGCTGAAATCGCGGCGGTGATTGCCGAAGGCGCGTTCTACGATCTCGACGCTCCGGTGAAGCGCATGGGAGCGATGCACGTGCCGATCCCGTTCTCGCCGCCACTGGAAGACGTAACGGTTCCAACGGAAGAGTCGATATTCGAAGCCGCGAAGCAGATGTGCGGGAAATAGCAATGAGCAGTGAGCAATGAGTGATGAGCAATCGCGGCATTGAAGCTGACTGGATCTGCTCATAGCTCATTGCTCATCGCTAAGGAGTTTTTTATGGCACTCAAAACTTATGGATCGATGGCGGTCGATTGGGAGAGTCGAATCGACTTTGACCGGTTGCGTCGTGAACGGCTGCAGAAGGCGAAAGATCTGCTGGCCAAGTCGTCGATGGGATCGCTGCTCTGCTTCGACATGAATAATGTGCGTTACCTGACGGCGACGCACATCGGCACGTGGGCGCAGGACAAGGCGAACCGCTTCACTCTCTTGCCCCAGAATGACGAGCCGATCCTCTGGGACTTCGGATCGGCGGCGAAACATCATCAGCTGAACTGTCCGTGGCTTGGCGAGCGTTCGCGGCCGGGAATTTCGATGCTGCGCGGCGCGATGACGCCCGAGATGGGACGCGCCGAAGATGTGGCGAAAAAGATCCGCATCGAACTCGAAAAGCGCGGGCTGCACAAAGAGCCGGTGGGAATCGACATTATCGAGCTGCCGGTTTTGTTCGCGCTGCAGCGCGAAGGGCTGGAAGTTGTCGATGGACAGCAACTCCTGTCGGAAGCGCGCGTGATCAAGACGCAGGACGAGATTTCGCTGCTTAATCATTCCGCGATGATGGTCGACGCGGCCTATGACGAGCTCTATCGCACGATGAAGCCCGGGCTGCGCGAGAACGAAGCCGTGGGGCTGGTCAGCAAAGTTCTGTACGATCTCGGGTCGGAATATGTTGAGGCGGTGAATGCGATTTCGGGCGAGCGTTGCAATCCTCATCCGCATGTGTTTTCCGATCGTGTGCTGCGGCCGGGCGACCCCGTGTACTACGACATTCTGCATTCGTACATGGGATACCGCACGTGCTATTACCGCTGCTTCACCATCGGCTACGCGTCGCATGCAATGGTTGATGCTTACAAGCGGTGCCGCGAATATCTGGATGCGGCGATCGAGTTGGTTCGCCCCGGGCGCTCTACCGCAGAAATCGCCGCAGTCTGGCCGAAGGCGACGGAGTTCGGATTCCCCAACGAAGAAGCTGCGTTCGCGCTGCAGTATGGGCACGGCATTGGGCTCGCGATTTGGGAGAAGCCGGTCATCAGCCGGCTGGTGTCGTTCGAACATCCGGTCGAGATCAAACCGGGCATGGTCTTTGCGCTGGAAACGTTCTGGCCTTCGACGGATGGCTGGAGCGCGGCACGCATAGAAGAAGAAATTGTCGTCACGCCGACAGGACACGAAGTGATCACGCGATTCCCGGCCGAAGAATTGCTGGTGGCTGGGGCGCACTACTTTACGGTCAACGGTCCGTTGCCGACCACACGAGAATCCGAAGCTCCAGCAAGCGACCGCGTGCTCGAGATGATTGAGGCGAGCGCGAAAACAGAGCGCGTAGGAGTTTCGAGCTGAGGGCCATAGCTAGCCTTCCCCCGATAAAACACTATGGCCTTCAGCGTAGTCATGCCCGCCCTCGAGATGGCGCAGGAAACCGGCAAGCTTCTCGCCTGGCGCAAGAAAGAAGGAGAGCGCGTCTCGAAGGGCGAACCTCTTCTCGAAATCGAAACCGACAAAGCCGTGGTGGAAGTCGAGGCTCCGGCGGATGGAGTTCTCGCTGGAGTCAAAGCGATCGAGGGCGCCGAGATTCCCGTCGGGCAGACGATTGCGTGGATTGTCGCGCCCGGAGAGCAGCCTCCATCAGACGTCGCGCCTGACGTACCGGTGGCACGAGCTATGTCGCAGGCCAAGACTGAACACGCTGTGTCCGCGGTTGCTTCTGCTGTTCCTGCGCCGTCTGCGACGAGTGCGAAAATTTCCCCCAAAGCTCGCCGCCTTGCCAAGGAACTCGGGGTCGATCTCGCGACAGTGCATGGGTCGGGGGCTGGCGGAGAAATTCTCGCGTCGGATATTGAGGCGGCTGCTGGGACTGCAGCTACTTCGGATGCGCAAGGCAAGATCGAAGTGCCGAGTTCCATCGGCCGCATCATGGCCGAGCGGACAACGCAGAGCTGGACGACCGTTCCGCATTTTTTTGTCAGCCGCGAGATCGATGCGACCGCGCTTAACCGATTCCGCGGGCAGGTTACCGAGAGCGGTATCGGCACACGCATCACGCATACCGACGTCCTCGTGGCGCTCGTCGCGCGCGTTCTGATAAAGCATCCGCGGTTGAATGCGAGTTGGGCGGCGGATGGCATTCACCTGCACGATCGCGTGCATATGGGCATCGCGATCGCAGTGAATGATGGCGTTGTCGCGGCCGTCATTCATAACGCGCACACAGCGGCCGTCGCCGAAATCGCGGCGCAGCGACACGAAGTGACGGAGCGTGCTCGAACTGGGAAGCTGCGCCCCGCTGACATCGCCGACGCGACATTCACGATCAGCAATCTTGGCATGTATCACGTGGATCAGTTCAGCGCGATCATTACGCCTCCGCAGGCCGCGATTCTGGCTGTCGGCAGCATCGCAGATCGAATTGTCGCCGTGGACGGGAAGGCGACGGTGCGCCCGATGTTGACGCTGACGGTTTCGTGCGATCACCGTGTTGCCGATGGCGCGCGAGCGGCGATGTTCCTCGCAGATGTGGCCGGGGCTGTGGGCGATCCTTCCGAATTGCTTAAATAAATTCCGCTCTGTCTGCTTGTTCTCTCACGAAAATTTCGGATGGCGTCGGCAGAGACAGGCGAATGCGTCCGTCCCTACATGTGCATTGGAGCAGGACTCTCTTGTGACCACCAGATGGCTGGCGCGTCTGGCGAGGTTTTTACGCGGAAGGAATAGCCGAGAGTCTGCAGCTCGTTCAGGATTTCTACAATCGCGCACTCAATTGCATTCTTTACGCTCTCACTCAACGGCATTCCCGGTTCGTATCTCTCCCCCACGATTCCAACGAGGAGAACGTGCTCGGGGCTGGATCCCAGCATGTCGGCGGTCATCAGGCATTCGGAGAGCGCCGGAGAATGCGGGTCGAGCCGCTCGGCGGGAGCGATGCGGAGAATGTCGTCCTTGCGATAGAGAAGAACGGTTCCCGGCGGATCGTCGCTCGCAACGGAGTCGATGAGAATCAGCGAGCGCAGCCCGACGATCTGATGCGTGAGATCGAGAGCCGGCGTGCCGAGATCGATCAACTCAACATCCTCGCTGAACTCGAATCGCGATTCGAGCTGGCGCAGAACGAACGGGCCAACGCCGTCATCCCCGAGCAGGACATTCCCTACGCCGCCGATGAGCGCAGTTCTCACAGGATTTTCGCCACCGCGATCCTTCGTCCCGAAGGATCGAAGGCATGACACGCGCATGCCATGCACGGATCGAACGAGTGCACTGTCCGCAGAACTTCCAGCGGCTCCTCGGGACGGGCGAGCGGCGTGTGCAGCAGAGAAGCCTCGTATGGTCCGTGAGCTCCAGCCTCATCGCGCGGACTTGCGTTCCAGGTCGACGGAACAACGGCCTGATAATTCTTGATCTTCTCGTCTTTGATGACGACCCAGTGCGAGAGCGTGCCGCGCGGGGCTTCGTGCGTTCCCACGCCTTGCACTTCATGCGACGGGAGTACGGGCTGGTTATAAACGCTGTAATCGCCCTTGGCGATGTTGCCGACCAGCAGTTGCCAGTGCTTCTGCGCCAGTTCCGCCAGCATGCAGGCGCGGATCGCGCGGGCGGCGTGGCGTCCGAGGGTCGAGTGCAGGGCGGCGGGCGTGGCGCGAATTCCGCTGATGGCCGCGATCTTGTCGATCGCCATGTCGGTGTACTTGCGCGTGAGCGCGTGTCCCTGCGCGTAACCGATGAGCACCTGCGCCAGAGGTCCAACCTGCGCCGGTTCGCCGTTGTAGCGCGGAGCTTTCACCCATGAATATTTCTGTTCGCCGTCCCAACCGGTAAACGCGGGCTCGGTTTCTCCGTTCCACGGATGAAGCGGCTTGTCTCCCTGGTAGTAGGCGTGGATCACATCTTCGGTGACGGCCTGGCGGAACGCAGGATCGGCCGCGGTCTGGAACGTCTTCACTCCCGCGAGATCGCCCTCGTGAATGTATCCCCCCGGCAGATCGTACGCTGAGCCGCGGCTGTCGAGTGGCAGATCTGGCACGGCGAGATAGTTCTTCACGCCGCTGCCGATCTTGAACCAGTCGGCATACATCGACGCGACCGCGCATACATCGACGAAGTACACCTGCTGCACGAACTGCGTCACCTCAGCGAGCAGAGTGCGGATCATCTCGAGCTTATCCATGCCGAGCGCGGCCTGGCTGTCGAGATCGATGGCATTGGCGACTCCGCCAACCGTCAGGTTCTGAATGTGCGGCGTCTTCGACCCCAGAATTCCGACAACCTGCAAGGCCTTGCGTTGATATTCGAGCGCCTGCACATAGTGCGAGAAGGCCAGCAGATTGACCTCGGGGGACAACTTCATCGCCGGATGTCCCCAGTATCCATTGGCGAAGATTCCGAGCTGTCCGCTGGAGGCGACGGCATTCACGCGATCCTGCGCGGCTTTGAGTTCGTTGCGCGAGTTGCGCGTCCACGGTGAGAGGCTCTCCGCCAGCTTCGAGGTCGCGGCCGGATCGGCCTTGGGGATCTGCAACACATCGACCCAATCGAGCGCGGAGAGCTGGTAGAAATGCACGATGTGGTCGTGCAGCGCGTGCGCGATCAGAATCAGGTTGCGAATGTACTGCGCGTTCAGCGGCACTTCGAGCTTCAGCGCATCTTCCACCGAGCGCACGCTGGCCATGGCATGGACCGTGGTGCAGACGCCGCAGAAGCGCTGCGTGAACATCCAGGCGTCGCGCGGATCGCGGCCGCGGAGAATCTTTTCGATCCCCCGCCACATGGTGCACGAAGCCCATGCATTGCTGACCGCGTTGTTGTCGACCTCCACGTCGATGCGGAGGTGGCCTTCAATTCGTGTAATCGGATCGATTGTGATTCGTTTCGCCATAAGAACCTGCTGTTAATCGCCGCCAGGAGTTTCGGTTTCGTTCTCGCCGTAATATCCGTACTTGAAATATCCCGTCCACCGGATGTACGGACGCCGGAAGCGGAAGTAAGCCGCCATGTCGTGCCACTCGCTCAACGGAGCGGGAAGGATCGCGAGACGCTTCACCGCGACGAGAAATCCGGCCACGCCAAGAGAAATGAATCCGAGAGAAACTAAAATCTCGATTGTCGCCGGAAAATACAGCGCCTGCGGATTGGGCCGGAACGCCAGCGTAGTCGGGCTGAAGCGATAAATCATTCCACCCGCCGAGCTGAGAATGTAGCCGATGAACATCGGTTGCGGATTGTGGCTCTTCGACGATTGATAGAGCAACCACCCGCCGATTGCGATCAGCAGCATCTCCAGCCAGAAGACTCCGGCGAAGCGATCGACATGAAACGCGGTCCCAAGCGCTCCGCGGAAGAGAATGTCTAGCAGACGCAGGCTGAGCCATCCGAAGATGAGCCAGGCCGTGATGCGCGCGGCTTCTTCGAGGACGTCCATGTCCATGGCGCGCTTCCACACGAGGCAGCAGAGCATGGTAGTTCCAGCGACGCAGCCGAACGACATAAAGCTCGCGGCGCCGAGGTAAAGCAGGGGGAGCCACGGCGTCTGCCAAAGCGGATGGACGCGTTCGCCAGCGAGCAACATCAGCGCGCCGAGGGAGGACTGATGCATCCCGGGAAGCAGATAGGCTGCCGCGATGATCCACGGGAAAAAGTAGTGCAGCCGTTTTTCAATCGATTCGACGCCGGGACGCAGCCGCGAATCGAAGTACCACAAGCGTTCGAGCAACGGGGGAAGGTTCTCAACAGCGAGCGGGATCATCGCGTAGATCGACATGCAGATCGCCACTTCAGCCAGCGGCGAGTGCATGTTCCATTTCCACGGAAAGACCATCCAATAAAAATTCCAGGGGCGTCCGGCGTCGATGCCGAGCAGGAGCAGTCCGCAGGCATACGCGAGAAAGCTGGTGAGCAGCGCCATACGCATGAGCGAGTGCATACGCTTGCGGCGGAAGACCCACGCGGCGATGCCGACGGCGAATGCTCCCGAGCCGAGCGCCGTCAGTACCATGACGTTGAACGTCTTCCAGATACCCCAGCCGAAAGCATCGTTCATGCCGCTGACGGGGCCAAGTCCGGCCAACTCGCGATAGCCGGTCAGGATGAACGCCAACAGGACGAGCGCGACGAGGCCGAGAAAGAATCCGTTGACGACGGGGAATCCGTAGACGGGAACATTTCGTTCCCAACGTTTACTTGGAGCGCTTTGGATCGGTGTGATAGCGGTGCTCATAGTTGCGCCCTCAGTCCGGTTTCTCTTTCGCGCTCATGCGCTTCGTCTTCGTGGCCCTTCAGACTTTTGCGAATGACCTGCACGAGACCTGCGTAAAGAACTGCCGGCAAAGCGAAGTATTGATAGAAGCGGCGCTGCCAGCGGAGAGTCTTTGCCGGAACCGACTCCGGCCCGAGTTCGGGGAGGCCAAGTTTTTCGAACGGCACGCGCGAAAGATAGAGCGCCTGCGTGCCGCCGTTATCGGTTTCTCCGTAGACGCGATCTTCGTAATAGCGGCCGGGATTGTTCTTGATGCGTTCCTTGGCATCGAGCAACAGCACCGAGCGTGGCCCGAACATCACCGCACCGGTCGGGCAAACGCTGGTGCAACCCGGCTTCAGCCCTTTTTCAAGGCGCTGGCTGCATAATTCGCACTTCGTCACGCGAGGATTGAATCCCGCCCACTGGAAACGCGGAATGTGATACGGGCAAGTGATCGTGCAATAACGGCAGCCGATGCACTTCTCGGCCGTCCAACTGACGATACCGGTCTCGGGATCCTTGTGCAGCGCCTGGAACGGGCATCCCGCGGCGCACGCCGGATCGAGACAATGCATGCACTGGCGCTTGACGTAAGAGAAGGCCGATCCATCCTCAGGCTTGTAGAGCTTGATCACGTTGCGGGTCAGGTCATTGAGATCTGATGGGGCCTGATGGAGGCCGTCGCCGCGAGTATCGGGAGCTGTGTCGTTGGCTTCGGCGCAGGCAGCGACGCAGGCCTTGCAGCCGATGCAGATTGTCGCATCGTAAAGCAGGCCGACTGCCGCGCTGGGAACGGGAAGTTTTTCGTTCGCCTGCAGCACGTCGGTGCCGACGGTGACCGCAATCGCGGCCGGAACTCCCGCCTTCGCCATGCCGCTGAAGAGTTGTCGCCGGGTGATCGCCACGTCAGTCCTCTTTCTTTTCGGCTGCTTTCTCTGCGGGAGTTTTCAGCTTTTCGGCGTAAGCACGATCGGTTGCGATGCGCGTCACACCCGCTTCCATGCTGCTCTGGAAGCGCTGCGAGGCGACCCATGCGGCTCCGCCTACGGCGCCAGTGATGGCTCCGACAAGCGCTGCAGCGCCGACCTTGATTTGCCCGGCGGTGCTGTATACCGGTGGATAAGTCTCGGGAGGCGTCGCCAGATGAATCGGCACGGTCTCGAACGTGCCCATCTTCCAGACGACGCTTTTTTCGGTGCAGCCGAAGCACGGAACGCCAGTGCCGATCGGCCAGACGCCCGGGATTTCGTTGAAGTGGCGCGTGGAGCACGAGGCGTGCGTCACCGGGCCTTTGCAGCCGAGCTTGTACAGGCACCATCCTTTGCGATGACCTTCGTCGCCGAAAGCAGTGGCGAAGCGTCCGGCATCGAAATGGGCGCGGCGCGGGCAGTTGTCGTGGATCACGCGATCGTAGGCGAACAGCGGGCGATGCAGTTGATCCATCTCCGGCAGGCGGTTCATCGTCACGTATTCGAGGACGACGGCCAGCAGGTTGTACGGATTGGGAGGGCATCCCGGCAGATTGATGATCGGCTTGCCGGTCACGACCGAATCGACGCCCATGGCTCCGGTGGGATTGGGATCGGCGGAGGGCACACCTCCCCACGATGCACAGGAGCCCATGGCGATGATCGCTGCAGCTTGCTCTGCGACTTCTTTTACGACCTTAATCGCGGGCCGGCTGCCGAGTTCCATGTAGACGCCGTCGTCGCGAGTCGGAATCGAGCCTTCAACGACAAGCACGTACTTTCCGGCGTTGTCTGCGATTGCCGATTTCAGCGCCGCTTCGGCCTGGGCTCCGGAGGCCGCCATCAAAGTCTCGTGATAGTCGAGGGAGATGACGTCGAGGATCAGGTGCGCGACGTCGGGAGCAGTGGTGCGGAGGAGGGTCTCGGTGCATCCGGTGCAATCCTGGAAATGCAGCCAGATGACGGACGGCCGGCGAGCTTTGCCGACGAGCTTCGCAACTTGCGCGGCGGTGGCTTTGTGCGTCAGAGCGAGTCCGACGGGCGCGGCCACGATAATCTTGGAACACAGCTGAAGGAAATTCCTGCGGGACAGTCCGCTCTTTCGCAGATGTGTCCCTATCGTTTCTTTTTCGCCTGTCGACATAGACAGCTCCCCTGGCAACCCGAACTACGACAAATTCGAGCCTGAATCGTTCGTCCGAAAAAACGCGGATATCTCCTGGCGCGATTCTTATCGTGCTCAGGAGAGAATCGGTTTTCCTGGCGAACTTCCGTCATTCGACTGCGAGGAGATCGTCAGAAGCTGAAGGGGAGTCTGGTTAAGAGATTCTGAAGAATGTTTAAGACGGATAAAGAGGCCGACCAGTGATCGTACTCCCGAACAGTTTCCCGCGATTCCTTTCTGGACTGATGGTCAGTCCACGACAAAGTCGAATGGAGTGTTTATCGCTTTTTCTGGAAATGCCCACAGTGATGCAAATCACAGCTGGAAGTGATGAGAAACAACACGATCTGGAAGAGGGTGACTCCGTTTGTGTTTCGAAACGCATCAGCGTGGTACTGAGAAATGTCGCGTCACCGGAGAGCTGTGGGTCAGAGCTAGGTAGGGGACTGGAGGCGATTCGATAAGTGCGGTCGGATGTTTCACAAACGAAGGGACGCGATGTTCTCACGCTCTCGCTCCGGGGCGGACTCGAAAATTGAACGGTGCCTATTTTTGCTCTTCATTTCCGGCCCGTGGAAGTATGCGAGCTTTGGCTCGTGTGATGGAGCAATTGCGGTAACTGGCTAAGATGCTCCAAGCCGACCCACCTGTTCTGAACGTTCACTGCTCCGCTATGCCAGAACAGGAGAACTTGGTTCGCATTCGTGGCGGTTCCGACTGAGAGCCTAAAATATCGGCCATCCCGGGTGTCACCGCGGGCGTCCACGCTGCCGGGAAAGTCAAATCCCGAAGATTGCACCTTAGTCGCCGGATTAAAGCGCCAAGTAATGGTCCAGTCAGGTCCAGCGTTTTGACGCACCCAGTCTTCAAATCTAACCGCGGGCAATCCCTTGTCCAGCTTAGACGCCGGCACATCTTTGACTCTAGCAACCAGGTCAGCAGTCTTTGAGTCAGTTGATTGCCGCGAAGAGCCTGCGGACTGAGGCACGTCCACTGTGGGGCCGGAGAATTGTTGTGGGTCGGCGTGGCTTCGGGAGCATGAAGTCGTTGCAATCAAGCCAAACGACAGAATCATTGCCAATCCTGCGGCTTTCACGACTCAGCACTTTACGCCAAATCGTCGGCAAGTTCCACGAAGGTTGTCGAAATCAGGTCGCGGCGCTCAGTTTCCGGCAGGGCGAGTGAAAATCGGGAATCTTTCGCCAAGCATGGGTTTGGACTACTGCGGCATCGTGATCTTGCTTGGCAAAGGGAACAGAACTGTTACTGCAGCTGCCATGCGATTCTCGCGGTGATTTTCACAGCTTCTTTCGTATAAGGCCGTTCTTGTGTTCAGCGCTGCTCATTGAAACTGCCGACCGCATTATCAGCCAAGTCCCAAGTGACGACTACAGCCATGAGCCACGTGAGCCGAAAGGAGAGACACTTTGACTATGCGAAGTAACCTGCGTTAGAATTCTTACTTTTCCAGTCCAACGCGCCGCAGCAGATCCTGGAACCGCGGATCACTTCGTACGGGGTCGTACATTGGGTCTACCTTGATTTGCACCACTGAATTCGAGTGCTCCGAATAAGCTTTCTGCAGCAATTCAATCACTCGTTCGTTTTGTCCGGTGCCTAAGTAAGCGATCAACAACGTTTCGGTTCGATACGACTTCGATTCCGGAATCTGCTCAAGTTTCGTCAATGCCTGGCGCGCCTCTTTCTCATGACCCGATCGTCCATAGACGGCTGCCTGCCACGCCCACAGCCAGTGCCCGTCTTCCCGCGCTGCCCAGCGTTTGATCTCGTTAATAGCGTCGTCATATCTCCCGAGCTGCAAATAACAAGGAATCATCGCACCCCGCGCATTGTGATAATTTGGATCGAGGTCGAGCATCGAGCTGTATTGTTTCAGCGCACGGTCGATTTCTCGCGAGTTATACAGGATTCTTGCGTGATCCAGAGTAATAATCAGCGATAACGGATCGAGTTGCCGGGCCAGTTCGCTCTCCGCAAAGGCTTCCTGGAATCGTCCCTGCCACGAGAGAGATTCGGCATACCACTGGTGAGCGGTCGCGTATTGTGGGTTCAATTGAATCGCCCGACGGAATTCCTTTTCCGATCCCGCCCAGTCGTAATCGTAGTTCTCTTTAATTAATGCGAGCGAGGCGTGCGCTTCGGCCAGGCTCTTATCGAGTTCCAGCGCCCGCAGGGCCGCCGTCCGTGCCTTCGGCATGAGCTCGCTTTGCGGACCCACGTACCAGGCGCTCATCAGGCTGAAAGTATCCGCGAGCCCGGCGTAGGCCCGGCTATAGTTCGGATCCTTATCAATCGCCTGTTGAAAGTAATCGGCTGCGTGCTGGAATCCCTCGGTGGTCCGCTTGTTCCAGAAATACCGGCCTTTGAGGTATAGGTCGTAAGCTTCGTAGGATTTCTCTCCGGTCGCGGCAGCTGGCAGTGCCGCCTCGATCGGCCGCCGCCCGCTCAGGCTGAATTCGATTTCGTTCGCGACTTCTCGAGAGATTTCCTCCTGCAGTTCCAGCAGGTGGCCCAGGTCGCGATCGTATTCCCGCGCCCAAAGATGGCTCTGATCTTTCACCTGGATCAATTGCGCCGTAATCCGAACCCGCTCCGAATCCCGGCGGACGCTACCCTCGATCACATACTGCACTCCCAAGTCTTTTCCGATCTGAGGAATGGATGCCTGCGAATGCTTGTAGTGCATTACAGAAGTCCGGGCCATCACACCCAAATGCGCCGGATCGAGATTCCCGAGCTGGCTGATCATCTCTTCCGTCAGCCCATCGCTGAAATATTCCTGCCCCGGATCCCCAGTGAAATTGTCAAAAGGCAGTACCGCCAGCATGATTTTGTCGGGCTGCTCGACCGCGCCGCGTGGCGAACGCCAGGGCCAAATGGCAAGGACTGCTAACAGGAGCATCGCAACTGCGACAACGGCCAACCTCCAATTCTTTCGGCTGTGAGGTGCCGAGGGTGATTCGGGCACGGTTGCCGCACTGGGCCGGATTGTGGGCGTTTCTGCCTGCGGCCCCTGATTGACCACTTCGTTCACTGGAACCAGAAACCGGTAGCCTTGGCCTTGCACGGTGAGAATGAATCGTCGCTCACTGGTCTCGTCGAGTGCTTTCCGGATCATGAAAACCGTCTGCGTCAGGTTGGACTCTTCCACGAAACTATCCCGCCAGACCGCTTTCATCAGTTCGTCCTTCGTTACCACCCTTCCGTAGTTATCGATCAAGACGAGCAGGACATCGAAGGCCTTCGGGGTCAGCGGGATGGTGATCCCGGCCCTCCGCAATGCCCTCTTTTCTTTGTCGACGCGGAATTCGCCGAACTCGTACAAGTTGCTGATCAGACTGGACATAACCAGGTTCTGAGAAGTTTTGAGAACTTTTGAGGCGCCATTTTAGGACGTGCGTTGGACATGCGAGGTAGCTTCTGCGCGTGGGGATTCGGGGCCTGAGCACTGGGACCCAAGTAAGACAGAAGCGGCGGCGATTCTACCACACTATTCTCAAGCGGGCGCTGACTGCGGTTGAAAGCTCACGAGCGCGTTTTTCGCAATTCCGCTCGGATCGACAGTCACCTGCAAGACCTTTGGGACCGCGCTTCCGAAAAGCACGTAGCGTTTTTTTGGGTGTTTCTTTGGCGTTACTTCGTTACGCCAAGCCTCCGGAGCGGTACTTTTGCCGAGGTCGGATTCGGCCAAACCGGGTGGCCTGGTCGCGACGACAGAATGCAAATACCTGTGGGCCACCAGAGAACGTAGCCGGGGAAAACTAAGTGATTTGCGGAGGAGAAACTCGTGCCTGACAAAATGCAATCCAGAACGATTCTTCACTGGGCTATCGCCCTTGCCATTCTCGCCAGTGCATCGGCGATTGCCGACATCTACCTGCCCAACCTTTTCCCATTTCTTGATGGCACGGGTTACTCGGCGACCAATACCACGGCCGGATCGGTCGACATAAGTGGGCCTTTTTTCCAGAGCCTGGGGACGAACGGCCGCACCTGTGGAACCTGCCACGTCCCTTCCAACGGATTCGGCTTAAGTGCAGCGGACGCCCAAATCCGCTACCGCCAGACTCAGGGCCAGGATCCGCTCTTTGCTCAGTTCGATGGCTCCACTTGTCCGACCGGGCCAGTGAATAACAGCCTGGTCACAGGCAACGCCTTGATTCGCATCGGGCTCAAGGTTCCGCCGAACTCGACCGACACTTCGTCCCCGCAATACACCATCACGGCCGTGCAAGATCCATACGGCTGCGCACTCCTGACGGACTCCAGCGGCGAACAAACGGCATCGGTTTACCGTCGCCCATTGCCGGCCACGAATCTCGGCTTTCTGAGCGCGGTCATGTGGGATGGACGCGAGTCTTTGTCAAATCCATTGAACAGTGGCGCGACCTTCATCGCCAATTTGAACAAGGACCTTACGCAACAGGCGATCGACGCCACCATGACCCATGCTCAAGCAAAACAGCCACCGACTCTTGAGCAGTTGAACCAGATCGTGGCCCTTGAACGTGGGCTGAATTCTGCGCAGACGTACGACTTCCTTGCGGGAAATCTTTACGGTCAAAACGGATCGCTGGGAGGACCGCAATACCTGCCGACGGTGAAATATTATCCCGGCATCAACGATTCGTTAGGCGGTAATCCCAATGGGCAGCCATTCAACGAAAAAGCGTTCACCTTGTACACGCCATGGCAGAACTCGGAGAATGCTCAGCAGGCTTCGATTGCGCGCGGCGAACACATCTTCGACAGCCAGGCGCTGACCATCAGTGACGTACCCGGACTAACCACAGGAACCCAGCAGATCACCGGTACCTGCACGACGTGTCATGACACGCCAAATGTGGGGGACCATTCCTTCCCGTTGCCATTAGACATTGGAACAGGCCACTCGCTCCTTTATGAAACCGATCCCAACATCATCGCGGGACTCGATCAACTCCAGCAGCCAAACCTCCCCGTGTTTGAACTGGTTTGCACGCAGGGCACTGAGGCTGGGCAAACCTTCTACACGAGCGATCCTGGGAAAGCCCTGCTGACCGGCCAATGCACCGATATTGGTCGCATCAAGGGCCCGATTCTGAGAGGCCTGGCGTCGAGGGCTCCTTATTTCCATAACGGAGCTGCTGCGAATCTCACGCAACTCGTCAATTTCTACAACCAACGTTTCCAGATCGGACTGACTTCGCAACAGATGAAGGACCTGATCAATTTTCTGCAGACGCTGTAGCGACGGGTTGTACGTTTCAGAACGTATGCAGCGCAGGAGCTTTTACTGCTGAAGGATCTGGCCGGGCTGTGGATGAACCCGCTCGTTCTGGATCTGGCTGGAGTCCCAACTTCCGCCGAGCGCTTTCACTAAGTAGACAGAGCTCACCATCTGCTGACCCAGGAGTTGGGTTTCGAGGCGTTCGTTGCTGAGAAGAGTAGTTTGCGCGGTGATGACATCCAGGTAGTTGGTGACGCCGCCGACGTAACGGTTGTTCGCGATGTCCAGAGCGCGGCGCGCGTCTTCGACGGCCTTGCCCTGCGTGGATAGCGCCTGCGATAGAGTTTTCAGATTGCTGATTCCGTCTTCGACTTCCTGGAACGCAGTCAGCACGGATTGCCGGTAATTGGCCACGGATTCGTCATACGCAGCGCGAGTGGCGGCCAGGTTGGCGCGATTGCGTCCGCCTTGCAGAATCGGCTCGAAAATGTCTCCGCCCAAAGACCAGAAGAGGCTGGGCGCCGTCAGCAGCGAACTGAGGCTCGAACTTTGTAGTCCCCCGGCACCGCTCAACGTGATGTGCGGATAGAACGCTGTATAAGCCAGGCCAACTTGCGCGTTTTCGTAGGCCATCTCGCGCTCGAACGTCGCAATGTCCGGACGGCGCTCCAACACATCGGATGGAACTCCCAGGGGCACGGGTGGCGGCGTCGCTTTCAGCGGCGCAACCGGAATGTTGAAACTCGAAGCAGGTTGCCCGACTAGAACCGCGATCGCGTGCTCATACTGCGCTCGCGTTTGCTCGACAAGCGCGGCTTGGGAAATGGTCGAATCGAGCACAGTCTCCTGCTGCGCGACTTCCAGGCCGCTCGCGATTCCGCCGGCGTGGCGGTTCTGCACGAGATCCAGCCCTTTGCGCTGATATCCGACGGATTCTTCGACGACCTGATACTCCGCATCGAGTTCACGGAGCGTGAAGTAATCCGCGGCGAGCTCGGCGGTCAGCACAAGCTGGGTATTTCCCAGATCGGCGGCGGTGGATTGCAGAGAGGCATTCGCGGCTTCCACATTGCGGCGCACACTTCCGAAAAGATCGACTTCGTAGCTCAGCGAAAAGGGAAGCGTGTACACACTCTGGGTGTAGGGAGGGATAGCTTGCGTCACTCCGTTGACAACTAGCGGCGCACCTCCATTCAGTGGGCGATTGCCTGATCCGCGTTCACGAACCGCGTTGGGGTCCGCTGCGAGTTGCGGGAAGTAGGCGGCGGTTGCCACGCGGGCTAGGGAACGGGCCTGATTCAGGCGGTCGCGCGCCGCCTCGAGCGACTGATTCGCCTTGAGCAGTTGTTGTTCGTAGGCATCGAGAGCGGGATCATGAAAAACCTGCCACCAGGCCCCTTTGGGAATTGCATCTTTCGGAGTGGCCACCTCCCAGGGCGGCTGAGTCTTCCACGCATCCGGCGCAGGAGTAGGAGCCGCGGGGCGGCTATAGCGCGGTCCTACGGTGCAAGCAGCGGAAAACATTGTCGCCGCTAAAGCGACGAGCAGTCGACTCATTTTCACTGCTGCTTCCCCTGGGGCTGAGACGTTGGAGTTTGAGTCTGACGCTCCGGAGCGTTTTCTTCCTGGCGTGGGGTCTCAGGTTTCGCGCCCTGACCTTGTCCCGGAGGAGCCTGCGCCACGTTGACCAGTTGCCCTTGTTCGAGCGAATCTGGCGGATTGATGACGACGCGGTCGGTAGTGGTCACTCCACCAAGAATTTCGAGGCTTGTCCCATAATCTTTCCCGATGTTCATAGGTCGCAGCTGGATCCGGTTATCGGGACCGACGACGGCAAGTTGAGCGCCCTGCGAGCGGAAGAGCATGGCATTCACGGGGACAGTAACTTTGCCAACATCCGAGCCAACGGCAAAGTGCACTTCGCCGAAGGAACCCGGGAGCAGGCGGCCATCCTTATTAGGAACGTCCACTTCGGTCAGCAGCGTCCGCGTGTTTGGATCGATGGCTTCCGCAGTGCGGGCAATCTTTGCTTTGAATTTCTGTCCCGGAAATTCCTGAAGCGTCACGTAAGTTTCGCCGCCAACCTTGATGTAGGGTGCGTAGGCCTGCGGAACACTGGTATACACGCGGAGCGGATCGACTCGGGCGATGTCGAAGAGCTCTCGACCTGTCGCCCCAGCGCCGGCATTGATCAGTGCGCCGGGATCGACGTTGCGTTTCGTGATGACTCCTGAGAATGGCGCATAGACTTTTTTGAAGCCTTCAAGCTGCTCAAGTCGGCGCACATTGGCATCGGCGGCGGCCAGATTAGCTTGGGCCTGCTTGTAGGCGCTGGTCTGAGTGTCAGCTTCCTGGGCGGAGACGGAATCGGTTTTACGCAGGTTCTCCCAGCGTTCAGCGCTGATCTTTGCCAGATCGAGTTGGGCGACCATCTGCTGACGCGCCGCTCGAGTTTGATTCAGTTCCTGATCCACTTCCGGAGTGTCAATCGTCGCCAGGAGCTCGCCTTCAGTGACGCGGCTGCCGATGTCACGGTACCAGCGCACGAGATATCCGTTAGTTCGCGCATAGATGGGAGATTCTTCGAATGCCAGCAATGATCCGGGTAAAACCAGCTCTACCTCGGGCTTTTCAGCGACGGGGTGAACGACTGCGACAGTCGGGACGGTTTGCAGCTCGGTTTCTTTCGCGAGCGCGCGTTCATGGCTGGCATGCTGCAGCAGCGTGACGGCTCCAGCCACTAACAGCACCAGCAGCGCGATGCCCACGATCATGAGTGCTCTACGCGGAGGAGCCGGCGGAAGTTCAGGCGGCCGCTGGATGGTGGGCGGCTGATGGCGCGAGTGCTCTTCCATCGCGGCGATCTCTTCGTCGATCTGAACGCGCGTGTGCTCCGGACGACGTGTACGTTCGGCCTCGTGCTGCATGCGCTTGGGATCTTCCGTCACCCTGTTCTGCTCCTCTACATCAGGTTGCCACACTTCCTTGTCTACTCTCATGCCCTAACTCCGGTATGCCCCACTAAATTCATCGGTACGCATCACGTCCCTCTCCGTTATTGGAGCTCGCGCCGCCTTTCGAGCCAGCCGTGGAAAATCGCGAACACGCTGGGGACGAAGAATAGCGTTGCAACCGTCGCGAAAAGAAGACCGCCAATAACAGCGCGTCCAAGGGGAGCGTTCTGTTCTCCACCTTCGCCCAGGCCCATCGCCATGGGAACCATGCCAATGATCATCGCGAGAGCAGTCATCAACACCGGGCGCACGCGCGTGTACCCGGCGGCGACTGCAGCTCGAAATGCGGGGACTCCCTCATCCATCTGCTCGCGCGCGAAGCTGACCATCAGGATGGAGTTCGCCGTTGCGACGCCCATGCACATGACCGCGCCGGTGAGCGACGGAACGCTCAGCCGGGTGTGCGTCAGCAGCAGGAACCAGCAGATGCCAGCCAGAGCTCCGGGCAGCGCTGCAATAATAATGAACGGATCGAGCCACGATTGGAAGTTGATCACGATCAGCAGATAGACGAGCAGGATCGCTCCGGCAAGACCAGCTCCGAGGCCGATGAACGAGGACCGCATGGTCGCCACCTGTCCGCGCATAACAATGTGAGTGCCACGCGGCAGATGCCCGTTAAAAGTCTGCAGAACTTTTTGGGTGTCGGCGGCGACCGCGCCGAGATCGCGATCCTGCGTGCTGGCGTAGACATCGATAACCGGCTGTACATTCCAGTGGTTCACGGTTGCCGGAGCCACGGCCGGCGTGACCTGCACCAGATTGCCCATCAGTTGCGGGCCTTGCTGCGAGATCACCGGAATGTTCATTAGATCCTGCAGGCTGGTCATGCGGTACTGCGGCGCCTGTACCGCGATTTGATACGTGACCTTATTGTTTGGATTCAGCCAGAAGTTCGGCGCGGTTTGAAAGCTTCCGCTGAGCGCCACCAGCGCACTCTGGGCGACATCGCGGGCGGTCAGGCCAACCTGCGTAACACGCGTGCGCTCGATGTTCATTTGCAGCGCGGGAAGCGACAGCAACTGCTGAACGTGGACGTCGGCGGCGCCGGGGACGTGGCGCATCTTGTTCGCGATCTGCTGCGCGATGTCGTAGTTGCTCTGCAGATCATTCCCAACAATTTGCACGTCGATCGGCGCGGGCAGCCCGAAATTCAAAATCTGCGTGACGATGTCGGCCGGCTGGAAGAAAAATTCCACGCTGGGAAAATGCTGAGGCAGATACTCACGCAAGTGTCGCATGATGTCGGCTGTGGGCTGATGATGCTCGGGATTGAGGGCGATCAGGATTTCGGCGTCACTGGTGCCAATGGTGCCGTTCGAGCTGTACGACTGATTGATGCCGGAGTTCGGCAGGCCAATATTGTCGAGCACCGTCTGCAGTTGATCCGGCGGAATCTGAGTACGCAGCGAGCTTTCAATTTCGTCGCAGAGACGGGCCGTTTCTTCGACGCGCAATCCGGGGCGGGCGCGGACATGCAGTTTCAGTAGTCCGGCATCGACCTGGGGGAAGAAATCCTGTCCCAGGAAACTGTACAGGCCCAACGAAAGCACGCAAAAGACGAGGAAGCAGATGACAAAAATACCCCGGTGTTCCAGTGTCGTCTCGAGCAGCGCCTCGTATCCGCGGCGAAAATCTTCAAATTTGCGCTCGAAGCCACGCTGGAAACGTCCGAGGTAGGTTCGGGGAGTTTCGGCGCGATGCTCATGCCCGCGCATGATGTACATCACGAGCGTTGGAATCAGAGTTCGCGAGAGCAGATAGCTCGCGAGCATGGCGAAGCTGACGGCTTCGGCGAGAGGCACGAAGAGAAATTTCGCAACCCCTGTCAGAAAGAACATGGGCACGAAAACGATGCAGATGCTGAGCGTCGAAACGAATGCCGGCACGGCGATCTGCTGTGCGCCGTCGAGAATCGCCTGACGCATCTCTTTGCCCATGGCGAGATTGCGCTCGATGTTTTCGATTTCCACGGTGGCGTCGTCGACGAGGATGCCGACGGCGAGCGCCAATCCTCCGAGCGTCATGATGTTGATCGTCTGTCCGATGGCGCCCAGAAGGATGATCGAGACAAAGATCGAAAGCGGAATCGAAATTGAGATGACGATGGTTGGGCGCCAATCCCCGAGAAAGATGAGGATCATGACCGCGGTGAGAGCGGCGGCAATCAGTCCTTCGCGGAGAACTCCGTAGATCGATGCGCGCACGAACAAAGATTGATCGAACAGGGCGGAAATCTTGAGCTGCGGCGGAAGGGCCTGCGCCGCCTGCTGCACTATGTCCTTGATGCCGGCGACAATTTGCAGCGTTGAGGCTGCGCCGTTCTTGTAAATCGACATCAACGCGCCGCGGTTGCCGTCCTGGCGCACGATATTGGTCTGCGGCGCGAAGCCGTCGCGGATGTGCGCCACGTCGCGCATATATAAGGTTGAGCTGTTGGTCGTCTTGACCGGAAGATCATTCAGTTCCGCGATCGTCTCCGGAGTTCCATTCATCTCCACGTCATATTCGAGCGAGCCGAGTTTCATCGTGCCGGCCGGCAGAACAATATTCTGCGCGTTTACGGCGTTGACGATGTCGTTTGGAGACAGTCCGTAGGCCTGAAGCTTCGGCAAGTCGAGGTCGACCTGGATCTGGCGAATCTTGCCGCCATATGGATAAGGCGTCGCGGCTCCAGGAACCGTTGCAAGATATGTGCGCAGGAAGTTTTGTCCGAGATCGAACAGTTCCTGCTCGGGCAGCGTCTTGCTGCTCAATCCAAGCTGAATGATCGGAGTGGTCGAAGCGCTGTAGGAAATGATGAGCGGTGGAGTTGTACCCGGCGGAAGGCCGCGCACGGTTGTCTGGCAAATCGCGGTGATCTGCGCGATGGCGCCTTCGATCTTGGTGCCCGGGCGGAAGAAGACCTTGATGATCCCCAGTCCATAGACCGACTGAGATTCCATGTGCTCGATGTTGTTAACGGTGGTCGTGATGCCGCGTTCGGAGTTGGCAACGATGCGGTCGGCCATGTCTTCAGGCGACATGCCGGTGTAAAACCAGACGACCGAAACGACAGGAATATCGATGTCAGGAAAGATGTCAACAGGCGTGCGGAAGACGGTTACGACGAAGAGGATCATGATGACGAGCGCCATCACGATAAAGGTGTAGGGCCGTCTCAGAGCTAAGGCAACAATCCACATTGTTTACGAGCACTCCCGCGCACTGAACAACACGCATTGCGATCCGCCCCCAAGCTGATTCCGCAAATGCCAACTTAGATTCGATACTGCCCGTATCGGATTCTAAATACTTCCTGAAGATTATATGGTAGGTTAGGACAATGCGCCAACGGCATTCCAGCGCGAAGGATGGCCTGAATGGCAACGGGAAGCGGCCTCCGGGGCGTCCGCGCAGCGAAGAAGCCCGAGTCGCGATCCTCCGGAACACCCTTGAAATCCTTGGCGAAAGCGGTTTTGCCGACTTCACGATTGAAGCGGTGGCGGAACGCGCCGGAGTCGGAAAGGCGACGGTTTACCGCTGGTGGCCGAACAAGGGGGCGCTGATCGCCGACGCCTTTGCCAACGGCACAGTTATACGGCTGCGATTTCCCGATACTGGATCGCTGCATCGTGATATGAGCCGCCAGATGCGCCAGTTGGTGAAAGTTTTTTCCAGCCCACGGGGGCGCATTGTTTCAGCGATTCTTGCGGCAGGCCAAAGCGATCCGGAACTGATTTCGGCGTTTCGCGAGCGCTTTCTGATGCCGCGCCGCCGGGAAGCTTACATCGCGTTGCGAAGAGGGATTGTGCGCGGCGAACTGCGGAGAGATACTGATCTCAACCTTCTGCTGGATTCTCTGTACGGCCCAATCTACATGCGATTTCTGATTCGCCACGATCGGTTGTCCGCGGACTTTGTGGATCGCCTTTGCGCGCTGGTGTTGGCGGGGGCGCGTCCGCATGGAAGAGCAAGGATCCGACGGAAGATGAAGTCGGAATAGTTCAGGCGGGTGGTGCTGCCAGTTCTTCCTTTCGTATTTTCTCCTTCAACTGCGAATCCGTTTCGCGATCACCTGACAGAACAAAAAGAGAGACGAATCCTTACTTCTGGCCTCTTCCTGCGGCTGCGAAAACGCATCCAAGGAAGGCCAGCGATCGCCTGGAAAAGAATTAGGAGGGTTTTGATGATCACAAAATCAAGACTTCATTCGATCCGGCTGACGCCTGGCATTGAATCTCGCTCGTGGGTCCATACTCCGGCGGCACGAGCATGGAAGGTAGCAGCACGATGGCAAGTCCCGCCGAAGCGAAGGCCGCGCAACATCCCCTTGAGCAGCTCCTCTATCATAAGACGCTGGCGGATGGATAAAGGTTGCTACTTGTGACGCACTACACTAGTTCGCCGCCGCGGTTGAGGCGCTGCGCTTTTACGAAGCGACGGTCGAATTGGTCGCTACGTCATTCACAGCATTTCGGCGCTGATTATGCTGGACGGAATATTCATCCACATCTATCGGAGGACGATGACCGGACGCGATCCCGGCCAGGCGCTTGCAGAAGCGCGCCGGAACCGCACTCCTGCTATTCCTAATCGCGTTTCGGTATCCGCAAATCCTCTCATCCACAATGAATCGCCAGCAATCGAGTAATCTAACGGCCAGCAATGCGATACAGGACGACCCCATGCGATGGAACCACAGCACTGATGGTGGCGCCACGAAGCTTCTTCGTCTCGCCGGTCCAAAGGTCGTGCAGGGAATAGCCGCTTTTGTTTTCGGGGAGGCTTACGGCCGATTGTGGAATCGAGACCTCCTCTGGCTTGCCTCCGGTGTTAAATAAACCGACAATCACGTCGCCGTTCGATTCCTTCTTGGCGAATACCTGCTGGCTGCCGGCATTGAGCACCCTCTTCGCGGCGATTGAATCCTGGTCGACAGCGAGGACTTCAGAGTTCTCCAGGTATTTCTGCAGGTCGGTTGGGTCGAGGTGAGTAAGATCGATGCCGAGGATGAGTGGTGACGCTCCAAGAGCCCACAAGCTGATCTGAGTCTGGCGTTCGGCCGGAGTCAGCCCGTCGTTGATGCCATTTCCTATTTCGAGGGAGTCATAATCGTTGAAGCCACCTGGCCTTGCGTAAGGCTGCCACTCCGCTACATAGTTGAAGCGTTTGGCAACATCGGACCAACTGGTTAGCGGATAGCTGCTTCCGTCCTTTTCGCACTTGTAGCATTCGACATCGGGCGCGAATTCCCATTGATTGGCATACTTCATCAATGTTTGGGCGAGGGCGGTCGTAAAGTCCCCCTGAGTGACGTCCAGCACCATGGGCCGCCCGCTTTGCCGTATCGCATCCGACCATGCCTTAACATCGGCGGCGTTGCTGTTCGTCATGCCATCAATCTTGATGTAATCGATATCCCACGCCGCCAGCATCTCAACCCATGAATTCGTATACTCCTGCGCTCCGGGCTTGCTGTAGTCAATCCGGACCATGCCCTTGCAGTTGTAGTTGTTCTCTTTTACGGAGGGATCCGCAATCTGGGCAGCCGTGTACGATGTGCCCTTAATGGAAGTGTTGCGCTTGACGGCCTGCTTCGAAATTCCCGGCGTAACGTAAATTCCAAACTTCATCCCTAGGCTGTGGACGTAGTCAGCGACGACCTTGATGCCATCCGTATCTCCTTGGGCAGGGAACATTGATGGATCTGTGATCCAGCGTCCATAAGCGTCGACGTTCGGACCCTGCGGTCCCGGACACTGATACCAGAAGTCATCGAGATTTACGTATTCGTAGCCGAGTTTCTGCAATCCGGAATTATGCAGGGCGAGCGCCTGCGCTTTCATGTTTTCCGCCGTGGGATGTTTGCGGAGAAAGCTCCAGCTACTCCAGCCGAGAACCGGCGTCCGCTCGAGACCATTGTCTTCTGCGCCTGCGTTTTGCAGGGTTCCGCACATCAACAATACGATGAGGAGTGCTACCGCCAAGCTGTGTGTCCATTGCCTCAAGAAAATCATCCGTGTTCTCTATCACAAGCGGCTGGACAAACACAACTCCGCCCGTCAAAGCGATGGCAACGCAAATGTTGGTGATTGCGGCTGTGGAGCACAGTGGATCCGCTCCGTTCTGTTTTGGAGTTGCAAACAAGTGTATTCCACTCAAGATCGATAGCTTGATTCAGCCAATAGCCCAGCGCGTCTGATCGCGCATGCATGCTGACTCGCTCGCTTGTAGGCAAAGGTAGTCGTTAGGTAGCTCCGGGAGTTGGCCCGCTTTGGTTCAAACGCTGACACGAGTTTTCATGTAGTTGACAATGGCAACTATATATATGCTATTGTCAACTACATCGGAGGTAGCCTATGCGCGAAAACGGCATTGATCAGCAAGTCAGCGCGATTCGTGCCTTCAACCGTTTTTACACCCGCAAAATTGGCGTAGTCGGCGGAATGGCCAGTAGTCCCTTCTCACTCGCGGAAGCCCGCGTCTTGTATGAACTCGCAAACCGCGAGAAGCCCACGGCCACGGAAATCCGCAAGGAACTTGGGCTGGATGCCGGATACATGAGCCGAATCTTGCGCGACTTTGAGCGCCGAAAGCTCGTGGCACGGGAGCAGTCAAAGGCGGACGAACGACAGAGATTCCTCTCGCTGACCGCGAAGGGCCGCAGAGTGCTTGCGCCGCTTAATGAGCGTTCGAATCGCGACATCGCCGCAATGATCGATGAAGTCTCTCCCGCCGCGCGCAATGAATTGGTTCAAGCGGTTGATACGATTCGCAGGCTGCTCGGCGACAAAACCGAAGGATCGCGAACTCCTTACTTGCTGCGACTGCACCAGGCCGGCGACATGGGTTGGATCGTCTATCGCCAGGCAATTCTCTATTCCGAAGAATACGGGTGGGATAACACCTACGAGGCACTAGCAGCTGAGATCGTGGCACAATTCATCAAGGCTTACGATCCGAAGCGCGAGCGAGCGTGGATTGCAGAAAAAGATGGAGAACGGGTCGGAGCCGTTTTCGTAGCGAAAGGATCCGACGAAGTCGCAAGACTGCGGCTGTTGCACGTTGAACCCGTGGCACGGGGACTGGGCATCGGGAAGCGATTAGTCGAGGAATGCATCCGATTCGCTCGGCAGGCAGGATATAAAAAGCTGACGCTTTGGACGCAGAGCATTCTTCTTGCTGCCCGGCACATCTATAAGCAGGCAGGTTTCCAGGTCGTGCGCGAAGAACCGCACCACAGCTTCGGCAAAGATCTTACGGCTGAGACCTGGGAAATTGATCTGGGGATGAAACCGTCATAACGCAAGATGACGGCACTAGCGACCTCTATTGGCGGCTTTTGTTTGGGAATGCGACCATTCATTTGCAGTGCGCTCTCTCATCAGGCCCGGAACCTTTACTGACGTCAAGAGATTGCTTTTCGAGAAGGAGAGCAAGCTTCCGACGACCATTCGTGAAGGGAATTGGCGGGGAGAAAACGTGCGAAAATATTTAGAGAGCGAGCCGGTCTCGCAGAACCTTTGCCTGCCGGCGCGATACCACAACGTTCGAGCCGTTCTTCAGCGCAACACAATAACCGTCCCCGTCTGGCGTAATGGCAGCCACCCGAAGCAGGTTGATAATGGCGCTGCGATTCGCACGAAAAAATAACTTCGCGTCAAGCCTCGGTTCAATCTGCGCCAGCGAGCGCGGAATCAGCGGCTGATTGTTCCCAAAGACCACCCGCGTGTAGTTCCCTTCGGATATGAGCATGATGATTTCCTCCATGCGTACCAGCCAGCACCGCTCGCCATCACGGACAAATACCTGCTCGAGCGCCGGCACTTTCTGAGCCTGTTCTCTCCTGGACACATGCGCCTGCATTCTCTCGCGCACGCGCTGCAGCGCCTGGGCTAGACGTTCTGGAGCAATGGGTTTCAGCAAGTAATCTACGGCATTCAGTTCGAATCCGCGCACAGCGTACCGATCGAACGCTGTCGTGAGAATTGTCTGTGGCGGATTGGCAAACTGCTCCAGCATCTCCAATCCGCTCCGTCCAGGCATTTGGATATCCAGGAACAGCAGGTCAGGCTCGAAGCGCTCGAGCAGATCCTCTGCTTCGTTCGCGTTGTGCGCTTCGCCGGTGACCTCGATGTCGCCATGTTCGGCGAGCATGCGCCGCAACTCCTGCCGAGCCAGCCGCTCGTCGTCGACGATCAGGACGCGCATGCGATCTCCCGTGCCTGAAAAGGAAGCACCACCACGGCTCGCACCCAGCATTCGGAGTCTTCTTTCAATTCAATGCTTGCCTGCTCACCATAAAGGAGCCGCAACCGTTCTCGCGCATTCGCCAATCCAATCCCGCCTCCTTCGTTCACGCCGAGCCTGCCAGTGTTCCTTACTTCTAAGCGCAGCATCGCACCTTCGATCACGCCGGCTACGACGAGGTCTCCACCTCCGGGTGAATCTGCGATTCCGTGTTTGACCGCATTCTCTACCAGCCCCTGCAGCAACATGGGCGGTACCAGCGCGCCGTCCACCTGTGGCGCGATTTCTCGGCGGATCCGCAACCGCTCCTCCAGTCGCACCGCTTCCAGTTCCAGGTAGGCGTTTACTGTAGCCATCTCTTCTTCCAATGGGATCAACTTACATGTGTCCTGGCGGAGCGAAGCTCGCAGCAATTCTGCTAACTGCGTGACCATCTGGCGAGCACGGCCCGGGTCTTCGCCGATCATGCCCCTCAAGCCATTCAAGCAATTGAATAAAAAGTGGGGATTCAGCTGCTGCTGGAGCGACCGCAGCTTGGCTTCACGCGCGAGCACTTCAGTGCGGAGTGCCTCCAATTCAGCGGCACGCCTCCGCCGTACTGCCTGTACGCCGAGGTAGATCGCGAGCCACAGCGCGACCAGAAAAGCGCTGAAGAAAACTGTGACTCCTACGACCGGCAAGTCTCTCGGTTCGGCCCAATCGAATTGCCCTTGAATCGCCAGAGTACCATCCAGCACCGCGGTTTGCACCGCCCCCACCAGCAAAGCGCCAAAAACAAGTGGCGGAACCAGTTTGCTGTACGGCAGCTCGCTCCATCCATAACGTTTCATCCCCGCCCGCAAGAGATGAGTTCCGGCGAGCCCGGCTGCGCAAAAGGCAGCATCCGCCAGCGCTTGTTTCGGCCCCGCGGCATGAAACGGCACGAGCACGGCGAGATAGTAGCCAAGCCCATATCCGCCCCAACCAAGAAGCTGGCACGCCCAGTAAACTTCACTGGACGTGCCGCTTCGACGTTTCGTCTGCGTTGTGCTCACTTATTGCTCCGCATGTTTTGCGCCCGCATTTGCAGCCAGGAAGGCATCCACCTGTGAATCGAACCACGCCGGGTCGTCCCACATCACAAAATGCCGGGCCTTGTCTGACATGACGAACGTCAGGTGCTTGACTGATGAGTATTGCTCTTTAAATACTGCGATGGCCGCGTCCTTTGTTACTCCGTAGGTCTGCAAGCCAACCCAGGTTCCAAGCACCAATACAGGAGTTTCGATCTTGCTCAGTTCTGGCCGCAGATCCGTGCTCACTAGTTCAAGCAACGAGTCTGTTACTACTTTTTGGTCAGATTCGAGACCCCATTCTATGAGCCTCTTCTGGTCGGCCTCATTCGTCGCCATTGAGTTCGTACTCGCGCCCGACCGCGTCATTGCTTCCCATTGCTGATGCGTCATCGACGCCATGCCGTTGCGCATCTGTTCAATTCCGGCCTGTGCCTCGGCTAGTGTATGCGACTGAAACCACGCCCCTGCAAAAAACGGCAGTGAGTCGACGATAATCACCGGTCCTACCAGTTCCGCATAGTGCGCCGCGAGGTCCAGTGCAATCGATCCCCCTAGACTGTGACCCATAATCACCGGCCGAGCCAGGTGATTATCGCGGATAAACTCTGCAATCTGATCGCGCGCTTCGGTCAACAGCGGGCCCGGGCTGGGTGGCACGCCAGCAAATCCCGCGAGCGTAAGCTCGATGCACTGAAAATGCCCTGTTAAATGTTGTACCGTCGAATCAAATGTGGCGCCCGACGAAGCCAAACCCGGAATCATGATGATTGCCCGTCCTTGACCTGTCGTCTTCGCCTGAAATGCTGGATGGTTTGCGCTGTATTGAGCCCTCGCCTTCTCTGCCGGCGTCTGCGCTGCGAGCATCCCGCCGAGAAAGGTAAGCTCCAGCGCCGCAATTACCACAAAGTTCATGTGTCTGCTCCTCATTGAAAATGTCCTCCTCCACTCCATCCTGACGCGCATTGCGCGGGTTCGAAAAAGAACAGGATGAATGGCAGGTTTGACCGTTTGAACGGAGCTAGGAAAGTTCGAGAGATGGATAATTTGATGATCGAAAAAGAACAACTTGGGTAGTGTGGCGATCAGTTGTCACCGGTGGCGCCGCTGGATCCGTTGCTTACGGTCTACGCTGCCGTGACCCGGGCCACTCTCGATGGGAAGAATCCCAACGGTTGGTTCCCTGAGCAGAAACTCACGGTCGCCGAGGCAGTCGAGGCCTACACCATGGGATCGGCGTACGCCGAATTTCAGGAGAAGGAAAAGGGATCGATCACTCCGGGGAAATTGGCGGACATGGTCCTTGTTAGCGAAGATATCTTTTCTATTGCGCCTGAAAGAATTCGCGACGTGCGGGTTCTGAAAACGTTTGTTGGCGGCAGGCTCGTTTTTGATTCAGGGACAGGTTACCTGTTCGCTTCCGGACATCCAAAGTCGGCGTCGGACACCCTCTAGTGTGTTGTTTAGACCGGCTACATTCCCACACGTCGCGCAACAGGAGTCGATCCCATCGTCGCCCTTCGATACCAATGAACCCTCTTCTCAGGAAGCTCACGAGCCGCTCAGACTCGACTTCCAACGCCGCAAGTTGCCGACCCGCTTTGTCTGCCCTATTCTTCGTACTGAACTAGCGTGGCACACCACTCTACTTCTTCACTTCGGATTTCCAGTTCAGCACCACCGACATGGGATGTGCCGAGCCGTTGTTGTAGTTGGTGTTGACGAGGAAGCGCTGGCCGTCGCGGCTGACGTCATAGATGATCACTTCAGTTGTCGCCACTCGCTCGCGTGGATCGGTTTGGAACAGAACGGTCGGCGTTCCCGACTCGAATTCGGTTTTCGTGTCGACCGATGCCGCCATCAGCTTCGCATCGGCCGACAGAAAATAGATCTCTTTGCCATCGCCCCGCCAGCGCGGCTGTTCGCCACCGTCAGTCGAGACTTGCCACTTCCCACGCGCGTCCGGAAACGATGTGACGTAAACCTCCCAGCGTCCGCTCTCGTTCGAGGAATACGCCACCCATCTGCCATCGGGAGAAAAGTGGGCATTGGTCAGCGAGGCATTCGCTTTCAGGAACAACCGCGCCTTGCCGTCGGCGAAGGAATATACCCAGAGGTCGGGCACGGCGAGGTAGAGCAAATTGCGGCCATCACGCGACCAGTCGAGCGGAAGCATATCGACTCCGCCCGGCAGGTCCAACGCGTGCTCGGATTGCGATCCGTCGGCAGGTTTGATAAAGATGCTGAAATTGCGGCCGCGGCTGGATCCGAACACGATCCGGCCGCCATCCGGGCTCCAAACTGGCACCGCATCGATGGCGGGATCGAAAGTCAGGCGGCGGAAGGACGAACGGGCGAGATCGTAGACGAAGACGTCGGTGTTGTCGTTACTCGTATCCGTCTTGTCGATGGCGACATATTTTCCGTCAGGCGAGATTACGAGGTTGCTGTAAGCATCCGGAGGAACGGAATCGGAGACGATTTTGCCGCTGCGGTCGTACCAGGTCAGCCGCGAGAGTGAAGCCTCTCCCGCCTTTTGCGCGATCATGACATTGCCACCGACGGTGAACGCCGCTTGCATGATGCGCGATTGCAGCTTCACGTTATCGAACACTCGCACCACATCGCCGGTAAGTTGATACGAGTTGAGATCGAGCTGCTGCGCCTGAATCGCGCCGTCGCGAACGAAGAACAAGTAACCGTCGGCGTAGTCTCCGTTGTAAATCGTTTTGGTGAGAAATCTCTTTTCGCGCTGGTTGTCGATGGAACCGACATACAGCTTGTTGAGCTCGGTGTCCCCGCGAATGTTCCCGGCGAGAAAAAGATAGTGCTTGCCGTCGGGCAGGAATACCGGCCAACGAAAAGTATTCTCGTCGTTGGACGTGTCCGGATAGTTAAATTTGACGGGAGTGCCGCCATTTTCGGAAACCGTCATGAGGCCGCCGTTCAGCGTGCCGATCGGGGTGAACAGGATCACGCCTGTTCTGCTCCAGGCGCCGCCGCGCCCGCTGGGAGCATCGCACAGCGTCCGGACTGAAGCGCTGTCGAGGTCGAAGCGCTTCAGCTTGCCGGCGGCGAAAAATCCGATGGCGCGTCCATCCGGCGACCAGAACGGAAACGTGGCGCCGCTGGTTCCCGCAAGGGGCTTGCCATCTGTCGCGCCGATCTCGTAAAGAAAGAGCCCGACTTCGTGAACATCCTCCCGGTACGCAGCCAACGCCACCGTGTGTCCGTCGGGAGCAACAGCCATCGATCGCGCGGAAAACGGCAGCGCTGCCGTGAATTGCATCGCGCGTGGCACAGACTGCGTGAAGCGCGCCCACAACAGCAGCGCAGCAAACACAGCCATCGCAGCAATTGCCGCGAGCGCAGCATATCCGACCCAACCCGCGAATCTCGGCCGTTCCGGCTCAGTGCCCGGCTGCACCGACGATAACCATTTCAACTCCAGTTTGACATCGAGCGCAGACTGGAAACGCTCGTCTGGACTCTTTGCGAGACAGGTGCGCACGACCCGGTCCAGCGCTGGCGGTGATGTCTTCAGCACCGCGCTAACGGGCTGCGGTTCATCTTCCAGAATCGCACTCGCTACTTTGATCTGCGACTTGCCTTCGAAAGGACGCTTGCCGGTTGCCATCTCGTAGAGCACCGCGCCGAAGGCGAAGATGTCGCTGCGTGCGTCGGCCTCGTTTCCCTGAATCTGCTCCGGCGACATGTACTGCACCGTGCCTACCAGCGTGCCCTGCCGGGTCAGCGGCAAATACTCCGGGCTCGGCGAAGTCATCGTCATGGCGGCGCTCAGCAGCGGCGCTGACCCGCTCCCCGACGATGCGCCCATGACCGCCGCTTTCGCCAATCCAAAGTCGAGCAGCTTCGCGCCGCTCTTCGTCAGCATGATGTTGCCGGGTTTCAAATCGCGATGAACGATACCGGCACGGTGCGCGCGATCCAGCGCGTCCGCAATATTGCATCCGATCGCAACGATCTCTTTCAGCGGCAGCGGCCCGCGCATGAGTCGCTCCGCCAGCGACTCCCCTTCCAGAAATTCCATCACGAGGTAATCGGTATGCTCCTCGTGGCCGACGTCATATAAGGTGCAAATGTTGGGATGATTGAGCTGCGAGATGGCTTTTGCCTCGCGCTCGAAGCGCTGCTTCAGGTCGGGATTGTCCGACAAATGCGAGGGCAGCACTTTGATCGCAACCGTGCGCTCCAGCCGCGTATCGCGGGCGCGATACACCTCTCCCATTCCGCCGGCGCCGACCGGCGCGATAATTTCGTAGGGGCCGAGCCGAGTTCCCGCAGAAATCCCCATTTTCCCCCCGGAAGTGAATGGATTGTACACCCGCCCTTCCTTCCGGAAAGAGGGACCTTGCCGAGATAAGCGCAGGAGCAGTACGCCCGACCCGGCTCACGTTTTGACCCTTTGCTAGTGCTGATGATCCCTTTCCTTATTAGTACTGAATAAATCCGGTGATCATCTGGGTTGGGCCGTCCGAGTCCGAGCGACCGATTCAAGGTACCATCCACCGCAGAACGTAGGCTTGTCCTAATGCCAGTAAACTCAGCACTGCCGCAAACGCCAGGCTGTGCCAGAATACGTCCCGCAGAATCCCTCCTTCTTTCCCGCTTAGTCCGACGGTGGTGACGCCGACAGCAATATTCTGCGGCGAGATCATTTTGCCGGTCACGGCGCCTGAGGAGTTCGTGGCCGCCAGTAAAACCGGGCTGATCCCTGACTGATGTCCGGCCGCCACTTGCAGGTTGCCGAAGAGCAAGTTGCTGGAGGTGTCACTTCCGCTGAGGAAACAAGCAATCCAACCCAGAAAACCGCTGGCCAGCGGGAACCAATGACCCAGACTGGCCAATGCTGCACCCAGCGTGTACGCCATCCCCGAGTAATTGTAGACGTACGAGAGTCCCACGATCAGCACCACGGTCAGCGTGGGAAGCAGCAACTGTCGCAAGGTCGTCCATCCGGACCGGATGAAAGTTCGCATCGAAGCGCGGAGGAGCAATGCTGCGATGATAGTAGCCGTCAATGCCGCGGTTCCTGCTGCAAGGGGTTGGAAAGTGTAGATGGCAGCGTATGGTCTCCGATAAAGCGAGATGTAGACCGAATTGTGAAGCCAGGGCACCGGAAGCGAGATCTCGAACCTCTGGAAGATTTTGAAATATGACCACAGGATCATAACCAGGGCCAGCAGGGCCCAGGGTGTCCAGGCTGCGACCGAATCCGACAGAGAGAGTTCGGATTCCCGGTCCGGCGCTCCTACGCTCGGAAGCGTAGTCTCCCTGGGTTTCCAGAAACGCAGCAAAATGGTGAGTGCGATGATGGAAGAGAGCGAAGCCAAAACGTCGACGGCGTAAGGTCCCCAATAATTCGACACCGCGAACTGGACCAGGGCAAACGTCGAGCCGGCCACGAGCGCCGCGGGCCATGCGAGCTTCAAACCTTTCCGGCCAGACTGGAATACGACAAGGTATGCCGGAAGCAGCAGGGACATAAGCGGCAGTTGCCGGCCAACCATAGCGGAGAGTTTCATTTGATCAAGACCCGTCACCGCCGCGAGAGCGACAATCGGGATGCCGAGCGCTCCAAATGCAACGGGCGTAGTGTTGGCGATCAGAGAAAGCGTGACTGCACGTTGAGGCGTGAACTTAAGCGCCAGCAGCAAGAATGCGGTCACTGCAACCGGCGCGCCGAAACCCGCGGTCCCCTCCAGCAGTGCGCCGAAACAGAACGCAACCATGACGGCCTGCACTCCCGTATGACCGGAGGAATGGTGTTCCATCCAACAGCGCAGGAGATCGAACTTACCCGTTGCCACGCTGAGGTTGTAGAGCCACAAAGCGGCAAAGACGATCCACATGATCGGCCACACGGCATAGACGAACCCATAGCCCACGCTCACAAGAGCAAGATTTGGAGGCATACCCCAAACGAAGCAGGCCAGGAGCAGGGAGCAGACCAATCCTGCTCCTGCAGCGATGTAGCCAGGCTTGCGCAGCCAGCCCATCACAATCAATACGACTGCCAGAGGCAACGCCGCAGCTGTAGCGGACAACAGTATCCCCCGCAGCGGAGTAATGGGCTGAGACCAGAGTTGCATAGGATTTCCAGAGTCGATGGAGTTTACCTTAGAGAAGCCTGATCCGATGGATGTTCTTACAGGCCGCGCCCCGAATTTAGAGGCGTCCCAAAAAGCGACAAAAAAATTGTCGGACGATGGTCTGGCGGAGTTTTATCGTAGACTTGAGCGACAGGCTGGACGAGTTCCGTCCAGCCGATCGTCTTGATGAAGTAATTCGGGATTTCCGCGCTGCGTCAATATATTCGTGTCCAAGAACCAGCAGGTTCGCCTCGCTGAGCTACCTGCTTCATGCATTGTGACCGAGGTAATACCACTTCAACGGAAAGCGTTGCTCGAGTTGCGCGGGTTCGCTTTCGCGGTCGTTTTTCTGACGTGCGATTGCTTGATCCTTTGCATAAGTTCCGGATGCCGCGCCCATTCAATCTGCTTCTCGGCCGGTGCGCCATGCAATTCCGGATGGATGTAATACCCCTTCAGCCGAGCTTCTTTTTCCTGCTCGACCACCAGCGGATGCGCTTTCGCAAACGCATCATGGCGGATAGCCGTGATCTGCCAGGAAACTTTGACATTCGGCTTGTCGGTGCGGATGGAGAAACGATTGTTCGCAACCTCGTTCGCGACAATGGCCTGAGCAAACTGCCCGATCACCGTCAACTGGTAGCGGAAATCGGTGTTAAGCGCCTCAAACCATTCGGGCAGATCCACACTGGCGTTGCCCTCAGCGTCAGTGACGACGTTGCCCGTGTAGATATTCATCATCTCCGAAGATTCGACCGAGGCGTGAACCAGATATTTGTTGGCTGGATCAAGCGGGTGGTCGATCTTGAAATCCTTGGTACCAGCCGTAATCGCACCCGTCACGTTCAGATCACCGTAAAAGTTGCCGGCGTAGCCAGAACCGGCTACTGCATGAATTCCATCCCCAAACCCCGAACTCGACGCGCCATAGCCGCCGACGAAACTGCCTCCATCGCCATCGGACACTCCTCCGCCTCCGCCTTCGGAAAAGATGCCCATGCCACCTGGGGTCGTGGAACTCGAGTCACCGGTGCCGCCGAACGCCTGAATTGCATTCGAACCGCCACCCTGAGAACCGTAGGCCGCACTAAAACCAGACGCGGTCATCGCGTTCATATACGCATTCGGGACAACCGAAATGGATCCCGTCACATTCTCATTTCCGGTGAAATTGTTGTTGGCCGCACCAAGTTGCGGCACAACAGTAGGATCGATTGCAACTGTACCTGCCCCGGTAATCGGGCTTGGAGTCGTAACAATACCCGTTCCGCCAGCAACGCTGGTCACCGTACCGCTGCCGCCACCTCCACCGCTGACGGTCGAGCACGCCCAGAGGCTGCCAGTCCAGGACATCACTTGCCCCGCCGTGCATCCTGCACTGGCCAGACTCAGGTTGAGCGTCGAACTGTTCCCTCCTCCAGCGAGGCCGCTACCCAAGGGTGTGTTGATGGTGCTGATCCCGCTGCCGCTGCCAATGGACTGCCCATTTAGGTTGAGCGTTCCCGTGACGTTGACGACGGCATTGTTGGCCGAGTTGCCAATGTTGACCGTCGGCGCGCCAGTTCCCGCCGGAGCTTCGACATCCAGTGTTGCTCCCGGCGTCGTTGTTCCGATACCAACCTTCGTATTGCTGGTCGCGTTATTCAGGCAGCAGACAGAACCGAGTACGAGTGCATTGCTCTCTCCGACGACTGCGTTCGAACCGACGGCTGTGGCATTGGTGAGCGGTCCGCTGCCATTCGATCCGTAAGAAGCTTCCGCTCCTCCGCCGACGAATGTGTTGTTGTTGCCGGTCATCGGCGAGCCGTCTCCACTTTGGCCTGCGAAGTTGCCGACCGCAACGTTAAAGCTGCCCGTCGTATCGTTGTTCAGCGCTTTGTAGCCGGCGGCAACGTTGCTG
>DASYZZ010000019.1:0-89322 GCA_035945695.1 Candidatus Sulfotelmatobacter sp. | reverse complement strand
ACCAGATAGAGCGCCTGTTTCGACGGTTGAAAGGGTTCCGCCGTATTTTTTCACGCTTCGAGAAACTCGATGTCGTGTTTCTGGCCTTCATTTACTTTGCCTTCATCATCGAGGCTCTGCGATAGTGTGAACAGGCCCTAGATAAAGAGATTCACGCGCTGGATTTTATGACATTCGATGAGCGGGACGATCTGCTGGCATTTCTGGATTCGCTAACCGCACCACTGCCGGATAATCTCGGACCACCGGCAGGAAAGTAGCTTTTATAAATAGCTATCAGAAATAGGTGGCGGGAGATAAAAAAACGGAGCCAGGTCAGGAATTCAAGGATCTATTAACTATAGTTAACTCAACCCCGGACAGAGTTAATCATCATTAAGGCGAAGAGGAGAGGAAGATAAATCACCGTCGCCTGCAGGACGTGCCGCGCGCGCATCTTGGATTGCGGGCTGACCAGCGGCATATTCAGGAAAGCAAGCCGCACCCCGAAGTACAGGAGTGCAAGGCCGAGGACTACCGCGCCGACAAGGTAGATTCGCCCGGCCATTCCCATAAAGCTTGGAAGAACACTTAGGGGAATCAGCACTATGGAATAGGCGAGAATCCGGTGTGCAGTTGAGCGGCCGTCCTGTTCTACCACGGGCAGCATCTTGATGCCGCCCTGCGCGTAATCCTCGCGATAAAGCCACGCGATCGAGAAGAAATGCGGGAACTGCCATACGAACAGAATGGCAAAAAGTACCAGCGTTCCCCATTCCAGTTGGCCACGCGCAGCAGTCCATCCCAGGACGCCGGGCATTGCTCCGGGAAACGCTCCGACGAAAGTGCAGATCGGCGAAATCCGCTTCAACGGCGTGTACGCAACCAGGTAAACGACAGATGTAAGAAGAGTCAGTAAACCGGTGAGCGGGTTGGCAAAGATCGCCAGATAAAAAGATCCGCCGGCCGAGAACGCAACGCCGACCAGAGTCGCATGAAGAAGACTCATTCGTCCCGCAGGCAAAGGCCGCCGAGCCGTACGCCGCATGAACGCATCCACGTCATGTTCCATGACTTCGTTAAGCGCCGCTGTGCCGCTCGAAACCAGGCCGATACCGAGTAATGCGTGAAATAGCCCAAAGCTAAACCATGGCACGCCCGCCTTGTGCGCTCCAAAGAAATACCCGCACCACGCGGTCATCACGATGAGGCTCGTCACGCGCAATTTCGTGAGTTCGGCGTAGTCCCGGAAAAGAGAAGTTGCCCGAGTGCGGAAACCGGAGAGAGGCAATGTCATCGTGCTCATGAGTTAGGCCGTTTACCCGTGTCCCAGAAGTATCACTGGATTGCTACAGAGCTGGCACGCTGCGGACCCACTCCACAACGGGCTCAAGGACTGCATAGGTACTCTGATAATTTTCCAAAGTCAAGTGAAAACGCAAACTGGCGCTCCGTTTAGGCTATCACAACCTTGTGGTGAGAGTTGAGCCCTGGTACTTGCTGCCCGAAGGCGGTGCAGAATCAAAGTTTCCGGAGGCATCGAAAAAGCAGTGATGCCTTGCCGGATCCGACAGGCTGCCCGCGTTCCACTGCTGCAATGGTTGCCATAGCTCCTTCGTGCCGGCTGTTAATTTCTTTGCACAGTCACGGTCTTGACGAATTTTGCTGCGAAGAGCGGGCTATTCCAGTCCAGGCCGGAAACTCCGCTTTTCCGTTCCGAGGTGCATGAGGACGCTGATTCCTGCGAGGGTGGTCGTGTCAGCTTTCTGCGGCTGCGACGCGTCTCAGGTGGCGCCAAGGGCGACGATACTTGGCGCTCTGGTGCTGGCGGCAAAGCTGCCTCCCATGCACAGAGCCGCGCTCTTTAGTATACGAAGGCAGCTGGATTCGGCCGTCGGTTCATCCGGGCTTGCGGACCGACATTCTCGTACTCATTGTGCCTCCGATGTTTATGTCAGTCGGCGTCACCGTGATATAAGACACGCAATCGGACGAACAATCGGGCCGAAGCCCCGAAATCGAACTAGGATTTGTAAAGATTCGGCGTTTGCCTCTGTTGTTTATCGCTGAAATCCCAAAGAGCGCGAACATTCCTGCGGGTTCTCTCTCCTGCGTGGCATAATCGTCGGAACGTTTCTGACCAGGTGCCACCGATGCGAAAATTCTTCCTTCTATTTCTCTGCTTTTGTGTCTTCGTGATCGTTCTCCCGTGCGGGGCGAAGGTTCCAGCACCGAAGCCCCTGCAGATCTATGTGATCGACGTGGAAGGTGGGCAGTCGACGGTGATCGTGAGTCCCTCCGGGCAATCGCTTTTGATCGACACGGGTTGGCCCGGGTATGAAGGCCGCGACGCCGACCGCATTGTGTCTGCCGTGCATCAGGCCGGCCTGAAGCAGATCGACTATGTTTTGATCACGCACTATCACCGCGACCACGTCGGCGGAGTTCCGCAGCTGGTCGACGGCATGAAGGTCGGAACCTTCGTAGATCACGGCCCGAACATGGAGGACTCAGAAGTCACTCGCACCGACTACGCCGCGTACGAAAAGGCGAGTGCCGGACATCCGCATGTCATTGTGAAACCCGGATGGGGACTTCCCATCAAAGGCATACAAGTCCGCGTGCTAACCGCGGCAGGCGAGCACATAACCGAGCCGTTGCCCGGAGCCGGACAGGAAAACAAGTATTGCAACGCTGAACCGAAAGCTGCTGTCGATAACACCGAGAACGCGCGTTCCATCGGCGTTCTGATCACCTACGGCGATTTCAGGTTCCTGGATCTCGGGGATCTCACCAAGAAGAAGGAACTGGAAATCGCATGCCCCAACAACATGATTGGCAACGTTGACCTGTTCCTCGCCACTCACCACGGAACGGATCTTTCCAACACGAAGGCCATGGACTGGGCGCTTCATCCGAGAGTTGCGATCATCGACAATGGCCCGCGAAAAGGCGCAAGTCCGGCTGCCTGGCAGATCATTCACGATTCGCCCGGCCTTGAGGACCTGTGGCAGCTGCACTATGCCGAAGAATCCGACCGGGCGCACAACGTCGATCCCGACCACATCGCGAACGTAAAAGAAAACTGCGAAGGGAAGGGACTCAAGGTCGTCGCGCAAAGCGACGGCACGTTCACGGTCACGAACGAGCGCACGGGTATGGAGAAGACTTACACCAAAGCGATGCCCAAATGATCGTGATCGTTATGGGAGTGGTCGGGGCCGGAAAGACCACAATTGGCCGGATGCTCGCACAGCAACTGGGATGGGAATTCGCCGATGCCGACGATTTTCACCCTCAGGCGAACATCGACAAGATTCGCCACGGAATTTCGCTGACTGATGCGGATCGCGAGCCATGGCTCAAGAGTCTTTGCTCATCCATCACCTTGTGGATCAAGGCGGGTCAAAATGTCGTGCTGGCCTGCTCCGCCCTGAAATGCAGCTACCGCGAGATGTTGCGCGCCGGACCCGAAGTCCGTTTCGTTTATTTGAAGGGAAGACCCGCCTTAATTGCAGAACGCCTAAGTACCCGGCACGGACATTTCGCCAATGAACAGATCCTTGCCGGTCAGCTTTACGATCTCGAGGAACCACACGATGCCGTGACTGTCGAAATCTCGGCTTCTCCGGAGCAAATCGTCGAGAAGATTCGCCAGCAGCTCGGCTTAGAGTAGAATCCTCAAACCGCCGTCCGGACCTTACCCTTGGATATCAAGTCTGACCGCCTCGAATCCGCCGTAGTCTCCCGGCTTATGTGGCGGCTGATGCCCTTCCTTTTCCTCCTTTATATAGTTGCCTACCTCGACCGCATTAACGTCAGCTTCGGCGTGCTGCAGATGCGCAGCCAACTCGGTCTTACGGATCGCGTTTACGGCCGCGCCGCAGGAATCTTCTTCGCCGGATACTTCTTCTTTCAGTTGCCGAGCAATCTGGTGCTGGAGAAGTTCGGGGTTCGGCGCTGGATTTCGGCGCTAATGGTGACCTGGGGAGTGATCTCCTGCCTGATGGTCTTTATTAAAGGACCGTTCAGTTTCTACACGATGCGTTTTCTGCTTGGGGCGGCGGAGGCGGGATTTTTCCCGGGGATCATCCTTTATATGAAGCGATGGTTCCCCGCCCGGTCCCGGGCGCGCGCCGTGGCCTGGTTCATGACTGCGAATCCGCTCGCGGGCGTCATCGGCAGCCCGATTTCAGGGACCCTGCTCGGTCTTCACGGAGCCGGCCTTGCTGGTTGGCAGTGGGTTTTCCTGATCGAAGGCCTGCCCGCCATCATTCTCGGCGGTGTGGTTTTTTTGACCCTGGCCGACACTCCGGACGAGGCGCACTGGCTCAAGGGTGACGAAAAAACCTGGTTGCTCGAGACCCTGGCGCAGGAGCAGAAAGAAGATGCCATCGTGCCGCTTCGAAGCATCTGGGCAGTGCTGTTCAGCGGACGAATCTGGCTCCTGTCGCTCGTATACTTTGGAGTGTCGACGACCATGTATGGTGTCACTCTGTGGTTGCCGACGGTGATTCGCGCGTTTTCCGGCCTGAGCTACTTCTGGACCGGAGTTGTTGCCGTCCTTCCATTCCTCGTAACCGTCGTTGCCATGGTTCTTGTAGGAATGGCCTCGGACCGAAGTGGCGAACGACGCTGGCATACCGCCGTGCCCGCCTTTGCCGCCGGGGCAGGGCTGGTCGCCGCGGCCTACGGACATTCGACCATCGTCGTGGTGGCCGGAATCGGAGTAGGACTGGCCTTCGCCGAATCGATGTGCGGCCCCTTCTGGGCGATGGCGACGTCCCGCATGGCCGGTCTTTCGGCCGCGGCAGGAATCGCTGTAATCAACTCCCTGGCCAATCTTGGAGGTTACTTCGGGCCCGATATCGTGGGAGTATTTCGAAGTGAGAGCGGAGGTTTCCGTGGAGGCCTGCTGGCAATCGCTGCGACCGTCGCGCTCAGTGGTGCCGCGGCCCTGATTGTCGGCCGTCCGGCACTCAAGGGTGCTCTCGTCGCGGGTCGGCCACAGTCTGGTGCGTGATTGCAGGGGCTTACGGTACCTTCCTGCTTCGCTCCCTGCGCCTGATTGTTTACAATATAGGTTTCGTCTGGACTAAAAAGACGATTTTGTAAGGACGAACGCAATTTTGGATTCCTCAAACCACAACTCCAGTGGGTCTCCGACCGTCTACTGGCGGGTGGAAGGCAGCCTGCTCGACCTGACGGTGGTCAGGCCGGTGGCGTTTTTCACCTGGAATGCGCAGACCTTCACGGAGCGCTTCCGCCGGCGCGGGCTGATCTTCGTGATGGCCTTGTTGCGCCCTTTTCTTTATTCCACCAATCGCAAGTTCGCGACGCGGGTTGTGCACACCGTCTTGCGCGGTGTTACCCGAGACCGCCTCGACCTTCTAGGGGAAGAATATTTCGAGTACAAGTTGAAGCCCCGGTTGAAAGAGGGCGGGGTCAACCAGGTTCAGGAGCTGGTTCGAAGCGGCGCGGATGTTGTTCTCGTGAGCCAGGCGCTCGAACAGATCATGCGACCTCTGGCGAAGCATCTTGGAGTGCGGCACATTGTCGCCAACCGTCTGGAATTCCGCGACGGGACCGCCACGGGCCGTTTGCTGGAGCCCGTGATCCGTCCAAGAGGCGCTTTTGCGCCATTCCGCGAAAACATGCCCGACGGCCGGCGAGCGCCGAAAACTCTGGCGCGGCATCTCGACATCTCCTTCGACGAATTGCGCGGGGCGGTAATTCCTGCCGAGCGGCAATCGTCATTTCCGGTTCGTCCGATCGTTCACTTCGACGGGCACAAGCAAGCCAATGGATTTTCAGTGCGCCGCGCATTCGCCGGCAAGCAGGTGATGTTGATTGGCGTAACTGGATTTATCGGCAAGGTCTGGCTCGCGAACACGTTGCTCGACTTGCCCGAGATCAAGCGAATCTGCCTGCTGATTCGTCGCCAGAAATCGAATCCCGGACAGCAACGATTTCAGAAGATGATCGAAGACTCGCCGGTTTTCGATCCGCTGTTCGAGAAATACGGAGACAAGCTCGCCGATTTTCTTCAGGAAAAGATTGAGGTCGTGGAAGGCGATGTGACTCAACCGGGTCTTGGTTTCACGGATCAGGTCAGCCGGCGCCTGCAGTCGAATCTCGATCTGATTATCAACAGCTCCGGTCTTACCGATTTCAATCCCGACCTGCGCGACGCTCTTGCCACCAATACTGATGCTCCGCTGAATGTTCTCGAGTTTGTCCGGTCATCCGATCACGCCGGGTTGGTGCACCTCTCGACGTGCTATGTCGCAGGCGAGCAGGACGGACGTGTCAGCGAGAAGCTGACGCCAAACTACAATCCGCGCGGTCTGGATGACTTTGACGCCGAGCAGGAATGGCGCTCGTTGTACGAACTCGTCAAGGAAGGCGAAGCCCGTTCCGAGAGCGAGGAAGTAACCTCCGGCCTGCGTATGCAGGCTCAATCCAAAGAACACGCCGCGAAGAATCTGCAGGGCGCGGCGCTTGAAAACCAGATTCGCAAAAATCGTGTCCGTTGGCTGAAGACGTACCTGACGGAAGCTGGAACGCGCCGCGCCAAGGAACTCGGCTGGCCCAACACGTACACGCTCACCAAGAGCTTAGCCGAGTCTTTGATCGCAAAGTACGGAAGCGGATTACCCGTCGCTGTCGTCCGGCCGGCGATCGTAGAAACATCGGTGGCAAAACCCTTCCTGGGCTGGAATGAGGGCATCAACACCTCGGCTTCGCTCTCCTATTTATTAGGAACTTATTTCCGCCAGTTGCCCTCGAATGAAAGCAAGCGGCTCGACATTATCCCTGTGGACTCCGTTTGCGCCGGAATGACCTTAATTGCAGCCGCGGTAATGGAGCGCCGGCATGATCCTCTCTATCAGCTAGCCACGTCCGTCACAAATCCGTGCGACATGGGACGATCCATCGAGCTCACTTCTCTGGCGCACCGCAAGCACTATCGTGCTCAGGAAGGGCTGGAATCGTGGTTGCGGCTGAGGTTCGACGCTATCCCCGTTTCCAAGGCGCGCTACAACCGCATGTCCGCGCCCGCACAAAAGGCGATCGTGAAATCGATTCAACGGATCATGTCACCGCTGCCGCTGAAGAAAGCTCCCCTGGTGAAAGCCGAGCGAAACCTGCAACGAGTTGAGAAACTGATCGAATTGTTCGAGCCTTTCATCCTGCTCAACGAACATGACTTCACCGCTGAAAACATCGAGAAACTGTCGTACGCACTGATCCCAGAAGAGCGAGATCAGTTCGCCTACGACACGCGCTCTCTCGATTGGTGGGAATACTGGATCAACATCCATATCCCCGCGTTGCGGCGCTGGACGTATCCTCTGATCGAAGGCCGTCCCTTGGAGGCGCGGCCGCCCCGCACTTTTCAACTCACTCCCGTCAACGGCGACACCGTGAAGACCGGGACTAACGGAGCCACGTGGCGATATTCCTGACCGGATCGACCGGATACATTGGCGCGCACGTCGCCGCCAACCTTCTTGACGGCCACGGCGCCTCGCTGAACCTGCTGGTACGCGCGCGCGACCCGCAGGAGGCCCAGGCGCGCCTGTGGCGTTCTTTGCAACTGCATCTCGATTTCCCGCGGTTTTACGAGTACTTGCAAACGAAAGTGCGAATCTTTTGCGGAGATCTGACCTCTTCCGGATTCGGCCTCGATCGCGATAATTACGATCGACTGGTGCACACCACCGATTCGGTGATTCACTGCGCCGCATCGTTGAACCGAAAGTCCGAGAAGAGCTGCTTGAATGTGAATCTGCGAGGCACGCTTGAAGTGCTGACGCTGGCCCGGCAGGCCGAGCATTACCACGGTCTCCGTCGATTCAGCGAAGTCAGCACGGTTGCCGTCGCGGGCAAGCGCAGCAATGAGGTTGTGACGGAGGATCGCTCGATTGAATGGGATCGTTCTGACTACGATCCGTACGCGCGTACCAAGAAATTCTGCGAGCACATGACGAACGTCTTATTGCCGGACACGCCGAAAACTGTTTTCCGTCCGAGCATCGTCCTGGGAGATAGTCGCCGCGCGGAAACCACGCAATTCGATATGGTGAAGGCCTTCGTATTCCTGGCCGGGCTGCCGGCGCTACCTTTCCGGCCAACCGACAAAATTGACATCGTCAATGTCGATTTTGTCGCGGACGCAATCGCAACCCTGCATCAGAAAGATCAGCCGCAGTACGATACTTATCATTTATCTTCGGGCACCGCTTCCCAGACCTTCCGCGAAATTACGAACGCACTGGCCTCTGCTCAGCAGAAGCGCAAGCCTGTTTTCGCGCCATTCACTGAAAGGCCGTTTGCCGGATCCGTGAACTTCCTTTCCAATCGCAAAGGACCCATTGGCCAGGGGGCTACGTTGCTGAAGGTTTTCATGCCGTATCTGGTCTGGAACACAGTTTTCGACAACACGCGCGCGACCTCAGAGCTAGGCCGAAGGCCCGTTCCGTTCTCGCAGTATAGCTTTCCGCTATTGAAATTCAGCCGCGAGAACAATTTTGAATACAAGTATCAGCCGTGGCCTGCCGCCCGCGGAGGCAGCGCCGCATGATGGATTTCATTCTGGAAGCCTGGGTCAGCGGCAATATCGAACGCGCAAAGCTGCGCTGGATGCTCGGCGCCAACAAGCCCTGGCAGCCCGGAGAAAAGCTGAAGCTCCTGTTTGCGGGTTACAACGGTACGCGCAACATGGGTTCCGACGTTCGGGTGGAGGAGATGATTCGCCAGATTCGCCACATCCTCGGGGCCGAGCGCGTGGACTTCAGCGTGATGAGCCAGGTGTTCGAGTTCTCCAAAGGATATTTCGAGGGAACAAAGCAGGTACATCTTCCCGACATTTTTCCTCCCTTCTTGTATGACGAAGTTCGTAAGCATCACGGCGTCGTTGCCTGCGAAGGCTCCATGTTTAAGAGCAAGTTCGCCAATGCCCTCACGACGATGATGATCGGCTCCCTCGGAATTGCCGCCGTCGAAAACAAGCTTTCCGTGGGATATGGCGCAGAGGCGGGCCACATGGATCCGCTGGTCGCGAAGATGTGCGGCCGCTATTGCAAGAACTCTCTGGTCATCACACGCAACGAGGAGTCGCGCACGATTCTTCGCGAGCTTGGGGTTCCCACAGAACTTGGCACCGATACGGCTTGGACATTCGAGCCGCAGCCCGCGGAATACGGTCAGTCGGTTCTGCGGCAGCTCGGTTGGGACGGTCACACTCCCGTGCTGGTCGTCTGCCCGATCAATCCCTTTGAATGGCCGGTCCGCGCATCCGTTGCGAAATATGCTGTGCACAGCTTGACCGGAGCCTTCAAAGACAGCCACTACCGTACGGTCTACTTTCACAATTCCGGCCCGGCGGCCGACCGAGCGTACCAGCATTATCTGACTTCGATTGGGAATGCGGTCGATGCATTCCGCAAGCAGCGCAAGGTGTTCGTGATTCTGGCCGCAACCGAGCGCCTCGACGCTCGTCCTGCCAAGCGCATCTCGGAGAGACTGGGAGGCGTCCCCGTCCTGAGCTCAGACCAGTACAATATGTACGAACTGGTCAGCGTTCTGCGTTCGTGCCACATGATGGCTTCATCGCGCTATCACGGCATCGTTACTTCGATGCCGGCCCTTGTGCCCTCCGCGGGAATCACCATGGACGAGCGTATTCGCAATCTGATGCGGGAGCGCGGGCATCAGGAATTGCTGATGACGGTCGACGATCCCGATCTCGAATCCAAGCTTCTCGCGGCACTCGAGAAATTGGCGACTGAGGGTGAACGTATCGCCGATGGCATCGCGCGCACTGTAGTGAAGAATCTGAAAGTCATGGCGCGCATGGGAGTTTTCTTCGAGGAGGAAGTGCAGCGCCGCTACCCCGAGTTTCCGACGCGTCGAGGCGAGTGGAACTGGGAAGACTATCTTCCGCCCATGAATGCCTCGCTGCGGCAGTTGGTCGCAGCTTACAGCTGATCCAGTCTCAATTTCAAACATGCCATTCGTCGGAGAAATCTTCTTGCAACTGAAAGCCACGCCCAATGCGGTCGTGCTACAGGAGATTCGCGACGGCCAGATCAGCGGCGTCACAGGATCGGAATTTCTCGAACTGGTTCGCAAAGCGCGCACGTTCCTCGCTTCAAAGAGACTGAGGAAGGGGGACCGTTGCGGCATTCTCGCCGCGAACAGCATTCGCTGGATCGCATTGGATCTGGCCGCGATCGCCGAGGGCTTCATCGTTGTGCCGCTTTATTCACGGCAAGCGCCCGCCGAACTGATCGCGATGATGATCGACAGTACGCCCTCGCTCGTCTGCTGCGGGGACGCGACCTTGCGCGCTGGCGTTGAGCAGGCCTGGCCACAAGCTCCGCCACGTTTTCTATTCGATGAAATCTTCGCCGGAGTTGAAGGAGTCCCGCTCGATCGCCCACAAGTCCGGGATGAAGATCCGGTCACGATCATCTACACTTCGGGGACTTCCGGCGAATCCAAAGGGGTCGTGCTCACCGCGGCCAACGTGGGATTCATGTTGGGATGCACGTCGGCGCGCCTCGATCAGTTGATGGGAGGCCGAACAGGGCAAGACCGGATCTTTCACTACCTGCCGTTCAACTTCTGCGCGTCCTGGATCGCCGTGCTCTCATTCATGTTGCGCGGCAGTCTCGTCACTCTGAATACAGACCTGACGAAGATTCCCAACGACATGCCCGCGGTCGCTCCACACTATTTCCTGAATGTTCCGCAGTTGCTCGAGCGCATGCGACGCGCCGTGGACGAGCAGATCGCGACAAAAGGCGGAGTCGTGTTGGTTGTTTATTCTCGAGCGAAAGCAGACTGGGCCCGCAACGGTAACGGATTCTGGCTCTGGCTGGCGAATGCCGCCATATTTCCCGCGATCCGCAAGAAGATGGCCGGCGCGAATCTGCGAGCCCTCATCTGCGGCTCCGCTCCATTGACTCCCGAGACCCAGGACTACTTCCGCATGCTCGGCATCCCCGTGCTGCAAGTCTACGGCCTCACTGAGACCACCGGCATTTGCACGATGGATGATCCCCAGAATCCAGTTCCCGGACGGGTAGGCCCGACCATCGCCGGGATCGAGATGAAGCTTGGCGAAAACGAAGAAATCATTGTTCGCGGTCCCAACGTTTTCCCCGGATACTGGAATCGCCCGCAACAAACCGCCGAGGTTTTAAAAGACGGCTGGTTTCATACGGGAGACCAGGGCGAGATCGAAGCGACAGGAACTTGGCGAATCGTCGGCCGGATCAAGAATCTGATCGTTTTAGGCTCCGGTCACAAAATCGCTCCGGAAACGATCGAAGAAGAAATCGCTCGCCAGCTTCCGACGGCGCAGCAGGTCGTGATCGTCGGCAACGGCCGCGGATATCTTTCAGCTATAGTGACTGGCGCCGTGGATCGCGAGCAGGTTCAGTCGGCTTTGGATGAGGTAAATCCGCATCTGCCGCATTACAAGCAGGTACGCGCCTTTTGTTTGCGTCCTGAGCCTTTTTCGATCGAGAACGGAATGTTGACGGCGAATGGCAAGCTGAAGCGTGATTTGATTTCGTCGCGCATGAAAGACGACATCGAAAACATGTACCAGGTCAGGCAGGCAGTTTAAGAAGCTGAAAAAGGATTAGACGTGCAGCAATTCAGAGGACAAGCTTTGTCATGGGAGCTGAAGAGTGGAGTCGTGGAACTCCTGCTCCATCGCCCGCCTTGCAATGAGTTGGGATCGCTGTCCCTCACCGAACTGGAAAAGTTTGCCGTCGTCCTTGAAGACTTCGAAAAAAATGCTCATGCGCTAATCATCCACAGCGAACTGAAATCCGGGTTCTGTGCCGGCGCCGACCTGCGCGAACTCTACGAGCGCTCGGAGACGATGGAGAAGTCCGACGCTGTTCAAGGCGTTCGTGATTTTCTGGAGCGCATTCATCGCGTGCTGAATCGAATTGACGGGTCGCCGTTATCCACAATCGCCGCCGTCCACGGAGTCACATTCGGCGGAGGTTTTGAACTGGCACTGGTCTGCGACGTGATCATCGCTGACAAGATGGCCCGCTTCTGTTTCCCGGAGCTGCGCTTGGGCCTGGTACCCGGATTCGGTGGAATCCCGCGCCTGAAGCGCGATCTCGGCAATGCTGTCGTCCGCGATCTGCTATTGACCGGACGCAGCTTCAACGCAGCCAAGGCGCAACAGATCGGACTGGTAAGCCAGGTCGTTTCTGAAGGCGAAGCATTGCGGGCCGCTCGCACCACCGCTGCTCAAATGGGCAAGTTCGATCGCGGAACGGCGGCTGCCGCCAAGGCGTTCATTAAGCCGATTCCGTATGACGAACTGCGGCGTGAGATCGATCTCTTCTGCGAGTTATTTCAGAAGCCCGCAGTCAGAGCGGGATTAAAGAAATTTGTGGAAAGCACCGACGCTCAGCCATACTTGCCCTGATCCGGACAGAACCCATTTATGCAGACACTCGACCATACTCTCGACGAAATCCTGAATCTCGCGGCGGCCCATTTCAAAGTTCCGCGGGAAAAGCTGTCTCCCGACGATGACTTTTTCAAAGCTCTCGGCATCGACAGCCTGCAGACGCTCGATCTGCTCACGAAACTGGAAAACCATTTCCATGTTGAATTGCCGGATTACGAGTTGCAGGGAGTCACCGATTTCCGCACATTGGCTGGAAAGATTCAGGCGCGGATGTAAACCTAAAAGGATCCTTAACTGCTGTCCGTGATTGTTGATTGCCGAGGAACGCCCACGCAGCTTAGCGTCCGGATTACCCATCCGCAATCTACAATCTAAGGTTCGGCGAATTCGGCATGCTCGATCTCCGCAAATACACCTGCTTAGGCGCGGCCCTTCGCGACGCTCTCGATCAGTTCTCTTCCGAGGTGTGCCTGATCGAGGCCGAGCGCGACCGCGAAAAACTGCGTCTCACCTACTCCGATTTCAAAGAGATTGCGCTCCCGCTCGCCCGCGCTCTCGAAGACGCTGACTTCGACCCGAACGACCGTGCCGCGATTATCATGACCAACCAGTCGAAGTGGCTGATCTCGGCCTACGCCATTTTTTACTGCGGCGGCGTCGTGGTCCCGCTCGACTACAAGCTTTCGGCCGACGAACACCTTCAACTTCTGGCTCACTCCAAGGCCAAGGTGCTCATTGTCGAATACCACCTCTGGCGCGCCATCATGCAAGCGCCCGAGTTCCAGAAGATCACGACCAAGATCGTCCTCGTCACCGAAGCGCCGCTCGGCGCAGATTTGGCTGGTGCTTTTCGCTGGGAAGATTTCAAGCGCAAAGGTGCTCCGGATTTTGTTATGCGCCAGAAAGACGATGTCGCCTGCATCGTCTATTCCTCCGGCACCGGAGGTCGGCCCAAGGGCTGCGTCCTGACTCATGAGAACTACCTCGAACAGTGCCGCTCTCTCACGGCGTGGTATCCCTTCTGGCCGGGAGTTCGTTACCTGAGCATTCTTCCGACCAATCATGCAATCGATTTCATGGTCGGCTTCATCGGACCGTTCGTCTGCGGAGCGTGTGTCGTGCACCTGCGAACTTTGCGTCCGGAGTTCGTTCGCGACGCCTTTGTCCGCTATCGCATTACATATGTCTCGCTCGTGCCGATGATCGTGAAGAACCTGGAGCGAGGACTGCGGGCCAAGTTCGACGAACTCCCCTCATGGAAGCGCGGCCTGCTGAATTCGATGATCGGCATCAACCGCGTGCTTACAAAGCGCCGTCCGAATGTGAAGCTCAGCCGCCTTCTGCTTTCAAACATTCACCGCGGATTGGGCGGGGAACTGCTCGCCCTGATCACAGGTGGCGCATTCATGGAACCGTCGACCATGCAATTTTTCTACGATCTCGGCATTCCGGTTGTGAATGGCTACGGCCTCTCCGAGGCGGGAACCGCGCTGACGCTGAACGATCTGAAGCCGTTTCGAGCGGATACCGTGGGTAAGCCGCTTCCGGGCGTTGAGATTCGCATTCTGAATCCCGATCAGGATGGCGTGGGCGAGGTCGCCGTCCGCAGCAAGACGGTCATGTCGCACTATCTCGATGATCCTGAACTCACGCTGGAGACCATCGTCGATGGCTGGCTCCTGACGGGCGATCTCGGACGCTTCGAGCGTCACGGTCACCTGCAGCTATTCGGGCGGAAGAAAAACATGATCGTCACCGAAGGCGGGAAAAATATTTATCCCGAGGACATCGAGACTGTTTTCGACGGCCTGCTTGTAAAAGAATATGCAGTCTTCGCGGCGAATTACATCTGGCCGAAAAAGGAACTTGGACGCGAGTCTCTCATGCTGGTCCTTCGGCTCGAGCAGAATCAGAAATTCGACAGCAAATTGCTCGACGAGATCTCGGCGCGCAACCGCCGCCTCCCCGATTTCAAGCGAGTCGGCGGATATCTTATTTGGGACAAGGATTTTCCGCGCACCGCGTCGATGAAGATTAAACGCCAGGTTCTCGCGGAAGAGATCGGAAAGTCGTTCGAGCGCAGCGCGGTAGTAACGCTCTGATTCGCCGGGCGCTCGACGAAACTGGAACCACACCTTGGGGCAACAATATCTCGCGATTGTGAATCCTGCCGCTGGCGGCGGCCGGCGAGGCGCGCTGCTGAATCCAGCCCTCGACCGGCTGCGAACTGCTGGACTCGGGATTGACGTAGCCCCGACAAAAGCTCCCGGCCAGGCAGCAGAGATTGCCCGTGACGCCTACGCCCGTGGCGTTCGAAATTTCATCGCCGTCGGCGGCGACGGCACTTCGTATGAAATCGTCAATGGACTGTTCCCCATTTCCCAGAATGCGGAGCGACCAACGTTAGGATTCTTGCCGCTCGGGACGGGGAACTCCTTCTTGCGCGATTTCAGCGACAAAGGGGTCGAGTATGCCATCGACGCACTGATCGCGAATAAAAGCCGTCCTTGCGACGTTCTCCGCCTCCGGCATCGAACGGGCGTCATCCACTTCATCAATCTGCTCAGCATGGGTTTTTCCGCCGACGTGGCCACGCTCCGCGAACGCCGCTTCAGTTCGTGGGGAGAACTCGGCTACCTCACCTCCATCTTCCTGACTCTCGCCCGTTTCAATCGCCGCCCGTTTCCCTTGCGGGTTGAGGAACAGAACGAATTCGACACGCGTCCTTGCCTTTTCGTGACCTTCAATAACAGCAAATTCACCGGCGGCACCATGATGATCGCTCCCCAGGCTGAGGTCTCCGACGGGTTGATCGAGTACGTGCGCTGGGGACCGATCGGCCGCTTGGGTCTGATCCGCAATCTCCCGGGACTTTACGATGGAACGCACATCGAGCACCCGCTGGCCGAGCGGACAGCCGCGAAGCGGATCGAGTTTCGTCTGGAAAACCCAGTCGACGTCATGGTCGATGGGGAAGTGTTAACGCTCCACTGTGAGGAACTCGACGTGCTGCCCGGTTCTCTCAACGTTGTCGCCTGATTGTCATGGTATAAACAGAGGAATATGTCTGAAGAGAGAAGGAAACGCCAAGAGGAACGAAGCGACGCTTCGGGGAAGTCGAAAAAGTTCCTGAGCTACGGCATCGTTGTGGTGCTTCTTGTGGGGGCGTACTTCGCCGGTTGGTATTACCGCAATCATAAATACGATCACTTCGCGCAATGTCTGGCCTCGAAGCAGGCCAAGATGTACGGGCTCTACTGGTGTCCGCACTGCATCGAGCAGAAGCAGATGTTCGGCGACGCGTTTCACTACGTCCCGTATGTAGAGTGCGCCATCAAAGGTTCCCGAGAATTGGCGACGCCTTGCAAAATCGCGGGCGTGAAATTGTTTCCCAGCTGGCAATTCGGCGATGAACCGCCCAAAGAAGGCGTCGTGTCCCTCGAAGCTCTGAGCGACAAGACCGGATGCAAACTCCCGTGAGCGAACTCTCGGGCGGCAACCGCACGTTCTTCGTGATCGTTGCAATTCTGTCGCTTGCCGGCGCGATTGTTTCCGGCCTGTCGCTCCAGCGACACTATGCGAAGTCCGCGACGACCTACTGCGACTTCAACCAGCAATTCAATTGCGACATCGTCAACCGCAGCGAGTGGTCGACCGTGGCCGGAATTCCGGTCGCGGCGATTGGTGTCGCGGGGTACGCTCTTCTATTCTTGCTAGCCACGATCTGGAGATCACGCCCCGAGACTCCGATCCGCCTCCTGATCGCCGCTCTCATTGGCTTTGCGTTTGCGCTCTACCTGACCTACATCGAGGCCTATCAGTTGATGACGTGGTGCATTTTGTGTCTCACTTCGCAGGCCCTGATCTTCCTGATCAGCGTCACAGCGCTCCTTATAACGGTGAGGACTAAAAACGCCGAAGCGTGAGATGATTCATTCTTTGCGTCCGGGATTCTCCTGATGGAAGAAATCCAACCAACTGAAACCCAGGACCGGGCCATTCCTTCGGTCATTCGTGCTGAGTCGGCCGTTGGAGATTTGCGTCTGCACGAATTCCAGAGTCGCGTTTTTCACAACACCCGATTCCTCCGCGTATGGCTGCCGCCCGGCTACGACGATCCGCAGAACGCGGGAAGAAAATACCCCGTGCTTTACCTCAATGATGGCCAGAACTTGTTCGAGCCGGCAATCTCGTTCACCGGCGTGGAGTGGCAGGTGGACGAAACGGCCGACCGCCTGATTCGCGAAGCGGTCATTCCGCCCATGATCATCGTGGGTATCGACAATGCGTCCAAAGACCGAATGCGCGAATACCTGCCGCATCGTTCGCTGCAGCCAATGATCGTGCGCGTCCAGGGCAGTCGTTATCCTGACTTCCTCATGAAAGAAGTGATGCCGTTCGTGAAGCGCTATTACCGCATCGCCTCAGGCCCAGAGAACACGGGACTGGGAGGCTCTTCGCTCGGCGCCCTCATCTCGCTCTACACCGCCGCCGCACGTCCCGGCGTGATCGGACGACTGTTGCTGGAGAGTCCGTCCCTCTGGGCCTCAAACCGCCAGATGATTCGTCAGAGCCGCGGAGTTCGCAACTGGCCGGAGCGAGTCTTCCTCGCGACAGGGACGGCCGAAGCGGGCCGCCCGGAGCGGGATCAAAGCATGGTCGATGACGTAAGAGAACTCGCCGCGATTATGCGCCGCGCCGGCTTGGATGAAAGACGCCTGAAACTGGAAGTCGAAGAAGGAGCCACACACCACGAATCGGCATGGGCGCGCCGGTTCCCCGAAGCTTTGGCATTCTTGTTTAGCGTCTCCCGCGTGTCATCCTGAGCCGCAGATTTTAGCGGCGAAGGATCTATGGATTCTGGGTACGATACTCCTGAGAAACGCGCCACAGCAAGTACACCAGCCCCGCCATCGCAATCACAGACAGCTGAACGTGCGTCCAACGTGTCAGAGGCGCAAGCAGAGGAAGAACATAGGCGAGGTAGAGAAGTGTTCCGATACCGCTATTCGCTGACTGCTCCTGAATCAGCCAGTCCGCCAGAAGAAGGAAAGCAGGAGCAAGGATTACTAAGTCGTACACAGTCAGGTGGGGAGCAACCAGCACGGTCGCGAACAACAGCGCCGAGTATTTCACTGGCAACATTACCTCTGAGCCGCGTCTCCATAACGCAATCGTCGCACTCAGAACCAGGACGCCGGTGATACCGTACAGCACCACCGAGACAGAACTCCAAGGCGCAATCATCGACCAGAATGTGCGCAGCGAATGGGTCTGATAGGGCCTCGGCTCAAGCCATTGAGAAACAGAACGGACGTTCCGCAGAATTCTTGCCCACTGCCGAAGTGGTTCCATTCCGTAATAGAGAACTCCGATCGACAACTGCGCCGACGCGGAAAGAATCGCGCCCAACACAACCTTCCAGGCCCCGATCGCCAGAAACACCACCGCTGCCGCAAGGCCCAATTGCGGCTTGAAGATCAAGCATCCCAGGACGAGCCCGGCCACAAACTCGTGTCGATTTTTCAGCGCAAAGAACAGCACTGTGAAGCAGGCCAAAGCCAGCGCCGATGTCTGTCCCCACGCAATCAGGTTGAAGAAAGCGGGAAAAGCAAGCGCGGCAACAATCGTGGTCGCTCTATGTTTGCGCAGATTTCCGCATGACTGCCAGATAAGCCGGCAGCACCAGAAATAAACCCCAGCGGTGATGATCCACCAAACAGCAAGCGCCTCGCTGTAAGTGAGCCTGGCCAAAGGTCCAAAAAACAGCGAGACCTGCGGAGGATACAAAGGCAGATATCGAATGCCTGTCGCCTCAGGGACTCGTTGAGTCGCGAGCGCGGTCTGCGCACTAATGCTGTACAGGCCGGTCCCGCGATGCGCATCAGCCAGCAACCCCAGCGTGTAAAAGTGCAGGAAGTCGGTGCCCTTCAAGTTTCCATTGCGATCGCGCAAGCCGGGAGTGGCGAGCGTCCATGTGTAGATCGACCACAGGGCTACACCGAGCAGTGCTGCATGAGCGCACAGACGCTTTGCTGTCAGCCAGGAATCAATACTCCTTGATTGCCGCGCCAAAGTGCTGGCATTCTCGCCTGCCATTCAAGCTCCCTTAACCTGAGTCAGCACATCGCTCTTTCGCATGAAGAGCACCACAGGCAGAAGCAATGGCAGCAGCGAGGACGCAATTGCCGGGACGACCGGAATCCGATTCGCCGGATTCACCGGAAGCCTCCACAGCAGTAGCGCGAATGACGCGATCCACGGCCAGCAAATGACAGCCGCGAACGCGAGCCGCGAAACCTTAGGCAGCCTTGCCCATTCCTGCACGACAAGAAGCGCCGGCAGAATCAGCAGCACCTGATTAAACGGCGTGAACAACGGAAACGTGATCACCGTGACCATCAGGAACGCGGCGAATGTCGAAGCAAAACTGCGCGAGTCTCCTCCTGCTTTTCTCCGGCTCCAGCCGTAGATTAAAACCCAAATAATGACGACGGACGACAGCGCGATTCCAAGCCAGTCCCCAAACAACAGGCGCAATATCGACGTAGTAGGGAAGTACTTCCGATAAGCCGCCATACCCGAGATGAAGTCACGGATCCAACTGGGCAACAAGATCGCACCGCCGATCACCAGCACGCCTAAAGCTGATCCGAAACTTGCCAGCAATCGCCAACGTGGCCGCCACTCTCCGATTGTCCAAATCAAGAACCAGACAAGCGGGAACAAAGCCATCTGCGGCTTGATCGTCGAAAGCGCCAGCAGTACTCCTCCGCTCGCCAAGTGCCCTTTATGCACGCACCACGCTCCTGCGAAGAGCAGGCATCCGACCAGCAACGCAAATTGCTGGTGGCGAATTCCTTGCCCGATCTGCGGACTAGCGAGCGTAAACAGAACCACAGCAACGATCATCGCCCAAGGCAAACTCCAGTCGAGCAGCCCGATGCACAGCAAAGCACTGAGCCCCGCCAATGCGCCCAGCGCAAATGGCGCCCATCTCCGCACCGTCGCAAAATCCGTGTGGATGGTCGGCGCGAGCAAAAACACAACGTACACGGGATACACGAAACGCTGTTCATCCACAACGCGTGTTCGCGATTCCTCCTCTGTCACAATGTGTCCGTAGTATGCCATCTGGATCTCGTGGCTCACATCGGCCCCATAGGGATTGTGACGATAAATCAGAAGTTCTCGTGCCCCGACCCAGCGCGGATAGATATCTCCCATCTGCGCTTTAAGTCCGCCCTTTTGGGCATCTCGGGCATCAGCCCACGGATCAAGAATCTGATGCGCATAGAACCACGCAATTGCGCTCACGCAAAGGCTCAGCAGCAGCCAGATCAAAGCCTGATTTTTCTTCGTCGGTTTCACGCGATTCGGATGCCGGAGACTCTATCAAACTCAGGGCGCACTCGAAATGGCTGCTTCGTAAGGCTTCAGTTCGGGCACCGGATCATCTCCATTCAACCGCCAAACTGTTCTTCCTCTGAAGTAATCCAGGAGGTCCTGATTTCCGGCTGCGCCCATGTCGCGGGCCCACACAACTTTCGAGCGGTCAATATCAGCCGAATTCCAGACCCATTCCCAGTCGACATCATGATGCGGCCCATAATTCACAACCACCAGCTGCGGCCCCCGCATCTGCGTCAGTTGATGAACAATTCTAGGACGCTGCAGATTGCCCCTCGGCCACGCCGGTTCAATCGGAGCTTGCGCCACGACGGCCGTTACTCGCAGGATAATCAGAGCGCAGCCCACAATCGGGATCAGAATAACCAGCGATTGTCCCAGCCGCGCCCGACGTTTCCACAACTGCAAATGCCGCGCGCTTTGCGCGATGAGGAGATAAAGAAGCACAGTTGCCGGCGCAAGATAATGGGGTAGCGTCCAGGTCTGCACCGAGAATCCCACCGCCATGCCTCCGAGAATCACTAGCGGAAACCATACCTTCCGGTCCCTAATCGCCCATGGCAGTGCCAGCAAAAGAAGAGTCATTGCCGGACCTACATAGAACTGCCACGATTGCTCTACCTTCACAGTCGTGCTTTTCAGATAACCCTTCAGTGTCAGGCTGTCTTCGAAGCGTCCAAGTTCCCACTCATAAAAGGTCCGAAAAATTTCGTGATGATATTCAGGCTCCGGCCTCGGTTTTTCCCATAGAAAATAGGGCGCCATCGCATAGGTCTCGCGATTCACTTGATATGTCATGCGGAAGGGATTTCCCGTGACCTCAAAATAGTAGTAGCTCGTACCCAACGCAGCCATCACGAGAACAAACGCCATGGGTAAAACAGCCCGGGGCACGCTTCGCCCGAGACGTGGACGAGAAGGCCCGGCGAGCCAGTAGAGCATGGCAAGAGCAACAGGAATGGCAAGAACCAACCCTTCATAGGGACGGCTATTGGCCAGTATCGCCAGACCCAGCGCCATTGCAATCGCCGAACCCGGGGACAATTTCCTGCGCAGCCGCGGCCACGCGCCGATCACCAGCGCGCCACCCAGCGCAGCCACCGAAGCGCACCAATAACTGTTCATCCAATAGCTGAGAATTCCGAGCCGCAACGCGGCAAGCACTGCGCCGAACAGCGCCCATCGCGGAGGCAGCCATCCTTGCAGCGCCCAGCACAGCACTGAACACATCGCAGCCGTGATGAGCAGTTGCCCGATCCACGGATTCCCCAATAACTGTCCCATCGCCAGCACAAGCCCTTGCGCCGGAGGGTACATCGACATATATGTCGGACGCTGGATGATGTGGAAGCTTTCAAAATGAATCCACATCGGATGCGTCGGATTCGTTAGCCGCCCGTGGGCGAACGTATCGGCTGCCAGGAGATAGCTGAACTCGTCATTCCATCGCGGTTGCGGAATTCCAAGTACAGGGATCAGCGCCGCGCGAATGACGATGACGCCGGCTCCCACGAAAAAGATCGCGAGCGTTCGATGCCGCGCCAGTCGACTGAAGGCGCCTCGTATCCACCGTAGCGGCCCGCGGCCGTGCTCATGACGGCTGTGAGAGACAAAGACGAGCAGGATTCCGGCAAACGTCAGTAGCGCCTCGATGATCACAAGCAGGGAAGGCGCGAGCCGGGCGTAGAGGTTCTGCATTGAGTTGAGGAAGAGCGCTGCACGAACTCCGGCGGCAAATAGGCGACCACCCGGCTGCAGCTGCCGCAGTAGCTGGAACTCGCCAGATTATTTGCCGGCCGCTTCCTTCGCGCCGATCTCTTCGAATAATCCGCTGGCGACCTGAATGATCTCATCGTCGACCACGCGGTTCTTGGAAATCGCTTCCTTCAGCGTGATGGAAACAATCTTATTGGCTCGCAGGGCGGCCATGCAGCCGAATTCGCCGCGATGCACCATATCGATGGCGCCCAGGCCGTAACGCGTCGCCAGAACGCGATCAAATGCGCTTGGCGATCCGCCGCGCTGAATGTGTCCGAGCACGACGGCGCGGGTTTCAAAGCCGGTGCGCTGCTCAATCTCGCGGGCGAGAATGTTGGCAATGCCTCCGAGCTTGGCATGCCCGAATTCGTCCTTGCCCATATCCTGGATCACCGGAGCGCCCGCACCTGTGGCGAACTTTGCACCCTCAGCCACAACAACGATCGAAAAATAGCGCCCTCGCTCGTGCCGCTGACGGATCGACTCCGCCACCTTGTCTACATCGAACGGCCGCTCGGGAATCAGAATCACGTCGGCGCCGCCGGCGATTCCGCTATACAGGGCAATCCAGCCCGCATCTCGTCCCATCACTTCGACGACCATTACACGGTTGTGAGCTTCGGCCGTTGTGTGCACGCGGTCGATCGCTTCGCACACGATGTTGCAGGCCGTATCAAATCCGAAGGTGTAATCCGTTCCGCCCAGATCGTTGTCGATCGTTTTCGGAACCCCCACCACGCTCACACCCTTTTCGTGCAGCTTCTGAGCTACCGAAAGCGTGTCGTCTCCGCCGATCGCAACCAGAGCATCAATCCTGTGTTTCTTCAGCGTATTGATGCAGCGTTCAAATCCGTCCGGACGCTTCGACGGATTCGTCCGCGACGTACGCAGAATCGTTCCGCCCCGAGGCAGGATGCCGCTGACCGCATCGAGGTCGAGAGCCGTGCTCTGATCTTCCACCAGGCCGCGCCAGCCCTCGAGAAATCCAACGAACTCGTCGTGGTAATGGAAAACCCCCTTGCGCACGACGGCGCGGATGACTGCATTCAGTCCCGGGCAATCCCCTCCGCCGGTCAAAATGCCGATTCTCATCGTATGGTCCTCTCTCCTCTTTGCAGTTTCACTTCAAGGACGAACCCTTCGGAATGCGCCCCGGCTCTGGGGCTTAACGGATAGCCCAAAACAGGGGGAATGAAATCGTTCGGAACGAATAGAGTAACACTAAACGAATCGCCGCCGATACCGCGAAGCCGCTACAAAATCGATCCGGCGGGCTGTTTGCTCAACAAGCGGATCGCTGTTGCGTTTCCTCCGCGGATTCGACACAATGCTTCTCGGTAACAATTGAAGTAATCGATGTGGCGGGCGCACGTTGTCGAGCAGAAATAAAGTAGTTGGGAGATTGTATGCGCCGCTGCTGTTCCGTTTGCACGCCGCTCGATTCTGCTCAGCCCCCCGCAGTAGGAGTCCGAAGGAAGACAAACCGAGTAGTTCTCGCCGCCATGCTCTCCGCATCCGCAGTTCTTGGGGGCTGCGGAAATTCCTCATCTGATCGTCCGGCCATTCTGCACACGTCGGTTTCAGCGACGCAGAATCCTCTTGTCGCGCAGTACACTGTCGGCAGCGGATGCTCCGGCCAGGTCATGGTCGAGTTCGGCACCGATACCACATACGGACGCACAACCGCCTGGTACCCGATTTCTGCACTCCAGCCGCTCACCATCCAGGTCGCTGGCATGCGCGCATCGACCACCTACCACATGCGCTCCGATCGCCAGTGCTCCGGAACCACGATCACAAGCCCGGACTCGACATTCACAACCGGCGCTCCGCCATCCATGCCGTTTCCCGCTCTCCAGATAACCAGGCCCGATCCCTCGCCCTCTGTTTCCGAAAATCCCGGCGTCGAACTCATTGACACGGTCGCTCCCACCTCGAACCAAATCCAGGCGTTCTTCGCCGATCGCGACGGCAATCCGATCTGGTATTACAACGTCGATCCCGGCTACTTCCCCTATACTTACAAACTTCTGCCGAATGGTCATTTCCTTTTCAGTATGGCGAATCAGGGCGGAGACTCTCTCATCCGCGAAGTCGACCTCGCCGGCAACAACATTCGCGAACTCGACATCACCGTGCTGCAACAACGGATGCAAGCCGCAGGGTACGATTTTGTGCCCACGGGCTATCACCACGACTTCATGCCTCTCGCGAACGGGCACGTGATTGTCCTGGTCAACGTCCTAAAGTCGTTCACCGACCTTCCGGGATATCCGGGCACAACACAGGTCGTCGGAGACGCATTGGTCGATCTGGATCCAAACTGGAATCCGGTCTGGGCCTGGAACGGTTTCGATCATCTGGATGTGAACCGCCATCTTTACGGACTCCCTGACTGGACGCACGGCAACGGCCTTGTCTACTTGCCGGGCGACGGTAACCTGCTGCTCTCCATGCGCCACCAGTCGTGGATTCTCAAAATCGACTACAGCAACGGAGCGGGAACCGGCAATGTCCTATGGAAGCTTGGATACGAGGGCGACTTCGCGTTAACCAATAATGGCGTTCCGACCGACGACCCAAGCCTGTGGTTTTCGTTCCAGCATTTCCCCTCATTCATCAGCCAGAGTGGCTCAGTCACAACGCTGGCTGTGTGGGACAACGGCGATTATCGCCCCCTAGACACGAATGGCACGATCTGCCAAATTCCCGGGCCGCCCACCTGCTACTCGCGCGCGACTATCTTTCAGGCCGATGAGAGCGCAATGGTGGCCGACCTCCGTTGGGCCGACGCACCGGGTTATTTCAGCGTCTGGGGAGGCAGCGTCAATCAACTCGCGAACAGCAATGTCGAGTTCGACGTGAATGCCATGGAGGTGCCCCCCGGCCCTACCATTGCTTCCGAAGTGCAGGAGGTGACTCAGACACCGACTCCCTCCATCATTTGGAAGATGGATATTCCCGTGCCCATGAATGCCTATCGCGCCTACCGCGTCCCGAGCTTGTATCCGGGCGTGACGTGGCAGAATTGAAGTTTTACTCGTAGCGGTCTCACAAATGATTTCGGGAAGGGCACGGCTTCAAGCCGTGCCGCCGAAGCCGGGGATAGAGATGCGGGCTTCAGCCCCTGAGCGAGCGATCTATTTTCATGAACGGCCGTCGCTGGACAGGTCGTGACGGGCAGAACTCACTCCGGAAGTTGAATCGCCCCTTTTTCTGCGATAGGGAAGAACGGATTCCATGCGACTTCCCACAGGAATCCGTCGGGGTCGGAAAAGTATCCCGAATAGCCGCCCCAAAAAACTTCTTGAGCGGGCTTCAGAATCTTCGCTCCTGCTGTTTTGGCCTCGGCAAGCACGTCATCGACGTCCTCTCGGCTGCGTGCATTGTAAGCAAAAGTGATGCCGCCGAAGCCGGTGCCATCCGCCGCGACATTCGCATCCTTCGCTAGTTCGGCGCGAGCATACAGCGCAACCGCCATGCATCCGGCTTGAAAAAATACAATGTTTTCCGAACTTGCTGTCGACTTGCGCCATCCCAGGCGCTCGTAGAACTCCCGGCTGCGGGAGAGGTTGTCTACCCCGAGCGTCACAATGCTTAAGCGCTGCTCCACAAATTTGCCTCTCTCCCCGACGACTTGCCGGAGTCACCACGAGTTTCTCTTGCGCAACTCCGTGATGTGCGCCACGTGATGCTTCCCATGCCACGCATAGATTGCGAGCGTTTTCTCAAGATTCATCGGACCAAGTTCCGGATGCCGAAGCGTTCGCTTCCATTGCTCGGGAGTGAGCGATCGCAGCAGCCGCACCCATCGGTCGTGCAGGGAGTCGAGCAACGTCAGCGAGATCTCTATCGGAGTCGCCGCAGTGTCCGCCAACTGCGCCCACAGATCTTCCGCATAGGTCTTAATCGTCGGTTCATCTTCTGTCAGCGCCAGCTTGAATCGCACGTAGGAATTCATATGGCTGTCCGGCAGGTGATGCACCACCTGCCGCACCGTCCACCCACCGGGCCGATAGGGAGTGTCAAGTTGCGCATCGGAGAGGCCGTGAATCGCCTTCCGCAGATTCGCCGGAGTTTGCGCAACCTCGCTCAATAGCGACTGCTTCTGTTGTTCCGTGACTGCTCCGTCGTACTTGAATTTGCCGATCGGATACCGCAGGTCTTCCATGATCTCTCCTCGGGTCCTGGAGTCTAAATTTGCAAGCTCAAAGCATCGCGCTCCCTGAAATCCCGCACGGAATGTGAGGAATCAGCCTGGTAAACAACAATCCCTAGTATCGTTCCGCCGCCTACCCCATTCTCGCCGGCTTCGAATTTCGATTCCCCATGCGACGCGTTTGATGCATCAAATGTGGGTTCTAGGCTAAACTCTCTCTGCCATTGAGTTTAGCGATTTCCTCCGGGCCGGTCGTGGGCCGCGCTCGGAAACCTGCGAGGGGAACTATGCCGTCGTCGGTCTGGTCAGGTCATTTAACCTTCGGACTTATCTCCATGCCGGTACGTCTTTTTTCCGGCGCGCGCAGCTCCGGTATTTCCTTCAACATGCTGCACCGTCCCGATAAGCAGCGCGTGAAGCAGCAATACATCTGCCCGCTTGAGAACGTCGTCGTCGATCGCAGCGAGATCGTCAAAGGCTACGAATTTCGCAAGGACGAATACATCGTCATCGAACCCGACGAGATAAAGAAGATCGAGCCTCAGACAGCCAAGACCATGGAGATTCTCGAATTCGTCAAAGAGGCGGACGTAGACCCCGTCTACTTCGAGTCCTCCTACTACATGTTGCCCGAGGAAGCCGGACGCCGCCCTTATGCCCTGCTGACCAAGGCTCTCGAAGAAAGCGAATACGTCGCCATCGCGAAGATCACCATGCACAATCGCGAATACACCGTTTTCCTGCGTCCCACCGAAGGCGGGCTCATGCTGCACACGATGTACTACGCGGACGAGGTCCGCAAAGTCGAAGGCTTCGGCGCACCTGACGTAGAACTCAAGGAAGCCGAAATCAAAGTCGCTCACCAGTTGATCGAGGCTTTGGCCGACGAGTGGGATCCTGAAAAGTACAAAGACAATTTTCAGGAAAATCTCAAGAAACTCATCGAGACCAAGCTTGAGGGCGGGGAAGTCGCGGCTGTGGAAAAGCCGAAGAAGCTCGCTCCCGTCGTCGATCTTATGGCGGCCTTGAAGCAGAGTCTGGCCCAGATGGAAGGCAAGAAGAAGCCCGCGGCTACTGCCAAATCCGCAGAACCGGAACCCGCTGCCACAGGAAAATCACGGCGTCGCAGAGGCTGAAGGCAAACCGCAATCGCAGTCTGAAAACCGCCAAGGCATCCCTGTACTCGATCTCCCGCATCCTTGGCTAGAGCTAGACCGGGAAAGTCCCTTCTCGCCTAGCGTGTAACTCCCGCAACCGATACAATATCCGTTTCCGTAATCTGAACCTGAATTTTCACTTCGGAGTGCCGATGAGTTTTCGACGTGTGGGCGGGCTGGCCGCAATGGCTGTCGCAACCGTGCTCTGGATGTCGTGTGGTGACGTCTATCGACCTGTGGTTCTTCCGGTCAATCCCACTCCTCCTAACCCTTCGAGCTTCCATGCCGTGTTCGGCATCAGCAGCAACGCGCAGTTCAACCCTGGGACTGCGCTCCAGATCGATGTATCCGGCGACTCGAATATCGGCGCAGCCAACATGGGCGAGAATCCCACGCATATCGCCACCCTTCCCAGTAATTCTCGCGTTTTCGTGACCAGCGCCGGCAGCCTCAACGCGGGCGACAACGACATCGTGACCGCCTTCACTCCGGCGACTGACAGCCCGACAGCGACAGGTCTGGGAACACCCACTATTTTCAGTTTTCCAAATCTCGGGCCGGGTCAGTTGTCGGGCATTACTGCAATCAGCGAGGCAGGCAATCTGGTGACGGTCACGCTGAGCACTCCGCTCATGCAGGCTCAGGTGAACGGTCAAGTTACGATCTCCAACGTCATCACCTCTGGCGCAAATAACGGCGGCTACAACGGAAACTTCACGATCACTGCAGTGAACGGCACGACGCTTCAATACCTCGACTCAGTAACCGGATTGGCTCCGGCCACCGGTGGACAGGCCGTCGTTCCTGTGCCCCTGTTTTGCCGCTACCTTCCCGATTACGTCACCACCACTCAGACCACAACCGTGTTCGTCGCCAATTACGGCGAGGAGAACGGCCCCAACTGCAACTACAGCAGCACGGATTCGGTGGCATCTCTCAGTGTCGCAACAAACTCGATTTCCAACATCGTCTATCTGACGCCGGGCTCTCATCCAGTCGCGCTTGCGGAGACGCCGGATGGGTTGAACCTTTATGTCGTCAACCAGGGAAACAACACCGTCATGGATGTTTCCCCGGTGGATCTGTCGACCTTCGCCACAATCTCCGTCCCCGGCACTCCGATTTGGGCTGTGGCGCGCTCGGATAACCAGCGCGTCTATGTGTTGGCCCAGGGTTCAGGGACGCTGGTTCCTATTGATGTCGCTACGAATACGATCCTGCCGAGTCAGACGAATCTCTCCGTGGGCGCGGGCGCGAACTTCGTGCTGTATGACAAGACCCTGAACCGCATTTACGTCACGAATCCCACCACGGGAACGGTCTTCGTGTATGCGGCAACTGGAGGGCTTGACCCCACCGGCGTTCCCAACGACACTCCTGCGTTACTCTCCACCATCGTGATGACGGCGGGATCGAATCCGCCCTGTGCCGAGGCGTGCTCCCCGGTATCGGTGACTGCCTTGCCCGATGGAACCCGTTTCTACGTGGCCAGCTATGCGTCCGAGCCAAACTGCACCGATCCCAACATCGGCACGACGACTCCCTGCATCGTGCCTATCCTGACCGTCTTTGACGCGCTCAGCATGGCGCCGAAGACCCCGAGTTCGACGCTGTTGGCGCCTGCTCCGTCGCTCTCTCTGCTCTCCGCGCCGCAGTACGCGCCGACCCAGTACGCTGTGCCGCCAGTTCCTTCCTGCGCCCCGGCAGCAACCTATACCCCCGGCAGCACGCGTTTCCGCATGTTCACTGCGTCTGCCGCCGATAGCAGCCACGTCTATGTGAGCATTTGCGACGCAGGATCCATTGCCGACATCGATACGACCACCAGTTCGATTTCGGTCGGCAGCGGCAACAATACCCCCGACACTCTGATTACGAACATCGTTACGCCGTTTGGAAGTTGCAGTGGGGCGAATTGCGCCAGCGTCGCGACGATCACGTCGTTCTCGATCAGTTCGGGAGTGGTGACCTTCCAGGCCGTGAACAACTTCGTACCGGGCAATCACGTCGCCATCACCGGACTTACCAGCTCTGTGGGGGCGACCTATTTGAATGGCCTGACGGTAACCGTGTCCGCCACGGGATTGAGCGGAACCTCATTCCAAGCGGTCGTCTCGGCCCCGGACACGAGTTCGACGACGGACACAGGCACAGCCGTCCCGATCTCTCCCCCTCAATCCCCAATCTTCCTGCTCACCGGAACATAAAGCGCGATGGCCTGTCCTCCGCGACTGGCTGTTTCGCGGGAAGAGAATCATTGTTCGGGACAGGGGCTTGGGAAGGACACGGGGTTTTGGGAAGCGCACGGCTTCCAGCCATGCCGCTAGAATCCGCACATGATGCGGCCTTTAGTCCCTGGGGTTCGATTGTCATTAGGCGGGGAGTATCTTTATGAAACGCTCTTTGCGGATGTTTCGCTCCAGCCGCTCTTACGCTTTAACCGGAACCTCTTCCCGCGCCGCGTAGTGCGAGTCCACATACTCGTCGAGAATCCGAATGAACTCCTCGACAATGTGGTCGCCCTTTAGAGTAGTGAACAGCCGCCCGTCAACATACACCGGAGCCTTCGGCTCCTCGAACGTTCCGGGCAGGGAAATGCCGATATTGGCGTGCTTTGATTCGCCGGGACCGTTGACCACGCATCCCATCACCGCCAGCTTCATCTCTTCGACGCCGAGGTAACGTCCCTTCCAAGCGGGCATCTGCTCGCGCAGATACGACTGAATCTGTTCGGCCATCTCCTGGAAGAACGTGCTGGTGGTGCGTCCGCAGCCCGGACACGCGGTGACCTGCGGAGTGAAGCTGCGAATGCCCATCGATTGCAGGATCTGCTGCGCGACGCGGACTTCTTCCGTACGATCTCCGCCGGGTGCCGGGGTCAGCGACACGCGGATCGTATCCCCAATCCCTTCCTGCAAGACCACGCCCATCGCCGCGCTCGAGGCCACAACCCCCTTGGCACCCATTCCCGCCTCGGTCAGCCCAAGATGCAGCGGATACTCACACCGCGCTGCCAGTGCGCGGTACACGTCGATCAGGTCCTGCACTCCGCTGACTTTCGCGCTCAGGATGATCTGGTCCGCCCGCAATCCGAACTTTTGCGCCAGGTCCGCCGAATTCAGCGCGCTGACGACCATGGCTTCCATCGTCACTTCGCGCGCGTCTTTCGGCTCCGCCAGCTTGGAATTCTCGTCCATCATCCGCGTCAGCAGCGCCGAATCGAGAGACCCCCAATTCACGCCAATCCGCACCGGCTTCTGATGCTTTACCGCAACTTCAATCATGGTGCGGAAATTCGAATCTCCGCCGCGCCCGATGCTCGCATTCCCGGGATTAATCCTGTACTTCGCCAGATCGCGCGCGCACTCCGGATACTTCGTCAGCAGGATGTGCCCGTTGTAGTGAAAATCCCCAATGATCGGCACCCGCACGCCCTGCTTGTCGAGCTGCTCGACGATCCTCGGCACGGCCGCAGCGGCCTCATCATTGTTCACGGTCACGCGGACCAGTTCCGATCCGGCTCGGGCCAGAGCGGCCACCTGCTGCACCGTCGCCGCAACATCCGCCGTGTCGGTATTGGTCATGGATTGCACCACAACTGGTGCATCCGACCCCACCCGCACGCCTCCGACCACGGCGGTAACAGTCTTCCTGCGTTGAATCGTAGCCATAGGGAACTTCCAGTTTATCACGCTGAATCACTTGCTTTCCCGCGTCAATACTTCGGTCGCGGCTGAGTTTAAATCCGCAACTCCTCCCTGACGATCGGGAGGAAAGACTGTAGCTAAAGAAATCGGGGGGAGAACAAACGAAATGAATGTTGATTGACTAAACACGGAATCAACAAAACTCTTTACACGAGTTGCGTCTAAGTGTAGTGTAGAAGATGTGATTAGCTTCGCAAACTTGAAAGCGCGACTGAACCAGCAATACGACATGGACTACGACTACTTGGAAAAGAACTATGCGGAGCAAGACAAACTCCGTGGTGCGGTTCTTCGTTACCAAGACTTGGAGCGGGAAGCTAAGGTCAGGCGCGACCGAGCGGCAAGCATTATCGTCGTGCTCGGCGAGGACAAGTTCAAAGAAAGAGAACCGTCTAGCAGAGGAGATGCTAAAGGGATTTTCTTTGATACCGAGAATCTTCCTCTTTGGATGCTGATGCGAGCCATTGTTGAGCAGATGGGGGAGATTCAGGTGTCCGACCTCCAAGATGCTCTCGAATATTTCAAAAAGAAGGCGTCCAGACAGGCAATAGAATCCGCCCTTGCATCGCACAAGGATGTCTTTGATACCAAGACTCGGAATCGGAACAAGTTTGTTTCGCTGAAGCGATAACGAAAGAAGGGGGGCCAGATGGAACCGCCTTAATGACAATTACAAATAGCGAGAGCCGATAGAGACTGGAATCTCTAACGGCCCTTAGACCAACAATTCGGCAAGCCGAAGTGCTGACCTCCAATCATCATTTTGGCTTGCCTTCGCCGGAAAGGCAAGGTCAAAACTCACAGACCCCATGCCGATAAGAAGACCGCAGTTCTCTTCGGGAGGCGTTCGGTAAACTCATTCACTAACATATGAGATCGTTTCCGCATTGCGCTTATCTAGCCGGGAAAAGCAGAACGAGTTTCGGTTGTTGTCCGTCGCCCCAAACACTCGAAACGCTCCGATGCCAGTGCGAATGAGAGCAACGGATTGGCCCGGCTTGCACTCAGGAGTCTCTATTTCTCCGACTCAACTGAGGCCTTGGCGTGATTCCTGTGCTCGTAGGGGCCGTGAAGCTTAATTGAGTCCAAGGAAGAATAGGGAACCTGAGACTCCTGCTCAATTTCGCGCATCGACTTTCCGTTCAGTGCTAGTTGCAGGGCATGGAGGATTTTCGTCCCTCCCCGGACGCGCTCAAGAGCCACCCAATCAATTTTCTCTTTCATTCGATTTGTTCGAACCCAATGCAATTCTCTCGCCACCATACAAAACTGGCAAGCCCAAATTCAGCTATTACGTCTGCCGCGGAGTGATCGTGAACCGTACGCAAGTGCTGATTTTTCCGATATTTTCATCAAAACCTGCAAAACGACTTCAGGCGACGGTATGCCGGTCGCCTGAGAAAAAAACAAAAGGGATAGGGTTATGGCAGCTTATCCGCCAGCCCCGGAATGGTCTTCATCAGATCGTTGTAGATGACCATCACCGCAAACAGCACCAGGAACACGAACGCCGCCTGATACACGCGTTCTTTAATGTTCAGGCTGATATCCCGCCGCATCAATCCTTCGATTAGCAGAAACAGAATCACTCCGCCATCGAGAATCGGGATGGGCAACAGGTTGAAGATGCCCAGATTCAAGCTGATGGCCGCGGTCAAGCTCATCAGCGGAGTCCAGCCTTTGCGCCGCGCCGCTTCTCCCGCGGCCTGGCCAATCCGGATCGGTCCTTCGACCGAGCGCATCGACATCTTGCGCTCAGCCATCTTCTTGACCAATTCCAGAATCAGCATCGTGTCCTGCCGGTTCTCATGCAGCGATTTGCTCAACGCGGCCGAGAAGGGCAGCGTTTTGACCTTCATCTCCATGCTGCCGATTCCGATGCGGTACGACTTGTCATACAGCACCGGCTGGACCGTGAAAGTCTTCGTCTGCCCGTCACGCAGGACCGTCAGCGTGAGTGGCTGGTCCTTGGTGACCCTCAGCATCTCGATCATGGCGGCGAGCGCCGGCACGGGCTTGCCATCCATGGTCAGAATCTTGTCGCCTTCTTTCAATCCGGCTTTCTGCGCAGGCATGCCATCGACCAGATCGGTGATGACCACACTCTGTTCTTTCGGAGCCCAGCCGGCAAACCCGATCTCATCGACGCCCGAAGCCTCGGGAACCACGGTCTTGTCCAGAATCTTGCCATTTCGCTCGATCTGCACATCCAATGGCTGTCTTGGGCTCAGTGCCTGTTTCAAATCCACCTGCTCCCAAGTGGGATTCTCCACGTCGCCGATGCGCGTAATGCGGTCGCCTGCTTCAAATCCTGCTTTCGCAGCCGGAGAATCCGCGATGACCCACCCAATCACCGGCGGCTCGTCATACACCGCGGGATATTCGTAGTGCACCATGTACACGGTCGTCAGAAGCACGATCGCCAGCAGGATATTCATGAACGGCCCGGCAATCGCGATCAGGAACCGGTGCCAGCGGGAATGATTCAGGAACTCGCGCGGATCGTCCGTCCGCTGATCCATCGGGTTCTCGCCGCTCATCTTGACGTAGCCGCCGAGCGGGATCGCATTGATCCGGTAGTCCGTCTCCCCCTTGCGGAATCCCACGAGCCGCGTGCCGAATCCGATCGCAAACTGCTCCACTCGGACTCCAAGCAGCTTGGCCACAGCGTAGTGGCCAAACTCGTGAATCAGGATCATGAAGCCAAGAACGCCGACTACGGCAACGAGCGAGGTCAGAAAATCAGACATATTCGAGGTACGTACACTCCCACTGATTAGATTCAGAAATTACGCGAACGATGTTGCCGTGTGCTTTACCGCCGAAACCCGTTCCCGGGCGATCTGCCGGGCTTCCGCATCGGATTCCAGCACCTTCTGGATGGAGGTAAGGCCTGTAGAATCCGTCGCCGCCAGCACATCTTCGATAACCCTGGGAATTTGGTCAAACCGTATGATGCCTTCCAGGAACGCCGCCACTGCAACCTCGTCGGCGGCATTCAGCGCCACCGTTTTGGCGCCGCCCGCCTCCGCAGCCTCATAGGCCAGGCGCAAGCAGGGAAATTTTTTCAGGTCCGGAGGGCTGAAGTCCAGATGACGCAAGTCACTGACCCCGAAGCGCATATCCGATTCAATCCGCTCAGGATATGTTAGCGCGTAAAGTATCGGCAGCCGCATATCCGTCGCTGAAAACTGAGCAAGTATGCTGCCATCCACAAACTCCACCATGGAATGAATTGTCGACTGCGGATGGACAATAACTTCCACTTTCTTCGCCGGCATGTGAAACAGCCTGCACGCCTCGATCACCTCAAAGCCCTTATTCATCAACGTGGCCGAATCGATCGTGATCCGCTTCCCCATCTTCCACGTGGGATGGTTCAACGCCTGCTCCACCGTGATCGATGCAAACTCCGACTGCGGAGTATTCCGGAAAGGCCCGCCGGAAGCCGTAAGCCACACGCGCTCCACTTCCTCCATCCGTCCGCCGCGCATGCACTGATGCACCGCGTTATGCTCGCTATCAATCGGCAACAGCGCAACCCCGCGCTTCCATGCTTCAGCCGTGATCAACTCCCCGGCAGCGACGAGGCATTCCTTATTCGCCAGCCCCAGAGTTTTCCCCGCGCGTACCGCTTCATAGGTAGCCTCGAGCCCGGCCACGCCAACGATCGCACTCACGACAAAATCAACATCAGGATGCGTCGAAACGCGCACCGTGCCAGCAGCCCCATGCACAACCTCAATACCGCGCAGCCCTTCCTTCTTCAGCCGGGCCAGCAACATCTCGGCGTCTTTCTCCGCCGCCATCGAAATCACCCGAGGCTTCCAGCGCCGAGCCTGCTCGAAAGCCGCGTCAAGATTGCTCCCAGCAGCAAGGGTCGCAATCTCAAACCGCTCCGGATACGACTCGGCCACGCGCAAAGTACTCCGCCCGATCGAACCCGTCGACCCCAGGATGGCAATTCGTTTCATAGTTTCACTGACGTGGGTGGAGCTACTTCATCACCACCGGAGCGTATCGCTCGATCCAATCTCGCTGTTCCGTGGTCTCCGGAACTGCAATTCCTCGCGCCGCTGAAACCACATCGACGGCCGCGCTCGGCGTCATTCCGCCTCGTACCAGCAGACATGCGGCAACTAATCCTGTTCGCCCGATTCCTTGCCTGCAATGAATCAGGAGATTCTTCCCGGACTTCAATGTAGCCACTACCGCGGTCAGGACCTCATTAAGCTTCGCTTCTGATGCCGGCACCTGACGATCTGGGATCGGGAAGGAATGAAACGCCAGTCCCTGGTCGCGCGATTCCGCCGCTTCCTTACTTAAGCCAAGGTCCCTTACCTCCTCAGGCGTTAATAGCGAAAGCACGGATGCGACTCCCGCCAATTTCCAACCAGCGATTTCATCGGGTAACCAATCGTCCCCTCGAGGACGAGCGGAGAGTGCGACCTTTCCCGGCCAAGGACCATCTACCCAATACAGATCCGTTCGCATAATCTTCGCTACTCGTCCTTCTTTATGATATCCCGCGGGAGATTATCGACATCAACTCCTCTTCGTCGGAGGATGTAAATCCGGTGATGTCCATCCAGTATAGTTCCATCCGGTCGGCATTTCAGTTTTCCTTCCTCCTCCGCCAAAGAAGCGATTAGAACTTCCGTGGTAAGCGTTTCGAATTTAGCCAGCTTCAGCGGCTTCAGAGATTCATCGGAATGGAGTGGTTTGAGAGGAGGGAACTTCTTCGAATCGGACATTTTCTGATCTCTACTGCATCACTCTCCAGGCCGCGTAATACCACAGCACCGGCGCCGCAAACAGCAGCGCATCAATCCGGTCCAGCATCCCGCCATGCCCCGGCAGGATCGCTCCCGAATCCTTCACTCCCGCCCCGCGCTTGATCAGCGACTCGACCAGATCCCCCAGCTGCGCCGCCACATTCAGCACAATCGTCAGCACGATCACCGGAGCCATCGCCGGCTGCTCCAGCCCGAACAGCCCGTCCCGCCGCTCGATCAGCCCCGCCCGCAGCAGCGCCGAGCTCACCGGCAGGGCATAATGAAACATCGCCCATCCCACCGCGACGCTCGCCCCGAGCGAAGCCGCCGCGCCTTCCCACGTCTTCTTCGGACTGATTCTCGGAGCCATCAAGTGCCGCCCCACCGACTTGCCCACAAAATAAGCGAAGATATCTCCCGCCCACACCACCAGCAGCAGATACAGCAGGTAAAACGCCCCTGCCCACTGCTGCCGCAACTGCACCAGCATCCCCATGGGCAGCGCGATGTACGTAAACGCAAACACCGAAGCCGCCGCCGCCGGATACCCCGTGCTCAGCGCCTCATTCTTCATCGCCCGCGTCAGGAAAATAAACGGTGCAATCGCCGCCGAAAATCCCAGCGCGTACACAAAGATCGCCGTCGAAAGCAGCGGCTTGTCATTCCCGAAATTCAGCGCCAGCAGCAGAAAGAAAAGAGCGCAGAAAATATATGTGAGCAGCCGCAGCGGACGGACGCCGTAAGCTTCCGTCAGCTTCAGGAATTCGTGAACCGTCAACAGCGCCACGAATCCCACAACAATCGCGAGAACCGAAACCGGCGCCCGAAGAGTCAGCACCAGCACAATCGGAATCAATACGACTGCGGTAGCAATGCGTTTGAGCAAGGAAGGTATTTTGCTGATGAAATGCTAATTATAGCGAGGGCAGGGCAGGAAGATGTTTTTCCTTCGTGTACCTTAGTGTCCTTCGTGGTTAGATTTTTTTTAGGGTTAGATTTTAACGATGTCGGCCGTCAAGTGCGCGTCGTGATGATTCAATCCGCCATACCGCCGCTCCCGCTTCTGATATTCCGCGATCCCTTCCAGCAGATGCACTCCCCGAAAATCCGGCCACAGCGTTGAAGTCACATAAATCTCCGCATACGCCAGTTGCCACAACAGGAAATTGCTAAGCCGCATCTCGCCCGAAGTCCGCACCACCAGATCCGGATCCGGCAGATGCCGCGTGTACAGATGCTGCGAAACCACGTCCTCATCGATCCGCAGATGATCGATCCCGCCGTTCTGCGATGACGCCGTTACCATCGACCGGAACGCATCCACCAGTTCGCTACGCGCGCTGTAGTTCAGCGCCAGCGTCAGCACCATCCCAGTATTTCGCGCCGTAGCCTCGCGCGCCCACGACATGCGTTCCTGCACGTCCCCCGGCAATTCGTGCTGCCGCCCAATGTATTCCAGCCGGATATTATTTTTGTTCAGCGTCGGCACTTCGGCCTTCAGATACCGCGCCAGCAGCCCCATCAGAAACGACACTTCGCTCGCCGGACGCTTCTTCCAGTTCTCCTCCGAAAACGCATACAGCGTCAGCGCCGGAATGTGAATGCGCGCCGCCGTCTCCACCGTCGAGCGCACCGCCGTAACTCCGGCCCGGTGCCCGGCGACACGTGGCATGTGGCGCCGCTTGGCCCAGCGCCCGTTGCCGTCCATAATGATTGCGATGTGTTTTGGGAGCCGCTGCGGATCCAGGTGCCGGTAAACTTCCGCTTCCTTACGGTCGAGCCCCGTGGGTACTTTGTCCTGCAAAGTGGCCTCTCAACAAGAGGCTATCACAGCCGGAACGGCCACGCAATGCACGCGTGAACACCTGATTTCCACCTGGATGATCCTCGCCAAGGGGCCTCCCACAACCCGTTTCGTGAAGATCTTTCGGGGAAGGTTTCGCGGAGGCCGTTCGCGGAAGGTTTCGGGAAGGGCACGGCTTCAAGCCGTGCCGCCAAGCCCCACCAAAGATGCGGGGCTTCAGCCCCTGAGGGAACCGGAACTCACTTACGAACTCCGCCCCCCCGACTGATAACTCTCAATCAAATCGCGAATGCGTTGCGCATCCGCCTTCCGATGCCCATGGCTGGTAATCGGGTCCGATCCCCCGGTCGACTCAATCACGATCTCCGACCAGAACACTCCCGTCGAAATATGCACCGAAGCGACCTTCGAGATCGGAATGCTTTCCTCATTGCTGCCAAAAATCCGCGACTTCGTCCGGATCACCCTCTGCGGACTCACCACCAGCTTCGTCGGAAAGAAAAAATTCCCCTGCGTCCACCGGCTGGCCTTGAATGTTTCGGCCGGAGAAGAGTCCATCGCGTTCACCGACGCATTGGCGCCGTCGTCAGCCATCAATCAACCCGCTCCAGTCCGCGCGCGATCGCATCCCTCACCGTTTTTCCGTACACATCTCCCGAGAGCGCCGACGACGCCAGCGACGCCCACTCATAATATTTCTTCGCTTCTTCCCGATTCCCGAGACTCGCATGCGATTGGGCGAGATTCAAATAGAGCGACGGATAAAAGCCCTGCACGGCGCCGTTTTTCACAAGATTTGCCCGGTCCAGCGCTTCCTGATTCCAGCGCAGCGTCTCTTCGGCCGTCTTCTGATGACGCGCCACATAATGCGCCGCCACGCAGGCCTCGTAGTCGGTATGGCTCTCTTCCCACGCCTGCGTGAACAGCAGATGCGCCGCCTCCAGCTTTCCGCCGGCCTCAGCCTGCATCCCCTGCACGCACAGCCACACAATCGGATTTTTCGGATCCATCATGCTGATTCAGGAAGCCACCGAACGTCTACACCCACTCCAGCGCGCCCTTTTTCCACACCCATATATACCCAACGATCAGGATCGCCAGAAAAATCAGGATCTCCACCAGCCCGAAAATCCCGAACGCCTTGAACTTCACCGCCCACGGAAACAGAAAAATCGTCTCCACATCGAATACTACGAAAAGGATCGCGATGATGTAGTACCGCACCGTGTACCTGCCGCGAGCGCTGTCGATCGGATCGATGCCGCACTCGTAAGGCATTAGCTTGGTCTTGCTCGGATTCGACGGACGCACCAGCTTCGCCAGCAGCAGCGTAATCGGCAGCAGCGTGCCCACGATGGCGATGAAAATAAAGATCGGAACGTAATTTTGCGGCATGAAGGTCGCCCCCCGATTCAGCAGAGCAGGCTATAGTAGCGCCGATGCCGAACCCGGTACAAGCGCGATTCGTGTCAGGGCACGCCAAATCGGGTTCGTATCAGGGCACGCATTTATGCGTGCCGAAAAGGCACCCAGAATGAACCCGCCTTTAGGCGCTGGAGTTAGGCGCCGCCAATCGAGAACCGGCTTCCACCACGGGCCGCTTGACAAGATCCGTTTTCACAGTCGGCAGCCAGTTATCGCATGCCAACAAGTCTGGCGAGCTCCCTTCACTTTGCACTATCCTGCAAAGCCGAGAAGGGCACCTCGTTTGGTGCTATACGCTTCACGATCTCTTGAGGATCTGAGCCAATGTTAGCGTCGGCAATCATTTTCAACGCATCGTAGTTGACCTTGAAAGTACGTATGATGTTGCCGGTTTGGGCCATTCTTTTAAGAGGCTGTCGCCGAGTCTGAAGATTTCTTCGCTCCATCAGAATCAGCTTGCGTAGCTCAAACGCCAAGAGGTCAGCAGCTTGTAGGGTCAGATAGGTGTTCTCTGACTCATAATGAGGAGGCAGCAAAAACTTCGAGCAGTTGGGGTTTTTTTGGCAGAAACCATCCCATGCCTTCTTTGCCCGACGACTAAATTCCTCGTGTTCGTCGAAAATCGGCCTGAGAAAACACGTATCATCGCCGCGTGGTGGCTGGTTTTGCGCTAGCATTTCGTTACCAGCTTCAACCAAAACCAATTGAGCACACATGTGATAGGGGCGTGGCAACCTCTTTGCCCGCGGATATTCGGCTTGCAGTCGCTGCAAGTCGGGCAAAATCACCGCCGCCCCGATGCCATAAAGACTCTCGGCATTCACAATCACGTCTGTAAACGCAGTGCTGATCTCCTTGAACGTGTCCTTCTCTCGCTGCGAGAAAGAACGGAAGCCATATCTAGAGGGATTATCGCGAAACTTTTGAAATTGGCCAGTGCCAGCGCTCAACTCTGACGCTTTGAAATATTCCAACTCATATTTGTCTAGGAGATCGCGCCAGCGAAGTTCTACCTTTGCAGTGATGAGTTGAGCGCCTATGAATCCGGCAATCACATAACATGTTCCTTCGGTGTCCTCATCCGTGCTCTCGTCAAAGAATCCTGCACTTAGCCACATTTCGAACCTTTCAGCCGGTGCCGCGAAGAACGGAAAACGTCATTAAAGACCGACGTCCGTCGAAACTGTCAATTAGGTTCTTGTCCAGCAACGTCAGGTCACTTTCAAGTACTCAGCCGGACCCTCTGGGTAGAACCCAGTCTGATGGTCGGCGGTGGCGGTCGGATAGTAGCGGAAACAATACCGAGTTTCGTGGCCTTTCCCGAAAACGTCCCTATAAACGATCTGGCCAAATACGTAGATATGGACGCGACCTGCAAATGCGGCCCTCATTTGACTATCGTCCACATGAAAAAGAGCAGGTCGTACATCGTTAGGGACAAACGAATAGGCGGAATCCAAAGGTTTATCGCTCATGTATGGCGGAACGGCAGTGAAATCGCCACGGTTGCCGATGTTTCCAAAGTGGCTTTGCTTGACGATGGTCGCGGGGGTGCTCCCGACGTTGCGGAGGAATCCCACGATACTAAATCCAGTCGGCTGCCCGCCCTGCGAAACCTGCGTGGGAGGCTGCTCGATAGAGAAAACCATCCAAGCCCGTTCGCGGGTTCGGTATTCACGGACCTGAGCCCTTACCATAAAGAACATGGCAGCGGTAAAAGCAGCAATGACGAGAGTGGACAGCGCGTTAACTTTGTCTACCCAATCATGAGGCCCGTTGCTCCTCCCTGCCTGTTCGGTGCGTTCTCGGCTCGGTTCGGAGTCGGGGCGAGTCTGAATTATGGGCGCCTGATTGGTTGGTTGGGATTGCACGTTTGCGTGCGCTTCACTTCCAGTCGCTTTCCCTCCCTTGCCTGCAATTTGTCCTGCGGCAATAAGGCAGGAAATTAGAAGGACGCTAGCAATCCGGTACATGGGAGCGCCTAGTTTACGCCATCCGTACCCCAAAAACAGGGTCAACGCCGAGCTTGCAGATATCATCGATGAACACTTGCGAAGCTGCCTCACGGGGAATCTCTTGTGTCGCCTTGCTGCGGAAGAGAGTGAGGCAACCGGCGTTTCATCGTCGAGAATGCCGATTCGATTTTCGGATCGCTCGAGTTCATAGGGACGGAACCAAGTACCGCAGATAACAACCCCTTTTCCACAGCCCGATGTGACATCTGCCCTAGCCTTCCACAGCCCCAAACTCCGATGATGTCAGCGGACCGCGAATGTCGGCCCCGGAAATTCCTGTTCCTTCTAACGTCAATGTTTTGAAGATTTTGTCTGTAAGTCCCTGCGTCTCAAGATTTTGTAGGCAGACTAGGCAGCTAGAATCCGATAAGTTCTTTGAAAACAATATTTTGCGCGACTCGACCAGAAAAAATCTTCGCGCAGGTGAGCTTGCAACTGATTTGTTTTCAAGATTTTGCCTGCAAAATCTTGAAAGCAAAGGATCATTTCGCGATTTTCCCGCTAACTCGATGATTCCAGTGGATCGAGGGGGAGGGGGGATAGGGTATGTACCAGGTAGTAATCCCCAACGCGAACGATCCCGAAAACTGGCATCGGTTATGATTTGTCCGCTCCAAAACACCTTCCAGAAAAAAAATTCTCATGAGCCACGACACTCCCGCCAAAGCGGCAACTTCTAAGCTCGTCATCCGCAACATCGGACTCCTTCTCAGCGGAGACCTCGATCACCCGATCCTCGACGCCAACACTGTCGTTGCGATCGACGGCTTGATTCACTCGGTGGGCAAAGAGAAAGACCTCGACACAACCGGAGCGACCACGACGATCGACGCCAAAGGCACAGCGCTCGCTCCCGGACTCATCGACAGTCACGTTCACCCCGTCTGCGGCGACTGGACTCCCCGCCAGAATCAGCTCGGCTGGATCGACAGCTGTCTCCACGGCGGCGTCACCACGATGGTCTCGGCCGGCGAAGTCCACACGCCCGGACGTCCCAAAGACATCGTCGGCCTCAAGGCGATGGCCATCTTCGCGCAGCGTGCCTTCCACGCCTTCCGTCCCGGCGGCGTCAAGATCTACGCCGGCGCTCCCGTGCTTGAGCAGGGTATGGTCGAAGATGACTTCAAAGATCTCGCCGCCGCCGGCGTGAAATTTCTCGGCGAAGTCGGCCTCGGCAGCGTCAAAGACGGAACCACCGGACGCCGCATGGTCGCCTGGGCCCGCAAATACGGCATCCAGAGCACGATCCATACCGGCGGCCCGTCGATCCCCGGCTCCAGCCTCATCGACAAAGACATGGTCCTCGAAACCGACGCCGACGTCATCGGCCACGTCAACGGAGGCCACACCGCGCTCCCCGACGACCAGATCGTCGCCCTCTGCGAAAAATCTCCGCGCGCCCTCGAGATCGTTCACAACGGAAACGAGCGCGCCGCCCTTCTCGCCTTGCGCACCGCAAAGTCGCTGAAGCAACTCGATCGCGTGATCCTCGGCACAGATTCGCCAGCCGGATCGGGCGTGCAGCCGTTAGGAATTCTGCGGATGATCTCGATGCTTTCTTCTCTGGGTGAGATTCCTGCCGAGCAGGCGATCTGCCTCGCAACCGGCAACACGGCGAAGATGCGCAGCCTCAACTGCGGATGGATCACTCCCGGCCGCGAAGCCAGCTTCGTCCTCCTCGACACCGCGCAGCAGTCGTCAGGAAAAAATCTCCTCGACAGCATTCAAAAAGGAGACCTGCCCGGAGTCGCCATGGTAGTCACCGACGGCGCAGTCAGCATCCAGCGCAGCCGCAACACGCCGCCAGCAACGCGTGTTCCGGAAGTTGTGCGAGCGTAGCGACAACCGCCTCGGCTGTCCGGTCGCGCGTAAGCGCGACAGCTTTACCGCAACCCGTCCTCGCCCTTGATCTGATTCTTCGTCAATCCGCCGACGCGCGCCAGCGGACGCCCGCTATCCGTCACCGCGACAGCAACCATAATTTCATTTGCCCGCGGCGCATCGTTCAACTGCACTTCCATCCCGTCAAAGTGACTCCGCACGAACGCCGCGTCCTTGTGGCCGAGCGGAATATCGAGCACCGTTCCCAGCCCGCCGCGCTTCTTCGACGAAGGGATCAGCGCCGCGCCCTTGCCCAGCACGCGCCGCACCGGCGTCCCCAGCTTCGGATGCAGAATCGCAGCCGCATGTTCCAGTTCGCCGTTCTCGCCAACCGCCGCGGCTTTGCCATAACTTTCCGCCGACGGCCCAGCAATCCCGAGCGCCGCGACAGCGCGCGATGTGAGCATCTCGCCCAACTCTTCGCCGATAGCCATCAACTCCGAGAGATCCTCCACATATTTTCCCGCGCACGGATTCTCAATCACGGCCACGGCCGCAGCCTTCCGCGTCGGAGGAGAAATCTCGCGATCCATCTCCCTCAGCGTCTCTTCCACAAACGTCGCGATCTTGCGGATCTTCGCTTTCATCGTGCTCTCACCTCAGCCCGTCTTCGCCCTTGATCTCCGAAGCCTTCAGCCCGCCAACCCGCGCATGGACGCGAGCACCAGTAGTCATCACCAGCGCCAGCACGATTTCGTCGGCTCGCGGCGCATCCGGAACGCCGACTTCCATCGCATCGAAATGGCTCCTCACGTACGACGCGTTGATGTGCGTGATCGGAATATCGAGCCGCGTCCCCGGTCCGCCGACTTTCTTCGTCGACGCCACAATCGCCTTCGCCCCGCCGAGCACCTCACGCATCCCGTACCCGCCGGGCACGTGCCACAGCGCCCCATGCTCGATCTCTCCCGCCGATCCAACGATCGCGCCTTTGCCGTAGCCTTCGACGATCTTCGCGTCGCCGCCCAGCGCGGCAACGAGCCTCCGCGCCATGTCGAGACCAAGAGGCTTCAGATCGTCCATGAAGCTGGCGATGTCTTCGAAGTACGATCCCGCAAACGGATTTCGAATAACCGTCAGCATCGCCGCGCGCCGCAGTGGCTTTGCCGCCACCGCACCGCCTTCGTGAAAAATCGCCTCAACACAGGTGAGTCTCTTTCGTATGACCACCTCAGGCATGAACGAGATTCCTTTCCTCAACGCCAGCGAAAATCATGCTTCGCGCACCAACGCCTCCGACCACACGGGTCTGTCCCTCAAGATTCAGCGCCGCGCCTCGAATCAAACCAATCCTGAGCAGTTTCTCCGCGGTCGCAACTCCCGCTGCGAGTGCTTCGTCGATTTCGGCGGCTGTTAACGGTCCAACGTTCTGCGTGACCAGGCGCGCCCCGAGATCGCTGTCAGGAGCAAGTTCGCACGCAGCAATCCGCATAATCGCCGGATGCCCGGGCAAGTCCACAGCATTCGCGATGATGGTCGCGGCCGCATCGGCCGCAGCGGCGCGATCGGCCAGCACCGTGACAGCATCTGCGATTCCCAGTGAAAAGCTGCGCCCGCGCCAGCCGCTCGTGGCGATCCCGCGCACCGGATCTTCGCACCGAATCGTCGTAGTTCCAAACAGCGAAGGGCGATCCGGACGTTCCACCATCCCGATCACAAACTTTTCTCCCTTGCCCACATGCAGCGCGATGTCTCCTCCATCATTTACGTAAGCGCGCGAAAGCGTCGCAGCCGAGAGCATAGCCGCCAGAATCTCTTCCGCAACGGCTCCAGCCACAGCCGCCATCGGTGTGATAAAGAATTCGCCAGCGTAGGGACTGACTGCAGCCGTCATACGCCGCGCCACTGAACCGCCAGGCCAATCGCAGTCGGCAGTGCAAGCCGTGCGCAGAAATGCCAACTCGCTGCACAATTCGTTCAGCACGTTCACAAACCGCGCGCACGCCGCGTCATACGCGCACTGCACATCTTCCGGGCGGCCAAACGCCTCGACGATCAAATCGATCGGACCATCCTGCAAGTGCAGCCGCCGCCCGTCCGGCAACATTCGAATCTGGGCGCGCGAATTCATTTTCTTTTTACCTTCGATCCTGCTTCGAGCGGCCATGGATTCTCCGCGTGGGCTGTCACTCGCCTTCTCCCGTCTGCATTCGAAACGATCGAGCTTAACGGACGAACGCTTTCCACATATCCGCCAAGTTCAGCATAGTCGGAAAGCTTCAGCGTGAATTCAATCGGAGCCACCAGCGCGGGAGTTGGCACGTATCCGAACGCGTTCTGTGGCATCCGCGTCACATCCACCATAAACGTGATTCCGCCCCCAGGCCAGATATACACCGGAGCGCCACCACAGGTGACGCGAGTGAGTGCGTCCCCGACAGAATGCGTCAGCTTCACCGGATTTTCGGTCACGCCGGCCCGCAACGATCCGCCCGCACCGCCCATAAAAAGGACCGTGCACAACGCCGGCTCACAGTTCTCGCGGATGCGCGCGACAGACTGCTTCAAATTCTTGGGCAATTCCTTTTCGCGCGGCTTCAGGTCTTCGTCCAGTTCGAAGTATGCGTGATGCTCGCCGGTTGTGCTGACCATCAGCAGCCGCAATCCAGGCCACGCTTTCTTTGGGTTGAACTTTCCTAGAATTTCCAGCGGATCATCGATATCTGTTCCGCCCCACGAGGTTCCCGGCTCTGCAACCTGAAAATATCTTCCAGGCGTGGAGCGCCTTCCTTTCAGCTTGATCCCGGTTTCCCGCACGCCAAGCAACTTGCCGGCCTGATGCTCCGAGAGAACTCCGGTGATGTGATCGTCGACGACAACAACGTCGTCCACTTTCCCGAACCATTGTTTGGCGAACATGCCGATCGTCGCCGAACCGCAGCCCACGCGCATTCTCTCTTCCTGCACTCCATCGACAACCGGAGCCTTGCCGGCCTGCACAACCACTTTCGCTCCATCATCAATCTTCAGTTCGACCGGATTGCCATTGCACAGATTCAGGAGGGCGTCGCAGGTCGCGGTTCCTTCCTGCCGGCTGCCTCCGGTCAAATGTCGCACGCCGCCCAGCGAGAGCATCTGCGAACCGTATTCGCTGGTCGTGACGTGCCCAACCGCTTCGCCCTGAGCCCGCACCGTGCTGCATTCCGCACCAAGATGGCGATCGGTGTCGATCTTCAACTTCACGCCGCAGTAGCTGAAGATTCCTTCGGTCACGACCGTGACCATGTCCACGCCTTCGATCTGCGACGAGATGATGAACGGCGCGGGCTTGTAATCCGGGTAAGTCGTGCCCGCTCCAATTGCGGTCACGAACGTTTGGCCGTGGCTCACCAGCGTTCCGTCCCAGTCGCGGCTGCGTTCGAGAAATGGGACCACCGAGTCTCCGCGTTCGACTGCGCGATCGAGCACCACGTGCGGATCGAGCCTCACCAATTTGCCGTCGTGATTCCCGTAGCGATCACACGAGCCCGTGCGTCCCGGTTTGATGTAGCAGAGCACAGGGCAGGCATCGCAGCGGATCGCGTCGTCAGCCACGCGCGCCTCCGGTTGCTTTCGAGAGAATTGCTGCTCGCACGCGATCGGGCGTGGCTGGCACTCGGTGGATACGCACGCCGACCGCATCGTGAATCGCGTTGAGAATCGCCGGCGCGGTTGGGATCACGGCTTGCTCTCCAATTCCTTTTGCGCCGAAGGGCCCGATCGAAGATGGATCTTCGATCAAAATCGATTCGATCGGAGGAACATCTCCCGCCGAGGGAATCAGATAGTCGTGGAGATTCTCGCCCTTGCCGGGGAAGAATTCTTCCATCAAGGCCATGCCGAGTCCCTGAGCAACGCCACCTTCAATCTGCCCTTCGATCAACATCGGATTGATCGCGCGCCCAACATCGTGCGCCGCGGTAACCTTCAGCACGCGCACGGTTCCAAGTTCGATGTCCACTTCGATCTCTGCCATGTGGGCGCCGAATCCATAAACCGCGTACGGATTTCCCTGGCCATTTTCATCGAGCGGCGTAATTGGCGGATCGAATGTCGCCTCACAAGTGATCACATATCCAAACTTGTCGAGCGGCAAATTTTGAAGCGAAATGGGATTAACTTTTCCCTTTTCACTAACGCTGATACTGCCGTCTTCGAATTGAATCGAGCCGCACTTGCAGGATCCCGCGAGTTTTAGAATTCCCTCGCGCAGCTTGCTCCCAGCCATGTGCGCCGCTTTGCCGGTTACAAATGTCTGGCGCGAAGCCGATGTCTTACCGCAATCCGGCGTGATGGCCGTATCGCCTGAAACGAGGTCGAACTGCGAGATCGGCGCTCCGAGTGCGTCCGCGCAGATCTGCGTCACGATCGTGTTCGAGCCTTGGCCGATATCGACCGCTCCCTGATGCAACGCGATTCTGCCATCGCGCTTCAGTCCAATGCGCACCGTCGACGGATTCGGCAATGATGTGTTGCCGCATCCGTACCACATTCCCGCGACTCCCACGCCGCGGCGCAACGGTCCTTCTTTACGTGCGTTGAACTCCGCCGCACCTTCGCGCGTCGCTTTCCAGTTCGGCCGCAATGCTTCAAAGCAGGCGCGAATACCGACGCCCTCACCTAACACTTGGCCCGTCACCGTCGGCGAGTTGTTTTCGAGCGCGTTCAGGATGCGAAACTCCAGACGATCCATTCCAATGCGGTCGGCCAGTTCGTCATAAATCTGTTCCTGCGCGATCGCCGCCTGTGGCACGCCGAATCCGCGAAACGCTCCCGCGGGAACAATGTTGGTGTGCACAGCGCGAGTCAACGCCCGATAATTCGGAACGCGGTACGGACCCGACGCATGCACCGGGACGCGCCCGGCGACCGTCGGTCCCCACGAAGAGTACGCGCCCGTGTTGAAGTCAGCCGTGAAATCGAGCGCGGTGATCTGCCCATCGCGCATTGCTCCGGTGCGCAGCTTCATCTTTGCCGGATGCCGTTTCGTCGTCGAGATGATGGATTCGGTTCGGGAGTACACCATCCGCACCGGGCGATTCAATTTCCACGCCGCCAGCGCAATGAACGGCTGTACCGACAGGTCCAGCTTCGACCCGAATCCGCCCCCGACCGCAGTCGGGATGATTCGAACTTTCTCCTGATCGATCCCGAGTATCTTCGCGATGTCCGCCCGGTCCATGTACGGAGATTGCGTGCATGCCTGAATCTCAATCGTGTCGCCGACTCTGCGTGCGAAACCGGCTTCGGGCTCGATGTAGGCGTGCTCGACGAATCCCGTCTCGTATTCGCCTTCCACAACAACATCAGCACTAGCGAGCGCGTGATCGACATCGCCGCAGACGACGCGACCACGCACCAGCACGTTCTGCTTACGATTGCCGTGAATTGGCTCGGCGTCATCGGCGAGAGCTTCTTCGATTGTCTGAGTAGCGGGTAACGTTTCCCACTTCACGGGAAACTCAAAAATATCGAGTGCTTCCAGCGCCTCCGCTTCGCCCACGACCGCGGCGACCGCCTCGCCGCGGTAGCGTGCCTCACGATGCGCGAATACCGGCTGATCGGCGAATCTGGGGATGACGCCGTAGCAATCGACGCCCGGAACGTCTCGCGCCGTAAGGACAAGTTCGACGCCGGGATGCGAAGCCACGAATTGCTTCAGATCGCCAAACTCAAAACGAGCGCGGTGATGCGGACTGCGGATCGCCCGCGCTCCCAACGTTCCTGCCGGAATCTCGTCGGCTCCGAAGATTTCTCTGCCATCTATTTTCTTCTGTCCGTCGAGTCGTACTAAACGTGTCCCAACCGCTGCTCCGGCGTCCGGAGAACACGACCCTGTTTCCGTATCGACGTTCAGGATCGCGGTGACGATCTTGCGATATCCGGTACAGCGGCACAACACGCCACCGATCGCATCCAACACTTCGGTTTCACTCGGATGTGGATTCCTTTCGAGCAGGGAAGTGGCGGCAACAAGCATTCCCGGAGTGCAGGCTCCGCACTGTGCCGCTCCCTGCGACAAAAAAGATTTCTGCAATCGTCCCGTCAGCGGAGATCGATTCGCCAGTCCTTCTACGGTGGTGATTTCGCATCCGGCGACTTGTCCCGCGGCCACCAGGCACGAGCACACCGGATCGCCATTCAGAAGCACGGTGCAAGCGCCGCAGTCGCCGGCGTCGCATCCAACTTTGGTTCCGGTCAGGCCGAGATCCTCGCGCAGGACTCTCGACAGTCTCCGCGCGTCAGAAGCGGTCACTTCAGCGCGATGCCCGTTGACCGAGAACAAAATCAATTCGGCGCCAGCCTGGATCGGAATGTTCTGGATCTCGGCCACGTCAGAGGCTCCTCGCGCAGGCTTCGAGTCCACGCCGGACCAGAGTCAACGATGCGTCGCGCCGATATGAAGCCGTGGCCCGCACATCGTCGATTGGAGACAGGGGCGAAAGATGCGCCGGAGTGATGAACTCTGAAATGCCAGTTTTCGCGGGCCGGCCAAGCAGATTCTTTTCCAGATCGGTCAGTCGCCGCGCGACCGCCGAGCACGATCCGACCGCAACACGCGCCTGCGCGATCTGGCCGGCGTGGTCTTTTTGTAAGACAACCGCGACCATCGAAATTGAAATGACAAGATATCTGCGCGCGCCGAGTTTCAGGAATGTGGAGGCCGCATCCTCTGCGGTTCGCGGCACGAGGACGGCGGTCAGAATTTCTTCCGGTCTCTTCACAGTTTTTCGATTGCCCGTGATGAATCGATCGAGCTGCATCCGCCGCGTGTCGTTCGCTGAAGTGAGTTCGACCTCCGCATCCAGCGCGAGCAACGGGGGCACTCCGTCAGCCGCAGGGGATGCGTTGCACAAGTTACCGGCGACGGTCCCGCGGTTCTGAATCTGCACCGAACCGATTTCACGCCCTGCCGCCTTGAGGCCGTCGAAACATCGAGGCAAGGGAGTTCGGACCACGTCGGTCCAAGTGGTGAGCGCACCGATGCGGACCCAGTCGGGTTCAAAGGATATCCCGCGCATTTCACGCACAGAGCTAATGTCGACGACGTCGCCTGCGGGCAGGCGCTCTCCGAAGGCAGGATAGAAGTCGGTCCCGCCGGCCAGAACCTGACCGCCGGACGAAGCCAGCACAGAAACAGCTTCCTGCAAAGTTTTCGGCTTGACGTACAAAGGCCCGGGTCCCCCGAAGTACCGGTTGCGCACCGCTTTCAGAGTTTGTATACCCAACCGTCGCCGTTTGTACAGCCGCTTTCAAGTGCTCCCGAAACAGCGGGGTGCCCTTGGCAACCTGGACCGTCTTGCCGTCACGCTACAGAATGTTATGTCAGAGTTCTATCAGGCGTAGTTTTTCGGTTGACAGGCTGACGGACCTCTGGCAAAAGAGAAAGACGCTATGTCGCGATGGAAGATCAAAACGCCGGCGCTGCTGATCCTGGTTGGCGTTATTTTCCTGATGCTGCTGATCGTCGTGTTACCTGACGTCGATCTTCCGGACATTGCATTTCATGGCGGCACGGCTCCCGTAGTCGTGCATGCGCATGCGACGAGAGCACCTAATTCGGTAAACATAGCAGTCGCTTCTCCAACGCCGAATTTGGATCACGCTTTACGATTCCAACTGCCGGGCTGGGCATCCAGCGCCAGCATACCTCCGAATTTCCGCCCGATTCTTCTCCGCTCCATTCGCTGTTAGGCACACTCTCTTCGTCATCTGCGGCACGCCGCTTCGCGATCGCTGACCGCGAAAGCTCATTCCCCATTGCGAATTCCAAGGAGCCGGCATGATTGTTTATCACGATCCATTACTGGAACTCTCCCGGGCGGAACTGATCGAACAGGTTTCGTTCCGGACGGGACTTACTCCTTCTCAGGTGGTTTCGCTGATTGGTTGCGAACTGGAAGTCGATTACATCCTCGATTACCTGAACGCTGTCTTTTCGAATCGAATGAACTGAGTGCAACCGGCGTAGTGGTCTCTGCGGGCGGGGCCACTACGCCGTTCGTTGAATGTCTTCGGTGGTGTACGCACCCACCTGAAAAATCTGCGTTTCTGTGGTTTAATTTCCGCGACTATTTTCTTCGCCAGCAAATTTTACGAACCGTGAGGAGACTTGATGCTTTCAAGGCACCTGAAGATTTCCGTAATTTCGGCAGTTGTGGCGACTCTATCGATTTGTGCGTGGGCGCAGTCTTCGCCGACTCTGCCGCCCGATCTCGACGCTTACGTGGGACGCTCAATGAAGACCTTCGATGTGCCGGGCATGGGCGTTGCGATTGTGAAAGACGGCAAGATTCTCGCCGCGAAAGGTTACGGCGTCCGCAAACTCGGTGACCCTACTCCGGTGGATGAGTTCACCACGTTTGGCATCGGCTCGAATACCAAGGCGTTCACCACTGCAGCGCTCGCCACACTGGTCGATGCGGGCAAGCTCTCGTGGGATGATCCCGTGTATCAGCGGCTGCCGGGATTCGTCATGTACGATCCGTACGTTTCGCACGAGATGGCGATCCGCGATCTGCTTACGCACCGCAGCGGCATGGGGCTGGGCGAAGGGGACCTGCTGTTCTGGCCGCATTCCACCTACTCGCGCGCGGACGTGATTTACAAGCTGCGCTTCATGAAGCCGCATTCCAGCTTCCGTAGTCATTATGCGTATGACAATCTGCTCTACATGACGGCCGGGCAGATCATTCCGGCGGTCACCGGCACGTCGTGGGACGACTACATTCGCGAACGCATCTTCGCCCCGCTCGGAATGAATCATTCCAACACGAGCACGACGCTCTACAAGCCGGGCGGCGATTATGCGTATCCTCATTCGCGGGTCGACGGCAAGCTGCAGGTGATTCCATTCGAGGATCTCGACAATGCCGGACCCGCTGGGTCGATTAACTCGTGCGCGGCGGATATGGCGAAATGGGTGCAGTTGCAACTGAATCATGGCAAGTTCGTCGACCGTCCGGGCCAGCTTTTTGCCGAGCAGCGCCAGAAAGAAATGTGGTCGCCGCAGACGATTCTGCCGATCAGTGATCCGCCGGCTCCGCTCGCCGGGCTTAGAGCGAACTTCGCCGACTACGCGCTGGGCTGGGGATTGCGCGATTATCACGGCCGGAAGCTGGTCGGACATACGGGTGGCGTGGGTGGATTCGTCTCGCGCGTAATGCTGGTGCCGGAAGAAAATCTTGGCGTCGTGATCCTCACCAACGCCGAAGAAGGGGGCGCTTTCGATTCGATTCTCTATCACGTGCTCGATTACTACATGCAGCTTCCGCCGACGGATTGGGTCGCGGCATTCAAGGCGGTGAAAGATAAAGAGGAGAAAGACGCCGCCGAAACGATGGCGAAAGCGGCGAGTGGGCGCGATGCGAATTCCAAACCGTCGCTGCCTCTGGAAAAATATGCGGGCGTCTATAACGATGCGTGGTACGGGCCGATCACCATCCGCATGGAAAATGGCGGGCTGGTCATCTCGTTCGATCACACGCCTATGATGATTGGAGACCTGCAGCATTGGCAGCATGACACTTTCATAGCGCACTGGCGAGTGCACACGATTGAAGATGCATTCATCACGTTCTCGCTGAATCCGGACGGGTCGATCGATAGCGCGAAAATGGCTGCTGTGTCGCCGCTGGCGGATTTCAGTTTTGATTATCAGGATCTGCTGCTGAAACCGGCGCTCGCGGAGAAGAAGTGAGAAGACAGGGGGTCGGGGCTAGAGGTTAGGGGGTGGTCAGGGAATAGCGGATAGTGGTTCGTTCCGCAGCGACTCAAGCCGCTGATCGCTGGTATCTAGCCTCTGGGGCACAACCGCTAGCGCAGGAAGACGTAGGAAGAGTCTTCCGCGCGAACGGTAGTCCTTCGTCTAGTTTTCCGATCGACGTTGTAAACAAGTAACAGGTGATCTTCAATCACCAGCAACTCTTTGTCGGTGATCCATCCTACCAATACCGCGTGGGGCACGAACGCAACTTGGTGCGGAGTATCTTCAACACTTTTCACCACGACTGCGGGCAAGTCTGCGAGGGCTTTGCGGATTCGCTCCGACTCTTCCGGATTCGCCTGGCCTTGTTCGGAGAGTTGAATTGGTTTGTTCGCGGCCGTGGTTGAGGTGATTGTCATCGCGATGGAATCCGCATCGGGTGAAAGCTTCGCGCTGGGCGTGAAAAAGCTGACGTCGTAATCTGGATTCTTGTACGTCGCCAGTTCATCGAAGGCCGCAATTTTTTTTCCGTTCTTCAGCACGAGCGTCTGATCGTCGCTCTGGTTCGACCATCCGCAGCAGCCGGTGTCGGGAATGGCTTCCACGACCGTCGCCCCGTCGGGAGTCGTGTCCAAAATTCTTTGCAGCGGCTCAGGCAGATCGGTCGATGCCCATTTGCCTGCTTCTTCCTGATAACGCGTAGTGGCCTTGTAGATCGATCCTGTTTGTCCAGCAATGAACTGGGTAACGAAGAAGAAATTTTCTATGCCAATGGCTGGAGCCCACGCCACCTCGGATGGGCACGTGTCCTCGCAGGTTCCAGTTTTGCAGCGGCACTCGGGCAATTTGGTCGACGCGACTTCTTCGCGATTAGCCCCGCTCAGATCGGTGCGCCAGGCCTGCCAGGTGATCTCGGTCGAAAGATCGACGCCCTCGCGCTCCAATTTGCGCGGCTGATTCGCAAACCAGTAGAGATGCTTTCCGTCGGCGGAGAGATACGCCAGCGGCGCTTCTTCCGTGATCGCCTGATTTGATCCCGTCTCTTCGAGGTTGTGCTTTACGCCTTCGTCAATCGTTGTCGCAGTGTGCCCGTCCCAGAGCCAGAATTTGTGCGGCGCTTTAATGTCATCGTCAGAAAGAGGGAAGGAAGGGGCAGGGGCAAACAAGATTTGCCCGGCGCGATTTATTCCGATTGCTGCCGGCGACTTCAGAGCGTCCGTGGGAAGTTTGACTCTCTGCTTGACTGCGAATGTTGCCGGATCGTACTCCACCATCTCGCCCGGTGCACGCAGCACCCACAGCTGCTTCTCCTGTGCGCACAGGGGTGTCGCCAGTAACAACACTGCCGCAATCATCCGAAAGATATTTCGCATGGGAATTGTAATGAGCTGCCGGGGTTTACTTCATCACCACAACCGGCAACTCAATGAAGCTTGCCTCGTCGGGCGAATGATAAACCTTCTCGACCGCTTTCTTGTAATCGCCCGGCTTTGCCCAGAAGATATTCGGCACGAACGTCTGCGATTTCTGTCGTATATCGGAAACGAGCTTGACTGCACCTACACCGTGATTCTGTGCCCAGACACGAACAGATGACACCTTCGGCAGAGCGAACTTGTAGAGCAGAGGCTTATCGGGAGTGAACGCCTTGGGGTTTCGAGGCTCTTGCTCCGCGAAAGGTGCACTCCCAGGAATTGCAAGAGTCCGGTCGAGGTGGGCCTGGTGACGTTCGCACGGAGACGAAACATTCACGCCTGCCGATTGTTGCGGCAATCGCTTACGGAATTCAGCGCATAAAAAATCTACTCAGCGTTACAACGCGCACGTTAGTTGCCCGGGAGCGGTGACCGGGTTGCCGGAAATCAATTAAGGAGAATCCTTAGTACAAAAACGTTTTTCTTTCTTGACAACGAATCTCAACCGGATGTACATACGATAGCACCCGCTCAGCTATCCGCTCACCGTAACGCAGTCAGCCCACCTGAGGAAGCAATTCCCGGAGGTTCCCCAAGATGAATACCCTCCCTTTCCGTTTTTCCCATTTTTTTCTACGAACGTCCGCGCGTCGCGCCGCGGCCTGGTCTGCAGTATGTGTTTTGTTGTTTAGTGTGGCTGCCATCGCGCAGGAAGCCACGATTCTAGGTACGGTTACCGATCCGAGCGGAGCGACGGTTCCGAACGCGGTGGTAAAGATTACCAATAACGATACTGGTATCAGCACAACAGTGAATACCGCAAGCAACGGACAATATATCGCTCCCGATCTGCACATCGGCACCTACACGGTGCGCGCAGAAGCGACCGGGTTCAAGGCCGGCGTGCGCCAGGGAATCAACTTGCAGGTAGGGGCGCGCGAGAGAGTCGACTTCACGATGCAGATCGGCAACACGGCGCAGACAGTCACCGTGGAAGCGCATCCGGTGGCGGTGCAAACGGATACGGGCGAGATCAGCAACGTAATCACCGCGAACCAGGTGAGCAATCTTCCGACCAACGGACGAAGCATGTACACGCTGTACGCCCTGGCACCGGGAGCGTCGAGCATTCAGGGAGATTTCATACAGCCGACCGCGGTGAGCGGCGACAACAACGTCAGCGTCAACGGCCAGCGGCCGGGTCACAATCTGCAACTGCTTGATGGCGGCGAGAACCTGGATCGCGGCGGCAGTTCGGGCAGCGTGGCTCCGTCAATGGAGGCGATTGCGGAGTTTCGCATGGACACGTCGAACTATAGCGCGGAGTACGGTATGAATGGCGCGTCGACGGTGACGCAGGTGATCAAGTCGGGAACCAAGGACTTTCACGCCAACGCGTGGTGGTTCGGGCGAAACGATGCGCTGGACGCGAGGAACTATTTCAATCCGTATCCGAATCCGGTCGCCGAACTTCGTTACAACCTGTACGGATTCAACGCTGGCGGCCCCGTGGATTTCTGGAAGAAGGAGCATAAGACATTCTTCTTTTACAACATGGAATGGCGCAGCCTGATTGTCGGGCAGTTGTTGAATCAGACGGTGCCGCTGGCGAGCGAATATCCGGATGCCGGCGGAGCCGGAACGGGTGCAGTAATTCCGACATCGCTGCCGAGCGCCACCGGATCTCCGACGCCGAACATCATTACGGTGCCGACGGGAGTTGCGGGATTCGCAGCGAACTGTCCGGCGCCGGTGAGAGCGACTCTCGTACCCGGCGCGCCGTTTCCGGCGAATACGATTCCCGATTGCGCGATTGACCCGAACGCGCGACTGGCGCTGACGGCGGGCGGGAAGTACGGCGGGATCTTCCCGCTGCCGACAACTAATACGGGACAGTTCATCGGCGGAAACAATACGCCGACGAATGTGCGGGAAGAGATCGCACGCATCGATCACCAGTTCAACAACAAATTCTCGATCTTCGGGCACTGGATTTCGGAGCAGATTTCGCAGCAGTATGGAACAACACAGTGGAGCGGCGACAACGTGCCGTCGATCTCGGATACGTTCAACAATCCGGCGTACAGCGCGGTGTTGCACCTGACGCACACGATCAGCCCAACATTGCTGAACGAAGTTGCGTTCAATTATGACGGGAACCGGATTCACATCACTCCACTGGGGCTGGTATCGGCGCCGAGCGGATTCACCTTCAACCGGCTATTCAAGGGGCCGAACCTCGACAACCGGATTCCGTCAGTCAACCTGAGTGGAGTGACGGGATCGCAATACACGGCCAACTGGACTCCGTGGAACAATGCCGCGAACGATTACCAGATACGCGACGATTTGTCGTGGCAGAAGGGAGCCCATCAGCTGAAGTTCGGCTTCGGCTGGATGCTCTACACGAAGTCGCAATCGTACTTCGCGAACACGCAAGGGAACTTCACGTTCAACGGATCGTTTACCGGATATGATTTTGCCGACTTCCTGCTGGGAGATGCCCAGCAGTACACGGAAGATGCAGTGCAGGCGACCGGGCAGTGGAACAATGTTTCCTATGACGCGTACGTGCAGGACAACTGGCGTGCGACAAGTCGATTGTCTTTGAACCTTGGACTCCGCTGGGATGGAATGCCGCATACGTATGAGGCGAACCATCAGTCGTCGAACTTCTATCCCAATCTGTTCAATCCGGCTGCGGCAGCAACGTTCGACGCTGCAGGAAACATCTGCAGCGGGCCGACGGATCCGGGATGCACGGGGCCGAGTCCTGGGTTAGGGACGAGTCCGAATCCGATTTTGGCAGGCCTCTCGTTCTACGAGAACGGAATCGGGATCGGCGGAGTGAATGGCGTTCCGAAGGGACTGGTCAACAACACGTGGAAGAATTTTGGTCCGCGGATTGGACTGGCGTACGACGTCTTCGGAACGGGGAAGACCGTGGTCCGCGCCGGATTCGGAATTATGTTCGACCGGATACAGGGAAATGACATGTACGACGGGGCAACGAACACTCCGTTCGATGCGAGCCCGACACTGCATAACGTGTCGTTTTCGAATCCTGGACTCAATCTCACGGCGGGAACGACGATCAGCGCCGCGAATCTGCCCATTCTTCCGGTGAACATCACTGGCATTCAAGCACAGAATTACAAGCTGCCAACAACGTATCAATTCAGCGCGGGAATGGAGCAAGCGCTGGGCAAACGGCTGGTATTCGGAGCGTCGTATGTCGGAGCGCAGGACCGGCACGAAGATTACTACCAGCAGATCAATCTGCCCCCCGTTGCCTCTCTGACGGGACTGGTCGCGTCCGGCGGGGCAGGAATCAATCAACTCTACAATTACAAAGGGTTCGGGGCGATGCGGCTGGCGTTCAACGGAGAGAACAGCCATTACAACTCATTACAGTTGGATCTCCACGGAAATGTCAGACAGGATCTGCAAGTGCAGGTTGGGTACACGCTGGAGCGGGCGATCGATCCGAACGTGGGTGGACCGGGCAACGGCGGAGACCTGAATAACATCACGAATCCGTACGCGGGCTGGCGGTTCGATATTGGACCGTCGTCGTATGACCGGACGAATGTCTTCTTCACGAACTTCGTCTATCAGTTGCCGTTCTTCCGGAATGCGCAGAACCGGTTCCTGAAGACTGCGGTCGGAGGCTGGCAGCTTTCGGGAATCATCACGGCGGAAAGCGGAGCGCCGATCAATTTAGGCGTGAGCGGAAACAACGTTGCGAGCGTGATTCAGTTTGCGGCGGGGAATCGTCCGAACGTGACTGGACCCATAACGTATCCGAAAACGGTGGGGGCATGGTTCAATCAGGGAGTATTCTCGGCGCCGGTTCCGGGCGCGTGGGGCAATCTTGGGTTCGATGCCTTGCGCGGTCCGGGACGGGACGACTGGAATCTGTCGCTGTTCAAAAGCTTCGTGATCAGCGAGCGGCGCGGAAGCCGGTTCGAACTGCGCGCGGATGCGTTTAACGCCTGGAATCACACGCAATTCAAGGGCGATGCCAATAACGGAGGAATCAGCCTGAATTATGGAGCATCGAACTTTGGAGCCGTGACGGCAGCGTATGATCCCAGGGAATTTCAACTAGGAGCGAGCTTGTACTTCTAGGTTCGACTGTAAGGGCGGAATTGGCCGAGGCGACGCGCCATGGCTTGCCAGCTTGGGATGGCAGGCGATCGCGGGAGACCTCGGCCGGTTCTGTTTATGGCGACTTGGACGGGAAGCACAAAAGGTGCTCCGCGTTTGCTCGGGAGGCCAGAGAGAAGTCAGAAGTGAGCTATGGTCTGCGGGCCAAGGGCATCTGGCTCTGCCTGACGGAGGAAGGCCGTCGTCAGCGCTTTCGCGGATCTCCCAAATCGCACGTTACCCATTCGGCGATTGCTGAGTGGCTGTCTTCCCAACCGTTCCACACGGATTGGCACCAGCGATCGATAGCTCGCGGGCGTTCGCTTTCAGGCGCGGTGACTACATCTTGCGCCGTAAGATTTACTCTCGCTTTCGGGATAGGAAAATGCGGCCATTCTTTGCGGCCCGGACCGCGGCCATACGGCTGAGCGAGGCGCATGTGAGCAAGCTGCACCTCACGTCCAGAGAATCCGTGTTCCAGGTGGAGATACAGGCCGAGCAGCGCGAAGGCAATCTTGATCGGCTTGGATTCCGCGGTCGCGTGCTGTGCGGCCCAGGCGTCGACGACGTGTTGATGAAGGAATGCTGCATCGCCAAGGCCCAAAGTCCAGGCCGCCAGTTCCTCGTAGGCGCGTTGCTCTTTGTTGCTGTCTCCCTTGAGCGGCATGACGGAATGGTACAAGAAGCGTGATCCGGTTAGAACGATTGCGAGCCTTAGCCCATTATTCGCTCGCGGCGAGATCCTGCGGCGTGTTGAGGTTGCGGAAGAGCTGCGCCGAGAATCCGGCGGATTGAAGTTCATCTTCGTCGATGGCGCGAACTTGGGCGGCGGGAAAGAGCGTGTCGATTTTGTAACGGCCGGAGCGCAGGGCTTCGTCGGCGAGATCCGCGAACGAGCGGCGATAGATGGCGCAGAGAGGCTGCCATCCCTGAGACGTATGGGGGACGATGGCATTCGCGACCGGGGAAGATTCGGCTTGTGTTCTCAGGAATTGGAGCAGCGCCGGAGGAACGAAGGGCAGGTCGACGGCGAGAATCAAATTCAGATCAGAGAGCGAGGAGCGGAGGGCGGCGTGGATTCCGGCGAGCGGTCCGCAAGCGGGGAAGATGTCGGCCACGGCGGGTGCGAACGGCGCGAATTTCGCCGGATCTCCGACGATGGAGACGTTGGGGGTGACGGAGCGTGTGGTGTTGAGGACGCGTTGGAGCAGGGTGCGTCCGTTGAGGGCGACGAAGGCCTTGTCGGCGCCCATGCGCGTGCTCTGGCCGCCGGCAAGAATGAAGGCGGAGAGTGGATGCTCCATGGACATTTCGTGGATCATACACTGTGAACGAATTCACCCAAAAACGGGGGGAAGAAGGATGAGAGTGCGGCTTCTTTTTGCCAGTGCTGTTGCGGGCGCGTTGTTGTTTGCGGTGCCGTCGATGCAGGGCCAGACGAATCGCTCTGTTCCTGATCATGAGAAAGCGAAACAGGAACTGCTCGAAGTGGAGAATCGTTGGCTGCATGCGGAAGATAATCCGGATGTGCAAGAGGAGATTCTGGCGCCGGACTTTGTACATGTGCTGCCGAGCGGAATGATCACGAAAAAGGAGCAGATTGAGTATTTGCGGAAGCACCGCGGGGTGCAAGAGCCGAAGCATTTTGAGGATGTGCGGGTGCGCATTTATGGAAATGCCGGCATTGTGAACGGGGCGGTTGTGCGAGGCGAAGGAGTTACCCTGCGGCGGACTTTGTTTACAGACGTGTTTGTACGAGACAAGGGAAAATGGCAGGCGGTGAATGCGCAGGAACTGACGGAGAAACAGGGGCATTGAGTGGGAACGGGATGGGTGCGCCAAATCGGCGGGGCGACGACCTGCTGCCATGGCAACCCTCCAGCATCGGCGCGGTAAGTGACTCCGTTCAGGCGAGTTATGAACGCGAGCGTCAAGGGGATGCACGAAAGTAACCTATTCAAATGGGCACCTTCGAGCGATGATGGGGTGCGTCCTAAGTTCGACCGGGAATCGTAAACAATGCCGCAGAAATTCATGGATGTGCTTATGCTTGGGCGCTGCTCCCACGAGTTCTCCTGGCCACGCCGAGGTGCGGATGGCGACTACTACCAGGTATGTCTGCTATGCGCCGCGGAATACAAATATGACTGGACGACCATGCGCCGAACCGAGCGTGTGGAGCGGAAGGCGGAGACGGGCATCCGGCGCAGCCATGCGCGGGAGAAGCGTCCGTCGTGGGTGCCGCGAGCACGGCGTTTGAAACTCGACATCCCACTCCGCTACCGCGTGAACAAGACCAGCACATGGTATGAGGGGATCATTGAAAACATCAGCCAGAGCGGAGTGCTCTTCAGCGGTCCGCAGCCTTTGCCGGTGAATGCGCTGGTGGAGATGGTGTTCGAGATGCCGGAGGAAATCTCAGGGCAGAAGAACAGCAACGTTGTCTGCCAGGGGCGGGTGATGCGAGCCAAAGGCGAGGCCAAGGAAGAGCAGTCTTCGGCAGCGTTGGCGGCTTCCATCGTCGATTATAAGTTCATCCATTAAGTCGAATTTTCCGGACAGACTATCGATCGAGGGATTTGCGCGATGGCGCGCGTTTGCTCGGCTCTTGATTTCACTCAAACAGCCAAGCGGCTGTACCTGCGTACCTCATTGATTTACATCTGCAGGAATCATCCGAAGCATCTAAACTTAACCGAGAGGGTGGTCCCTCACCCTTTGTTTCCAGTATCCAGGAGTGGAGTTATGAAAAAAACATGCGCAGTTGTGTATTCCTTCATTCTTGCGGCGATTCTAGTCGTGGGCGTGGGCTGTGCGAAGAAACTGGATGACGCGAAGATGTCGAGCGATATCCAGAGCAAATTCAGCCAGGATTCCGGATTGTCGACGAAGCAGTTGACCGTGCAAGCGAATAACGGAGTTGTGACTTTGTCGGGAACCGTCGACAACGACGCCCAGCGGGACGCGGCTGCCAAGCAGGCGGCATCGGAGCCCGGCGTCAAGACGGTAATCAATAATCTGCAGATTGCGGACGCATCCACCGCAGCGGGAGCCGCACCACAGCCCGCGGCGCAGGAGGCTGCGAATAGCACTCCTGAGGCGAAGCCTGATCCCGGGATGGATTCGAAGTCGGATCCGAGTCCGAAAGCGGATGCGAGTCCGAAGCCGGAGAAGCCGCGTCGTGAGCGGACGAAGCCGGCTCACAAGCGCGGACAGCAATCCGATGATCAGCAGGCTTCGAAGAACCAGATGGCGGCGAATAATCCGCCAGCGAATTCCGCGCCAGCACCCGCGCCGGCTCCGGCTGATAATGCGACACCGGTGCCGCCTCCGCCGCCTCCGCCGCGGCAGTTCATCATCGACCAGGGGACGCAGTTGAGCGTGAGGCTGGTCGATCCGATTGACAGCGAAAAGAACCAGGTGAACGATACATTTCACGCGACCTTGAATGCGCCGCTAACTTCGGATGGAGAGCAGGCGGTTCCGGCAGGGGTGGAAATCACCGGTCACGTGGTTGATGTGAAGAGCGCGGGCACGTTTGCGGGGCAATCCGTGGTGGTGCTGCAGCTCGATAGCCTGAAGTCGGGCGGGAAGACATACGGGCTGCAGACGGATCAGTACCGCAAGGAAGGGAAGTCGCGCGGTAAGAACACGGCCGAGAAGGTCGGCGGCGGCGCGATCATCGGCGGCATTATTGGCGCAATCGCAGGTGGCGGCAAAGGAGCGGCGATTGGATCGGCGGCGGGCGCCGGCGTAGGCGCGGGAGCGCAGGCGGCTTCGAAGTCGCAGCAGATCAAACTCCCGTCCGAGACCGTATTGAACTTTACATTGCAGGCTCCGATCACGGTGGTGCAGGCGCAGGGTTCGGACACCGGGCGCCAGAAGCTGAGCGACGCGCAGTAGAGATCGATTTTGTGTGGCTGTTGTGGTGAAGCAGCACGCGAGATCCCCGGCTGCTGACGAGGGATCTGCCTGCCTCCTACGAGCTTGGGAGTTTGAAGCACGAATCATGGGAGCAAAACCGGGCGTCCCAATGGGCCTCGGTGTGACCGTGATCCCAAAAACATGTCAACGAATCACTGGAAGTTTGCGGCTGCATTTCTTGTGACTCTGCTTACTCTCGTGTGGACGGCGTGCTCGGGATCGCCGTCTTCCTCTTCATTTACATCGACCCCGCCGCCTCCGCCAGGCAATCCCGTGGGATCGAACCTCACGCAGATCAGCTCCGATCCGTACTCGATCGGTCCAGGACAGCATGCCACCGAGGTCGAACCGCACATGCTGTCGAATGGATCGACGCTCGTGGCGACGTTTCAGACTGGCCGGATCGCGCCGGGGGGCGCGACCGACATCGGTTGGGCGACTTCGACCGACGGCGGCACGACCTGGAGTCACGGATTTTTGCCCGGGCTGACGAAGGGCGAGGGAAGCGGTCCGTACGATGCGGCGAGCGATCCGGTCGTAGCATACGACGCGAAGCACAGCGTCTGGATGATTGCGGCGTTGCCGCTTTCTGCGACGTTGCAGGTTCCTGCGGTCGCCGTCAGCCGGTCTACGGACGGAGGCTTCACCTGGCAGAATCCTGTGAGCGCAGATCCAATTGCACAGAGCTCGGACAAGAATTGGATTGTCTGCGACAGCTGGCCTTCGAGTCCGTTCTACGGCAACTGTTATCTGGAGTGGGATGACCCAAACAATGGGGATGAGATCCTGATGAGCACGTCGACAGACGGAGGGCTGACGTGGGGAACTCCGTTGCCCACGGCATTTATTTCTTACGGAATTGGCGGGCAGCCGCTCGTTCAGCCCAACGGAACGGTGATCGTGCCGATCGAGACGAACGCGATGTCGTCTTTCGGTTCGACCAACGGAGGCGCGAGCTGGAGTGCACCGGGTGTCATTTCGGCGGTCCAGTATCACGGCGATGCAGGAGGAATTCGGAGCGGTCCCCTACCTTCCGCTGCGGTGGATGGAGCGGGAACCGTGTGGGTCGTGTGGGAAGACTGCCGCTTCCGCTCGCAATGCTCGACCAACGATCTTGTCTACAGCACGTCGACGGATGGTGTGACCTGGAGTGCGGTGTCTCGCATCCCGATCGACGATACGTCGAGCACGGTGGATCATTTCATTCCTGGGATCGGGATCGATCCCGCGACTTCCGGTTCATCGGCGCACATTGGCCTTCACTACTATTACTACTCGCAAAGCAATTGCATGGTGGCGACCTGCCAACTATTTGTGGGATACATCTCCTCCGGCAATGGCGGAGCGACGTGGAATACGCCGACCGCCCTGACAGGAGCAATGCTGCTTGGATGGTTGCCGACATCCCAGAATGGATTGATGGTAGGCGACTACATCGCGACGGCATTCACGAACGGCGTACCGCACGGTGTATTCGCAGTTGCGCAGGCGAGTTCGGGCACAACCTTTAACGAGGCGACGTACACGGGCCAGGGTTTGACAGCAAAGATCGTGGGACGGCAACTTTCTTCGGCTGGAGACCGACCGTTGCATCATCTCTCGGATAAGATCGAAAGAGAAGTGCCGGAGAAGGGAATCAGGCCGCCACAGCGGCGGCGCGCCCGGCGCTCAGCTAAGTGAGCGCGCCGATAGGGCCTGAGGAGTTGAAAAAGAATGAAGACTCGCAAGCTGGCGGACACATTCAGGGTTGACAGTGGCAAGCACTTTCGGCTGAAGGATTTCGATCCGGCCTTTACGGGACACTGGAAGTCGAAGGAGCACGCAGAGGACGCACTCGCGCAAGGCATCGCGCGCACCGCCGAACTGCAGGACATGCTTTACGCGCAGGACAACTGGTCGGTGCTGCTGATTTTTCAGGCCATGGACGCGGCGGGCAAAGATGGAGCCGTCAAGCATGTGATGTCAGGAGTCAATCCGCAGGGCTGCCAGGTGCATTCGTTCAAAGCGCCAACGGAAACCGAACTTCAGCACGATTTTTTATGGCGGACGACGGTGGCGTTGCCGGAGCGTGGTCATATTGGAGTTTTTAACCGTTCTTATTACGAAGAAGTGCTCGTCGTGCGCGTGCATTCGGACATTCTGAAAAGCCAGAAGACACCGCCGTCTTTGGTGGGAAAGCATATATGGGAGGAGCGCTTCGAAGATATTTGCTGGTTCGAAAAGCACCTGGCGCGCAGCGGGACCGTGATCCGGAAATTCTTTCTGAATCTGTCGAAAAAAGAACAGAAGAAGCGTTTTCTGGCGAGACTCGATGAGCCGGAGAAAAATTGGAAGTTTTCCGCCAGCGACATTCACGAGCGGAAGTATTGGGATGAGTATCAGGAAGCCTACGAGGAGATGATCCGCAACACTGCCACCGGACACGCGCCCTGGTATGTTGTGCCCGCAGATAATAAATGGTTCTCGCGCCTGGTGATTTCAACGGTGCTCGTCGACACGCTGGAGTCGCTGAAACTTTCGTATCCCAAAGTCGATGACGTGAAGAAAAAAGAGCTTGCGGCGGCCAGGAAAGTTTTGGAAGAGAAGAAATAGGGGCCAGGGGCCAGAGGTTAGGGGGCTAAGCAAATGGAAAGTGATTAGTGGCTAGTGCCTTGCCCAAATCTTTGGACCTCACGCTCCAATTGGCATTTCGAATCTCTGACCGGCGGACACTTTCGCGACGTCCCTCTTTCCAGCCGTGACTTCACGAATTACCATAGCTGAATTGTCCAGATCCTCCCGGAGAACCAGAAAATGGGCCTAGATAGCTTTCGCAAGAGTGCGTCACTCTGCGTCTGTTCGCTTTTCCTGCTGATGTTCGCAATTTCCTTCTTCAGTTCCACACCTTCTGCCAACGCTCAAGCCAAACCTGAGCGGCAGTCGAAGGCGGTGAAGCGCACGCAATCGGCTCCGTCGACGGACGCGGCTTCTGCGGAGAAGGCACCCGACGCGAAGAGTGAATCCGCCAATCCGGAAGAAAAAGTCTTCAAAGGGATGAAGTACCGGCTGATCGGGCCGTTCCGCGGCGGCAGATCGTTGACTGCGGCGGGCGTTCCGGGAGATCCCACGACCTATTATTTCGGCGCGACCGGCGGCGGAGTGTGGAAGTCGACTGACGGCGCGATGACCTGGTCGCCGGTGTTCGACAAAGAAGGCACATCATCGATTGGGAGCATTGCCGTGGCGGACTCCAATCCCAACATTGTTTATGTCGGGACCGGCGAGGCGTGTATTCGCGGCAACATCTCGCACGGCGATGGCGTTTACAAGACGCTCGACGGCGGAAAGACGTGGAAGAACGTCGGGCTCAAAGATTCGCGGGCGATTGGAAAAGTCATCATTAATCCGGCGAATCCGGACATTGCGTTTGTCGCGGCCCTCGGACATGTTTACGGGCCAAACACCGAACGCGGCATTTTCCGCACAATGGACGGCGGCAAGACCTGGGAGAAGGTTCTCTATAAAGATGAAAATACTGGCGGCATCGATGTGACGTTCGATCCGCACAATCCGAATATTCTGTTCGGTGCGCTATGGCAAACGCGGCGCACCTCATGGGGTCTCGATGACGGCGGGTCGGGGAGCGGACTCTATCGCTCGAACGACGGTGGCACAACTTGGAAGCGGCTTGAGGAGCATGGGCTGCCGAAAGGACCCTACGGCAGGATCGGCGTTGCCGTGGCGTCGAATTCCGAGCGCGTGTATGCGCTGATTGAGGCGCACAATCCCGATGGCGGGCTGTATCGCTCTGATGATGGCGGCGAGAACTGGCGGCTCGTGAACGCGAGCCATTCGCTCTGGCAGCGGCCCTGGTATTACATGCACATAATTGCCGATCCGCAGGACGAGAACGTGCTCTACATCATGAATGTGGAGGCGTACAAGTCCACCGACGGCGGCCAGCTTTTCAACAAGGTTCATGTGCCCCACGGGGACAATCACGGGCTATGGATCGACCCCAAGGACACGCGGCGCATGATCGCCTCCAATGACGGCGGTGTGACGGTAACCGTTGATGGCGGCCAGAGCTGGTCGACACAGGACAACCAGCCGACGGCGCAGTTCTATCACGTGATTACCGACAATGAGACGCCTTTCCGCGTTTACGGATCACAGCAGGACAGCGGGACGGTGGCAATCGCCAGCCGCAGCGATGATGGATCGATCAGCAAGAGTGATTGGTATGACGTTGGAGGAGGCGAAGCGGGTTATATTGCACCGTATCCGCCGGACCCGGACATTGTCTATGCGGGCGATTATCAGGGACTGATCACGCGTTACGACCGCCATACGGGACAGATCAAATCGATCACCGAACAGCCGGTGCTCACGGATGCATACGGAGCAGCGAATCTGGAGCATCGTTTTCAGTGGACGGCTCCAGTGCTGATTTCACCACATGATCCGAACACGCTGTATCACGGCGGAGAAGTTCTGTTTAAGACGACCGATGGCGGCGTGCACTGGCAGGCGATCAGTCCGGACCTGACGCGCAACGACAAGAGCAAACAGATCGTTTCCGGTGGCGCGATCACGCTTGACGACTCCGGGACGGAGTACTACGACACGATTTTTGCCTTGGCCGAATCGCCGATCACCAAAGGATTGCTGTGGGTCGGCACCGATGACGGATTGATTCAGCTGACGAAAGATGAAGGCAAGAACTGGGCGAATGTTACTCCGAAGGATATGCCGGAATGGAGCCGCATCAGCCAGATCGATCCATCGCCATTCGATCCGGCGACGGCTTATGTTGCGGTGGACCGGCATCAGTTCGACGACTTGCATCCGTACATTTACAAGACCAGCGACTACGGAAAAACCTGGACGAAGCTGGGGAAGGGAATTCCCGATAACACGTTTGTGCGGGTAGTGCGGGAGGATCCAAAGAGAAAGGGATTGCTCTACGCGGGAACGGAAACGGGCATGTACGTCTCTTTCGACGATGGAGCAAACTGGCGCTCGTTGCGGCTCAACTTGCCCACCACGCCGGTACATGATCTTGAGATCAAGAATGACGATCTGGTCGTCGCGACACACGGGCGCGCGTTCTGGATTCTCGACGATTTGAGCCCGCTGCGGCAGTACAGCGATGAGATCGCCAAAAAAGATACCTTCCTGTACACACCGGCGACGGCTTACCGCATTCAGGCCGGAGCTGGAGGTGAGCATGAGCATCCGTCAAAGAGGGCGGGGCAGAATCCTCCGGCGGGGGCGGTGATCTATTACTACCTGAAAGATGCTCCCAAGAATGACGCCGAAGCGAAGATTGAAATTCTCGATGCGTCCGGAAAGGTGATTCGCAAATATTCGAGCGCAGAATTCAATACGCTGGAAGAGCCTCTGCTACCCGATGATAAGAAACCTGAGAAGCAGTTGAAGCCGGAAGCGGGTTTGAATCGCTTTGTGTGGGATTTGCGTTACGAAGAGGCGCGGCACGTTCCCGGATATTACCTATGGGAATACGGCGCCGGAGCGCGCGGACCGGTCGCGGTGCCGGGGCATTATCAGGTGCGGCTGACCGTGGGCGGCGAAACCCAAACGGCGGGATTCGATCTCAAGCTCGATCCGCGCGTGAAAGTGAGCCAGGCTGAACTTGAGGCCCAGCTGAAACTGCTGCTCGAGACCCGCGATGAACTCAGCCGCGTATACGATACAGTGAATCAGATCCAGGATGTGCGCTTGCAGCTCGCCGGTCTAAAACGGCGGTTGCCGGAGAATGCAAACGCGAAGAACATCGCGACCGCCGCCGACGATCTGGAGAAAAAACTCGTGGCCGTTCGCGAAGACCTGATCAACCTGGATATTGACGCGAATGAGGATTCGTTGGCGTATCCGCCGCAGCTGGATGGGAAGCTGGCCTATCTGGCGATGGATGTCGGCACGGCCGATTCGGCACCGACTGCGGCGGAATACCAGGAATTCGACAAGCTGAAGCGGCAGAGCGGGGAATTGCTGTCCCGCTGGGAAGACCTCCAGAGGCGGGATGTGGCGGCATTCCAAAAGCTTACGGCTGAGGGAAGCTTGTCGACGGTGGTGGTTCCTCCACCGGGACGATCTGCGGACGAGCCGGTCGCGGCACACTGAAGAAATCTGCACAGCGTTGGCAGTCGTGGTTACTCGTATTACTTCCGTGCCACGACGATGGCACGGTTGTGCCTTGTTCACTCTAATGTCCGTTGGTATTGTGCCGATAGGGTATGACGTAATCCTCCCCTGAAGGTGAACGAGCCGGATTGGGGAGGTGTTTTATGCGAATCATGCACCTATGCTACGCGGCGATTGGCTTTGCGGTGGCCCGCTGGATTTTCAAGCGACAAGCAATGCCCGTGGCAGATCCCGTCAGCCGGTTCCGATCGCAGGGACTGCTGTAGAACGAGTTCCCGAGCTTGGGCGCGCGCACCCGTTGCGCACACACTTCGTCTAAACGCGCGCCCACAGCCTCCACCTCAAGTACTGTTACCAAGGTTTGCCTGCGTTCTCCTCGTTTTCCCCATCTCTTCTTACAATGAATGTAGAGGCCCTCTCCCGGTCCTTCCTTCGTTCCGGGTGCGATTCGCCTCGATCTGAGCTTTCATGGTGCATGCTTCGGGAATCCGCTTTCTTGTGGTTTTGTCGGCGCTTTTGGGAGCTCTCGGACCCATACGCCTGATCGCACAGGACGACCCCAACGACGTCCCGCTGGGAGACGTAGCCCGCAATCTGCGAAAGAATCAGCAGTCAGCGTCGCAGGTCATCGACGACGACAATCTGACACAAACCATCGAGCAGGGCGACAAGCGCGAGGGCTTCGGCTCGTCGCTCCGGTATGTAATGGCGGGGAAAAGTTCAAGATTTCAGGTTTCTGCGCCCGACGTGACTTGTAGCCTCGCGTTTACGGCGAACGTAAAGTCGCTCCTCTCGAGCACGCAATACGCGCAAATGGATCTTTCTCCCTCCGACGTTGCCAAGCTGGAAGGACCGGCGGCGATCGAAGGCGACTCACTTACGCTTTCTCTTTTCAACGCAACGAACTGGCATGTGAGCGAAGTGGATGTTGCCTTAACTGTCGTAAAGAAATCGTGGGGCAGGGACGGGGCCCCGTTCAGCAATCTGGAATCAGGAGTCGATCCGGGGGCGAGTTCTACAGGAACGGTCAGTCCATTTCAGCAGGTTCGCCCCGAGAAGAAACAGGACGCGATGGTCGTCTACCGCATGAGGGCGGCGGCGCCTCCGTGGTCCCGGGCCGATTTCAGCGCGCCCTTAAATATGGATCTCGCTCCGGGAGATGAGTGGCATTGGGCAATTCTGAAGGCCAAAGGATATCCGCCACAGAGTGATTCAGGACAACAGCAGCCGGCGGCTCAAAGCGGTAATCCGGCAACGCTACAGCCCGTCTCGGCTCCCGGCTTGGTCGATCCTCAGGGAGAGGTGGGCACTCCGATTTCACAGAACCCGCAGTAGTCTCCGCCAGTTCGGCGTGCAACATGAGACATCCCGCTGCGACTGACGAAATCGACATTCTCGTTTACGGTGTGGCGGTCTTCAAGATGGCCGTGTTCCGCTCGTCACCGGCGATGATGCGGTAGAACTTCTTCAGTTGGTCCGCTTGGGAGACCGGTACGCTCAACTGCTTCACTTCGAAGCTACGGGTGTAATGGATCACATTTCCCTTCACTTCTGACTTCGAGTGATAACTGGCGAAGCCGTAATCGGCATCGACGGCCGGCGGAACGTCGTCGACGACGTAGCCGGCGGGAATTGTTATATCGAATGTGTCCGTGTCCAGCACTGGGCCTGGGAATTCGATGGGGAATTTCCGAGGTTCCCTAGTCTCCAGGAATCCCTGCGCCTTTACTCCCAGCACGCGGGGACGCACCAAGAGCAATCCACCGGCGTTCTTGGCATATTCCTGCGCCTCAAACGTGTAGCGGAATCCGAAGGGCAGGTTGGTCTGATTAAGGTTCAGAATGCTGGCCTTGGAAATGTGAAACAGAGACAGCGATCCGGCGAGCAGATCCTCGATGGGTTTGATCTGATCGGTGCTTTTGGTGACGGTGCGCAACCGCCAGCGTTCCACCGCTGCGCGATCTCCCATGCGCGTCTCCTCCATTTCGCCGTGAAGAGTGCCGGACGCGTCGAGCGTTAGCTTGCCGGTGCGGGCGATGCTGTTCATCGCCGGAGCTTGCTTTGGAAGCTGCACCAGTTCTCCGCCATCTGTCGTGACCAGCAAGCCATAGTTTTCCTGAAGATAGCCGCCGATCTCGCCAAAGGGCGTTACGTCATTGGTGGGGTCGAAGTAGAGAAGCTTGCCAAGGCGGGGATGATCCACGGTTGCGACCAGCGATGGGTCAGAGAGGTTGGGGGGCAGTTTAATGGCGAGAATGGCGTGATCAAAGGCGCCAACGTTGGCCGGAGTTTCGGCGGTGACCGATCCACGTTCGGAATTGATGACGACGTAAAACGATTCCACGCCGATCCGGCTCAGCATTGCGCTCAGAAGCGTGGCTTTGTCCTTACAGTCGCCGTAATGATGCGTGAAGATGTCGGAAGCGGCATGAGGCTGCCAGCCGCCAATGCCAAGTTCGATTGCGACGTACCGGATGTCGTGCTGGACGAATTGGGCGAGGGCCCTCATCTTATCCAGCGGAGTCGCGGCTGTGGCAGTTAGAGTCGCGACCTCCTGATTGATCTGTGGAGAAGTCTCGCGGCGGTCCTTGGTGAGATTCAGGTACCACTTGCCCATCTGCTGCCAACTGGCAAAGCCATTGAGGGCGGGTCCGCCCGGCGGGAAGAACGAAACCACCATCTGTCCCGCGACTCCTGCGATGGGAGGCATATCATCTTCGGGCCGTATGGCCTTCACATCATTCAACGTCCAATCCCATTGATTGCCGCCGCTCTGCGAGGGCTGGGCTTCTGAATAATTCAGCCAGGACGCCTTGTATTCCCATCCGGCAGGCAGTTGCAACGAGTAATGCGCCTCGCGCACAGGAATTTCCCGCTGGAATTCCCATACTTCCTGCAGAACCATAGGCTGCTCTTCTTTTTCGTATTCGTAGCCGACAATGTTGCCGGGATCAGCCGCAGGGATCTGGAGTAACTTGTCTTTCACATCGGAGATCAATTCGCTCCCGGCGATCTTGGGAAGCGAGACCTCGACCGCCTCTTTGTCTTTGACCTCAAAATCCTTTCCCTGAGCGGGAATGCACCAAGCTCGGAAGCCAGTGATTTTGCTGTGCGGATTGAAGGAGACTGCCACGATGCCATAGTCTCGCCCGCTTGGCCTGAGGATTTTATAAACCCTGCGAACGCGAGTCTTGATCTTGTCCACCGATTGGACGTTGATCGTAGTCTCCGCGTAAAGAAGGACGGCATCGGTCTTTTCATCGTGGGCCGGAAGGGGAGCCGACACGACGGCATGCATCCATTGCGGGGCGTCGCCAGCGCTGGCGCGCTGAGGCGCAGCGAGGCCGCAGAGAGCCGCCGCGATCATCAGTAGAACCCTACCGACGCTAATTGCTTGCCGTAGCCGCACCAGGTTGCAGCATGACCTGTTCTTCATCGCTACTCCTCACAAACTGGAATATCTTGCGCAAATTGCCGTAATTATCTTTGGGAAGGAGAAGGATGTCGACGTTCAGGACCCGATTCAGGTGGAGTGTGCCCTTTTCGTTCTGTGCCTCAAGGTCGTAAATGAGAGCTTTGGCGTCGAGCTTCTGTGGCTTCGGCAAGGTCGCAATCTGCCAGCCCAAGGGTAAATTGACGTTCACCTGGTCGATGCGCTCGAAGGGGAACTCGAAGTAAACGGGATGAACGCGGTCCGCATGATCGAAGAGATGTTTTTCGGGAGCGCTGAACAGGCCGACAGGCATCAGCGCCCGGTGCCCGGCCGCGGAGACCCAGCCGGGAATTTTGATCTTGAATTCCGCGACTAGCGACGGAGCAGAACTTTTCCAGTCGGGCTTGTTGGTGAGTTCTACATCGCATGCGGCGGGGATCGACCCTTTGACCTCGTCCTCGAGATATTTCTTGCGGTCGGCATCGTCGGTCAGACGCTCTTCCATACGGCGTTGGGAGGCTTCGAGGCCGGTGAATGTAAGGGTAAGCGTCCCGTCGAGGTCGCCCGTGTCTGACAGCGTAAGATCTGCTTTGCGATCGATCGTCGATTCCTTACTTTCCGGGAGCGTCGTTTGAACCCACGAGCCACCATCTTTGTCGAGCTTCAGACCAGTTACGCCGGTTTCATACCAGGGCAGCAGGCCGAAAGGCATGAATGCGGAACCGGGATCGAAGTACATATCTTTTCCATTGACTTTGACGAGGACCACGTTGGCATCGAGGCGCCCGCCATCCATCGCTTGCTGGAAGAAGAAGTAGTTCTGGCGGTCGGCTACCCATACGCCGTAAGCCTCGAGACCTGCCGCTCGAGTCAGACCCAGGAAAAGCCACGTCAGTTCTCCACCATTGCCATATTGTTTTTTCCAGACATCCTGAGCATTTGTCGGTTCCTTCTCCTTATTCCGTTTTTGCTCCTGCTCTGTTTTTTCCGCTTCGAACGAGGTATTCCGGATCTGCTGCACGCGGGCATAAATCTTCTGAACTTTGACTTCCGGAGAATCGCTGGGCGAGACGATGGACGATACGGCTTCCTCCAGATTCTTTGGTTTTCCAAGGAAGCTCTCCAAGGCGCCGTTGCGTTTCTTGCCGAACTTCTTCCAGTACTTGTCGGGGGTCGTCTCGAACTGATCTTCGCTGTAAATGAAGTCAACCCGCGATTTCAGCTCATTTTCCGGTGGCATGTAATCTTCTGTCTGGAAGGCCGGGACGTCGGCGACTTCGAGGCTGACCACATGATCGGGCGCTTGTTTCGGTTGGGCCGCGCCGGCGGGAAGTTCGTGCCAAATCCATCGCAAGTACATAGGCGGATTCTCGCCGTCGTAGGGTCTCAGCGTGAACTTTGCGCGCATCGTGTACAACTCGTGGTTAAGAATCCAGTGCGAATCGAAGACATAGTTTTCGGACAGATCGGTCGTGTAGTAATACTCGAGGATGCTGCCCACCTGAACGTCCGGCATAGTAAAGGTTTTGGCCAGATACTTCACTCCGCGTGCCTTGACGATTGACTTGTCGAAAGCCTTCCCTTCGAAATCGACGATTTTTCCGTCCGGTTCGATGGTGCGCGCATGAACGTTGATGACCTTCCCGTATTCCTTATAGAAAGGGATTTCAACATCGGCATACTTGCGGCCCTCTTCTGTCAAAATTTTGATCCGGAAGTAGACGTCCTCATGCGCGGTCTGACCGCGATCATCGCGATCGACTTCGCGGAAAAGAATGATTGCGGGGGCCCCGGGAGCCTTGGCGTTTGCGGTCATCTTCAGTTCGTCGGGAGAGACGGGCTGAAATCCGATGCCCCAAGCGAGCGGGGATCGAGAGACGACAATGAAAAATACGAAGAAGGCGAGCCTAGAGAGCACGCCTCGACGAAGACTGGACATGGCGCATTTCACCTCTGTGAATGATCTTTGTCGTACAGACCCTGCCCGGATGGGGAGAAAGCAGAGGCCAGAAAACGCTGCTCGTTCGCCGATCTGCGCCGGCTTTGGAGAGCACGCTTGTTTTTACGTCGGACGATACAGTCGTTATCCGTAAGTGTCAAGAAAAGAACGGTCCAAATGGAACACAGAAAGTATCGGTATGACTGTGCCTACCGTCACCGCCATGAAGAGGCACCAGATGAAAGGAGGCAAGCTCGCTGCCAATGCTCCGGGCTTGTAAGTTAAGGATTCTCCGTGGCTTACTTGAAGGTAACTGGTAGTCGGGGCAACGTGCGAGCAAAGCTTTGCAGGGGTGGCGGAAAACCGTCAGACTTCACTGGGAGTGTTTCGTCGGGGAATACTTGCAGCAACCACCCGATGCTGACGGGCGCGCGCTTCATCCGTTACAATCAACGTTTATCCTCTTGTCGCCAAAGAAAGAAGCAGTGACTCCAGCCCACCCCAACCCGTTGACTTTTCAGGAGCTGATTCTTCGCCTGCAGACTTTTTGGGCCGGGCGGGGATGTGTTCTGCAGCAGCCTTATGACGTAGAAGTGGGGGCGGGAACGATGGCTCCCGAGACGTTCCTGCGGGTTCTCGGTCCGAAGCCGTACAAAGTGGCCTATGTGCAGCCTTCGCGGCGTCCTGCCGATGGGCGCTACGGCGAGAATCCGAACCGGCTGTTCAAGCACATGCAGTTGCAGGTGATCCTGAAGCCGCCGCCGGAGAACGTGCAGGAGCTTTACCTTGAATCGTTGGGCGCGATCGGGATTGACCTCCGCCAGCACGACATCAAGTTCGAAGAGGATAACTGGGAAGCTCCGACGCTGAGCGCGTGGGGCGTGGGATGGCAGGTGATGCTCGACGGACTCGAGATCACGCAGTTCACCTATTTCCAGCAGTGCGGTGGAATCGATCTGCTTCCCATTTGCGCCGAGTTGACCTATGGCTTGGAGCGGATCGCGGCGTTTCTGCAGGATGTGGATTCGATTTACGACATCGTGTGGGCGCGCGATCCGGAGACTGGGGCCGTGGTGAAGTACGGAGACGTGCGCCTCGCGGATGAACTGCAATTCTCGGTGTACAACTTCGAGGCCGCCGACGTGGAGAAGACCTGGAAGCACTTCGAATTGTGTGAAGCGGAGTGCAAGGCGCTGATTGAGAGATACGGTGTCCTGAAGAAAAACATGAATGCAGGTCTTGGCGTGAAGCAAGATCCGAATCGTTTTCCGGTTCTCGCTGCTTACGATCTCTGTCTGAAATGCTCGCACTACTTCAACATTCTCGACGCCCGCGGAGCTATTTCCGTGACCGAGCGCGTGGGCGTGATCGCGAGAGTGCGAGCGCTGGCCGTTGGAATCGCGAAGGCCTGGGTGGATCAGCAGAAGGGTGAGGAGACCGCCGCGGAACCGGAACCTGCGAAGGAAAAGAAGGCGAAGCGTCCGTCAGCGAATTTGGCGCCGGTTTAACCCGCGATTTGCGGAGTAGGGATCCTTCGACTCCGCAGTACGATTCGATTGCGAACCGTACTGCTCCGCTCAGGATGACAGATCGTGAAACTTCGATTGTGATGCAGGTCACATTCGGGGTTCGTTAGATTTGAGAGACTTGAAGGTTTGAGAGCATGCCAGATTTCCTCTTAGAGATTGGGTGCGAAGAAATCCCGGCGCGGATGATCGATGCGGCGTCCGAGGAATTGCGTGAGCGCTTGGCCGCGCTGTTGAATCGTGAGCGACTCGGAGGAAACGAGGTCACGCGTTTTGACACTCCGCGGCGTCTCGCAGTCATGGTTTCGGGAATTTCCGGGTCGCAAGCCGACATAGTCGAGCAACTGACCGGACCTTCGGTGAACGTCGCTTACAAAGACGGCCAGCCCACTCCTGCGGCGCAAGCATTTGCGAAAAAAGCCGGAGTCGACGTCTCGCAGCTCGAAAGAACATCGACCCCTAAAGGCGAGTACATCTCGGCCAAAGTGACAAGAAAAGGCCGAACTGCCTCCGACATTCTCGCCGAGGCGCTTCCCAAAGAACTCTCGACAATTTACTGGCCGAAAAACATGTACTGGCGCAAGCCGAACGAGCGCTTCGTGCGCCCGGTGCGCTGGCTTGTGGCGATGCTCGACGGCGAGACGATTGCGCTGGAGTTTGACGGAATTCGGGCAGGGAAGACTTCTCGCGGGCACAGGATCCTGACCGATCGCTCTGTCACAATCGCTGCGGCGGGCCCGGCTTATGCCGATGCTCTCCGCGCGGCGAAAGTTCTTGGACGGGCCGAACGCGAGCATCACATTCGCAAGGCCCTCGATGCGGCGACCCGCACGATCTCCGGCGCGCGCTGGCGCGAGGACAAAGCTCTGCTCGATACGGTCGTGAACCTGACGGAGTTCCCATCGGTAATTCTTGGCGGATTCGATCCGCAGTTCTTGTCGTTGCCGGAAGAAGTGCTGGTCACGGTGATGCGCGATCACCAGAAATACTTCGCGATCGAAGACGGGCAGGGGAAACTGCTGCCGCACTTTCTTGCCGTGCTCAATACCGACAGCGATCCGCAAGGCCTGATTCGTCACGGCAATGAGCGCGTGCTGCGCGCCCGGTTCAACGACGCCCGTTTCTTCTGGGAGACGGATCAGAAGAAGTCGCTGCTGGAGCGGCTGGATTCACTGAAGCATGTGACCTTCCAGAAAGACCTGGGCAGCTACTACGACAAGACGCAGCGCGTGCAGCGGCTTTGCAGTTGGCTGAGCGAGATCCTGAAGCAGAACGAGGTTGCGGTTCGTCCGGGCGTAATTCACAAGGCGGTATGCCTGGCCAAGACCGATCTGACGACAGAACTGGTGAAGGAATTCACGGAGCTGCAGGGAATTATTGGCGGGCTCTATGCGCGGGCACAGCAGCTCGACTCCACGCTGCCGGAAGCGACGCGCTTTGCGATCGCCGATGCTGTCTACGACCAGTACAAGCCTGAGTCTACCGATGACGAAGTTCCGCGCTCGATTGAAGGAGCCGTGCTCTCGATCGGCGATAAGGCTGACACGATTGCGGGAATGTTCGCGCTCGGGCTGGTTCCGAGCGGCTCGAAGGATCCGTTTGCGCTAAGGAGGCAGGCGAACGGGATCGTCAAGATCATCGCGGAGAAGAGCCTTCCGCTGAAGCTCAACGCGCTGATGCAGGATGCTCGCACTGGTTACCAGAAGTCGGAAGCGGAGAAGAAGTTTGTTGCGGACGAGCAGTATCAGGAATCGGTCAAGATATTCTTCCGCGAGCGCCTGGAGTTCTACCTGCGGGATGTGTGCGGTTACTCGTACGACGTGGTAAAAGCGGTGCTGGGTGCGGACGCCGCCGATGTAGTTGACGCGATCGCCCGCGCGGAGGCCGTCAAGCAAGTGCTTCATATGCCGGAGTTTCAGGCCATTGGAGCTGCTTGCAAGAGAATGCGGAACATTCTGCGGCAGGCGGATGAGAAGAAGATTTCTACGGCCGCAAAAGTCGAAGCGTTGCCGAATTCCGCCGACGAAGAAAAGAATTTGATTGCTTATCTCGAGGAAGAAGGCCCGCGAGTGGAAGAGTATAGGGCAAAGAAAGAGTATCTCGATGCGCTGCGCGCTCTTTCGACGGCCCGTGAGCCGGTGGACAAGTTCTTCGACAAGGTAATGGTGATGGTGGATGACGAGCGCGTGCGGGCGAACCGTCTGGCTCTGCTGCGCACCCTTCTAAAGGAGTTTTCCACGATTGCCGATTTCTCCGAAATCGCGATGGAAGGAAAAGCGTGAAAGGTTTTCGCTGAGCAAACTCGTTCGGCGCTGTACAATATCGTTTTTCTGGAATCCTCAACGAAATTGAATCTGACTCTACACAAAGGACTCATATATGGCGACGATGACTCTCCCCGAAACTGAAGCGAAAGAAACCAAGAGCAAGCAGTCCTCAACGAAGTACGTCTACTCATTTGGCGGGGGCAAGGCCGACGGCAACGGCAAGATGAAAGACGTTCTCGGCGGCAAGGGCGCGGGCCTGGCCGAGATGACTAATGCCGGATTGCCCGTGCCTCCCGGATTCACGATCCAGACAGAAGCCTGCCGCGAGTACATGCGGGGAGGTCTGTCGGCGGACGTCAATAAACAGATGGACGAAGCCCTGGCGAAACTCGAGTCGTTGCAGGGGCAGAAGCTCGGCACAGGAGAGAATCCGCTGCTGGTGAGCGTGCGGTCGGGCGCAAAGTTCTCCATGCCAGGCATGATGGACACGATCCTAAACCTTGGCTTGAACGATCAGAGCGTGCAGGCTCTCGCGAAAAGGAGCAACAATCCGCGATTCGCCGCCGATTCCTACCGCCGTCTGATACAGATGTTCGGCAATGTTGTGCTCGATATCGAGAAAGCGGCTTTTGACGAGGTCTTTGAGGCGAAGAAGAAGCAGAAGAAAGCCAAAATGGATACCGACCTTGATGCGAAGGCGCTGCAGGAGGTCATCGCGGAATACAAAAAGGTGGTCAAGAAGCACGCCAAGCGCGACTTTCCGCAGGATCCGAAGGAGCAACTGGTGATGGCGCGCGACGCCGTCTTCCGCTCATGGCAGAACGACCGCGCCAAGCATTATCGCCGCATTAACAACATCGATGACATGCTGGGAACCGCCGTCAATGTGCAGGCCATGGTGTTCGGAAACCTGGGCGAGACGAGTGGTACGGGCGTCGGCTTCACCCGCAATCCCGCGACGGGCACCAAGGAGTTCTACGGCGAGTTCCTGATGAACGCGCAGGGCGAAGACGTGGTCGCCGGCATTCGCACTCCGCTACATATCTCCGAGCTCGAGAAGGCCATGCCGGATGTCTACAACCAGCTGCGCGACATCACCACGCGGCTGGAAAAACACTACAAAGACATGCAGGATTTCGAGTTCACCATCCAGGAAGGCAAGCTCTACATGCTGCAGACCCGCAACGGCAAGCGGACCGGGCTTGCGGCTGTCCGCGTTGCCATTCAGATGGTGGAGGAAGGGCTGATTACCAAAGAAGAGGCAATTTTCCGCGTCGAGCCCAACCAACTGTACGACTTCCTGGTTCCGCGGCTGGATGAGAAGAGCACGAAAATTGAAGTGCTCGCGACCGGTTTGCCGGCATCCCCAGGCGCTGCCGTTGGACAGATCGTTTTTACAGCTGACGCAGCGGTTGAAGCCGTGCGGAAAGATGGAAAGACTTCGGTGATTCTGGTTCGTGCGGAAACGACTCCAGAAGACATTCACGGGATGGAAGTTGCAAAAGGCATTCTGACCTCTCGCGGCGGCATGACGAGCCACGCTGCAGTCGTCACGCGCGGCATGGGTAAGTGCTGTGTTGCTGGAGCGGGCGATGTCGATGTGAACGAGAAGGCTCGTGAGATGCGCGTCAAGGGCCAGACCTTCAAAGAAGGAGACTGGATTTCTCTCGACGGCACGACTGGCCGCGTGATCAAGGGCAAGCTGAGCACGATTCCTCCGAATGCGGAGGATCCGGAGCTGCAGAAGTTCATGCAGTGGGCCGATCCGCATCGCACGATGAAAGTCCGTGCGAATGCCGATATTCCACGCGATGCGATCCAAGCTCGCGCTTTCGGAGCGGAAGGCATCGGCCTGTGCCGCACGGAGCACATGTTCTTTGGCGAAAAGAAGATCGGACCGATGCGCGAGATGATTTTGGCAGACAACGAGAAAGGCCGTCGCGCCGCGCTGAAGAAGCTTCTGCCATTGCAGCGCGCCGATTTTGCCGGGGTGTTCAAGGCGATGGATGGACTGCCGGTCACGATTCGCACACTGGATCCGCCGCTGCACGAGTTCCTGCCGCGTCGCGAAGAACTGATGGTCGACATCGCGCTGCTTTCTTCCTACAGCGCGAAACAGAAGAAAGAACTCGTCACCAAATACAAAGACTATGGCATCAAGGGCGTCGGCGATCTGAAAAAGGGATTGCCTCCGCTTCTGGCGCGCGTCGAGCAGCTGCACGAGTTCAATCCGATGCTCGGACATCGCGGCTGCCGACTGGGCATCACCTATCCCGAGATTACCGAGATGCAGGCGCGAGCGATTTTCGAAGCAGCCGTCGACTGCACCAAGAAGGGAATCAAGGTTCTCCCCGAAGTCATGATTCCTCTGGTTGCGACGCTCAAGGAAATGGCGAATCAGGGAGCGATTGTGCGGCGCGTGGCGGAAGAAGTCTTCAAGGAGAAAGGAACGAAGATCGAGTACATGGTCGGCACGATGATCGAGTTACCGCGTGCGGCCCTGGTCGCCGATGAGATCGCGAAAGAAGCGGAGTTCTTCTCGTTCGGCACCAACGATCTGACGCAGACCACGTTCGGCTTCTCGCGTGATGACGTCAACAAAGTTCTGCCAACCTATCTGGCGGAAGGAATCTTGAAGCAGGATCCGTTTGCGGCCCTTGATCAGGATGGCGTGGGTCAACTCGTGAAGATAGCAACCGAGCGCGGGCGCAAAACACGTTCGAACCTCAAGGTCGGCATCTGCGGCGAGCACGGAGGCGAGCCGTCGTCGGTTGAATTCTGCTACCGGACGGGCCTGAACTACGTGTCGTGCTCACCATTCCGTGTGCTGACAGCGCGTCTGGCGGCAGCCCAGGCCGCAGCAGCGGAAGCGCTGAAAGTCGAGGGCGGCAGAACCAAGTAGACGCTCAACGCAGGGGACGCGGAGGGCGCAGAGGCATGGAAATCAATGAAGTGAGCGGGACAGTGGTTGATTCCGCTATGAAAGTGCATTCCGCGTTGGGTCCGGGCCTGCTGGAAAGCGCTTACGAGGCTTGTTTGATTCGGGAGTTACGCAAGAGGGGCTTGCGAGTGGAGTCGCAAGTCCCGATTCACGTTCGTTATGATGGGGAGACTTTGGATGTTGGCTATCGAGCCAACCTGCTGGTAGAGGGCTCGGTCTTGGTCGAACTTAAGTCCGTCGAAACGGTCTTACCCGTTCACAAGGCTCAACCTCTCATATCTGCGCCTGAGTAAGAAAGAAGTTGGTCTCTTGATCAATTTCAACGTCGAACATCTCAGGGATGGCATAAAGAGAGTGATCAATTCCCGGCCCAAATTCTCTGTGGCCTCTGCGTCCTCTACGTTGTGATTACTGCACTCTTTGCAGGCGCGCGATCAGTTTTTGGGGCAGGCTCTCGTCCGACTCCGACCACAGCCGTCGCGACGTTGCTCGGGTTTTCATTTCGAGTTTCTTGGTGAATTCGATCAGCTTGAGCACGTTGTCGCGAATCTTGGCCTCGGTTTCATCCGTGAGCCGGACGTTTTCCTGAACAAACAGCGAGTCGAGGCCGAAATCGATCTGGATCTGACCGGTTTCTTCCTGCGCACCCTCTTCGAATTCCTCGCCCTGCACAATGAATTTCACCGGGCTTGGAGAGAGCGTCCAGTGCCCACTTTCGTCGGGCATCCATAAATCCCAATAGACGTCGAAGACGTAGGCGTAATCGTCGTGAATCAAGTCCGCAGCGACGACCACGGCTTCCTCCGGCGTGATTCCCGGCGAAAACCGGCGCTCCAAAACACTCGCCTCATTCCAGGAAACCGGTTGCACTGCGATGTATGTCACACCCGGACGTTGTTCGGAAAAAGGGAACTGCTGCAGAACCGCGAGCATGTGCGGCAGCATCGATGGTCCGCTGAAATCGGAGAACCACAGGCTGAGATAAAGAGGATCGGGCATAACGGGCTTGTTGCCTCTATTGTAATGCGGATCGACGGTCGAACCGGGGATGATGCCTCCCGTTAAGAAGATCGCGAGTCCAGGGGCAGGAAGGAAGGATATTCTCCCGATGAAAAAGAGACCTTATCGTTTACAGAGGCGACCTTGTCGGCAGCCGTGACCGGGATCGTTGCTTTCAGCAGAGTGCCGTCGAGATTCGACTCAATTTCAAGGAAGCCGTTCAATTCCTTGAGCCGTTCGCGAATTCCGGCGAGTCCCACGCCTACGTTTCCCGTCTTCCAGAAGCGGTCGAGGATTTCTCGTGGCACTCCCATTCCGTAATCCTTGATGGTGAGCACAACCTTGGAATCGTCCGCGCAGACGCGCACCTCGACGGCACGGCTGCCGGAGTGGCGGTGAACATTGGTGAGGGCCTCCTGCATGATGCGGAAGAGAGCCGTCTCCGTGCGCCGCGGGAGACGGTACACATGGGCCGGCAGGTCGAGTTGAGTGGCGATGCCGCTGCGTTTGCCAAAGCCCTCCACATACCACTTCGCAGCGGAAACGAAGCCAGCCTCGTCGAGCAATGGGGGGTGCAGAAGATGAGACAAAGTGCGAGTATCGGAGATCGAACGATCGACGAGAGCGCGCGCGTCGCGCAGGTGACCCGAGTCGGTCGAGTACTCTTTCGCGAGCATGTCGAGGCTGATTTTCGCGGCGGTGAGGTCCTGTCCGAGGCTGTCGTGCAGTTCACGGGCGATGCGGCGGCGTTCTTCATCCTGAACGCGAAGCAGTTTTACCGAGAGCTTCTGCAGGGCGGCGGTCCGTTGTTCGACGAGGCTTTCGAGCTTGTTGTGTGCCCGGCGTAATTCTTCTTCCGCGGCTTGACGTTCGCGGAGATGGTCCCGAACCTCATATTGGCGGCGCCGCGCCAGCAGAGCGCTCCGCACAGCGCTGATTAGTGTGACCGGGCGAAGCGGACGCTCCAACAATGTGACGTTTCCTAACGGAGCGCGAGAGCGAACGGCCGATTCGGTGCTGGCGGTGCTCAATCCGCTCCCAGTAAGGACAAGGATAGGGAAGTCGGACCAGCGCGGCTGTTGCGAGAGTTTCTGCGCCAGTGCGCCAATCGCGCCGTTTTGCAAAACTTCTTCCGTGATGATTGCCGCTCCGGCTTCGTCGCAGATTGAGCCTTCCAGGTCCTGAATTTGAATACAGACGTGGACGATGACAGAGGATTGCCGCAAAACCCGATCGATAAGCAACGCATCCTTGCCGAACGGGGCGAAAACCAGGACCGGTAGACCGTCCGTGTTAGTCTCTGCCATTCAGCGGACCTTTCTGCATCAGTGGCGCTAGCGACGTAGGGCTGCCCGAGAGAATGCCCTGAAAATCGCAAAGCGGCGCTCCCACCTTTATGTTTCCGGGACCGAGGTTCAGTTCGCGAATCGACCGTTCGTGTCCACCGCTGCGCTTCTTCATCATGGATATCGCCTGGCGGACTTGCCCGTGCGCTTCAAAATACCGGAGCACCAGAATGTTGTCGGCCAGATAACTGACGTCGATCGGAGTATGCATGGCGCTGCCAACGAGTCCCATTTGAGCCAGCACGAGCATGGTCAGCACCCCACGGTTATTGAGATACGTGAGGAGTTCGTGGAGATGAAGTGCGAGGAATTGCTCGCCCGGCATCGCCTGCAAGAAGCCATTCAGGCTATCGATCAGAACCATCCGAACGTCGTTTTTTTCAACAGAAGAACGAACCATATCGGAAAATTCGCCAGGCGATACCTCCGCGGGATCCAAATGTGCAATAGAGAGGTGCCCAGAGCGAATGAAGGGAGCAAGATCCATTCCTAAACCTGATGCCCTGCCCTTTAGAGTGCTGACTGTCTCTTCAAAGATGAACGCCGCCGTACGCTCTCCCCGTTCGGCCGCTGCCACTAACCAGCGCATAGCGATGCTGGTTTTTCCGCAACCGGCAGGTCCAATCACTAGCGTACTGGTGCCACGCCCCAGCCCTCCTCCACATAGCGTATCCAGTTCCGTAATGCCGCTGGGGGCGATGCTTTTGTCATCACGAACATCGTCGTATTCAGCTGCGACGAGTCGGGGAAATACCACAACACCGCCGCTCCGAATGACATAGTCGTGAAATCCTTCTCGGAAGGCGCAGCCGCGTAGCTTGGTGACCTCTAATCGCCGAATGGTCTTGCCGTATTCGCGTGCGACGCGGCCCATTGAGACCACGCCATGAACGATGCTGTGGAGTTCGAGGTCGGCATAACGGCTGCTGCGGTCATCGAGCAGCAGCACTGTGCAGTTTTCAGGAGCGTATTCTTTGAGCGAGAGAACCTGACGGCGGTAGCGAAGAGGATCTTTCGCGAGCATCCGCACTTCGGATAATGCGTCGAGCACGAGGCGGTTCGGCTTGCGGCGGTCGACTTCCGCCATGATGGCCTGCACGCGATCGTTCAGTTCGACTTCCGCTGGATGAAAAACTGTGTACTGCCCGTTGGGCTTGAGGTCTTCTTCGCTTGGACGTACTTCGAGCACGTCGGATTCATCCAGCGTTAGGCCATGCATACTCGCGACCGCTCTTAGTTCTTCGGATGATTCCGAAAGCGTCACGTAGAGAATCCGTTCTCCCTTTCGGAGTCCCTCGTTAACAAATTGCAGCGCGAGGGTAGTCTTGCCCGTGCCCGGTTCCCCTTCGACGAGATAAAAATGGCCATTCGGAAAACCGCCACCCAGAACGTCGTCAAGGCCGTCACATCCGGAACTGCAGCGGGTTGCGGCCGGCGCCAGTTGTTCTTCCAGCATGAGTTGGGGGAGCACACTCCTTCCTCGAATTGTGCCGGGGCTACACCTCTACGTTTGCCAATGCAACCCGTGCTTTTTTTATTTTTTTTGACGACCCCCGATTCCGTAAATACGTTGTTTTCTGTAGTTAGCGAGGGGAAGGTTGCAAATGTGCATTCCCCAACGAAGGCGAGGCTGTTTGCGAAGTTCCCGCTCTGCCCTAAGAAACCAAGGCTGCGCTCGGGGACGCAGCAGAACGGAATGAGATTCAAAAGAAGGGGATATTTCTAACGAGCTTTGACATGAGGTTCCGTTCTTTGACACTGGCCGGAAGCGGCTGCTAACATTAACGATTCGCCTGGCAATTTCTGCACAATCGTCCCCGTCGTCTAGCCCGGCCTAGGACATCGCCCTTTCACGGCGGTAACACGGGTTCAAATCCCGTCGGGGACGCCAACAAAATAATGAACTTCCACGAACCCGCCGTTTTTCTTCATGATCCAATTTGATCCACTTAGGCCGGTTTGATCTCCAAAACCGCGCCCTTCCGCACCAGCTTTACCAGATTGCTCTGCGCCTCGCGCTTCTGTGGACCGACTGCCTGCATGTAAACGTCGGTCGTGACTTTCAGACTCGCATGGCGCAGCAGTTCCTGTACGACCTTGGGATTCTCTCCGTTGGCGTTCAAGAGCGTCCCAAAAGTGTGCCGAAAGGTGTGATACGAAACTTGCTTCGTCACCTTGGCACGCTGCAAAGCCGGCTTGCCATAATATCGCCACAACGTTCCAGGCCAATAAGGCTGTCGGCCTTTCATGTGCGGCGAGGCAAATACCCAATCGCCCGGACTTGGGTACGGAGAAACGCGTCTCCATGCCCACAGCGACTCGGCCGTTTGCGCATCTAGCGGAACGTCTTTCAGAGAAGCTTCCGTTTTCGGCGCACCTTCCACCATCGCCACTACCGACCGACGAATGTGCAAGATGAGGTTTTCGAAATCCACGTCCTGCCACCGAAGCCCGATCAGTTCTCCTCGGCGCAACCCCGTGAAAGCGTCCAACTCGATCATCGTCCGGAGAGGGTCGGGCAGTTCCTGGAGAAATGCCATGATCTCTTCCGGCGTAAGAACATCGGGTGCTTTCTGCCGTTTTGCGCTCTGGCGAACGCTCGTGATTGGATTCTTCTCCGTCCATTCCCATCTGATCGCATGAGAATAGATCGCGCTCATGATGTTTCTGATCTTAGCCCTGCTGCCCCGCGCTAGCGGAACGCCGGTCTTCGGAAAACAGAGACTCTTGAGCCATTTTTCGACTTCGGTTGCCTTGACATCCGTCAGCCTGCACGCACGCCAACGCGGAAGAATCCACTTCTTCAGATAGCCCTCGTAGGTCACCTGCGTCGAGTATGATTTGCGATCTTCGTCGGCCGCATCGAGTCCCGGTTTCGTTTTGTTGAAAATATCCGGCAACTCGTGTTGGCGATAGTGATTCACAAGCGTCTCGAAACTGATGCTTTTGATGAGCCTTTGAGGGGTTTGTTGGTTGATCTCCAAGCGGATTGCATCTACGGCAGCTTGGGCAGAAGACTCGGTTGGCAAGTCTTCCTGCGTTCCAATGACGATGTGTTTTCGCCGGATCGTGCCGTCCAGCTGAACCTCTCTCCATAGGAATTCCCAAACTTTTCCTTTCTTCCGATCCGCCAGTCTCAGACTGCCTTTTTGATAACTCGTTCGCCTCATTCATTTCCTCCATTTCGGTTGAGGCGACACGGATGGCTGCCTCAGCTTAGCGCAAGTTGAGTGGCGGGTCGACAAGATGTCCGTTGAAAAATCGGCAAATCAGCCTGCTCTTTTCGTTTTCAGCCAGCCTTCGAGATCAGAAGCTCGGAAGCGCCATAGTTTTCCAACTTGAATTCCGTGAATCTGACGGTTTCGGGCCATTCGCTGTAGCGTTTTTGGGTGGATACGGAGCAACTGCGCTGCTTCGTCGCTGTCTAAAAGCGGCTCAAAGACAAACTCGGTCCTAGGCCGGGATTGGCTTGGCGAAGGAGCGAACCTCGAAGGCTGGGATGCGGACATAATGAACTCCTGAGCCAAATCACGGAAATCAAGCTGACTTGGCTGCTTCTCGGGATGTTCTATAAATGCAGAGTGAATTTCCGTCAAACGGGCATGATTTTCGGGGGAAAACGCGATCGGGCTTGCCAATCTAGACGGCGTAAAGCGGCTCCCCCGAAGGGTCTGTGCCCGGTTGACGAATTACGAATGCTGGGGGTAAATAGCGGCATGAGGTGCCCCATGCAGACTGAAAAAAGAGCCGTCGTTAGGACCAAGCCGATCGAGTTGAAGACCAATGTCGTTGCGAGTGTTGAGTTCGTAGTCCGCGCCGCGCTGCACGACTCCGTTGAGGATGACTTTGTGCACTCCATTGCAGGACGGATTATTGCCGAGGCGGAAGGCGGTGGAGAAGAGGACGCAGGGCAAATTAGCGCTTCACTCGTTCAGTTCGGCGAGGCACTGGACCGCGGCATCAGTGCGGAAAGGCTTGGAGATGGCATCTCGGGCGAAATCTCAGAATACTGGGAACATATTTTCGACGCGGAAACTGGCTACCCGAAAGAAGAGATACAAGATGAGTTTGAAGTGGTAGATCTAGATCTATTGATCATCGACTACGTCGCGATCCATCCGAAGTTTCGGGGACTGAGGATTGCTGAGTCCGCCATTCACCGTACTATCGACATTTTCGGTACAGGGTGCGGGTTGGTAGCGTGCAAGCCTTGGCCGCTACAGTTCACTCCATCCGTTGCGGACGACAAAGAAGCATTGAAAAGACTTGCCTTGACGAATGTAAGCAAAGGCGAGGCCATTCGGAAACTGAGATCGTACTGGTCACGCCTCGGGTTTTGGCCGCTCGACAACAGCGGAATTTATTTGCTGAGCCTATCGCAAAGAGGTCATGATGTATCTTCCCTGAATCGCGTGAAAGGCCTTCAGTGACTCTGAGAGTCGGTCGAAGACCCGTCCGGTTAGAACGCTGCCGCCATCTCGTCGGTTTGGTTTGTTTTCATCGCTTTAACCTCCTTCCTGTCGGTCTTCCTGTCGGTCGAGTCGCTGTCCATTCCGTCAACTCCTTCCATCCCGTCTATTCCATTTCCGCGTTTGCCCGAATTCGCGATCCGGACTAACTTCCATCCCCTCCAGAGGGAGATGAAATATGCCGGGAAGAGCAAAGCCTTACACCCATCGGGTCAAGATCCTCAAGTACGTCAAAGCCGGAGACACATGGCGCTTCGCCAACGTCGTCGAACGCAACGGCAGGATCGTACGCGACCACGTCCTGATTATGGGGCACGACGAACACCACCGCGAGGGCAGCTATTACCTCGAGTGGTATGAGCACGGCAAGCGTTACCGCAAGGCTGTCGCGGATTTCGCGACCGTGGCCGAAGCGGCCCGGCTCAAGGCCATCGAAGTAGAGGCTCTTAAAGCCGGGGTGATGTCGCGCCCAACACAACCAGCCACGATGCACGCTAACGGCGTCACGCTGGCAACAGCCGTTGACCGGTACCTCGCGATGGTCGAGGCGCAGCGCAGCCACCGGACCTATATCAGCTACCGCTACACGCTGAAGAAACTGCTCGTCCCCTGCTATGAAAAGAACTCCGTGGACCAGGTGGCGCGCGAGGACATCCTGGCCTTCATGACACGGTGCTACGAACTGGGACTCGGACACCGCACGGTCTACGACAAACTGGTCGTCGTGCTGCAGCTTTTCAAAAGGCACGGGAAAAGCGGGCTGATGGCATCGAGCGACTGGCCGAAGTATGTTGAAACCATCCGGCCGATCTATGAGCCGGAGGAAATTCAGTCAATGTTCAAGCACGCTACGGAAGAGGAGGCTATCTTTCTGAAATTCATGCTGGGCTCTGGATTTCGCGATCAGGAGGCGCAGCATGTGTGCTGGCGCGATCTCGACTTCCGCCACAGCCAGGTCCGCGTCACTGCCAAGGCCCTGTGGGACTTTCGGCCGAAGAATTGGGAGGAACGAGTTGTGCCACTGCCGTCAGCTCTCATCGACCAGTTGCAGCGATTGAAAGAGAAACGGAATGCTGTGCCGGCGCAGTTGCTATTTCCGAACAAACGCGGGAATCCCAACAGCGAGAACGACACGATCGTGAAGCGCGTTGCTCATCGGGCGAAGTTAAATTGTGGACAGTGCGTTACAAAGCACGGCAACAGGTGCGCGGAAGGACCGTACTGCCATCACTTCTTTCTGCATAAATTCCGTCACACATTTGCCATCGAGCACCTGCGGCATGGTGTGGACATCCGCACGCTTCAGACGTGGATGGGCCATCGCGATATCAAATCGACCATGGTTTATCTGAAAGGAGTCCAATCCAAAGATGTCTTGACGAAAGTGAATGCAGGAGCCCTGGCGGCGTATGTTGCTGACTAGAGTTCAAGTGCTCAGGAGAGCGTTCTGCTGGGCGCGCGAAACCTCAAGTATATGTGGGATCTTGCTGAAGCCTACCCCGACCGGCAATTTGTGCAACAGGTCGTCGCACAATTGCCTTGGGAGACACAAATGACGTGGTAGGGTCGTCGGTTGGATCCCGACAAGGTCCGCCATCGTCATACCGCAAGTCTGTCCAGGCTGATGGGAGCCGCCTGCGGCATCCTCCGCGTGAGCCATTCCGCAACCTGCTTCGGGTCAAATCGCACCGCCGCGCCTATGCGAAAGGAAGGAATGGCGCTGGCGGCTGCCATTTTGTAAATGTGTTGCCGGGTCACGCCGAGTAATTTGGCCAACTCTCCAGCCTTTAGGCGTGCTCCTTGGATTCGAGCGTTTGCAGTATCTTTGCCATTCCAGCGACGTTGTCGCTTGCCAGACTGAACCGATAGGCCGAGTTCGCCATAGTCAACTCCTACCACTGCGGAGATTCGGTTCTACACCGAGTGTCAATTTCGGTCAAAAACTCCAGGAAAATCGACGCGATTTGACCGAAATTTCATTTGGGCTTAGCTTCTTCACGCTCAGGACCGGAATTGGCATGATCCAAGGCGGAGGAGGAGCGAGTGTTTTCGTCTCTTCAAGAACTCGAAGGAGGCCTTCGCGCAAGTGGCTACATTGCGGATTCGGTAGCCACGACAACGGTTTACCTGGCGGCGAGACTGCAGAAGCCGTTGCTGCTGGAAGGCCCCGCCGGCAGCGGTAAGACTCAACTGGCATATGCAGTTGCAGACGCGGCGGACACCACCGTCGAACGCCTGCAGTGCTACGAAGGCATCAACGAGGAGAAGGCCATCGGCAGGTTCGATGAACCGCTTCAAAGGCTTTGCGTTGAACTCAAAGCCAAGTCCGTCAGCGTGGATTGGGAATCCCTGCGGACAGAGTTGCACAGTCAGCAGTTTTTCGGCGCCGGGCCGCTTCTGCGCGCGTTGCAGTGCGAAACGCCTTGTGTCTTGCTAATCGACGAACTGGACAAGGTGGACCACGCATTTGAGGCCTTGTTACTGGAATTGCTGAGCGTGTGGCAGTTGAGCATTCCGAAGCTGGGCACCATCAAAGCCAGGAGCATTCCGTTCGTTGTGTT
>DASYZZ010000018.1:0-27105 GCA_035945695.1 Candidatus Sulfotelmatobacter sp. | reverse complement strand
CGGTGAGCCCGGAGCCCGAGCTTACGATCGCGCGTTGCGCCCCGCAAGGGAGGCAGCGAAAGCAGGTCAAGCGAGGGTCAGAAGCGAGCTACTGGCCGAGACGAATGGACCCCACACCACCTCGGAACTCTCTTTGTTTTTCGTCCTGAGTTGTGAGTCCCGAGATTTCCCTCGCCAGCACTTCATCCTTTCGACATTTGTCCTGCTGGGCGATGTGGTCGAAGCGTCTCTGCCTGAAAAGAATTTAAGCCGATGATCTATCGGTGAAAATCCGTGCGAATCCGTGGCCAATGCCTCGCGACTCGGGACTCCCGATTCGCGACTAGCTGACGGCCTTCTTCTCAAACACCCGCAGCCCCACATACAGCAGCAGCACATCGAACGCAAACAACACCACCAGAATCGCAACCGTAGAAAGATGTGGAAACTGCGGCACCAGCGCAGCGCGCAGTCCTTCACTGGCATAAACCAGTGGATTGATCAGCACAACTTTCTGCAGAATAGGAAATGTTTTCAGCGCGCTCCACGGATAATACGTGCACCCAAAGAAAATCATCGGCGTGATCAACATGCTGAACATCAATCCAATGTGCTGTTGATTCATTGAGCATCCGAGTGCCAGCCCTCCGCCTGCGGAAAAAAGCGCCACCAGCACGATCATCACGACAAATTTCAATGGCGCATGGATGCTGATGTCCACACCCCGTCCCAGCACGATCCATCCTAGCGGCAGCACGACGAGCCCGGCCACCGCAGCTTGCAGCATCCCGGCTACGACTTTTTCGATAGCGATCCAGGGCAGATCAATGGGCGCCAGCAGCCGGTCTTCAATCTCTCGCGTCCACTGGAATTCCGCGATCAGCGGCATTGCCACCGCCCAGATTCCCGTGAACACCATGCTGATGGCGATGATCCCAGGCAGCAGCAGGCTCTTGTACGACGCGGGCATATAGCCGCTGCCAACCATCACCTTTCCGAAGATGAAAACAAACAGCAGCGGTTGCAGGAACGTCTGGAACAAGAGTTGAACGGCATTGCGCCGCGCCACGTGAGCGTCGCGGGCCAACATCGCGCCAAAAGCTTTCCAGTTCAATCGCGCAAACTCCTTCCGGTATGGTGAAGGAAAAGATTTTCCAGGCTCGGCTCGGAAATGTGGACGTCAGAAAGTTCCGCTCCGGCAGCCACCGCCAAGGCAGCAATCTCCGGAATCAGAGATCCGCCGCGATCCGCGTAAATATCCGCGCCGATGGAGTCCGATGTCCGGACCTCGCGAACCCCAGAGAGCATCTGAAGGCGTTCCAGCAAATCCGCTGTTCGCTTCCCGAACTGCAGTCGCAGAAGGTATCCACCCGGAATCGACCGCTTCAGTTCTCCAGGAGTCCCGATCGCAATCACCTGCCCATGATCCACAATTGCCAGTCTGTGGCAGAGCGCATCCGCTTCTTCCATATAGTGCGTCGTCAAGAGAATCGTCTTCCCGAGCTGGTTATATTCGCGGATGATCTCCCACAGCAGGATTCGTGTCTGGGGATCGAGGCCGGCGCTCGGCTCGTCCAGAAACAGCACCTGCGGATCGTGCATCATTGCGCGTGCGATCGAAAGCCGTTGCATCATCCCGCCCGAAAATCCGCGGACCATCTGATTCGCGCGATCGGTGAGCTTGAATTTTGCAAGCAACGCCTCCGCTCGCTCGTGCCGTTCCTTCGAGCCAATGCCGAAATACGCAGCGTGAAAGAGCAGGATTTCCCTCGCCGTAAGCGAGAAATCCAGATTCGGACGCTGCGGCACCACTCCGATCAGCCGCTTGACCTTCGCCTGTTCACTCCAGACCTCATGATCTCCGATCCATGCTTGCCCGCTGGTAGCGCGAACCCGCGTCGTAAGTACCCCGACGGTCGTCGACTTGCCCGCGCCGTTCGGGCCCAGCAGCCCGAAAATCTCTCCCGGATGGATCTCAAGCGTAACCCCATCCAAGGCCACGATCTGAGGCTTCGGCTGCTTCGGTTCTTTGGCGCTCGGGCGCGCAATAAATCCTCCCGCCGCGCCCAGCGGAGGCGCGGACGTGAACACTTTGCGCAGATCTTGCGTGCGTATGCCGACAGCTGTCAATGGAAGCTCCCCGGAGTTCAGGAAGTATATCGCAGGAAAAGCTGAGGATGGGATTGGTGGACCAGGCAAGATTCGAACTTGCATCTGCGAACGCCGGCCGAAGCCGCCGTCCGCCGTGTTCCTTACACCACCGGCCCAATACGCCCAACTACTTTGTGGATTCCCGCCGTGCTGAAGCGCCCCGCGTATTCACGCCCCGTGAACTCTTCACTAACCCGCCATTCTGAAAAGAGTTTCTGAGGATGCAATTAATCCACGTGTTCTCCTTCGGCAAAACCGGGTTCAGCGGGCGGAAGGACATCCCGTTCACCCGCGACCCACACATAAAGCGTCGGAAGCAGAAAGATACTCATGATCAGCGCTGCCATCAGTCCGCCCACAATCACAATCGCAAAGGGACGTTGCGAGTCGGAACCAATCGCGTGCGACATTGCGGCCGGCAACAGCCCCAGCGTAGCGACCAGCATGGTCATCATGATCGGCCGCAGCCGAAGGACGGCCCCTTCGACCGCAGCATCCTCAACCGAGAACCGGCGAGCCCGTAACTGGTTAATGTACTCCAACATGATCACGCCGGTCTGAACGCACACGCCAAACAGTGCCAGGAATCCCACGCCGGAAGAAACACTGAAATTTGTACCGGTAGCGAGCAGCGCCAAGACTCCTCCGATCGGGGCGATTGCCACGTTGGCCATGATGAGCAGCGACCATTTAAACGACCGGAACATCGTATAAAGAATGACGAAGATGATGAAGATCGTAATCGGCAGCACGATCAGCAGGCGGGCGTTCGCGCGCTTCTGGCTCGCATATTCGCCTTCCCACTGAATGTGATAACCGGTCGGCAACTTTACCTGATGGCCGACCTTGCTGATGGCCTCTTCGACTGCGCCTCCCAGATCGCGGCCGCGCACGCTGTACTTGATCGCGATATAGCGCTGATTGCCTTCACGGTAGATCTCCGAGCCGCCGTCGGCAACCTCGATCTTGCACAGTTGTGCAAGCGACACGCGCTCACCGCTGGGTGATAGCAAACGAATCTTCTCGATGGCCTCTTTCGTGTCTCGATATTGCGGGAGATAACGGACTACAAGGTCATATCGTGCCTCGCCCTGCAGGACTTGCGTCAGCGCATTTCCACCGACCGCGGTTTGGATCGCGTCCTGAACATCAGCGACATTAATCTGATAGCGCGCTGCCGCATCGCGGTCTACGGTGACATTCAGGTTAGGCTGCCCGAGAACCCGGAAGACGCCCAGGTCTTCAATGCCCGGAATCTGGCGCATGATCTCGACAATTTCGTCAGCCTTAGCCTCCAGCGTTCTGAGATCGTCCCCATACACCTTAGTGGCAAGCTCGCCTTTTACGCCGCTGACCGCCTCCTCCATGTTGTCTTCGATGGGCTGAGAGAATCCCCAAACCACGCCTGGGATCTTGTCGAGTTCCCGCTGCATAGCGGCGATCAGCTCATCTTTGTTTTCATGAAAAATCGGGCGCCATTCTTCTTTCGGCTTCAGGTCGACGAAATACTCGGTGTTAAAAAATCCGGTCGTGTCGGTGCCGTCATCCGGCCGTCCGACCTGGCTCGTGCATTGCGGAACTTCCGGAAACGAGCACAGAATGATGCGCGCCTGATTGGCAACGCGAATTCCCTCGTCTGGTCCGGTGCTCGGAGCGAGCGTGCCCCGTACCCAGAGCGCGCCTTCGTCGAGGTGTGGCAGAAACTCAGATCCAATCGCGCCTCCGAACGCGATAATGTTCCCCGCGATGACCGCCACCAACACGGCGCCAACCGTAATGTAGCGGTGCCGAATGGCCCACCGGACAGAGTGCCGGTAGCGGGCGACCATAAACTCCATGACCGGGTTGTGCCATTCCTTGGCTCCCTTGGCGAAAGCAAAGCTGGCTAGAACCGGAGCGATCACGATTGAAAAAATCAGTGCTCCCAATAATGCGAATGCCACAGTCCACGCCATGGGCTGGAACAGCCGCCCTTCTACCCGTTGTAGCGTGAAAATCGGCAGGTAAGCCGTAATGATGATGGCGATCGCATAAAAGACGGGCCGCTGCACTTCGTGCGATGCGTCGCCAATGCGTTCGATCGGAGTCTCGGTGTCATGCGCGAAGCTCATGTGGCGAACAATGTTTTCGATCATCACCACGGCTCCGTCCACGACCATGCCAAAGTCGAGGGCGCCTAAAGAAAGCAGGTTTGCCGGCACGTGTCTCAGATCGAGGCATATCGATGCAAACAGCAGAGAGAATGGAATGGTCGCAGCAACGATAATTGCGCCGCGAACATTTCCCAGGAATAGGAACAGGATGATCGACACGAGGATCATCCCTTCGGTCAGGTTGTGCAGAACAGTGTGGCTGGTGAAGTGAACCAGGTCACTGCGGTCGATGAAGGGAACGATCTTCACTCCGGGCGGCAGGATGTGATCGTTCATCTCCTTGATTCTTTCGTGAAGCGCTTTCAGGGCTGGATCGGCTGGTGCCCCTTTCCGCAGCAGGACAATACCCGACACCACATCGTCGTTATCGATGATCTTGCCGTTGTCGTGCTGGATGGCACCGTCGGGCCCATACGGACAAGAAGTGCACGCGCGCGCGAACTGTCCGAGTCGAATCTTGGGCCCCTGCTCGACGACAGCAATGTCCTTGACGCGGAGCGGGGTTCCACTCTTTGTATAAATAACCGTTTGCTCGATGTCCTTGACGTGGTCGACAAGTCCAACCTCGCGGACATTGATCTGCTGCAGTCCCTGCTGAATGAAGCTTCCGCCGGCGTTCCCGTTGTTGTTGATCAGTTGCTGCTCGACTTGCGGCAGGCTGAGTCCGTAGGCGACAAGCTTATTTGGATCGACGCGTACCTGGTATTCGCGGGTGGGGCCGCCGAAGCTGGCAACGTCCACAATGTCAGGGACCGACTTCAGGTTCTTTTCGACCACCCAGTCTTCCAGCGACTTGAGTTCCATCGCGTCGTATTTCGGATTCGTGCTGTGCAGCGTGAAGAAATAAATCTGGCCGACCGGGCTCCAGTCCGTGCCCATCTGCGGCGTGACGCCATTCGGCAACGTGACCTGGTTCAGACGCTCGAGCACGCGCTCGCGGTTCCAGGCGTCATCCGTCCCGTCTTCAAAGATCAGCTTCAGATCAGACAATCCGAACAATGAGAAAGAGCGCAAATGCACGATCCCGGGAATGCCGTTCATGGCCGTTTCCAGCGGAATCGTGACCTGCTGTTCAATCTGCTCAGCCGAAATGCCCGGCCATTGCGTGATGATCTCTACGTAGTTGTCGGCTACGTCTGGATACGCCTCAATCGGCAGATTGTGGAACGAGATAATTCCCCAGACGAACAGAACAAGCGCCAGGCCAAGCACCAGCAGCCTGTTGCCGAGCGCGAAATCGACCAGACGCCGAATCATCGTTTATTGCTCCACCGTGTTCTGCAGATCGAGCGCGTTCGAAACCACCTGGTCTCCCGGTTTCACCCCGGAAGTCACTTCCTGCTGATGGTCGGGCAGCATCTCGCCGGTCGTCACTCCAACGCGCCGGAAATGACCATTGCCCAGAGGCGTGTACACCCAATCGCGATCGTGCAAATGCAAAATCGCCGCGGCCGGAACCGCCGCATGCGTTTCCGGAGTTTTGCCGTAGAACGTCGCGCTCGCAAACATGCCGATCCGAATCATTCCCGGATTTCGAACCTCGAGACGCACTTTGGCGGTCCGGAGGTTGGGGTCGAGAATCGGCAGAATGTTGTCGATTCTCCCCTTCAGCGTCTGCTTCGGATACGCGTTCAGGTGGATATCGGCGTATTCCCCGACGTGAACCGCGTCTAGATCGTTCTCATAGACGTCGCAGATGATCCACACGTAAGACAGGTCTGCGATCGTGAACGGGTTTGGTCCTGACAATCCCTGCACGCCAGATGAATTCGTCACCTGCTGGTCGGTGATGACTCCCGAAATCGGCGCTCTCACGTCAACGATCCCCGAAGGATGCTCCTTATCGATCCCCAGCAGATGAAGTTGTTCCTTCGAGGCATTCAAATCTGCCGTCGCATCGGCCTCTGCGGCCTGCGCCTGTTCCAGCGCGCTCTTTGCCACCGCACCCTTGTCGTAAAGAATCTGTGCTCGTTCCAGTTGAATGTGAGCGAGACGTTCATCGTTCTGAGCCTTCAGGAACGTCTGATACGCGCCGGAGACGTCATTGCTCTGAACCTGCAGAAGCAGCTGTCCTTTTTTCACTTCATCGCCGAGTCTCGCTTTGATCTCCACAACGCGGCCCGACGCGAGAGAAACCACCGGCACAGACCGGGTGATGTCCGGCTGCACGACTCCCGTTACGTTGAGCGCTGAAACGGCCTTGTACGCCGTCGCCGTCGCAACCGGGAATTGCTCCGGATGATCAACCTTGAAGTTATTGGCGTCGAGATCCGGCTCGACATCCACCTTCGGAGGCGCTTCCGCATTCGGGTTGGCCTTTCCGCTGCTGCAGCCAAACAACGCCATAATCAGCAGCGAAAGAAAAGCCAGAGTTGCGACTCGGCGCAAACGATTAATTTTCATGGGATAACCTCGCGTCCCACCGCCTCATTCAACTGCGCTGCGGCCGTGAGATAAGAGCCGATCAGGTTCACGTAGCTGAGTTCCACGGTTCGGTAATCGCTCTGCGCATTGAGGAAGTCCAGCAACGACGCTCCCCCATGCTCATAAGAGAACTGCACCGTCTCGCGAACGCGAACCGCCTGATCGAGATACTGCCGTTTGTAGGGTTGAAGTAACGCGATGTTGCTGGCAACCAGCGCATAGGCAGAATCGACGTCGCTGTAAACCTGCGTCTCCACGCCCTGCCGCAGCTTCTCATTGCGGTTGATGTCGATCTTCGTGCGCAGCTTCTCGCCCTGATTCGTATCGAAAATCCGCAGCGGGATGCTGACGCTCGCCCCAATCGTGTTCAGCGCATCAGGATTGTTGAACGAACCGTTATGAGTGAACCAGACGCCGATCGTCGGATCCGTCGACCCGTTTGCCTGTGCCAGTTTGTAATTCGTCTTTGCCTGCTGCACCGACAACACCGCGGCCCGAAGATCCGGCCGGGCATCGAGCGCCTGCTTGCGGCAGTCGTCCAGCGATAGCAACTCGTCGCGGAAGTCGAACGCTCCCTCGACATCAAAGCTGTCCACCGGCCGGCGGTCGTCGAGCAACGCGAGCAAATTGATCTTTGTCGTCCGCAGGTTCACCAGCGCACTCTGCAGATCGGACTCGTACTGCAAGCGCGCCAGCTCGAGCCGGTCAAGATCAATCCGCGCAATGTCCCCTGCCTGGAACCGGTCGCGGCTCACTTTCAGGATTTTGTCGTAGTAGCCGAGATTATCCTGCGCCAGCTTCAAAACGGCCTTCGCCTGCAGAACTCCCACGAAAGCCGTGCGCAGGTTGTAAATCAGCGTGCGCTCGTTGTCGTCCGCCTGTGCTGCGCCAATCGCGGTTCCTTGCTTCGCGCTTTCATACCGCAAGCCGCGCTTGTTTCGCCGCTCGAAAAGATAGCTGACTGCCGGAGAGACGAACGTCCCCGCAAACGGAGTCCATACGCCGTGGCTCGGCACGATCTGCGTGCCGTCGGCCGAAAACGTGAAATCCGGATTCGGTCGAAGATGCGCCGTAATTTCCTGCGCCTTGAGTTCGTCAATGTTCAGCTTCGCCGCCATCAGCGACGTATTGTTCTCTTCGAAACGATCCTTCACTTGCTCCCAGTTCCACACCTCGGCAGGAGCCGGCGCAGCCGTCTGCGCGCACAGCGCCGCGGCTGCCACTCCCACAAAAACTGCCAGATGGATACACGTCCAACGCATCGAAACTCTGCTTCTACCCTCGTCCGCCAATGCGGCAGAGGGAACAGTTCTCGCCAGAAGCTAAGTCCGCTTCTGCCATCGGGATCGTGATTGCGGTCCCGAGAGGATCAATTGAGGGAAGAACGCCCGCTGTCACACGGAGAGCGAGCGGAATGAATCAGGCGAGAGGCGAAGCTGGAGGAGCGCGGCCGAACTCATGAACGACCGGCGCAAAAGGCAGGACGTAAGAAACCGATGGGCTCTGGTACCAACATTCAGCGTGAGCCGGAGCAAAAGCGGCGATCGAAGCCAGCGCCTGATGGCTCTGCGCCGAAGCAGCTTTTTCGCTGCTAGCCTGCCGAACTGTGCGCTTGCTGATCGGAGACTCCTCCACTGCAGCGCACAAGGCATGTAAATCATCGGTCGCCGAAACAACCGGGAACAGCACAACCAGCGCGCATCCCAGTGCCAGCAAGCACTGCCGCGACGAAAAGCGCACTCTTGAATCCGTCGCCCGGCCATCCCGCCACAGCCAATAGGCGGGCACGGCCAGCAGCAGCCACGCGAGGTTGAGCAGCAGTTCCATGAATTGTCTGGGCGGCGGGAGGCACCGGCGGTGCTCCCGAACGGCTAGTTTTTCAGAAACTCTGAATTTAAGTCAATATGACCTCCGTGACTTCGGGCATCGAGGCTTGCAAGATCGCGGGCCTCGAACATTCCTATACGGAAACCGCGAACTGTGGGAGAGTAATGAAAGCGCCCGAAGGACGAATGAAAACGAACCCCACCCTGCGGATTGCCGGGCTTCTCGCAACTCTCCTGTGCGTCAGCCTGTGCGCGGCCTGTCAGATTGCTCCGCTCCCAGCCGACGAGTTGGCTGATTCCCAGGCTCAAGACGGGCCGGCGCAGGCGCAGAACCAGTTGGGTGTGGTCATTGAAAACGAATCCGAACTGCCCGACACCTATCCCGAAGCCAACTACGAAGTCCGCTTTCACGCCCGCGGAGGCGTTCCTCGCCTTCATTGGAAGCTCGAAAAAGGCGCGCTGCCTCCGGGGATCAAACTCGAGGACGACGGACTCCTCCACGGCAGGCCGGGGCGGACCGGCGAGTTCGACTTCACTGTTTCGGTTACCGATTCCAACAATCCCCCGGAAGCTGTGCAGAAGGGCTTCGTCCTGCGAGTGCAGTCGGCTCTGATCCTGAAGTGGAAGACTCCGGCCCACGTCAGCGGAAGAAGAATTGACGGCAGCGTCGTAGTTTCCAACATCACCCCCGACGACATGGATCTCACCTTCGTAGTCTTGGCCGTCGCCGAGAACGGACGCGCCACTGCCATCGGCTATCAGCATTTCAACCTGCCGCGAGCCACTGTCGATAAAGAACTCCCCTTCGGCGAGACGCTCCCCCGCGGCGGATACGTCATCAACGTCGACGTCGTAGGCGAAGTCGCACCCAAAAATGAAATCTACCGCGAGCGCCTCCAAACTCCTTCAGCCTTACACGTCAACGTCGGCCCGTAGCAGACCGAGCGGCAACTCCGTCATCCCGACCAAGCCATCGGATCGCCGCCGCCGATCCGATGGTGCGTGGAGCGACATTCTCTTCTTCTTTCCTCACACGCCCACTGTCGCGGCAACTCTTCGCCACCAAATCCAACAAGGTGATAAATTGCAGAGGATGCGCGAGCCCAGTCGCGCACCCGAGGAGAGCTTTGATGGTTTCCACCGAATCACCCGCAGCGTCGTTGTCTCAAGCGATGGACGCTACTGTCCGACGCCGCCGCGGTCTGGAATTGTTCTGCCTGTCATTCCTCGCGCTCTTCCTCGAACTGATGGTGATTCGCTGGGCTCCGGCAGTGGTACGACTGATCGCCTATTACGCCAACCTGATCCTGATCAGTTCCTTTCTCGGCCTCGGCGTGGGAGCCATCCTCGGCAGAAAAAGAAAGTCGCTCTTCGCATGGCTGCCAGCTCTGCTGCTGATCAACGTCGCGTGGCTGCTGATCGCCCACTTCATCACTCTCCCGACGAGCGCCACTGAGAGCCGCTTCTATACGCCGAGTCCCCAACTCGTGCGTTATGTAAGCCTGGTCGGCATCTTCGTCACCAACGCACTGGTCTTTGTGCCTCTCGGCCAGCGCATCGGATCGCTGTTTGACGCCCTACCGCCGCTCCTCGCTTATTCATGGGACCTCGGCGGCAGCCTCGCCGGCACGCTCTGTTTTGGACTCTTCTCGCTGAAGTATTTCTCTCCAACAGTCGGAGTTTCGTTCGTCGCGCTCGCGATCGTTCTGCTTCTTCCCAAAGCACACCGGCTGCGCGCAATCCCGGTGCTGGCTCTCTCAATCGCCGGGGTCTATTTTTCCGTCGCTTCCAATGCGATCTGGTCTCCGTATTACTGCATCATCATCACCGACCACAACAAAGTTCCCGTTCGCGAGCCGCACGCGGATCTCCGCACCATGCAGGATCCGCCAATCTACGACGTGCGCGTGAACCACTATTTCCTTCAGAGCGACGGCACCTTCGATCCGAATCGCTACTCTCCGCAAAATCGCAAAGAGATTCTCAACGGACGCATGCAGTATGACCTGCCCTATGCGCTGGCTCCGGTCCACCGTCGTGTCCTCGCGTTGGGCGCGGGGGGGGGCACAGATACTGAGATCGCCGTCCTAAACGGAGCGGAATACGTAGACGCCGTTGAAATCGATCCGATGCTGGTGAAGCTCTCCGACCGCTTCAACGCTTCGGCGATCTACGAGAATCCCAAGGTCCACGTCCACGTCGACGACGCCCGCGCATTTCTTCGCCGCTCCACCGGCGGATACGACATGGTCGTCTTTAGCTTCCTTGACTCGCAAACTTTGTTCAGCTCGATGAGCAACATCCGACTCGACGGATATATCTACACCGTGCAGAGCATCCAGTCTGCGTTTCGCCTGCTGAACGATGACGGAGTACTGTCGCTTTCCTTTATGGCCGGACGCGAGTGGCTCGCCCGCAAGCTGGTGCGGATGGTCGAAGTTGCCACCGGTCAGACTCCGGTGCTTTATGAAAGCAACGGACAGGTCGTGATCTGCGCTTTTCGGGGTCAACATCCCGAGCCGCCCGCGCAATACGGCCGATTCGTCCGCAAAGTAGTCCCCACAAGCGAGGTTTCCGCTGCCGTGGCTCCCACAGACGACTGGCCGTTTCTTTATCTCTCGCGCAAGACCATCCCGTCGGACTACCTCATCGTGATCGGAATCCTGCTGGCCATCACGATTCCCGCGGTGTTCATGCTGCGCGGCCGCGGCTTTGGCATGAATGACGGCCACTTCCTTTTTCTCGGTCTCGGATTCCTCCTGCTCGAAACCAAGAGCATCTCCGACTGCTCGCTCTACTTCGGCACCACCTGGTTCGTAACGCTGGTGGTGGTGACCGGCGTTCTTCTCATGGTCCTGGCCGCGAACCTGGTCGCCATGCGCCTCAGCCGTTTCCGCATTTGGATGTACGCACCGCTCATCGCCACTCTGCTGCTGCTCTACTTCGTGAAGCGCGACTCGATTCTGGCATTGACCTTCGACGAACGGTTATTGTGGTCGCTGCTCGTGGTGCCGCTGCCCATCTTTTTCGCCGGCCTGATCTTCTCGACGACGTTCCGCCAGGCCTCGAACCCATCCTCATTCTTCGGTGCCAACCTCATCGGAGCCATGATCGGCGGATTCAGCGAATACCTCAGCATGATCATCGGCAACCAGAACCTCATGTTCATCGTGATCGGCGCATACCTGCTCAGCCTGCTCCTCCAAACGCGACTGACCAGAGCCAGTGCTTGAATCGGTTCTTAGTCGTGCCTTGCTTTGAGACGGCCCCTCCCTCCTGCCGGTCTATTGGAATCATCGGATTAGGGAAAAATCGTCCCAAAATCCTTGCGGCTCAATATTTTACAGGTAAAATCCTGAAAACATGAGGTTTGCTGAGCCTCTCTCGCCAGCGAAGTTCTTTTGCCTCCTCAATGCAAAATACAGATTTAAAATGACTTATGGTCCAACCGATCCGATTGCCGTCCGCAAAATCCTGAGCCGATTGGACTTACTTCTAAGAACTTCTCTTTAAAGGGCTTAGCGGATCGGACTTCAGCGTCTTGCAAGCTCTCGACGTAGTCGATTTGCCGGAAATCATGCCAACTTGCGAAAGCTTGTGAGAAGCCCTTATGAATCAATATTTTACAGGCAAAATCTTGAAAACACGGCATTTCCAGCAGCACTCTCGGCGCTTTTTTTACCTGATGAACGCAAAATATAGATTTCAAAGAGCTTAGTGGTCAGATGACCTGTTTGCCCTCCGCAAAATATTGAGCTGCTTGGGCTTATGCGTAAAATATTCGGTTCAAAGAACTTAGCGAACCCGTTTTTTTTGATCATCTTTTTGCCATTCGGCTTAGCCATGATGACAATCAGGGCCTGTGGAAAGCTAGGTCAGATGTCACAATTTCTGGACGTGGGCTGTGGATAAGCCTTGAGACTGTCGAAATCGTGAAATCTCTGCCCGCGCTGAGCCCTGCTGAAGTTTCGACGGGCGTGCAAGAAGACTAACCCGCCGTTCCTCGGTGCTGCGAACTACTTCAGTTCAAAGCGTTTAAGGCGAAGCGATCCCCAAAAATCGGAGGTACTGATCGCCCGGAACCTCGATTGCGGTTATCTAAGTCACAAGAACTGGTGATCCAGATCACGCATCGGTGTGCGGGAAATAACCCAAAGATGGCCTGAGTGCGGCTATTCACGCAGCGATCGCCAATACCCGCAGCCTGAGCAAACTCAGCATTTTCTGTGACATACCCGAATCCTGAGACTTCGGCATGCGTTCGCTCACGTTTGGTCTGCCGGTTGCCATAACAACTTCCGTGGAGGGTCGAGAAAGCGGGCCTTTCCGAGGAGGTTTCCGATGCGGGCTCCTTATGGTCTGAACATCCTTGATAACTGCCTCACTTGTCCGGTGCGAGGCGAGCATCTGTTTTGCAATCTTTCGGCGCAGGCGGGACAACGGCTGAACGAGATCAAGTCGACCGCCGTTTATCCGAAAGGAGCGATGCTTTTCATCGAAGGGCAACAGCCGCGCGGAGTCTTTGTGCTCTGCACCGGGAAGGCAAAACTGTCGACCTCGTCGCGCGAAGGCAAAACCATCATCACCAAGATCTCGGAGTCGGGCGACGTGCTCGGACTGAACGCGGTGATCTCGAATCGTCCCTATGAAGTCACGGCCGAGATGATGGAACCGGGACAGGCGAACTTCGTTCCGCGGGATTCGCTGATGCACCTCCTGAAAGAATACCCGGAAGTCGCAGTGCGGATCGCCCAGCAGTTGAGCCGGAATTACTACACGGCCTACGAAGAGATACGAACCCTGGGCCTCGCGGCGTCTCCATCCGAGAAGTTCGCCAAGCTGCTGCTCTCGTGGTCGACGAAATCCTCCGGCGACGACGGTTCCTCGCAGGTGAAGATGACGCTCACGCATGAGGAAATCGCCGAAATTATCGGAACGACTCGCGAGACCGTCAGCCGGCTGTTCTCGGAATTCAAGAAAAAACAGTTGATGCAGTTGAAGGGCGCGACGCTGGTGATTCGCAGCCGCATAGCCCTGGAAAAAATTGTGCAGTCATAGTGCTTCCCCCTCAGTCGGGCTCACGGATGAGCCCGGTTCTTGATGTGCTGTCGAGTGGCGGTGGACCGCAAAGGTCTTGCCTGGGATTGGAATCAGGCGAGCTTGGGGCGGCCCACCGCGTCTTCGCTTGTCGCCGGCATTTCGGTCCTTCTGCTGAGATCGCCGTAAGGGAGAATCCTAAGTTCCTTACCCGCGGCTACAGCGGAATCTACGGCATACGATTCGAGCAAGAAAGGCATCATACCTATGCTTTCCGGCTCTGGGATTGAGAATGCGCGTCCAATTCGCGACCTGCGTCATTCTGGCCTGCGCGGTTTCCTGCGTTGGCCAAATTCCTGAAGACATCCACAATCCGGTACACAAAGCCTGGGACTTGCTGATGAACGCGGCATTCTCAAAGAGCGTGACTCAGCGGACAGATGGAATTCGCGCCCTGGGTTTGCTGCGCGACGATCGATTGGGCCGTGAGTTAGCCGAGAGTGCGCTGAACGACACGAGTCCGAACGTTCGCGTCGCAGCAGCGACAGCTTTGGGCCAGATGCATGCGACAGAGTCGGTGCCGAAACTGCAGCACGCCTTGGATGACCGAAAGATCCCGGTCGTGATGGCGGCTGCTCATGCGCTGCAATTGCTGAATGATCAATCATCCGCTTATATCGTCTACTACGAATTGCTGACCGGCGAGCGCAAGGCCGACGATGGGTTGATCGCCCAGCAGATGGAGACACTGAGAAATCCGCGGGAACTGGCGAAGATTGGATTCTCGGAGGGGATCGGCTACGTTCCGTTCGCAGGCATGGGTTGGGACGCTTGGCGGACGATCCACAAGAAAGATCCGAATCCGGCGAGAGCGGTGGCGGCGACGTATCTCGCGAACGATCCCGATCCTCATACTGCAAAGGCGCTGGTGAAAGCCACGTCCGACAAGAACTGGATCGTGCGCGCGGCCGCGATCGAGGCGATCGCGAAACGCGGCGACGCGTCGCTGCTGCCGAACGTCGAGGTGAAGTTCACGGACAAGAGCCAGACGGTCCGCTACAACGCAGCAGCGGCGGTGATCCGTCTGAGCGCGCTTGAAGAATCGGCGACGGCCAAGGGAGATTAGAACCCCCCTCGCTTCGCGGGCTACTCCTTCGCCACTGTCAGAACGATCACGCGATCGACTTCGTCTTTTCCTGGCGGCGGAAGTTTCAAAACGATGCCGTCGGGGTTCTGCGTGTAATCGACTGCCCTGTTATCGAGCAGCAAGTGCGCCGCCGTGATTTTTCCTGCGACCGGCTGCAGCGCGAGCAGCGGAGCGCCCCAGTTCAGCACGTGGACGTAAATCTTGTCTGCTTTCTGCGTGGTGACTCCCCAGTCGCCGGGAGGAATCGGTCCCCCGCGCGTTCCGTAAATCGACTCACCGTATTTTGACAGCCATCCGCCGATCACGTGCAGGCGAGTCGCGAACTGTGGATCGATCTCTCCGTTCGGATACGGTCCGATGTTGAGCAACAGGTTCGAATTGTTGCCAGCGGCCCGGATCAGGCGGCGCTCGAGATCGGCAACGCTTTTGTAATTGCTGTCGCCGATGTTGAATCCCCAGGAATCGTTCAGCGTGTCTGAACTCTCGAGCGGCAGCTTGGTGCTGATGTATGTGGTGTTGAAGCCCGCAGTGTTTCCGCCGGGAAGGTCGCGCTCGAAGGTCTGGACGTCTTCTCCGGGACGCGGCGTCTGATGATGATTCGGAATGATCAGAGCGGCCGGCTGCAGGCGATGAATGAGCGCGTAGGTCTTGGCGAGATGCCAGTCGGCGTCGGGCTTGTCCCACATGCCATCGAACCAGATGCCGCCGATGGGACCGTAGTTGGTGAGCAGCTCGGTGAGCTGGCCGTCCATGTATTCGTCGAGGTAGCGATTGAAGTCGCCATGGTCGGGGCGTCCATTGTTCCAGTTGGTGGCGCCGCGCGGAAAGTAGTCGGGATTGTGCCAGTCGAGCTGCGAATAGTAGAAGAAGAGCTTGATGCCCTGGCGATGGCATTCGTCGGCGAGCATCTTGAGCGGATCTTTCTTGTACGGCGTGCGCGCGACGATGTTCCAGTCGGACACTTTCGAGTCGAACATCGCGAATCCGTCGTGATGGCGCGAGGTGATAGTGATGTATTTCATTCCGGCAGATTTGGCGAGGGCGATCCACGTTTTTGCGTCGAACTTTTCCGGATCGAAGAACGCGGGCAGGCGGTTGTATTCGTCGACGGTGAGCTTGCGGTTATGAAAGACCCATTCGCCGTCGCCGAGAACGCTATACACGCCCCAGTGGATGAACATGCCGAACTTCATGTCCTGAAATTCGCGGCGGGCTTGGAGATTCTCGGGTGACGGTGTGTAGTCGGACTGGGCGACGGCCGCGTATGTCGTGAGAAGGAAGATGATGGAAATGAAGGCGGCTTTCAGAACTGCGGGCTTGGGCCCGTGGGGCATGGTCGTTTCCTCCAGCGGGATAGTCTACTGGGACGAGTGGATATCGAGTACAGGAATTCTTGAATCTTGATTGTTGATTGTTGAATTAGAAACTGATGCGGATCGGCCGACGTGGTGCGTTCCGAGCTGCCGTTGGTCAATCTTGGGCTGCGCTGCTACACTGAAAAGTTTGGCGAATTGACTCCGGCCGGTCCGGTTGGAGTTCTGCGAGATCATCATGCTAAAAGTCGGGGAGATTGCGATTGTCAGCGGGGCGCGTACGCCCTTTGGAAGATATTGCGGCAAATTGAAGGATTTCACTGCGCAGGAACTGGGCGCGATTGCGGGCAAGGCCGCGATCGAGCGATCGGGGATCGATCCCAAAGAATTCGATCATGTCGTGTACGGGAATGCGCAGCAGACTTCGGGTGACGCGCTCTACGGTGCGCGGCACGTCGGGCTGCGGGCGGGGCTGCCGATTGAGACTCCGGCGCTGACGGTGAACCGGCTGTGCGGGTCGGGGATGCAGTCGATTGTGAGCGCGGCGCAGTTGATCCAGACCGACGAGGCGAAGGTTGTGCTGGCCGGAGGCATGGAAGCAATGTCGCAGGCGCCGTTTGTGATTCGCGGGCGCGATGGATTCACGCTGGCGCCGGGCGGCAAGCTGGAAGATTCGCTGATGGTGGCTCTGCTCGATTCGTATTGCGGGTCATATATGGCGAACACCGCTGAGCTTTACGGATCGCAGCAGGGGATCACGCGTGAGATGCAGGATGAATTCGCGCTGCGTTCGCAGAAATGCGCCGACGATGCGTACAAGGCCGGGCGTCTGCAGGAAGAGTTGGTGCCGGTGCCGCTGCGGAATCATAAGGGCGAGCCGACCGGAGAGTCGTTGAGCGAGGATGATCATCGGCGTCCGCAGACCACCATGGAAGGGTTGGCGAAGCTGAAGCCTGCTTTCGGGAAAAATGGAACTGTGACAGCGGGAAATGCCAGCGGCATTGTCGACGGCGGCGCGGCGGTTGTGGTGATGTCGCTCGATCAGGTACGCAAGCGCAATATGGAGCCGCTGGGCCGCATCGTGAGTTGGGGCGTGGCGGGCGTTGATCCGAAGGTGATGGGACGCGGCCCAGTGCCGGCGACGAAGATCGCGCTGCAGAAGGCCGGGCTGACGCTGGACTACATCGATCTGATTGAAGTAAATGAAGCGTTCGCGGCGCAGTATCTCGCGGTTGAAAAAGAGCTGGGGCTGGATCGCGAGAAGGTAAATGTGAACGGCGGAGCGATTGCGCTGGGGCATCCGCTGGGCGCGACCGGGACGCGGCTGGTGATCACACTGCTGTATGAGTTGCGGCGACGGAAGAAAAAGTATGGGCTGGCCACGGCTTGCATTGGCGGTGGGCAGGGGATCGCGATGATTGTGGAGAGCATGAGTTAACAGGGAGACTTGTACGAAAACCGTGCTCCTGGTTGCGTGTGCGCTTTTTTATGCCTTCTTGCCGGCAATGACTGACTTTCAGCACGCGATCTCTATTCTGCTCATCCCGCTCACGCTTGGACTGGTGTACTTCGTTTTTCACCGGCATGAATGGGGCGGGCCACTTCTGCCGTGGTTGTTTGCTTGTATTGCTGTTGGAAGGGTAGCGGCGTATTGGTGGTTGAATGTCAGACGCGGTCGGACTGGTCCGATTGTAGATCAGGATGTCTGGGTTTGTGGGGGATTGGCGGGATTATGCTTTGTTCTCAGCATCTGGAAGTGGCTAAGAGATCACACCGAAACGCCGAATCCTGCAAATGGGAACTCGGCATGAAATGTTTCTTTGTTGAGGATGACTCATCTGTCGTAGCAGCGAATGCATAGCTCCTTCGCTTCGCTCAGGATGACAAGACATTTTTTAAGGAAGCAATTATGGAAATCAAGAAAGTTGGAGTGCTTGGTTGTGGGTTGATGGGATCTGGCATTGCGCAGGTGGCGGCGATGGCTGGATTCGACGTCACGGTGCTCGAGGTTGAGCAGAAGTTTCTCGACAAGGGATTTGCCGGGATTGAGAAGTCTCTGGCGAAGTTTGCCGAGCGTCCCGTGGAGAAGGGCGGCATCACGGCCGAGCAGAAGGATGCGGCGAGGGCGCGGCTCAAGGGAACGACAGATAAGTCCGGTCTTGCCGATTGCGACATTGTCATTGAAGCGATCATCGAGAACGTGCAGGAGAAGAAGAAGATGTACGCGTCGATCGATGGCGTGGTGAAGAAAGACGCGATCTTCGCGACGAATACCTCTTCGATTTCGGTGACGGAGCTGTTAACTGCGGTCAAGAGGCCGGAGCGATTTATCGGGCTGCATTTCTTTAATCCGGTGCCGCTGATGAAACTGGTCGAAGTTGTGCGAACGATAGCGACGGCTGACGATGTTTACGAATCGGCGTATGCGTTCGCGAAGAAGCTCGGCAAGGTTCCGGTGCGCACGTCGGACAAGACGGGATTCATCGTGAACCGGCTGCTGGTGCCGTATCTGCTGGATGCGATCCGGGCGTATGAGGAAGGCGTGGGATCGATCGAGGACATCGACAACGCGATGAAGCTGGGATGCGGATATCCGATGGGGCCGTTTACGCTGCTGGATTTCGTCGGGCTCGATACGACTTATTACATCACCCACGTGATGTATGACGAATTTAAGGAGCGGCGGTTTGCCTCGCCTCCGCTGCTGAAGAGGATGGTGATGGCCGGGTGGTATGGGCGCAAGTCGGGCCGCGGGTTTTATGATTACTCGGACCCGGAGAAGCCGCGGGCGCAGAAGCTTTGAACTTCTTTTCCCGCGGATTTTGCGAAGCAGTGCGAACCTAGCGTTGGTAGATTTCACGGCGATGGTCGATTTCAAGCACGAGGACGACAAGTACTTCTTGCCTGAAGGCACAAAGCACGCGGTAGTCGCCAACGCGATATTTCCAGAGGTGGTGGAGTTGCCCCTGCAGGCGCTCGCCGATTCTGCGCGGGTCGTCCAATTTCGCCACGCGCTCTAACAGGAACTTAAGGATGCGTCGGGCAACCTTGGGATCAAGCTTGTTCAGTTCTCGACTGGCGGCTGGATCGAACTCAATCGACCATGCCATAGCGACGCAGGACTCTTTGGATGGGTATCGTCTTGGTGCGCCCGGCCCGAATGGCTTCCAAACGCCGCTCAGCGAGATAGACTGCCTCCAGGTCGGCCAAGTGTTCCATGATGGCTTGCCGCGCGTAGTACGTTTTGGTTCTCCCAGTGCGCTTGGCGAGGCGGTCGAGGCGTTTTTCGATGCTTTCGGGAAGGCGGATAGCAAGCATTGTGGAACTCCTGCTATACAATTATAGCACTCGGGCTGAAGCGACGGCCGGATGGTACGGGGCGCAAGTAGGGCCGCGGTCGCAGAAGCTTTAGCCACGGATTTGCACGGATCTTCACGGATGGAAAGGCGCATTGTGAAGCGTTCGGGATGGGTGACGGGCCTGGTGGTGGCGCAGTTCCTGTGCGGTGCGCTTTTCGTCGCGATGTGCATCGTGCTGCTGGTGCTGATGCACCAGATGGAAGTGCAACGTGGGGCAGATCGTGCCTCGACGATAGAAGGGCTCAAGGTTGCTCTTTGCATTCTTGCACCCATCACGATCGTGACCCTCGCGGGCGGTTGGGGGCTAGCCAGAAACAAACTGTGGGGCTGGTGGCTTGCGTTCCTTACCGATGCAGGGCTGTTTGGAATTTTCGTCTACAGCACGATCGATGACGGCGTGAATAACATCGACTGGGATATGTTCAGTTTCACTGCCATTCCGTTGGCGTTGGTGGCGTGGCTGTTAGTTCCGGTGGTAAGGCGGTTTTATTGGGCAAGTCCAGGGGATGGCGATTCATCCGATGCCGTGGGTGTAAATGCAAGCGCGGCGAAGTCGTGATTGCTGACGTGTGGACAAGGATGTCCGACGGCGTGGAGATGACTTTTCAGGCTTGCGTTGCAGTTGAGGGCATGGGGGGCTTTCGACTACGTGAGTCGTTTGCTTCGCTCACGACTCACTTCGCTCAGGATGACAGAACGCTAAGAGATCAGTGTTGATCTGTGAGAATCCGTGGCAAGGTTGGGACTTATGAACTTCGAAAACATTATTCTCGAGAAGAAGAACGCGGTTGCTTATGTCACCGTCAACCGGCCGAAGGTGCTTAACGCGCTGAATATGGCCACGATGGAAGAGCTGCGGGCGGCGTTTCATGACATCAAGAACGATGCCGCGGTTCGCGTCGTGATTTTCACTGGGTCGGGCGAGAAGGCCTTTATTGCTGGCGCGGATATCGGCGAGCTGGCGAAGCAGGACGCGGTGACCGGCAAGGAATATACGCATCGGGGGCAGAATGTCCTGAACCTGATTGAAAATCTTGGCAAGCCGGTGATCGCGTGCATCAACGGATTCGCTCTGGGCGGCGGATGCGAGATCGCGATGGCATGCACGATGCGCCTGGCGAGCGACAATGCCAAGCTCGGGCAGCCGGAGGTGAAGCTGGGGATTATTCCGGGATATGGCGGAACGCAGCGGCTGCCGCGGCTGGTGGGCAAAGGGATCGCGATGCAGATGGTGCTTGCGGGGGAGATGATCACGGCGCAGGAAGCGCATCGGATGGGGCTGGTGAATGAAGTGGTTCCTGCGGCGGAATTGATTCCGCGGGCCGAGGCGATTGCTGCGAAGATTGTGGCGAACGCTCCGCTGGCCGTGCAGTACGCGATGGAGGCCGTCAACAAAGGGATGGAGATGACGCTGGCCGAAGGGTTGTACCTGGAGGCTGTGCTGTTCGCGGTGGCGTGTGCGACGGAGGATAAGGCTGAGGGGACGAAGGCATTCCTGGAGAAGCGGGCGGCGCAGTTCAAGGGGAAGTAACTTCTTTGCCACGGATCTACACGGATCAAAACCTTTCAACGCAGAGGACTCAGAGGTCACAGAGGGAAAATTGAAACTGAAATTAGAGTCTGTGCCTGCGGCTGCAGTTTCGGCGCTGGAAGGGAAGCTTGACGCTTCCGGCATGCGCTTTGCGATTGTGGTGGCGCGATTCAATGCGTTCATCACCGAGCGATTGCTGCTAAGTGCGTGCGATGGATTGATTCGCACTGGAGCTGAGAAGGAAGATATGGATGTGGTCCGCGTTCCCGGGGCGTTTGAGATTCCTTCGGCAGCGCGGACTTTGGCTTCGACTGGAAAGTACGACGCGATCATTTGTATCGGTTGTTTGCTGCGCGGGGATACGGCGCATTACGACGTGATCGTCAATGAAGTTACGCGCGGGATTGGGCAGTCGGCGCAGGAAACGGGCGTGCCTCATGCGTTTGGAGTGTTGACCTGCGACACTTTGGAGCAGGCGATCGATCGCGCCGGGCTGAAGATGGGGAATAAGGGATTCGAGGCGGCGCTGGCGGCGGTGGAGATGGCGTCGCTGAAAAAAGCTGTCAGCCGTCAGGCTTCAGCTGTCAGAAAGAAGCAGATTCCTCGCTCCGCTCGGGATGGCAAAAAAAGGAAATAGTCCTGCCTTACAGTAAACTGACCACTAGCCACTAATCACTAAGCACTGAATTCCATGGGCACCCGGCGAAAATCCCGCGAACTGGCTCTGCAGATGCTGTTTCAGTCCGACATGGGCAAGCAGGATGCGGAGCATGTTCGGCGGACTTTCTGGGCGGAAAACGCCACGGCTAGCGCGGAGGTGCGGGGCTTTGCCGATGATCTGTTTCGCGTTGCCCTCGATCGCGTAGGCGACATCGACAAGTTGATCGAGAAACATGCCGAACATTGGCGGATGGAACGCATGGCGGCGGTGGATCGCAATCTGCTGAGGGCAGCGGTGGCGGAGTTCATGGCGTATCCAGAGACGCCGCGCGCTGTGGTGATCAACGAAGCGCTGGAGATTGCGCGGAAGTTTTCGTCTCCCGAGTCGGTGCACTTCGTGAATGGCGTTCTCGATAGTGTCGGAAAAGAGTTGGATGGCAAGGGACAGTAGTTAGCACTTCTTCAACCCTTTGCGATCCAATTCAGGTAAACCGTTCCGCTCCCGCATGGGGAAGATTTTCCTGCCCGCGTCTCCTCGAAAAAAAGGGTCTCTCTACCCCGCATTGCCATCCGCTTTGCGGACGGCAATGCTCCGGCGAGGTGACAGTACACGTTAGATGACCGTTGTTCTTACTACGGCTTGGTAGCGGCTATGGTCAACGAGCATGGGCCTGCGCTGGGCGTTATCGAACAGAAGGCGTTCAGATAATTCGGCAGGTTGGGGAACGTAAGAGGCGGTGAGGTGTCGGTGCCGCCGACGGCGGTGGTGACCACGTGCACCAGGCTGTCTGAACCGGCAATGACGATGGTTCCTCCGTCAACGCTCATCTCGGCGCTTACGGGGGTGGCAGAGTTCAGCAGAGGAATGCCGCCGATCACGGATCCGACGAGGAAGTTGTAGATGAAGATCGTGGAGCTGCTGGCGTTGGCGACGTAGAGCTGCGATCCGTCTGGCGAGGTGAAGAAGTTGACCGGCTGAAGCGTGCCTTCATCAAGGTCGATCCGCTGGGCGGTGCGAGCGGGATCGTCGCTGATGAAATTCAGGCCTTGCGGGCAGAGCGTTCCGGCGGCGGGAGGAGAGAGCGTCGAAGTGACGATATTGAAGCCGGTGGAATCCATGACGAGCACGTGAATTCCGTCCGGAATCGGATTGCCGTAAGAGTCGCGTCCATCGATGTGAAGGTTTGGCAGCACCTTGGTGATGAGGGGATTGGCGGGCAAAGGCACGCTTCCCACGAACTGATTGTTGCAGGTCGAGAAGACGGAGAGGTTGGGGCCGGCGGCCCCGCTGGCCTCGGCGATGTAAGCGAACGCTCCGTTGGGAGAGAACACGATATTGTTCGCCGCGCCGGAGAGAGGAATCGGGCCCTGCAAGGCCTGCAGGGTCGAGTAGATATAGAGCGAGTTTCCGGTGGGGCCGGCAACGATGAAGGTTTTCAGACCGTCGGGAGAGAATGCGGCGGTGCTGGCGCCGGAGATGTTGAGGGCGGTTGCGCCTTGAGTGAGAGTGCTGCTGGTGTTGACGATGTAAACCTGATTCGGGGTGTGGAGAGTGTCGCTGAAAGCGGCGGCGGTGCCGCTATTCGAAATTGCGAGGACCCGTCCAGTGACAGTTCCAAGGGGCGCGAATGGGTTGGTGGATGTTCCGAAGTTGGCGGGAGTGATTAACTCCGCGCCGAAGTCGCTGCCCATATAGAGTCTGGCTCCGGAGAGATCAAAGAGGGCAGAGTTCGGAGCAGCGGGCAGAAGATTCGCCGCGCCGACGGATCCTTTGGTCGTCGAAAAGTAATAGGCGGAGGTAAAGCAGGTGGAGGGCGTTTCGTGCTCGCATCCTGTACTGGCCGCAAATACCGCGGCTGCACCGGTCGTGCCGGTGATGACTCCACCAATGGCGCCAGCCGGAGGCTGTAGAGTGACGTCGCCCGTCGGGTAAATGAAAACGGGAGAAGCGTAGACCGGGACAGGAATGAGTTCCTGACAGTTGAACGACTTATTGGGCACGAGCGGCTGAAAGAACTGCGTGCAGGCCGTGATTTGCGCAGGAGTGGAGAGCGTCGCCGGAATCAGAGGGAATCCGACATTGCAACTCGGAGGTGAGCAAGAGGCTGTGATGGCGACGGATCCTGGCGAACCCGTAGCAGCCGAACATGTCTGGCCGCAATTGGCGGCAATAGTGAACACTCCGGGCTGAGACGAGGCCCACGTCAGAGGAATCTTGGTGAGAACAACTCCGCCGTTTGTGTTGGGAAGAGACGAGTTCCCCATCACGTCAGTGATGGTGGCGACGATGCTCTGCGAGGTTGATTTCGAGGCGATAAATGTGGTCTGCCCCGATCCTGCCTGGCCTACTTCAAGGCTGATGTTTTGAACGGGACACGTCGCAAAGAAGTCGAGAATCGGGGATGTTGCGCCCTGGGTGTTCGCGTATTGCGGTTGCTGGAACGTCGTACTGGAGACACCATTCGCGCTGGCGATGATGTTCGTAATACCGGGGGTGACCGCTCTGGCCGTGGCCTGGTTTGTCGGGAAACTGTAATAGCTGTTGATGATAGGAATCAGATTGACGACCGTTGGATTATTGGATGTCCAGGTAAACGGTCCGACGGAAGCCGTAATATCGGTGCCCTGGCTGTACGCGTGGGCCTCGACCATCATGGACTGGGTCTGGGAGAGGCACGGTTCCTGAACGGGGGTCCCTGTGGGAAACATGCCTTCAACCGTGATGTTGTCGATTGGTGGATGAACAAAGACGTAAGTCGGGACGCTGGTTGCGCCGAGGGCGCTGGCGGTGACGGTCGCCACGCCGACGTTCCCGGGAGTACAAGTCGTGAACGCGATATCCCACTGGCCAGCGCATGCTACGCCGTTCGAGGCAAGAGTGAGGATCGAAGTATCACTTGAAGTAAAGGTAACGGGGACGTTCAGGTTCGTTCCGGAGGAGGTCTGAACGGAAGCTGTAAAGTTGATGGAACCGCCGAGAGTCAGCGACATCGTGGCGGTTGGGGTCAGTGTAATGTGGCCGGGATAAAGAGGGGTGCCGCGTTTTGAGCCGCCCCCGCAACCGGCAAGGTCAAGCAGGCCAAGGACCGCAACAATCAGGCACACTCCGCGAGAACAGAACCTACCCATGCACTCCTCTTCTGTCTTAGGCGTTCCGGCGCAGTCTTACCCATGGGAGCGCCGTACATCACTGAATGAATTGGAAAACCTGTAGTGTAGAGGGTAGAGCCGGAATCAGGCAAGCGCGATGAAAATATTCCCCGTTGCTGAATTCGCGGTTACCGAACGTGGGATGCAAAAAGACGAGTTGACGATGTTTCTGAGCGTTGCTATAGTAGTTTGGTTCCGCGAGTTCATCCAAGCTTGCTGTACGCTGTTGGTTTTCTGCGGATGTGTGTCAGGAAGCCGGGAGTGAAGCTGTCGAGAAACAGGTTTTCGGAAGGGTTTTGAGTTCCGGAAACATTCCTCGCTGAAACGTGCCTGCGGCGCCTTTCGCCCTTATGCGGAAGGATATGCAGGGCAAGGCTGACGAAACGGAGTGCCCCCGGAGTTTGGCCGGGCGCCACCGTCGGCGGCGTAAGTCTTAAGGGAATCCAGAATCTCTGCGGCGCTGGCTTGAGTTCCGAGTCTGCGCGGCGAGAAGTAATGGTTGGCTTCGAGCCGCCATGCCCACAAATGCGCGTTTGAAGTGGTGGAATTGATGGCCGCTGCCGGCGCGGTGAGCGGGCGAGTGCGCGGCCAAGGAGTGGCGATAGTGCCTACGTTTAATCAATTGGTGGCCCAGGGCCGGAAGCGGCCTCGTTACAAGACGGCAAGTCCCGCGCTGCAAGGATGTCCGCAGAAGCGCGGCGTATGCACGCGAGTGTATACGCAGACGCCGAAGAAACCGAACTCAGCGTTGCGGAAAGTGGCGCGTGTGCGGTTAACGAATGGGATTGAAGTGACGACGTACATCCCGGGTGTCGGGCACAACCTGCAGGAGCACTCGATTGTGCTGATCCGCGGGGGCCGCGTGAAGGATCTGCCGGGCGTGCGTTATCACGTGATTCGCGGAACGCTGGACGCGGTTGGAGTCGCGAACCGCATGCAGGGGCGCTCGAAGTACGGAGCGAAGCGGCCGAAGAAGGGCTAGTGATGAGTGGCCAGTGATGAGTGGCCAGTGAAAGCTCGAGCTAGAAGCTAAGAGCTAGGAGCTAGAAGCTTAATGCCAAGAAAAGGACATATCGCAAAGCGGACCGTTCCAGCCGATGCCGTGTACGGATCGGATCTGGTAACGAAGTTCATCAACTCGATGATGTGGCAGGGCAAGCGGTCGACCGCCGAGGGCATCTTCTATGAAGCCCTGACGAAGCTGGAATCGAAGGGTGGCGATGAAGCGCTGAAGCTCTTCAAGAAGGCTGTCGAGAATACGAAGCCGCTGCTTGAAGTGAAGACCCGCCGCGTCGGTGGCGCGAACTATCAGGTCCCGGTCGAGGTGAATGCCGACCGGCGGACTTCGCTGGCGATCCGCTGGATCATTACTTACGCGCGCGGACGCGGCGAAAAGGGAATGGTGGACAAATTGAGCAATGAATTGCTCGACGCGGCGAATAGCCGCGGCGCCGCTATCAAGAAGAAGGAAGATGTGCACCGCATGGCGGAAGCGAACAAGGCGTTTGCGCACTATCGCTGGTAAAGGAATTGAGTGATTGAGTCATGGGGTGATTGAGTGATTGAAAATCGCCCAATCGCGCAATCTCTCAATCGCTAAATCAAGATAAGTTTCGGAGCCCAGAAAGAGAATCAGGTCGTGCCAAGAACGGTCCCATTAGAGCGTTGCAGGAATATCGGCATCATGGCGCACATCGATGCCGGCAAGACCACTACGACGGAACGCATCCTGTTTTATACGGGCAGGACGCACCGCATCGGAGAGGTCCATGAAGGCACTGCGACCATGGACTGGATGGAGCAGGAGCAGGAGCGCGGCATTACGATTACGTCGGCCGCGACCACCTGCACGTGGCGCGACATCCGCATCAACATTATTGATACGCCCGGCCACGTGGATTTCACGGCCGAGGTGGAACGATCGCTGCGCGTGCTCGACGGCGCAGTCGCGGTGTTTGACGCCGTGCACGGCGTGCAGCCGCAGTCCGAAAAAGTGTGGCGCCAGGCCGACAAATATGGCGTCCCGCGTATTTGCTTCATTAATAAGATCGATAAGATGGGTGCCGATTTCGAGCATGCCGTCGATACCATCCGCAAGCGCCTCAGTGCCAAGCCCGTCGCGATTCAGATTCCCATCGGACAAGAAGCGAAGTTCATCGGCGTCGTCGACCTGATCGCCATGAAAGCGATCATCTGGAAAGACGAGACCATGGGCGCGGAATACATCACGGAAGAAATTCCTGCCGAGCTGAAGAAAAAGGCCGAGGCCTTCCATGCGCAGCTGGTCGAAACCGTCGCCGAAAACGACGACGAAATGCTGCACAAGTTCCTGGAAGGCGAAGAGATTACAGCCGATGAGCTGCGCAAGTCTCTGC
>DASYZZ010000017.1:0-149980 GCA_035945695.1 Candidatus Sulfotelmatobacter sp. | reverse complement strand
CCGCCAAAAAATGTTGGAAATGCTCCTCGATCGGGATTATCTTCGCCATGGGTGTAGGTCTCCTTTCGGAACGGCTTCGCTGGTCAGGCAAAGCCAACTTACACCCTCTCGCTTTTTACACAATCAACCTTACGTCACCGCCTTTCGGTTCCAGATCGGCAATAGTAGGGAATAAACAATGAGAGCGGTGGTGCAGCGCGTCAGCCGTGCAAAGGTCACGGTGAATGGAGAGATCACGGGCGAGATTGGAGTGGGGTTGCTGGTTCTGCTCGGGGTCGGGCATCAGGACACCGAAGCGGACGTCCAATACGTGGCCGACAAGATCGCGGGGCTGAGAGTCTTCGAGGACGACGCCGGCAAGATGAACCGAAGCCTCAGTGACGCAGGCGGAAGCGTGCTCGCGGTTTCGCAGTTCACCTTGTACGGAGACGTCCGGCGTGGTAGAAGGCCCTCGTTCGACGATGCGGCGCCGCCGGAGCAGGCGCGGCGGCTCTACGACCTATTTGTCGAACGAATTCGCGCGGCGGGTTTGCGCTGCGAAACTGGACGGTTTCAGGAAATGATGCAGGTCGAGTTGGTCAACGAAGGGCCCGTGACTATATTGCTGGATTCCGGAAAGGGATTCTGAAGGTCAAAAGAGCGCTGCCGACAAATTCTGTTTGATGTATTTCTTGCTATCGAATTTGCGCCCCGTGCTTGCGGCAGACATGTAGCGAATTTGGCCGAAGATCGGCCGCTCGAACCACGGGCGGTCGAATTTCCCGACAATGGCCCATGCAATCCCGGCGTAGCCGTTGGGTTCGCGGCCGTCGAGTTCATACTTATCGTTTAGGTACACGGCGATGCGGAACGCTTCGGCGGGGGACTTCGTCCACTCCAGAATCTTCTTCGCCCAGTACATGCGCATGTAGTTGTGCATCCAGCCGGTATTCACCATCTGCATTTGAGCGGCATTCCAGAGTTGGTCGTGCGTCTCGGCATTCTCCAACTGCCTTCCGGAGTAGAGAACGGGGCGAGGATCTTTCGCATGCTTGGCGAACGTTCGATGAGCCCAGGGCTCCGCGCATTCGAAGTTGTCATAGTCGGGATTGAAATGCACAAGATTTACGGCCAGCTCGCGCCAGGTGATGATCTGGTTTAGGAAAGCCTCCTTGTCAGCCTTCGGCACATCTGCATTTTGGACTTCGAGCGCAATCGTGATCGGACTGATGTGCCCAAAATGCAGGTACGGCGAGAGTTTGCTCGTGTGGTCGATTTCCGGCTTGTTGCGGCTGGTGCCGTATCCGCGAAGATTGTGACGAATGAAACTCCTCAACAAGCGAATGCCTTCAGCTGTCCCACCGCGCCAGTTCGAAACCGGGGTCACTGAGCGGTCGAGCTTCCATCCTTGGGTGATGTCCATCTCCGGATTCAGAGATTGCAGGGATTTAGGTCTATTCCATCTGATGTGCGCGTGCGGATTCGCCGACGGCACGAGATATGTTTTGAGGTGCTGCTGCAGCCGGGGACGAATGGTATGTGCTGCATACTGCGCCTTCTCCAGGAGTTTCGAGGGTACGATTACATCCGCATCGACCGTCCAGAGCGGGATGTTCAACTCCTTCGTTGCCATCTGTCGCCATCTCTCCGGTTCGCGCATCGGGTTCTCATCGCCGACAACCAAGGACGGCTTCACTTCTTCGCAGAACTTGAGAAGGCTGTGCTCGGGATAGCGTCGCAGAGTAAGGCCAATATTTTTCGCCGCAATATCGGATGCGATGTCTGGAAGACCTTCATTGAGGAACCTGTAATGCCGCAGGTTGGCACGCGGGTAGAACGGCAACGGTGCGAAAAAAACCACGACGGGTTTGCCGAGTGCGTTCGCAGCCTCCACCGCTACGTCGAGGGCAGGATTATCGATACCGCGCTGGGCGCGCTGCATCCAGTAAACGACGCAGTTGCCTGTGGGATCGGGAATGCCGGCACGGCGGACGGTTACGCGCGCATCAACGCTGAGCTTGAGGAGTGGATCCATACGAAAATCTGCGGGAATAGCCCTTAGCCAGTGTGACGCAAAGTTCCGTGCGGATGTTGCAGTTTTTCTCAGACTCGTGCGGACTCGACGCGACAGAAGAAAAACTGTCTAAACAATTTTTAGTACTGGGAAAAACGCGTTGGCCTTCAGCCGGCATTAAGAACGGCATCCGCAAGCCTCGCGGCTTCGACGGAAGCTTTCACATTGTGGGTGCGAACAATATGAGCACCTTTCAAAATGAGGGCCGTTTCGCTGGCGAGGGTTCCATAAAGGCGATCTTCTGGCAGCACGTTCTTTTCGCCGCCGAGCGTGCGCCCTATAAAAGACTTGCGCGAAGTGCCCACCAGAAGCGGAAACCCGAGGCCGTGCAATTCTTCAAAGTGCGCCATCAGTGGATAGTTTTCTTCAAAGCTTTTGCCGAATCCGAAACCCGGATCGAGCACGATTTTGTCCCGGCGCATTCCGGCAGCCAAAGCCCTCTCGGACCATTCCTTCAACTCTCGCTTCACGAGAGAAGTGGCATCTATAAGCGGCGGCAGTTGGCGCCACTCGTCCGGACGGCCGCGCATGTGCATCAACACACCGCCGCATTTCAGTTCCGCGATGGCCACAGCCATCTGTGAGTCCCAGCGGAAGCCGCTGACATCGTTCACAACTTCCGCTCCTGCATTGACGGCGGCCCGCGCGACTTCCGCTTTATAGGTATCGACGGAAATAACGCTTACCGGATGTTTCTTCTTTAATTCCGTAATCGCCGGAATCACTCGTTTCAATTCTTCCTCGGCGCTCACCACCCGTTTCTCTCCGGACGTGCCGCCTTCCACTTGCGCCCCCGGCCGCGTCGATTCCCCGCCGATGTCGATAATGTCGGCGCCTTCCTTCAGAAGTCTCTCCGCGTGTTCGACGGCATGGTTCCGATCGAAATACTTTCCGCCGTCCGAAAAAGAATCCGGCGTGACATTGACGATGCCCATGATCAAGGTGCGCTTGCCCAGTTCGAGCGAACGAGAGCCAAGACTCCATTGGAAAATCGGCCGCATGAAGCAGAGATCCTCTCTACGCCCCTGGCTTATCCATGATCCACTTCGTCATGAGATAGCGTCGGTGATCTTCGAAGCCGGCGCGGCGGTATAGAGCGATCGCCGGATTGCCATAATTCACTTCAAGATGAACCACGGATACTCCGAGTTCTTTCGCCTGTGCCACAAAGAATTCGAGCGCCCGTGTTCCTATGCCCGCACCCCGATACTGGCGGCGCACAAAGAATTCATCGACCCATGCTCCGCGTCCACGATATTCAAGGCTGTAGTCGAAGGCCATCACAATGTAGCCGATACTCTGGCCTTCTGCCACGATCATCCACACCCGACCGAGTGAGGGATCGTCTAACAGACGCTCTGTTGCGCCAACCGCTTCCGGTTCGTTAAAGGGATACGACCAGGGATCATCCTGTTGAAGCTCTTTCATGAGCACCAGCAGTTCAGTGAGATGCCGCGCCTCGGCCAGCTGAAACTTTATGTCCATGGGAGTTTGTTCTGAAATGCGAAGGGACGCGTCTGAATTCTATCTGCGCCGAACCGCCGCTCTGCGCTGGCGCATGGAATCAATCGCCCCGGGGCCCGTGCCTGTCGGCGGCTTGCGCCTGCCTTCGAGCAGGTGTTTGAGCACCGTCGCGTTGTTGCGGTCGGTGTTTTTGGAGGCGTACACCAGAGTCAAGCGCTTCTTTTGGTGAGCCAACTCGTAAAGTCGATGCAACACCTCCTGACGTTCCGGCTGCGCCAGTTCCTTTAAATATTTCTTCTGAAAGTCATCCCAGTGTTCGGGTTGAGCGTGATACCAGCGCCGTAACTGGTCGGAAGGCGCTAGATCCTTGAGCCACTCGTCGATTTGAGCCCACGCTTTGCTGAGGCCGCGAGGCCAAAGCCGGTCTACCAGAATGCGCACTCCATCGACCCGGGATGGCGGATCGTATACGCGCTTGATCGCGACGGTCAATGTAGAATCCGTTTCTTTTATCATTGTAAAGCGGCTGTGGACGCCGCGTATCGCCTATCTCCTAATTTAAGGACGGTTCATGGCACGGGAAGATCGAGATCCTCGAAAACAATGGCGAGGAAATTTTGAACTTCACTATTTATTGCTAGTGGCAGCCGCTTTGCTGGTTGTGGCAGTCACCCTTGCCTGTGATGTAGAGAGGCGCAAGTCCGATGCCGAGCTGGGTTTGAACCCGCAACAAGCCGCGGGCCGCAAGATCTACGATGCCGAATGCGACCGCTGCCACGAACCTTACTCGACTCGCGGGAAAAAGGGTCCGGGATTAAAGGGAATGTTCAAGCACAAATACCTTTCGCTGAGCGGCCTGCCGGCAAATGATGAACGCGTCACCGATATTATTCGCCTTGGCCGGAACGAAATGCCCGCCTTCAGCCAGAAGCTGAATCAGCAGGACCTCGAAGATTTGCTGGCCTATCTGCATACGCTCTGAGGGGGCGAACGCTCGCGTGATCGTGGGATAATCCGGAGATGAGCAGCGTGGCGAAATCCGAACTCTATCGCGAATTGCCGTCGGTGGATGTAGTACTCCGGTCGCCAGATCTTGTCTCATTGATCGAATCGCAAGGCAGCAGCGCCGTGACGGATGCAGCGCGCGTAGTCCTCGCCCGTTTGCGCGAGGAGATTTCTTCCGGACTGCTTGACGCTCAGAGCCTTCATCTCGCACTGGGGGGACTCGGCAAGGCCATCGAGAGCCAGGTTCAGAGCGCGCTTCGATACTCGCTTCGTTCCGTCATCAACGCGACGGGAGTCATCCTCCACACGAATCTTGGACGCGCACCTCTTGCGCAGTCGGCGCTCGACCATGTCGCCGAGACAGCCACGCACTATACGAACCTTGAGCTTGATATTACTGCAGGGGAACGAGGCAAGCGCGACATCCATGCCGATCGACTGTTTCGCAAGCTGCTGGCAGAAGCACAGGCAACGACTGATTTGTCAACGATCGCGGTCAACAACAATGCGGCCGCTGTGCTGCTGGCACTGAACACGCTCGCTGACGGCGGGGAAGTGATCGTCTCTCGCGGGGAACTGGTCGAAATCGGCGGGTCGTTCCGCATTCCAGATGTCATGTCCAAATCAGGAGCGGTGTTGCGCGAGGTCGGCACGACGAATCGCACCCGTCTGGCTGACTACGAAAAAGCAATCAACGATCGGACTCGGCTGCTGCTTCGCGTGCACCGCTCGAATTTTGAAATCACCGGCTTTACCGAACAGCCGTCAGTCGGTGAGCTTGTAGGGCTTGGGCGCAAACGGAGCGTTCCGATCATGGAAGATCTTGGGAGCGGTGCGCTCGTCGATCTGCAGCGTTTCGGCATTCGTGGCGAAGCGAACGTGCTCGACAGTCTTCGCGCCGGAGTGGATGTCGTCACATACAGCGGCGACAAGCTTCTCGGCGGACCACAGGCCGGACTGCTCAGTGGACGCAGCGACCTGATTTCCCGTATGCGCTCGAACTCTCTGTTTCGCGCCTTGCGAGTGGATAAGCTGACCTATGCATCGCTCGAGGCGACGCTACTTGCATATGTGAAGCGCGACTACAACGCCATTCCCGCACTGAAGATGATGAGCTTGAGCAAAGGCGAGATCGGCAGTCGCGCCCAAGCGTTAATAAAGAATGTCTCAACGGCGAAGATCAGGCTGGAAGTAATCGACGGCGATTCAGTAATCGGCGGCGGTGCCGCGCCGTCATCGGTTTTGCCAACGCGCCTCATCGCTGTGACGCATGCGGGTTTCAGCGCCAACGAATTTGCGGCTCGGCTCCGCAGCTTCGATCCGCCCGTCATCGCGCGGGTTGAAGAAGGGCGAGTGCTGATCGATCTGCGTACCGTATTTCCTGCCGAAGATTCTATGATCGGCGCGGCCCTCAGCCGAATCTAACTACCGCGCGGATCAAAGTTTGGCGACGCTCTACACCATCGGGCACTCCACCAGATCATTCGATGAGCTTGTTTCCGCGCTGCGCGCGCATCAGATCGAAACTCTAGTCGACATCCGCTCGTTCCCCATGTCCCGCCGCCTGCCGCAGTTCAATCGTCCCTCGCTCGAACAGACATTTCCCGCCGCAGGAATTCGCTATTCCTGGTTGAAGGATCTCGGCGGCTATCGCAAAAAGACGCTCGCGGACTCGCCGAATATCGCTCTGCGAAATAAGAGTTTTCGCAATTATGCGGACTACATGCTCACTCCTGAATTCGAGCGGGCAATCTCTGAGTTAGTGAATCTGGCCGAGCATTCCCGCACGGCATATATGTGCGCCGAGCGGCTCTATTTCCGCTGTCATCGGATGCTCGTCTCTGACTGGCTTGTTCTCCACGGCCATGAGGTGCTGCACATCGATGCCGAAGGTCCGGTCAAGCCGCATAAAGTGATGGAAGAGGCTCGCCTCATCGACGGCCACGTGTCCTACCTCGGCGATCGTTTACTGTAAGATTCACCTCGAGATGATTGTAGGCACTGGCATCGATATCGCGGAGGTTCCCCGCATTCGTCAATCCATCGAACGCTTCGGTGATCGCTTTCTGCACCGTGTCTTTACCGAAGGAGAGATGCGCTACTGCGACTCCAAGGCCAACCGCGCCGAGCGCTATGCTGCGCGCTTTGCCGCCAAAGAAGCCGCAATGAAAGCTCTCGGGACCGGCTGGAATCACGGCGTACGCTGGCGCGATTGTGAGGTCGTGCGCATGCCGGGCGGACGTCCTACGATTATGTTTCACGGTAGAGCAGCAGAGTTCGCCGCCCGACTTGGTGCAAAGAATGCTGCCCTGTCGATTTCGCACACCGCGGAACAGGCAATCGCACAGGTCATCCTGGAAAGTTGAGGCCGACACGGATGGCGTCGGCACATCTGCTAGACTGGCGCGTCTGACTTCCTGTCTAACTTCCTATGGCCGTGATCGCTCCTACCCCAGTCGCCGCGTCTAGAGCGGAAATTCCGGAAAGGACTCTGCTGGGCGGAGTTTCTTTGACCAGCTTTGCCACGCTGCTTCTGGAACTCGCGCTGACTCGGCTTTTCTCGGTTGTTCTCTTTTATCACTTTGCGTTTCTAGCGATCTCGATTGCATTGCTCGGGCTCGGAGCTGGCGGAGTCTTCGCATACCTTCTAAAGCCGCGTCTGGCACAGATTCCTACGCGAAAGCTGGGAGCGCGGCTGTGCATGGCGAACGCTTTCATCATTGTTATTGTTCTGGAAATCGTCCTGCACGTTCCCGTCGCGCTTGATGTCACGGGAAAGAATTTCTTGCGCCTCACGATTCTGTATCTCTCGGCGGCCGTTCCCTTTTTCCTGACCGGGCTTTTGTTCTCGGTAATTTTTGCACGTGAGACCAGCCGCATTCCGCGGCTTTACGGCGCCGATCTTTGCGGAGGTGCCCTCGCCTGTCTGGCCGTGGTTCCGCTTCTGAATTGGATAGGCGGACCGAATGTCATCATGGCGGCGGGCATCGCGCTCGCGGCCGCCGGCATGCTCTGGGCCGAATCTCGCATCATCCGCAGAAATGCGGGGCTGCTGGGCTTGGCTTTGATTGTCCTCACAGCCGCGAACTTTTCGGGACGCCTGATCGATGTCGTCTATGCGAAAGGAATGTTCCGCAATCCTGCATGGGTCGAATTCGCGCGCTGGAATGCACTTTCGCGCGTCGAAGTCGACCGACAGGGTGGGGCCAAGGCGATCGTGATCGACGCGGACGCTTCCACCTACATCATGAACGCGGACCTCTCGCACTGGCGGGGAACCGTGTGGGAGCACAACCTGATGTCCGCTCCGCCGGCGCTGGCGAACGTGCTGCGCCCGCACGGAAACTACGCCATCATCGGTCCGGGCGGAGGCGTCGACGTGCTGCGGGCTGTCGCGAATGGCAGTACAAGCGTCACCGGCATTGAGATCAACCCGATCATCGCAACTACCATCATGCGCGGCCGCTACGCCGACTATGCCCAGCATCTCTACGATAGGCCGGACGTCCACATCCACGTCAACGACGGCCGCTCGTACTTGCGTTCTACACCGCAACACTTTGACGTCGTGCAGATGACCCTGGTCGACACCTGGGCTTCGACTGCAGCCGGGGCCTTTGCGCTGAGTGAAAACAATCTCTATACGGTCGAGGCATTTCGCGAGTACTTCGATCACCTCAATCCTGACGGAATCATCGCCATCACGCGCTGGGAGTTCCGCGAGCCGCGGGAAGCCCTCCGGATCGTCTCGGTGGCAATGGAAGCGCTGCATCGCCTGGGAGTCGCAAATCCCGAGAAGAATTTCATCGTCGCCGCTCAAGGATCGCTCGATGAAGATGGAATCCCGGTGGTCGTGCTCGCGAAGAAGTCGGCGTTCACTGCAGAGGAAGAGGCAGCGGTCAACCAGCACTTCGATCGCTACTCCGAACTCAAGCCGTTATATCTCCCTTCACAACCCGGCAACAATCCCTTTTCCATGCTGATCGCGAGCAACGATCCAGATGCGTTCGCGAGGACCTACGCATATAATGTCGCTCCGGTAACGGATAACGCTCCGTTCTTTTTCTTCACTCTGAAAGCCGGACAAGTTCTGGGAGAAAAGGGCCTTCGGCACGGGATCGACTGGAAGGTGAATCTTGGCGTCCTGGTTTTGTTGGCCGTCCTGGTAATTTCCTGCATCGCAGTGTTGGCGTTTTTGGTTCTACCTTTGGCGCTGCGTCGCGGGTCCTCTCGACAATCTCCCCTGCCGCTGCTTTACTTCGTCGCCATCGGATTGGGCTACATCCTGGTGGAGATCGCGTTTATCCAGCGCTTCGTGCTGTTTCTTGGCCACCCAACATACGCCCTCACAGTTGTGATCTTTCTGTTGTTGCTTTCGAGCGGTGCGGGCAGCCTGCTTTCGCGCCTGTGGCTGCCGCGGGCGGAAATGGGATGGCTGCCTCTGCTGCTCGTGGTCGTTACTCTCACCATCTACATATTTCTGCTTCCCAGCCGTCTCGCGGCTCTGGTCGGCATGAGCATTGAGTATCGCCTTCTCGTCAGCGGAGTGCTTCTGATCCCGCTCGGTTTCATCATGGGAATGCCATTTCCCACCGGATTGCGCGCCCTTGCGGCATTTCCAGCCCCCGAGTTCCCTGCGGGCGATGCCGCCTCGGATAATGCCGTCGAATGGGCGTGGGCAATGAACGCCGCGGCCAGCGTACTGGGCTCCGTGCTCGCGATGGTGATTGCCATCCAATTTGGATTGACCGTCACCCTCGCCTGTGGCGCCGGAGCTTACGTTCTGGCCCTCGTCACCATGCCGGCACTGGCCCGAAAACGCATCTAAGGACGGGGTTTGATTTTGTTATCATGCAGCGATGGGCGTGCGAGTGAGAGACTTGCGGCAAACTGTGCTACGGCCGCGGCTGGCGCGGCCTATCCCAACTGGCATTACGAGGAAATCGATTGCCTAGCCAGAAGCAGCTCAAGTGGTCGCAGCTCAAAGTTGGGATCACTGTCCTTGTCGCGAGCGTCACGCTGGGCGTTCTTCTGTTCCTGATGTCGGGGACCACCGGCCTTTTTACTCCCCGCATTACTCTGAAATCGTATTTCGACAACGCTGAAGGCCTTCGGCCCGGCGCCCCTGTTCGGCTCAACGGCGTCGATATCGGCAACGTGACTTCAATCCGGATCATTCGCGAAAAAGAGAAGCGGCTTACCCCGGTCGAAGTTGGAATGAAGATCAGCAGCAAGTTCCAACACGATGTCCGCCGCGATTCCGTGAGCTCGCTCGAAACCGCCGGCGTGCTCGGGGAAACTTACATCGATATCGACAGCACAGAGTCCGTAGGCGGTCCCATTCAAAACGGAGACACCCTGCCCACGCAGGTGCATCCTGATTTCAATCAGGTGGTCCGCGCCAGCCAGGGTACGCTCCAGAACATGGACGCCTTGATTAAGCGCGCCGACCGCATCATGGCGTTCGCGGAAAGCGGTAAGGGATCGCTCGGAAAACTGATCTACGATCCCACGCTCTACAACCGGTTTTCAGCCACAGTCGGCGATTTTCAGAAGATTGTCGAACAAGTCGGGAACGGCGAAGGCAGCCTTGGCCGCCTCATCAGCCGTAATGATGCCTACGACAAATTCATCGCCACCCTCGACAAGATGAACGCCGTCATCGACGACATTCAGGAAGGAAAGGGAACAGCCGGGAAGATTATTAAGGACCCGTCTCTCTACAACAACGCGAACGACACGATTGCCAACATCAAGAAGATGACGGAAGACATCAACGCCGGAAAGGGCACTCTGGGGAAGCTGACCAAAGACGACGAGTTGGCCAAGAAGCTCGACACAACGATCACAAAACTGTCAGAGCTGACGACAGAGCTTGAAGCCGGACAGGGAACCGCCGGAAAGCTATTCAAAGACGATACCCTCTACAACAATGCCAATCAGATGCTGCTGGAGACGCGGGATCTGGTCAAAGCCATACGGCAGAATCCGAAGAAATACCTCAGCATCAAGATGCATGTCTTCTGAAATCGCATGGAATCCTGATCCTCAGCAAACCAGACAGGCGGGAATTCCCGACCTCTATGTCGCGATTCGCGGGGAGGCAGCGGCATCGGCGTGCTCATGCGCGTGATAGCTGGACCGCACCATCGGTCCGGATTCAACATGGCGAAAACCGAAGCGCAGCGCCTGGTTCCGCAGGTAGACAAACTCCTCAGGTTCGTAGAAGCGTGCAATTGGCAAATGATCTTTCGAGGGGCGCAGGTATTGTCCGATCGTCAGAATGTCGACGCCACGCGTACCAAGGTCGTGAAAGACTTCGATTAACTCCTCGGACGACTCTCCCAGCCCGACCATGACGCCGCTCTTGGTCACCATTCCGGGAGAAAACTTTTTCGCATTTTCGAGCAACGTGAGCGTCCGCTCGTACCGCGCTCCAGAACGCACTGCACGATACAGTCGCGGTACCGTCTCTGTGTTGTGATTCAGTACGTCGGGTTGGGCGTCGAGCACAATACGCAGCGGTTCTTCCAGTCCCTGGAAATCAGGGATCAAGACTTCGACGCGGCAGTCAGGGGTCAGTTCGCGAATTTCGCGAATCGTTTCCGCAAAAATACGGGCGCTGCCGACATTGTCATCGTCGCGGTTAACACTGGTCACCACCGCATGCTTCAGTCCGAGTGTGGCAACGGCCTCAGCGACTCGCCGCGGCTCAGCCCAATCGATCGGCTCCGGACGCCCCTTTGGCACGGCACAAAAACCGCAACGCCGCGTACAGATGTCGCCCAGCAGCATAAACGTCGCAGTTTTATGGTTCCAGCACTCGCCAATGTTCGGACACTGCGCCGACTCGCAGACCGTGTGCAATCCCAGGCCGCGGGCGAGTTTCTTCAGATTGTGGAAATTGTCTCCAACAGGGGCTTTGGCCCTCAGCCATCGCGGCTTCGGAGCCTTCACCGGAGGACCAAGCTCAATCTGGATCAATTGCGAAATACCCGCCATCCTTTCGATTTTATCAGTTCGGTCCCGCCAACGGCGAAAACGCCGGCTCCGCGGCTTCCGGAACCGGCGTTATGAAAATCGGCTTTCGATTTCTTACTGCGGCGCCGGAGGCAGCTGTTGCTTGAACTGAATCCTCATCGGGCCATCCTTATCCTCAACGATCTTGTAATCGGATGGAACAGTGAACAGCGAGGGATCCGGCTCTGCCGTATTCACATTGGTGAATTCCATCTTCAGTTCGCCAGACCACGGATCATCATGCTTCGTCATTATCGTGGCCTGCAACTCAGGGGAGTACCAGCGTTCGGATGTCACGATGATTGGCTTCTCATTCCCCATTTTCCCCGCCGGAATCGTCGTCGTGACTCGGGTGCCCGTCGCGTGTATACCGTTGATCGTCTGGTCGCCCAGGCTCTCTGTGGCCGGAGGGTTGCTGGAATCCGGGCCGGCCTTATTGATTTCGACGTCCTTGAAGAAAAGGTTGGGTCCGGACCCGCCGTCCCGCTGAATGATCATGACTCGGTCGCCTTTGCCTGCGCCACCGGGTCCATCAGGCAGTGGACCATCAGGGCCGAAAGTTTTGAGGGTCATCTTGTGCGCGACTTTATTGGCGACGTCAAGGATGTAGCGGACGCCCGCCACCGGATCGATGATCGTGACCAACTTCGGCGTTGACACCTGGGCCGCGGCTCCCATCAGGTTCAGGCCGGCCTCGCGGCGCGTGCGTCCTTCGCTGTCGCGGCACAGACTGGAACTGTCCGTGGTATGGATACGGTTTCCATCCGACAGATTTTGTGTATGCTCTGTTGAAACTGTGGCGCAGAAAGGAGCGCCCTTGACCGGCGCCGCACCCATCGTTTCAAGCCGCACGGACATAGACCCCGTTCTCATTTGCATGGGCGGTCCGCCATTGAGAATCAGCTCTGGATCGGGGGCCACCTGTGCCGAAAGTGCCGAAGCCAGCATCAGTGTTACTGCAACAGCAAGAATTTGTGTCAATCGCATTTTGTTTTGCTCCCTCTTTTCTGAAACCTACATTTCATTCTTCAATCCGAATTCCCCGGGCAATCCCGTCCGGTCCCACCAGAACGTCAGCAGTCACGACTCCGTTCGCAGACGCCGACCCCGACATCGGCCGCGTTACAATCGAAGCAGGAAGTTGCAGCCGAATCATCTGCATGGCGTCGGAACAACTCAACTCATCGCAGTACATGAGGCCGCGAAATGCCTCTTGCGGAAGCTGGGGCTCGGACGAGCGAGCCACGCGCCTTGTGCCGCCGCGATTCCTCTTTCGTATTGCAGCGTCCTTCGTGGATGCCTTAGGTGTCTGTGCTCGTTTCCCAGCAATTTGGGCGGCCGATTCAGTCGCTAGATCCGTCGGAGTTGCGGTAATCCTTGTAACTCCTCGCGGCGGCGAGAAGAACAGAATCGCCGCGAAGACCAGCGCGATAGCGACTGCGCTCCAGGCAAAAACAGCAAGTGGACGGAATCGCCAGGCAGAGACCACATTCGTCTTCTCAAGCTCAGAAACCTGGCGCCGGTAATTCGCGAGCACCGCCTCGTCCAAGGCTGCCGGGGGGCGACAATCCAGATTTCGAATCGACAGAAAAGCTCCTGTGAGCTGTTGCTGCCCTTTCACGACCAGGGCGCATTCGCTGCAGGTGGCCAGATGCGAGGAAATCTCCGTGTTCTGAATCCGGGAGGTTAAATCCCCCCCCGGATGCTCTCGCAGGTACGAAAGCACTTGTTTACAGTTCATATCAGACACCCTTCGCTTCCGGCGGCTTGCACACCCGACGGGCGATCCTGCAGCGGTTTTAGTTTCTGCGCCAGTAGAGTATGAGCGCGGTTCAGGCGCGATCGGATCGTTCCCACCGCGCATTTCAGACGAGAAGCCGCATCTTCGTAAGACAATTCACACAAATCGCACAGCACCACCGGCTGCCGATAGTGATCTGGAAGAGACGCAATCGCCGCTTGAACCTGCCGAGTTCGCTCGCTTTGAATCAGCTGTCCGGTGAGAGAATCCACGGGGAGTTCCAGGCTGCGTGACGCGTTCTCTGCACCCTCTTCCTGCAGAGGCTGGTAAGTCCGCTCGCGCCGCTCAATTCGGCGGACATAATTGCGGGCGATCCCAAACGCGAATGCGCCTACGTCGCCGCGAGTTTCGCGATAACCCCCGCCTTCTTTCAACAGCGTAATGAAAACTTCTTGCGTGACTTCCTCGGCAGCCGCGCGGGAATTGGTCATATAGAAGGCGTACCGGAAAATTCCGCTCTTCAGCCGATCGTAGAGCACAACAAATGCATTCTCCTCACCGGCGATAGCACGCCGCAGCAGATCAGGATCCGAACAGTTTTCCAGATTGTCCATGGAATGCGATCCGCTCTACTTTGGATGCCAGCCTCTCATTCTTTCTTCACTCGAAGCAGGGAAAAAGTTCCACGAATTTGTGAGAGAGTGCCGGAAGGATGTCCCGGTTCCTGACAAAACAACTTTGTATGAGACCAGAGGGCTCAATGCGCAGGAATTAGCCGACTTCCACGAGCCCGTACGTATGCTGCCAGCGGGCCCGCATGTGAACCAGCGCGCGGCTGATTTCATCGGACGAAATCTCCGAGTTCGGGCCGGCGAGGACGCCCGCCGCTTCGTGTTTAGCGGCCTCAAGCAACTGGCCGTCCCGGATGATGTTCGCGACACGGAAGCTGGGCAGGCCGGCTTGCCGGGTGCCGAAGAATTCTCCTGGGCCCCGCAGTTCCAGGTCCAGTTCCGCGATTTTGAATCCGTCGTTGGTGCGAACCATGGCGTCCAGCCGTTTTTGTCCTTCTTCGGAAACTTTTCCGCCCGTCATGAGAATGCAATAGGACTTCGCGGCGCCTCGTCCGATTCGGCCTCGTAACTGATGGAGTTGGGCCAGTCCGAACCGCTCGGCATGTTCGATCACCATGACAGTTGCATTCGGCACATCGACGCCGACTTCGATGACTGTGGTCGCCACCAAAATCTGCAGCTCGCCTTTTTGGAACATCCGCATCGCCTGATCCTTCAGATCTGGATCAAGCCTGCCGTGGAGCAGCCCTACCTTTAGATCTGCAAAGACGTGACCGCTCAATTCGCGGTACATCTTGATCGCCGCTTTCAACTCGCTCTCTTCGTTTTCAGCGATCACGGGATAGACGACGTACACCTGATGTCCCGCCGTGACCTGTTTCCGGACAAACTCCCAGACTTTCGGCGACTCGTCGTCGGAAACGCATTTGGTCACAATCGGAGTGCGTCCGGGCGGCAATTCGTCCAGGACGCTAACGTCGAGATCGCCGTAGAGAGTTAGCGCCAGCGTGCGCGGAATCGGCGTAGCGGTCATCACCAGAACATCGGGCTCCGGAGGCTCGGTGCGTGAAGTGGCTCCGCTAACTTCGTCGCTGTCGGAACTTTTCTTCATCAGCTTCAGCCGCTGCATCACTCCGAACCGGTGCTGCTCGTCGACAATCACGAGCCCGAGCTTTGAAAATTCCACCTTCTCTTCTAGCAAGGCGTGTGTCCCGATGACCAATTGAGCGCCGCCTTGGGCAATATGCCGTCGAATCTCGCGTTTCCGGTCGGTCTCGAGCGATCCCGTCAGCAGGACGATCCGGTAGCCGGCATTTTCGAGAATCCGGCGCGCGGAGAAATAGTGTTGTTGCGCCAGAATCTCCGTCGGGGCCATAAGCGCCACCTGGCAACCGTCCTCAATGGCAATGATTGCCGCTTCGAACGCCACAATCGTTTTTCCCGAGCCAACGTCTCCCTGCAGCAAACGCCGCATGGGATAAGGCTTTCCCATATCCTGCGCAATTTCCTTCAGTACTCTTTTTTGGGCGGCCGTGGGATGGAATGGCAGGATTTTCTTGATTGCAGCACGCACGCGATCGTCCAGCCGAAAGGCAATGCCTGTTTGCGCCTTCTGCTGCTGCCGCTTCAACTCGAGTCCGAGTTCCACGAAAAAGAGCTCGTCGAAAATCATCCGGATGTGAGCCGGCGTCCGGAATGACTGCAAATCCTGAAAACTCTCGCCCGGCTCTGGCCAGTGAACGTTCCAAAGCGCTGCCCGGGGTGAGATTAGCCCGAGGTGGGCGCGCACTGCCGCTGGAATGGGATCGGGCAGATCAGGCGTCAGATTCTCGAGTGCGGTGCGAATGATTCTCCGAAACCATTTTGCGGTAAGCCGTCCGGTCGCTTCGTAAATGGGAACAATGCGTCCAATCTCCAGGGATTCCGCGGCTTTTTTCTCCGCCGCATCCGCACTCCCTTCGCCGAGAACCTCATATTGCGGCTGAACGATCTGCAACTCCCGCGTACGCTGATCCTCCTCGACCTTTCCGTATAAGGCGATCATCTGCCCGGGCTGGAACTTATCTTGTAAGTAGGTTGCATTAAACCAGAGGCAGCGCAGCCTCGCGCGCCCTTGTCCCACGGTCAGCTGAAAAATCGGCATGCTTCGCGTGCGAAACAGTCCCGAATTCCGCACCTCGCCGACGACCGTGGCCATTTCCCCCGGCCGCAATTCGCCGATGCCCCGGGGGTTCAGGCGGTCTTCGTAACGAAAGGGAAGATAATGGAGCAGGTCGCCGACAGTGTGAATCCCTTTGCCAGCAAGAGCCTCCGCGACGCGCGGACCGACGCCTTTCACAAACTGGACGGGTGTGGAGAGTTCGAGCATCGGCGAAAGTCTTCGGAATCTCGTCCTTTCGCAACCATCAGAAAGGATGCCGCACCGAAAAAGTAGCAGTAGCAAAGAATAGCAGGAGGCGCCGCGGGAATGGCCGCTCGCACGACATGAATACACCTTATATGATCCCGGCTTCTTCCCGATATGACACTCGCTCGTCCCGAGAGGTGGGTCGCGGTGTCTAAACCATCGGTGGTGACCAACTTTCTCCAGGCTCTATTGGCGATCATTCTGGGCAATATTTTGTATTTCCTCCTTGTGCCGTCCTTGCCGCCTATCGCCCGTCACCGCCCCTATCGCATCGATCTGGGCACACTTATCGATTTTTGGTTCTGCCTCGTGGCTTACGGCCTGATTCGCACGGCGAGAAAACGGCGCTGACCGTGATCAACTGGCCAACCTTCGGTTACTTTCGGAACCTCGGTGGTTACCACACGCGGCGATAGAATCCGGGAGAATGCCGAAGATCGCGGTCCTATATGAAGCGGGCCAAGCTGTGCTGTCGACCTTTGATTCCGACGAGGTCCTGCAGCGCATCCTGGCGATTGCCCGCGATTATTTTGATCTGCCGAACGTCGCCATCTTGCTGCTCGACAAGGAGACGCAGCAGTTGTGTGTCCGCTCGCAGATCGGCTGGGATTCAGGCAAGGACCAGATTTCCCTTGGAATGCACGAGGGCCTGACTGGAGCCGCCTTATCGACAAAGAAGCCGGTTTACGCGCCCGACGTGAGCGGCGATCCCCGGTACATTTGCGCGGCCGAATCCACGCGTTCGGAACTCGCGGTTCCTCTACTTGTGCGCGATGAGGTCTTCGGCGTCCTTGACTGCCAGAGCGACCGGCTCAATCATTTCGATGAAGAAACAATCGAGCTGCTGCGGCTGTTTTCGACGCAAGCCTCGCTCGCCCTTCAGAATGCGCGCCTCTATTCCCTTGAGCGGCAACGCGCGCGCCAACTGCAAGCCATCAACACCATCGCACAGCAGAGCACGGCTGTGATGGAGTTGGAAGACCTGCTTGCCCGGGCCTGTTCCGTGATTCAGCAGGCATTTCAGGTCTCGCACGTTTCGCTGTGCTTGCGCGAGGAAGAGGAATTAGTTTTACGGGCACACCACGGCAACCTGACTCCCAGTTTTTCAACGGCAGGACGCTTCGCCGCCAGCCAACCACCATGGTCTGAAGTGATTGCGACCAGCGGCACAGTGATTGAAAGAGATCTCGACGCAATCCCGGGCTCGGTGCGCTTGTTCAACGAATGCCTCTCGCGCATGAGTATTCCACTTATTTCCTTCGGCCAGACGCATGGAGTGCTCACGCTGCACAGTTCCAGGCGAAATGCATTTCGCGAAAGCGAGCTGCAGTCGCTGGAATCCGTCGCCGACATTTGCGCAAATTCCATTCAGAACGCGCACTATGTCGAGCGCGTCAAGCAGCTCGCCTATCTGGACGGACTGACCGGCATCTTTAACCGCCGCTTCTTTGAATTGCGCATCATGGAAGAAATCGAGCGCGCTCGCCGTTATGGAACTGGGATGGCTGTCATCATGGCCGACATCGACCAGTTCAAGCAGCTCAACGATGAGTTTGGGCACTTGCTGGGAGACGAAGTGCTGCGGCAGGTCTCTTCGCTGTTTCATCAGCAGCTTCGAAAGATTGACGTCGTCTGCCGGTACGGCGGAGAAGAATTTGCCGTCCTGTTGACGCAGACGAACGAACAGCAGGCCGTCACGATCGCGGAAAAGTTGCGCCGCCTGGTTTCCGAATGGCAGTTTCCCGGAGTTCCCCGAAGAGTGACCATCAGCGCGGGAGTGGCCGCATTCGCGATGCACGGCAAGACGCGCGACGAGATCGTTCGAGCGGCCGACAGTGGTCTCTATTCCGCCAAACAGACGGGACGCAACCGGGTTGTTATGGCAACCGCGTCGCAAACCGCAGCGAGCGGCCGGTGAACTAGACCCAGTCGCCGCGCCAGTGCGTCATTTCACGGCGAAGCTGCTGCATATCCTTCCGTATCTGTTCCCTTTGCTTTTTGGTCTGGTGACGGAATTCACATTGCTCGCGAGCGAATTCTTTCCGAAACTCTTCCGCTGCTTTGCGAGAGTTCTCAGCAGCCAACTCCATTTCGGGTCGCAGCTTCGCAATTTCGTTCCGCATCTCGGCTCTGCTCATTTCCAGAGCGGACTGAGCCTCTGCCCACGGCTGGCTTGAGAAACTCTCTTCCTCGTAAACATCGCTCGAGTCTTTGTGCGTAGGCAGCGACAAGGTCAGACTCTGCTCCTTCTTGTCGCGCATCACGGCAACGCTGACCGAGTTGCCACTCCGCGAGCGCACGGCGTGAGAGAAATCGCTGGTGTCATGAATCGGCTGACCGTTGACCTTCACTACTACATCTCCAGCGCGGAAACCGGCGTGTTCCGCCCGGCTGCCCTTCTCGACTGAGCGTACCAGCACGCCATTGCCATTCTTCACTCCGAAGAACTCGCCCAGCTGTGGCGTGATGTTCTCGACCATCAGGCCGCTGCGGGCGGAAGAAGTCACGACCACCATGTTGATGGAGGGAATATCGATATCTGGAATGTGAATGTCAGGAATATTCACGTGAATGTCCGGACTCGGTCCCGTAAAGGCGAACTCCTTGTGTTTGTCTGCCAGTTGCAGCTTGACCGTCATGGGTTGACCATCCCGGCTCAAGCCGAGAGTAATCACTCGCCCAGGAGGCGTTTCGTGGATCATCCGTCGCAGCTGCGCCCCGCTCTCGATGGCAGTCCCGTTCATCGACAGGATGACATCATGCTCCTTGATCCCCGCTTTGCCCGCAGGAGCATCCTGGTCGACCATCGTAACCTCGACGCCTTTTTCGTCTTTAAGTTTCAAGGCGCCGAGCCGCTCTGCGGTCACATCTGCGATATCGACACCAAGATAAGAACCTGTCCCTCCGTCCTCGCTGGAAAAGACCCAAGGCTGTCCCGGCGAGTCGACCGCGTAATTCTGCGCCGCAAAGGAGACTCCGACGAGCAACGGCAATATCGGAATAATCGTCCAGAAGTGTGTACGCATTTGGTTATCTCCACCTGAACTTCTGAGAGTCAGAATTGATTTACCGGGCGCAGCCCAATGCCGTCGTGCTCGGGCTGCACTCCTACCATTGTTTCAAAAGGGCCGGTCAAAGAAGCCTTACCGGCCTGCCCGCTTGATACAAATATCGCCGCTGGAGGTATGCACTTTCAACAGCGGTCCGCCGCCGTTCAACGATCCATCCGCGGTCAGCGACTTGCTCCATCGATCGCCTTCGCTGCTGACGTGAATGTCGGGAAAGTCCGATGTGATCTTGTGCCCGTTGCCCATGTCCACGCTGGCACGTACGTTGACCGCGACATCCGACGCAATATACACCGTGATATCGCCAGCTGCGGTTTCCAGATCGGAATCGCGGCGCTCTCCGCCGGTATTGACGATCTTCACCGTAATTCCTCCGGCACCGGTTTCTGCTCTCGCGGATGGGACACCGTAGAGTTCAATCCCGCCTCCACCCGTTTCGGCATGCACGTGCCCCTTCGCTGAACTCAAATGGATGCTGCCGCCGCCAGTTTCAATATCGGCCGGGCCGCCAAGATCACTCAGATCGACGCTGCCGCCACCGGTCGAAACCTTCACGACACCCGCGCACTGGCGCACTTCAACGCTGCCGCCGCCGGTTTCGACGATCGCGCCCTGCCCGCCGGAATCGATCCGGACGCTGCCTCCACCCGTTTCCGCCGAGACCTTCCCATTCGCGTGCTGAATCTCAATCCCGCCGCCACCCGTGTGCAGGGACAAGTCTCCGCTGACTGTTCCCACACTGATCGTTCCGCCGCCAGTTTCAGCGCTGGCGCCGCCTCCAATGTCGTCGAGCCGCATGCTGCCGCCGCCGCTCTCCGCTTCTAGTCGGCCGGCAATACCTGTCGTTTCGACGTTCCCACCCTCAGTCTCAAGTTTCACGAGCGCGATCTCGCGGGGAACATTGATATTGAATTCTCCGGAAAAATGCCGCGGATGCCTCCCGCCCTGCCAATCTCCAACAATCCAGGCCGTATCTCCCTTTACATAGGCAGTCACTTTGAACTGATCGAAATGCCGGCGGGCTTCTTCCTCCGAACTATTGCCGAACCGCGTATGAACAACGTAACTGACGCCCGGCTGTTGCCAGCCGTGTACGACCACCGAGCCCATGTCGACTTTGACTCTGAGAGTCTTGACGGCACCCAACGAACCGGTGACTTCCTGGGTCCAGTTCCCGCCGTCGCGGGAGATATGTGTTTCCTGCGCCTCCAACACCGGCGCAAGCAGGGCCAGCACACCGGCCAACCCGACGATTTGTAGCGCGCGTTTCAAGTTGACACCTCTCTCTTCTTCCCCGGAAAATTCTGCTAATCGATCTCGGGCAACTGTGCCAGCATGGTTCGCGCTTGGGACTTGATGTACGTGCTCTGATCCTTTGAGGCCAGAGCCATCAGCACGCCGCGAACGCTCCCATCAGCTTTCACCGGCTCAAGAAGCCGAAGCGCTTCAATGCGGACTCCTGAATTCGTATCGTTCACCAGCGCCCGCAAGACGGCATCGCGAACATTCGTATCGGTCTTCACGTAATTGCCCAGCGCGGTCAGCGATTTCAGCCGCACGCCGGGATTCGTATCGTTCTGCAATGCGTAAATCAGCGCCTCGCGTACTTGCAAATCACCCGATTTTTGCGCCAGCAGGTCGACGGAGTCCACGCGCACACCGGAGTTGTTGTAGTTCCGGGCCGCATAGAGCAGCAGTTGCTGGATTTCCTGGTTGTTCAGGGATCCCTGTTTTTCCTGTGTAGAGAGCGTGTTGTATTTGATCGTCACCTGATCAGTGCCCGGTACCGGGGTGATGGAATCGATGCCCGCGATAGAAGTGTCGTTGGGACTGGGATTTGGATTGTTCGCAACGGTGGGAACCTTGGTGTTCGCCGGCCTTCCTTCGTAGATCTTGTACGTGCTACCTACTCCACCCGCGAACCCAACAATCAGGATTGCCGCCGCCAGGGCGGGCGAGAACCGCACCTGCCGCAGCCAGTTCGCTGGATCGAACGCCAGCCGGCTCCAGAAGCTGCCCTGCTGCGCCGTCTCGAGCCCTTCCTGCAGCCGCATGCGCGAAGAGGCCAACAAATTCGGCGTCGGATCAGCCGCGCGATCCTGCGACAGCAGCTCGTGAAATTGCTGCTCGGCCTTCAGTTCGGCCGCGCAGTCCGCGCAGCGGGCCACGTGCTGCTCCAGTTCATAACGAGCATCGTCCGCCAGCTCGCCATAAACATGAAGCACGATATTTTCTCGCACCCATTCACACTTCATAGTTGCCTCAGTCCTTAGTCCCGAGTCCTGAGTTGCGAGGTTGATTCACAGCTCGCGACTCGGGACTGACGACTCACTGCTATCTCATATCCGCCAGTGCCCCACGCAACTTTTGCGTGGCCCGGAAGAGCGTGTTCTTGGCGGTCTCTTCCGTCGTATGCAAAATCTCGCCAACAGTTCGAAGCTTCAGTCCGTGATAATGCTTCAGCTCGAACACCATCCGCTCCCGCGGAGTCAGTTTCTCGAGCGCACCCGCGATCCGCGCACCAAGCTGACGCCGCATTAAATCTTTTTCCGGATTCGCCCCTGCCCGGCCGTCCGCCACCTGATCGAGCAGGTCGTATTCGCCGCCATCGGGATCTTTTGCAACCGGCGCGTCTTCCTTGCGCACGTTCTTTTTGCGCAGGTGATCCAGGCACAAGTTGGTCACGATCCGGTAAATCCAGGTGTAGAAGGAACACTCGAACCGGAAACTGCCGATATTCTTGTACGCCTTGAGAAAGGCGTCCTGATACACGTCCTGGGCGTCGTGTTCAGTTCCGGTGAGGTGCAATGCCAGCCGCAGCACGGCCTGATCGTAATGACGTACCAGTTCCTCGAACGCAGCGCGGTTGCCCCGCTGCGCCTCGCGAATCAGCATCGTGTCATCGATGCGGCGATCTTGCGTTTGACGATCTAGCCCAGCCATGCGGCCCCGCGCGGGGTCCTGGTCTTCCCGAGGTTCGGTTGCGCGAAATCGGTGCGCCCCGGTTTCGCGGCTGCTGACTCTCTGTTTTAACTCACTCTCTCTCGAGTGGGCCCGTCCGCCAACCGTCAATGGTAGTGCCCATACACCGGCCGGCATTGTGCGTCGTATCCTCTACCAGCCCGGATTTCTTCGTATCATTCCGGGCTTGCACAGGAATAGACGGGGACCCAGCAGAACCGTGAGCAGAAATTATAGGCTTGGTAGAGATTTTTAGCAGGGCCTAGATGATTGTCTCCCAAAGATTTAGTAGCAAAACACAACAGCGGCTCAAGGTGCTGGCAGGAGGTTTGGCAGGGGAAGTGCTTCAAATTCGGCGCAAAACATCATCGTGAAGCACTCTACGTTAACGTATCTAGAAGAACCGCTCCAGGACCGCCATCCGGACCTGCTCCTTCGCGACGGCAGCGCCAATGCGTTGGAGGTTCAGAATCTGGTCGACGGCATCCATCTCCCGCACTTTCACCGGATCCACGTCCGAGAGTCCCAGCTGATCGAGCCTTTGCCTCGTCAGGCCGACGGTGATGCGCTGGTACGTCAGCAGTTTCTGAGCGCCCAATGCCGTCCCGACCCGTGTCAGGGCATCCTCGTCCGGAATACCTTGCGCCGCTCCGGATGATGTCAGTTCGAGCGTTGCCGAACGTATCACCGGCGGCCGCTGCCCAATAATGTGCAGCAACAGGTTCTGCTGAAGATTCGCGTCGTTCATCATTTCCTTGACGACGTATTGGCCCCAGTCCACCAAGTTGTAACCCGCCGCTCTACCGAATTCGATCGTCCCAGAGTTGAATCCCGTCCCCAACGAAAGAAGCAGCAGTTGATCCACTCCTGTGGGCCAGGCGTATCCGTATTGCGGAACTGTGGCCTCGAGAAAAACCTGCAGGGCCGGGTTGTTGTAACTGCTGATGCCGCCGTCAACGAATTCGTAAGCCTGCTTCTTGCCTGAGTCTTCAGGAATGGAAATAGTATGCGGCGGAAAATACGTCGGAGCAGCCGTGCTCGCCCGAACTACCTCCCAAAGGGGAAGGCTGGAGTTGCTCTTGAAATACTTGTTGTCCGGATTGTTGCTGAAGAACCAGTTGTTGCCCAGTGTCACGTTCTTGGTGACGATCAGAATCTGCGTTTGCAGTGCGCTGCTGCCGAGCGTGGTCTTCCCTCCAAGAACTTCTTGCAGGTGCTTCTCCAGTGGGGCAGAGGGATAACTGTGCCAGAAACGCAGGGGCAGCCACGATTTGGTAAAGATTTCTTTTCCGAATCTGAGATAGAAATCTCTTAGCTCAGTCGCTCTCAGGCCAAGGGCGAGGCCTGCCGCCAGAATCGCGCCGGTGCTGGTTCCGGCAATCAGATCGAAATGCTTGCAGAGCGGCTGGGGACCGTTCGAAAGCAGATCCAGCTGTTTCTCGATCAGTACTAACGCCTCGGCGGGAATCAGTCCCGCGAGCCCACCGCCATCAATGGCCAGAAGTCGATGCGGCCGGTTCGCCAGAGTCGTATTCATGGCTGGCATTCCTCCGGAGGCGCAAATCATAATCCCGAACAGAAGATTTTCGGATTAGACCTTGGCGTGTTACGGAAAACGGAACAAGATCGCTTTTCGCGATGATTCGATCTGAACGTGTCTCAGCGGTTGTTGATCGTGACGGGGATATCGCGGGCGGGCAGCGGGGCGCTGACTGCGTTCGTGGGCTATCCCGCGCTGCAGCGCGCCCGGACTCTTCCGACTCCGAATAAATGCAGGATTTCTTCGAAACAGGCGCTCTATTCATACGCCAGCGCGTCGATCGGATCCTTCTGTGCCGCTTTGTACGCTGGATACAGAGCCCCGGCCAGCGCGCCCACGATCGCCAGAACTGTCGCCCGCAGCACCCATGCGTAGCTCCAGTAGAGTTTCTGCACGGGTCTGACGTCCGCGATCACCTTGCGCGTGATGACGGTGATAATAATCCCGCCAATGATTCCCAGGATGGCCAGCACGAAGGCCTCCCGAAGGACAACATTCACAATGTAGAACTTCGATGCTCCCAGCGACTTCAGAATCCCGATCTCGCGCGTGCGCTCCATCACCGCGGTATACATAGACTGAAAAATCACGAGGAAGCCCACCACGATGGCAATGCCGATGACAATCTCGATGGCAACATTGAACCCAGGCAGATTGTCCGGGGTCATCATCGATAAATATTCGGCCATCGAACGCACCGCATACTGCTCCATGCCCGGGGTCGACTTGATTGCGTTTTCGACTTCGTCAATGTTGGCAGGATTGTCCACCTTCACATAAAACGCGGAAACGCGGCCTGCATCCCCGCGCAGTTCCTGCATGGTCGTAAGTGGGATGAACTTTCGTCCACCTTTTCCGTGAGGCACAATGCCGCAAATTCGGAATGGATGATTAATCACTTCGATCGTGTCGCCGACCTTTTTGTGATACATCCCGGCAAAGTAATCATCGACGATCACGTCATCCGGTCCCTGGAACGGCCCGCCAGAGAGATAGACGAACTTGGGAGGCAGTTGATTAAACGTCGGAAGATCGATGCCGTAAACGATCTCCATCGGCTTCTGATTGAAGGCCCAGTACACCGGCGCGGCCACCGCAACGTGCGGAATCCGGTCCAGCTTGTTTCCCACTTTCACCGAGATCGGCGCCCCCGACATTGCAATCAATCCCGATGAACCCGGGGGCATCACGAGCAGATCCGCGCCCACGCCCAATTGGCTCTCTCTCGATTGGGTGAGGTATCCGTAAAAAACCGCCACCACCAACAGGATCATTGCCACTTCGAGCGCAACCGCACTCGTTGTGATCACCGACCGCGTCGGCCGATGCGTCAGGTTGGCAACCACCATTTTGTTGACCATAAAAATGTCGTCAGCTTGGAGCTTGGTAAGCGGCGCTCTTGATTAGCAGAGCGTTCCAACGGAATAACTTCCCGCGTGCGGCCTTACTGCTTGTCCCCGAGCGGCACGACCAAAGTCGACTGAGGCTGGTCGAGACGGACCACGATCGCCCCGGGCGGCTGCGCCAGCACGAACTGATCGTCCCTGAGCGGCAGGTTAATGTCTACCCTTAGCATGTTCAGAGTGATGTCGTACTCCTCCTCTGGCAGGTAGATCTCGATCCGCGACGGGAAGCTGTAGCTGTTGTAGTCCTTATAGTCGGCGTAGCGGGCGTCGGTCGTAACCTTGCCGTCATCCCCATAGAGATATTGGCGATGAGGCTTCAGGTCGGTGCGGGAGAAGATGATTTTGCGCTCGAGCTTCTGGGCATTCTTGTTGATGACGATCAGCTCGTAATCATCCTGCAAGACCCGGTGGCCCTTGGAATCGTGGAGAATCTCATACCCGTTTTCGAGTACCGCGATCTCTGTAGCAGGATCGATCCGCTTGATCAGAAGAGCATCGTATATATTCTGGGGACGGATATTCTCCATCGGCTGGTCGGAACTCAACGAGGTCACCTCGTTCTTGCCGACCACGAATTTGTTCTTGGGCGGAATCCAGAGTTTGAAGTCGTTGCCGTTGCTGACCAGGTCAAAGGCGGTCGTTCGGACGAACGGCATCAACCCGACCATGTGTAGCCAGTCCGGCTTTCGGGCCAGCACGTAGCCCCGAATCTCTTTATAGTCGGTGATTTTGCCCTTTTTGATTCCGCCGGCCGAACTATCGATGTCGACGGTCGCTTTCAGCGAATGAAGGGCTTCGGCCTGCTGATTAATGTCATCAATCAGTTCTTGCTGCGTAGCCGTCTTGAGCGGGACCTTGGAATACTGCTCCTCAACAGGACGCGTGCGGAAAAGACAGCCCGTAGTGGGCAGCAGTCCCAACAATAAGATTACGGCCCAAAGCGAGCTACGTCTCATGAAGATAAAAAGATGCCTCTAGGAACATTTGAGTATACCGGAATAGAAAGGGTTCAAAAGGAACTACTCCGGTTCATGCCTTCGATACCAACCGCTCCTTCTTGCGGCCGAAAGCTCTGAGGAACAAGGGATTTCAGCGATTGCGGGAATCCCCTGTCCGGCGAACCTGGAAGATGTCGCTCATGCCGTGCTCTTTGGGATTTTTAGTCACTCAAGCGGGACAAAAGCCGCAGAGCCGAACTTAGCTCAAAAGCGGATTCCCGGGAGACAAGACGGCCATCTTGTGCAACTTGGCGGTCAGGACACCGCGCTCGGCGTCGGTTTTGGCGGCGGCCAGGCGCTTGCGCAGATGAACAATCTTATCTTTTCGGGTGCGGCGGCGGCGAATTTCCGGCCGGCGACTCGGTGCAGACATGTCGGGCTCCTTAAACTCGAAATTGTATCGGCAACCCTGATTTCCGGCTTGAGCCGTTGCGGGTTACTCGCCTGGAAATTATAGACAGGTAAGTACCTGCCCGCCAAGGCCGCACACCAGCGTAGACGTAGCAATGCTAAACCGCACACCTGAACGGAGTTGGCGGGCAGCCTATCCTCGACTCATATCAGGATCAGGCTGTGCGGCGCTCTTCAGCGTGACTTGATCCTGCGAGACTTCGCCGCTCTTATGGACAGGTTGCGTCTCGGCCTTAGGATCGTGCCGCCCTTCCGCCACAACCTGCATTGCTTGCCGGACGTCAACGGGATGAACGTGACCGATTGGCATGATCATGTCGGGCTCCTATGTCAACGATCGGCAGTTGAGTGATGGACTTTAGCCCGCCTCGGCAATCATTGGTAAGGCTTACCGGCTGTGCAGGTTCCCTAAGCCCCCGTCACGAAGAATTTCTCTTCCGCCTTCGTCTCTTTCTCTGCATCGGGGCTGGCGGCAACATCCTGAACAAATTCGCGGCGGCGCTCCGGCTGACCTTTCCGCTCGACCTGCCGCACGCGGCGTGTGGGCATGTTGCTCGGCTCCAGGCTGACTATGTGCCCTTCGCGAACCACGATTTGCGAGCGGAACCAGTCGGTGCGGTACATACGGCCGGCAGCGTAGAAGGTCATCGCCGCGGCAATCGGTCCCTCAAATTCATAACCTGTGCACGCGAGGATGCGCTTGCCCATCTCGTCCGTCCACGTCATTCCGCCGACCAGAGGATCATTGAGCCGGCAGCGCTCAAAAGGCATCGCGTGCGACAGCTTGCGCAATTGCAGCAACTGCAGCAGGACCGACGTCTTGGCTAGGTTCGTGACAATAAGCCGCGCTTCGGTGGGCGAGACGCGTTCGAGCTTGATGTGCAGATCCGGATTCCATTCCCGCTCAAATTCTTCGCGGGCGAGCGCGAGTCCCTTGTCGGTAGCCTCGACGTAGCGCAGCGTGGCTCGCGCAAGGATCACGCTGAAAAGCGTAGTCACGATGGTCGCAATAATCGGGATGTAGCTGATCAACGTGCCCCACGGGACACGGAACGAATTCACCATCTGCATCGTGTGCATCGGACGAGTGGCTCCTCGCCGGCCGCGCATTGGGGGAGGGCGACCGTGGAAGGGAGTCTAGCGTCGCTGGGTTGCCTGCCCTAGATGCGGTTGGGGAGTGAACGGTAACGTGCCGGGTAATCGCGACTTTGGTAATGCCGGCCGCGCGGCGCCCAGCGCCCTATTCCAGCACGCTGTCGTCCAACTTCTTCTTGCCCCAGTCGGCGGCAGCCTGGACAAAGGCCAATACGAGAGGATGCGGATTTTTCTCAGTCGACGAAAGCTGCGGCTGGAAGAGCGTTGCCACGTAGAACCGATGCGTAGGCGATTCGATGGCGCGAATCTCCCCTTGCGGGCCGCGCGCCACCACGGGAAATCCGGCTTCCATCGTGGTCCATTCAAAATCCGGATTGATCTCGAAGTTGCAGAAGAACTCCTCGTTTACCGCTTCTTTGTCCTTGCCATAGAAACTCTGCAAGTATGAGCCAGGACGGAGCTTGATCTCCGGTACAACGCCCGAGAGTTTCGGGGCATTGCCCCTGCGATCGGGTACCGCGCAAGCTACGGGATAGATGATGATGTTCTTCGATCCGGAATTGTTTTCGGCCGAATCGGCGTCTTTGATGTTCAGCACGTTGCGCGCGAATTCGATGAAGGCGTACTGGAATCCGGCGCACGTGCCTAGGTAGGGCCAGTCGCGGCGGCGCGCGAACTCGATCCCCTTCAGCATCCCATCGAAGCTTTTGAATGGACTACCCGGGGAGCCCCAGAGTCCGTCATAACCTTCCAGCTTTTTCTCCGTGTCAGACCCGGTTAGCGAGGATGTGGGCACCCATTCGCTCTCGACTTTCATGTCGAGTTTGCGGGCCGCATGCTGCAGAGCGTCGTTAGTGGCGTGGTGCGAACGGAACTCGGGGTTGAAGTCGCCCAGAATCCCGATGCGGACGGGGTCGCTCACGGGACTGATTGTACTAGAGGGAGCATTGAGGCCTCGTGTGACGAAGGGGTTGTCCGGTTAGAAGCATGGTGCAGGGCGCGGACTGGCTCATGCCAGGGAAAAGTACTGCGTCGCTTCAGCTACACTCCGGCTGAAACGGCCTGTCCGGGTGCTTGAGGCATTTCGCGACTGCTCCAACCTGCGCCGGTACCGCACATGACGCAAGCGAGTCATCTCGACCAGCGGCTTCCACGCGGGATTCACCAAGTCGTGCTTGATGATCAGATGCCAGAATCGGTTCGAACGCTTACAGAGATAGGACATCGCAAGGTAAAGCGGCACGGCCTGCCACTGCTCGGGACGGCGGCACCAGATACAGTTTGAGTTACTTCCGCTGTACGCTCTGCATGATTAGGTCATGGTCAGGACTACGCGGAATCTCGCTTTGCCCGAGATCATCTGGTTGTAGGCGTCGGCCGCTCTTTCTAGGGGATAGCGCTCGATCATGGGGCGGACACCGCTGAAGGCGCTGAATTCGAGCGTATCCTGCGAATCCCGGGCGGTGCCGGAAGCCCATCCGCGGAGCGTCTTGCTGCCTTGAATCAGTTGGATCGGCGTGACCGCGAGCGGATCGAAGCCGGCGCCGACGACGATCAGCGTGCCGCGCGCTCTCAGCCCGTTGAACACGCTGGACATCGCTTTCGAATCGGGTGCGGTGGAAAGGATGATCTGCGCACCACCCATTTTTTGTAGAGCCTCAACGGGATCGCCGGCGTTGGTATCGACGTATTGGTGAGCACCGAGTTTTCTCGCGAGCGCCTGCTTGTCGCCGCCCCGTCCTATTGCGACGGTGTGAAAGCCCATCTGGCGGGCGTATTGAATGCCCAGGTGGCCGAGACCTCCGATGCCTTGCACAGCGACGAGGTCACCGGCGCGAGCTCCGGAATTCCGCAGCGCGTTGAATACGGTGATGCCGGCGCAGAGCAGCGGCGCCGCTTCGTCGGATGGAAGATCGTCAGGCATGAGAGCGACTGCCTCGGCCGGAGCGATCATGTATTCGGCGTACCCTCCATCGAAATCGATCGCGGTGATTTTTTCGACCTTGCAGTTGATGAAGTCGCCGCGGCGGCAGGGGTCGCAGACGAAGCAGTGTCCGCCGTGCCAGCCGACACCGACACGCTGACCGGCTTTCCATTGCGTGACATCGGGACCGACCTTGTCGATGCGGCCGGCGATTTCGTGTCCGGGAACGCGGGGGTATTGAAGGCCCGGCCAATGTCCTTCTTTGACGAGCGCGTCACTGTGGCAGATGCCGCAGGCTTCGACTTTGATGCGGACCTGGCCGCGCTGCGGTTCGGGGACTGGACGTTCGACGACTTCAAAATCTCCACCTGGCTTGCTGATCTGGACTGCTTTCATGAGGGCCTCACGGGAACAAAGTTCCAAGGTTTCAAAGTTTCAACATTTCAAAGGACTGCGTGCGGGAATAACGGCAAGGTTATAGATCAGGGTTGCGGCGGAGGCGATGCAGAAAAATCTGGGCTGCGTCATCGTTGACGAGTAGTGCTCACAGTTTCTCGATCCCTAGTTTGATCCGCTTCAGCGTTGTTTCTTTTCCCAAAACTTCCAGCGTTTCAAACAACGGCGGGGCGTTCTTGCGGCCGCAGATGGCTACGCGGATGGGCTGGAACATTTGTCCGGCTTTGATGCCGAGTTCCTGGGCGGCGGCGCGCAGCGATTGATCGAGCGGATCGTGCTTAAACTCGACGCCGGCAAGCACCGATTGAGCTTTCTCGAGAACCTTGCGCGCCATCGCCGCATCGCCTTTTTGCGGGATGAGTTCGGCTGGATCGTACGGCGGAAGCTGATCGACGAAGAAGAAATCGGCGCCCGTGAGAACTTCGCGCAACAGCTTGATGCGCTCGCGGATGAGAGGGGTGATGCGCAGCATCTGTTCGGCACTCGCGTTCGGATAAACTTCACGCACGATCGGAAGCAGACGCTGGCTCAGGTCTTCGATCGCCAATCCGCGGATGTGCTCAGCGTTGAGCCAGATCGCCTTAGGATCAAATGCCTCTTCGGGAGTCGTCGCGGGTTCTTTGAAGTTGACGACTGCGTTGGCCCGATTAATTCCCTCCAGCGAAAAAATGCCGGTCAGTTCCTGCAAATTCAATTTTGTGCGGTCATCTTTCGGCGACCAGCCCAGTAGACATAAGAAATTGATGAACGCCTCGGGAAGGAATCCAGCGTCGCGATAGGTGGTCACACTGACGACTGGGCCGTGACGGCGCTTGGAAAGCTTAGTGCCATCTGGCGCGACGAGCAGTGGAAGATGGGCGAATTGCGGAGGCGTGTACCCGACGGCTTCGAAGATGAGGACGTGTTTGAAGGTGTTCGAAAGATGGTCCTGGCCGCGAATGATGTGGCTGATTCGAAGATCGGCATCATCCGCGCATGAGGCCAGATGATACGTCGGCATGCCGTCGGAACGGAGCAGGGCGAAATCTTCGATATCGGCGCAAGCCTTGACCTGATCCCCGTAGACTGCGTCAGTGAAGTGAACAGATTGTCCACTGTCCCGCGGTACGCGAAAACGGAGGGCGAACGGCTCTCCGGAGGCGGCGCGGCGATCGCTTTCATCCCGGGAGAGTTCGCGCATGCCGGAGTTGAAGAGCCAGGTTCCTTGAGCTCCGGATTTTTCGCTGTCGCCGGTGTGAGCTGGCGTGAAGTCGCGATAGGCGAGACCTTTCTGAAAGATGGCCTCGGCCATCTGGCGGTGAAGGGCTCCGCGCTCAGATTGCTTATATTCCTCATCCCAACTCAAGCCGAGCCATTTCAGTCCCTCGAAAATTGAGTTGACCGAGGCATCGGTGTTGCGTTCGACGTCGGTATCGTCGAGGCGGAGGATCATCGTCCCGTTATTCCGGCGGGCATACAACCAGTTGAAAATAAATGTTCGGGCGCTTCCGACATGGAGAAAGCCGGTGGGCGACGGGGCAAAACGCACGCGGGGCTTGCCGCTTGAGGCTGAATTTGTGGGATTAGACATAGAGCCTTGCCCGACCTTCGATGGTACGGGTGCCCAAACGCGAGCGTCAAGCCGTGCAGCCAAATCGATATTCCATGCAACCCCATGATTCCGCACGGAAATCGAACTTAACAAGGTGTACTTAAAACCTGTTGAACTCGGGGGTTTCAATGTGAAAACATTGAGGTACTGTTTCCCCCCGAAACTGAGCCAGAGAGTCTGGCTAGAGGTGTCTCTCACGGCCCTATGAACAGTGTCGTTATCACCACCGTCTTAATCCCGGGATTCGTTTCCGTACTGCTGTTTCTCGTCTTTACTTATTTGCGAGAGCAGAGCCGTCAGCAATACTTCCGGGCGTGGCAGTTGGCGTGGGCGGCCTATTCTCTGCATTACGTTCTGGACGCATTCCCGACGTCTTCGCTCGCTTTCTTTGTGAGCGAGTTATTTCTGGTCGCGATGGCGTTGTGCATCTTCGTTTCCACGCGAATGATGCGCGGGCCATCGCAATTCCGATGGTATGACGCGGCCGTGGGGGCGATCGGCGTCATTCTCGCACTCCTGACTCTGCACGGGCACATCGTCAACGGAGCTTTTCATCCGGACGCGCAGCCCGCCGTGCGACTTGGACTTGGACTCGCCATCGTCCTCCTTTATTGCTCAGCCGTCTTCTACGTCAACGGTCATAAACGCGGGTCCCTGGCGTTTCAGGTGCTTGCGCTCTCATTGGCGCTATGGGGCGTGCTGATGGGAGTGGGACAGATCCAGCAGCCTTGGACGGAAACCTTCGGCAATGCGACGCGCTTGTTCGGGCCGGTGCCGCAGATGCTGCTCGGCATCGCCATGGTGATGGTGCTGTTCGAGAATCAGCGCAACGCGGTGCAGGAAAATACGCTGGCACTTTCGACGCTGGGAGTCGATCCGCGAAAGCTGCTTTTTGCTGAAGACCTGGTGCCGAGCATGCAGTTGGCGCTGGAGCGGCTGCGCGGGGCGTTGAATATGGATTGCGCGGCGATCGTAATCAGCGAGCGCTGGCGTGGATTGCTGCCTTCGGTGCAGCAAGGCTTTTCGGGTGAATTTCTGGCCGCGCTCGAGAGAAGCGGAGCCGGAGAATACATTTCGGAGCTTGCCTACCGCCGAAGCGGAATCCTCACGGTGCAGAACCTTGAGGAGATGGGAGAGCCGCTGCCAGTCACGTCCGTGGGAACTTTTGCGGAGTTCAAGCGCATCATGCTGGGGGCGAATGTCCGGCACTTGACGGCCATCAACCTCCAGACCCGCGAGCATAACTTCGGCGTAATTCTCTTCCCTCACGCCGAACGGCGAGCGTTCGGCTCGTCGGGTCCGCACTTGATGGTTGGGCTCACGCTTCAGCTCGGCCTCACGCTCGAAAACTACGTTGTCACCCACGACGCTCATCGCCGGACAAAAGAATACGAACTCCTGACGGAGATCGGCAAAGCCATCAGCTCCCGTCTTGATCAGGATGAGATCCTGCGCACGATCCAGATCGAACTCGGCCAGATTTTCGACACCAGCCATTTTTACATTGCGTTCCAGGAGGGTGAGGAGATTCGCTTCGAACTCGAGGTCCGCGACAATCGCGAGCTTCCGAAACGGACGCGCGAGATTCGGAACGCTTTTACAGAGTACGTGATTCGAAGTGGGGAACCGCTGCTGATCCGCTCGGATCTGGAGGCAGCGCGGAAACGGCTGGGGATCACGCATGTGCCGAAACGTCCGGCGAGATGCCTCATTGCTGCGCCAATTTTCATGGAGAACAAATCGACCGGGATCATGGTGGCGATGAATCCCGACCGGGAATTCGTCTTCGAGCAGCGCGACCTGGATGTGCTCGTCACCGCGGCCGGGCAGGTTTCAGTTGCGATGGAAAATGCCCGGCTGTTTGCGGACGAACAGCGGCGGTCGCGGCAGCTGGCATTCCTGAATAATGTCTCGCGCACCGCGATTTCAAGCGACGACCCGGTCCACATGCTGAATCAGATTGCGGGGGAGATTCAAAAGAACTTTAGCTTCGATCACATCGGAATCGGCCTGCTCGACTACGGAACGAAAGAAGTTGAAATCAAGGCCGAAGCCGGCGTTACGACGCATGCGACGGGCAAGAGAATTCCGCTGGGAACCGGCATTCTGGGCCGTGTCGCGCGAACCGGTGAACGCGCGCTGGTGCAGAATGCATTGCCGGGAAATTTGACCGGAATTCTGCCGGACTCTCGCGCTGTGCTCTGCATCCCGATCACCTACGGAGAATCTCTGCTGGGCGTGCTGAACATCGAAAGCCGCAACGAAAATGCCTTCACTCCGCAAGATGTCCTGATTCTGAATACGCTCGCGGATTTGCTGGCGACCGCTCTGCACAACGCATTCGTGTTCCAAAAGCTGCAGCAGCAATCGATCACCGACGGACTCACCGGAATCAAGACCCGGCGCTTCTTCTGGGAGGCGCTGTCGGCGGAGTGGAAACGCGCTTCGCGTTCGGGACGTCCGTTCTCGGTGGTGCTCATCGACCTCGACAAATTCAAAGAAGTGAACGATTCAATGGGTCACTTCGAAGGCGACCTGGTGCTGGCGCGCGTGGGACGTCTACTCGAACAGAAATCGCGCCAGTCGAATGTGGTGGCGCGCTACGGCGGCGATGAGTTCATCGTTCTGATGCCGGAAACCGGAGCGGAACAGGCTCAGGTCCTTGCGGAACGCCTACGGCAATGGCTGGCAACCGATCCTATGCTTTCGGAGCACAATATCACCGGCAGTTTCGGCGTGGCCAGCTTTCCGATGCATGGCTTCTCGATTGAAGACATCATCCGCGTGGCGGATGCCGGCATGTACGTTTCGAAGCGGTCCGGAGGAAATCTGGTTTCGACCGCGCAGGAGTTTGTCGAAGGACAGGATTTTGCGCGCCAGCGGCAACAGATTTCCGCGTATATCGAAGGGTTCCTGCAGCGCGAGCGGTCCGGGCCCGAGCAGCTCGAAGAGTTGACGACAACGCTCTATAAGCTGTGTTCGAGTGACGAAGGCTGCAACGTTGGGTTGCTGAAGGAAGCGATCGAGTCCTTGAGCCGGGCGGCGGAGTCGCGCGAAATGCAGACCGCGGGGCACGGAGATCTCGTTGCGCGCTATACCGAAGTGATTGCGCGGGCGCTGGGCCTGTCATCGGAAGAAACGGCGGATCTCGTATACGCGGCGCGCGTACACGACGTGGGAAAGATTTTTGTTCCGGAGCACATCCTGAATAAGCCCGGCCCGCTCGGAGAAGAGGAGTTTTTCCAGCTTCGGATGCACGCGCACGTAGGAGCGGAAGTCGTCGGAACAATTCCCCACTCGATTATGATGCGCGAAGCGATCGAACATCATCATCAGCGGTTCGACGGCTCGGGATATCCCGACGGATTGCGGGGTGAGGAAATTCCGCTGTGGGCACGAATCATCGGGCTGGCCGATGCCTATGCCAACTTGGTCACCGAGCAGTCGTTCTCAGCCGCTCGTACGCCGGAGCAGGCGCTCGATGAGCTCGCCAACATGAGCGGGACGCGCTTCGATGGGATGCTGGTGCGCCTGCTGATGCGCGGGTTGCGGTCGGAGAGGACGTCTTCAGGGTCGGGAATTTGAGTTCTCCTTCTTCAACTGCGTTCCTTATCTCACCCGCGTAACGGGCTATGCTCGGCGATGCGTTTTGCGCTAGCCTAGTCAGCTATGTCCGTTCCTCTCTCACTCACTGGCAAAGTTGCGTTGATCTCCGGCGGTTCGCGAGGCATTGGGGCCGCGACGGTGCGCATGTTCTCGGCGGCGGCCGCGAAGGTGGCATTCAGTTATCGCGCGGCGCGGACGCAGGCGGAAGCCTTGGCGAAGGAATGTGGCGCGCCGAACTGCATTCCGATTGAAAGCGATCTCAACAATCCCGATGCCGGCCGCGCGTTGGTGTCCGAAACCGTGAGGCGCCTTGGGCGGCTCGACATTCTCGTTGCGAATCATGGCGTGTGGCCGGTGGAAGATATCGGAATCGACCGCATGTCCGACGAGCAATGGCGGTCGACGTTGTCGATCAACCTTGATGGAGTGTTCGGGCTGGTGAAGCACGCGGTCGCGCAGATGAAAGCGCAGCCGCGCACGAACGGAGCCGCTGGACACATTGTGCTGATCAGTTCGACCAGCGGGCAGCGAGGTGAGGCATTTCACTGCGACTACTCCGCCAGCAAGGGAGCGCTGATCAGCCTCACGAAAAGCCTCTCGAGCGAACTGGCGCCAGCTGGAATCTATGTGAATTGCGTTGCGCCGGGGTGGGTCGACACGGATATGAGCGCCGAAGCTCTAGCCGACCCTCGGACCGGAGAAACGATTCGCAAAACGATCCCTCTCGGCCGGGTTGGCAAACCCGAAGAGATTGCAGCACCAATACTTTTCCTGTGTACGGAACACGCCGCATTCATCAGCGGCGAGGTTTTTAACGTCAACGGTGGAGCGGTCCTGGTCGGGTAAAGAACTTAGACAGGCCCGAAAAATCCGCAAGGGTGGGCTTGCATTCCAGACCCTTTGTGCATCCAAGCAAAGAGAGGAGTTATCGCCACTGCGGGCAGGAAATCCACAAAAAACGCTACAATTCTGATTGCACGCACTCACTCTCACTAGGTGGAATGAAAGAGTTTTTCCCGATACTTCTTTTAGTGTGCTCGGTGGGTTTACCCGCCTGGGGACAGGCACGGTCCGTTGTGCCCACAACGTCGCCGATTATCCCCGCGCCGACGCCGGCTAAGAACACCGAGTCCGCTCCCCCTCCGCTGGTCGATAAAGACGCTCTTGAGAATGCAGCCAAAGCCAAGTCGATTGTCGAACAAGGAATCAAGGCCCTTGGCGGCGATACATACCTGACCATCCGCGACCGCGAGATGCAGGGCCGCGGATATGGCTTTCACGCGGGCCGTGCGACCGGCAGCGGCGCGGTTTTCTGGAGTTTCAGCGAGTTTCCCGATAAAGAGCGCGTGGAAGTAACGAAAGAACGCGATATTGCCGAACTCTATATCGGCAACCAGGGATGGGAAATCACCTACAAAGGCCCACGCCCGATTGAACAGAAAGATCTCGACGACTACCTGCGGCGCCGGAAGTTTTCGCTCGATACTGTTCTCCGCACCTGGGTGAACGATCCCGGAGTCATCCTGTTGTTCAACGGCAATGCAATCGCCGCGCAGCATCCTTCGTACAGTGTGACCCTGGTGAACTCAAAAAACGAGAGCGTCACGATTTATTTCGACACCGAGACGCATCTTCCGGTGAAGAAAACGTTCGAATGGCGGGATCCCGTTGACCGGCAGAAAAATCTTGAGGAAGAGATTTACGACGACTACAAGTCGGTCTCGGGCATCATGGCGCCCTTTAATCTGACCCGCTACTTTAATGGCGACATGGCCAGCCAACGATTCTTGAATTCAGTGACGATCAATCAGGGGCTTGATCCTGCGATGTTTAATCCGACCTCCGGTTACAATCCCAACAAGCCCGAAAAATCCAAGAAGCACTGAGGTGTTTGTACTTGGGGTTCCACCCGGGCCGAGCAGATAGAGCCAGTTCGCACCCTAGGCTACTGAAAATATTGCTATTATTTGTATTTAGCCGCATCGGCACCGACCGTCTTGAGTTTGGATTTGTGCTACGGACTGTGGCTTTTTTGCCACAGACGGATTTCTGGACGGGGATATATCCTTTGGGTTCATTTGGAACATCACGCGTCTCGCTTGACCTTTGAGCAGACAATCCGCTCGTCGGTTGGTTGCAGTGGTATTGGCTTACACAGCGGCGCACCGGTGTCGATGCGCATGCTGCCGGCTCCTTCCGGCACTGGCATTGTCTTCCGCCGGAGCGATCTTGACGGCTTTGAGATCGAGGCAGTCAGCCGCAACGTGGCCCGCGTCAGCTACGCAACCAGCCTGATGAAAAAGGGCGTGCTCATCTCCACCACCGAGCACATCCTTTCGGCCATCATCGGCACGGGTATCGACAACGCAATCATCGAACTCGATAACCTCGAGCTGCCGATTCTCGACGGCAGCGCCAAGCCCTTTGTGGACATGATTCAGAAGGCGGGTGTCCGCAAGCAGCGCAAGGCGCGGAAATATCTGAAGATTCGCCGCGAGTTGGAACTGCGCGAAGGCAACAAGTTCATCGCCGTCTACCCTTCCAATACCTACTCGGTTTCGTATTCGATTAACTTCCCGCATCCTCTCATCGGCAAAGAAACATTCCAGGTAGAACTCACCAACGGCAGCTATATGCGGCATGTTGCGGCGGCGCGCACTTTCGGCTCACGCGAGGATGAGCAGGCCATGCGCAATATGGGATTGATCCGCGGGGCTTCGCGCGAAAACTGCATCGTGCTGACTCGGGATGGAATTGAGAACGGCCCGCTGCGTTACCGCGATGAGTTCGTCCGGCACAAAGTGCTCGACCTCGTCGGGGATCTGGCGCTTCTGGGCAAGCAGGTTCTCGGGAAGATTGTCGCTGACCGCGCCGGACACGCCATGCACACGGCGCTGGTCTCGCGCATTCTGCGCGACAAGTCGATGTGGGAGGAAGTTACCGTCAGCGACGAAGAGCGGCACGAAGTGTCCGTCCCCACGGCCCACGCTGCCGCAGGTTCAGCTCTCTAAGTAGACTGAGTGATTGGCAAATTGTGTAATCGAGAGCCGGCGCCATCTTATCGTCAATTACAACGCAACCGAGCAGTTCCTTGAGATCCTTCCGGTTCGATTGGTTGCTAGTCCGCCGGCTCGCAGGAAGGGTCTGCGGATTCCTCTTCGGCTGGCTGCTCTCGCATTAATCGTTCTAATTCAGCGCGGGTTTCGCTGATGACGGCGGCTGCGAATTTGCGCGCGGATTCCTGACGCTCTTTCGAAAGTTCCCTCACCCGCATGTTCAGCAGCGGGACATCATTCTCAAAATATTCGAGTGTGCGTTGCACTCGGGCAATCCGGAAATCGCGAGTCGCCATGGTGGTTTCTCCAGAGCTCTAGTCTTCCGGGGAGCGGGGGGACGCGCAAGTTATTAGGAAGGTACAGGGATGGGCGATAGGGCGACCTTCCAAATCTTACCGACGTTTTATCGTCCAACCAGGCTTTCGTCGGGAGCATGATCAGTGCAAGAGCGGCCACGAAGAGCGGAGTCTAAGATCACGGTATAATGCGCAGCACGGATGGGGCTCGCATCTGGTACAAAACTGGGTCCGTATGAGGTTCAGTCGCCGCTCGGAGCTGGCGGAATGGGCGAGGTATATCGCGCCCTTGATACGCGGCTGGACCGCACCGTCGCAATCAAGATCCTGCCATCTCATCTTTCCGCAGATCAGGAGTTCAAGCAGCGTTTTGAGCGGGAGGCTCGCGCTGTTTCTTCGTTGAACCATCCCAGTATTTGCCAACTCTTTGACGTGGGCCGGCAGGATGGGACCGACTTCCTCGTCATGGAATTCCTGGATGGCGAGACTCTGGCCGAGCGAGTGCGGCGCGGCGCGCTTCCTTTGCCGGAACTGTTGAAGGTGGGAATGACCGTGGCGCAAGCGTTGGCGGCGGCGCACCGGGCGGGCATGGTGCATCGCGATCTGAAGCCGGCGAACATCATGCTGACGAAAGCCGGGGCCAAGTTGATGGATTTTGGGCTAGCGAAGCCGGTCGCGCCGGGAGCGGGCGGGTCGGGTTCCGCGCCTTTGCTCTCGGCTGCCAGGACGATGAGCGGCCCGACTCCGGTGAGTCCGCTGACGACAGCGGGAAGCATCGTTGGAACGATCCAGTACATGTCGCCCGAGCAGATTGAGGGCAAGGAAATCGACGCACGCGCGGACATCTTCGCGCTCGGCGCAGTGCTCTATGAGATGGCGACCGGCAAGCGGGCGTTTGAAGGGAAGAGCCAGATTAGCGTGGCATCGGCAATTCTCGAGAAGGATCCGGAACCGGTTCATACCAGCAAGCCGGAGATACCGCCCGCGCTGGATTCGCTGATTGCGGGATGCCTGGCCAAAGATCGCGAAGAACGCTTTCAGTCGGCGCACGATGTCTGGATGCGGCTGAAGGAGATCATCGACAGGCCGCAGGCTGCGTCAGCGCCGCCTCGGGGAGTGCTGGCGACAGGAGTGCTGCTGGCCGTTTCCGCTGCGTTGCTGGCAACCGCGGTGGTTTTGTTGTTTGCATCCCGAAGCGCGGCCCCGGGTTTTTCGGTGCGCGCCTACATTCCTCCTCCGCCCGGAACTGCATTCCGGCCCACGGGCTTCGACTCGGGGCCGGTCGTGGTCTCTCCTGATGGAAAGATGCTGGCCTTTTCCGCCGTCGACGAGAAAGGAATCACCAATCTCTGGATACGTCCGCTCGACGCCGCGCAAGCCACGATGCTGCCGGGAACCGAAGATGCGAGTGCCCCGTTCTGGTCTCCGGATGGTCAGCATCTTGCTTTTGTTGCCGATCGAAAATTGAAGAAGATCAGCGTGAGCGGCGGGAGCGCGCAGACTGTCGCGGGTCAGGCAGCCTATGGTGGAAGTTGGAACGCCGACGGAACAATTCTTTTCTCCGCCAAAAATACCGGGCCGCTCTCGGCGGTGGCGGCAACCGGCGGCCAGCCTTCGGACGCTACAAAGTTGGCAGCAGGAGAACTTTTGGACAGCCAGCCTTCGTTCCTGCCTGACGGGAAACATTTCCTATACCGAGCGTATTGGCACGACGCACCGTCTCTGATCAGGGTCGGTGAACTTGGCGATGCCGAGGGAAAACCAGTAGACATCGTTCAGGGGGAAGCTCCGAACTTCGCTTCGGGGCGGTTGGTCTTCGTTCGCGATGGACGCATTCTGGCGCAAGCTTTCGATCCGAAAACGCTGAAACTGTCGGGCGATCCGCAGACACTGGGCGAAGCGAGCAAGCTGTCGGTTTCACCCGTGGGAGTTCTCGCCTATCACGAAAGCTCGAGCGAATCGGAACTGAAAGTATTTGATCGTAGCGGGAACGTAGTTGCCGTACCCGGTGCGCTGGCTGACTACAGTGCGCCGCGGTTCTCCCCTGACGGAAAATCGATTGCGGTCACGGTGACGGATCCGCGATCCAGAAAAAGTGACATCTGGGTCTATCCGACTTTGGGTGGACAGCCGACGAGGATCACTTTCGGACCGAATGACTTTTGGGCCGTCTGGTCTCCGGATGGGAAAGAACTTGCGTATGGGGTTATGGATAGCGGCAAGTTTTCTGTCCGCCGGCGTCCTCTCGATGGACACGCGCCAGAAGAAACGTTATTCGAGACGGAGGCCTATGCGAGCGCGGGTGTACTGGACTGGTCGCCCGACGGGAAATATTTGTCGTTCGATTTGATGGACAAGGGCGGCATATGGTCGAACTGGATTCTGCCACTCGAGGGAAAACACCAACCGTTTCGACCGCCGTCCACTGCGGGCATTGCGGTCAGCGCTTACGACGGCATGTTTTCGCCCGATGGCCGCTGGCTGGCGTATTTCTCCTACGAGTCCGGGCGTCCAGAGGTTTATATCGTGCCTTTTCAGTCCGAAGGATTGAAATACCAGGCCTCCACGACGGGAGGATGGGTGGCGCGATTCGACGACAAAAATGAGTTCTTCTTCATTACGATGGGGAACCGCCTGATGGTGGCTCCAATCGAGCGACAGGCAAACTTCCGGTTGGGACCGGAGCAGCCTCTGTTCCAGCTGGATCTGCCGAATTTTGCCGGTCCGAATTACAACGTCAGCCCCGATGGGCAGCGCTTTGCGGTCCTGACGGTCGATCACACCAAATCGTCATCGATTACGTTGCTGACAAACTGGACCGCTACGTTGCCGAAGTCGATTGATTGATGTGTATCGTTCACCAGCCTCGACTGGGAGAGATGTTTGCTCGGTGTGCGGGAACAAAAGGTCCCTCAACTGCGCATCAATTCCGGTTCGCGAAATTGACCCCTCGCCTCGGGATGACAGGGTGGTGTCGCGGCTGGACAACAGGGGCGGCCCTATTGGTGGCGGCGCTGCTTTCGGCTCTTTGGCGGAGTTTCCTCGAGCACGGCGAAATTGATCTTCTTCTCAACGGGGTCGATGCGGTCCACGATGACGCGGAGGCGGTCGCCAATGCGGTAGGTCTTGCGCGAGTGCTGCCCGATTATTTCGCGCGTATTTTCGTGGTACGTGTAACGGTCGTCGATGAGCGTGTTGAGCGGAACAAGTCCTTCCACGAAGAGGTCGGTGAGCTCAACGAAGAATCCGAACTTGGTGACGCTGGTGATAAGCCCGTCGAAGTCTTCTCCAATACGGTCCTGCATGAATTTAACTTTCTTCCACTCCATCAGCTCGCGTTCCGCATCGTCGGCGCGCCGCTCGGACTGAGAGGACTCCTCCGCAATCTCATGCAGTTCTTCGATCGGAATCGGCCCGCCCAAAGGCGCGTGTGACTTACGATGTGCGCCTTGATCCCGACGCTTCGACCACGGACTAGGCGTATCGGCCTCGGATGGGCGCCCCATTTCTCCCCCGGTTTGGGAGAAAGCCGGCCCTGAGCCTGTCGAAGGGTGAGGACTTCCTGGATCGCTCCGAAGAACGCCTTTCAAAATGCGATGCACGATCAGATCCGGGTAGCGGCGGATTGGGCTGGTGAAATGGGTGTAGGTGGGCGCGGCCAGGGCGAAGTGCCCCATATTCTCTTCTGAATATCTTGCCTGTTTCAGGCTGCGAAGCATCAGGTAGCTGAGGATTCTTTCTTCCGGTTTGCCAGCGATCTTTTCAGTGAGCTTCTGATACATCCGCGGCGTGATGTGAACCTCTTTTGGGATCTCGAGGTCACGGGCTCGCTTGCCGCTGCCGTACGAGGCCCGGCGGTCGGCTTTCATCTGCACCCGCTGAATGGGAAGCGCTCCGACGCCCAGGGAATATCCGAAAGTCGCGGCGATGGTTTCGAAGTCGTAAACGCGTTTTGCGTCAGGCTTCTCGTGGATGCGGTACAGGCTCGCGATGCGATTCGATTCCAAATAATGCGCCACGGTCTCGTTGGCGGCGAGCATGAATTCTTCAATGAGGCGGTGCGCGATATTGCGCTCGGAGCGGGCAATGGACTTCATCAGGCCGAATTCGTCGAATTCGATGACGGGCTCGGGAAGATCGAAGTCGATGGATCCGCGGCGCTCGCGCTTGCGGTTGAGGATCAGCGCGAGGTCACGCATCAACTCGAAGTTCGCGACGAGCGGGGCGTAGCGCCTGCGAAGAACCTCGTCGCCCTCAAGCACCGCATTCACTGCGGTGTAGGTCATGCGCTCGGCGGAGCGGATGACGCCTTCGTAGAGATCGTAAGCGACGATGTCTCCGCGATGATCGATTTCCATGACGCACGATTGCACGAGACGGTCGACCTGCGGGCGAAGGCTGCAGATGTCGGTCGAGAGTTCGAGCGGCAGCATGGGCACGGCGCGATCGGGGAAGTAGACGCTGGTGCCGCGGAGGCGGGCTTCCTGATCGAGCGCGGAACCGGGAGTAACGTAGTGGGAGACGTCGGCGATGTGAACCTGCAGTTCGAAGTTATTGTTGGGCAGCATGCGAACGAGGACAGCGTCGTCGAAGTCGCGGGCGGTTTCTCCGTCGATGGTGACGATGGGAAGAGAACGGAAGTCGCGGCGACGGTGCAGTTCGTGGGCGGGAATCGTGGCAGGAGCGGCCTGCGCCTCCTCGAGAACCGCGGCGGGGAAATGATGCGGGAGGTGAAATTTGCGGATGGTGATTTCAACGTCAACGCCGAAGTCATCTTCGTGGCCGAGGATCTCGATCACGCGTCCGCGAGGAGCTTGCGTGGCGGAAGGCCAGTCGGTGATCTCTACATCGACGACTAATCCTTCCAGGGTGGTGTAACCGTCGTGGCGGGCGGCTTCGGTGCCCAAGACGCGGTCGGGGGATTTTTCCTTCGATCTTGCAGGCCTGCGAGGTTCAACCTCAACATCTTTCAACACAGAGGGCACTCGGGACACGGTGGAATTCGGGATCTCCATTCCTTGGGGGATCAGGATTTCCTGCGTGATCTTCGTGTCGATGGGCGTGACGTAGTTCCGCCGGCTGCCGTAGTGGAAGATGCCGACTACTGTGGGATGGGCGCGGTTGATGGGGCGAGTGATGCGTCCTTCGGCGCGGCCGTCGGGGCGGATGGCGGTGACGTCGACGAGGACGAGATCGCCGTGCATGGCGTTGCCGACCTGGTGCGGCGGGATGAAGACGTCGCCCGCGAGTTTGGATTTGAGATTCGCCGCCAGCGATTTAGGATCGGGAATGACGAAGCCGAACCCGTCGCGGTGCATTGAGAGGCGTCCGGCAACGAGATTATTATCAGCGGCGGCTTGCAGGATTTGATAGCGATCGGAATCAAGCGGGATGAGTTGTCCTGACTTGACGAGTTTCTGCAGGTGATTCGTGAGTTCGCGGCGGTCTTCGCCGTGGAGACCGAGTTCGCGGACGAGCTGCTTGTATCCCGCGGCACGCTTCGGCTGCTTCGCGATCTGTTTGAGGATGGCGGCGTCCGAGAGCATAGGGAGCTATGAGCAATGAGAGTGGGTCTTGACCTCTCAGCTTTTCAGCATAACGCTATCAGGCTTCCGGAGTCCGGTGCTCGCCCCTGCGGGTTGCTCGCCTTACCACGTGTCGCCGCCGGATTTTGGGGGCCAGGCGTTCAGGGCGCGGCGGATCATAGCGATCTGGCCAGTGTGGTAGCTGTTGTGCGCGATCATCTGGCTGACGATCGCTTCGAGAGTATTCGCTACCTTTTTGTCTCCTTCGTGGATGGATTCGATCTCGCGTTTCCGTTCTTGCGGAGCGGATTCGGCCAGCTTCGCGAATTCCTGCAGGAACCAGGAGAAGTCGCGGCGGAGCTGGTCCCAGTTCTGTGGAGTCGATGGGAAACTCTCCGCGTTGTGTTCTGGATAGATCGGCTTCTGGCCGCGGATGCGTTTGAGCTCGTAGTTCATCCAGTAATTCATGTGGAAGACCAGATTGGCTATCGAATGCGGGAAGTTGGAGATCTGCTGCGACGCGAGGTGTGCGTCGAGATCTTCGATACAGGCGAGCGGATCGATGTGGGCGCCTTTTCCGCGGAGGAGTTGGGTTAGAGTGTCGTCAGCCGTCTCCCGATTCATACTCGCATTGCTCCCTGCACGGGACTATTTCACGAAGTACTTCTCTTCGAGGATGCGACGGTGGTGCAGTTCGTGTCCGGCGATGGTGTATGCAATTGCCCGGACGCTTACTTCATTGTTGTTGGCGGTGCCGCGGCGAAGCCAGGCTTGATCGCCGAGATTGCGCAAGAGGGTTAATGTCGCGCGGCGGACTGCGATGTAGTCTTCGATAAGCTCCGCGAGCGGACGCGACGCGAACGGCCCGTTGCGGACGTAGTCGTCCTGTTCGAAACCTTCGATCGGCGTGCGGTCTCCGCGCGAGATGCGCAGTGCACGATACGCGAAGATGCGCTCCGTGTCGCAGACGTGCCCGAGTACTTCCTTCGCAGACCACTTGCCCGGAGCGTAGCGGACTTCTCCGTCCTCTTCATCGCGTCCGGAAAGGAGCAGTAACGTCTGACGGCGCTGCGAATCGAGCGTGCTGAGAATGTCGTTTCCCGAAACGAGCGAGATGTACCGCTCGTAATAAGGAGCATATTCTCCGGGTTCGGGGCGTCCAATGTTGGAGGCGGCGGGAGTGATTGTGGCTGGCATGGGGAGCTCCAGGTTTCAGAATCCGAGTTTCGAGTTTCAGATTTCGGGTAAGACTCGCTTTCAGGTTTCAAAATATCAATGTTTCAAAAATCGCCGGGCCTTTGTGAGCAACGTGTTGGTTAGACTGCTTGAGAACGAATTCGTTTTCGATAAATCTTCTCCTGCAGAGAATAACTCCCCGGGACTGTGAAAAGGTATGGGCGGGCAAAAAATTCCGGGAATCGTTACATGGCGAGGGAGAAAAGTATCCTCTCAATGAGTTGATTCGATCTCGGGCTGGACGAATTTGGGGCGCCAGTAAGCGAGGTTACTATAGTGAAAATAAAGGAATTTCCACAGGGCTCAAAATGAGACTTGGGAGTAGAATTCGCTTTGGTCACGAACGTGCGGCCAGTGATCGCTAATCCCATACAAGGAAAGGAACCTAGTATCCCATGTGGAAGCCCACAAATCAGCCCCAGACTCCTGGCCGGCCGGCCGAACCGGAGCGGCCAACATCATCGACCCCCAGCGCGCCAGTAATGGCGTCGAGTGAACCTGCAGCGCCTCCGCGGCCAGTGACGACCACGACTGCCGACCAGGCTACAATCGGCAAGTCGCTCGTGATTAAGGGCGAGGTGACCGGGTCCGAGTCCCTCTATATTGACGGGCGCGTCGAGGGTTCGATTAACCTGTCGGGGAACCGCGTGACCGTTGGTCGGAACGGCGTCGTTTCGGCGAACATCAATGCGAGAGAAATCGTCGTACTGGGCAAGGTGCGCGGCAATCTGACGGCGAGCGACCGGGTGGATATCCGCAGCGACGGCTCGCTGACCGGCGACGTCATCGCTGCGCGCATCTCGATTGAAGACGGCGCCTTCTTCAAGGGCGGTATCGACATCCGCAAGGGCGGGCAGCCGCAACAGCAGCAGAAGGCCAACGGCGAAGAGAAGTCGATGAAGGAAGAGTCGGCGGCAGTCGGCGCACGCGCGTAACAGAGTTCTTGAGTTTGTGGCGACAGGCACCCTGACGGTGGGTGCCTGTTTTTACTTTCGGCCCTTCGGAGAATGCGCCCCCCCAGTTCTGGCCAAACCTGCCAGAAGTGGCACTCGATTTGTTGGAGGGCGCTATTCCTGCGTAACTTCTTGGGCGGGCTTTGCCGCCGGGAGATTCGCCGACTCTAACAAATGGTCCAGTTCGGCGATCAGCAGCGAGAAACGCTTGTGGTCCTGCTCCTTGGCAATCTGGTCACAAAGATTCTTCACGCGTTGTTTGGAAGCCTCGTCTAACACTCTCCGTTAGTCTCCTTTTCTGGGAGAGCGTTCTTCGACCGTAATGCGAAATTCAGCTACTTTTTCGCGCAACCGGCGAATGTGTTCCCGCAAAGCTTTTTGCAGGTCGACGCATAGCCGGTTCAGCTCTCCGTCATCATCTGTTGCCGAGATGCGAGTGCAAAGTTGCTGAATTCGATCATCTAGGTCCCGAGGCATCGGTCGAGTTTCGCATTTCCTGAAAACCGTAGGGTATACAGCCAATGCACCAGATTTCGGGTCAGGGAATCCCTGTAGACCGCCCATGTGCGTCAGTCATCCGTCATCCGCAGGTCTTGCGTCATCCTCGTGAGCCTTGAAGCGGCCCCTGCCCCCAATCGCCTCATTTCTCCAGGAACATACAGTCGCCATAGGAGTAGAACCGGTAGCGCTCGGCGACGGCATGATGGTAGGCGGCCAGAACATTGTCTTTTCCGCCAAGCGCGCAGACCAGCATGAGCAGGGTCGATTGCGGAAGGTGAAAATTCGTGAGAAGAGCGTCGACGATTTTGAAGTCGTATCCGGGATAAATAAAGAGATTGGCCTCGCCCGAGCCAGAGAAAATATCGCCGGCGTGTTGACCGGCAGCAAACTCAAGGGTGCGGACAGTGGTGGTGCCCACAGCGACGATGCGTCGCGATTGACTGCGCGCTTGGCGGATTTTCCAGGCGGCGGCTTCGCTGATCGAGTAGACCTCGGCATGAAGGTGGTGTTCTTCCACCCTCTCGGTGCGGATGGGCTGAAAGGTCCCAAGGCCGACGTGGAGTGTAATCTCGGTAGTTTCAATTCCATGGGCTCGGATGCGGGAAAGGATTTCGGGAGTGAAGTGAAGGCCCGCGGTAGGCGCCGCGACGGATCCAAGCGCGCGAGCATACACGGTCTGATAGCGGTCGCGATCCGCGGCGGAATCTTCGCGGGAGATGTAGGGGGGGAGGGGGATGTGCCCGATCTGGTCGATGCGAACGAAAAAATCATCGACGGGATCAAAGCGGATACGGCGTTCTCCAAAGGATCCGCGGGCGAGCACCTCGGCGCGGAGTTCGTCGTGGTCGCCGAAGAAGAGATGTTCGCCAACGTTGATCTTGCGGCCAGGACGGACAAGGCATTCCCATTCATTGGGATTCTGCTGGAGTTGGCGAGTAAGGAGAACTTCGACGCGTCCTTGAAGAAAATCGCGAGAGGCAGGATTGTGCGGACTCAACTGTTGGGACTTGAGTCCCGCACGGTGTCCGTAAAGGCGCGCGGGAAACACTCGCGTGTTGTTGAAGATGAGCAGGTCATCGGGCTGGAGAAGATCGGGGAAATCGCGAAACTGCCGGTCCAGAAACTTCCCGGTGGCGGAGGAAAGATGAAGCAGGCGCGAGTCAGAGCGATCGGGCAGAGGCTGCTGCGCGATCAATTCGGGAGGGAGATCGTAATCGAAATCGGAAACGAGCACGCAATCCGATTATAGGGACAGAAGCCCGATTTGGCGCGGTTCCGAAGCGGTCAGGCCACGTTGATTTTTCGTGAAAATGGGATTGTATCGGCTGGCGGCAGACTGTTACTATGCGAGTGTCGACTGCGTCCGCTGTTTGTCATCTTCCCCTTCAGGGTGTGCATGCCTACGGAACGAAAACACAGGGAAGAAATCGTCCGGTACGGAAAAATGCTGCACGAACGGTATTTCGTGGCGGCGATGGACGGGAACCTGTCGGTCCGATTAAAGGACGACCGGATCCTGGTCACTCCGACTTGTGTCAGCAAGGGAGCGATGCGGCCCGCGGATCTGGTGATTGTGGATCCCGAGGGCAAACGAATCTCTGGCAGCCGCAATGTTACGAGCGAGATTGGAATGCACCTGCTGATTTACCGGCTGCGGCCGGATGTGCGGGCAATTGTGCACGCGCATCCGCCGACAGCGACGGGATTTGCCGCGGCAGGCGTCCCATTGACCGAACCGCTGGTCTGCGAAGTCGTGATCGGGCTGGGAGGCATTCCGCTGGCGCGCTATGGAACGCCAGGCACTTCGGAACTCGCCAGCACGCTGGAGCCGTTCGTTCCGAACTATGACGCGATCCTGATGTCGAATCATGGGGTCGTCACGTATGGCGATACCCTCGAACACGCTTACATGAAGATGGAAACGGTCGAGCACTTCGCGCAGATTGCGCTTGTGACCCATCTTCTCGGGCGGCAGCAACCCCTGAAGCAAGTAGAAATTGAAAAACTTCTGATGGCGCGGACGAAATATTTCGGAGCAAAGATTGCCGCCGCGATGCCTTTGCCGCCCGTGCCGGTGAAGGTGAGTTAGAGCATTTGAGACTTCTTTGAGGCGCTCTCGATCATAGTTCACATTGAGATTCTGTTTCTGGCCCTGTTTTGTCAGGCTTTTTGAAAGCCTCGTTTCTCTTTCTCGTTCCCAATTAAGATCCGGACAGCAGCCCCCTTCCGCCGTGTTCAGATCGCAACTGAAGATTGTCGGTCGGGGGAAGGGCCGGATGAGCCGTCTTGGATGCGATCTCCCAGAAACCTTCAGTCCGCCCTCCCGCTTGGAAATGGAAACCCTCGCCATCCGTCAATCAGGCTCGACAAGTTCCGCGACATTGTCGCCATGCATAATGTCGTGGGTATGGTCATCACTTTCAAAGCGGATCTGATGCAGAACGTGTCTTCCTTGATCAACAACAAAGACTAATTTTGTGGTCGGTTGATGTGAGTAAGGTTCCAACATGATATTGGAGGAAAACACGGTGACTATCTGCCTGGGATCGTCAGCGTTCTGGATCTGAAATAGCTTCCCAGATTTGTCTGAACTGATTTGATACTCACCCGCGGGCAATGCAACATCTCCCACGACGAAGTCAAAGGGTACATTCACTTCCGTCCTCGTCAGCCAGTGCTGAGCCAGTGCAGGAAGCGTCAGCAAAACCACGAGAAAAGCGTAGCCCAGATTTTTCGGTTTCATAATCGTTCCCCTTTCATCGATTGACCACCGCCCGAGGGAGGTCCCCACGCACCGACCGACTTGACGGCAGCTTCGTTGTCTCTTGAAACCATCCTCTCGGCCAGAGGGAAAGGGACCCGAGTGCGAGAGGAGGAACCGATTATCTGCTTGCCCGGAGGATCTTGCCTTAAGGAAGGAAAGACTGCCCTTCAGGAACGGAACTAAGGTGCCAAAAGAATGTCATAACAGAGCAAATTTATCAGTGACCGGCATCACAGGGGGGCGCAATTCGTTGAATTCTTTGTGTCCGGGACATCTCCCAGCTTTGAGACCCGCTGTAAAGGAAATCCCTTTGGATTTGACTTGGCCAACATATTAACTAATCTCCTCCAACCCGAAAGCGAAACCCGGCACGGAAGTTGATTGGGAGCGCTGGATATCCGACTACTTCGTTGTAGCGGCGGTCCAGGGCGTTCTCAATGTTCAGGAACGCGGTGACGCGCGGGTGGATGGCGTACCATCCGCCGAGGTCGGCGCGGACGTATCCGGCGGCGTGGTCGATCCCGAAACCGTAGAAGTCGGAGTCGGAGCGGCGTCCGACGAAGCTGCCGCCGAGGTTCGCTCCCCAGCGAGTTCCGAGATACGACAAGAGAAGAGTGGCGGAATGTTTCGGGCGGCGGAGGAGCGGCTGTCCGGGATCGTAGATTGCATCGAAAGGCGCCGGATTGTCGAGGTACTGCGAGGAAGTGTAGGTGTAGGCGGTATCGAGCAGGAGACGCGAGCGGAGTTTCGCGCGAAGGGCGAGTTCGGCACCGTGGGCGAAGGCGCGGTTGACGTTGACGTACTCGCCGACGAAAGTTGTGGGATTGACTGTGACGTAGTTGATCTGGTCGTGGAAGAGATTGTTGAAGTAGGTCGCGGTCAACTGGAAACGATCGTCGAGAAATGATTGCGAAAATCCGGCTTCGAAGGCGCGGAGGCGCTCGGGTTTGAGAGCAGGATTGGGCTGGGTGTAGGGAGGTCCGGCGAAAGTCTCTTCGAGCCGTGGCTCTTTGAATCCGGTCGCATAGGAAAAGCGCAAGCGCGTTCCGGAAAAAATATGTGCGCCGCGCAGGGCTTGCCAAGTGAGCGCGACTCGAGGGACGCCGGTGTTGCCGAAGGCGCTGTTATGGATGAAGCGGCCTCCAGCGATGACTTCGAGGCGCCCGAACGTGAGTTGCTGCTGGAGATAGACGTCGTTGTTGAGGCGCTGGCCCGGCGTTTGCGGTCCGTAGACGACGTCGCCGACGAATCCATTTTCGTTTTCGACGCGGTATCCGAAAGTGGTGTGGGCCCAGGCGCGCTCGGAATAGTCTCCTTGATATTCGAAGCCGGCGCGGTTGATGTTGTCGATTTCGTGGGAAGGGAAATCGAACTGTCCGAAGAGCGGACTGTTGCGGGACGGGTCTCCGGTGGGGTTGAGTTCGTTGTAGCGATAGAGGTAGTCGAATCCGGTGAAGCGATGCTGCCAGCCATTGGGCGCGGCGACGGAGAGTTCGACACTGCCGAGAAGATTGTTGAGCTGCGATGAATCGGTGGGATCGGGAGGAAGCGGAATCAGGGGGCCGGTGCCGTTCGCGGGAACGAGCGGATCGTATCCGTTGAAGCTGTATTCGCCGGGGAGTCCGGTATGGCTGTTGGAATGGCGGAAGCGGACGCGGAGTGAGGTAGTTGAGTTGAAGCGCGCTCCGACGTTCGCTCCTTTGAGCGAATTGGAATAGGCGTCATTGACGCCGGATCCGCTGGTGTTGAACTGGTCGCCGTAGATGTTGTAATCCAATATTCCGCGGGCGCCCGCGACAGAGGCATGACCGCTGGCGGTGCTGAAGTTGCCGCCATCTGCTCCGAAGCGGAGTTCAGGAGTCGGCGCGGTGCCAGAGCGGGTCCAGACCTGGATGACACTAGTCATAGCGTCGGATCCATAGAGCGTGCTCTGCGCCCCGCGAACGAATTCAAGGCGGTCTCCCTGGGCAAGAGAGAGCGTTCCGAAATCGAAGGTGCCGCCGGGCTCGTTGACCGTGACTCCGTCGACAATCACTTTGTTGTAATTCGACTCGCCGCCACGAACGAAGAGAGAGGAAAGACCTCCGCGCTGTCCGGCGGTGTTGATGACTGCTCCGGGAAGGAAACGCATGGCGTCGTTGGCGGCAACCGGTTGCATCGTGGTGAGCTGGCCGGTGGTGAGAACGTCAAAATCGGCTCCTGCGGCTTCGCCGGGAACGGGCGTGCGGGTGGCGCTGACGACGACTGTTTCGGAGGCGGGTGCGAGATGGAGGTGGACGGTGAGCTCGGATTGCTCGGAAACGTCAATAGTTTCGGCGGCGAATCCGGGCGCGAGGACTTTCAGCGTGTAGGAGCCGCGCTTGATCGACTGGAATGTGGCGGTCCCTTCGGGAGAGGTGATGCAGGTCGCGAGAGCTTTGGTTTCGTGCTGGCGGAAGAGCGAGAGTTGCGCGCCGGGAACGGCGGCGGATTGGGGATCGAGAACTCTAACTTTGAGATCGGCGGCCGATGAGGCGACCGAGAGAAAGAGCAGCAGACATCCAGCAAGTGTGCGCATTCCATCCTCCTTTGCACGCGAAAGAGGTTGAGGTTACGGAATACGCCGGTCTCCTGGCTTTGCGAGTGAGGATGAGTTGCATCCGATGAAGCCGCCGGCCTTCCCGGGAATCCCAGTGGCCGAGGGCGATTTCCTCGCTTACAGTTGCGCGGCAGCGCGGGAGTTGCACCCGCTTCCCTGTCTTCGCCGAGCGGCGAAGACGCGCAGTCCGAGTAGATTCCAAAGAGCGAAAACAGCGTGCGACGAATGTAATGGTTCTGACTTGGGAGAGTCAAATTGTATGCGGAAACCACTACCGCAGAGGAGGCGGAGTTGACAGAGGAAGTTCAGAGAAACTAACCACCAGGGACACTAAGTGTCACGAAGGAAGAACAGCTGAGGCTCTCCCACAGGAAACAGAGAGGCACACAGAGAAAAGCGATTTCTAGTGGCGCCACTTGCCCAGGATGTAGAACAACAGCGACAGAATTACGCTCAGAAGAATGCAGGTGGCTAGCGGGAAATAGAACGTAGTGCGCTTTCCGCGGTAGAGGATGTCCCCGGGCAGCCGCCCTAGCGGCAGATTCGTGCGGCCGATGAAAACGATGAGGACTCCGGCGATGACGAGAACGAGTCCGAGAACGATGAGGAGTTTGCCGAAGTCGGACATGAGAGTTATTTCTCCGAACGGCCGAATCGGAAAAGCATTCCGTCGTTGTGGCAAACTGATCGCTCGAAAAGCCCGTCACAAGGGCCGCTTCCGCAATATGCTGAATCCAGTTTATCCGCCCCCTCGTCTCCATAGCTCTGGAGGATGTCCCAGCGTCTGATCCTAGCCCCTGGCAAACCTCCGCGCTGACCGCTCTTTCGCCTTCGCCGCTTCCTCTTCCCGGTTCTTTGGCGGCGCGGAAGTCTCCAGCGACGACAGAAGACGCCGCGAGACCATGGTTACTTCTTCGACCGCGGTCAGGAACGAGGGTTCATTAGCCTGCGACGGTTTGCTGAATCCGGCAATTTTCCGTACGAATTGCAGCGCGGCGGCGCGGACCTCGTCCTCGGTAGCGGGAGGCTGGAAGTTGAATAGGACTCTTATGTTTCGGCACATGAGAAGTTCGATTGTTCCCTTGGGGTTTGGAAAACTATTTCTTCTTATTTTCGCTCATGTTGGCGGCTCCCGAAATAGCGGTGTCATCCGAAGCCCTTTTCAGACGGAGCGAAGAACCTGCCCTCCGTACCCGGCGAAAAGGATCTGGCGCGAGCTGCATCGGCAGTCCACGCAAGATCCCTCGACCCGCTGGAGAAACCGCGGGTTCTTCGGGATGACGCCCCCATGTTCCCCTGTTGCTTGCAAGCCTTTTCCCACGGCGGTATGATTCGCGTCTATCCCGCGCCGCGACTTCGGTTTGCACCCATTCCCCGGGTGAGCAGTGGGGTTCTCGACGCACGCATCGGTGGGGGCTTCGAGTGACATCTTCCGTGCGGCCGCTGGCCGTGGATGAACAGGTCGGTGGCTACAAGATCCTCGGGACGGCGGGCGTCGGAGGCATGGGAGTCGTCTACAAGGCCCTCGACCTCAAGCTCAATCGCACCGTGGCGTTGAAGTTCCTGCCCAGTGATCTCAATATCGGCTCTAAGGATAAGGAGCGATTCCTGCAGGAGGCGCGCACGGCCTCCGCACTCGATCATACGAATATCGGTGTCATCCACGGGCTCGAAGAGACTCCGGACGGCCATGCCTTCATCGTGATGGCCTACTACGAGGGCCTCACTCTCCAAGAGAAGATCCGGCGCGGGCCGATGGCGCCGAAAGAAACGATCGAGATCATGATGCAGGTGGCGCGCGGGTTGGCCGAGGCGCACGAACGCAGCATCATTCATCGTGATATCAAGCCGTCGAACGTGATCATCACGCGCCAAGGCGTGGCAAAGATCGTGGATTTCGGTCTCGCGCGCGTCGCCAGCAATGTCGCGACAACTCTCACCGCCGGCCCTGTGGGGACGCTGGCCTACATGTCGCCGGAGCAAGTGCGGAACGAACCGCTCGACCGGCGCACCGATATCTGGTCGATGGGCGTCATGCTCGACGAGATGCTCACCGGCAAGCATCCGTTTGAGCGCGGAAACATGTCGGCGGTGCTGCTGGCGATTCTGGAGCAGCCGCCTCCCATCGAGGGAATCGACCCGGCGCTGGCTTCGATTGTCTGCCGCGCCCTGGCCAAGGACCGCACGCATCGTTACAACGATTGCGGGGAGTTTCTGAAAGATCTGGAGGCGTGCAAGCCTGCGCTCGACACGGCTCCGAGCGCGGCATCCAACAAAAATCTCAAGGCTTCGTCTCGGGACCTCCGGCGGGCGCTCGGGCATGCATCGTCGGACCGGGGACTCTCCGCGAAACCGCGCCGTGGTCGAGGCAGAGGGGTGGAACCGCTTGCTGGGCTCGTGGTTCTCATGGCGATGTCTTTACTTATCCCCTCGGTTCGTCACCGCGCCGCAGAACTACTCTCGTCTTCCTCTACGGCAGCAGCGGAGAAGCACATCGCGGTGCTTCCTTTTGACAACATCGGCGGCAATCCGCAAAACGAAGCAGTCTCCGAAGGTCTGCAGGACAGCCTGACCAGCAAGCTCTCGAACCTGGAAGGCGGCCAGCAATCGCTCTGGGTTGTTCCGGCCAGCGAAGTGCGGCGCAGGAAGGTGAACGATCCCGAGGCTGCGCTCCGCGAATTCGGGGCGACGCTGGTCGTAACCGGCAGCATGATGCGCGACTCCTCGGGAGTGCACCTGACCGTGAATCTGATTCGCACCAAAGACGTCCGGCAGGAAGGATCGCTTGCGTTGAACGATCCCGCTGGAGATTTCGCAGCTCTGCAGGATCAGGCTGTCTCGGGGCTGGCGAGGCTGATGCATGTCGAAGTTCCCGCAACCGCGCTTCATACAGCCGATGGGTCCGCCGCTCCGGCCGCCTATGAGTCTTACTTAAGAGCCCTCGGATACATGCAGCGCTACGACAAGCCGGGCAATCTCGATCAGGCGGTCGCCGCGCTTTCCGGCGCAGTGGAAGCCGATCCGCAATTCGCCCTCGGCTATGCGGCATTGGGCGAAGCCTACCGCCTGAAATATCAGCTCGACAAAAATCCCAAGTGGACCGAACTGGCTCTGGATAACGCGACCAAGGCCACGAGCCTGAACGATTCGCTGGCGTCGGCTTACGTGACGCTGGGACGGGTTCACAGTTCGCTGGGCCAGAATGATCTTGCTCTATCGGAGTTCCAGCGCGCGCTACACCTCGACTCGCGCAATGCCGACGCTCTGCAGGGAGAGGCTCATTCCTATGATCTGGCCGGGCGAGCAGCAGATGCGGAGGCTGCATACAAGCAAGCAATCGCCTTGCGCCCGGATTATTGGGATGGCTACAACAGCCTCGGCCTGTTCTATGACGATCATGGAAAGTATGATGATGCGATAACCCAGTTGCAGCACGCCATCCAGCTCACTCCCGACAATGCGCAGGCGTATTCCAATCTGGGCGCAGCGTATCTGGATTCCGGAGATCCGAAGAAAGTTCCGCAGGCGGAGGCGGCGCTGAGGAAGTCGATCGATCTGGGTCCCAGTTATCCGGCGTATGCGAACCTGGGTTTTTTGTATCAGGCGAAGCACGACTATGCCGAGGCAGCCGCGGCTAGCGAGAAGGCTCTTGCGTTGAACGATAAGAACTTCCTGGTATGGGCAAACCTTGCGGCGGCATATGAAAGCCTGGGGGATTTGGGCAAGGCGACGGCAGCAAAAGAGCGGGAGCAACCTCTGCTGGAACAGGCCGTGCAACAGTCTCCTCGCGATGCCGCGTCGCAAGCCCGCCTCGGCCTTCTTTACGCACAAAAGAAGATGCGCGAGAAAGCTCTCAGCCAGATTCGAACTGCTTTGGCGCTTGCTCCCGGGGACTCCGATGTGTTGGAGAATGTGGGGGAAACCTACGAATTACTCGGGGATCGCAAGCAGGCGCTTCAGTATCTCGAAAAGAGCCTGCAGAAGGGATACTCTCTCGAGATACTGCGGAGCGATCCGTACCTGAAGAGTTTGTTGTCCGATCCGAATTTCCGGCCCAATTCCAAGTAAATCAGTTTCAAAAGGAGATAGACATGGCAGCAAATCCGAAAACCGCTCCTCCGTATCCGATCTCGATCACGGATGGGACTCCAGATCCAGACTCGGTGTCGATCGATAAAGATGGAAGCATCCAATTCACCTCCGACGCTGAATACACGATCGAATGGGAAGACGAGCACGGAAACAAGAAAACCTTCTGGTCGCCGCAACCGGATACCGTTTCGGCAGGCGTAAACCAGGCGCAGGATGCACTCCCATCCGCCGACCACCATACTCTGACATTCACTCTGACTGACGACACGAAGGAAGCGCAGGGCGGGGGCACTGTCAAAGTCGGAAGTTAGTTTTGAATGGGTAAAACGACCGGGACCTGTTGGCTTAAAAACTCCAACCGCTGGCGGGTCCCTTTGCATTCGACGTATTTAGCGCGTCTTTCCCGGTAACAAACGGGCCTAACAGCGCGCAGGCCAAGCCTCGCGGGGAAACACGGGAAAATCGAGCTGGCGTCAACCGGGCCGGGGCTGGCAGGGTATCCGCCGCTTCATGCTATAATTCTTTATTCTCAGTCGCTTAGAGCACGGAGGACTGTATCGACAAACGTTTTATCCGCATCAACGATCGTATTCGGGCCCGCGAAATTCGCGTGATTGATGACGAAGGCAATCAGCTCGGGATCATGCCGCCCTACGAAGCGATCCGCAAAGCTCGTGAAAAAAATCTAGACCTGGTTGAGATTTCGCCCACCGCGCAGCCTCCCGTTTGCCGCATCATGGATTACGGGAAGTATCTCTACCAGCAGGAAAAGAAAGAGCGCGAAGCCAAGAAGCACCAGAAGACGATCACCGTAAAAGAGGTCAAGTTCCGCATCAATGTGGACGACCACGATTACGAGACGAAAAAGAATCACGTTCTGCGCTTCCTCGGTGAGGGCGACAAGGTCAAGGCAACAATTTTCTTCCGCGGACGCGAGATGACGCGCACCGGTCTGGGACGCCAGATTCTGGAACGCCTCATCAAGGACGTGGAATCGCAAAGCATTGTGGAGTTCCGGCCGCGACAGGAAGGTAATACGCTGCACGCCATTCTGGCGCCGAAGAAAGTGGAGCCGGGACAAAAGCCGAAGCAACCGCCGCAGCAGGGCGGACAGCCCAGGCCAGCGGGATCGTCAAGCCCGCAACCCACAACGCCGCCAGCGCAGGTCGCCAAGCCCGCGTCGTAAAAAAAGACTAGCAATCAGCACTTGGCAATCAGCATTTAGCCGGTTGAATGAAAGCTGGGGTTTTGTCTGTTTCTCCCGTTGTCAGGCTGCTGCGGCCGGAATTGAATCGTATTGGCTAATTGCTCATTGCTCTTAGCTCATTGCTCATAGCTGAGGTCCTATGCCGAAATTGAAAACGCACAAGGGCGCTGCCAAGCGCTTCAAGAAGACAGCGACAGGAAAGGTCAAGCGCGGGCACGCCAAGCTGCGCCACATCCTGACGTCCAAGGAAACGAAAACCAAACGCAAGTTCAGAAAGTCCGGTCTCGTCAGCGACGGGGACCTGGCCAAAGTCCTGCGGATGATTCCGTACCAGTGAGAAAGAATTGAGTGATTTTGTGATTGAGTCACTGCGTGATTGAAAATCGCCCGATGACCCGATCTCTCAATCGCACAATTCACGGCGCGTGAAGAGGCCAAAGGCGTCAAGCCTTCCTTACCTCCAGCCGCCATAAAACGAAGTAAAAAAGGAGAGCACCATGCCTCGTGTAAAACGCGGAACCAAACGCCGCCAGAAACGCAAAAAGATACTCGACCGCGCAAGCGGATATTTCCTGACAAAATCCAAGCTGTACCGCTCGGCAAAAGAGTCGGTCGAGCGCGGGCTGAAGTTTGCCTACGCCGGACGCAAGCAGCGCAAGCGCCAATACCGTTCGCTGTGGATCGTCCGCATCGGTGCCGCCGCCAAGTTGAATGGCCTGAGCTACAACCAGTTCATCCACGGCTTGAAAAAAGCCGGAGTGGAACTCGATCGCAAGATTCTCGCAGACCTGGCGGTGAACGACCCGTCGGGGTTTACGAGCCTGGCGACCCAGGCAAAGACTGCGCTGGCGTAGAAAACAGCTATCAGCAGTCAGCTTTCAGCACTCAATTTCAATTTGTCATTTCTGAGCGAAGCGAAGAACCTATGCATCCTGCCTGGGACGGCAAAACTGCATAGGTCCTTCGCGCAAAACGCGCGCTCAAAATGACAGCGTGTTTCGACATGGCTTATACCGTTCCCAAGCTGATGGACTATTCGTCGGCGGCCCTCGAAAAGGCCGCGAGCGAATGCATCTCCGCATGCCAGGCGGAATCCGCCGAGGTCCGCTCCGACGCCGACCTGAAATCCTTCCGCGACCGCTGGATGGCGCGCAAGAACGGCATCCTGACGCAGATCAACGATCTGTGGCTCAAAGGCGCGCCGAAAGAAGCCAAGCGCGACGCCGGCATGCGCGTCAACGAACTGAAGGCGCGCATCACGGAACTCGTCGACGCCGCGCACGTAACCAGTGGCGGAGACACTGCGGTCGAGTCCATCGACATTTCTCTTCCCGGCATCCGACGACCGATCGGCGCTGAGCATCCGATTATCAAAACGATGAACGAGATTGTCGGCGTGTTCCAGAAGCTCGGATACTCCGTCGCCGAAGGGCCCGTCGTCGAAACGGATTACTACAACTTCGAGGCGTTGAACTTTCCGCCGAACCATCCGGCGCGTGATACGCAGGACACGCTCTTCATCGCGAATCAGCAGTCGAAGCCGCAGCGCGAGCGCCTGCTGCTGCGCACGCATACGTCGCCCGTGCAGATTCATACGATGGAGACGATGCGTCCGCCGATTCGAATCGTGATTCCGGGAAAAGTGCATCGCAACGATCCGCCGGACGCGAGCCACTCGCCCATGTTCCATCAAATCGAAGGACTGGCCGTCGATACAAACATCACCTTCGGCGATCTGAAGGGCACGCTCGATCACGCGATGAAGTCGCTGTTCGGCTCGAAGGTGAAGACGCATTTCCGGCCGTCGTTTTTCCCGTTCACCGAGCCGAGTGCGGAGCTGTATGTGAGTTGCTTCATCTGCGGGGGAAGCGGAAAGCGCGGTGCGGATAATGCTCCGTGCCGTCCATGCAAGCAGACTGGATGGATCGAAGTCCTCGGCTGCGGCATGGTCGACCCGAACGTCTTCGAATTCGTGAAAGACAACGGCTACGATCCGAAAAAAGTCTCTGGATTCGCCTTCGGCATGGGCGTCGATCGCCTCGCGCTGCTGAAGTATGGCGTGGATGACATTCAACTGTTCTTTCAGGGGGATGTGAGATTTTTGGAGCAGTTTGGGTGAGCATAATGACGCTGGAAGAACTCGCAAATACGCTGCCTAGCGGCTTCCATGATTCCGCGCTCAAGAAACTGTCAATCGATTACGAGCGCAGGACCTTGCGTCTAGACGTGTCACTGAAGGTTGGTAATTCGGATGGTCCTCTGGAACAGCGGAACGACGTCCGCGACGCCTGTATCGAAATCAGCGGATTGCTATTTTTCGTCGTCGATCCTCCCAGTACCGATATCGGCTACGACGTTAAATCGCCTGGCGAGCTTTGGATCGTGGACGGTTACGAAACTCGGTTAATCCCGGAATTTGCGAAAACTATCACTCGAGATCTGATGGAGGCTCTACCTACCCAGGCGTTCGTTCACAGTTTTTTTATAAATGAGTGGAACTCGTACATCCACATCGCGGCCAGGGACTGTGCGCTGAAATGGGCGGGCGAGGCGAAGCATTACAGGGGGCCGCGTCAGGCATTTTCCCCAGGTGAAACAGTCGAACCGTAAATGAAACTTTCTGCCAATTGGGTTCGCGACTTCGTTGACCTCGGGGTCGACGACAATCGGCTTGCGTCTGATCTGACCGATGTCGGCATCGGCGTTGAAGGCATCGAGGGACAGGGCGCGGATACTGTCTTCGAAGTCGAGATCGGCACCAATCGCCCGGATGCAATGAATCATTACGGCGTCGCTCGCGAAGCGGCCGCGATCTACGATCGGCCGCTGAAACAGCTTTCAGCTCTCAGCCATCAGCCGTCAGCAAATTCCAGTAGCGCCTTCCCCATTACGGTCGAAGAGCCTTCGCTCTGCCCGCGGTTCACGGCGCGCGCGATTCGCAACACAAAGATCAAAGCCTCGCCTGAGAAAATCGCGCACCGCCTGCAGTTGCTCGATCAGCGGCCGATCTCGAACGCAGTGGACGCAACCAACTATGTTCTCTGGGAGATTGGGAAGCCGACGCACGTCTTCGACGCCGATCTGCTCGAAGGCGGGCGCATCATCGTCCGCAAAGCGCGCTCAGGCGAGATGCTCAAGACTCTCGATGGCGTCGAGCGCAAGCTCACGACCGAAGATCTGGTTGTCTGCGACGCGAAAAAGCCCGTCGGCCTCGCCGGAGTGATGGGCGGCTACGACACGATGATCACCGAGAAGACGCGCAACATCGTGATCGAATCGGCGTGGTGGGACCCGGCCATCGTCCGCAAAATGTCGCGGCGACACGCCCTGCACACCGACGCGTCGCACCGCTTCGAGCGCGGAGCCGATTTTGAATCCACAGTCCTTTCCTGCGACCTTGTCGCGCAAATGATCATCTCGTCCGGCGGTGGCGAACTCGTCGGTGGCGCCGTCGACGTCATTTCCAAGCGGATGGATCAGGCTCCGGTCATGCTCCATGTCTCCGAGGTCCAACGAATTCTGGGCGGGAGTCTGGACGCCGGGCAGATTTTCCGTTTGCTGAAGCGGCTGGGATTTCTGCTCATTCCAGAGGGCCAGGACGATCAACAATTCCGGGTGCAGATTCCGAGCTGGCGCCTCGACGTCGAGCGCGAGATCGATCTGATCGAAGAGATCGCGCGCCTTCATGGATACAACAAATTCCCGAAGACGCTGCCTGCCTACAGCGGCGCGGTGGTTGAGTTGCCGCAGGCCAAAATCGACGAGAAAGTCCGCAAACGCGCTCTGGCGTTGGGCTACAACGAAGCGTTGTCGCTGACCTTCATTTCGTACGCCGACGCGGAGAGATTTTCATCGGCGACGGCGAATCAGGTTCTCGAACTCGAGAATCCTCTAAGCGAGGAAGCGTCTGTCATGCGGACCTCGCTCGTCCCGGGCATGCTCGATATGCTCGCGTGGAATCTGAATCGCGATGTCACCGAGGCGCGGCTGTTTGAAATGGGAAGCATCTACGAGATGCAGAACGGAGAACGCGTCGAGCCGCGGCGTGCCTGCCTTGGCGCAACAGTGGCCGCAGTCCGTTCATTGCTTCCGAGCGCCGGGGCGCTGGACGTCAGCAAGGGAGAACACGCTCTCGCCGCCGAAGCGTTCCGCGGATTCAAGGGCGACGTCGAGAACCTGCTGGCTCTGTTCGGCTGGGGGCACGCGAGCTTCGACCGGAAGGCGGCTGATTATTTTCACCCGGAAAGATCAGCCCGTGCATTGATGGATGCTGTCGTGGTTGCGCAGTTCGGGCAGATTCATCCCGAGGTGGCAGCGGCTCGCAAACTGCGCCAGGATGTATACATCGCTGAGTTTGACCTCGATGCCCTTTGCGCTCTCGGCCTACGTTCTGTCCAATTCAAGCCGCTTGGGAAATACCCCGCGGTCGAACGCGATTTCTCGTTTGTCTTTGCCGATGATGTTGCATTCGAGCAGATGCATCAGGCCGTTGCTGCGCTGCAAATCCGCGAGTTGAAGAAATTCTCACCTGTAGAGATTTTCCGCGGAGGTTCCATCGCCGCGGGTAAATATTCAGTCTTGCTCCGCGTTCTCTTTCAGTCGAGCGACCGCACCTTGCGCGAGGACGAGATTGCGCAGTGGTCCGCAACAATTGTCTCTGCGCTAACCGCTCTCGGCGGAACGCAGCGCGCGTGAGCCGCAACAACGTGGCTTTCTAAGTCACTTCTCATCGAACTCATCCATTGTCATCCGTCACTGTACTTTTTCCCGCTCCTGCCGATAGAAACGAGGTGGAAAGCATATCTGCAGGAATTGCCGCAGCTCGGGCTCAGATCAGGCCAATCAAGCCGCTTCGCTACGTCGCTCGTCAGCCGATTTTCGACCGCGAAGAAAAAGTGTTCGGCTACGAACTCCTCTTCCGAGATGGGATCGAGAACGCATTCAACGGCGACACCGAACAAGCCTCCAGAGCGACACTCGACAGCACACTGCTGATGGGTCTGGATGTCCTCTGCGACGGGCGTCGTGCGTTCGTGAACTGCACGCGTGACACGCTGATTAAAGGACTAGTGCGACTGCTGCCTTCAACCTCAACCGTCGTTGAGATTCTCGAAACCGTTCCCGGCGATCCCGACGTGATGGCGGCCTGCGTCAGCCTGAAAGAAGCGGGATACATGATCGCGCTCGACGACTTTGTTGCGGACGATCCGCGAGAATCGCTGGTCGAACTGGCCGACATCATCAAGATCGAAATGAAGTTGACCAGCGAGGAGCAGCGTGCCGCGCTGATCAGGAAGTTCGGCCCATGGCGCTGCCGCATGCTGGCCGAGAAAATCGAGACGTACGACGAGTTCCAGCGGGCGCGCGATCAGGGATTCGTCTATTTCCAGGGATACTTCTTCCGGCGTCCGGAAATGCTGGCGGCGCACGAGATGCCCGCGAACCGGCTCAACTATCTGCGGATGTTGCAGGAAGTCTCGCGACCCGAGTTGAATGTTCCGGCGCTCGAAAAGCTGATCAAGGCCGAAGCGTCAGTGTGTTACCGGCTGTTGCGGTATCTGAACTCGGCAATCTTCGCCTTCAAGAGCGAGATTCATTCGGTGCGGCACGCGCTGTCGATTCTCGGAGAACGCGATGTCCGCCGCTGGGTGCGTCTCGTGGCTGCGGTTGGCGCAGGACAAGAGAAGACCAGCGATCTCGTCCTCTCGGCTCTCGTGCGCGGTCGCTTCGGAGAGCTGCTCGCTCCGCGCGTTCTGCACGGCGAGTCGGACCTGTTTCTTCTGGGCCTGCTTTCCCTGATCGATGCGATGCTCGAAACGCCGATGGACGATGTGCTCGACAAGATCCCGCTCGACCACGACACAAAAGACGTCCTGCTGGGCAAGCCGAGCCCGCTGCGACCGGTTTTCCAGTTGATGCTGGCGCACGAAAGCGGCGAATGGCAGGCCGCTGCTGAGCTCAGCAAGAAGCTGCATTTGGATCCGGAAGACGTTGCCGGGTACTACTGGCAGGCGCAGCAGTGGGCGCGGGAAGTTTCGCAGGGCGAATAGCTCCGACCCCAGTGGGCATGACCACCTGTGCAAAAGCCGGGCTTGGTGGGCCTTGCGCGGCGAGGCGATGCCTAGTACGATGAAGATGATCTCATTAGGCTTCGTTCCCGCGAGGCCTTCCGCGCCAGCCGTTCCGAGGCGGCGCCTTACGGATCCGATAAGCAGAAAATCAACTACGTAGCAGTACAGTTTTCATTCGCAAATCGCAGTTCTGTTCTGAGGTGGGGTTCGTTCCACGGTGTGTCCAGTCGCAAGCCCGTAATGCGCCGTAGCGAAAGAGTGTGCAGGCATGTCCTGCGCAAAAACCGCGCCCATCCGTGGAGTTTGAAATTCTGTATCGATCGAAACAGTTTCACAATCTGAGAGGACTATGAACGCAGGACCAGGCAGACCCTCCGGCGGCGGAGGAGGAAGAAGACGGCGGCGAGGCCGCCGGCAGCACAACCAGCGCGGACACCGGCCCGGACAGGGCATGTCCCGCGAGAACAAAGACGGCATCTACACCGCGCCCATGGATCACAGCTACCGTGCGGCTCTTTCCGGCAACAATAACGGCCACAAATCGGGCCGGCATCGTCCGGGGTTCGCGACGCAATATCCGCAGCCTGAGCCTGAGCCGCTCCCGGCAGGCGCCACGGTCGACACGAACTCCCGCATCTTCGCCTTCATCGAAGACCTGTTTTTCATGGCCAAGATTCAGGAAACGGCGCGCAAGCTCAACGTCAAAGTCGAGTTCGTGAAAAGCGACAAAGATCTGATGGACAAGATGCAACACAACGGCGAAGAGAAACCGTCGCTGATCATCTTTGACCTGAACAACGCCGGCGTGAAGCCGCTGACCCTGATTCCCAAGCTGAAAAGCAAGCTGAAGAAGGGTACGTCGATCATCGGATTCCTGTCGCACGTCCAGGGAGACCTGAAGCAGAAGGCGCACGAAGTGGGCTGCGACATGGTGCTGCCGCGTTCGGCGTTCTCGCAGAACCTGCCGCAGCTGCTGAGGCGCCACGGCGCTCCAGAAGACGCGGAGCCGACGATCCAGTAGATCAAGTTTCAAAGTGTCAGAGTTTCAAGGTTTCAGTTCCAGGCTGCGGTTTTTTCCGCGGCCTCTTTTGAGCTCTGAGGTGTTAACTGCTTGATTACTCCCCCTCTCCCTGCCCGGTCTATTGGAATCATCGATTTAGCGGAAAATCTCTGAAAAATCCTTGTGGCTCAAGATTTTGCGGGCAAAATCTTGAAAAGATGATAGTTGCCGCGCCGTTCGCTGCGCGATTATTTTTGCCTCTTCGACGCAAGATTTAGATTTCAAAGAACTTAGCTTCCAGATGATCCGCTCGCGCCCTGTAAAATCTTGAGCCTCTGAGACTTACGGGTAAAATATTCCATTCAAAGCATTTAGCGACTGGCTTGCGGAAGCATCGTTTTGCCATTTGGCTTGGCGATGATGACGCTTGCAGCCTGTGGAAGGCTAGGTCAGATGTCACAAGATCTGGGTGCTGGCTGTGGAGAACTTTGGAGAGAATGCTTTCCGGCAGCATGGGTGCTCCAAGCAGTTGCGGGATCCTTCGCGTTCCTGAGGATGACAGACTTGGGGGAGCGTGGCTCCAGTCGGCATATTTTTCTTCCAGTGTTCCCCGATTCGAGATCACACAGCGGTGCCTGCAGGAATGATGGCTAGCCCGGGGGCCAGTGCAATGGGCGGCCGCCCAGGAGGTGGACATGGAGGTGGAAGACGGATTGTCCGGCGCCGGGGCCTACGTTGAGGACGGTGCGGTATCCGTTTTCGATTTTGCGCTGGCGGGCAATGTGGGCGGCTGCGAGGTGGCAGCGTCCGATGATTTCAGCGTCGGCGGCCGCGGCTTCTTTCAGTCCGGCAAAGTGCCTTTTTGGAATGATCAGCGCGTGAGTGGGCGCCTGCGGATTGATGTCCTCGAAGGCAAAAACGTGTTCGTCCTCGTAGATTTTCTTGGCAGGAATCTCTCCGCGAATGATGCTGCAGAAGAGGCAGTTTGGGTCGGAGTGCTGGGGCATGCACGAAAGATAGCATGGGAAAGTGGATAGTGATTAGTGGATAGTGATTAGAACCAGGGCCGAAGCTAAAGACTATCTGCTGATCACTAACCACCATCCACTATTCACTATCTACTCATCAGTCGAGGCGCACTACGAACACGGCGCCTTCCGGCGTCTTGGTTTCGGCGGCTAGTTTCTGGGCGCGGTCGTGGTCGTCATCGAGGACTCGCACGCGGATCCACCAGTCTCCGGCGGGGCTTTCGAAGCGGAGAACTTTGGCGGTGTGATAGCGGCGGGTGAGATGGTCGGCCAGTTTCGAGGCCTCGGGCTCATCGGGGAATCCGCCGATCTGGACGGCCCATTTGCCGGGGGCGCCGGGGTGACCCGCGGATTCCATCAGCTCAACTTTCACTTTCGCGACGCCCGGCCCCCAGACATCGAGCTTTTTGGCGGCGGCCAGGGAGAGATCGATCACGCGTCCGGGGATGAACGGGCCGCGGTCGGTGATGCGGACCAGAGCGGTGGATCCGGTCTTGATGTTGGTGACGCGCACGATCGATCCGAGAGGATAGGTCCGGTGCGCGGCGGTCATGGCGTGCATGTTGTAGATCTCGCCGTTGGATCCGCGGCGGTTGTGGTAGGGAGGTCCGTACCAGCTGGCGAGGCCAACCTCGGTCTGAAGCGGCTTGGCGTTGGCTGGAATGACGGGCTCGGCCAGGTCGGCGTCTTCCGTCGGTTCCTTCGGGTGGGCTGGAGTTTCTTTGGTGCTCGGAATGTTCGCGGAGGGCTGCGAGGGCGCCGCTTCCGGTTTCGATTCGATCGGTGGAGGCGGCGGAACATTGACGTTCGCGGTCTTCGGATGTCCGCAACCGCTGAGAAACAGAATCGTCAGTAGAACGATGAGCAGCATCGAGTTTTCGAACAAACGTGCGACAGCCGGACTGCTGTCGAGACGAGATGCGGCGGTGGCTACTTGGATGGGTGCTGGTCCATGTAGTCGGCGAATTCCGACAATTTCTGTGAAGCGACGCGCAAGGCTTTGGTGGAATGCGTGCGGACTGCGGGCACGACTTCGTCGTTGAGATATTTGATGAATTCGGGAATTTCCTGCTCGAGGCGCGTGGCCGCGTCGCTGATGGTCTGACTGACACGGGCCGACGCGTCTTCCACCTTGCGGTTGAAGTCGTTCATGGGACTCCTCGCGATGATCGGGCGTGAATGGATTCACGCGGTACTGCGGATTGCCAGGCTCGGATATTATTTCGCGCCCTTTGGCGCGGGTCAATGGCGGAAATGGTGACGCGCGGCTGGGATAGAATGCGGATCGCATGAAGGCTTCGAACCGGTCTCAGCGCGAGCGGGAATTTCGGCGGCGGTTGCTGGCCTGGTATGACGCGAACGCGCGCGATTTGCCGTGGCGGAAGGATCGCGATCCGTACCGGGTGTGGCTATCGGAGATCATGCTGCAGCAGACGCGTGTGGCGGCCGTGATTGAGCATTATCACGAATTTCTGCGGCGGTTCCCGACGGTGCAGAAGCTGGCATTGGCGCGGGAGGCGAGCGTTTTGGCAGCGTGGAGCGGGCTGGGGTATTACCGGCGGGCGCGGATGCTGCACGCGGCGGCGAAGGTGATTGCGCGGGAGCGCGACGGGAGATTTCCGCAGACGGCGAAAGAGTGGCAAGACTTGCCGGGGATTGGAAGATATACGTCGGCGGCGATCGCGAGCATCGCGTTTGGGAAGCCCGTGGCTGTGGTCGACGGGAATGTCGAGCGCGTGCTGCAACGAGTATCGGGATCACTGCTCGCGGGAGAGGCAGTTTGGAGCGAGGCGGAGAAGCTGCTGGATCGCGCGGGTCCAGGAGATTTCAATCAGGCAATGATGGAACTGGGCGCGACGGTATGTACGCCGCGTGCGCCGCAGTGCCTGACGTGTCCGGTGCTGGGAATGTGCGCGACTCGCGGCGAGATGGCGGGATTGGCGAAGCCGGTTCGGCAGAGAAAACGCGAGGTTCATTACGCGCTAGATCTGCGGGATGGGAGGGTGTTTCTGGTGCAGCGTCCGCGGAATGCGTCGCTGATGGCGGGGATGTGGGAGTTGCCGGAGATTCCGGCGCCGGAGGATCATGCGAAGCCGGTGCTGACGGTGAGGCATTCGATCACGGTGACGGATTACACGGTGCGGGTGTGGCATGGGAATTTTTCGGATCGCAGTATCGGCGAATGGGTCCGCACGGATCGGTTGCCGAGAGTGGCGTTGACGGGGCTGGCGCGGAAGATTCTGCGGAAGGCGGAGATTGTTCTATCGCAGACTGAGGTGAACTAAACTTCGGCCATGAAGAGTTCTCTTCTATTGCTACTTCTTGTCGCTTCGTGCTGGGCACAATCGAACGGTTCTGCTCCGTCTTCGTCGCCTACGGAAGAGTCGCAACGCGGGACGGTCGTGCTGACGAAGCTCGTGCCGCCGGTTTATCCGCCGTTGTCGCGACAGGCGCGAATTTCGGGAGATGTAAAGCTCCGCCTCATCATCCTGCCGGGCGGCAGCGTCAAATCTGCGGAAGTGTTGGAGGGGCATCCGATGCTGAAGCAGGCTGCCCTGGACAGTGCTCAGAAATCGCAATACGAATGCCACGAATGCAGCGAGAGTGGGGCCTCGTACCTGCTGACCTACACATTTGGATTCTTCGACGACACACCATGCGGAGGGATTGTCACGGAGGAGCGGGTGCGCGCCCCACAGTGCGGTTACTTGTGGAAGTGTGGAACGCGTCGAATCACGACGTGGCCGGAGCCAAAGCATCCCGTATCTGAGGTGACACAGTCGCCTGGGCATGTGACCATTGTTACCTCTGTGGTCTGCATCGAAACGCAGTCTTCTCGCGCCGCGACTCGCTGACAGATTCCGGCGCATTGAGATTTCCATCGAATGCGATGGGAAGGTCATCTAAAGCAGTGGTGCGGTAGAAAACCGTGAACTTTTTGCGAAATCTCTTAGACGGAGCAAGTGGAGGACGAACGATGGCAGCGTTGGTCAGCGGGACGAAGGCGCCGCAGGTTGAGCTCAAGGCATTAGATGGAAAACGGTTTTCTTTAGCAGACGAGTTGGCGCGCGGGCCGGTTGTGCTGGCGTTTTTCAAAGTTTCGTGTCCGACGTGTCAGTATGCGCTTCCCTTTCTCGAGCGGCTCTACAAGGCTTATGGGCAGAAGGGCGTGTCGGTGATCGGCGTGTCGCAGAATGACGCTAAGGACACCGCCGCGTTCGCGAAGGAGTACGGCATTACGTTTCCGATTTTGCTCGACGATACGCACAAATATCCGGCGTCCAATGCGTATGGGCTGACGAACGTGCCGAGCATTTTCTGGGTCGCCGAGGACGGCGAGATTGAAGTGTCGAGCGTGGGATGGGTGAAGTCCGACTTCGAGCAGATCAATCGGAAGATGGCTGAGCATGGGAGCATGGCGCCAGCGGTGGTCTTCAAGCCGGGGGAGGATGTGCGCGACTTCCGGGCTGGTTGAGGGTCGAAAAACTAGCACCGGTTCGGTGCTTTCAGCGAATCTTCAACGCCGAGGATACGGAGCTGCGGAATAAGAGTCGCCTCACGAAGTGACTCTCCTTGCCTCAGGGGCTAAAGCCCAGCGTATTTTGTGCGCCTTGGCGGCACGGCTGAAAGCCGTGCCCTTCCCAAAACCGCACCGAGTGACCTTCCGGACTAGCCCTCGCGGGCCGAATTCCGGTGGTCGATGCACTCTCGTGCTCCACTTGGGCCATTTCCCATGCAACTGCTGCGCTCTCTGTCGATTACAATTTTCTCCAGAAATTCATAAAACAGTGTGTTTGCCTGCGCTGCTTCGTTTTGGGGGAGAGCCTGTATGCGGGGAATGGCGAGGATCGTCTCGGCCGGTCTGATCGCGTGTGTCAGTTTGTGGGTCTGGGCGGAAGGAGGAGCGTCGGGGGCCGCAGGGGCGAAGGCTCCGTCGGTGCGCCTGCCGGGAGCGGCGTTTGCGGCGTTGGAGACGATTAATCCGGAGCACATTCGCTGGCACGTGCGGTTTCTGTCGCACGATCTGCTTGAGGGGCGCGGCACCGGTCAGCGCGGCGGCGACCTTGCCGCGGAATATATTGCGACGCAATTTGCCGAGTATGGACTGAAGCCGGCCGGAGATCATGGGACCTACATGCAGAAGGTTCCGCTGGTCGGAATCACGACCCTTCCTGAGACGACGTTCGCGCTGGTTCCGAAGCGCGGCGAGACGATGAGCCTGAAGCCCCTGGATGAATACGTTGCCTACGATCAGACGGAGCAGCCGCAGTCGGATGTCGATGCGGAAATCGTGTTCGTAGGTTATGGGATTTCGGCGCCGGAGTATGGCTGGGACGACTACAAGGGCGCGGATGTTCGGGGCAAAGTGCTGCTGATGCTGGTGAACGAGCCTCCGTCGGAGGATCCGAAGTTTTTCAAGGGCAAGGCGCTGACGTATTACGGACGCTGGACCTACAAGTACGAAGAAGCAGCGCGGCGGGGAGCGGTGGGTGTAATTCTGGTGCATCAGACGGAGATGGCGAGCTATCCGTGGGAAGTGGTGCGGAACTCGAATTCGGGGGAGAAGTCGGCGCTGAAGGTCGAGGGGCCGGCGCTGAAGGTGGCGTCGTGGATTCACTACGATGTGGCATCGCGTCTGGCATCGGCATCGGGCATGAATCTCGACAAGATGATGAAAGACGCGCAGTCGAAGGACTTTCATCCGGTAAAGATGGGAGCGCGGTTGAAGGCGCACATGGTGAGCAAGATCCGGAACTTTGAATCGAATAACGTGCTGGCGGTGCTGCCGGGCTCGGATCGCAAGGTCGCCGACGAAGCGGTGATGTACACAGCGCATTACGACCACTTCGGCATTCGTCCGGAGATGCCGGGGGACAACATTTTTAACGGCGCCGAGGACAATGCCACGGGGTGCGGCATTCTGCTGGAATTGGCGCGGGCGTTTGGCGCGTCGGCAGCGAGGCCGCGGCGGTCGATCCTGTTCGCGGCGGTGACGGCGGAAGAGCAGGGGTTGCTGGGGTCGGAGTATCTGGGGAAACATCCGCCGTTTGCGGCGGGAAAGATTTCGCTCGATCTGAACTATGACGATGTGAAGCCGCTGGGCGCTCCGGAGGAAGTGGAAGTCTCGGGGGCGGAGCGGACCACGTTCTATCCGTCGGTGCAAGCAATGGCGAAGGAGTTCCGGCTGGCGATTCGTCCGGATGCGCGGCCCGAGGCGGGGCACTTCTATCGGTCGGATCATTTCAGCCTGGCGCGGGTGGGGATTCCATCGTTCTCGATTAATGAAGGGATGAAGTATAAGGGGCATCCGGAGTCGTGGGGGCTGGAGCAGGAGCAGGAATACGTGACGAAGCATTATCACCAGCCGAGCGATGAATATCATCCGGATATGGATTTTGTGGGGGACTCAGCCATGGCGCGGTTTGGATTCGCGTTGGGATGGGAAGCGGCCAGCGCGCAGAAGTTGATTGGCTGGCAGCATGGGGATGAGTTCGAGGCGGCGCGGGTAAAGAGCCAGCAGTAGGGCGTCTCAGCGGCTAACCTGAGTCAAATTTGCGCTGCTGGCGGCACTGTCTAAGAGGGATGAAATTGTTGAATTTTGATTGTTGATTGTTGAATCGAAATCGTCCTCGCGCGAGCTTTGCAATCAACAATCAAAAATCAACAATCCTCGTTCGATCTTCTCCGATACGATCTCACATGTGTTCCCCATGCCACGGTTTGTTGATTCCACAGCTGTTAGCCTGCTGTAACCTAGGTAACTTTCGCCCTCCAGAGCCGCCTGCTAGCCTCCATATGTAGGTTTGTAATCAGCAACTTCCGAAGAGATTCCTGCCGAAAGATGCCGAGAATTCCTATTTTTCGACTGGGCGGGGCACCCGAAAAGCCGGGGCCGCCGAATCTGGCTGCGTCGACTCCGTACATTTCGCTCGAAGGGATTTCCGTCGGCGTCGATAACCTGAGGCATGACGTGCTGCTGAGTCCGCGATTCGTGGAGTTGGCTCGCGCCCAGATTGCACGGCTGATTGCTCGGCATGGAGAAATTGAGGGCCTGCTTGGCGCCGAGACTTCGCAGGCGACGCAAGCTCCATCATGGATGAGGAACCAACTGGGGAAGGTCGCGCGGCCGAAGCACGATCCGGCTGAGTGGAAATCAGCGCTCACCGAGATGCAAGTCGGGTCGCTGAATCGGGCGAAGAAGGAATTCAAGTTGTCAGTTGATCTGCTGGCGCGACTGGCCGTGACGAAGTTTCTGCGCACCGAGATGAACGTGCAGTTTGCGCTCGTCGTGGAACGCTGCCGCGTGTTGCTGAAGAACTACGACAACATGCGGGCCACCCGGGCGCATGAGTATCGCGAACGTGTGGCTGGGTTCCAGGTGCGGAAGAAAATCATTCTGCGCAAGACAGGGCAGGAAATTTTCGAGACGCTGCGCGAAGTGGAGAAGAGCACGCTGGCCCGGACGCGGCGGTCGCTGTTTGGCGAAGAAAGCACGGGCGGAGCGTACTTCAGCTATCCGCTCTTCCTGAACCGGTTGTTGTATTCGGAAGACGGGCGCGATGACTATCTCTGCGCCGAGCACTACGTCATGCTGGGGAACTGGGACCGCGATCCTGACCGCTATGGGCGCATGCGCGAGATCGTTTCAGGATTTTTGCGGTCGCAGTATGGTGACGACGTCAGCGCTGAGACGATCGATGCGTGGATGAATGTCCCCGAGAATGCGCGGGAGCTTGTGGGCACGGGGACGCCTGAGGATTCGGATGAGGGACTGGCGCAGCAGGAGCGGCTTGCGGCGTGGGTGCGCTTGCTCGAAGACGAGCAGGTGATGGAGAACGTGATTGCGTCGTACTACGTTGTGCCGCTGCTGGGAGAGTATGCGCCGCGGATCAATCCGCAGCAGTTGAAGAATGCGCTGACCGATCGGACGGAATGCGATCGCGTCGAGCGGATGATTCAGGAATTCGGCAAGCTGTCGCCGAACAGCTTATACGCCGCCGTGGCGAAAGTGGCGAGCTGCCGGGGATCGGAACGGGCGAAAGTTGCGGCGCGGTTCCTGGGGGATTTCTTCCACTATCACCGCGACCTACGGCGGCTGGAGGTTCTGGGCGCGGCACTGGATTCGGTGAACCTCGTTCCGAACGAGCGGATACAGGAACTCTCGCGAGTGAACGGCACGCTCTATGAGTTTCTGCTGCCGGAGGAACAGGAGCAGACGGAATCAGATCGCGTTCTGCGGCATGTGGTGCTGAAGGCCGACGTCCGCGATTCGACACGGCTGACGCGGACGATGATGGAGAAGGGGCTGAATCCCGCGTCGTATTTCAGCCTGAATTTTTACGATCCCGTGAACAAGTTGCTGGAGAAATACGGTGCGAAGAAAGTTTTCCTGGAAGGCGACGCGATCATTCTTGCGATTCTGGAGCGGGAAGGCGAGCCTGGCTTGGCGGTCAGCCGGATGTGCGTGCTGGCGCGAGAGATTATCGAGATTGTCCGCGGGTATAACGAACTGATGCAGCGGTCGGGGATGCCGCAGCTGGAACTGGGAGTCGGCATCACGCTGCAGGAATCCGCGCCACTCTATCTGATGGATGGCGAGCATCAGATCATGATTTCGGAAGCGCTCAACGAGAGCGACCGGCTCTCGGCCTGCAATAAAAGAGCGCGCAAGGTAATGGAGTCGCAGGCGGGGCCGTTTCATGTGTACGCATTCCAAGCCGCGGATCTGGATGCGGATGGAAATCCCGAGGATGTGATCCTGAGTTTCAATCTTGGCGGGATTCGGATGAATGAGACGGCGTTCCGCAAGTTGCAGCAGGAAATTACGCTCGAGCCACTGAAGGTGAAATTACCGCCATCGCTGGCCTCGTCGGATCGGGGCGAATACAAACTATTCAGCGCGACCGTGCCGGTGGACCGCGATATCTTCCGGAAGATTGTGGTGCGGGAGAGCCGCATTCCGAGGATCAATCCCTCGGACTTCGCAGTCAAGGGATGGACGGAGCGGTCGTATTACGAAATCTGCACGGACCCGGTCATCTATGCCGCGCTTGAACGGCGCAAGGGCGTCGGCAACTAGAATTTCTTTAACCACGAAGGGCACGAAGTTACACGAAGGGAAAAATCCTTCGTGGGGCTTTGTGTCCGTTGTGGTTAACTCCAGTTAATAGCTCAGCCCAACTCTTGAAGGACGGAACGGGATCTGGAAGGTCGCCACGACGTCTACTGGTGAACCATCTTTCGTCGCGGGCGAGAACTTCCATTGCGCCACTGCTGCGCTGGCAAAATGGTCGAGCCGATCGTCGATGCTCCGCAAGACTCGGACATTGCCTACGGTTCCGTCGGCGTGAATTACGGCATAGAGGATCACGGTGCCTGAAACATTCTCCCGCATGAGCTCCATCGGGTAGGCGGGATCGACCTTGCGCGTGGCCATCGGTTGAGTGAGATCGGTCGCGGCGACGGGGACACCGTGGCTGTCGACTTCTGGATTTAATTCTGCAAAGCGGATGACCCAGCTGCCTCCAGCGGAGTTGAAGTTCGGCATGTTGAGCGTGACGGAATAGAACTTGCGGTCTCCGAAGACGCCGCGCTCCGGGGCGGAGAGTCTGCTGGGGTCTCCTGGTTGCATGGTGCGGGGCGTTGCGCCAACGCGCGGGTGACGGACGCTTGCGATGAGATCTGGATTGACGGCTGGGCGCGAATTGGGGCTGGGAATGCCCGCGACGGTCGACGGTTTTTCTGCGGTCTTGCCTACGTAGAGTCCGGAGGGCAGGTTGTTTGTTCCTCCGGCTGCCTTTCCGCTGACGGTGGTACCTGATCCTGCGTGAGTTCCAGAAGACGCTCCGGGAGAGCCGGAAGCGCCGGCGTGGCCTTCGGGAGTTGCGGCGAATGATCCGCGACGGTTGCCCGCTGGCGGTTCAGGCGGTGCGCCAACTGCCGGATGCAAGTTGAGCGCGATGACGTGGCCGCGGGATCCGAATGATCCACCCGATGATGATGCCGACGAAACCGACGGGGGTGGAGGAACGACCTGCGGAGCGCCGAGTCCGGTCGCGCGGCCGCCGGGCGCAGTCCGTTGCGCTTCGACAGGCAACCGCGGCGCGGGGGCGATCACCGCGCTGGGAGCGATATTCATTTCTCGCAGCGGACGATTGCTCGCGGTTTCGACGGTGGGCGGAGGAGCGATCAGGGCAGGTTGCAATCCTTCAAAGTGGGTGGAATTTGACGCACGAACATCGGGCGGCGGCGCGACGACAGAATTCGGCAGCGCGGGCAAGTTGCGGCGCTGCGCGAGATGAGAAGAATCCGGCGGAGGAGTGACGACTGGAATATCGAGATTGGGGGCGATGCGGGTGATCTCGGCGGCGGGAGTCAACGGCGCGGGAGGAATGAACAGGTGCGGCTTCTGACCATCGGACCACGCGACGATGTTGGGCAGTGGAACATTCTGCCTCAGTTTGACTTTGGGAGGAGTGACGATCGTTTGCGAGCGATTGTCGGCCTCCGGCGGCACAGAGATGATCGGCTGGCGCGAGAGCTCTGGGTCGGCCTTTTCGGGAGCAGCAGCTGCATTGCTTCGCGTGTCCAGCGGAGGTAGATATTCCGAAGGCTGGTAGTAGATGACTTGCGACTGCTCGAAAACCGGCTTGCTCACGACGCGAGGCTGTAGCGTCAGAAGATGGCTCAGGCCGATCAGTAATCCAACCGCGATCAGGTGATATGCGCTGGATTGGAGAAATCCGTCCCAGGGCAAGCGGCGTTTGACGAAAACATCGGGCCAGAACGCGGCGGGGGCGGAGCGGAGTTCGAGCGGCGGCAGATGGTGCGGAAAAATCAGGTCGCGCAAGTTGCCGAAGAAAATCGCGCGGCGCGACGGCAGCTCGACCAGCAGGCCGGGAACGGGCGCTGATTGCGCGATTTCAACTGGAACTACAGTCGGCATCTTTCCATAGTAGATGCGGCGACGTGGTTTGGGATAGCCGGAAGGGCAGAAGAAAAACAGCCGCGATTTGTAGTTCGCGGCGCGCTGAAAAGCCGCGCAAAAACCAGATTGTTTATAATCGTGGATTCAGCAATTCACAATATTTCTCACTGTAAGGACACACTTTGCTCGACTTTTTGGGAGATTTGCGACGGACGGATATGTGCGGAACGCTGCGCGCCAGCGATGCCGGGAAGAAGGCCGTCCTGATGGGATGGGTGAACAAGCGCCGCGATCATGGCAGCCTGCTTTTTGTCGATCTGCGAGACCGTACGGGCGTCACGCAGGTGGTGTTTAATGCCGACGGAAATGCCGCCATTCATGATAAGGCGGGAGCGCTGCGCAATGAATACGTAATTGCGGCCATCGGGACGGTTCGCCTGCGCGAAGCGAACACGATCAATCGGAACATGCCCACGGGCGAAGTTGAATTGGTGGCCGACGATCTTCGAATCCTGAACGAGTCGAAGCTGCCGCCGTTCCTGCCGTCGGACACGGCGCTGACGAATGAAGAGACGCGGCTCAAATATCGCTACATCGATCTGCGGCGCGACGCGATGCAGTTCAACATCGAGACGCGGCACAAGGTGGCGAAGGCGATCCGGGATTATTTATCGGCACAGGGATTCTTCGAGATCGAGACGCCGTTCATGACGAGGTCGACGCCGGAGGGCGCGCGTGACTATCTCGTGCCCAGCCGCGTGCAGCCGGGGACGTTTTATGCGCTGCCGCAGTCGCCGCAGCTGTTTAAACAGATCCTGATGATTTCTGGATTCGACAAGTATTTTCAGATCGTGCGCTGCTTCCGCGACGAAGATTTGCGCGCTGACCGGCAGCCGGAGTTTACGCAGATCGATCTGGAGATGTCGTATCCACAGGCGGAGCGCGTGTGGGAGGTGGTCGAAGGATTCCTGACGGCGGCGTTCGGCGCGACGGGAGAGAAGATTCAGACGCCGTTTCCGCGAATGGATTATGACGAGGCGATCCGGCTCTATGGGATCGACAAGCCCGATCTGCGGTTGCCCGCGTTCACGGACGTGCGGGATTGCTTCACAGCGGAGAATCTGCAGGAACTGGCGATCAACGCGAACCTGCCGGTGATTGCGATTCGAACGCCGAAGGTCGGCGAGTTGTCGCGCAAGGAACGCGACGACATCAAACCCATGTTCCATTCGAAGGGCGGAGCGCGGGTTTATGAGGACTTCAAGCGCATTGGCAACAAGTTTCCCGAGGCCGCCGCGGCAATCGCGAAGAGAACTGCGATGGAAGAGGGCGACCTGATCGTGCTGGTGGCCGGATCGGCGCAGACGGGGCCGCAGACTGCTATGCCCGCGCATCGGAAAGTTACGCCGGCGGAGTTAGCGATCTACGCTTCGGCGGGTCTGCTGCGGCTGGCCCTGGCGCAGAAGTACGCGGACCGGCACGGGATCTTCAAGAAGACGGGCGATCCGGCGAAGGATTACCGGTTCCTGTGGGTAACGAATTTCCCGATGTTCGAGTGGGACGAGAGCGAGAAGCAGTGGATGGCGGCGCACCATCCGTTCACGTCGCCGCATGAAGAAGATATGAAGTTGCTCGAGCAGGGAGTCGAGTCGGTGACGGATCCGCAGTCAACGTTGAGCGCGGTGCGAGCGCTGGCGTACGACGTCGTGCTCAATGGAACGGAGCTGGGATCGGGATCGATTCGTATTCACCGGCAGGATATCCAGCGGAAAATTTTCCGCGCGCTGGGTATGTCGGAAGAAGAAGCGAAGGCGCGCTTCGGATTCTTTCTGGAAGCGCTGGAGTACGGAACGCCTCCGCATGGGGGGATTGCGCTCGGTCTGGATCGGATTGTGATGATTCTTGCGGGCGCGGAGAGCTTGCGCGAAGTGATCCCGTTCCCGAAGACCGCGCGGGCGGTGGATTTGATGTGCGACGCGCCGACGCCCGTGAGCGAGAGACAGCTGAAGGAGTTGGGGATTGTGCTGAAGAAGTGAGGCGTGACGAGTCTGCGAGTTCTGTGGCCTTTTGTCGGCCCACCAAGAATTATGATTGCCTTCTCCCGCCGCGAGGATTCACCGCTTGTCCGAGCTTCTGTCCTAGCAATTGTTCTGTTCTCAACCATGCTGTTGATACTGACAGCATGCAATCATCCCTTTGCCGCTGATGTCGCTATGGATGCACGTGTCCCCAATTCGTCAAAGCTGAGTGGGAGGCTCTACTTGAGCAACGGGCACCTTCGAATCGAATGGGGGCCCTTTACAGATGTGTTCGATCTGCACAAGAGAACTGGCTGGCGCATATTTACAGGGTCGAAAACGTACATGGAACTCGGCGACAAGGATCTTTCCACGTACGCCCCGGAGATTACAAACGGTTCATTATGCCCCCACGCCCAGGTGCCGTCAGCCTGCAGACTGGTAGACCATGAGGAACTAGACGGTCGGAAGGTGACCAAATGGGACATCTGGAATCCCCGCGGGTTTCACGTTTATTTCTGGACGGATGAGAAACTGGGCATCACTCTCCGTGCCGAAATCGGGGATGCGATTTATGTCGTCAAGAATCTTCGAACGGGTACTGTCGCGGACACAGTTTTCGAACTTCCGGCTGGTTACGTGAAATACCAAGGGCAGTGGAGGCCGTAGTTGTTCAGAGGGCTGACTAAGGCAGGAATGCGTTACGTCTGTGAAATGAGGTTATTGAAAATCTCTGTTTCAGGCATTTGACTCTCGCAGAGAGTTCCCAGTAGCGATCCATCCACTACGTTCTTCACGCTGACATTCCGCCAGCGATTCGGATCGTGCTTTCCTCGCAGGCGGAGCTTTAGATAATTGTCTGTCAGGGCCTCGGTGAATGCGCCTTCTTCGTCGTTTCCTACGACATTCAGCGTGATGGCTTCTACCGTTTTGCCGATGAAGCTGCGCATGAAAGCCAGCTTTTTTTCTGCTGCCAGTTCGCGGAGGATGCGGTTGCGTTCGCGGGCGAGGTGGACTGGGACCTGATTCTTCATTGTCGCGGCCGGAGTGCCCGGGCGGGCTGAGTAGGTGAAGACGTGCAGGTAGGTGAATGGCAGGGCTTCGATCATCTGCCGCGTTTGTTCAAATTCTGAATCCGTCTCGCCGGGGAATCCGACCATGACGTCGGCGCCGATAGCGGCTTGCGGCATGGCGGCGTGGATCTCCTCGATCTTCTCGCGATAGTGCCAGGGGCGATATTTGCGGTGCATGCGGCGGAGGACGGTGTCGCTGCCGGACTGCATTGGGACGTGCGCGTGCTTGGCGATTCGGGGCTCGGACGCAACCAGAGAGATTAGGTCGTCGGACCAGTCCATGGGTTCGACTGAGGAGATACGGAGTTTCTCGAGTTCCGTTTCAGCGAGTATGCGGCCGATGAGCGGCACCAGTCGTTGGTCGTTTGTCGTTGGTCGCTCGCCGCTCTCCGCCGGAATCAGATCCCTGCCCCAACGGCCTAGATTGATTCCGCTGATTACTACTTCGCGGTAGCCGGCATTTACCAGCGTGTTCACTTCGTGGATGATCCGGTCCGCTTCGAGCGAGCGGCTCTGGCCGCGGACGTAGGGGATCACACAGAAGGAGCAGCGGTTGTCGCATCCGTCCTGAATTTTGAGGTTGGGGCGTGTGCGCTCGTTGGCGGCTTCGAATACCGGGGCGGCGAGGAGTTCGGTGTGGGCGAAGATGTCTGAAACGAAAATAGAGTTCTCGGTTCTCTGTTCTCGGTTCTCAGCTAAGGCGAGGACGTTCTCCGTTCTCTGTCCTCCGTTTTCCGTTAAATTCTCTAGCGGCACGAAGGCGGATGGCTGAACTCGGTTCTTAGTGCCCAACGCAATTTCTGCCAGTTGGTGCTTGTGCGAATTGCCGACTACCAGGTCCACTCCAGGCATTGCGGCTAGTTCTTCGGGGGCGCGCTGGGCGTAGCAGCCGGTGACTACGATGCGGGCCTCGGGATTCTGGCGGCGGACGCGGCGGATGGCAGCGCGGGCATCCTGGTCGGCGCCGGTGGTGACCGTGCAGGTGTTTAGGACGACGACAGATGCATCGCGGGTGCCCGACGCGCGCGAAAGACCGCGCTCCTCGAACTGGCGTTCAAGTGCGGCGCCGTCGGCCTGAGTGGCGCGACAGCCGAAGTTTTCTACGTAAAATCCGGGCACAGCCTTATGGTATCAGCATCGTTGCCGCCCCCCGGTCGATGCCGATATGAGTTCCTAATCAGGCGGAGGCCGGCGTTCTACGGGCCTGAAAGCACTCCCGGCAGAAAACCGGACGCCCCTGGGTCGGACGGAAAGGCACGGTGGTCTGCTTGCCGCATCCGGAACACGTGGCTTGCGTTTCGACCTTGGTGTAGCGGTAGTTCTGTCCGGGCGCAGGGGGAGCGCCAAGCACGGCAACCCGCTTGCCCTTGCATGCTTTGCAGCGTTTCGGTTCGTTCTTGAACTGCTTATCGTGAAAGAAAAGCTGTTCCCCAGCCGTGAAGACGAAGTCCGTCCCACAGTCGATACACTTCAGCACCTTGTCCTGAAATTCCATTTGAGGATGGCTCCCTTCAGCCCGTCTCCGCGCGCCCACCCGCGTGGAAAGAACTGCGGTGGTACACCGAAAATACAGGTTGTGTACTACTCTCCCCCTCGAACAACCCCTGGACTCGGCCCGTCCACGCTCGGTAGATGGCGTGGGTAATAACTGTCGTTTTATGCCGGGAAGCTGGTAAGTATGAATGGTCCCTGATGCGGCTCAATATGGTGGGGGCCAGATCGAGCAGAGCCGCCCCGGGAAGGAGCGGCCCTTGTAGCGTCAATCCTGTTCTTTGCGTGTCTTTTTGCGGGCTCGCTTGCGAGCCAGAGCAGCTTTCACGCGCTTCTTTTCGCCGGGCTTCAGGTAGAAGGAGTGGCGTTTCACCTCCTTGATGATGTCTTCCTGCTGCACCTTGCGCTTAAAGCGGCGTAGAGCATTCTCGAGGGATTCACCCTCTTGAAGCCGCACTTCTGCCAAACGTACACACCCCCAGACTCGTCCGGATGGACCGAATAGTTATGACAAGGATTTGACTGCAAGTCAAGGGGGACTGTCGAATTTCTTTACACAAATAACGTTATTGCGGGGTTGCAGGGGGGAGGTGCCCAGAGATTTGTGCAGGTATCTTCACAGTCGGCGTCATCAGCAGAAAAACCAAAAAAATGGCGCTCGGCCAAAGTTGCAGGAAGAGCCGGTTCAGCGAGTTTCGGAGATGCCAGTAGATGTCGCGGGGAGTGATGAGGTAGATGACGAAGTATCCGGCCAGAGTGAGGGAGAGGGCGAGGTAACTGGTGGCAAAACCGGGGGCTAGACGGCGCGTTTGGGGCTCTGGTTTCCGCAGCGCGAAGTAGAAGGCGATCAGGAGGAGCGTGCCCGGGATGAGTAACCATTCTCCAAAGCGGAGGAATTCTTTGCCATACCAGCGGAGAACGGCTCCATAGCGGGAAGGCTCGAACAGCTTGTGGATGGCGAGGGCTCGGTCGGGGAACAGGTCACCGGGCGGGGCTATGAAGTGCTTGAACCATGCAATGATGAGCAGGGCCGGAGCCGTGCCGAGGAGCAGCGGTGCGATAGACAAAATCGCTGTGCGATCCGGTACTGATGTGTTGCTGGCTGGCCCTCGGATGACGGTGAGTACGCGAGCGGCTATCAGGGCGGCTAAGAACAGCAGGCCTTCGTTCTTGGTCCAGGCGGCGAAACCGGCATTGACTCCGACGAGGATGAGCAGGCGATTCGTCCGTGTGCAACCGCTCTCCACGAAGGAGTCGTGCAGGCAGAGCAGCGAGACGGCCGCGAGGACGAAGAACGAGAGAGGAACGTCCGCGTACTGCGATGTGCCTTGCCCGATGAAGAAGGGCGTCGTGACGAGCGCCAGGCTGGCCAGCATGGCGGAAATGCGTCCGCGAAGCAGGGTAAGTGAGGAATAAAGCAGTCCGACGGTTGCGAACGTAAACACGATTGCTATCAGCGCAGGCACCGCTTGAATTTCGTGGCCGATATAAGTCCAGAAATGCGCGATGGCTCCGGGCGTGAGAAGCGGGTAGTCGGGATGCGACCATGGGATCAGCGGGCTGACTCCCTGGCTCCACGCGGAGCCGCTGCGGAAAAGAAAGCGGGCATGGAGGTTCCAAATGGAGAAGGCGTCCCAGCCTTCGCCGTGGGGATGAACGATGACGCGCGTGATGGCGGCATAGAGCGCAGCGGCGAGCGCAAAGAGGAAAACGGCGGTGAGGATTCGGCGGGCTGCGAAACTGGCTTGCCAGTTCTCGGTGGGCCCGGAAACCTGGGCAGGTTGTCGGCTTCGAATTAGAAGGAAAGCGACCAAGAACAATCCGAAGACGGCCAAGTCGGTTGCGATCAGGTGATTATTGCCGGCTGCGCGGCTCAGAATGTACACGAATGAGAAAAGGCCCAAGCCACATCCAGCGGCAAGGGAATCGAGAACTGCAAAGTCTGACGGACGTGGCCGGCGCGGCCAACCCAGCGCGGCGATGAAATATCCGGAAGCAAAGCAGAGGAGAACGGCGAGCGTGAGTGCCATCTACTTCGCTTCCTGATTGGAGAAGAGCGCGAGTCCGTCCCCGAAATTCCTGACAAGTTTCAGATTTGCCGGTGCTGGCTCGTTTGGCTGGTCCGGAAAATTCCCGATCACCAGAAAATGATTTTCGGAATTGTCCACCACCAGCGGCGCGAGAGCGTATTGCGCGAGGTAATAGTCGGCGGTTCCGGCATTGCCGGGTTCTCCGATGTAGCCGATGACTCCGCGCGTGGGGAGCGCTGTTTTCAAGGATGCGAAACGCTGATCGGAGCGCCTTGCCACGGAATCAGGTTGCAGGGGCGCCGGACGCGGCGCGTTGCCCAGGATGCGGACTGTTGAGAGCAGGCAGCAGAGGACGAAAACAACGATTGCGAGGGATGCCCAGTTGCTTTCTGGTTGTTGGGTGACCATCAGTGGCTCTGCAGCGAGATTATACGTCGCGGCTGCGATGGAGCTAGGGGCGCCGGACGATCCCGGCTCCAATTACGCGTTGATTTTCTCGCGCAGAATTGTCGTGAGTTCCGAATCCGTGGCAGCCCGCGCACTACCTTCCCGATGCCATAATCTCCCCGCTTTCACCGCCCGCCACCGAGGGATACACAGCACCCTGACGCTTGCGCCGGAGATCCCGCGGCAGATCCGATCCCAGCAGCCATAGCCCTGCGGCCACCGCGGCCGCCCAGGTCACCGAGACCAGCCCCAACTGCAGCAAGTCCTCGAGACGGCTGCCGTGTCCGGCTCTGACGATCGGCACGGCCTTGGCGACTTCAAAACTTACGACGCCTGCGACCACCGCCGTCAGCGCGGCTTTGCCCAACTCTCCCCAGCGCATCTCCCCTACGCGGATGAGTTTGCGGTAGTGTAGCAGGCCCGCCAGCGCGAGCAGGTTCAGGCCAATTCCCGTATCCGAGGCCCAAGCCAGGCCGACGACCCCAAACGTGTGGAAGAGCACTGAATAGATCGGCAGCGAAATCAGCGTAATGGCGCTGACGGCTACCATGGGCGTGAGCGTGTCGCCGGCCGCGTAGAAAGCTCGCGCATAAAGCCCCTGAGCGGACCACAAAATCAGCGACAGCGAAAACCAGAAGAAATACACGGCGCTTGTCTGCGAGTCGGAGAATGAAAATCTTCCGCGGCGGTACACGAGATCGATCACCGGAAGCGACGCCGCCATCATCCAGGCGCTGGCCAGAAGTGAAGCCGCCGACACACGATACACAGAGTCGTTCACCGTGCGCGCGAATTCCTTGAGCCTGTTCTCATTGAACAACCGCGCGAAAAATGGCAATGAAGCCTGCCCGGTGGCCTGCCCAAGTACGGCAATCGGCACGGCAAAGAGCCGCTTCGCATAATTCAGACGGGCAATGTCTCCGACACCGCTCGCTGCGTAGTGCCGCAGAATCCAGTCGTCCACCGTCACGAGAGAGACGCCCAGCATCAGTGGAATCGACAACTTCACCCACTCGCGAAACGCCGGATTCGATATATCAAACGACGGACGGTATCCTGTCCCAATGCGCGCGGCCCCGATCACGCTCGCCAGAAACGGCCCGCTGAAACTGCCGATCAGCGCCCCATACGCGAGCGAGCTAATCCCCAAGTGCCGCCCGCCGATAACTCCGCCAAGAATGATGAACAGGTTGTAAATGATGGGGCCGAAGGCCGGAAACAGAAACAGCCGATGCGACAGCAGCACCGCGGAAACAACTCCGCCCACATAAAAGAAAATCTGCGCCGGCAGCAGAATCCGCGTCAGATGAATGCAAAGCTCGATCTTCTCCGGCGTGAACCCCTTCACGAACCAGCGGACAAACTGAGGAGTGAATATCTCGGCGGCGATCGTTCCCAGAATCATCACCGCAGTCATCACTGTGATGATGATCGAGAATGTCTTCTGCGCCTCGTCCTCGCGCTTCTCCGCCAGGAATTTTGTGTAGATCGAGATGAATGTGATGGAAGCCGCACCGCCGGCCACAATGTAGTTCAGAAAGTCCGGCAGGGTAAACGCTGCTACGTAGGCGTCGGTAGCCCCGCCGGCGCCGTACGCCCAGGCAATATAGGCGTCGCGGGCATATCCGATAACGCGCGACAGCATCACTGCGGTAATCAGCAACATGGTTGCTGAAAACGCAGTGTGCTGGTGCGATGGCCGGAAAAAGCGCAGGAGTTTCGTCATCGAGACCCGATAAATTCCAATCTTATCGGAATCTCAAACGATCAGTGTTGATCGATTCGCGTCCCGCAGCACTCTAGTACCGAAACGGGAATCTACTCTTGCGCCGGCACGTAAACCCTTCGCGCCGATACCAAGTCCACTCCCTGAACCTCAGTGGTGATGCGGATATGCTGCCAACCCGCCTTCTTCCGCGGCTGCGCAAGAAACCCAAGGAAATACTGGTGCTGCAAGTTCTGGCTCAAACTTTCCAGATAAGGAGCGAATGAGACCGGCGCGCCGGTAAAGCCGATGTAATACGCCTCACCGCCCGTTTTGTCCGCCAAATAGGCTAGATACATCTGTCCCCAATAGCTCTCCCAATAGCTGTGCGCCAAGTGCCCCGCGCCGGGGGTGTAGATCGCAGAAACGATGATGCCGGCCTTCCCCGCATCGTCAATTGCACTTTGCAGGTAGGGATCCTCCATGTCCCACATTCCATAATAAAGGTCGATTCCGTTGCTGATCATCAGCACTTCGCGCCGCGCATTACTCGCTGGCCACCGCTTCACCAGATCGCTCAGAGAAAAATAAGGACTCGCGTTGGCGCCGCTGTAACCCATCGGTAACCGCACCGCCTTGGCCGCGGCATCATGGTCGTCGGTCAGGTTGGCCACGACGTTTGCGACCCCGTTCTGCATGTACGCCACGCCGACTTTTGTTGTTTGCGGTTGCGACCCGATGAAATGCTTGATGTCCTGCAACTGAGTGCCAAGGCTCTCGCTCGAACTGTCGTCGATCAGGATGAATAATTCGAGCGCCGCGTGGTCCCCCGTAGCTGGAATCCAGTCCGTCACAGTATCGCGGGTCTTTCCCTCGTTCACCATGACTTCGCTTTTGTTGATCGCGGGGGGATTATTTCCCTTATGTGCTTCCGCCGTCACCACAAGATGCACCGGTGTACCGCCGCCAGGCGCCTGTTGAGCCGAAATTGTGGTGGAGGCCAGAAGCGCCGCCAACGAGCACACTACGACCGATCGAAAACAGAACTTCAACATCATGCCCTCCTTCGTCTGACGTCCTTGCAAGAAAGAGGTATGCCACTGCTCCCGCTCTAACTTGGGACGGTTCTAAATCCTGTAGCTATTCCCTTAGATGTGGCCAACGCCTAAAAGGTAGATATGCACGCCATGAAGATTGAAGAGCTTAGGGTTATCTTCCTGTTCTGATGCGATAATCGCCTGTGCTCACTTCCATCCCATCCAAGCCGCGATCTTCTGTTCTGCGGCGATCCTTTCGAAAACAGTTCCCGTCCGCCGTTCGCGGCGAAGGCGTCTACATCTGGGATTCGGATGGCAACAAGTATCTGGATCTCTCCGGCTCCGCCGCTGTGAATCTCATCGGCCACGGCGTCCCCGAAATTGCTACTGCAATAGCCGAGCAGGCAGAGCACCTCGAATTCGTTCATACCAGCCAATTCACGACTCCAGCCGGCGAGCAATATGCCGAAGAATTGCTGGCTTTCGCCGGAGAACATTTTCGTGGCGGAGCCGTCTATTTCACCTGCGGCGGGTCCGAATCCATTGAAACCGCTCTGAAGCTGGCGCGCCAATATCAGGTCGAGACCGGACACATCCGCCGCCACCAGATTCTGAGTCGTACACAGAGCTATCACGGAGCGACGCTCGGCGCACTGTCGGTTTCAGGAAACACGCGCCGCCGGGAAATCTATCTGCCGATGATTCGCGAATTCACCCACATCGGCATGCCATATCCCTACCGCTGCGCTTTCAATTGCACCGACGGATGCCGCACCTGCGGCCCTCGTTACGCCGCCGAACTCGAACATGCAATCGAAACGGCGAACGGTGAGGCCGCGGGATTTATCTTCGAGCCGGTGAGCGGAGCAACGCTCGGCGCCGTCGTGCCTCCGGCCGGGTATCTCGAGTCGATCGCGGATATCTGCCGCCGCCACGACATCCTGCTCATTGCCGACGAAGTCATGACCGGCATGGGTCGCACTGGCCGCAACTTCGCCGTCGAGCATTGGAAGGTCATGCCCGATATCCTGGTCGCCGCGAAAGGCCTCTCCAGCGGATACGCTCCGCTCGGGGCCGTTATCGCCAGCAAGAAAATCGTCGATGCGATCGCCGGTGGCTCCGGCGCTTTCCTTCACGGGTTCACCTACAACGCGCACCCCATCTCGCTCGCGGCCGGACGCGCCGTGCTCCGGTTTCTTCAAACTCACAACCTGGTCACAGCCGCTGACTCTGACCTTTCCGGCACGCCAGCTTCCGATTTCAAACAAGCCTTGGAAGGATTGCGAAAAGAAGAATCCGTCGGCGATGTGCGGGGCGTCGGCTTGCTCTGGGCCGTCGAATTCGTTGCAGATAAATCAACGAAGCGCCCCTTCGCGCCGGATGAAACGTTCTCGTCCCGGGTAGCCTCGGCAGCCCTCAAACGTGGCCTCCTTGTTTACCCAATGCAAGGTAGCCTTGACGGCGTTTCCGGTGACCACATCCTGCTCGCCCCACCCGCCGTTATCACCAAAGACCAGATCGCCTGGTCGGTCGAGCAACTGTCATCAGCAATCCGCGAGGCATAGCGCCTATTACTAGCCGTTGAAGTTCCGGCGGCTGGCCAGCGGGCAGCCGCCTGCTCCTCCGTGCCAGATTATGATGCCGAGATATCTCACCTCTCGGCGTGACCTCAAGCACATTATCCAATGCTTTCAGCAGCTTGCAGCTTGACCATCGTTTGACCCGCGCTGCATTGTCCTCCGTCCGCCGTTGCGAGAAATTCAAGCTGAAAATGCGGTGCGAAATGAAAGACGGAGGCACCTATGGCAATCCCCGGATTTCAAACCATGACTGAATTCTGCGAACAGGTAAATCCACGAGTGCTCCTCGAAATGCGCCGCCTGCGTCCTTTCCCGGACATGCTGCGCGTTCAGGAAAGCTGGGTCGCCGCGACTGAAAAGCGCGCCCTACTCTGGCTGGCCGCCCACACCCCCGACCGCATCGGTCCCGATCACCTGACCATCCTCGGCTTGGCCGCTCAAATCGGCGCTGGCGCTTTCTACGCTCTTGCGGCATGGAACCGCTTCGCGCTTATCGGAGTCATCGGCTGCCTCGCTCTCAACTGGCTCGGAGATTCCCTCGATGGCACTCTCGCTCGAGTTCGCCAGCGCCTGCGGCCGCGCTACGGCTTTTATGTCGACCATATGGTCGACACCTTCGGCGCGATCGCTCTGATGGGCGGACTCGCGCTTTCCGGTTTCATGCATCCCTGCATCGCTATCGGCCTGCTCATCGCTTTCCTCGCGCTTTCGATTCAGTCCTATCTCGCGACGCACGCGCTTGGCGAATTTCGACTTTCCTTCTGGCGCTTCGGACCTACCGAGCTTCGAATCTTGCTGGCAATCGGAAATCTGGCCCTCTTCTGGCGGCCGATAGTTCACATCCTCGGCGGATACTACCGCCTCTTCGACGTCGGCGGCACGATCGGATTGATCGGTATGGGCCTTATGGTCGTGTTCTTCACAGTAAAGAACACAATCCGGCTCTATCGCGAAGAAAGGATCCCGCAATGAGCGAGAAAGCGGGTGCGGAGACTTCGATTTTTGTTCGCTGGTGCAAATTCAACTTCGTCGGCGGGATCGGAATCGGCGTGCAGTTCGCCGCGCTCTTTTTCCTGCGCAGCATTCTGAACTTCAACTATCTGCTGGCAACTGCAATCGCGGTCGAAGCCGCTGTCGTTCACAACTTCGTCTGGCACGAACAGTTCACATGGTCGGATCGCGTTGAATCCTCATGGCGCCGCTCCCTGCCGCGCCTCGTTCGCTTCAATCTGACCACGGGCGCAGTCTCGATCCTCGGCAATCTGGCGCTAATGAAAATCCTCGTTGGTGAGGGACACATGAATTACCTCCTGGCCAACGCCATCGCAATAGCTGTGTGCTCAATCGCAAATTTTCTGGTCAGCGAAGAATGGGTATTTGAACCGTAGCCGCCGTCCCGGCGGATGTCGCGGCGTCTCGCCGCTGCATCTCTACTTGATTCCCAATCTCGACAGGTTCGCAACCGGTCGAGCCAGTACCGCCTTCTCTCCCCGCACCACGATCGGCCTCTGAATCAACTCCGGATGCGCCGCCATGATCTTCAGCAACTCATCGTCGCTCAGATTTTTCCCAGCCACGAACTCCCGATACGCATCCTCTTTCGTGCGCAACACATCATTGGGCCTCAGTCCCGCGCGCCGTAGCAGAGTCTTCAACGCCTCCGCCGACAAGGGATCTTTGATGTAATTGACGCTCTCAAACTCCACACGTTGTTCGGTCAAGACACGCTTGACCTCGCGGCAGGTGCTTCAGGTCGGCTTCTCGTAGAGCGTAACTGCGGTTCTCTTGGCCATAAAGTCTTCCTCAGAGCCGCTACGGAATTTTTATGACGATCTTCCCGTAGTTCTTTCCTTCTTCCAGCATCTTGTATCCCTCGACCGCGCCCTCGAAGGGCAGAACCTTCCCAATCTCAGGGGACAATTTTCCCTCCTTGATCCATCCCGAGAGCCGCTTCCAGGCTGGTTCCATGATCTCCGGCTTCTGCGAGAGATACGTCAGCCACAATCCTTGCACGCTCGCCGATTTCGCATACAGCGCGCGCATATCCAGCTTCGGAGGTTTTCCGGTCGCCGTCCCGTACTGAATCACGCGCCCGAAGTCGCGCAGGCACCGCAGGCTTTTCGCAGTGTGCTCGCCTCCGAGCATCTCGAAAACCATATCCACGCCTTCTCCGCGTGTGACGTTCTTCACCGCATCTTCGTAATCGTTGCGCTTGTAGTTGATCCCGTGCTGCAGCCCGAGTTCTTTCACGCGCGCCAGTTTCTCATCCGACGACGATGTTCCGTACATCTCGACCCCGAGCAGCTTTCCGACCTGCACGGCCGCCGTTCCGACCCCTCCGGCGACGGCGTGAATCAGCACGCGATACTTCCTCCCTGAAGGTGCTGGCTGGGTCATACCGGCCTGCCAATATCCCAGGTAAGCCGTAAAGAAATTCACCGGAAACGCTGCGGCCTGTTCGTCGCTAAATGAATCTGGAATCGTCCACAGCATATTGGAATAAGCCACCGCTCTTTCGGCGAACGCTCCCCACTGCGCATAGCCCATCACGCGCCTGCCGCTCGAATCCTCCACCCCGGAGAATTCACGACCCACAACCACCGGCGGATCCGGCATCCCCGGATATCCCCCATGCGTCGTCATCAAATCGGCAAAGTTAAGGCCGCCAGCCTTCACCAGCACGAGTGTCTGACCTTTTTTGGCAGCGGGCTCAGCGAAATCCTGAATGTGGAGTGCTTCCGGCCCGGAGAGACTGGTAAGAACGAGCGCTTTCATGCAAAAAGTTTAGCAGGCGGAGAAAGCTCCGGGCTCACAGGGATCCCGATGACTTGCCGGAATCGGCATCTTCGCAGCCCTCTATCCGCAGGTATATACTCTTGACGTTAGATTTACTCACCCTCCAACCTAGCCCCTCGAGGTTGGAAGCGGGGCGTGCATTCATTTCCCCTTATTCTTGCGCCCCGAATTCGTAAGGCTGAATCCCGTTGGGGCGGCGGGAATTGGCACGGGTGCACCACCCACGTTCCAGGGGAAAGCTGCATCCGCGGGGAGGTTTGCCGTGGATATCATCTTTGTACGTCTTCTTTTTGTAATCGTTGTAGCGGTTACCTGCTTCGAAATTACTCCCTTTGGAATTTCTCCCGTTCGTGATGCGGGGGTTGGCGCGATCATCGGCGCAGCCATCGTCCTGTTCGAATGGAAGCTCCGCATGGTCAGCCTCAAGCGGCTGATTGGCGCTGCCATCGGGAGCATCCTCGGCATCTGCGGCGCTTACCTGTTCGCGCTGGTCATCCGCAGCAGCGTTCCCGAGGGCCGGACCCAAAGCTTCCTCCAGATCCTGGTCATGCTGCTGATGGCCTACGTCGGCCTCATCGTCGGCGCGAACAAGGGCGATCTGCTCAACCTGGCGGCTCTGGGAGGAATCTTCGGCGGCGAGAAGCAGGGCAAGAAGAGCTACAAGATTCTCGACACCAGCGTCATCATCGACGGGCGTATCGCCGACATCGCCGAAACGGGCTTTCTCGACGGCATCATTGTGACTCCGCAATTCGTGCTACGAGAGCTGCAACTTGTCGCCGACTCTGCCGACTCGCTCAAGCGCAATCGTGGCCGCCGCGGCCTCGACATTCTGCAGCGCCTGCAGAAGGTCGCCAACCTGCAGATCCAGATCGTGGAAGACGATTTTCCTGCCGTCCGCGAAGTCGATCTCAAGCTCATCGAACTGGCCAAGGTCTACGAAGGCAAGATCATCACCAACGACTTCAACCTGAACAAGGTTGCTCAGCTTCAGGGAGTCGAGGTGTTGAACATCAACGAACTGGCCAACTCGCTGAAGCCGATCGTGCTGCCGGGCGAAACCATGCGCGTCTTCATCCTGAAAGAAGGTAAGGAGTACAACCAGGGAGTCGCTTACCTCGATGACGGCACTATGGTCGTGGTCGACAATGCGCGCAAGATGATCGGCAAGACAATCGAGGTTTCCGTCACTTCGGTTCTGCAGACGACGGCCGGGAAAATGATCTTTGGCAAATGGGATGAACGCGCCGCTTACTCACGCCAACCCAGTGCCGCCACCCCGGTTGCCACAGCTGCCGTGCCGGTCGCGGGACCGGGACCTACCGCGGTGCCGGTGACTCCTGCGGTCGACTCAAAGCAGGGCGCGTCTTAGTTTCATAAGGAATGACGGACCGGCCAGCGTTGTTAGAAGCACGGGTTCGCTGTTGTTTGCTGTTGTATCGGCGGTGAATCTGATTTGAAGTCGCGCTTCACCGCTCGTATACTTACTGCCCGCCATGAAGGTCGTCGTCATCATCCCCGCGGCAGGACTCGGAACGAGAATGGCACCCGTCCCCAGCGCGATGGATGCCAAGTCCAAAAAGCCGCAGCCTTCCAAGCAGTTCTTCGAACTGGCGGGCACGCCGATTCTCGTTCACACGCTGCGGAAGTTTGCGGATGTGCCGGAAGTCAGCGAAATCTGGGTGGCTCTGCGCGAACACGAAATTGAGGGATTCCGCGAGCGCCTGAAAAAAGATGCCAGCGACGTGCTTCGGAAAAAAGTCGAACTCGTCACAGGAGGCGAGCACCGCCAGCAATCCGTCGAGCATGCGCTCAATAAAGTGAGGGCTGCTCCCGATGACATTATCCTGGTGCACGACGCAGTGCGGCCGCTGGTGACGGCTGAAATTATTCGTGAGGTGATCGATGCGGCAAAAAAGTACGGCGCTGCAATCGCCGGACTGCCGGCCGTCGATACGGTGAAGCAGGTCGAGCGAACATCCGAGGGAGCGATCATCAAGGCAACGATTCCGCGCGCCGGAGTTGTCCTTGCGCAAACGCCGCAGGGATTTCGCTACGACGTGATCAAGAAAGTGTTCGACGAAGCGGCAGCGGACGGCTTCATGGGCACCGACGAAGCCTCGCTCGCAGAGCGCTCAGGACATGAAGTCGCAGTGGTGATGGGCTCGCCGCGAAATATCAAGATCACCACTCCAGGAGACATGGAACTCGCGGAGTTCTATTTTAGGAAATGAGCCGCTCGGCCAACGAATCCAGAGAATGCCAAAGACGAACGACCAACGACCAACGACCCGCATCGGATACGGTTTTGACTCCCATGAATTCCACACCGGCATTCCGCTGAAGATTGGCGGCGTGATGCTGGCTCACGACAAAGGTCTCGGCGGGCATTCCGATGGCGACGTGCTGCTGCACGCCATCACCGACGCTTTGCTGGGAGCAATCGCGGCGCCAGACATCGGATCTTTGTTTCCGCCGTCCGACCCGAAGTGGAAGGGCGCGGACTCGGCCGTGTTTTTGCGAGAAGCCTTGAACCGGGTTCGGGAAGCTGGGTACGGCGTTGCGAATATTGATGCCAGCCTGATTCTGGCTGCGCCGAAGATCGGGCCGCATTCCTCTGCGATTCGTGCGCGTGTCGCTGAGATCCTCGGCATTAACGGCGATTGTATCGGGCTGAAGGCGAAGACTCCGGAAGGGCTGAATCTCGACAACACCGCACTCGCGCACGTCGTCGTGCTTCTGCAAGCGATCAAACCGACTAAGAAGGCCGCGCGCAAAAAAAAGAAGTAGCAGCCTGCTGCGTGGCTTCTCACTGGCCGTTTCGTTTCTGCGCAGCTTCGATCAGCCCTTTGAAGATCGCGAGCGACGGCTCGTCCTGCTCGACCGACCGCTCCGGATGCCACTGCACCGCGAGCACGAAATGATCCTTTGATGTTCCTTCGAGTCCTTCGATGATGCCGTCGTCGGGACAGCGGGCGACGATGCGCAGTCCGTCGCCGATCTCGTCCGCCGACTGATGATGCGACGAGTTCACCGGAATCATCGGAACGCGAACTTCGGACTTCGGACGTTGGACCTCAGATCCCGGACGTTCGCCATCTTTGGAAACAATTTTGGCTAACAGCGAGCCGGGCTCGATTTCGACTGTGTGAGCCACCGCAACTTTTTTTCCGGCCTCGTGATTGACTCTCGTGCGCGTCGCATCCGGCAAGAAATCCGGGATGTGCTGGATCAACGATCCTTTGCGAAAAACGTTCAGGCTCTGCAGGCCGTAGCAGATTCCGAGAACGGGCTTGTGTTGGGCGTAGGCGTCTTCAAGCAGTTGGTCGTCGACTTCATCGCGGCGCGGATCAGCCTTTGCCGTGTGTGGCGAGCGCTGCTGCTGAAATCGGGTGGGATCCACGTCGGCGTTGCTGCCGGGTAGCAGAACTCCATCGCAATGCTCGATCAGCTTTCTGACGTCGGAGTCCGGACGATCGAGCGGAATGCGCACCGGAACGCCTCCGGCTAGCGCTACTGCTCGTTCGTATTGCGGAATGGCTCGCTCGCCGTACTCCGTGTCGGTCGAGTGCGGCATGGGGATCGCGATGCGGATGGGCACGAGCTAGTTCATCCTCTCGATCGCGGTGAGCGTCTTGGATTGTCGGTAGTGGCGGAATTCGTGGATCAGCGCGAAAACAAAAATAATCACTGCGGCGACGATGCCGACGGGGATCGCGATATGACGATACGCGATGCTCATGTCCGGATGTCTATGGTAGAGCGCTCCGGTGATCACGACCCCGAAAATTGCAAACAGGAGTGTAACCGCGAAGACGAGGAGACTTGCGACGAAAGTGATCAACAACGCGCGCACCAGGACTCCGAACAAGTGAGGAGAACGAGATCGAGGCGCAACGGTCATTGGACTGCTTGAAAAATCAGGCACGGCGTTTGTAGAGGACGGCGAATTCGAATCCGGAATTCGGCGGAAATAATTCCGCGACTTTCCGCAGACGTTCCGCAAGCGCAGACGGGGCGAGCAGCGGATAGTCGCGCTCGCGCAGATCGTAGTAATCGACGTCGAGATAGAGAGAGAGCAGGTAAATCGAAATCGTATCGGAGAAGGTCGCTTCCAGATATTCGGTCTTGTAGCGTTCGGCGTCGGGGCCGTTGGCGGTCGCCAGTTTGCGCGCCTCCCAGGCATCGAGCGACGTTTCGCCGCGCACACCGGCTTCGACCTGGGTCCAGGCGAGCTGGCTGAACTCGTGCGAGATGCCGGCGCGCTCGACCAGGGCGTGTCCGACATTGATATAGAACTCGAAGGCGACGGAAAATTTGTCGTCCATCAAACGAGTTGAAATAAAAACGCACTGCGAATCGCCGAGATTCAGGTTGCGGTGGCAGACGGCATTGTCGCTGAGCGTGACGTCATATCTGTCGGCGATGAGAGTCTCGTCGCCGTGGCTTACGGTGAGTGGGACGAAGTAATACGCTTTGCGTTCGAGCGCGGCCGAGATTCGCGTGGGAACTGCGGCGACCATGCGGTCGAGATCGAACGAGTTGACGGCAACTTCTCCGGCGACGGCGTAGCAGATTCCGTTGGGCGCTTGCGAGACGGGCGTGAGGCGAACGACTTCGGCGGGGCTGCGGGTTATGGCTGGGGCGGCTTGCGACATTCCAGTTTTCATTCTACACACTGCGGGAGATGCAGACGCTCTTGTGGCGGGGATGCGGAGTGATCAAAAATATTTTTGATGTACCCTTTTTGCAAAATCTTGGAAATAAAGGTGTTAGCTTCCATAGATCCACTTTCGTCCTTGCAAAATCTTGAATCGAAACGAGTTACAGGCAAAATCTTCAAAACAAAAGAGTTGCGTCTTGCTACACGCTCAAGCCGCCAAGCCGCGTTTTTCGATGCCGTCATCGTGCCCTGTAGTTATTTTAACAATTCGGTAAGGGGGCGTAACTTCTGACGAACCCGGCATGTGCTTTGATACAAGCCGTTTGCGGAGCATCAAAATATTTGGATTGACAACTAGCGGGCGCGGAGGGATTCAAGTCTTGGAAGTGTGCGTGGGCGGATACCTGCCCGATGATTAGTGGTGCCGTGGGAACTTGAGCGCTATGGCCTGTTAGCGGCAGTTGAGGAACCGTCATACCGCCGGTAGTGTCATAACCGTAAGCATGCCCCAAACTTCCGACACGGGGAATCGTAATTTGGTAGACGCTTCCCAGCTATACTCGCTCTGGTCGCCTGTGGAACTCTTCAATCCCCGTCCTCAAACCACTCACTTACTCGTTTCTGCTCACGAGATAACACCCCAGGGGTCAGGTGGGAGGCAGCGCCGTCGCGCAGTTTGATTACCTCTTGTTGTTTCCCGCTGTCAGTCTCGCCATGGGCCGCAATGGCGTACCAGTAATAGGCCTCAGCGTAGTTCTGTGTCACGCCCAGACCGTTGTCGTACATAAAACCAAGATTGCATTGTGCCTGATAATATCCTTGCTTCGCCGCCTTCTCATACCACGCCATCGCCTCAGCATAGTCTTGGGGCACCCCTCGACCCATGTGGTACATGAGGCCAATGTTGAATTTGGCTTCAGAAGACCCCTGTTCCGCCGCCTTTTGATACCACGACAGGGCCTGCGCATAGTCTGGCATCACGCCCTGACCCTCACTATATATGATGCCAAGATCGAGTTGCGATAGTGCATCTCCCTGTACCGCCGCCTTGCGAAACCAGGCCCGCGCCTGTGCATAATCCTGAGGTAGGCCCACTCCGTTGTAGTACATGCGACCAAGTGTGTATTGGGCGTAGCTAAGCCCTTGCTCTGCTGACCTGCGAAACCACACCGCCGCTTGCGCGTAGTCCTGCGTCACACCTTCGCCATTGTTGTACAGGGAGCCAAGATTGTATTGGGCGTAATCATCCCCTTGCTCCGCCGCCTTGCGATACCATGCCATTGCTTTGGAGTAGTCACGCGGCACAATTTGACCCGCCTCATACGCAAGGCCCAGGCAGAATTGCATGTGAGCATCGGCAGAGTTCGCATTTGCCTGCACTGCTGAGCTCGATCTGAGCAAGGAATCACAAGTAGGTTGCGTCTGCGCCATTGCCCCAACAGATACCAAGCAAAGAACAAAAACCGCAGTGCGGGCAAAAGTTCTTGTACTCATGCTCTTTCTTCCTCTCCCGCTCAGAGCGAATCTGGTGACTCGGCTTGAGATAAACCGCAAACCTGATTCTTTATCGTACCGAGACAACGGCAAAGAGGTATGTGACTGAGGTAATGTGGCGATTCATCTGAAGTCTAGCTGTTGAAACATCCTAATTTCACCCAAAATCACCCGCAGGGGTCCTGATTGCGCTTTCTTGTCAGGGTATGATTGCAGGCCATGAAAGTTGATGTTTCCACCCTTTCGAACTGGGAATTCGACATCGCTGAAGTGTCGCCCTCGTTCTATAGACTCAGGGCCGTTCACAAGCTCGGCCCTAGCATCGAGATGAGTGGCAGTGATTATGAAAACCTGCTGTCGGAAGCAAAGGCTGCCGCCCAAAAGATGGAATTAGAGATTGCGAAGAAAGTATCTGAACGAAAGCGGCGCGATAATTCGGAGCAGGGGCGGCTCTGGTAGTTGGTGAAAAATCTCGCTTACGCTCAAACCCCGGTTTTATGCTCCCAACCCAACCGGTTTCACGCCGTTTTAGAAGAACCACGGAATTTACGAAGTGGTCTTGAAGTCAAAGTCCACAGTATGGAAACAAGTGCATCCTTCCACCGGGCACCGCATCTCGCCGCCCTTTGAAAAATCGTTCACATCGTAGGCGATCACTATGTGGGGATTGAACGGGTGTCCGCACTTCCTACAATTGCCCTCGGCATCGTCCATGCTGAGGGTGTTGTATTCGCTCAGAGGTGAAGCCTTGGATGCCTCCTGATTCGCCATGACTGAAATCGTACACCGGTGGATGTTTGACGTAACCTCGCCATTACGCTCAAAATGCCCGAAACAGGGGTTCGAGCGTAACCGTCTGGTTGCAACAGTTGAGGCAAAGACTATAATTCCTCCCAATAAAACCCAACCGATTACGGGGAGCATCGAACCAGGGAGCCTGCCAGGAGGCGATTATGAAGCATCTGCTAATCCCAATCGTCGTTGCCGGGAGTTTGCTCGCGCATGGTCAAGTATCTCAGCCTGAATTAAATGGGGCCAAAGGCTGCACGCACCCCATTACTATGTCCATCCTCATCGACAATAGTGGCAGCATGATCAACAAGCGCGCGGAGGTGGTTGCCGCTTCATTCGCTTTGGTGAGAGCGTCCAAAGCTCACGACGAAGTCGGCATTGTAGATTTTAGCGACGATGCTATCAACGCCCTCCCTGACGGCGAAGATTTCACCCGTGACATCCAGCAGATGGAAAAGGCGCTCGCGAGTATCGACTCGCGGGGCGGCAGTGCTATGCGGGACGCTGTGCGCACGTCAATCGACCAAGTCGAACAGAACGCTCACAATGACAGAAAGATCCTCGTGCTGGTGACCGATGGCGACGATACTTCAAGCAAGGTAACTGAGGAACAGTTGCTCAGCAGGGTCAAGAACAGCGGTGTTCGGATCTACTCCATCGGATTGCTCAACGACTCTACCCCCGGCCACTCCATGGCGAAGGATGCTCTGGAGCGACTTGCGGAGACGTCTGGCGGAGAGGCTTACTACCCCAAGGAGCTTGCAGAGATGGAGAGCATCTCTCAGGAGATCGCGAACGGCGCGCATAAGCAATAGCCGGTGATCCCTGCCCTCTCGCACAAAACGCGAGAAGGCCAGGGCAACCTCTGACGTACGATGGCTTTGAAAGGACGGGCCAGCCCCCGGTGCGGGCATTGTGGAAGAGCCTCCCGATCCCTGCGTCCTAATCTACACGTACAACAATCCTGACAATCCCGAGGGGACTGGATATCTCTGGTCTCATGCGCGGTGCTTGAAACAGCGACTGCATTCGTCCGTACCCGTTGCTTTCTAGGACATGACTTGGCATGAAGGGTTTTGAGTGCAATCGCGTGTGACTGTTGAAAAAGTCCCGTATCGCGCGAAATGCACCAAAATCCGGAGATAGGAGATGTCCAGAAAATTGAGGTCGTCGTTTGTAGGGCTTCCTAGCGCAATTTCATTTTCGTGAATTTCTTGGAAAAGAGTTTTTCAACACCCACGCCTGCTTACGACAATTGACGGCCTGCGGAACGCCGCCTTCGTAACGACCAGAGGGTCCCGGCAGTTAACACTCCGGCAAGGATGGCGTCATCGCGGAGTCGTTTGGATGTGATATCCGGGCGATGGAGGAGGTAGGCATCTGCATAAATAGCTCCAAAGACCAGCACGAAAGCTCCGAAACAGACAAGCAAATACGCGTGCCACGTTGGTCGAGCTATCCACGTCGCCTTTTCTCCTCGCCGAGCGACGATAACTCCCAAAACGAATAATGCAGCTGCAGCTAGGGCGAGCGCGGCATCGATCCAACTAATTCCGTCGCTGGCTTCCAACCAGAACAGGAGCACTAGTACGCCGGTCATCGCCAACGCAAAGAGCGCGTAATCCCAGAAGCCGCGTGGCTTGGGGAGAGGAATCATCGGGCCAAGTATAGCAAGCAGGCGGCGATCTGGAAGGTTGATGGCGAAAAATCGCCGGTTACGCTCAAGTTCCCTCCCCAGAATAGGAACGTTGTGACCTGATTCCATCCAGTTTGGCTGTCACGACTTCGGCTGCCGGATAGATATGGTTTGTGCGGTTCAGCAATAATGAAGGTCATGGCCATTCAGTTCAGTGCAAGGCTGCTCGCTCTTGCTGGAGTTGTGTGTCTCTCCGCGTGCAATCACGAGGCGCAGCCTTCGGGTTTAGTAGGCGTCCGTGCAGATCGCCAGATTGCCGGGTCGAGTGCGTATCCGCTTTCGGTTGATCCCAACCGCGTCGGGCGTTATCCCCCGAACGAAAAATCGGGTGGTGGTTACTTTTATGACGATGTTCTTGAGTATCGCGTCTGGATCGAGACTGGCGCTACGCAAATTAACAATGGCAATGACTATTTCGTTGCTTTTGCTCAGTACGAAAGCGCAGAAAGATTTTCCAAGAGCACGCCAAACGCCGAGCCACCATTAGTGTTGGTTCGACAACTGGAGTGGATCGACGAGCCCGAGAGAGGCCACTTCATTCCAAAGAAAGAGGAGCGCATTGCCGAATGGCAAGTCGGCTGGCTGCATGACCACAAGCGAACTCCAAACAGTATTGAGGAGTTCATGAAACACCCACGGGAAGAAGGTCCGCAGTGAGATTTTCACGGCGAACTCGTGGTTGATATCAAATCCTGAGTGCACTCAAGATCCGTTCAATGAGCGGGAGCATCTCTTCTGAACAGGAAGGAAAAGAACAACGTCACAAGGACCAGCACCCCCCGCCCGCGATAGAGGTACAGGGAGGTCAAAATCCCGATCGAATAAGCCTTTACCGGTCTGAGATCACGAGACGACGGTGCCGGTTAAGTGCTTCCTTGATCGTGACCAGACGTTACCACGGGCACCATGACAGGGCTCTCAAGCGTGGGATCGCAGGTGCAATCCGCCTACAATGGGGCAATGCAGAAGAAGATATTCTGGCTGCTGTTTACGGGGTTCGGTCTGCTGGCGGATTTCCTGCTGCCGTTCTGGTGGGCCTGTGCAGCCACGATTCCGGCATTAGTTGCGGCATGGTGGATCGCCTACCGCACCGACTGGTTCTAGGATTCAGCCTTCCATCTCCTCGGCAATCTCCAACATCTTGGTCACGCTATTCCAGTTCCGGGCGGTGCCTGTGACTTTCAGATGCTTTTCCACCTGCGACCAGGGCAACTTCGACGCCGCGATACCGTTGGGGAAGTAGATGTACATTTCGCGTCCCTTCAAGTGGATCTCTTCGGGATGAGATTTCAAGTTCTCGATGGCGGCGAGCGCCTCGTTTGGAGGATCCGCGGCGAGAAATGTGACGAGCAGTTTGCTCGGCTCTATCTCTTTCCGCTTCGCGAACGGGCTGGCTGCGATGGCGCTTCGCATTTCTTCGACAGTGCGGAGGATGACCTCCGGGCGGCATGCGAATTTCCGGGCGATTGCGTCCTGAATCCTCTTTGCCAATTGCGGGGAACGTTTTTCTTTCGTGCGGAAGATGACGTTGCCGCTCTGGACGTAAGTGCGCGGGTCTTCAAACTTGAGCGATTCGTAGAGGGCGCGGAGTTCGTCCATCTTGATCCGGTTGTGAGGACCGACGTTAACGCCGCGGAGCATGGAGATGAGGACAGGCATTATCGCTGAGGCCTGCTCGGGACCTGCAGAAGATCATAAACGAAAAGTTTTCCTCAGCCACGCGGCGAAATCGTGCACTTCCGAGCGCAAGCCGAACCAAGAAAATCACTTTGAGTGGCTGCAGGGTTCTCCGAGAATTGGAGCAACCAAGCGCGGCGCTCGCTGCCGCCCTCGTCGCAAGAAGATCTTTGCGGCCCAGCCAGTCGGGCCCATCGGGAGAAGTCACTATGTCGGGACAGGTCGTTCTCTATTTTGAAGATCAGGCGGACGCCTTGCGTTTCGCGTTGGCAGCGGGTTCGGTGATGGCGGGGGAAGGCGCGAAGTTCTCGAGCGACCTGGTGCAGGAAACGGCCAGGGTGACGCGCATACGGCTGGATGCCGCCAGCGCGGCCAATAAGAAGCCCGGCCCTGGGCGCGCCGCATAGACCGCGCCGACGTTGCCGCGCAGCCAGAATCACAAGTCCCAGTGATGCTAGTCACTGGCGTCATCCCTTCTGCATGACACAATTCCGTCGCCGAGTTGTGTAACTCCGCTCGCCATGATTGCAGCCGCGCTTTGATCAGGCCTTTCGGTAAGGAGGTCTCGTGGTTGCTACGAGCCTGTTGGCAAGCCACGAAGGTACGTCGTCTACCGCAGTTCCTGAGCCCACCTACGCCTTTGATGTAACCCAGCTGGAACAATTGATCGAGTTATTGCAGCGCGACGGATATTCCGTGCTCGGACCAACTGTGCGCGATGGCGCGGTTGTGTACGGTCCGATTCATTCGATCGAGGACCTGCCCAAGGGCTGGACGGACGAGCAGTCGCCGGGAAAGTATCGGCTGAAACGGCACGAGGGCGAAGCGCTGTTCGCGTATGGAGTCGGTCCGCAGAGCTGGAAGAAGTATCTGCATCCGGCGGAGGTCAGGCTGTGGGCGGCCGAGCGTAAGAATGGAAGCTTTCGAATCCTGAATAACGAACCGCACGACGAACGGCCGCAGGCATTTCTTGGAGTGCGCGCGTGCGAGTTGGCGGCGATCCGCATACAGGACCGGGTGCTGCTTGAGGATCGCTATCGCGATCCCATCTATGGGGAACGGCGGAGGCGGACCTTCATGGTTGCCGTGCAGTGTACGGGTACCGGAGCAGTTTGTTTCTGCGCGTCGATGGGAATGGGACCAGCGGTCGGAGAAGGAGCGGACTTGATTGTCACGGAGCTGGTCGATGCCGCAGGGCACCGTTTTCTGGCCAGGGCCGGGAGCGAGCGGGGTCGCGCAGTGCTGGAGGAGCTGAAGGCCACTCCGGCTTCGAGCGCAGATTTGAACACGGCACAGGCTGCGGTCGAGCAAGCCGCGAGGGCACAGACGCGGAGCATAGATGTCGAAGGCGTGAAGAAGTTGCTCTATCAGAATTTCGAGCATTCACGGTGGGAGCAGGTTGCGGCGCGCTGCCTGAGCTGCGCGAACTGCACGATGGTGTGTCCAACTTGTTTCTGCACGACCGTGGAGGATTCGAGCGATGCGAGCGGAACCTGCGCCGAGCGCTGGCGGCGGTGGGATTCGTGCTTCACGCAGAGTTTTTCGTACATCCACGGGGGCAGCATCCGGACATCGGCCAAGGCGCGATACCGGCAATGGATCACACACAAGCTGGCGGCGTGGATCGATCAGTTTGGGACACTAGGATGCGTGGGGTGCGGCCGCTGCATCACGTGGTGCCCAGCTGGGATCGACATAACGGAAGAAGTCCGCGCACTGCGGGAAGGAAGCAATCATGGAAACTCTTGAGCGAATTATTGCCGAACATCCTTTCTTTGCCGATCTTGACCACGGATTCACGGCGTTGATGGTCGGGTGCGCGTCGAACGTGCGATTCAAGCGAGGGGATTACATCTTCCACGAAGGAGACCCGGCGGATACGTTTTATCTGATCCGGGAAGGCACGGTCGCGGTGGAGATCTTTGCGCCGCAGCACGATCCGATTGTCATTGCGACTCTGGCCGAGGGAGAAATCCTGGGATGGTCGTGGCTGCTGCCGCCATATCAATGGAAGCATCAGGCACGAGCCCTGGATAACGTGCGCGCGATTGCGCTTGACGGGAAGTGCCTGCGTGAAAAGTGTGAGCAGAATCATGATCTCGGATATGAAGTCCTGAAGCGCTTTGCGCGGATTATCGAGCAGAGGCTTGAATCCACGCGCCTGCAGTTGATTGATGTTTACGCGGCGAAGTGAGCGGATATGGCTACGGCTCTTGCAATCGATCCCATGCTCTCGCAATCGTACCTCGTGCGTGAGGTGTCGAAGGAGACGCCGGACACATTCACGCTGAGACTCGCTCCGGATGCGGGGTCGAACGGCAGCGGATTTCAGCCTGGACAGTTCAGCATGCTCTGGGTGTTCGGGGTTGGTGAGCTACCGATTTCGATCAGCGGCGATCCGGCGGAGCACGATCAGTTGGTCTATACCGTGCGCTCGGTTGGCCAGGCGACGAATGCGCTGGTGACGCGAGCGGTGGGCGAGGGCGTGGGAGTTCGAGGTCCATTTGGCAACGGCTGGCCACTACAAGCGGCGCGAGGGCGAGACGTGATTGTTGTGGCGGGAGGAATCGGACTGGCTCCGCTGCGTCCCGTGATCTACGAAGTCTTGAATCATCGGGAAGATTACGGCCGGCTGGTCGTGCTGTATGGAGCGCGGAGTCCGCGCGATCTGCTGTATCGCAAAGAACTCGCCGCCTGGGCGCGTCAACGCGAAACGCAGGTGCTGGTCACGGTCGATTATGGCGGAATGAGCTGGCGTGGGCACGTCGGCGTTGTGACGACTTTATTCAAGTACGCGCGGCTGAAACCGACGCGGTCGGTGGCGATGGTCTGCGGTCCCGAAATCATGATGCGCTTTGTCACGCGCGAACTCGAAAACTGTGGACTAAGCCGCAGCGATATCTATCTGTCGATGGAACGCAATATGAAATGTGCGCTCGGATTCTGCGGGCATTGTCAGTATGGGCCGCATTTCATCTGCAAAGATGGGCCGGTGTTTCCGTACGAGCAGCTGAGGACGCTGTTGGAGAAGTATGAGCTCTAAACCTAAAAAGAAAGCGGCACCGAAACCTCGCATCGGAGTGTTCAAGTTCGCTTCGTGCGATGGTTGCCAGCTGAGCCTGCTCGACGCTGAAGATGAACTGCTGGCGGTGGCCGGTGCCGTGGACATTGTCTACTTCCCTGAGGCGAGCCGCACGATGTTGCCCGGGCCGTACGACATCGGATTAGTCGAGGGATCGATCACTACGCATCACGATGCCGAGCGTATCCAGGAAGTACGCCGCAAGTGCAAAACTCTCATCACGCTGGGCGCTTGCGCCACGGCCGGCGGCATTCAGGCGCTGCGCAACTGGAAAGACGTGGACGAGTTTGTGCGCGTAGTATATGCGACGCCGCAGTTCGTCAGCACACTCAAGCTTTCGACGCCCATCGCCGAGCACGTGCCGGTGGATTTTGAGCTGCGAGGCTGCCCGATTAACAAGTATCAGCTGATCGAGCTGATCACTGCGACGCTGGCCGGACGAAAGCCGAACATTCCCACCTACAGCGTCTGCATGGAATGCAAGCGCGAGGCGAATGTCTGCATTGCGGTGGCGCGCGGAATCGCGTGCCTCGGCCCCGCGACCCAGGCCGGCTGCGGTGCGCTGTGCCCGAGTTTCGATCGCGGCTGCTTCGGATGCTTTGGGCCGATGGAGACTCCGAATACGGCGTCGCTTACCGAGCAGTTCCGAATTCTGGGGCAGAGCGACGATCAGATTTCGCGAGCGTTCCGGAATTTCAATGCGTGGGCGTGGCAATTCCGCCGGGCGAGCGAGGAGTGCAAGCGCACATGAGCGGACGGGGCACGAGAACGATCAAGGTCGACACGCTGGCCCGCGTCGAGGGCGAAGGGGCTATCTACATCAAGATGGCCGGAGACCGCGTGTCGGACGTGAAGCTGAAGATCTATGAGCCTCCGCGTATGTTCGAGGCGTTCCTGCGGGGCCGACATTTTCTGGAAGCGCCAGACATTACGGCGAGGATCTGCGGCATCTGCCCCATCGCTTACCAGATGAGCGCGGTGCATGCGCTGGAGCGGGCGCTGGGCATCAAGATCGATCCTGCCGTGCGTCTGCTGAGGCGGCTCTTTTACTGCGGTGAATGGATCGAGAGCCATGCTTTGCACGTGTACATGCTGCACGCCCCGGATTTCCTCGGGTATCAGGATGTCATCGAAATGGCGAAGGACCATCAGCCTCTGGTCGAAAAGGCGCTGCGGCTGAAGAAAATTGGAAACCGGATTGTGCAGGTGATCGGGGGACGCGAGATTCATCCCATTTCTGCGGTTGTCGGAGGGTTCCACAAAACTCCCTGCAAGAGCCAACTGCAGGAACTGGTGAGCGAACTGGAGTGGGCGCTCGATTTTTCCATCGAGACGGTGAACTGGACTTCGACATTGCAATTTCCGGATTTTGAGCAGGACTATGAGTTCGTCGCGCTGCGGCATCCGGATGAGTATCCGTTCAACGAAGGTCGGCTGGTCTCAAATCATGGGCTTGATATCGATGCGGCGGAATATGAAGACCGTTTCGACGAGATGCACGTCAAGCATTCGAACGCGCTGCACTCGATCGTCCGGGGAAGAGGGTCATACCTGGTCGGCCCGCTGGCGCGGTTCAATCTGAATTTCGACAAACTGCCTGAGGTGGCGCGAAAGGCCGCCGCCGACGCACGGCTGAAGCCGCCGGTGAAGAATCTGTTCCGAAGCATTGCCGTGCGAGCGGTGGAACTGGTTTTCTCATGCGCTGAAGCCCTGCGAATCATCGCCGAATACGAACCACCGGCGGCGCCGCGGGTTGAGACTCCGAATCGCCGTGGCGTCGGTCAGGCGATCACCGAAGCGCCTCGCGGCATTCTGTATCACCGCTACGCCGTGGATGAGAACGGTCTGATTGTGACGGCCAAGATTGTTCCGCCGACGTCGCAGAATCAAAGAAGAATCGAGGACGATCTCCGGGAATATGCCGCGCATCTCGCCGCGTGGCCCCTCGAAGAAGCGACGTGGAAATGCGAGCAGGCGGTGCGCTGCTACGATCCATGCATCTCGTGCGCTACTCATTTCTTGAAAGTCATCCTGGATCGGCAATAGGATTCCGGACAATCTAGAATGGGGTTTAGAGGACAACTCTGGCATGCGCATTATTGGGTGCGGCAACCTGCATCGGGGAGACGACGCTGCCGGAATCATAGCGGCCGAGCGCCTGCGCGCGCTGGGAGTTGAGGCCGCCGTCTGCGTCGGCGGGTTTGCGCAGCTGATGGATATGTGGCATGGCGCGGACGACGCGATCGTCATTGATGCCGTGGTGACTGGCGCTCCCGCCGGAACCGTGCACGTGTGGGATGCGAATCGTCCCCTTCCATTCGTGAAATCGTCCCCATCGACCCACGGAATGGGGATTGCTGAAGCGATTGAACTCTCGCGAGCTCTGAAGAGACTGCCCGCTCGGCTCCGGATCTATGGAATTGAAGGGCAGAACTTTGAACTGGGCACTCCTCCGGTGCCTGAAGTCGTAGAAGCCGTCGAAGAAGTAGCACGACGGATTGCGGGCGAGTTGCAAACGCAGAGCGAGATCGCTTGAGCGCTAGGCCGTGCCTGCGTTGGTGAACGCTTCAATCGCGTCGGAGAGTGTAGGGAACATTAGAAAAACGTGTTCCACCTTTGTGATTTCAAAAACCTTCAGCACGCGCTTGTTGACGCCCGTCAGCGCGATGCGGCGACCGGCCTTGGTGCAAGAAGTGCAGGCACTCACGAGAGAGCCGAGGCCGGATGAATCGAGATATGGTACGCCGCTCAAATCCAGAATCATGGTGGGAGCGCTCTCGCGGCGCACCGCGTTCATGAATGGAGAAACATTCTCCATCGTAAGCGGACCGCGGAAGCTCAAAACTCCCCGATCCAGACGCTCGACTTCTAACGGCTCCGATGCCATGGCGCAGCGATTCTAGGATAGATAGCGACAAGCATTCAAGTTGGCCTGCTTTCCGAGGGTTCTAAATCGGGTTCGGTCTTTGTAATGTTTTTGTTTTTTCTGGCGGCGCGACGCTGCAGGATGGCGGGCAACGTCTACTATTTGCTTAACGGCATGTGGGGAGAAATGGATGATGGGAAGAATTGGAAACCGATGTCGTTACTTCGACCGAAGCACTTAGGGCTGTCACTCATCCCAAGGGAAGAAAAGCCTGCGTTCTTCTGACCTCGGTCTTCGGACCGTACGCGCAGGACGACGAGTTCGGCAGCCGCTCCATCAACCCGATGGAGCTTTATCACAATCAAGTTACGCGAGCCCAGGGCAGTTTTTCGCTGCGCATGTTCCATCGCTCCTGGGGACTGATGATGATCCAGGAAAACATCTCAGCACCCTGCACGGTGCTGGATTTCCCCACGCGAAAGCACTTCGCGCGCGAACTCAGGGCTCACAAGTACGATGTCGTGGGCATATCTTCGATCATCGTCAATTTGGCGAAGGTGCAGGAGATGTGCCGCATGGTCCGCAAGATTTCGCCGAATTCGACCATCGTCGTCGGAGGGCACGTCACGGCGATCCCCGGCGTCGAAAAGATGATCGACGCCGACCACATTGTGCGCGGCGAAGGGGTGGCTTGGATGCGCCGGTATCTGGGCGAGGATGTAGACGCTCCGATCCGGCATCCGGCGATTGTTTCGGGCATGCGCACCCGGATCATGGGCATTCGCCTGCCGGAACGCAAAGGTGCGACGGCCGCGACCATTATTCCTTCGGTGGGCTGCCCTATGGGCTGCAATTTTTGTACGACGTCGGCATTCTTCGGTGGCAAGGGGAAGTTCGTGAATTTTTTCGAGACCGGCGACGAGCTCTTCGATGTCATGCAGAAGATGGAAGACGAACTCAAGGTACATTCGTTCTTCGTCATGGACGAGAACTTTCTTCTGCATCGCAGCCGCGCCATGCGCCTGCTCGAGCGGATGAAAGAAGGCGGGAAGATGTGGACGCTGTCGGTATTTGCTTCAGCGAATGCGATCCGCAAATACACAATGCAGGAACTGGTGGAACTGGGGATTTCCTGGCTGTGGATGGGCCTGGAATCTCCCCGCTCGGGCTACAGCAAGCTGCAAGGCACCGACACGCGCGAACTGACGCGGGAATTGCGCGAACACGGTATTCGCGTGCAAGGCTCGACGATCATCGGGCTGGAGCATCACACGCCTGACAACATCGTCCTGGAGATCGAGCATGCCGTGTCGCACGATACTGATTTTCATCAGTTCATGCTGTATACGCCGGTTCCGGGAACTCCGCTTTATCAGCAGATGTCGGAAGAAGGAAGGCTGCTGCGCGATGTGGATTATGCCGATGTGCACGGGCAATTCAAATTCAACTTCAAGCACGCGGCCATCTCGCGCGATGACTCGAAACGTTTTCTAGACTGGGCGTTCTGGCGCGATTTTGAAGTGAACGGACCCAGCTTATACCGGATCGCACGCACGCTGCTGGCGGGATGGAAACGATACAAAGACTGGCCGGATGCGCGGGTGCGTGATCGCTTTGCGCTCGAGATGCATCGGCTAAGCGGGATCTACAGTTCGGCGCTATGGGCGATGGAGCGGCAATTCCGCAAAGTCGACAGCGACGTTAGCGAGAAGATTGCTGAATTGCGCGGGGAATTCCGTCGCGAATCGGGTGCGATCTCCCGGATGATGCCCGCGGTGCTGGGGCCGGTCCTGCTGTGGACGACGAAGCGCGAAGAACGACGCCTCGCGCGTGGCAAGACCTACGAGCCGCCTACGATTCTGGAGCGACGAAACTGGGCACAGGCTTAGCCCGTCTTGCGGGTTGAGAGCAGATCGAGAATCTCGCGCAGGCCTTGCCGGATATGTTGAATCTCAGGTACCGACTGCGATGGGAAAGGAATGGCGCTCTGCGTCTTGTCGGACTTGTTTTCGGAGCGCAGCTGCTGGCGGGCTCCTGAGATCGTGAATCCCTGTTCGTAGAGCAACTGCTTGATCCGCAGAACGCTTTCCACGTCACGCTTGCGGTACATCCGCTGACCAGTACTGCTCTTCACCGGCTTCAGCTGCGGGAATTCGGACTCCCAGAACCGAAGAACGTACGCCGGCAGGTGGCAGAGGGTGGCGACTTCCCCGATGCGGAAGTAAAGCTTGTCGGGGATGAGGATCTCATCCGCCTTCTGCTTCGCCGAGCTTTTCTTCCTCGCAGCCATGCGGTTAGGGCGCGGACGCGCGCTGTTCGCCTATTGTGACACAGGTCTGGCGGGGTTTCGAACAATTTCGCGCATTGCTAGGGGCAGGTGATCTGGGCCGATCCGAAAATCTTGAACTGCTGGCCGCCGTCGGGATTCTTTACGGAAGCTTCTGTTCCCGCCAGCACGAACGCAGTTCCAGTGAATACACCACCGCATTGCGCGACGCCATTCGAGTCGACGGTCGCACCCGGAAAGATATTGCCGTCGCAGGCGCCAGAGCTGCTGCCTACACACCACTGCACGTCATTGCTCGTCAGCGGAGAAGGCGAGGGCGGCTTGCTGTACGTGCCGGTTGCGGTGAAGGGCACCTGGCCGTTGGGGAAACTCTTGGCGTCGGCAGTGGCGGGCGAAACGGTGATGCTCTTCAGCTGACGGCTGCTGCCGCATCCGAGAAGTGCCAACTCGCCGAGAATGAGAAGCCCGGCAAACATGCAGGCAAAGCTTTTCATAGGAACCTCCGTGTGGCGTAGGGAACTGAATGGGTCGGAGTGCTTCGCGATTTCATTCTAACAACCCTTAGATGCACAGGAAGTTCTGCGCAAACGGAAAAGCCTCTTAAGAGGTGCTTCTCTTAAGAGGCCAGTGAAAAATCGAGTGTATGCGAGGTTTCGTCTCGCTGACGGTTAGTGTTTCTTCTTTTTTGCCTTCTTCTTGGTTGCCATGAAGGTGCCTCCGTGAACGATTTTCCCTTGCAAGGGTTAACGACTTTGGGCCCTCAGCTTGAAGAACCAACCCTACTCCTAGTAGCGGAAGGTCCTATAACCCAAGATATTGCGGCAGTGTAAACAAAGTGTCAATAGAATTCTGCAATTTCTTGCACGAATTCTTCACGGTGCTGGTCGTTGGTCCTTGGCCGTTTGCCATGGCGTCCACCGGTCGGTCTGATTCGGCGAATGGCTGACGGCCATCGGCTGCTACTATCCCCTCATGCCGCGCGACCCGATCGAACTGGAAATCTTCAAGAATGTCTACCACTCCATCGCCGAGGAGATGGGCGCGGCACTGCGCCGGACGGCGTTTTCTCCGAATATCAAGGAGCGGCGCGACTATTCCTGCGCGGTTTTCGACGCCGACGGCGAAGTCATCGCAATGGGCGACCACATGCCGGTGCATCTCGGATCCATGCCGATGTCGGTGCGCGCGGCGATCGAGGCCGGACCGATCGATCCCGGCGATATCGTGATGCTGAACGATCCGTTCCGCGGAGGAACGCATCTTCCCGATATCACGCTGGTCGCGCCGGTGTATGTGGCGGGTCGCCGAAAGCAGCGCCCGGATTTCTATGTCGCCTCGCGCGCGCATCATGCCGATGTGGGCGGAGCCTTTCCCGGATCGATGGGACTATGCCGCGAGATCTACCAGGAAGGCGTGCGGATCCCTCCGGTAAAGCTTATGCAAGCGGGACGCATGAATCGCGATGTTCTGGCAATGCTGCTTAATAATGTGCGAACGCCCGAGGAGCGCGAAGGCGATCTAGGCGCGCAGATCGCCGCATGCCACACCGGCGCCGAGAGGCTTCGCGAAGTCTGCGCGCGATACGGCATCGAGCGGGCGCGCAAGGCTGCGTCGGAGTTGCTGGAGTATTCCGAGGAGTTGATGCGAGCTTTCCTGCAGGAAGTGCCGGCCGGGGAGTATTCGGCCGAAGATTTTTTGGACGACGATGGGATCAGAGACAAGCCGGTGAGGATCGCCGTGACGCTCAAGGTTCATCGGGAGAAACGAAATGGTTCGCGCGGTCGTGCGCCGCGCCCTATGGTTACAGTCGATTTTTCCGGGAGCGATCCGCAGGTGGAAGGCAGCATTAATGCAGTGGCGGCAATTACATACTCCGCGTGCTTCTACGTGTTTCGGTGCCTTCTGGCGGAAGATGTTCCGGCGGCAGCCGGGCTCATGCGTCCCGTACGGGTGATTGCTCCCGAGGGGACGATTGTGAATGCGCGTCCTCCAGCGGCGGTCGCCGGCGGAAATGTTGAGACCTCGCAGCGCATTGTGGATGTGCTGCTGCGGGCGCTGGCGCAAGCAATTCCGGACCGAATCCCGGCGGCAGGGTCCGGGACGATGAACAATCTCACGATTGGCGGCATCGATCCGCGGACGGGCGATCCTTTCACTTATTACGAGACGGTGGCCGGGGGCATGGGCGCGCGGCCCACGAAGAACGGAGTTTCCGGCGTCCACACGCACATGACGAATTCGCTGAACACTCCGGCGGAGGCGCTGGAATATGCGTATCCGCTGCGCGTGCGGTCGTCTTCGTTGCGGCCCGAGAGCGGTGGCGAGGGGAAGTTCGTAGGCGGCGATGGCATTGTCCGCGAGATCGAGGTGCTCACCGATTGCGATGTCACGTTGCTGGCCGATCGCCGCTCGCGCGGACCGTGGGGATTGTCCGGTGGGTCAGAAGGCGCTCCGGGGCGAGCCGTCGTGACTCGTCGCGACGGATCCAACGAGCAGATGCCCGGCAAGTTCAGCGCTCGTCTGCACAAGGGCGAGCGCATCCGAATCGAAACGCCCGGAGGCGGCGGCTGGGGCCGCCGCTAACCGTTTTTGGGCGGGACAATTCTCTGATTCCTCTTCCGACGCTCTCCATCTAATTTCCAGAGGCAGAACGATGACGACAGATCTTGCGGCGCACTATCTCGACGAAATCCGGCGGCAGTTCCGCGGCCACAAGCGCATGGGCGAAGGCGCGATGAGCCAGTTGCGTGACGAAGAGTTCTTCGTCCAGCTCGATCCGGAAGCGAACTCGGTGGCGATTCTCGTGAAGCATCTGGCCGGAAACATGCGCTCGCGCTTCACAGACTTTCTCACGTCTGACGGCGAGAAGCCGGACCGCTTCCGCGACCGCGAGTTCGAGTTGACTCCCGCCACCACCCGCGCGGACGTGATGCAGTGGTGGGAAGAAGGCTGGGGGTGCGTCTTTGCTGCGATCGAATCGCTCAAGCCTGAAGACGTATCCCACACGGTGACGATTCGCGGCGAACCGCATACAGTTCTGCAGGCCATGAACCGGGCGCTCGCCCATTATGCCCAGCACATAGGGCAGATCGTATTCCTGGCGAAACATCTGCGCTCGAAGGAATGGAGAACGCTGAGCATCCCGCGCGGGAAGTCGGAAGAATACAAGGATCACAAGGTGATGGCGTCGCGGTTTGAAAAGGGAGTGCCGCGGGATAAGTAGAAGGCGGCACTACAAGCCAGGCCCGAAGTAGCGGTAGTGCCCTGTGATCTTCCAGTTGAAGAGCACATCCTCCATCTTTGGACCCTGCCCGATGTTGTGGACGATCATGTAACGTCCACTCAATCGATCTCTCTGGTCAACGACGATGCCGATGTGCGGCACGTTGCCGCCGAGGTCCCACGTCACCAGATCGCCCGGCTTGTAATCCTCGGCCCGATTCGTGATCGGTAAGGACTGGCCCTTACGCTGGAAGAATACTTGCAGGTTCGGAACCCGGCGGTGGTCGATGTTTGGGTCGGGATGCGCTCGAAGCCAGCGCCACTTCCTCGGATATGCGTCGAAGTTCTTCGCCATATCCTCGTGAACTTCCTTCTGAAGGTCAACGCCGACGGCGCGGTACGAGCGGATAATCTCATCCGTGCAAACGCCCGTGTCGGGCGGCACATCTCCGCCGGGATATGGGATCCGGACGTAGGCCGGATCGTATCGGACCGTGTGATGAGTACGCTCGATTGCGGCGGCGACGAGACGACGCGTGAAATCGGCCCTGGCAGCGGATTGGGTCTGCGCAGCGCAACTCGCCACCAGCAACAGTAATAGCGTGGCAACCCGGCATTCTCGGCACCTAAGCATAGTCGGATTGTAATGGCAGTCCGGCGGAGGTGATAACGGATGTAACCCAATATGTAGGTGTCCCTCGCAGTGCTAGAATCATACGTTTTGTGTTTTCGGCAGTTTTGGCATTGAATTGATAGGTGGCAATTATGGCTGGAACAATGCTGGCCGTGGTGAAGCCCGAGGCGGCTCCGGGCGCGGATGTTCGCGAAGTGAAGATTCCCGCCTTCGGACGCACCGATGTGCTGGTCAAGGTGAAGGTCGCGTCGATCTGCGGCACCGATCTCCATATATATAACTGGGACCGCTGGGCACAGAACCGCATTCATCCGCCGCTCATTCCCGGACACGAGTTCTGCGGCGAAGTGGTTGCCTTCGGCGATGAAGTCACCAGCGTCAAGGAAGGCGATTTCGTTTCTGCCGAAATGCACGTCGCCTGCGGGAAGTGCCTGCAGTGCCGCACGGGCGAAGCGCACATCTGCCAGAACGTAAAGATCATTGGCGTCGACGCCAACGGGGCGTTTGCCGAATACGTCGTTATCCCCGAATCGAACATCTGGAAGCTCGACCCTGCGATTCCGCTGGAGTACGCGTCCATTCTCGATCCACTGGGGAATGCGGTGCACACTGTGCTCGCCGGTGAGATCGCTGCTAAAACCGTTGCCATCACCGGATGCGGCCCGATCGGGCTGTTTTCTATTGCCGTAGCAAAAGCCGTCGGCGCGACTTCGGTTTTCGCGATCGAGGTGAATGAACACCGCGCCCGCATCGCGCGCGAGATGCAGGCCGATTACGTCCTGAATCCGGCGAAAGAAGATGTCAACGCGATCGTGATGGAAAAGACTGGCGGCCTCGGCGTCGATGTGGTGCTCGAAATGGCCGGGCATCCCGACTCGATTCGAACGGCTTTTGACATCGTTCGCCGCGGCGGAAGAATTTCGCTGCTCGGCCTGACTTCCAAGCCCATCTCGGTGAATTTTTCCGAAGACATCATTTTTAAGGGCATCACAATCCAGGGCATTAACGGACGCCGCATGTACCAGACCTGGTATCAGATGACGGCGCTGCTCAAGGCCGGAAAGCTGAACCTGCATCCGGTCATCACCGACCGCATCTCGATGAAAGATTTCGGCAAGGCCATGGAGCGGCTCAAGACCGGCGAAGCCAGCAAGATTCTGGTGTATCCGAATGGAGTCAGGTGAGCAGAAGGTGAAAGCGACAGAGCAATGAGTCTCGACGGTTACGTACGCTGCAGTTGCATTCGCGAGGGAAAGGCGAAGAAGCCAAATCCGTTCGCCGACCGGTTCGTGTGGGATGAGTCGCACGGCCCTTCGCTTACCGGCGAGCCCAACGAAGACGACTGGGAGGCGCTCGAGGCCTGGGTGCAAGAGTCGTGCGAGCACGAAGGCGTTCTGGCTTCGGAATTCCTTGGCAACATCACGCGCATTCAGAACGTCCGCGAATTTCTGCGCGGGCTGCAGGGCACTCCCGGGCCGAAATTTCCCATCCTGCTGAAGGAAGTTGTTTACGATGGGACGCACACCGGCGACTGGCTTCCGGCAAAGAAGACTCCGGCGCTGCTGAAGGAAGTGAATCTCGTGTTGCAATCGAGCGACATTCTGACGCAAGGCGAACGCGAGTTCTTCGAGGCGATGAAGCGCCTGTGCGAGGCCAGCATTGCTACGGGGAATCCGATCGGGTTTTGAGTTGGCCACGGATTGCACGGATCAGCACGGATTTATCCAAGTCATTCAAAGCAGGTCTGCGGTGAATTGCGGTATTAGACTGTTACCAGGTATACGATCCGTGTGAATCCGCGTTAATCCGTGGCCAAGGATTCCGAGGTTTTCATGACGACTGCAACGCGCACCAATCCTCTTTCTTATCTCACCGAACAACTCGACGAACTGAAGGCCAAGGGCACGCATTTCAAGCTGCGCGTGCTTGAGGACGAGCAGGCGCCTGTCTGCACATTCGACGGCAAGAAAGTCATCAATCTCGCGTCGAACAATTATCTGGGACTGACCACGCATCCCAAGTTGCGCGAGGCGGCGCTCGAAGCTACAAAGAAATTTGGCGTCGGATCGGGAGCGGTCCGAACGATCGCCGGGACGATGAAGATCCACATGGAGCTGGAAGAAAAAATCGCGCGCTTCAAGAACGTGGAAGCATGCGTGGTCTTCCAGTCGGGATTCGCGGCCAATGCCGGCACCGTTTCTGCGGTGCTGGGCAAAGAGGACTTCATCATTTCCGACGCGCTGAATCATGCGTCGATCATTGACGGCGCGCGGCTGTCGAAGGCCAAGATTCTCGTCTTCCGCCATAAAGACATGGCGCACGCTGAAGAACAGCTCGCGAGCGTCAAGGATGAGCCGGGCAAGAAGCTGCTGATCACCGACGGCGTCTTCTCGATGGACGGGGACATCGGCCCGCTGCCCGCGCTCTGCGATCTCGCCGAAAAATATGGCGCCATCATGATGGTCGATGACGCGCACGCTTCAGGAGTTCTCGGACGCAACGGCCGCGGAACCATCGATCATTTCAAAATGCACGGACGCGTCGATATCCAGGTCGGGACGCTGTCGAAGGCCATCGGAGCGCTCGGCGGATACGTCTGCGGCACGCGCGACCTGATCGACTTTCTCTACCACCGGGCGCGGCCGTTCCTGTTCTCGACCTCGCATCCGCCATCTGTGGCGGCCACGTGTATCGCAGCTTTCGACGTGCTGGAGCAGGAACCCGAGCGCATGGAAAAACTCTGGGAGAACACACGCTTCTGGAAAAAAGAACTTGGCCTGCTCGGGTTCGATATCGGCGGCAAGACTACGCCACCCAGCGAAACGCCGATCACGCCGATCATCATCGGAGACGGCAAGCTGACGATGGACTTCTCGCGCGAACTCTTTAAAGAAGGCGTGCTCGGCACAGGCATCGCGTTTCCGACGGTCCCGGAGGGCAAAGCGCGCGTGCGGACAATCATGACCGCGACCCACACGAAAGATGAGCTGGAGAAGGCGCTGGAAGTACTGAAGGCGGTCGGCAAGAGGATGGGGATTCTCGCCTGACCTATTGACGCTAGCTAGCGCCTCGTGGAGCGCCGACGGTCGTCGCGCCTTCGGGACCCACCTTTTGATCGCGTTCTCCTCGATGCGCTGATCGGAAGAGCGGGAAGCCCGAATCGCAGTTCCTCCGAGATATCTAGTTGAGGCACTTTGCCGTTGTGATCTTTCAGCATCTGCAAAGCTGATAGACGGTTCTGCTCAATCTTTGCATGACACTGACGCGGGTACTTCTCGCGCATAAGAGCCACCCGGAGATTAATCCGAGATTCTAGGATGTTGTACTGTATCTCATCCATCATTTGTTCCTCTCTTTGACGGAAGTATTTTGGCCGGCTCCGGTTCTCCCTAATTGTGATTTAATCACGGCTGTCAAAAATAGAGGCTGGAGGCTAACTGTGAAGAGGCACGCACTCCTGGCTGTTTCGGCTCTACTGTTGGTTTCAGTTGCCGGCGCTTCAAAAGTGCCGATGAGTGCATGGCAGTCTGGAATCCTCAAAGACTCACAAGAAAGCTGGCATTCCAGAACCGTCGGCATGATTAATAACACCAATGGGATGCTTGTCGGCCGCGAATACCCTATCATTCGCTACACGATAGAGTCGCCAACCTATATCTACGAAGCAGATCTTGTTCTTAAGCACAAAAGAGACAAGCAGCCTTCCGTCACAGTCAACGGCCCAATTAAATTCGCAATTGTGAAATCAGACTTTTATATCCTTGATGAGCAGGGAAAAGAAATTAAGCTGACATTGGCGAAGAAAACTCTGAAACAGAGCAACTAGTCCTTGCCACAGTCAGGGTTCCGGGGGGCAGAGGCCCGGAGGTTTCTCCCAATTTTTACTCCGCCACCACCTCAATCGCCGACACGGTCGCATACCGCGTCACCGGCACGAACTCCAGCAGCAGCTTGCCTTGCGCGTTCGGATCGAGGCCTTTGATCTTGCGGACCAGCGGATGGTTCTCGCCCACCTCGTCGAGGATGTTCAGGTTCGCGAGCACCGTCTTCCCGTTGCAGAAGACGTTGAATGTGCGGTCTTTCGCTGAGCGGTCCGCAGCCGCCGCATTCCCTTGCACCGCCTGAGCGCTCCCCGGCCCATCATCGTGCTCGATGAAGTGCAGCGTCACCGTATACCTGCCGGGCGCGACCGGGATCGCGTACGAGAAGTGTCCCCAGCGCTCCGCCTCGTAGAACTCAGGATCGTCGGTGTCCTGCGCTGCCTCCTGGCTGCTCGCGAGTTGGCCACCCTTGAAATAGGCGTCAGGACTCCACCAGCGGCTGTCGTTGGAGTAATAAGGAACATCGCGGGCCACGATGCGCACCGGGCGAATGTGTCCTCGAATACCGGGCAGAATCTCGATCGCCGACACCATCGCACTGCCGCTCTTGCTTGATGCAAACGCCAGATGAAGCTGCCCATCGTCCGCCGGTACGATCTCAGCGAAAACTTTGACGTCGGCGGTACGGCCTTCCCCGGCATCGGCGAGCACATCGAAGTCATTCAGCACGGGCTTGCCGTTCACCGAGACGATCATGGTGCGGCTACCCTCGCCGCCTCCGCCGGAATTCTCGGGTCCGTAGAAGTTCTCGGCAAAGTGCAGGCGCAGTTCATATGTGCCGGACTTCAGCGGTATGTTGTAGGCAAAATCTCCCTGTCGGCTGTTGCGGTAGATGATCGGGTCCTGCGTGCGCCAGATGTGCTGCACGGAACTGGAGACGGCGGTGCCGCCTACGAAGTAAGCGTCGGGATCCCACACCTTTCCGGAGTGATCCACATACTTGCGGTTCGATCCGGCAAGAATGTGGACTTCTTCTCCGACCGGCAATCCGACCGGCGGCTCCGGCGATGGCTCGGCAAACGGAGTGATTGCCGCTTGCGGCTTTGGCCTGACGCCGATCAGTAGTATCGCGGCCGAAATTGCTGCCACGGTAATAACAAATGCGCCGACCAGCCAGAGCGTCCAGCGATTGCGATCCCAAGGCGCACTCTCTAGAGCGGGTGGCGCATCCTCATGTTGCGAAGAATCCTCGATCCTCTGAAACGCGGGCACATACTGTCCGACGGGAATTGTGATGTGAATCGGATGGGCCGCGCCCTCGCTTGCGTAGTATTCGCTCAGGCGCTTGCGGAGACGGTTCGCCTGCACGCGGACTATAGAATCCGTGTCCTGATCGAAGGAATCCTGCCGGTCGAAGACATCGACCGCCACGGAGTACTCCTTGATCTGGTCGGTCTCTCCGGCGAAGGTCTTTTCGCACAGATACGAAAGAAGATGGGTCAGGGCGGGAGAGCGGGCAAACAAAGGAGAGTGCAGAACCGTCTGTAACTCGGCCCGTTCCGCTTCCCAAGTCGTTTCTGCCGTGAGCGAAGGCACCTGGGACCTCCCTGACATACTCGGTGCGCCTTCTGCCCTCTTTTATACACCTGTAAGGCGGATTTCGGTTCTTACAAACGGTTACGTAACGCCTGTAACCCTGCGTGCTTAACCGGCGGAAACGCCTCTCATTGGCGGGCGGTAAACCTTCCCAAAGCGCTGAAGCCAGAGCAGATATCGCGTCACATTCTGTCACGTGCCGGGCCTAACGGCCGGGTAGCGGCTATAGCGTTGTGCAGCGCGGCCGCCGGGCGCATAACTGGGGCAGTTGCGGAGAGCAAATCGCCGGGGCAAGGGCACGGCCCGGCCGGAACTGAGGCAACTCCGGAAAGAGGAGGCTGGTTATGCGAAGCATCACACTGAAATTCATGCTGCTGGCGATGCTGGTGACCTGCGCGGGATTTAGCGCTGCGTCGCCGGCTACAGATGAGCCGTCAAGCGCGGATATGAACGCGATGTCGGTCGCCGACCTGGAAAAGGCCGGGGACCAGGCCCGCGCACAGAAAGATTACAGTCTTGCCACGCGGTATTTCCAGACAGCGCTGCGCAAGGACCGAAAGAACGCAACCATCTACAACAAGCTCGGAATGGTCGAGCTAAGAACCGACGACTGGGAGGGCGCCAGGCTCAACTTCGAGAAGGCTGCCAAACTGAACCCCAAGTTTGCCGATGCGGTAAATAACGTCGGCGCAGTGGCCTACAGAAATAAAAAGTACGGCAATGCCGCGAAGTACTTCAAGAAAGCGGTCGCTCTGGATGAGACGCGGGCCACATTTCACGTCAACCTGGGCTCTGCCTGGTTCAGCCAGAAGAAGCTGGATCGCGCCATCGCCGAATACACTCGCGCTCTGGAACTGGATCCGCAAGCGTTCACTGCCAATTCTCGAGCGGGCGTTGTCGCTCAGATGAATCCGGATGAGCGCGCCCAATACTCCTACACATTGGCCAAGCTGTACGCCAGGCGTGGAGACATCGACAATTGCCTGCAATGCCTGAAGAAGGCGAAAGAAGATGGTTATCGCAACATGGCGAACGTCTACAAAGACGAAGAATTCAGCCTTATACGCGCCAACCCACGATTGCAGGAAGTTGTGCCTCCGCCCGTGGCGAAGTAGAGCAGGGCTGCTTCGCGGGCTTCTCCTCTGCACCGGGCGGAGGAGAAGCCCGGCGGAAGTTGCAACTCCATCTCTGGGGATTCGTTACTTGAATACCTGTCTCGCCATTTCCTCGGCTGACGCCGTCTCCGGATGTTCCGCCTTCCACCGCATGGCTGCTGTAATGCGAGTGCGTCCGCTGGGGTGATCGTAGAAAATAATTTCTTCGACCGGGCCGGGATTCATCTTGCGATATTCCCCCAGCAGCAGATCTACGTTGGCCTCAGCATCCGGCTGCCGCGCGGCATTCAGGCCGTACATATCCGCTTCATACTCCATTGTGCGGCTGATCGTGTTGGTAACTGGGGTCATGATGAAGAAATAGACCGAGAACGCGATCACGGCGAGAGGAAGCACGGCCACGTCGGTGACGTCTTTGACCTGCCATCGTTCTCCCCAGCGTTTCAGCGCGAACATCATGGCCCAATTCACAAAGGCAAAGCCGATCACGATGACGACGCCAAGCATCACCGTCCCCTTGTAGATGTGGTTGAGAACGTAGTGGCCCATCTCGTGCCCCATGGTCGTTTCGATCTCGGGGAGCGTGCAGCGGTTCAGCAGGTTGTCATTCAGCGAGATTCGCAGCGTGCCGCCAAATCCGCTGACGTTTGCGCTTACGCGATCCGATTGCCGGGAGGCGTCGAATTCGTAGACATCGGTTGCGGGGATGCCGTTAGCCCGCGCCATGCTGAGGATCGGATCCTTGATTCGCGGATCCTGCAGCTTGGTGTACTTGTTGAACAGCGGAAAAACGTACACCGGAGCAATTAGGCTGACCGATGTCAGAAAAACGATCATCAGCGCTGCGCCCCAGACCCACCAATTCTTCCCAAGACGTCGCATCAGCCCAAACAGCGGGATGACGAGGATGGCTCCTAAGATTACGCTGACGGCGAACATCACCAGTTGGTCGCGCATCCAAGGGCCGAAGGTCTGGTTCAGCAAGTTGTATTTATGCTCGCGGAAATAGCCTTCATATAAGTCGAGGGGGAATGTAATCACGTAGGCGACGACGATGAACTGCAGCCAGTACAGCGCAGTCTGCAAGGGGCGGAATCGCGTGATGCGCGTCGCGAGATTGCGCATGTGCGCCGACCAGCGAAAATGCAGCAGCAGCCACATTACGAGCACGGTCGAGAGGAAATCCCAAAGGATCATCCAGTAGCCGCCTTCGAAGTAGGCGTCAGAACGGGCCCGCTCCGACGGAGGCATCTTCGCCAGATATGTGTTAACCGCCGCGTTGATGTCGAACGTTGGAGCAGACGGAGCCGGTGAGACGGGAACTGCGCTGGTTTGACTGTACGCAAAAATGCTGCAGAGGAAAACGAATGGAAGAAATAAGCGGGCTGCTCGAAGCATCGTAGCCTCCCTCTTTTAATCTTGTGAGCGGATGGATCGGCCGGCCCGCTGGGATCGGGGATTGCCGGCACTATTCCATCCGGTAGATGGTTTTTCCGCCGACGATGGTCGCCACAGTTTTCCCTGTGAGCTGCCAGCCGTCGAACGGAGTGTTATGCGACATGGAGCGGGACTCAGACGCCTCGAAGGTCCACCGCTTCTTCGGATCGAAGATGGTCACATCCGCGAAACTGCCGGGAGCCAATGTTCCGCGGTGCGGGAGATCGAAGACTCTCGCGGGTCCCGCAGTAAAAAGCTCGACGATTCGCGTCAGTGGAATCTTCTTGTCGCGATGCAACTGCGTGACGGCGAGTGCCAGCGCAGTCTCGAGCCCGGTGATGCCGAAGGCGGCGCGCTCGAACTCGACCTGCTTTTCGTGCGGCGCGTGCGGCGCGTGGTCGGTCGCGATTGCATCGACTGTGCCATCCGCCAGCGCAACCAGAATTGCCTCGCGATCGGCGGCGGAGCGCAGCGGCGGATTCATCTTGAAATTCGTGTCGTACTCGCCGACGTTTTCGTCGATCAGTGCGAAATGATGTGGCGTGACCTCGCATGTCACACGTGCCTTCGCACGCTTCCCGCGCCGTACCGCCTTGAGTGCATCGGAAGTGGAAAGATGCGCTACGTGCAACCGCGAATCGCGAATCTGCTGCGCAAGCGTGACATCGCGATCAACGATTGAGGCCTCAGCGGCGGTTGGCATCGCGCGGAGGCCGAGGCGGAAGCTGGTCGGCCCGGCATTCATCGAGCAATTCTCGGTCATGCGGGTGTCTTCGGCGTGCTGCACCACAGGCAAGTTGAGTTCCGCACCAAGCCGCAGCGCCATCCGCATGATGTCGTCTTCGAGGATTGGCTTGCCGTCATCCGTTACGGCCACTGCGCCTGCTCGCTGAAGGGCGGCAAAGTCGGTGAGCGTCGCTCCCTTACTACCCCGCGTCGCAGCCGCGATTGGAAACACATTCACTACCGCTCCGCGCTCGGGATTGCGCAGCCAACTCACCCACTCCGCGGTGTCGACAACTGGTGCGGTATTCGGCATGGTGCAGACCGAGGTGAATCCTCCAGCCGCGGCGGCCGCCGTGCCCGATGCAATCGTCTCTTTGTAGTTCTGGCCGGGCTCGCGCAGATGCACGTGCAGGTCGATGAATCCGGGAGCAACGATCAATCCACGCGCGTCGAACTTCTCATCCGCACCACCACGGGTTTTGTTGGGCAAAGCAACTTCCGCGACGCGTCCATCGCGCAGCATTACATCCATTGGCGCGTTCACCTTCGCCGCCGGATCGATTACGTGTCCGCCTTTGATCAGCAGGCTGTGGTTTTTAGTCATTAGCATTCAGCTGTCAGCACTCAGTGCAGGAACATACGCGATAATTTTCAAATCTGCTTTATCCCGTGTTAATCCGTGCAAATCCGTGGCTCACTTCGCCTTTCCTAAAGCCCGCGCTAAAATCGCCATCCGCGTCGGCACGCCGTTGTGGACTTCGTCCACGATTACCGATTGCGGCCCGTCGGCCACTTCCGCCGTCAATTCGAGTCCGCGGATGATTGGCCCGGGATGCATCACAATCGCGTCACGCTTGGCGAGTTTCAGCCGCGCCGCTGTCATCTGATACCGCGCAATGTAGTCCTGCAACCGTATCTTCTGTCCATCCAGCCGCTCTTTCTGGACGCGCAACAGCATGACGACATCGGTCCCGCGCAGCGCATCTTCGAGGTGCCGCGTCACGCGCAAGCCTGGCACGAGCGTTGCCGCAACGTCAGGAACGAATTCCGGCGGACCGCACAGCGTCAGCTTGACTCCGAAACGGGTCAGCAGATGGCACGCACTGCGCGCAACACGGCTATGAAAGATGTCTCCGATGATCGTCGCCTGCAGGCCCTTGAACGACTTCTTATGTTTCAGGATCGTGACTGCATCGAGCAACGCCTGTGAAGGATGCTCGTGCATGCCGTCTCCGGCATTCACGATCGGGATATCCAGATGACTCGCCATCAGGTGCGGCGCGCCTGCTGAGGGATGCCGCATCACGATGCAGTCGGCGCCCACCGCGCGGAGGGTATACCCTGTGTCGATGACGGACTCGCCTTTTTCGATACTCGATCCCGAAGATTGCACAAGGGTGGTCATCGCGCCGAGCGATTTCGCGGCGAATTCGAACGACGTGCGAGTGCGGGTGGAAGCTTCGTAAAACAGAAGTACGATTCGCTTGCCGCGCAGAAGCGGCCGCGCCTTCTGCGGATTCATGCGGCGGCCGAGCTTGAGCAGGCCCTCGATCTCCTTCGTCTCGAGATGCTCGATCCCGAGCAGCGAACCGCGAGCAGGCTTGTTCATCGGGAAAAAGTGCAAACGGTGCATCATACGCGGCAGGCGTAAAGTGCCGCAAGCATGAAAGAGATGGACTCTGAACGAGTCAGGATTTATCGCGCCGCCTGAAGATTGTTCCGCCCAGCGCGCCCCCGATGGCGCCGAGCACGATCGCGGCGGCAAAGCCTATAACGATCGCAAGAATCATGAAGACCTGCAGGCCTTCGCCGGTCTTGAACCACTTGGCGATGTCAGCGGCTTGCGGATCGCTGGCCCGCAAAACCGCCTGATCGATCCCGTCTCTGAAAAACTTCTGGACTTCGGGGCCTTTGTGCAGAAGGAGCACGCCGATCGTTAACAGGATCGCCACCATGGCGAACCAGAGCAGTCCGCTCATGGCGCCGAGCCTCGCTCCATTGGTGGGCTTGATATCGATTCCAGGCCTTTGTTGCCGATAAAAGACGACTGCCAAAAAGCCCGCGATCAGCATGGCCACCAACGCATTGAGGTTCAGGCCCATCAGAACCGTTGCTACCAGAGCCGCCAGCGCGCACGGTTTAAGGGCGTTGGACCAGCTCATGGGCAGCGCCAGAACTGGAATGATCTGGGAGGAGGGAAGATCGTGAGGGGATTGCGAAATTGCATCCGCTTCGGCGTAAGGAGCAGCCGCCGCAACCGGCTCGGGAATCAGCACCCGGATCTGCGGCGCCGCACAGTGGGGACAGAATGGCCTGCCTTCTTCCACCAACTGCCCGCATTTGTAACAGGATTGCTCCATCGACTGTGGGACGAGACCTGCGAGAAGTGTACTTGAAAGTATCGCACGACGAGGGGAGAGCAGATGAGCCTTCTTCAGAGGGAATTAACCACAAAGGCCACAAAGGTTCACGAAGAGAGATGAAAAACCTCCGTGTGACTTCGTGTCCTTCGTGGTTAAACCTTGTATTAGATGTCCCCGCTCTTGCCGCGCGTGCGAACGTAGACGAGCGCGAATTTTGTTTCGCCGTTCGTCCCGCTAGGCTCGACCGACACGATGTGCTGGTCGTCTTCTGTGCCAACCTTCAACTCCGTCACCGGACCCGAATTATCGTCGCACTTCAGCGCTTTGCCCTGGTTCGAGTCTTTATCATCGTGCACATCGACGTCGCCGCCATGCTTGTCGGAACGACATTCGAGAACTTTGCCGTATCTTTTCAGCTTGCCGCGGTAAAAGTCGATGATCTTATCCGGCGAAGCGCTCGAAACGTAGTTGGCCACAACGAGTTTCATCCCGAACGACTCCGTTAGCAGGCTCAAGTTCGCCTGATTGTTGTTGTTATCATCGCCCTTCTTCAGCCGCGCTCCCGGATACAGCGGCAATCCGATCTTCTTCGCGTCCGCATCGGCGCCGACATGAAGATTGCCGACTGGGCTCTTAATGTCGAGATTCTTGTCGTGCTGCTCGGAATCCTGACCAAGCATCGGCAGGCTCAATCCCGCCAGAAGGACGAGCGAAACTGCAAACCGGTGAACCATGATTCCTCCTCCGACGAAGCGCCGAACAAAGAACGCTAGATATCGGCATCCTTGCCGTGCGTCCTCACATACACCAGCGAGAACGACGATCCCTTGCCCTCCGGCTCGACGGCCACGATGTGCTGATTTTCTTTCGTGCCGACTTTCAATTCCACATTGACGCCAGTCGTTCCTTCGCACGTCAGCTCGTGCGATCCAGCGTCTTCATCCTTATCCTTCATGTCGGTGTTGAGATTCAGATGGGTGGTATGGCAAACGAGCACGTTGCCGTACTTGGCAAGCTTATCTTTGTAATAAGCCACAACCTTGGCCGGGGAGTCGTCCGATTCGTACTCGAGCGCCACGACCTTCAATCCGTAGCCGAATCCGGAAATATTCACATTCGCGCTCTTGTCGTCGCCACTGTCATCTTTTTGCTTCAGCCGTGCGCCGGGATAAACCGCAATTCCCACATCCTGCGGATTCACGCCCTTGCTGACGTGAATGCCTCCCACTGGCGTATTGATGTCAACCTGCTTGTCCTCGCCGTTCGGTTCTTTCTTCACGTTGACGCTGCACGCCGATATAACCAGAAGCACTGACGCCGTCAGCCCGAGAACAAGCAGCCTGGTCCGATGAAACTCACTTCTTCGCATAAGGAGCCCCTCCCCTGGCTACCTGCGTCGGACGCTCAAGCCCGGCGCCGCGTTGCGCGACATTGGGAATCGTGACAGGAAGGTGTCCGTGAACCGGAATCTCTCCGAACAGCGCCTTGACTGCCGAGACCTCGGAAACCGTCGCGTTCGAAAATGTGCACATGTACGTCTGAATCTTCGGGAAATCGCTGGCCAGATACGGATTCCCCATCGCAATCACAGCGGTCTTTTCAGCCGCGTGATCCAACAAACCCTGAAGCAGCGTTCCGGTTGCGTCCGCCATCTCGATCGAATTGCCGATTTTCCCCGCGGTCGGAATCACGTATACCGCCGCGACCACAGTCTGCGCCTCGTCTGCCGCTTTCAGGACCTGGTCGCTCATTCCTGCAGCGATTCGCGGATCGACATAGAGGACTCGCGAGTCGGGGATGCGCGCGTGGAACTCACGCCCGAAAGCGCGCCCGGATTCCGTGCGCACATCGTCCGAGAACACCACAGCCAGAACCTGGTTGTGCGTCTCCTCTCTTGTCGTATACGGAAGCCCCGCCTTCGGGGTTCCCTTGGATTTGAGCGGCAGGACTTTTCCGTTATCGCGGACCATGGTGATCGCGGAATCGGCCACCTGCTGGCCGAAGGCAAGGTTCTCAGGCCTGCCCACCAGCCTTGTCACCGCGTTCAGGTCCACGGTTCGCGCCTGGTCCAGGCCGAGAGAAGCCTTTATTTTCAGGATTTTGAGCACCGAGCGGTCCAGCCGCTCGCGGGAAATCTCCCCCGAGGACACGGCCTTGAGCATCGCGCGGTAGGAGGCGTCCAGATCGGCCGGAATCAGCAGCAGATCGTTCCCGGCCTTGAACGCCTCCACCGCCGGCCTGCCGATGTCATTGGCGAAGAGATGCGTCAGGCCAGCCATGTCGAGCGCATCGGTCACCACCAGTCCCTTGAATCCGAGCTGCTTTTCGAGCAGATCCGAGACGACCAGCGGGGAAATCGTCGCAACGTGGTTAGGGTCGGGGTCGAGTACGGGAACCGTCACGTGCGCCACCATCACCGAATCCACGCCGGCACTGATCGCCTGCTTGAATGGCGGAAGCTCGATCGACTCCAGGTGCGCGCGGTCGCCATTCACGCTCGCGACGCCGAGGTGCGAATCGGTTGCGGTGTCGCCGTGGCCGGGGAAGTGCTTCACCGTGGTCAACATTCCGCCTTCGTGCGCGCCCTTGATGTACGCCGTGACCAGATCGCCGACTTCCTTGGGATCTTCTCCGAATGATCGCGTGTTGATGATCGGATTCGCGGGATTCGAATTCACGTCGGCGTCGGGAAAGAAATTCCAGTGCACGCCAATCGCCCGCGCCTCTTCGGCTGTGATCAGGCCGAATCTCTCTGCGTTTTCCGGCTTGCCGTCTGCGCCGAAGGCCATCGCATGCGGAAAGTCCGTCGTCCCTTTCAGCCGTGTGGAAACGCCACGCTCGAAATCGGCAGCAATCAACAGAGGCAGCTTCGAATCTTTCTGCAATCGGTTGAGCAACACAGCAGCTTCGTAGGGCTCGCTGCGCAGCAGAATTGGACCATCCACGTGGACCGTCATGGCAAACGATCCGACGTGATACTTCTTCATCTCTTCGCGCAGCTGGAGATATTCCGGGCTCTCCTCATTCTGAAAACTGGCGCGGCACCAGACCATGAAGAGCTGTCCAACCTTCTCGTCGACCGACATCTTGTGCAGCGTCTTCTCGGCCCACTTGTCGCTGTCGCGCGTCTCGCGAATGCGCGTCGGATGCGAGTATTTATCCTTCGCATAGACAGACGTAGAGAGAACGAATGCAAGAAGAAGAGCCAGGATTTTTTGCATGCAGGAACGATAGCAGAAGATCGGGACAACGGCGGTGACTTCTGAGCTTTCGGAAGGACAGGTATCTCGCCCTAAGCCTCTATTCCAGCGTTGTCATCTCCAGCGTTGTCATCCTGAGCCGCAGGTTTTAGCGGCGCAGGATCTATGCATTCGTTTGCGCCACCACTGCTGCCGGCAAATTACAAATGGATTGCAAGCGCCGAACCGGCAAACACTGATTAAACAGAGCCCCGCACCAAACCGACAGCCTTGCCCTGAATCCACACCTCGTCGCCAAACCCGTTGAGCCACCTAACCTCAGGCTCGCGCCGGAACCAGGTCATCTGCCGCTTGGCGTAGTTGCGGTGACCTTGCTGCGCGGCGTGGACCGCCTGCTCCAAAGACAGTTCTCCCCGCAGAAATTGCGCAGCCTGCTTGTAGCCGAGCGACTCCAGCGGACGCGCCTGAGTCCCATATTTCTCCACGAGGGACTTCGTTTCCTCCAACAGCCCCGCCTTGAACATCTCGCCCGCGCGCCGATTGATCCGCTCATACAGAAGCGCACGCTCGGGATCTAACCCCAGGCGAAGAATGCGAAATCCCCGCAGCGGGTCGCGCCCCTGCCGCCAAAGGTCCGACATCTTTTGCCCCGACGCAAGACACACTTCGATCGCCCGAATCAGTTTCGGCGCATCATTGGGATGGATCTTTCCCGCAGTTTCGCGGTCCAGACGAAGAAGAATCTGGTGCAGGTAGCCCGATCCGCGGCTCGCCGCCCGCTCCCGCAAACGTTCCCGCAATTCTTCCGACCGTTGAGGTCCCGGGAAAAGCCCTTCCAGCAAGGCGCGCAAATACAATCCTGTGCCGCCGACAACAATCGGCAAATGTGTGCGGGCGTTGATCTCCGCGAGCACCTGCCGTGCTTCCCGCGCGTATTCGCCCGCGGTCACATGGCGTGTGGGATCGACGTAATCGAAGAGATGATGAGGAGCCTGCGCGCGTTCGGCCAAACTCGGCTTCGCGGTACCGATATCGAACTCGCGGTACATCGCGACCGAGTCGCAGTTGACGATTTCGCCGCCGAACTCTTCCGCCAGAGCGAGAGACAGAGCCGTCTTCCCGCTCCCCGTCGGGCCGAGGATCACCGCCAGCAGCGGCTCAGAACCTGTCCTTACGCCGTGCCCTGCCGCCACTCAGCGCAGGCTCCAGTGAATGTCGTGCCAGTAGCGAAGCAAGGTAAGGATCAGCAACAGAAGGGCGATCACCACGAGCCCGGTCGTCTCCGACGCGTACACCGCGTGCCGGTGCGCTTTGGGTGCGGGCTCGTTCTGTGACCGGGGGGTCGCCACCGGGATATTGTAGCGCCGCCGATGCTACACTACGCCTCGTCGATGGCAGTTTCGCAAAATAACAACCGGATCGCCCGTTTTGGCGTTTTCGAGCTCGATCTGAGTGCCGGCGAACTCCGGAAAAGCGGCGTCAAGCTGCGCCTGCAAGGTCAGCCATTCCAGGTACTGGCGCTGCTGCTGGAGCGTGCGGGCCAGGTCGTCACCCGCGAAGAATTGCAGCAGAAGCTCTGGGCTTCGGACACGTTCGTCGATTTCGACCACAGCCTGAATACGGCTATCAACAAGGTTCGCGAGGCGCTGGGCGATTCGGCCTCGAATCCCCGCTATGTTGAGACGCTGGCTCGTCGCGGATATCGCTTCATCGCTCCAGTACAGTCCGACCTGCCTACTCCGGCCCTGCCTTCCATTCCGGCTCCAGTTGCTCCGCCCGAGCCAGCTTCTCCAGCGCTGCATCCGGAGCTCGAAGTTCCCATCCCTCGTCGCGGGCTTACGCGGGGACTCTTCGCCCTGATTCAGATCATGTATCTCTGCTTCTATGTCGCAGCCCTGATCCGGATTCGCGCCATCGAGAACATCGCCGACTCTGTTCTTTCGTACTGGGGCTCGACCGCACTGACCGTCGCTGTGCTCATCACCGCTGGAGTCGGAATCCCCCTGCGCTTCTACCTGATCTCCGGCGTCGGGTTTGACCATCAGCGCATGGGAGAGAAATTCCGCCGGCTTTTTCCGTTCATCCTGGCCCTCGATCAGCTCTGGGCGGTAGCGCCATTTCTGCTGATAGAGCAGATCGGCCTCGGAGCAGCCTTCGCCGCCAGCGCAGCGCTGCTGTATTTGCCGTTCTCTGAGCGAACGCTGATTCGCATGGCCTATGTCACGCCCCCAAGCTCCAAACATTCGTGATTTCCGTGGAACTAACCTCACCGATTCCCCGTAACCACGTCTAAGAGGCGGGGCCGATGTGTGCTCGCCCGCCGGAGGATCTTATGAACTCTGTTTCCCTGAAGCGTCTTTGGCTTATCGCAGTCGCAGTCAGCATCGTGGCTGTTCTGCCCGCCCATGCCGATGAGTGGTCGAAAACCTACGCTCTCAACGGCAAGCCCGCCCTGCGGATCGAGACTTCCGACGCCAACATCCGCGTCACCACATGGGACCAGAACACGATCGAGGCAAAGGTCATCACGACCCGATACAAGATCGGCGAAGGCGGAATTCGCGTTGACGAGCATCAGACCGGAAACGCCGTCGAGATTGACGTGCATTATCCCCACCACAACTTCAATTTCGAATTCGGCAATCACCGGGTGGACGTCATTATCCAGATGCCGCGCGAAGGGAATGTGAATCTGCGGACGGGCGATGGCCGGATCGATGTCGCTGGACTCAAGGGCGAAATGGACCTCCACAGCGGCGACGGCTCGGAACGCATCAACGATGTCGATGGCAAACTGCACGCCACCACCGGAGACGGCAGCATTGAAGCAAACGGACGTTTCGACGCGCTCGAACTGAAAACCGGCGACGGCCACATGGACGTCCGCGCTTCTGACGGCTCGCAACTGGCTGCGGGCTGGCGCCTGGAAACCGGCGACGGAAGCGTGACTTTGCGAGTCCCGGGCAGCCTTTCCGCCGATGTCGATCTTCATACCAGTGATGGTCATATCGATCTCGAGATGCCCGTCAGCGCCGAAGGAAACATCCGGCAAAACGAGATTCACGGCAAGCTGAACGGCGGCGGAAGCCTGCTCACGATTCGCACGGGCGACGGCTCGATTCATCTTGGCCGCGCCTGAGACATCTCGGAAAGCACAACCTCGCGAACAGGCCTATACTTTCTAGTTTCGAGTCTGATCCTAAAGGTTTCAGGAGAACTGCCCCATGGCAATCCTGCGTACTGGTGTGGTTGTGCTTGCGGTCCTTTCCTTCCTTACTCTCGCGAATGCTCAACAAGCGGCCGCCGATCACGAGCCGTCCCTCGACCTCAACTCGATGGACCGCAGCATCGATCCCTGCACCGATTTCTTCGCGTACTCCTGCGGAGGCTGGATCAAGAACAATCCCATCCCGCCGGACCAGTCTTCATGGGACACCTACTCGAAGATGCAGGACGAGAATCTCTCCAAACTGCGCGGAATCCTCGAAACGACTGCCGAATCCAACGCGAATCGCAACGCCGTCACGCAGAAGATCGGCGATTACTACGCATCCTGCATGGATGAGAAGGCGATCGATGCCAAGGGAGCCGAGCCTATCCAGCCCATCCTCGACCGGATCGCGCAGCTCAAATCCAAATCCGACGTCGCCGATCTTGCGGCCCTGATGGTGTATGACAACGTCCTGTTCCGCTTCGACTCCATACAGGATTTCCGCGACGCCAACCAGGTGATCGCCGATGCCGACCAGGGCGGCCTCGGTCTTCCCGATCGCGATTACTACACGAAAGACGACGCCAAGTCGCAGGAACTGCGCACGGCCTATCTCGCACACGTGCAGAAAATGTTTGAGCTTCTCGGCGACAAGCCGGATGCTGCCGCTGCAGAAGCCCAGACCATCATGCAAATTGAAACCGCGCTGGCAAGGGGATCGATGACCCGTGTCGAGCGCCGCGATCCCAAGGCTCTCGATCACAAGATGACCAGCGGCGACCTGAAAAAGCTCTCGCCCGAGTTCCAGTGGAACGTCTACTTCACGAAAGTCGGCATGCCTTCGCTTTCGTCGCTGAATGTCGCCTCGCCCAATTTCTTCAAGGCCATGAGCGAGGAGTTGAATGCCGCCAGCCTCGATGATTTGAAAACGTATCTGCGCTGGCATCTCGTGCACGCCGATGCACCGTTTCTTTCCTCCGCGTTCGTCAATGAGAATTTTGCTTTTTATGGCAAGACACTGCGCGGACAACAGGAAATTCAGCCGCGCTGGAAGCGTTGCACCGAAGGTGTAGATCGTGATCTCGGCGAAGCGCTGGGCCAGGCTTATGTCAACAAGTATTTCAGCCCGGAAGCCAAGCAGCAGGCGCTCAAGATGGTCAAAGAGATCGAGGCCGCCATGCAGCAGGATATCGAAAATCTTTCGTGGATGTCGGCTACGACGAAGCAGCAGGCCCTGATTAAGCTGCATGGCGTCGCGAACAAGATCGGATATCCCGACAAATGGCGCGACTATAGCAAGCTTGAGATCGTCCGCGGCGATGAACTCGGCAACGTCGAACGCTCGCGCAAATTCGAATTCGACCGCCAGTTAGCGAAGATTGGCAAGCCGGTCGATCGCGGGGAGTGGGGCATGACTCCGCCGACCGTGAATGCCTACTACGATCCTCAGATGAACGACATCAACTTCCCGGCCGGAGTCTTGCAGCCGCCCGCATTCGATCCGACGTCGGATGCAGCTCCGAATTACGGCGACACCGGCGGCACCATCGGCCACGAACTGACTCATGGCTTCGACGATGAAGGCCGCCAGTTCGACGCGCATGGCAATCTGCGCGACTGGTGGACTCCTAATGACGCCAAGGAATTTCAAAAACGCGCCGACTGCATCTCAAATCAGTATTCGGGTTACACGATTATCGACGACATCAAGATCAATGGAAAGCTGACGCTTGGCGAAGACGTCGCCGATCTTGGCGGACTGCTTCTCGCCTACACGGCCTGGAAGCAGGATACGAAGGGCGAGAACCTGCAGCCCATCGATGGCTTGACTCCCGACCAGCGCTTCTTCATCGGCTACGGGCAAAGCTGGTGCGGCCAGACGCGCGACGAAACGAAGCGCCTGCGGGCAACGGTCGATCCGCATTCGCCCGAGAAATATCGCACCAACGGCGTCGTGTCGAACATGCCGCAATTCCAGGAGGCATTCCATTGCAAGGCTGGGTCACCGATGGTCAACCAGAACGCTTGCAGAGTCTGGTAATCGGAAGGGATGTCGATGCGATAAGCGGGCCGCGGAAGTGCTCGGGAAGGGAACGGCTTCGAGCCGTGCCGTAACAGCGCAGAAAGAATGCGGCTTTAGCCGCTGAGGGCGACGGCTCTTGCGCCCTAAACATCGAGCCCGATCGATCGCATCAGCTCAAGCCCATTGCTCTTCGTGACGACGCCCTCGCGCAACGTGTAATCGAACGTGATCTTTCCGTTTGCCAGCTCGTCCTGGAAATGGACATTGTGCAAATGCCCATCAAGAGCACTGCCGATATCAGTGAGCGCGAGATCATGCGTGCTCACCAGTCCAATCGATCCGCGCGCGACCAACGCCCGGACGATGCCTTCTCCTCCAATGCGCCGGTCTTTGGAGTTTGTCCCTTGCAGCAACTCGTCCAGAAGAAAAAGCAGCGCAGGATTTTCTCCCGCCAGATCGTAAATCTGCCGCAGCCGCTTGATCTCTGCATAGAATCGCGAACTCCCTTCCTGCAGCGAATCGTTCACGCGAACACTCGCACCCACGCGCAACGGAGTCAGCCGCATTCGTCGAGCCCGCACCGCGGCCCCTGCCATCGCGAGCACTGTATTGATTCCGACCGCGCGCAGCAGCGTGCTCTTGCCCGACATGTTCGATCCACTGATCAGCAGCACGCGACTCGCTCCGCCCACCTGCACATCATTGCGGACGCAAACCGCCTCCACCAGCAGGGGATGTCCCAGCCCCTCGGCCTCGAACGCCGGTGCGCGTTCCATAAATTCAGGAAAGGGATCACTCGGGCGCTCGAAGCTGTAGGCTGCCAGCGAAAGCAGAGCTTCGATTTCACCTACGGTTCTCAACCACTCTCGCACTGCACTGCCGTGAGCGCGCCTCCATCGTTCCGCCGCAAAAGCCACTTGCACCGAATACATCAGCGGCGCGTCGATAATCCGCACGAACACGTTTTCCCGCGAGTTGATCAGGTCCACCAGCTTTCTCAGCCGTGCGATCGCCTCAAACGCAGTCGTCCCTCCGGAGAGGAGTTGCTGTTGCATCGCCTTCAGGCGAGGCTCGCGGAACTCGTGCGACTCAAGCTTCTCCAGCATTCCGGAAAGAAGGCCGAGATCGTGAAAGACGTGCTCCGTTGCGTGCAGAATGGAGTCCAGAATTTTGCGCAGCCGATATGTGAAAAATACTTCGACGCTCACCACGACAACGAAGGGCGTGACCATGTCCCAGACGGCCCACGCTACCGCCGACAGCACGGCGAGCGCTGCCAGAATCGGAGCTGCCCACGCCAGCCACAGCGGCTTCATCTGATTCGGCGTTTCGGCCCACGTTCCTAATTCCTCGGGAAACACGCCCACACCGGCATCCTGGCCGAGAACAGCCAGATCTTCCCGCAGATCGAGTTCGCCGCGCAGCTCGTTGATCGCGGCATGGCGTTCGCGAATCTGCTCGACCGTTGCCGGCGCAAGGAGCCAACCGGCGAGCGTGTCTTCTCCCATGCGAGTACGCGCCGCCGACAATAACTGGAACAAACTCGCATTCCCGAACAAATCCAGATCGCCGGAATACACATGGTGCGGATCCTGAAATCGTTCCCCAGTCGGTCCAGTTCCGGACCAGCGGTCCGCGATTCTTTCGATGCCACGGTCATAAAATGCCACTGCGCGCGCTGCCAGCTCGCGTGAACGCAGCACGCGCGAGTGCCACACCGCAATCGCCGCGAATGCCACAACCGGCGCCGCGATCCACCAGGCGGAGATGAGGTGCGATCGCAACGAAATCCACGCCAGCACGACCATGCCGATGGCCAGAGACAGCCGCACGTTCCCTAGCTGAATATGGATCTTCTCGAAGTGGAGAACTCGCAACTGCCGCTCTTCTCGCCGCTGGGAGTATTCGTCCGTCGGATGCACTGGCTCACTGTAGCAGGAATTGCTCCTCGAAAATTTCCCGGGCCGTTCCCCTCGCGTGCCGGAGTCATTGACAAGCGTCCCAAAATTCTGCATATTCAGTCTGTACTGAAAGAAAAGATATGCCCGAACTGACTGCAGTTCAGAAGCAATACATCCTTCATTGGGGCGAGATGGGTACGCGCTGGGGCATTAATCGCACCGTCGCCCAGATCCACGCCCTGCTTTACCTGTCGCCCAAAGCCGTACCGGCCGAGGAGATCGCCGAAACGCTCAGCGTGGCGCGATCGAACGTCAGCACGTCGATTCGAGAACTCGAAACCTGGGGGATCGTCCGCGCGGTTCATGTCCTCGGCGACCGCCGCGAGCACTACGAGTCAATGAAAGATGTCTGGGAAATGTTCCGCCTCGTCATCGAGCAACGCAAGCGGCGCGAGATCGATCCGACCCGCGAAATCTTGCGCCAGTGTCTGGCCGACCTCGATCCCAAAGAAGCGGGCGCGGACTATACGCGCGAGCGGCTGGAGGCCATGGCCGGATTTTTCGAGGCCGTCACCGAACTCTACGATCAGATGAAGGCGCTGCCTACCGGAACAGTCCGCAAGATGTTGCGCATGGGAACGAAGATACGCAGGAAAACGGGATAGCCATATCGTTATTCCGACCTGGTCCTTTCTGACGGCCCACCATCCCTCTGCACGAGAAGCGAACAAAAACTTCTACCCGCGCTCACAGGCGGCGGAAGCCTGTAGACTATTGCCAGTTCGCGCAAAGTATCGCAAAATGGCGCGGAATTTCAGTGAAGCCGGAAAACTCTCATTCGTATCAGTCGCCGGAGCCGGGTGCTACCCACGAGCCGCCCGGAGCGAAGACTCTGAGTCCTCGATCCCCGGCTGCAAGTGTCCCCGCTCCCGATGCATCGGTTCCCATCTCTGATCGCGACCACGAAATCAATAAGGAACTCCGCCGTTTGAATCGCGCTCTGCGCGCTTTGAGCGCGTGCAATCAGGCCCTGGCGCAGGCGGGCAGTGAACCGGTGCTGCTGAGCGATATTTGCGACATTATCGTACGCATGGGCGCGTACCGGTTCACCTGGATCGGCTATGCCCAGAACGATGAAAAGAAAACCGTGATTCCCGTTGCGTATTCCGGACACGAAGAGGGATACCTCGAACAGATCGACGTGCGATGGGCAGAAGACGATGCTTCCGGACGAGGTCCTGCCGGCACCGCCATCCGTGACAATCGTATTTGCGTAGTCCTCAACACCCAGCGCGATCCTCTTTTTGCTCCCTGGCGTGACACCGCATTGGAGCGGGGATATGCGGCAGTGATCGCACTGCCGCTGCGTGCTGCCGACCGTGCCTTCGGCGTTCTGATGATCTATTCGGATCAGGTCGGTTCCTTCGAACACTCTGAGATGGAATTGCTCACCGAGATGGCGAACAATCTCGCGTTCGGCATCACCGCGATTCGATCGCAGGAAGAACGAAAACGCTCCGCGGCTGCGCTTCGCGAAGCCGAAGCAAAATATCGCCAGTTGGTCGAGGAAGTTCCCGCGATTTCGTACGTTGCTGAGGCGGGTGTCGAGGGAAGGTTTCTCTATCTTAGTCCGCAAGTACAGAAAATACTTGGATACCATGCTGAAGATTGCATGTCCGATCCGTGGTTCTGGTGGAATCACCTGAACCCGCAGGATCATCCTGTCGCTCAACAGGAAAACACGTGGGAGGAGGACCGGCCATTTCGCGTCGAATATCGCATGCGCCGGCAGGACGGCCGCGAAGTATGGATCCGCGACGAGGCCCTGATTTACCGTGACGAAAAGACGAACAAGCGGCTCATTCGCGGCTTGATGCTCGACATCACCGAACAAAAGCTAGCGAACAATGCTCTCCGCGAAAGCGAAGAGCGCTATCGCGCCTTTGTCGAGCAGAGTTCCGAAGGCATCTTCCGCATGGAGTACGACCCGCCCGTTCCCTGCAGTCTGCCGGTATTGGAACAGATTCGCCTCGGGCACGAGCGCGGCTACGTGGCGGAGTGCAACGACGCCATGGCGAAAATTTTCGGATTTTCGTCGGCGAAGGAGTTGCTTGGCAAACCTCTGACTGAATTTCTCGTGCTCCAGCATCCCGAGACGAGACAGTTCATGGAGCGATTCATCCAGTCTGGCTACCGCATCACCGATCAGGAATCGCAGGAAGTGGATGCGCTCGGACAAAGAAAGATTTTCCGTAACACGATGATCGGCATCGTGGCCGACAACTGCTGGGTGCGCACCTGGGGCATCAGCCGCGACGTCACCGAGCGCTTGCATCTTGAAGAACAGTTGCGCAATGCGCAGCAACTTGAAGCCATCGGACGCCTGGCGGGCGGCGTCGCTCACGACTTCAACAACATTCTCAGCATCATCATGGGACACGGAGAACTCCTGCTCGCCGCCGGGGTGGACGAGAGTACAAAAAATGGCCTTGAGCAGATGCGCCGCGCGTCGCTCCGGGCGGCGTCCCTTACCCAACAGTTGCTCGCGTTCAGCCGCAAGCAGGTTCTGCAACCGCGAGTGCTCGACCTGAACGAAGCCGTGGCCGACGTGCAGAAGATGCTCGCCCGTGTCATTGGCGAAGACATCGAGCTGGTCGCTAACCTGCATCCCTCTCTCTTGTCGGTGAAAGTCGATCCGGGTCAGGTGGAGCAAGTGCTCATGAATCTTGCCATCAATGCTCGTGACGCCATGCCGAAGGGCGGCAAGCTGATCATGGAGACGGGAAATGCCACGATCGGCCCGGAGGAAGCGCGCGACCTCGATCTCTCAGCTGGGCGCTACGTAGTGCTCAAAGTGAGCGATACGGGGCAGGGTATGGACTCTTCCACTGTTCCCCACATTTTTGAGCCGTTCTTTACCACTAAGCCCATCGGCAAGGGCACAGGACTCGGTCTCGCCACTGTATATGGAATCGTCAAGCAGAGCGGCGGAGGTATTCAGGTGGAGAGCGAACCGGGGCACGGCTCCACATTCCGCGTTTATTTGCCCTCCGTGAGAGAGGACGAGCGTCACAAAAAAGAAGAAGGGCGCAATGGAGAGAAAGCGGCAGGCGGAATGGAGACAATCCTTATAGCGGAAGATGAGCCCGACCTGCGAGAACTCACCCGCATCTTTCTCGAAGGCTATGGATACAAGGTCCTGACCGCACCCAGTGCCGAACTTGCGATTCAAACCGCCGAAAATTTTCCCGATCCCATCCACCTGCTGCTGACCGATGTCATCATGCCTGGGATGAGCGGGCGCCAACTAGCCGAAAAGATTCAAACCGGCCGTCCAAAAACTCGAATCGTGTACATGACCGGATACACTGACGACATGGTCGTGCAGCATAAAGTTCTTGAGCCCGGCGTCCAACTCCTGCAGAAACCTTTCACCAAGGCCGACCTCGCGTTGAAAGTCCGCGCAACCCTCGACGCAGAATGAGTTCACTCCGTTAAAATTGAATTTTAGCCTTGCTGGGATCGTTCAAACTCAATTCTCGTCGATGATCTGGGGAACATAGCACTATGCCTGACGCAGCAGAGAAGAAAATCTGGGTGACTCTTACCGGCCTTCCGCTCTCGATAAATCTTCAGTGGCCTTTTCACCAATCCACTTCCGGGGCCGACTTCTGGGTGCTCCACGGCGATATCCGACTCGAAGGCTCCGAAGGGCTGCACGCACCCGTGTCAGTCAACTTGTCGCGGACGGTGAAGGAAGTCATGCCTTCGCTCGAACCGAAAGATGCAGAGGCTCCAGTCATTAACGCCCTGCGCAAGGAGGTTGACCGGCGGCAGATCGAGTTCCTGAAATCCGGAAAGCTGCTTCCCGTCGCGTTCTCCAGCCGGCACTATGACTTCAAGCGCGGCCAGTGGGTGTTCGGAAAAGCAACCGACGATGTCATGGCCGAGTTCATCGAGCGAAAAGTTTTCTGGCAGACCAAGCTGGTTTCAAGCCGGGTTTGGCTTGCCGATCCTGCCGAGGCGCAATACGTTCAGACAACCCCCGCACATTTGCTCGAAATCGCTGGCCGCCTCGTCGCCGCACAAGGGCTGCTCCGCATCGATGGGGAACTTGCCGAAGCCACTCGAGGATTAATGAATCAGTCGGAGAACTTCGAGAAAGCCCGCCTCCAGGCCGTCGAGGAACTGGAGCGAAAACACGCCTTCGAGCGTGGATGAAATTGAGCTCACAAGCCGACAGCGGTTCTAAGTCCAATCAAGTAGAACCGGGCGGAACTGCCTTTCCCCCGCAACTTTGTCTCTCCTCCGGGTTATGATTCTCGAGGCTACGCGTCCCGATACCCCTCGTTAGCCTGATTTCCAGCTTCCAATCGATCGCGTCCCGAGAGAGCTCGCCATGCATCGGATTCATCTTGTAACCGGAAGTCTGTTGTTGGCCTTCGCAATGGCCTCCTGCGGAGGCAATAGCTCTGCACCCAGTTCCGGCCCGCCATCGGTGACAAGCGTCGGTGTCACCTCGCCGGCAAACTCCGTGAATGTCGGAGCCACCGTTCAGCTCGCGGCTCAAGCTGCTTACACCGACGGAACCTCGAAGGACGTAACAACGCAGGCGGCCTGGAACTCGTCCAACACCGCCGCTGCAACTGTTTCGAGTTCCGGCGTGGTCACGGGCATCGGCGCCGGCAACGTGACCATTACTGCGACGTTTAGCGGAAAGTCCGGCAACACGTCACTCTCGGTCAACCTCGCAGTTACCGGGCTTTCGGTCACTGCTCCGTTCACTTCCTTCTCCGCCGGGACTTTCTTGCCCCTGAACGCAGTTGCAACATACAGCGATTCCTCCACGCAGGACGTAACGAATCAAACTGTCTGGACGTCTTCCGACAACTCCGCTGCCACGGTCTCGACCTTGGGAGTCGTCCATGGCGACAGCACCACCACCGGCCTGGTCATCACCGGATCATTCGGGGGCCAATCGAACTCCGTCAGCCTCGATGTCGTCAAAGGCAGCGGAGCCTCGCTGTTGACGCTCGCTCCCACCGACGGCTGGTCGTACTTGAACAGCACTCTGCAGATGACCGCGACCTACACTCCAGCCGGCGGCTCGCCTCAGGATGTGACCAACCAAACCACGTGGACTTCTACAAATTCCGCCAAGGCATCGGTCGATCCCACAGGGCTCGTGCACGGTCTCATGAGCGACGGCGAAGTCCTCGTCACCGGAACCTATCAGGGAGCAACCGCCTCGACGCTGGTCACCGTTTCTCACGCGCCTCTCCCCAATAACACGCCGATCATGGATATGGCTCCCGGCCAGACCTATCTGGGATTCAGCGGAAATCTGTACGAGAACAACAGCAACTCCGCGCCCACAGACCACGACACCGATGGAAAGACTTCCGGAGCGGCGATTCAGCCGCTCGATATCAACGGAAATCCCAGCTCGACCGGCGCCATCGCTTTTATCTCCGTCGGCCTGTCGAACACGTCTCTGGAGTTCGGCGGATTCGTGCAGTACGTCGCCGATCCCACTCGCTCATCCCAGGTGAATCCTCGTCTTGCCGTATTGAACGGCGCCAAGCCCGGAGAAGCGGCGTGCGCTTATACCGATCCTGTGCTCGCTCCCGATATGACGTGCACCATTCCTCCCTACACTTCGACTGACTCCCAGAACCAGTACGACCGCATTCGCGACGAAGTGCTGGCCACCGCGACCGGCGCTCCGGGCGTGACGCCCGGCTGCGGCACAACTGCGAATCCCTGCCTCTCTGAAAAACAGGTGCAAGCGGTCTGGCTGAAAGAAGCCAGCCCCGCACCGGAGGGTTCAGGCTTCTCGACACTCTGCGATCCTTCGACCGCAGGCTGCGCAAACACCGCAACCACCACCGAAGCCGTCCACTTCGAGCAGCAAATTGGCCAGATCGCCCGCGCCCTGAGGGTGCGCTATCCCAACCTGAAGCAGATTTTTCTGGCGAGCCGCATCTACGCCGGCTACATCATCATCGACAAGAGTCCCGAGGTTTACGCGTACGAGTACGGATTCTCCGCGAAGTGGGCAATCCAGGCACAGATCAATCAGATTCGTGGACAAGGCGTCGACCCCGTTGCCGGCGATCTTGACTACAACACCGGCGTCGCTCCGTGGATCGCGTGGGGCCCGTACATCTGGGCAAACGGCGCGAATCCTCGCTCGGACGGTCTCGAGTGGATCAAAGACACCGACTATCAGACGAAGGACTACCAGCATCCGAATTCGACGGGCATCGCGAAAGTCGACAACCTGCTCTTCCAGTTCTTCACGACGTCCGCATACACGCCGTGGTTCCGGCCGGCAGCAGCGAGAGCGTCAAAATCGAAAACCCGCGAACTGGTTTCGGAGAGAGCCGGCTCACGGTCATTCTCATTGGGTTTGAGGTAAGTCGTTCGTTCGCATGCGGGAGAGAAATTCTTCAACAGTGCCTGTGCGCGATCGCATAGTTCAGCCTCACGAGAACGATCTCCGCAATACTGTGAGCCGCATCGCCTCGGCCGCGGCAACACGGTTGTACATCGAAGGCATCCTACGAGGATTAGCTGGTTCTCGTTGAATCCGGCAAAATTGACCGAACAATTGGGCGGAACGCAAGAGGGGGACTGATTGGGCCGTGCGTGCTCGGGCCGTATCGAATCGTGTCTTGTCACCGTGGTTGCTCTATTGCTGATAACCGGCGCAACCGCGCTCGCGCAGAATCTGCCCGATGCTCCTCAACCTCAAACGATCCAGTCTTCGTCGCAACAACAGAACCCGGAGTCTTCGAAGTCCGCTGGTAATCAGGCGGAAAAGATGACCGTCGAAGCCGCCAAGGCGACGATCCACATGGGGGAAGCCGCCATGGTCAAGGCCCGCAACTGGGAAAGCAGCTGGGTCACCGGCGTCTATATCGAGAAGAACCGCACAATGCTGCCTCTGACGTTCGAAGAGCGCCGCGAACTCTATTTGACTCAGACGCTCACCACCCCGGGCGCATACCTGAAGAGAATGTTTGCCGCCGGCATCGATCAGGCGCGGGACTCACCTCCTCAGTGGGAAGAAGGTATCGGCGGTTATGGAGAGCGATTCGCCTCGCGCGAAGGGCAGTTCATCTCGGCCAACACGCTGGCATTTTTAGGAAACGCCGCGCTCGGATACGAGCCGCGCTACGATCAGTGCCAGTGCTCCGGATTGTGGCCGCGCGCCCGTCACGCGATCCTGCGCAATTTCGTCACCTACAACCACAGCGAGCAGGAATTGCGGCCTCAGCTTGGACTCTATGCCGGTTCCTTTTTCGGAGGCATGATCTCGACCGCATGGAAGCCCGAGCCGCGCAACGCTTTTGCCGAAGGCGGTCGGGCCGTGCTCGGCCAGGCCGCCTATGGCACCTTGTTGAATCTGTTTATCGAATTCGCCGGAGACATCAACCACAAAATTGGAGCCGATCGAAAGCAGCCTATGAAATAGAAAGGGCTCTGGGCTCCCCGATTCCCGCTGTCGAGTTTTGTTTCGCAAGATTCCTTCCCCAAGTCCCGACGATCACCGCCACCAGCAGCCACAGAACCGCCGCATAAGTGAAATACCAGGTCGTCTCCTGCGCGGCATTCACGTGCGGCGGACTGAAAATCACCAGCGCTCCCGTCGAACACACGTGCAGCAATTGCGCGATCATAATGCTGCCAGTATTCGAGTACACCCACGCAATCACGACGCGCATTGCCGTCATCGCGCAGGTGAATGCGAGAAAGTAAGGCAGCTTATAACTGCCATGCGGAGTGGCCGTTCCCAGAAAATCGATCACCGGCAAGTGCCACATTCCCCATAAGAATCCGAGCATAATGGCTGCCCGTGCGCGGCTTCGTCCCTGTGACATCCTCGGAAATGCAAATCCCATCCAGCCGATTTCTTCGAAGAATCCCGCCGGCACTCCAAATAAAATTCCAACCCAGAACCTGCCTGGAGAAAAAATCGGCGAGACAAATCTTTCGAGCGTGAGGAGGACAACGAAGATTAACGCCGGAGGAATCACTAGCGCTCCATACCAGCCTGCTGGAAATCGCACGCGCCGCATCCGCGCAAACAGATTCCGCAGCCCCTCACGGCCATCGAGGGCGCGGGTCATGGCGATCCCCGTCACGCTCGGCCCCAGCAGCATGACCGGGAACATCAGAATTCCCGCAAGTTTGGGGATGGCTTCGTGGCGCAGCAGGTGCGGCGCAACTACACAAAGCGCACCGGCCCACGAAATGGAAAACGCCAGCGCGAAATAACTGAGAACGGGATGCCTCTTCAGAACCGCGATCATGTCTTGAAAGATACGCTCGGAACGAGGCAGCGGTTCCCCGGGAATTCACGCCGCTGACGACTTTCGGAAGAAACCAGAGACGACCGCCCCCAGATCAAACAGACACATCAGAGAAATGATGACCAGCGACGCCACGCAGTAGACGCACCAGACTTGCAGAATGTGAGCCTCAATATTGGCCAGATACAGCGAGAAGGCCAGCCCGGCAAACGTCGGGATAATCAGCAGCCGGTACGAGCGCATCAGCGCAAGCACGGCCATCAGCGCGTATCCGATGATCCCAATCGTTGCCACCGGAATCGGCCCCAGCATTGCGAACCGGCTGTGGTTCACGACGCCGCAATCCCAGCGTTCATTGATGCTGCAAGGAGAATCGCCGTACTCGCGGTAATGCTCGCGCAGCGCGAGCGAAGAAACCACAATTCCTAAAATGGCCAGAATAAAGAGAACATACTTCATGCTTCCCTCGACCGGACGGAGCTGGTTAACCTCTGGGAGCGCCCGCATCCGCGGCGTCTTTTATTAAATCAGAAACCTGCCAGTCGTTGCCGTGATACCAGTCGGCAATTTTTCCATCAGGACCGATGACCGCGGTGCTGAGATTGTGTGTCAGCAATCCGCTTTGCGGAGTCACAGTAAGCGCAAAAAACTCCTCGAGCTTCGGCATTTCATCCGGCTTCGGCGCGGCAAATTCCCAGCGGCGGAACAACGTCGCATCCTGCGTGTGCGCGACCGAGAACCCATACTTGCGCAGGACTTTCGGCGTGTCGTGTTCCGGATCGAAGCTGATGCTCAGCAAATGCGTCTTTTCCAGTGCCTGATTCGTACCGAATTGCTTGTAGATCTCGTGGAAGTTCGCGCTCATCCGCGGGCAGAAATCCGCAAACGGACAGCGCGTGTAAATGAATGTCACCACCAGAACGTGCCCGCGATACTGCGAGAGAGTAATCCTCTTCCCGTCCTGGTTGACGAACGAAAAATCCGGCACGTCTTCACCGCGCGCTGGCATGTGCAGTGAACTCGCACCTTTCGCCGGCGGAGAAGGCGCGTGTCCCGTGACCTTTATATTCTCCAGCCAGGAATCCGGCGGGTCCTCCGGATTTTTCGGATCGGGCCCCACCACAATCAAATCGGCGGAAATCGAATCCCCCGGCATTAACTGCTTCAGCATCGTCTCCGGCTTGACCTTATACTCCATCGCCATCGGGTCCATGAATCCCGGCACATTGTCGCCGTCGATCATTGCCGTGCGCGATTGGCTGTCAATCGAAACCACGCGGCCGGTAAAGGCATATTTCTTCGTCGGCAATTTGGAGCGGTTGCAGGCACCTGAAAGCGCGATCGCACCGATCGCCCACACAACGAGAACCTTACGCATGATCTTGATTGGATTTTTCACCTTGTACACACTCTAACTCTTATGGACCCCGCTTTGCCACGGGCCGACGGGTTGTTTGCCGCCCTCCGCTGTGCCATGCTACGCGTTCTGAATTTCTCAATGCGAGGCTCTCGATGGCGTGCAATCCAGAAGTTCTTAAGCATGTTCCTTTGTTCGCGCAGCTGGACGAAGAAGAGACGGCGGTGCTGGCCAGCCAGGTCCAGGTCGTGTCTTTCTCACCGCGTCAGCGGATCTACAAAATCGGCGACACCCGCGGCAAAGCCTATGTCGTCGTGAGCGGCCGCATTCGCGTATCGACAATCGACCAGGATCAGCAGGAGGTAATCGTCGACGAGCCTACCCACGGAGAATTTTTCGGTTTCGCCTCGATGCTCGAACAGACGCCCCACCAGACCGAAGCCACCGCGATCGATGAAGCCGTCTGCCTCGAAGTCGCTCGCGAAGACATCGCCGTGCTGCTCAAGCGCAAGCCCATGGCTGGCATGGACATGCTGCAAGTCCTCGGCCGCCAGTTTCACGCGTCGCAGCAACTCGTCCGTCTGCGCGCCAATCGCCATCCCAACGACGTCATTGAGAAAGACGCCACATTCGGGGACCGCCTCGCCGACACCGTCGCCGGGTTCGGCGGCTCTTGGACCTTCATCATCGCTTCCATTTTCGCACTCGTCGTATACGTGATAGTTGCTTCGGCAATGGGGAGAAAGTCCTGGGACCCCTATCCTTACATCCTCTTGAATCTCGTTCTCGCGATGCTGACCGCGATCCAGGCCCCGATCATCATGATGAGCCAGAATCGTCAGGACACCAAAGACCGCCTCCGCGGCGAACTCGATTACGATGTCAATCGCAGAGCGGAAGTCGAGATCCAGGGTCTCGCCCGCAAGCTGAACCTGCTCGGCGAAAAAATCGGCGACGTCGAGGAACTGCTCCGGGAGAAACTCGCGAGGTAATCGGTAAAGGCATCAGTAATGGAACCGGTACCGCAATTCCACAAATATCTCCCGTGGATCATTCCAGTGAAATCCGCCGAACGTCACGCTGTTGTCGAGCTCCACGCGGCGGTTCGCCACGTTGAGCGCAGTTAATGAAGCCGAGAAGTGATCTCCGAAACTTTTGCCGAGCGTCATGTCAAAGGTCGTGTGTTGCGGCAAATAGTCCCCCGGATATGGCTGTCCCGGAAACGCGTTGCTGAATCCCGATCCGTAGTAGACATTTGTCGATGCGTAAGCGTTGTGTGGCAACGTAATATCGGCGCCGGCATTCAGCGTATTGCGCTGATCATGATCGAGCGGGGAAAAGCCCTGCGGCAACGAGAAATCAGTGAGTCCGCCTGTAATCGCCCCCGCTCCTTCGGCGATCTGATTCGAATACGCAAGATGGATCTGTGCTCGGTGCGCAATGCGCGGCGAGCGCAGCGTGAGTTCCCATCCGCGGATGCGAGCCTGCGCAATCGTGACGGGAAAGAATAAGTTCGATTCGCCGATGTTATTGTGGTCGAAGAAATTCGCGACGTTTGTCTTGAAATTGTCGGCATCGAGAACCCATCCGCGAAAAGGAATGGTGACGCCAAACTGATGCTCTTCGTCGCGCTCCCCATAGAGCGGAATGAATCCGAGGTTGTTCGCATTCACGAGTTGAAGCAGTGGCCCCGATGCCGTGATCAGCGGCGGCGCCTGATAGTAGTGCCCGTAGAAGGCGCGGAAAGTCCAATTGAGATGCGGCACGATCACCGCTGCACCAAATCGCGGGCTGATCGAGTTCTCTGTCACGTTCCCTGAAAAATGCGTCGGCCGCATTCCCGCAGAGAGCACTAACCACGAAAACGGCTTGAACTTGTCGTCGACGAAGAACGCGGTCAGATTCCCGTTCGGATTCTCAATGTCCGTGAATGGAGGGGCGCTCGGCTTGTTGAAGATCGCGCCGAAAAGTTCGTTGTCCTGCTGATAGAAACTGTAGACGCCAACCTGAAGATTATTCTTCGCGACGTTGGCGCTGAAGCTAATCTGCCCGCCAGCATAGGTAGAGCCGCGGTCCTCGGTCGTCGCGATGGGGATATCGCTCGGCGATCCGTCGTAGTTCGCGCGATTGTAGTGATAGAACGGCGAGACCGTGAGCAGCATCTCGGGATCGAACGTGTGCACCCACGAAAAGTTGAGAATCGCGTCCGACTCATGATCTCCGTCGCGCAGTCCGATGCTCGGATACTGCGCACCGTTCTCAATGTCATTGGGAAACGGATCGTAGGGAATCTGATAGTAGTCCTTGCGCAGCGAGGTAATGAATCGCAGCTGATCGGAAGGATCGGCATTGAAGATGAGCGATCCGAAGCCTCCGTATCCATTCTCGGCGTCGTGCACTACCTGAGGAACTGGAGTCTGTATCCCCAGATCGCTGCGATTGCCGTTCACGCTCGCGTAGTAGGCGAACCGCTCCGTGTGGCTGCCAATGCTGAATGCATCGTTTGTCTGATAAAAGTTCCCGGCGCTCAAAACCAGCTCGGCCTCATTATTCCGTTCGAACCCTGTGCGCGGCACAACATTGAAGACACCGTACGTACGATCCCCGAACTCGGCACCGTAGCTCCCGCGGTTGACCTCGAGATAATCGATGTCTTTCGGGTCGAATTGCGGCCCCAGATTCGACGAAATGTTCGTGTTGGGCACGGGGACGCCATCCACCAGCCACGAAGTCTGGTGTCCGCCGCGAATGTGCAGCTGATCGTGCGTCATATAAGCACCCGGCACGTAATCGGTAATCATCGCCAGGCTGTTGGTGCGGTCCGCTCCCGGAGTCTGCTGAATCTCTTTGCGGCTGAGCAGCGTAGTAGGCGTGATGGACCCGGTTGGCGCATTCTCCGGCGCCCCCGATACGTTGACAGTTTCTTTTTCTCCTGCAACGCTGAGCGCGAGATGCAAGACCGGCACGGAATCGGATACCACCGTCAGGCCTTGCGCAGTCTGATTGAATCCCTTCGCGGCGACGGTCACCGTATATTCGCCGAGCGGCACCCGATCGAAGAGAAATTCGCCATTTGCATTTGTCGTGGCACTGGCCGACCAATCCGATGTCTTCGCCCGGATCATCACCATGGCATTTTGCACTGGACGATGCTGCTCGTCATGAACGACTCCGCGCACCGATCCAAAAATGGCGGCGGCCGCCGGCAGCGCGCAGATCAGCAGAAGAGCGGCCGCCAGGATTGGGATCGTGTTCTTAGTCCCGAAATTTTTGTCGGCCATTTTTCTTTCCGGGTTTGAAGAAAATTGCAACGGACGCGGGATATTGCTGTTCGCCTCTCAGCGCAAACAGACTGATCAGAAGCACGCAGTCTTCGCCGTGAAAAGCGACAGCAAAAGGCGCTTCATTTCTTTCAGCATCAAATCCGCAATGAAAGCAGAGATTTCAGCAGGCGGGAGGTGCGCGAGGGGATTGTGAGAAAGAGACTTCAATGGCAGCAGTTCGCGGCTGCGCATCGGCTTTCAATCCGATAACATTCAGCCCCGAAATCGCCTTCAGCGCCGGTGCCGGATAAGCCCACCGGCATATCGTCACCCCGCGACAGCAGCCGTGTGTACAGCAACTTGAGTCGGATATCGCGAGGCGATCCGGCGGGATGGAACCGTGGCACTGATGCGCGCCCTTGCGCAGGCAACAGGCGTGTGGAACAGGAGTAAGGGCTTGCAGCGCCGGTGGGACGAGCGTTCCCAACAGGGCGAACAACAGCAGGAATCTTGCGGTCAGGCGCTGCATGCTTCCCCGTAAACTGGAACCCCAGAGTTACACCCAGAATAGACCAGACTGAAAAGGCGCCGCAAGCGCAGTGCTCAGGCTCTGCCGTTGATCTTGGCCCACCACCAGCGCACGCCGACCAGCAGAAACCGCCAGTCGTGAAAGAATTCCGGCGGTTTTCCTTCGAAGGCGTGTCCCACAAATTGCAGGATCCACCCCAAAACGAAGAGGGCAGCGGCAACAATCCATAGGCGATGGTAAAAGAATCCTGCCAGAGCAACCGCAATCGAGACCAGGATCGTAGGAATGCCGTAGGTGTGGCAAAGGCGATTCACCGGATGCTGGTGGCTGCGGGAATACTGCGAGATCCACTGTTCGCTGGTGCGTCCGCCAAGCATTAATGCGGATGATACTACGAACTGCCACCGCTAAGCAGCATCAACAAGCCAATCCCGCGAGCCTGCCCGGGCTCGGTTGTTGCGCTCGCTGCCACCGTGGTAGCATCCTAGGTTTTGGCGGGTTGTTGGGCCTGGCCTGTTCTGCCCTCATCCTCATTCATGGGCCTTCTCTTCCCCACGCCTGCCTGAAGGAGCCCAACTTGAAAGTCTATTCCGGAGCAAACATAAGGAATGTCGCCTTGGTCGGTCACGGGCATGCGGGCAAGACCTCGCTCGTGTCGGCCATGCTTTATACCTCGGGAGCCACCCAGCGCCTCGGACGCGTCGACGACGGTTCGGCCACCACCGACTACGACGAAGAAGAAGTCGCCCGCCAGATGTCGATCAGCACCGGCGTCGCCGTCGTCGAATGGGGCGGCACCAAGATCAACGTCCTCGATACTCCCGGCTTCAACATGTTCGTCCACGAAGCCAAGATGGCCCTGCCCGTCGTCGATGCTGCCATTGTCGTGGTCGACGGCGTGGCCGGCGTGGAAGTCGTTACGCAGCGCGTCTGGAATTACTGCGAAGAATACAAAACGCCCCGACTGATCGTCGTCAGCCGCATGGATCGCGATCGCGCCGACGCCTCGCGGGTGCTCGAGTCCATCGAAAAAGCTTTTGGCCGCAATGTGATTCCCATCGAACTTCCTATCGGAGCTGAGAAGAATCTCTCCGGCGTCATCGACCTTGTCCGGATGAAGGCCTATACCTACGAACTCGGCGGCAACGGCAAGGGCAAAGAAACCGAAATCCCCGCCAACCTGAAAGAGCAAGCGCAGTCCGCCCACGAACGCCTCGTCGAATTGGTCGCTGAAGGCGACGACAGGCTGATGGAAAAATTCTTCGAAGCCGGCACGCTCGGCGAAGAGGACCTGGTTCCCGCGCTTCACAATGCCATTCGCGAAGACAAGATTTTCCCGGTGATCTTCAGCTCAGGCCTCGGCAACATCGGCGCCGACCGCGTCATGGATTTCATCGTCGACTACACTCCCGCGCCTTCCGAGCACGAATGGGTGCAGGGCGAAATCGCCGCCGGAGGCAACGGCGACGCCCCCAAGCGTCACGAAACCGACGAAGAACCGGTTTCCGTTTATGTCTTCAAGACCGTCTCCGATGCCTTCGCGGGCCGGATTTCCTATTTCAAAGTTTTCTCGGGGGTGCTCAAGAACGACGCCACGTTGCAAAACTTCAGCAAGGGCACTTCGGAAAAGCTCTCGCACATCTCCGTGATGCAGGGAAAGAGTGTCGTCCCCGTAAACGAACTTCACGCGGGAGACATCGGCGCCGTCGCGAAACTCAAAGACACGCTGACGGGCGACACTCTCGGCGACAAGTCCGCACCGATCCAGTATCCGCGGGTCAGCCTGCCGGAGCCAGCCATCACCTTCGCGATTGAGCCCAAGAGCCGCGCCGACGAAGACAAGCTCGGCCCCGGCCTGCACAAGCTCATGGAAGAAGATGCCATGCTGCGCTTCTTCCGCGACCCGCAGACGAAAGAATTCCTCATCGCCGGCACCGGACAGCAGCACATCGAAGTGACTGTCTCGAAGCTGAAGAAGCGCTACAACACGCAAGTCAACCTCAAAGCTCCCAAAGTCCCTTATCGCGAGACGATTCGCGGCAGGGCCGACGTGCAAGGACGCCACAAGAAACAGACCGGCGGCCACGGCCAGTACGGCGATTGCAAGATCAAGATGGAGCCTCTTCCGCGCGGCGGCGAATTCGAATTCGTCAACGACATCTTCGGCGGCGCGATTCCGAAGAACTTCATCCCCGCCGTCGAAAAGGGAGTCAAAGACGCCGCCGCCCGCGGCTATCTTGCCGGATATCCCGTCGTCGACTTCAAGGTCGTCCTCTACGACGGCTCCTATCACGACGTCGATTCCAACGATCTTTCGTTCCAGATGGCCGGGCGCATCGCCTTCAAGAAAGCCATGGAAATCGCCAAGCCGACTCTGCTCGAGCCGATCATGAACGTCGAGATCACCGTCCCAGATGACTTCGCCGGATCGATCATGGGCGACCTCAACAGCCGCCGTGGACGCATTCAGGGCATGGACAACAAGGCAGGCAACACGATCGTGAAAGCCGAGGTTCCGATGGCCGAGATGCTGACCTACGGAGCGGACCTCACCTCCATGACCCAGGGCCGCGGCAGCTTCAACATGGAAATGCACCATTACGACGTCGTCCCGGGACAATTGCAAGAGAAGATCATCGAGAAGGCCAAGGCCGAACGCGGTGAGGTGAAGGAAGAGGAAGAGTAACGTCACGACGTATGCGCTAGAAAACAGTCTACGCACGGCTCAAGTTGTTGAATTAGCTGTGCTGTTAGGGCGCTGTGTTTAATCCCTGTGCCTTCGCCAGCTTTAGCTGCCGCTCGTCGTACGTCCAGAACCTGTCCGCCTTAAGTTCAAGGGCACAGGCCACATGAAGACTGTCTATCGTTCTCACGCCGAGTTTGGGACAATGGACCCGTCCCAGTTCGGCGCATAGATCGTACGCAGTGTCGGGCACAGCAACTTCTCTCCACACACCCGCGATCCTATCTTTGGCTA
>DASYZZ010000016.1:0-135873 GCA_035945695.1 Candidatus Sulfotelmatobacter sp. | reverse complement strand
CTGCTGCGAGAGTGCAAACGGTTCCGTCAAGCCGTGCACAGAGGCAGGCCCACGGGAGAGCCGCTCGACCATCGCTCGCCGGGTCGGATCAGACAGAGCCGCAAAGGTTGTACCCAATCTATCCACAACCATATGGTAGTGGATATCCGTGGAATGTCAATTGGTATTTTCGCGAGCTCACCGTACCGCAGGCCGCGCATGACGCAAATCGGGTCGCGCAGCAGGTCACGCGCGATTTTCCCCCGGAGTTAGCCGAGATCCACATTCGCGGGGATGTTCTTCCCATGCGCGAATCCGTCATTCGCCGGCCAAGACCAAGTAGATTTATCAATGAGTCATATCTGTTGACCGGGACGAACGCAGCATTGAATAAGTCCGCGAAGCTGCCATCTTGTGATCGGTGCGATGTGAAAATGTCGGGACCTTGGGAAGCTGTTGTTAGTCAAAGCGCTTTATGGCGAGGGCTTTGCCTTCTGCCGTGTGGGCCTGTTCAGGCAGGCCGTTGATGCTGCCAATGAATTCGCGATGCTCGAACCCGCCAGGCGTAGCGGCATTTCCGTGCCGGAAAATAAGCTCATCGGCACTTGCTAAAATGCGTTCTGGGATTCTGGCTTGACATGTTTATAACATGAAAATATGCTTGCAGCATGAGTAAGATGATCCAGCTGCGTAATGTACCGGACTCCCTACACCGCAGCCTTAAAGCTCGTGCCGCAATGGCGGGAATGTCTCTGTCCGACTATCTCTTGGCCGAGATCAAGGAAATCGCTGAGAGACCCACGCTCATGGAGTTGCGAGAGCGCCTGCACAAACGTAAACCGGTTGCGGCTCCGATTGACGCCGCTCTCCTGGTGCGAGAAGAGCGCGATGCGCGATGATAGTCTTGGATGCGTCTGCCGCAGTTGACTGGCTTCTTCAGACGCCGGAAGGGCAGTACATCGAGAAACGTATTTATTCACGCAATGAAACGCTACACGCACCTCACCTTTTGGATCTCGAGGTCACGCAAGTATTTCGCCGTCTAGCCGCGCAGGGCGTGATTTCTACACATCGCGCCAATGAGGCGATCCGTGATCTGTTGGACCTCCGGATTGCTCGGTATCCGCATCTGGTACTCCTGCCACGTGTCTGGCAACTCCGTCATAAACTTTCTGCCTATGATGCTGCCTACATCGTGCTGGCGGAGAAACTGGCAGCTCCATTAATTACGCGGGACGCTCGACTCGCTTCTGCCGCAGGCCATACCGCGGTGGTCGAACTGTTCTAGCACTCGCTTCCTCTGGGTTGATTCCTGAGTACCAAACATTAGACTGGTCAAACATAGTCTTAAACCGTATGCACCCCTGGACGATGGGTGAGAGTCTGAGAACCAGCCTGCCCGCACAAGAAATCCAACCGCCATCCGAGACCGGCGGGGGGGATTGGGACGCACTGTGGGAGCACGGGGGATTTCCGGAACCCCTTCTCCGGCGCGACAGTCGCTTTTCTCGACGTTGGCGATCTTTGCGACTGGAGCAACTCTCGCGTGGCGACCTGAGAGAGGTCGCGCAGATTACAGAACTAGGAGCAATGGAGACGTTGATGCAACTTCTAGCTGAGAGCAGTGCCCAGCAGTCGGTCTATTACAACTGGCACGTGAGATTCAGGTCTCCGTTGATACTGTCAAGCGTTGGATCGACTTGCTCGTTCGCTTGCACTATGGCTTCGTACCGCCCCTGGTTTAAGAACATCGCCAAATCCCTTCGGAAAGAGCCAAAGTGGTTCCTGCGGGATTGGAGTGGGCTGGCCGATGACGGAATGCGGGCGGAAACCTTTGTAGCCTGCCACCTCTTGAAGGCTGTGGAAGGCTGGACGGACCTTGGTCTGGGCGATTTTGAGCTGCGCTACCTGCGCGACGAGCAGAAACGCGAAGTGGATTTCCTTGTCGTACGGGATCGCAAACCCTGGTTCCTGGTAAAGGCTAAGCTCAGCGAGACGGCACTCTCCTCTTCCCTCGCGCATTTTCAAGCACAAGCGAAGGCATCCCACGCCTTCCAGGCGGTCATCAATCTTCCCTATGAGCCAGTCGATTGCTTTCGCGCCCACCAACCCGTCGCTGTTCCCGCCAGAATCTTCCTCAGCCAGCTTTTGTAACTCACAATTGCCTTGTGAGCACCGTCAACGAAAAGTCGCAGTAGGGACGACTCTCACGAGTCGCCAGCCGCACACAACCGTACGAACGTATTGGCAATATTTGGTTTTTGCGGACGGTAATCCTCGTTTTGTAATTCGGTAATAAAGAACGGCGAAAGTACTACATGCCGGTTTGATCCCGGCGCCCGCACACAATTCGCACACAGTTCGTGGTCCGCTTCCAAGTTTGACAGTAAGCTGAAGTTCTTGATTAGGTGAACTAGAACCGGTCTCATAAATGGTGATTGAACCTATTTCGCTATTTGCAGGCAGTCAAACATCGGTGACAAGGAGGGCATGCGAGGACGATGGGAGCTCAGCGATGCCCAATGGAAACTCATCGAACCGATTTTAAGACTGCAGCGGCGTGCCGACGATCGTGGTCGCCCCTGGCAGGACACGCGAGCGGTGCTCAACGGAATTCTGTGGGTGTTGGGCACCGGAGCACAGTGGCGCGAACTGCCCAACAAGTACCCGCCGTACCAAACCTGCCATCGCCGTTTCCAGCAGTGGGTGCGGGCAGGCAAGCTGGAGCGCATCTTGCGCGTGCTGGCCGAGGAGTTACAAGCACGAGGAAAACTCGATTTGGAGGAGGCCTTCATCGATGCCTCCTTCACGGGGGCAAAAAAAGGGGGCCTGGGGCATCGAAGGCGCCGCTGGACCCCCGTCCTGATGCGTCCTTTGTACAACTGTGAGTACGTTGGGAAAAGTGCACAGTCGTGTACTGCGGGTGGCACGGAAGAGCAGTACTCGGTACTCAGTACCAGTACCAGCAGGGATGCGAGCCAGACGCGCGATTGATTCGCCGGCAAAAATGCGCGGGCGAGTTTGCGCGGCTCGCTCAGGTCCTTCGTCGGGCAAAATGCGCCCTCCTCAGGATGACAATGCAGGGATCCTTCGCTCCGTCTGCGTCCGCTCATCGCGGACGCAGACTCCTCTCAGGATGACAATTTGTGGGGTTCACACCGAGACGGAGGTGGAAGGGTTTTTCAATTACCCAATTACCAAATTACCCAATGACTCAATGGCTCAATGACTCAATCACCCAATGACCCCATCACCCCATCGCAAACCGAGGCCCGGAATCCAAGACCGGCCCTACCGCGTAGGCTCGGCCGGAGGCAACTCGCGTGAATGCTTGTCGACGTCTGCCGCGGCCACCGCCCTTGCTTTCCGGTAAACGTTGACGACGGCGATCGTCCAGAACGGAATCAGATCGGCTCCGGGCACAAGTTTGGCGAGGAACGAGGGCAGGAATTCCCAGTGCCACCCCAGCAGGCGCGTCAGAATTCCGCCGACGGCGAGGTCGAGCAGATCGTCCATGGGAGAGAACGCGCCTTCCACGAACGCGGGGAAAACGGCCAACTGCAGAACGTCGGCGAGAATGGCGACCAGCATCGCCAGCTTGAACTGCGGTCCGGGAGAAAGCGAGATGGGCTCGTCCGACATTTGTGCCGCTGGTTAGATTCTAAACCCGCGGCGGACGGCAATTCCCTTTCGTGCACCATAGATTTTTGTAAAGATGAAGCGCGCTGGTGAACTCCGAATCAGGAATCATTGCCGAGACAGGAGCGGCCAGGCGAGAGATTCGCAGGGGAGGGCTTTATGGAATTTTCCGGAAGCGTCGTTCTGGTAGCCGGGGGAACCGGCGGATTGGGCCGCGCCGTCAGCCTGGCGTTCCTGGCTGCCGATGCGAAGGTCACCGTAACGCATCGGAATCAGGAAGAATTTGTTGCTTTAAGAAAAGAGGCGAGCGCAGGCGCAGCACAGGATGGTCTCCTCGAGGGACTGCCTGCTGACGTCACGAACGAGGGCGCGGTGCGTGAGGCGGTCGATGGGATTATTGCGAAACATGGACGCGTCGACGCGCTGGTGAACTGCGTCGGCGGGTACGCGGGAGGTAAGGCGGTCTGGGAAATCGATCCGCAGGAGTTCGAGCGTATGTTGTCGCTCAACCTGCGCTCGGGATATCTGCTGTCCCGGGCGGTCGTTCCGAAGATGCTCGAACGAGGCAGTGGCGTGATCGTCAATATAGCGTCGCGGGCAGCGGTGGATCACGCTGCCGGAGCCGCATCGTACACGGCATCGAAGGCGGCGGCGGTCGCGATGATCGACTCGCTCGCTGCCGATCTGCGGGAGACGGGCGTGCGCGCTAATTCGATCCTGCCAAGCATCATCGACACCGAAGCGAACCGGAAGGCGATGCCCAAGGCGGATTTTTCCAAATGGCCGAAGCCGGAAGACATCGCCAAGGTGATCCTGTTCCTGTGCAGCGACGAGGCAAGGCTGATTCACGGCGCAGCGATCCCGGTGTAGGCAGTTCCAGGAGGGAAATGAGAAGTGTATGGCGGAGAGAGTGGGATTCGAACCCACGTTAGAGTTTCCCCTAAACACGCTTTCCAAGCGTGCGCCTTCAGCCACTCGGCCATCTCTCCGGCGTCAATCGGATGGAGGTACGACTCTTGAGAAGTGCTTCCTCAGCCGCGACGCTTTCCACTCGCGGCGCTTCGCACTTTTCAATTCTATGGAGGATGGCGCGGAACCGCAACTTGAAACGAGCGGCGCATTTTGCAATTTGGTAATCTGCCTAATTTTGTAATTTGGTAATCGGGTAAGTTTGTAATTTGAGAATGCTGGGCGGCGTGCCCGCGTAAATTACAAGATTTCAAAATTACCGAATTACAGAATCAGTCTGGTCGATCGGATGGATTCGCATCCGACGCTTCGCAGGAACGGAGACTGGAGGAAGGTTCGAAGACCCGAGGACTTACGAGAGTTTTTCTGGAGAATCCGGAGGAAGCGCTGCGGGGGTAACCGACGCGGACGTTCCCGCTCCGGCTGCAGCGGCGTTGGCCGAGGCTACGGTTGCTGCGCCATTTGCGTTCGCGGGCAACGGAGGAACTTTTGTATTGTCGACGACGTGGTGGTTCAGGCAGTAGAGCGCGAGTTCCAGGCGGTCGGCGACTCCGAGTTTGTCGTAGACCTTGCGGAGATAGTTCTTCACGACCTGCTCGGTGGTTCCGACGCGAAGGGCGATTTCTTTGTTCTTCATGCCCTGGGTGACGCAGGAAACGATTAGCGTCTCTTTGGGCGTGAGCTGGACTTTGGGGCGCGATCCGGAGGCGCGATTGTTCTGGTTGCGATAGGCATCCAGCACCCAGCGGATGCCCTGACTGTCGAGCCAGTTTTCTCCGGCAACAACTTTTCGGATGCAGTCGACCAGGAGTTCGGGTTCGACTTCGCGCGAGACGATGCCGTGAGCTCCGCGGCGAAAAAGTTCCAGAGTCAGTTCTTCGTCGGAGCCGGGCGTCACCACGACTACGCGCAATTTCGAATGCTGGCGGAGAAGTTCGACGACGGCGTCAACGGGATTCGGAGTAAGGGCGGCTTCGAAAATCAGAAGATCGGCGGAGAATTTTGCCAGCGCGGACTGAGTCTGCGGAAGCGTTTCGGCCTGCCCGACAACTCGAATGTCATCCTCGAGCGCGAAGATCTTGCGCAGTCCGGCGCGGAAGATGGCCTGCGTATCCGCTACGATGACGCGGACGAACTGGCCCTTCTCGTCGGCTGCTCCGAAATTTTCTTCCACGCTTACCGGATTCGTAGCCATTCGTTTCCTTGCGAGTTACAACCGCTCAAAGTGATATTCGTCGATCACGACGCCAACGCCGCGGCGTCCGCGATCGTCGAAGCTGCGCACTACGCGTCCGCGGCAATCGACCTGCACGTCGCGGGGGGCACCGACGACTTCGCCAGGCAGCATGATCGTGAAATCGACCATCGATCCGACGGGGACGTCTTTGTCCATCGCGAAAAGCACGCCGTTGGCAGAGATGTTTTCGGTTTCGGCGGAGTACGCGCTGCCCTGTGTCTTGACGGAGGCGGCGAGATGCAAAGGAAAGCGCGGCGCACCTTGCATGTCTTCGTATTGCGCTTGATTCATTTGCGCCTCGTTCATCAGGGCCTGTCCTTCCGCTGCCACGCTCGATTCAGCCTTTCGTGCGGCGTTTGCCGCAATCCCTTAACTCAAACGCAGCGTACACCCCGGAATCCCTCAAACAAAGTTACCGAAGTCATTGAACAGTTGGGGCTAACTGCTTATCTTTGAACGGATTAGGCGAGATTGCCGGACGCGGAAAAGGAGCGGCAAGGGCCTTGCGGAAGCCGACGATTTCGGGCGAAACACGGAAGAAATCCGGAGAGATTCGGAGTGGAATGCTGCGTCCGGCTTTGAGGATCGATGGTCTGAATCAGGCCGGTTCGAGTTCGACGCCGTGCATGGCTTCGCCTTCGCGGATCAGGCCGTCGGGACCGAAGTTGAGAAATTCGACAGCGCGAATGCATTTGCCGTCGATCTCGGCGATGTAGAGGATGGCCAGGCGATCTCCGTCGCAGAGGACGTGATCGAGGGTGAAGCGGAGGGATTGGATGCGGGAGAGGCTTCGCGTCCAATATTCCCGCAGTTGCGATTTGCCTACGACACGCGGCGAGCCCACGACGGACTTGGCGCGGGGAGAGGTGAACATCACGTCGTCGCTGAAGTCGGCGAGAACGGCTTCAACATCTTTGCGATTCCAAGCGGAGATCCAGCGGTCGGCAAAAGCGCGGGCGGATTGCGGAGTAAGTGCGTTCGATGACATCTCAGAGTCGACCTCACATATGAAAGAGCAGGATGGCGTGCCGCAGGGGCTGAAGCCCGTGACTTTTTTTGCCTCTAGCGGCACGGCTTGAGGCCGTGCCTTTCCCAAGTACATTCGCCACAAGCATTTCAGAATTTCGTCACTTCGGTGAAGTTGAAATCTTTCACCTTCATTGCGGGGACCACCATGTCGAATGATTCTTCTCCGCAGGAGCGAACGGGCGCGCTCATGGCTTCGACGTTCGAGAGCATGTGAACGAGGCTCTCGTTGAAACGGAAGTTGCGGACTCCGCCCTGCACGCGGCCGTTCTCTATGAGGAAAGTCCCGTCACGGGTCATTCCGGTGAGCATCTTTTCGAACGGCTCGACTTCGCGGATGTACCACAGGCGCGTGACGAGCACGCCGCGCTCGGTCGAGGCGATCATTTGCTCGACGGCTTGCGGATTGTTGACGGGGGCGAAGACGATGTTGACGGGCATCTCTCCCATTTCGTTGGGCAGGGAGAATCCGTGGCCGGTCGCGGCGATTGGGCCAACGCTATCTTTATATTCAGAACGCTTCATGCGCTCGGCGGTGGCGCGGGCATAGACGACGCGGTCGACGACTCCGTTGTTGACGAGGCAAACTTTCTGGCGGTGCACGCCTTCTCCGTCGAAGGGGACTCCGGCCTGGAGAGGGTGCGCGACATCGTCCCAGATGGTGATGTTATCGCCGAACAATTTCGTGCCGACGCGTCCGGTCAGAAACGAGCGCTGATCGAGGATGGCTATGCCGGAGTAGTCCCAGAACATGAATCCGACGATGTCGAGGACGGCGGCGGGTTCGAGGATGACCGTGTATTTTCCTGCAGGAATTTCGCGGGGATCCGCCGTGTCGACAGCCTTCTGCGCGGCGACTTCGGCGAGGCGAAGCGGATCGAGATTATTGACGTCGGGCGAATTGGCCTTCTGCCATCCGGAAGAATCGGCGCCGAGCATGGTGATTGAGACTTCAGCGGAGGTTTGCGCGTGCCACTTGCTCAGGCCGCGGGAGTTGAAGACTCCTTCGAAGTACTCTCCGCTGGAGAAAACTCCTGCGGTGGTGAGCTTGTGGCGGCCAGCGACTCCGACGATTTGGCGGACTCCTTCGGCGCGGAGTTCGGGGGTGATAGCTGCTGTGTGGTCGAAGTAACGCGAGGGAGCTTGAGTGTCTGCATTCCCGCGAGCTTCTTCTGGTGATGGGACCGGCAGGAGATCTGGATCGGGATGCTGGACTTTGGCGAGGTTCTCCGAGGACTTCACGACCTGGCGCAGGCTTTCATCGTCGAACTTGTTGGTCGTCGCGCGAGCCGTCTTGGTGCCGAACGCGGTACGAACGGAGATGACGTGATTTTCTTCCGCCACGTTCTGGTGGATGACATTGTTTGCGAAGCGAGTGAGGGCAAAGCGTCCGCCGGTGAAGAGGACTTCGAGTTCATCCGCGGACGAGAGCTTGCGGATGCGGTGGAAGATGTCGGCGGATTGGTCGAAAGTCAGCATTCAGAATCAGTGGTTAGTGGTTAGTGGTTAGTGATTAGCGCTATCACTAGCTCCCCCGAAAGGCGCTACCGACTTTAATCCCCCGAAATCTTGCTGGCGACGCGCCGTGGCCTGTGCCCATTACTTGCTGCGGTTGGCCTTTGCCGCAGTTGGGGGTGCCCCAAAGCGTCCACTCGTCGCGGGAGCAGATGGCGTCAAGGGAGTTCCAGAATTCCGTGGTGATGCCCGAATAGGACGGATTCTTGACCATGCGCGTGCGCTTGCCATTTTTGATTTCCCATCCGATCTCGGTCCCGAACTGAAAGTTGTAACGCTTGTCGTCGATGGACCACGAGCGATTCGTCTGCATGAGGATCGCGTGATCGGTGGAGGCAATGAGTTGCTCGAGCGTGAGCGGCTTCTCGCCGGGCAGGATGCTGATGTTCGTCATGCGGATCATCGGCAGGCGGTTCCAACTCTCGGCGCGGAGTGTTCCGCCGGAACGATCGAGGCCTACCATGTGCGCGGTCTCGCGCGAGCTGAGATATCCGGTGAAGAGACCTTTAGTGATGATCGGCGTGCATTGGGCCGCGACGCCTTCGTCGTCGTAGGCGAATGTGCCTAGGCCGGGACCGTGCTCCTGGCGGGCGTCGGCGACGACGTTCACCAGGTCGCTGCCGTAGCGAAGAGTTCGCAGCTTGTCGAGAGTCAGGAAGGAGGTGCCGGCGAAATTCGCTTCCATGCCGAGCACGCGGTCGAGTTCGATGGGATGTCCGACAGACTCGTGGATCTGCAGGCCGAGCTGCGAGCTGTCGAGGATGATGTCGAACTTTCCTTCCGGGCACTGGTCGGCCTTGTGCAGCGCGACGGCTTCTTCGGCGATGCGGCGGGCGTTTTCGAGCAGCTTCAATTCTTCGACGAGTTCGTATCCTTTGTTCTGCCACTGTCCGCCGAAAGAGTTGGGATACGAACGTTTCTGGATTTCGTTATTGGCGAACGCGTAGGCAGCGTATCCGGCGCCGGTGGTGATCTTGGTTTGATGAATGTCGGCGCCGTCGGAGGAGATGAACCATTGCTCCTCGCGGTTGAAATTCAAATTCGTTTCGGCCAGAGTGATTCCGGCAACGGCACGAAGTTCGGCGTCAATTTTGAGGAGCAGGTCGATGTTCTGCTCGACTGAGACGCTGAATGGATCGATTTTGTGGGGCGTGGTCCATTCCGAGACGGCGGGTTTTTCGGGTGCCAGGCGAATGTCCTCGCGTTTCACGCGAGCGGAGGCACGGGCAATCTCGACAGCTTGGGCAGCGGTGGCTTCGACGGCGCCGCGTCCGAGTTCGGCGGAGGCGGCGAATCCCCAGGCTCCGTCGGCGATCACGCGGACATTCATGCCGACCGACTCGGCGTCGGAGGCATTGCCCACCTTGCCATTCTTGGTGCTGAGAGCGCGGCTGCGTTGCGCGATCACGCGGACATCGGCGTAGCTGGCGCCACGGACGGCGGCTGTGCTTAAAGCCCAGTTGGCAACGTGCTTCATCGCGAGAATTTCAATCTAGCACAAGCGCTTGAGGATACGCGTGCAAGGCGGCGTTGCATGGGCTGCGAGCGAGACCGGCGCGGTGTCGTTATACACACAACCATTTGTGATTGTTATCACGGCTCGGCTTTTCTGGCGGAAGTCCAATAGAGACGAATGTCACCTCAACCGGCGGTTCCCTGCCGCTTCGTTCTGAAGGAATCCCCAGCACAGGAGTCTTCACATGAAACATAAAGGCAGCACTCTGGATCATCCCGTTGAAGTAAAAGAGAAGTCCGTGAAGTTCGATCGTGAAAGCCAGGCTAGCAAGAAGGCCGACCTGGCCGGCCCCGGCATTGGCGACTATGCCGAACTGGAGAAAGTCCTGCCCTCAGATTACAAGTCGCTGCTGACGCGGAAAGAGACGCAGAAGGCGATTTTCCATCTGCGGCGCTACATCGAAGACAATCTATGCAAAGAGCTCGGCCTGCAGATGGTGCAGGTGCCGCTGATTGTCGACGTCGAGAGCGGCGTGAACGACATGCTGGATCGCGATGGATCGAGAACGCCGATCCAGTTCCATATCTCGAATGACCGCGACAAGCATCCGATTGACGCGCAGGTGGTGCAGGCGGCGACGAAGTGGAAACGGGTCGCGCTGAAGCAGTTCGAGTGCAAGCCGGGCGAAGGGATTTGCACCGACATGCGAGCGGTGCGGAAGGATTACTTCCTCGATCACGATCACTCGGCGTACGTCGATCAATGGGATTGGGAGCGGGTCGTTACGGCGAAGGAACGCAACATCGAGTTCCTGAAGATCATCGTGACAAAGATTTGGAAAGTGCTGGTGGGCGCGGAGAAGTTTGCGCTGGAGATGTTCCCGGCGTTGAAGGATCCGCGATATCCGACTCTGCCGGAGGAGTTGACGTTTCTTCATGCGGAGGAACTGCTGGAGATGTATCCGAACCTTCCGCGCAAGAAGCGGGAGACGGCGATTCTGCAGAAGTATCCGGCGATTTTCATTATCGGGATCGGATGGCCGTTGAAAGATGGGTATCCGCATGAAATGCGCGCGGCCGATTACGACGACTGGATCACCGATACAAGCGCACAGACGAAGAAAGATACGCATGGGCTGAACGGCGACATCCTGGTCTGGAATCATGTGACGCAGCGGCGGCACGAGCTGAGTTCGATGGGAATTCGTGTGAATGCAGAAACGCTGCGGAAGCAGTTGGAGATGTCGAAGCTGCTCGATAATCTGAAATTCCCGTATCATCAGGGGATCGTCAATGATGTGCTGCCGCTATCGGTTGGCGGAGGGATTGGGCAGTCGCGGACGCTGATGCTTCTGCTCCGGAAGGCGCATCTGGGCGAGGTCAGCGTGACGGTGTGGCCGAAAGTGCTGAAGGAGATGTGCGCGAAGAAAGAGATTTTTGTGCTGGAGTAAGTTCAGATAAGGAATGCCGAGAGGTTATACTCGGCAGGTGAACAGATCCGCTCGCGCTGGACTCGCTGCAGTGTTTTTCATGATCGTATGTGTCTCCGGAATGTTCACCAGACACCAATGGACATTCTGGGGGGATATTACCAATTTGAGCGGACCTGCTGCCTTATTCTTGGGCCTGTACGCTGCCGGAAAAGGATCGAAGTGGTGGTTAGTTGTTCCTGGCGCTTTAGGAACGTTGTTCCTTGTCGCTTATTTTACCGGTTCTCTTTTCGCTTTTGGTAAGTGAGAACTCAAAGATCTATAGCTGCGCTCGAGGACACAGCGTTATGGTGTCGCGTGCGCCTCGGCCAGCGCTTTCCTCACCGCTAGCAGTTCCTTCAACACTCCGCGCAGCTTCGTGGATTCCAAGGCATTCGCGCCGTCGGACTTGGCTTCCTTCGGATTGTCGTGGACTTCCATGAAGACGCCGTCGACTCCGGCGGCCACGGCGGCGCGTGCCAGGACCGGGATGAATTCGGGCTGGCCACCGCTGACGGCGGGACTTTTGTCGTCCGCCTGTGAGGACGGCAGTTGCACCGAGTGGGTCGCGTCGAAAACTACCGGCGCGAATTTGCGCATGATAGCGAGCGAGCGCATGTCGACGACCAGATTGTTGTAGCCGAAGCTGGCTCCGCGCTCCGTGAGGAAGAAGCGGGTGTTGCCAGCGTCGCGGCACTTTTCGACGGCGTGGCGCATGTCCCAGGGAGCGACGAACTGTCCCTTTTTTATGTTGACTGCGCGGCCACTGAGGGCGGCGGCGACGACGAGATCGGTCTGGCGGCTGAGGAATGCGGGGATCTGGAGGATGTCAACGACTTCGGCGACTTTGCCGACGTCAGCAGTTTCGTGGACGTCGGTCAGGATGGGCAAGTGGAGTTCGTCTTTGATCTTCTTCAGAATGCGCAGGCCTTCTTTCAGGCCGGGTCCGCGAAAACTGCGGACTGAGGTGCGGTTCGCCTTGTCGTAACTCGCTTTGAAGATGAACGGCACGTTGAGCGAGCGGACGACACCCTTGATGATCTCGGCCATGCGGATGGCATGATCTTCGCTTTCGATGACGCACGGTCCGGCGATGAGGAAGAGATCGCCGGAGCCGATGTGGATGTCGCCGACTTGGAACGAGATCGACATGAAAAACCCGGCCACGGATCGGTACGGATCTTCACGGATTGAAAAAGCTTTGAATCCGTGAAAATCCGTGGCTAAAAAATTAGACTCTTGCCCTTTCTGGCCGGTGGAACATCTCCACTTCGGCGGTTTCTTTTTCTGCGCGGCGCTTTAATCCGTGAGTGTAGGCTGCGCCGATGAATGTGCTGAACAGCGGATGCGGCTCGAGTGGCTTCGACTTGAACTCGGGGTGGAACTGGCATCCGATGAAGTGCGGATGATCGGGGAGTTCGACCATTTCGACGTAAGTTCCGTCGGGAGTCGATCCGGAGATGCGCAGGCCCGCGGCGGTCATGGGCTCTTCGTACTCGCGATTGAATTCGTAGCGATGGCGGTGGCGCTCGCTGATCTCGGACTTGCCGTAAATCTTGTAGGCGAGCGTGTTGGGCTCGATCTTGCAGGTCCAGGCACCGAGGCGCATGGTTCCGCCGAGTTCTTCAACGCCGCGCAGTTCGCGGAGTTTGTAGATTACGCGATGCGGCGTGGCGGGATCGAATTCGCTGGAGTTGGCTTCTTCGAGGCCGACAACGTTGCGGGCGAACTCGATGCAGGCCGTCTGCATGCCGAGGCAAATGCCGAAGTACGGAACTTTTTTCTCGCGGGCGTAGCGGATCGCGATCAGCATGCCTTCGATGCCGCGCTTGCCGAAGCCGCCGGGAACGAGGATGCCGTCGTAGCCTTCCAGTTGCGCTTCAACGCTCTTTTCATCAGCTCCCTCGAGGCCCTCGGCTTCGATCCAGTTCAGCTGGAGCTTCAGGTTGTGGGCCAGCGATCCGTGGACTAGCGCTTCTTTCAGCGATTTGTAGGAATCTTCGTACTCGACGTACTTGCCGACGATCCCGATCGTGACGGTGTCTTTCGGGTTGTAGACGCGGTGTACGATGTCTTCCCACTTGGCGAGGTCGCGATCTTTCGCCTCCATGTGCAGGGATTTCAGAACGAGCGTGTCGACATTTTCGTTCGCAAAGACGAGCGGGACTTCGTAGACGGACGCTACGTCTTTGGCGGTGATGACAGCTTCTTCCGGCACGTTGCAGAACAACGCGATCTTCGACTTCATCTCCTTCGCCAGGAAACGATCCGTGCGACAAAGCAAAATGTCGGGCTGAATTCCAATGCTGAGGAGTTCTTTGACCGAATGCTGCGTGGGCTTGGTCTTTAACTCTTGGGCGGCGGCAATGAATGGAACGAGCGTCACGTGGACGAAGAGAGTGTGCTCGCGGCCGAGTTCCTGGCGCATCTGCCGGATGGCTTCCATGAAGGGCAGAGACTCGATATCGCCGACTGTGCCGCCGATTTCGACGATGGCGACGTCGACGTCCTGCGCGACCTTCTTCATTGCAGCTTTGATTTCGTTGGTGACGTGAGGGATGACCTGGACGGTTTTACCGAGATAGTCTCCGCGGCGTTCTTTGGCGATGATCTGTTCGTAGAGGCGGCCGGTGGTCCAGTTATTGTCGCGGGAAAGTTTGGCGTGGGTGAATCGCTCGTAATGGCCAAGGTCGAGATCGGTTTCGGCGCCGTCGTCGGTGACGAAGACTTCTCCATGCTGGAAGGGCGACATGGTGCCGGGATCGACGTTGAGGTAGGGGTCGAACTTCATGATGTTGACCTTGATCCCGCGGCTTTCGAGCAGGCATCCGATCGAAGCCGCAGCCAGGCCCTTGCCGAGTGAAGACACAACTCCGCCGGTCACAAAGATGTACTTCGCTGGCATCTCTTCCTCGCTTTAAATTGTGTTTGGAAAATTGTGCAGGTGGCGTGCACGATCAATTATGGCAGAAAAGCCCTGTGGAAGAAACGGGCGAAATTGGTTCGCGGCGGAAATTTTTGCGTTGGCGTGAGGCTTGCTGGTGAGATTCAGAGCCAGTTGCGTTGACTATCGGGCGCTCGTCGGCGAAAATAATTGAGGTTGCAGACCTGCAACCGTAGTGTCCTCATAAGTGGGCCTGTGGCGCAGCTGGGAGCGCGCTTCCATGGCATGGAAGAGGTCGTCGGTTCGATCCCGACCAGGTCCACCAAACACTTCCCATCCAATTATCCCCCTGAATTGAATCAGCGACGTTCTTACGTGCTCTGCGCCGGGACAGGTTTGGGCTTTGCGGGCACGGCCGAGATGCCGAGCATTGCTCCCCATGTGATTTGAAGCGCCGGAATGACCCAATCTGCTCGTCCTGTGGAGTAACCGGCCAGGGTACCGATCAGCACGCCGATCGGTGTGCCTGCCCATAAGAGTCGGCCGAAAAAGACTCCCCACTTCATTTCCAGAGATCGTTGTGTCTCCTCGCTCACGATGGCTTGTGCCAGAGCGATAAAAAATGCGTTGACGATGAGCGCCGGTATGAAGGCCAGTATCCATAGGAAAGCCCCAAAAAACATAAATGCGACGAACGCAAACATGTTGGCCATCAGGAGCGTGGCGAGAGTTGTAAGGAGCGATGATGCTCGCACTCCGGGCATCCAGTCCAGAAGGAGCGCGGTCGCGAACGCTACCGCCATCGCCATCGGGAATTCCACAAGCCAGGCGAACCACGGGAAGTTGTCCCCAGGCCGCAGATGGATGTTGTAAGACATCGCGAATCGAGCTCCGAGGTAGCCACATCCGGCGAAGAGCATCGCCATCAGAACACGCGGGGGAATCGTGATTCTTCCAAAGAAGCGCTCGCGAAAGCGCAGCAGATCACCCTCATGGAACAGCGCTCTTGGGCGCACCGGGATGGCGCCGTGCGCCAGCGAATACCAGCCGACATACACGAGATTCGCCGCAAGCAAGAGCAGCAACAGGGCAGGTATGAGCGCACTCCCAAAAGCCCAGGGGTGATAGGTTCTGGAAACCGAAAGTAGAAAGACGGTGGATCCAGCAAGGTACAGACCGAGGATCAGAGAGAGCCATCCGAAAATGCGGATTGCGCGTGTTTTCAGGTCCATATCGCCGCATCCCTGCCGAGGCTATATTTTAGGCAGTTTTGTGCTGAGCGATTCTTACCGAGGTAACTCGGACGCGGGACGCTCTGCCTTCAGGCTGCGGCGGCTGGGATGACCTTAGGCTCGGAACCTTTCATTCGATGGACTATTCCGATCACAAGCGGGATCGTAGTGGCGCCTCCGACGACGGTCAGGGCGATTCCGGCCGCTTTGCGCTGGTCATTGTTCATGGCTCGGGAGACGAGGAATCCGATGCCCATGCCGAGGGCGACGCGGGTTGCTCCAAAGAGTACGAGTTCTGGGATCGAAAATCTGCGCTCATTCATGATGTTCACTCCTCATCGTTTATTTGTGCTTGGTTTATTTGTGCTTGCGCTGTTTGATGCGCTCAACTTTTTGGATGCGGTTGGTATCGATCCGGTGGCATGGAATTCGGCTTGGAGGGCGCAAGGCTCCGAAGCCGACGGCGACGAAGTTGCGACCGTTCGCGGGGCCGAGTCATCGGAAGGTAGTAAGGGAGCGATCGTCGGAAGTTGGGAATTGTTCTCGCTTCTTTCGGCGCTTCGAGATTATGGATCCGCGATTGAGGAGACCTCATGGCTAGAGTCGAAGGCGTTGATCCGAAGCAAACGTCATTTGTGATGCGGCAGGTTTTTCGAAAAGTCAGGAAGATGCTGGGACGAGATCTGACGCCGATGAAGATCACAGCGCGAGTGCCCCGTGTGTTCTGGACGAGCATGGTTCCCGAGTGGCTGCTGGGACAAAAAGGGAAGGTTCCGGCGCGGTTGCGGTCGCTCATTTTGTTGAGAACGGCGTCGCGGGTTGGGTGTCCGTTTTGAATCGACGCAAATTCTGCCGGCGGCAGAATGTCGGGCTTAAGTGATGAGGAGATTGCGGTGATTCGCGCGGGAAGTGTTGACGGCTTTGCGGCGCCGGAGACTGCCTTGCTGAAGATGGCGGATGCGATGGCCGAGACGCCATCGAATGTGAGCGATGAACTTTATGCCGAGTTACGGCAGAATTTTTCGGAGGAGCAGCTGATCGAGCTTGCGGCGAGCGCTGCCCAGGAGAATTATCGAGCGCGATACAACCGCGTATTCGACGTCGGAAGCGATGGGCTGTACCGGAAGGGATTGCGGTTCAAGGAAAGAACTGTGGCGTGAATTTTCACCACGGAGGCACGGAGTCACGGAGGTTACAAGAGAAAGCGCATGGATTCCGCCGCCACCCTTGTCGATTTCGGGCCGTTGAAAAAGCAATTGGAAGTCCGCAAGCACTCCGTGCCTCGGTGCCTCCGTGGCGGTAAATTTACGCGTTTCTCTGCTTGCGTCGGGCAAACGCGAAGAATACTGGGATGCCTAGCAGAATCACGATCACGCCTCCGAGCGAATCGTGGAAATTGTTCTTGAATGTGTAGAAAAGCAGAACGGCGGCGGTTCCGATGAACAGGGCCGGAACCAATGGATAGCCTGCAGTGCGGTAGGGACGGTGGACGTTGGGTTCGCGGTGACGAAATACAAAGATCGTGCTCGCGGCAATCATATAAAAGAGCCACTCGGCGAAGATCGCGAGCGAGAAGAGTTCCTGGAAGGCCCCGCCAACTACGACCAGAATAATCGCCACGGCTCCTTGGATCACAAGGGCTGCCGAGGGCGTGTGGAATTTGGGATGGACTTCTCCCAAAATCTTGAATAGATATCCATCGCGAGCGACGGCGAATGGGACGCGACCTCCGCTCATGACCGTTCCATTCAATCCGGCCAGCATAGAGATCACCATTCCGATCGACACAAGCAAAACACCAAAGTGGCCGATAGCAGCCTCATTCGCAGCGGCAGCGGGAACTGCGGAGTGGGCGATGACCGACGCTGGAAGTGCGCGCTGAATGCCGGCGTTCATTCCAATATAGAGAACCGCGACCAGCGCCACGCCCGCGATCAGAGCGATCGGAATCGTGCGCTCCGGACGCTGAATTTCTTCGCTGACCATGTTGAGGTCGTTCCAGCCGTCGTAGGCCCAGAGCGCGGCTACGAGTGCGGCCATGAATCCGGCCATGCCGCCCTTGGCTCCGGTGAATGTTGTTGCGAAATTGCTCCACGACCCCGAAGAAGCGGTAAGCGCGATGAAGGCGATGCCGATGATCATCGCGACTTTCAGAACGGTGAACGCGAATTGGAAATCGCCAGCCTTACGCACGCCGATGTAGTTCAGAGCGGTAATCAGAACAGTGGCGGCAATTGCCACCAGGTGCCCATAATTGATGACAAGGGCGCGACTCGATGTGACGTGTAGTGCCACGAGCGTTTGGGGCAGGAAGCTGAATGCGGAAAACGTGCCCAGCACACGAACCAGACCGGCAGTGACGCTGGCGATCGAGGCGGGCTTGGCGATGAGGAACCAGGTCCAGCCGTAAAGAAAACCGGGGAGGGGTCCGTAGGCATCGCGGACGTAGACGTATTCTCCTCCGGCGTAGGGACGGACGGCGCCGAGTTCGGCATAGGTGAGAGCGCCAAAAAATGAAAGCAGGCCGCCTACGATCCAGGCGAGATAGACCAGGCGCGTAGAGCCGACGTCCTGCATCATTTCGGCGGGAACGAGAAAGATGCCGCTGCCGATGATGGTGCCGGCAACGATAGAAATGGCGTGCCAGACGTTGAGGCCGCGAACCAGCGCGGGGCTGTCTTGTGCGGGCGCGCGGGTGCCAGCGATTTCTTCGTTCAGCGGAGTCCCCATTTCGCAGAAACCTGCATGATTCTACGCAATCGTAAAAGCGTGTCCAGTTCGATGTCTGCCGAGAGACTATCTTCTCATTTACAGGCCGGGGAATAGTGTCGTAAGCTCAACGCGCTTCGCGTTGCGTCCCCCCAAAGCAGCCAGGCAGGGCCTTCCTAAATCTCAAAGAAAAAAGGAATCAGCGCCATGTCTTTTCGTCTTCAGCGCGTCCGTTTGCTCGCGACCTTCGCAGGCTTGTTCTTTGCGGTCTTTCCTGCTTCGTTTGGTCTTGGACAAGCGATTACAACGTATCACGTAGATAACAATCGAACCGGATGGAACTCCCACGAGACCACTCTCACGCCGAGTAATGTCGGGAGTTCCTCATTCCAACAATTGCTGGCCGTCACCTTGAACGACCAGGTCGATGGACAGCCGCTGTACGTTCCCGGCGTGAATATCACGGCGGGATCGCACCAGGGCCTGCACGACGTCGTATACGTGGCTACGGAGTCGAACACGATCTACGCCATTGACGCCGAGAGCGGCACGGTGCTGCTCAATCCGAATTTTGGTACGGCCGTTTCGTACCCACTGGGCTGCACGAACAATGGGCCGAATGTAGGGATCAATTCGACTCCCGTGATCGATCTGAACAGCAACACGATGTACGTGATGGTCTATACGCAGGATTCCACCGGGCCCACCTACCGTATTCACGCACTCGACCTTGGCAGCCTGACGGACAAAGTCACGGCGCAGGTAGTGGTCGGATCGCACACGCTGCTGGATGGAACGACTTTCAATTTCAATGCTACATACCAGCGGCAGCGTCCGGGATTGCTGCTTGCCAACGGGAGCGTTTATGCGGGGTTCGGCAGCTTTTGCGATTATGGGGCGAATCTTTCGCGGGGATGGCTTCTCGGCTGGCAGACCGGCACACTGACGCCTCTGGCGGGAAACCAGTTGCTGGATTTGCAGGTAACTTCTCCGGACAGCTTCTTTCTGTCGTCGATCTGGATGTCTGGTTATGGCCCTGCAGTGGATGACTCCGGCAATATTTTGTTCGTGACCGGAAATTCGGACTACTCCGGAACGACGTACGATGGCGTCAGCAACATTCAGGAGAGCGTAGTCAAAGTATCGTCGGATCTGACGACGATGGTCGACCTGTTCACGCCTTCGAATCAGGCGTCGCTCGATCAGGCAGACAACGATTTCGGTTCGGGCGGAGTGCTGGTGCTTCCCGACCAGCCGGGATCGATTCCGCACCTGGCGGTGGCGGCAGGAAAGGTTGGGAGCCTCTTCCTGATGAACGAGGATATCCTCGGCGGATATTCGACGCAGAAAAACAACGTGCTCGGCACTTACAACATTGGCGGGTGCTGGTGCGGGCAGTCGTATTTTGTGGACCCTTCGGACGGTCTGGGCCGCGTGGTCGCGAGCGGCGGACTGCACGTGCTGGTCTATAAAGTGCAAACGGCGCCGACGGTGGCTTTGGTGAAGGCCTCGCAATCCTCGGGGATAGTAAGTACGTCGCAGTCTCCTGGATTTTTCACGAGTGTTTCTTCGAACGGAACATCGAATCCGATCATCTGGGCAATATCGCGGCCGACGAGCGCGCCGGCCCATCCGATTTACCTGTACGCGTTTAATCCGGAATCGGTAACCAAGGGAAGCATGCAGCAACTTGCGAAAGTGCGTGCCGGGACATGGCCGAATACAGGAGGCAACTCAAACCTGGTGCCTGTGGTAGCGAACGGAGAGGTTTTCGTGGCCAGCCACAACCAGTTGCGGGTGTTTGGAATCAAGTCGACGCATAAGAAATGATTCTCGTGAAATGGGATTAGCGACATCACGGGCGTATTTCAATGGGCGTGCCGTTGGGAACGGCACGCCAAATTTCGTCCATCTCCTGGTCGGTGACGGCGATGCAGCCGTCCGTGTCGGTGACGGCGATGCAGCCGTCCGTCCAGTCCTTCATGCGATGTTCCTTCCCGATCCAGCCGTATCCGTCTGGCAAGCCGTGGAGAAAGACGTCTCTCCCAGGGGAAACGCCGTGCTTGCGCGCTGCGGCGCGATCCTGCGAGTTTGGGTACGAGATGTGAATTGATTTGTAAAACTGGCTGTGAAGGTTGCGCGAATCGAGGACATAGTTCCCTTCCGGCGTCTTATGATCTCCTTGCCTCATCTTCGGACCGATCGGATTTCCGCCAAGAGCGATCTTGTAAGTCTTGATGACCTTGCCGGCATTCATCAACTGCAGAGTGCGCTCCTTTTTGAACACGACGACGCGGTCAGCCCGAAGCGTGTTGCCCACGGCCTGAGCCGCGCCTATCTCAACGAGCAGACACACCAGAAGAGTAGTGAAGAGCCGGGCGCGCATCGGCGCGATTATATGGTCCGGTTGCCCGAAGTGCTACGCTGAGATGGTGAAGCATCTTCCCAGTCAATCTTCTATTTGCATCTTCTTTTTTGTCGCGGTTGCATTCTTCGGCGGCCTGATTTGTCCGGCCGTTGCTGCTACGTGGACGGTTCACGCGGCTCCAGCAAAATTGGTCAACGGCGGTCCCGTGTTGTTTCAGGTGAAGTCGCCAGTGAAGCTGAATTCTTTGGACGGGACGTGGCTCGGCCACAAAATCAGCTTTAGCTACAACAAAGGGGCGATGACGTGGTTCGCGCTGGCGGGCATCAGCCTTGAAACGGCGCCTGGAAAATATACGCTGGACCTGTCTGGGCAGCAGTCGGCGAGCGATGAGCCGGTGGCGTTTTCGCGTTCGTTTTTCGTCGGGCGCGCTGTGTATCCGAAGATCCGGGTTGAGCTGGCGGTGGAAAAAAAATTTACCGAACCGTCGCCCGAGCAACTCCAGCAGATTGGTGAGGCCAAGAAGGTCAAGGACGACTACCTCAACCGGGTTACGCCCGATCGCGAGTGGGATGGGAAATTTGCCGAACCGGCGGACGCTTCGATCTCCGATGTTTTTGGCTCGCAGCGCATTTTTAACGGGGTAGCTCAGCGGCCGCATCTTGGGCTCGATTTCCGGGTTCCGACGGGCACTCCGGTTCACGCGATGAACGATGGCACGGTTCTGCTGGCTCGCCCGTTGTATTACGAGGGCAATTTCATCGTCATCGATCACGGGCAAGGACTGCTTACGCTGTACCTGCATCTCTCGGAATTCAAAGTGAAAGAAGGAGATACGGTGAAGCGAGGACAGGTAATCGGGCTGAGCGGAGGGACGGGTCGGGCGACCGGGCCGCACTTACACGTGGCCGTCCGGTGGCAAGGAACATATCTGGACCCGGGGCGCCTGCTGCAACTCTCGCTTCCCTAAAAAGCTTCGGGAACATCCCTGAGAGTCACGGAAGTAATCCACAGGAAGCCAGCCCTGATCTTGCAGTGCTTGATCCCACTGAAAATAAGTTACTTACGATGGGAACTCCAAAAGGGGTGGCGGAGTCTATGTTGAGTGAAGGCTTTTACGGCATTTGCGGGACACAGGGACTGGCCAGGTTGTGAGATTTCAGGGCGCGGTGGAGCGAAAAATCCTATAATCAGGGGACGCCGTTATGGCGGGAGCAACCACCTTGGGAGATCTGGCGAGTGCGATAGGGTTACGGTCGCAGGAAGAAGCGGCGATCGTAGCCGAATTGAAGGCCGGTTCGGAAGCGGCCTATGCGTGGCTGATTGGGGAATTTCAACAGCCGGTGTATGGACTGGTCTACAGGATCGTGAACGATCCGGCGGACGCAGCCGATACCACGCAGGACGTTTTCCTCAAAGTGTTCCGGGGCATGAAGCAGTTTCATGGCGAATCGAGCCTGAAGACGTGGATCTACCGGATTGCGCTGCACGAAGCAGCCAATCGGCGGCGATGGTGGTTCCGGCACAAGGCCCGCGAAACTTCGATCGAACCCGTGGAATCGGAAACGCCGGGCGTCGTGGACAATGCGATGCAGATTGCGTTGACCGATCATGCCAATACTCCGTTTGAGAACGTGGCGCACAACGAGGTGCAGCACCGGGTCGAAGAAGAATTGAGGAAAGTGCCAGAGCCGTATCGAACGGCGCTGGTTTTGCGGGATCTGGAAGAAATGTCGTACGAGGAGATAGCCGAGGTGCTGGAAATTTCATTGGGAACGGTGAAATCCCGGCTGACCCGCGGCAGAGAGGCACTACGGCAGAGATTGGCGCCGTATGTCCGTGAAGTAGGCAATGAATTGGGGTTGACCGCACCGGAAGAGTCGCGGGCGCAGGTTGCTGGAGGGGGTAGAAGGGTTGAGGTGATGCCATGATTGGAATGAATGGCATGGGGACGGCGGCCAGGCTTAAGCTCGCGGGACTGCAGTGCGCGCAGGCGAAACGGCTGTTTTCGCCGTACCTGGATGGCGCGGTGACGGGCACAGAGATGCTCGCACTGCAGCAGCATCTGTCGAATTGCACATCGTGCAGCGGCGAATATCAGGCCCTGCGCAAAACGCAACAGCTGTTGATGAGCGTAGGGCGACCAAAGGCTCCTGAGGATCTCGGGCTGAAATTGCGCCTGGCGATCTCTCATGAGGTCGCGCAAGCCAAGCGCGCAAAGTTTGAAGGACTGATGGTGCGGCTGGAGAATTTGCTCGAGGCATTCATGGTTCCGGCCACGGCGGGATTTCTCAGCGCATTAATTATTTTCGGTATCGCGATGGTGTATTTTGTCAGCCCGGCGTCGTTGCAGGCAAAGAACGACGTGCCGCTCGTCATGGTGAATACGGCTCCGGAACTGCAACCAAGCGCTTTCGGCATCTCGATGGATACGATCGATGCGGAATCGCTGGTCATTGAAGCCTACGTGGACGCGAACGGCAGGATTCAGGATTACCGGATTCTTTCGGACTCCAGCGATTCGAAGGAAGTGTTGCCGGAAGTGAAGCGAATGCTGATCTTCACGACATTCCGTCCGGCGCTATCAATGGGGCGTCCGACGCCAAGCCGGGCTGTGCTGTCGTTCTCGAAGATCAACGTGCACGGCTAGAAAGAACGTTCTCTACAAGGGCAATAGCCGCGAAGACACGCTTCGCGGCTTTTTTCGCATTAGCCATTCATTTAGGGGCATGCGCCTTCAATTCGACGAATGCTGTTAGCCTTCATGCGTCCGACGTGCGTCTTCTTCTGATTTCCATCCTGCTTTGTTTCTGCGTTTTTGCCGGGGCTTTCCGGGGATACGGCACCTCTGGCTTCCACCCGCTTACCGGTGAGGTTCGTCAGGTCAATTGGTTTTTCGACTTGGATCTCCCACAAGCTGCCGTCGGAGCCCAGCAAGCGGTATTCATTGCCGGACCGGGTCAGGCATCCGGCGATGGCCTTCAGTTCTTTTTTTGAAATCTTTGCACTGGTTTGGGTGTGCGCGATCGCAGATCCTGAACTCAGGATTCCCAGCAGGATTGCTAACAAGAGATGAGTGCATGGCTGCATCACTGGCGTTTCCCTCGACGGCTCGCGGAAGCTGATTCTCTTCAACGGAGGAGTTTCCGCCAGCAATGAGGTGCGATTCGAAATGCAAGAGTTGCCGGTGGAGGAGCGGAATAGGGGGGATCGGAGTTAGCGGATTCCGCAGCGGCTGAGCTTCGCTCCGCCGCATTCCGAGGCGGTTGTCCCTGCATGCGATCTAGCCGCCACGATGCAACATGCGGATCAGCATGAATGTGCCGGCGGCTACGAGAGCGGAGGCAGGAATAGTCAGAACCCAGGCCCAGACGATGCGCCCGGCGACGCCCCAGCGGACGGCGGAGAGGCGGTGCAGCGAGCCGACTCCTACGATCGCGCCAGTGATTGTATGGGTTGTGCTGACAGGAATACCCGCCAGCGCCGTGCCGAACAGAGTGATAGCTCCGGCACTTTCGGCACAGAATCCGCCGAGGGGTTTCAGCTTGGTGATTTTCTGGCCCATGGTGTGGACGATACGCCATCCGCCGAAATACGTGCCCGCCGCAATGGCGGCGTGGGCGGCGAGAATAATCGGCCAGTGAAAACGTCCCCAGTTGGAGAGCATGTCGGACTTGGTCATAAATCCGGCAGTGTAGAGAGCGCCGGCGACGATGCCCATCGTTTTCTGCGCGTCATTACCGCCGTGTCCAAGGCTGTAGGCAGCGGCGGATAACAGTTGAAGTTTCCGGAACCATTTGTCGACTGTTTGGGGCGCTTTGTTCTGCAGAATCCAGTGTGCCGCGATCATAAAAACAAGTCCCAGAAACATGCCCATGACCGGCGCAACGACGATGAAGATCAGGGTCTTATACCAGCCCTCGGGAATGATCACCGAAAACATGGAGGCGGCGCCCGTGTGAATTGCGGCGTGCATCATGGCCGCGCCAGCGTATCCGCCGATCAGCGCGTGGGAAGAGGACGTGGGCAGTCCCCACCACCAAGTGAGCAAATCCCAGACGATTGCGCCGAAAAGACCCGCCAACACGACGTACTGATCCACATGTTCGAGGCGAATCATGCCGCGCCCGATCGTATTAGCGACGGCGGTGCCAAGAAAGAATGCGGCAAGGAAATTGAAGACCGCAGCCCAGAGAACCGCCAGCTTGGGAGACAGAACGCGCGTCGAAACTACAGTCGCAATGCTGTTCGCGGAATCGTGGAAGCCGTTGAGAAAATCAAAGATCAGGGCTACCACGATCGTGATCAAGACCAGGACTAGATCTTTATTCATGTTTCAAAGTTTCAAGGTTGCACAACTTGCAGCGCGTCATCGTTCCGAGGTTCTGGTTTCGTCATTGAAACCTTGAAAGATTGAAACCTCTGAAACTTAGCTACGTGCTCTTGACGACGATGGCTTCCAGTACGTTGGCTGCGTCTTCGGCTTTATCTGTGGCGAATTCCAACTCTTCATAAAGTTCTTTCAGCTTGATGAGCTGGATTGGATCTTTTTCGTGTTCGAACAGATCGGCAATGGCTTTCCGGCTAATGTGATCGGCCATGTCTTCCAGACGATTGACCTCTTCGCAGTACTCCATAACATGCCCATTTTTCTCGAGCAGAGAAACGCCTTTCGCCAATGCCTCGCATTGCTGAACGATGATGCCGGCGAGTTCGGCTGAGACCGGTGGCGGACTGGCAATCTTGTACATCACAAGCCGCAGGGCGGCGGAGTTCACGAAATCGAGGACGTCATCGAGGGAAGAGGCGAGGCGGTGAATATCTTCGCGATCAAAGGGCGTGATAAACGTCTGGTTCAGCTTAACAATAATCGAGTAGGTGGCTTTGTCGCCTTTATGCTCGATCCCTTGTACCTGGCTCACTCGCATGGCCAAGTCGTGGGGATCGGCCAGAATGCTGTGAAGAAGCTTCGCTCCTTCGGTTAAGTTGGAAGAAAGCTCGGCGAAGAGATCAAAGAACTTTGTATCTCGAGGGATGAGGCGCATTTTTAAGAAGGCTCAGGCACACGTTGCCTATCAAGATGCAGGGCAATGCCAGGAGCAGAGTAATATCTCACGCTCGGTGTGGAAGAGGCAAACCGCGGATGATTAGCGCCGTGGCCTTCTGGTGGCGAGTGCGGGAGACCGGTGGGAACTATTGAGCCGGACAATTCCCAGTAGAACAAAGACCGCGGCCGAGCCAATCGCTACCGGCTGGAGAAATCCTACGAAGAGTCGCGCCAAATCCATTGCCGGATTATGAGCGCATTGGGGCCGGGAATCGATATTACGCATAGGCTAGACCGATAGTGCCATCCGTACTCGACGTTGCACGTTCTGATCGAACTGGTGAATATCGCCACAGTCGTGCACTCCAAAGTCGTTAGCCAAAACGCTCGTCCGCCAGAATGACGTTCGTAACCTTGTCTGCTGGTTACGGCAGCCCTACCATCGGCGTGGGATACGAGTTTCTTTGCTGTCTCTCGGCTGAATCCAGAATTTCCCAGGAATACAGCGAAATCTGCGTTCGGAACTGAAGCAACAGGCAATTCGGTTGAGGACGGACGAAAGGGATCCCGGGTGGAGGCGGTTCATGATATTGAAAGTTCGGCTGCTCCTGAGCCTAATCGCGGTTTGGGTCACGATGTCGCTTTCCGGTTGCGGTCACTATGTGTGCAGCTCCGGCGCCACATTCGGGGGTTCGTGCACGTCTTCCGGGGGCGGAATCAATCAAGGTGGTGGTGGCACCACCAGCGCCTCGGCATTCGCGTTTGCTGTCGATACCGCGGGTACGATTGACGGGTATACGCTGGATGCGACCAATTCCGTCTTCGGGCCCACAACGGGCTATACCGCACCCGTCATTCCGACTCAAGACGACGGCAGCGGAATGGTCGTCGTGCAAAAGAAATATCTTTACGTCGGAATTCCCTCGACATTTCAGGTTTTTGGCTATTCCATCGACTCGAATGGTGGCCTAACAGCGCTGAGTGGAAGCCCGTTTGGGGCGAACTACCTTTCGACAGCGGTCGGAACCAAGAACATGATTACCAATCCCGCCGGCACATTTCTCTTCGTGCTCAGCGGAGTGTCAAATCAGATTTACGTCTATCAGATCGGCAGTTCAGGTAGTTTATCGGTGGTGAGCGGCTCCCCTTTCACAATTCCATTCCTGGGAGCCAACCTGGCGATCGACGGGCTCGGCAAATATCTCTACATCACACAGAATCTGGGCTCCCACACGGGACTGCAGGTGGCAGCATATAGCATCAGCAGCAGTGGCGGGCTGACGGCAGTTCAGGGAAGCCCGTTCGCTTATCCGATGTGGGAAGTCGCTGCGGATCCCACGGGCAAATACCTGATTGGGACGACGGGGAGCACACTCTCCGTGAATGGAACGGACGACTTCCATCTCTACGTTTTCTCGATTCAACAGTCGGGATCCAATGCGGGGGCTTTAACTCAGGTTTCCGGATCGCCGTTTACGACGGTCTACTCGCCGTATGGGATTGCGATGCAACCGAATTCAACCGGAAATCTCGTCTATTCGTTCAGCATCAACGACACAGATACAGGCTACAACGCAGTCGAAGGATTCTCGTTGGATTCAACCACCGGTGCTCTGACGGCCGTCGCTGGATCGCCATTCAGCGGAATATCGGACGGTTTCTGGGGACAAATTGATCAGAGCGGCGCATATCTCTTTGTATACGGAGGAGTTCTAAATAACGGCACCGTGACCGCCGATCTGGGTGCAATGAACATCGGTACTGGGGGAGCATTGACCGAACCAACATCCCAACTGACGCTTCCAAGTTCGGGATTCTGGACGGTTACGGATCCGCAGTAAGTCTCAGGGGTTGTCCGTTTTGCCTGGTGTTAGCAATTGAGAGACTCGCATGTACCGCGGGTCTCTTTTCGTTTCGATGAGCGGGGGTACAATAGAGAAATCCCATCCCATCCGAGCAAGGCTGGCCGAACCATCGGCATGAGGGCTGGAGAGTTTCTGGTGAAAGGGGCGATGCAAACCTTTTTGCCCGTCCTGACGTCTGAACGAGTAGGCGAGAGTTTCCAAGGGCGTCATCTGCAGAAGCCGTTAACACCATCGAGAGCGCCCAAACTGTGACGATCAAAATCAGGATCCCGAAAACGATCGGGGAAATGCCGGGCAAGGGAGTCCGCGGTTTGCCGCGGGACCCGCTGTTGCGCGCGGCACTCATTTTGTTCATCGTTCTGGCTGCTTCATTTACAGCCGTATTTTCCTACTACTACATCAAGTACGACCGCATCATCCAGCGGCGGTTCAGCACTCCCGTCTTCGCCAATACGGCGAAAATTTATGCGCTGCCGCGGGTATTGCGGGAAGGCGAGAAGATCGAACCACGTGAGATTGCCTCGGAACTGCGCGCTGCCGGCTATTCGGACAAGGACGGCCAGTCAAAAATGGGGATTTACCACCTTTTCAGCGGTGGGATTGAGATTACCCCGGGCTCCGAGTCCTATCACAGCCCTGAAGAAGCGCGAATCACCGTCACCGATGGAGAGATTGAGCGAATCTCGAGCAAGGGAGTGGAACTTTCCGCCTACGAACTCGAACCGCAGCTCGTAACGGCGCTGTTTGACTCCGAACAACGCTCCAAGCGGGTAATCGTCAAGTACAACGATATTCCTCCGGTCATGATTCAGGCGGTACTGGCGATCGAGGACCGGCGCTTCTTTGAGCATGGGGGCGTGAACTTCGCGAGGACGATCGAGGCGGTCTGGGAAGACGTGCTTCGCCAACGCCGTGCTCAGGGCGGATCGACCCTCACCCAGCAACTGGCGCGCGGATTCTTTCTTACTCCGGAAAAGTCCATCAAGCGCAAGCTGACGGAAATGATTATCGCGGAGGAGATGGAGCAGAAATTCTCGAAGCAGCAGATCTTCGAGTTTTACGCGAATTGGGTGGATCTGGGCCAGCGTGGATCGTTTGCCATCAGCGGATTCGCCGAGGCATCCAAGGCATATTTCAATAAGGATCTGAAAGACATCACCTTACCCGAGGCGGCTTTGCTGGCTGGGTTGATTCAGCGGCCGAGTTATCTTTCGCCTTACCGGCATCCGGAGCGCGCGATGGAGCGACGTAATCTGGTGCTGGAGGCAATGGTCGAAACACACGCCATTACGCGCGAGCAGGCGGACAAGGCCAAGGCCACCCCCTTGAAACTCGCGCCTCCGAATGTCGAAGGGATGGATGCGCCATATTTCGTGGACATGGTTCGTGACTCGTTGATCGGCAAGTTCAGCGAGAACGAATTGAACGATAGTTCCTACCGCATCTACACGACGCTGGATCCGGACCTGCAGAAGGCAGCGGCGCTGGCGGTCGAGAGCGGCATCAAGAACGTCGACGAACAAGTCAAGAAGTTGCGGACCAAGCGCGTCAAGGTAGGCAAGAAATACGAAACCACAGTTTTGCCCGGCCCTCAGGCGCAGGTGGCGCTGGTGGCTCTTGATCCTCATACGGGAGCGGTTCTGGCGTTGGTCGGCGGACGTGATTACGGTTGGAGCCAACTGGATCACGCGGTTTCGAAGCGTCCGACAGGATCGATCTTCAAGCCATTTGTGTATGCGGCTGCTATGAATACGGCCTTGGATGGCTCGCAGACGGTAATTACTCCGGCCTCAACCGTGACAGATGAGCCAACCAGCTTTGCCTACGGCGATCAGATTTACGAGCCGCGGAATTACAAAGAGGAATATCACGGGGACGTTACGCTGCGATATGCGCTCGCGATGTCGCTGAACAATGCCACGGTAAAAGTCGCCGAGGAAGTCGGATACGATAAGGTGGCGGACCTGGCTCGAGCGTCCGGCATCACTTCGGTGAAGGCAACGCCGGCGATGGCTTTGGGGTCGTACGATGCCTCGCCTCTGGAAATGGCCGGCGCCTACACGGTTTTTGCGAACAACGGCGTGCGCTTGTCGCCAACCCTGTTGCGCTCGGTGCGAAATGCGAAAGGCGACGTGATCGCGAACTACACCACCGATCAGAAGCAGGTGCTCGACCCCCGCATCGCGTACGTCATGACCAACATGATGGAAGGCGTGATCAACAACGGCCTGGGGTATACCGCGGTGCGCTTGCGGGGATTTACTCAGCCTGCGGCGGGCAAGACCGGCACATCGCATGATGGCTGGTTCGCCGGATATACGTCAAACCTGCTGTGCATTGTGTGGGTCGGCTATGACGACTATAGCGACATTCGCCTGACCGGGGCGCAGACTTCCGGTCCGATCTGGACCGACTTCATGAAGAAGGCTTCGGCCCTGCCGGAGTACTCCAATATGGTGGAGTTTTCGCAACCCTCGGGCGTGGTCGATGTGCAACTGGATAAAGCCACAAATCGGCTCGCTACTCCGACCTGTCCGGATGACTATACTTCGGCTTTCGTAGCCGGAACGGAACCGAGCGACACCTGCGACCAGCAGGCGGGCATGAAGGGGTTCTTTTCCCGCATTTTCTCTGGAGGCGAGAAGCCCACTTTGGCTCCGCAGCCTCCCAACGCCCAGGATGCCAATGCCCAGGACCCGAAGAAAAAGAAGGGGTTTTTCGGGAAATTGGCTGGGATTTTTAAGGATGACAAGAGCTCGGCTCCGGTGTCTAAACCACCAGACAATAGTCAGACTGGGCCGCACTGATTACCTTCGGCTGGTTCTGTAACCTTCGAAATACAGCATCAGTCCTGCCCTAAAATCTTCGCCGCCCGGTCAAAACTGTGTCAGAATAGCCGCAACAGCTGGGGGTGGCCTGTGGCTTTCTACCCGAAAGTTCTTCCCGTCACGTTTGTCGCCGTTTTTGTTTTTAGCTTTTCACCTGTCACTTCGGCACAAGTTTCCGAACAAGTTCAGATCAAGCCGCCGCTTTTACGATCAATCGATCCGCCGAAGCCGGATGCGACTCCCGCGGTACTTGAGGCGACCGGTGATCAACTGCGCGCGCAGAAGCTTTTTCTAGATGCGCTTGATTATTATCGTGCCGCGCTGGCGAAGCAACCGCGCTCTGCGGCGTTGCTGAACAAGATCGGCATCACCGAACTGATGATGCAGCGTTACCGCGAAGCCAAGAAGTCCTTCGATCAATCGATCAAGACCGACCGCAAGTTCGCGGACGCGTACAACAATCTGGGCGTGGTGTTTTATGAAGAGCGCAAGTATAGCGGCGCCGTGAAGCAGTACAGAAAAGCGATCGCGATTGACGGCACATCAGCATCGTTCTACAGCAACCTGGGAGCGGCACTGTTCTCGAAGAAGAAATTTGAGCCAGCCGTAGTGGCATACCAAAAGGCTGTGGAACTCGATCCCGACGTTTTCGAGCGCACGTCGCGTGCCGGAGTGCAGGCGCAGTTGCCGAGCCCGGAAGATCGCGCGCGCTACGATTTCACCGTTGCCAAGCTCTACGCAAAGATGGGATTCTCCGACCGGTCGCTGGAATATCTGCGCAAGGCGATGGAAGAGGGATACAAAGATTACAAGGACGTCTACAAAGACGCGGAATTCGCGCAATTGCGCAAGGACAAGCGATTCACCGAATTAATGGCGGAAAAATTCCCGGCCATTCCTGAATAGTTGCGCTAGCAACAAGGCTCGCTGACTCTCGCCGCGATTTTAGCTCTTGAGAATGCGTGGAAGAGTCGCGTGAACACAGGCTCGCAAAGCTTTCGAAAGACACTTGCGAATCGTTGTGTCTGTTTGTGTTCACGTGTTTTACAAACCTTTACAAAATTAGACGGAACTTCTCTGCATTCGGGTGTTTAATTTTCGTACATACTCCTGAAAACAACAGGGTGAGTAAGGAGAAACGGTAGCCCATCGGATGCTGACCCGAGCACGCCCCAAGCAAGCATCCGGTGGGTTTTTTGTTTTTAGCTGTCAGCCCAGACATTAGCGATCAGTAAAACCAATACCGCAGAGGACGCTGAGGACACAGAGGAATTGAATTTTTAAAACCGTCTTGGGCTACCGCCTCGCCGCGCAGCTTCGGCGCAATTGCCGAACGAAAACTAAAAAAGCTCCGCGTACTCCGCGTCCTCTGCGGTGTTCATTTGGCCTTATGGACAGTTGGACTGCGCTCGCCGATGTACGCTTCCATCACATTTTTCCATTTTCCTTGTGCTTTGAGGATGAACTCGACGGCGTCGCGCAGTGCGCCATCTCCGCCTGAATGTTGCGTGACGTAGTGCGATTCTTTCTTCACATCCGGGCGCGCATTTTTTACGGCGATCGCAAGTCCGGCAGCTCGCATGGCGGGCAGATCGATTACGTCGTCTCCGACGAAAGCTGCCTCTTCGGCTTGAATGCCTTCTTCTTCGAGAATCTCGTTGAAAGCGGTGCGCTTGTCCTGAATTCCTTGGCGCACATATTCAAGTTTCAAGTCTCGCGCACGCAACGCGACCGTCTCGGAGATGCGCTTGGTAATTAAGCCGGTCTTGACGCCGGCCAAGCGCGCCAGAGAAATCGATGTGCCGTCATGCGCGTGAAATCCCTTGGCCTCGATCAGGGATTGGCTGTGAAGTCCAAATCCTCCTTGGCCGCCATGTTTGGCGGACTGTTCGAGGACGCTCTGTTGTGCTCCGGCGGGAGCGGGGAAAATGAAAAGTTTGCCGTCGGTGAGAACTCCATCGACGTCGAAGAGGAGCAGTTTAATTTTGCGCGCGCGGGCTTGAGCAGAAAGTTTTCTGGCCATCGACGGGCATTTTATCAGCCGCTGTGCAAAAGCTTGCGCACGTGCATTTGCGGGCTCGGCTCAACTCCGCTGTGGGCGCGGCTTTTGCATGTATAATCTGTGGACTTTGCGCGGGAGCGTGTCTCTGCAATTTCTTCCAAAATTGGGCGGCACGAGTGAGAAGCCGCCTGCCCGATCCATCCCAGGTATGAAGGAGCCGACCTCATGCGTTTCCCGATTGTTCGATTGATACATCCTGCCGCGCCATTTATTTTCATGCGCACCGCTGCAATCCTTTTGGTTTCTGCGCTCGTGTTTACGGCCTCTCCTGCGTCCGGGCAAACGGGATACACGGGAATTTTCGGCGGCGGACCGTTCTATAAAAATGCTTCGGCCATAACCGAAATTGAAAACTCGGGTTTTACCGAGGCGATCGTGTGGAGCGTCGAGGTGAGCAGCACCGGCGATTTGAACTTCAATGGCGAGTTCCCATTGACCTCCGGCGGAGTATACGTCGGAGATCAGTACTATCCCAATTTCGCCTCTGATATGGCGACGCTGAAGCAAGGAACGGTGAAGCGTGTCACCTTCAGCATTGGATCTTCGAATTATGGAGATTGGGAGAACATCAAGGCGCTGGTCGACGCTCAGGGCACTGGGCCGACCAGCATTCTTTATCAAGACTTCCAGGCGCTGAAAACCGCGATTCCAGCACTGGATGCCGTCGATTTTGACGATGAAAACAGCTTCGATTCGTCGAGCACGATCTCGTTTGGGGTCATGCTTGGCGGCCTTGGATATCACGTCATGCCTGACGCTTTTGATGACGCCAGCTATTGGACGAACGTGGTGTCGTCGATCAATGCACAACTTCCGGGAACCGCGGACGGCGTGCATCTCCAGGCCTACGCCGGGGGAGCGGGAAATAATCCGTGCGTGGGATGGAATTTCGGAACTGTTCCCGTGTTTCCGGGATTGTGGGATCAGTACGACACGCCGAGCCAGGTTCAGACCACGATGAGCGGATGGCACAGCCAGTGCGGCATCCTCGGCGGATTCATGTGGCTGTACGACGATTTCGTAGGCACGGGCGAAGCCGCGCAATATGCGAGCGCGATTAACAACGCGGTGGCCAGCACGGGGTTCACGCTATCCGGGCCGACAAATGTTTTTCTGAACCAGAATGCCACGGGAAATGCGACGATCACCATCACCGACTTCGGCGGATTCAATGGCACCGTTACGCTGAGTGTTTCGGGGCTGCCAAAAGGAGTGCAGGCGTCGATTCAGGGCCAGACGAATACGAGGAAGATCGTGTTGAAAGCGAGTGCTTCGGCCGCTACTGGATTTTCAACTGTCACTGTTACGGGAACTTCGGGCAGCATTACGCAGAGCGTCACGCTCACACTCGCTGTGAGCGCTGGAGTGGGTAATACGGGACGTGGAACGCAGGTCGAGTTGTCGTCGGACTTCAATCTCAACGGGATCTATACGGACGGTTCGATGTATACGACTGGCGGTCTTGACGGCACCGGCTATTCGTATTCTGCGAATTTGCTCACAAATTCACGAGTCTATAACAGTGTTCTATTTGACTTTGGATCCGCCAATGTTCTCGATGCGGTCGGCTGCAGCGGGCAAGTCGTCACTCTGCCGCAAGGGAAATTCTCGACTCTGATGCTGTTCGCAACGGGCGTTCAAGGCAATCAGCCATCACAGACGCTGACGGTCACGTATACAGACGGCACGACGGCGAAATTCGTCCAGAGTTTCAGCGACTGGTTCACACCGCAGAAGTATTCGCGCGAGTCCGAAGCGGTTGCCATGGCCTACCGTAACTTCGACAACGGCACAAAGGACCAGCGGACGTTCAATCTTTACGAATACCAGTTCTCGCTGAATTCGCAGAAGACGGTGAAGAGCCTGACGCTGCCGAATAACTCGCACGTGGCGGTGCTGGCAGCGACAATGAAATAAGCGAAATCTTCACCGGTTCTCAGTGTGGGATTAGGGGCGGGTGAGCCACAGGACTGGAAAATGCCGACCCATTTTCTCGAAGTCTCGATCGGACGTAACTAAGGTTGCGCTCTGCTGAACGGCGAGAGCAGCAGCAATGCAGTCGACATACGGGATTTTATGGACGGCTTTCAATTCGCCCGCTTTGAGTGCCTGTGATAGATCTACGCCAACAATCTGAACCGGCAACCGCGAGAAGTTTGTGACGGTTTGCCGAGCCTTTTCTTCTCCCACTCTCTGCCATGCGAGATAGAAGAGTTCGGCAAGGTTCACGACAGATATAAGTAATCGCAAATGCTGCCGGAGCGCGTCGGTCAACAACTGTTCGACTTTGGCTGTTCCCTGCCCTTTCTGCACATACTCGACGGCTGCGCTGGCGTCCAAAACGAAGGTTCTCATCGTTGTTTCTCAATGCGGTGCTCCCGCTCGCGATCGTCAAGAAGCGAAAAATCCCCGGCGAGAGATCCGCTGAACTGGTGGATGAAATCCTCCGTAATCGGCAACAGAATGATTCGGCCCCTTTCCCGATAAATGCTGAGGCAGGAACCCTCGTTCAGTTTCAGTTCCTCCTGGAGAAAATCGGGAAGAGAGATTGTGCCCCCCGGGCCGACGAAGACGGATTGCGCTTGGATTTCCCCGAATCCTGAGACAGCAGCTTTAGGCAGGTTTGCAGCAAGCGGAAATCGGTGAGGACCCGACACATCGTCGGCAGAACTCCTCATCTGCCGTGAATAGATTTTGTCGTACCAATCGGCCAGAGATTGAAGGTTCGGAGGAAGGTCCTGCTCCTTGGGGCGAATTTTCCCATTCCGATCAGGATGCGACTCGTCTCCATCGCGCACAAGCCGACGCCGTCCGCGAGAGGTCTCGAATAGCATGCGATATCGTCCACCGTTCGGCTTTTTGTTGGCCACGCAGTGCCAGGAAGCGTGCGGCTGCAAACCCGGACGGAAGCCCCCGACAAGGTTCTCCCGTACGGCCCGTGAAACGATCTCCTGAACCTCGAAATCCTCTGCCTCGGGGTGCTCCTGGTGCAAGAGCGCTGTCGCAGCCCAAATCGCATCGGCTATTTGCATAAGAAAGTCTTTCTGGTTTATAGTTTGTTTGTATACAAACAATAAATCAGCTATTTAAATCCGTCAAGGCGAACGTTTGGCGAACATCTACTGGCCGACTACAATAAGTAGATGCTGTCCCCTCATGACTCGCTGACCTGGGCTCATCCTCTAGTGACGGAGTGGTTTGTTCGCCGCTTTGGAACTCCTACCGAGCCACAGGAGCAGGGATGGCCTCACATCCTTGCGGGGCGGACGACGCTGATTTCCGCGCCCACCGGATCCGGCAAAACGCTGGCGGCATTTCTGGCCTGCATTGACCGGCTTGTGCGCAAGGCGCTTGCCGGAGAACTCGCGGACCGCACAGAAGTTCTCTACATTTCGCCGCTGAAAGCCCTCGGCAACGACATTCAGAAGAACCTGGAGATCCCTCTCGGAGAGATCCTTGCCATGGCTGGCGAGCGCGGGTTGCTGATGCCGGAAATCCGCACTGCTGTACGTACGGGCGACACGCTGATGCCGGAACGGCGTGCCATGCTGAAGCGGCCTCCGCACATTCTCGTGACGACTCCGGAGTCCCTCTACATCCTGCTCACGGCTGATAAGAGCCGCGCGATACTGCGGGATGTCCAAACGGTGATCGTCGATGAGATCCATGCGGTTGCTGACGACAAGCGCGGAGCGCATCTGACGCTTTCGCTGGAACGCCTGGATTCGCTCACGTACCGCCGCGCGACGCGTATTGGGCTATCGGCCACGCAGAAGCCGATCGAAGAAGTGGCGCACTTTCTGACCGGAACCGGGCGTCCCGACCCGGTGATCGTGAATGTCGGCCACAAGCGGCAACTCGATCTCGGCATCGAGGTTCCGCCCATGCCGCTCGGACCCGTGGCTTCGAACGAGATGTGGGACACCGTCTATGACCGGCTGGTTCGACTGGTCGAGCAGCATCGTTCGACGCTGGTGTTCGTCAACACGAGGCGGATGGCGGAGCGCATTGCGCATCATCTCGGGGAGCGCATCGGCGAAGAAAATGTGGCCGCGCACCACGGAAGCCTGTCGCGTAAATTGCGACTCGCTGCAGAACGAAAGCTGAAAGAAGGCCACGTACGAGTTCTGGTTGCGACGGCCTCGCTTGAACTTGGAATTGATGTGGGCACGGTCGATCTGGCGGTGCAGATCAATTCTCCGCGAGCTATTGCCGTGGCTTTGCAGCGTGTCGGCCGCTCGGGACACTGGCGGGGCGCCGTTCCCAAAGGCCGTTTCTTCGCCACGACTCGCGACGACCTCATGGAATGTGCCTCTCTGGTGCGAGCAATCAAGATGGGCGATCTCGATCGGGTCATTATTCCCGATGCGCCGCTGGACGTGCTCGCGCAGCAGATCGTCGCCGCCTGTTCGGCAGAAGAGTGGGGCGAGGACGAAATGTTTGCGCTGGCGCGGCGCGCGTATCCATATCGCGACCTGAAGCGCGAAACATTCGACTCGATTCTTGAAATGCTGTCAGAGGGAATCGCGGCACGACGCGGACGTTATGGAGCCTACATTCATCGTGATCGTGTGAATGGCAAGCTTCGTGCACGACGGGGAGCTCGCCTGGCCGCCATCACTAGCGGTGGCGCAATTCCCGACAATTCTCTTTACACGGTCGTAGCTGAGCCGGATGGGGCCGTTGTCGGAACCGTGGATGAAGACTTCGCGGTGGAGAGCAATCGCGGCGACATCATGTTGCTCGGCAATACCTCGTGGATGATCCACCGCATTGAGACGAACTCCGGGCGCATGCTTGTTCAGGATGCGCATGGGGCGCCTCCGAGCGTGCCGTTCTGGCGCGGCGAAGCGCCGGCACGAACGCAGGAGCTATCACTGCAAGTGGGAGAACTACGCCAGAAAATCAGCGAAATGCTGCTGCGCACCTCTCCGGTGGGATTCTCTGCGACTCAGCCAGAAGTAGCTGCCGCCGTTCAATGGCTCAAGGAAGAATGCGGCCTCGATGATTCGGGCGCAGAGCAAGCGATTGAATACATTCTTCAGGGACGCGCCGTGCTGGGCGCGGTGCCAACACAGAATACCGTCATTGCAGAGCGCTTCTTCGATGAAGGCGGTGGGATGCAGCTTGTGATTCACGCGCCCTTCGGTGGAAGAATCAACAAAGCCTGGGGACTCTCGCTGCGCAAGCGATTCTGCCGCGGATTCAATTTTGAGTTGCAGGCCGCCGCGACCGATAACGGCCTCAATATCGCGCTCGCAGAACAACACAGCTTTCCTCTGGGCGACGTTTTTCATTTCCTGCAAGCCGAGACAGTTCAGCCGATTCTTGAGCAGGCGGCTCTGGATTCTCCCATCTTCGGTACCCGCTGGCGGTGGGACGCGAATCGCGCGCTTGCCCTGCTGCGCTTCCAGCATGGAAAGAAGGTTCCTCCGCAAATTCAGCGCATTCGATCGGACGATTTGCTGGCGTCGGTTTTCCCCGACGCAGCGGCTTGTTTCGAAAACATTGAGGGAGACCGGCAGATCCCCGACCATCCTCTGGTGCGCGAGGTCATGAAAGATGTGCTCACCGAGGCGATGGATATCGACGGGCTCAAGTCTCTGCTGCGGGGGATGGCTTCCGGGGAGATCCGGGTGCTCGCCGTGGATACGCCGGTTCCATCGCAGTTCTCGCACGAAATTCTTAATGCGAATCCTTACGCGTATCTCGATGACGCGCCGCTGGAAGAACGTCGCGCACGCGCGGTCGAGATGCGGCGAGTGCTGCCCGAGTCAGTGCTGGAGGAAGTAGGCAAACTCGATCCGGGGGCAATTGCACAGGTACGCGAAGAAGCGTGGCCGGATGTGCGCGATGCCGACGAGTTGCATGATGTGCTGCACACGCTAGTGGCGTTGCCGGAGGAGCACTCAGCACTCAGCAACCAGCATTCAGTCGTTGAGAGTGCTGGTATGCTCCCGGCAGACTCCTTGGAATCGCCCAGCAGTAGCAGCCATTGGACCGACTTTTTCGATCGTTTGCGGGCTCAAGGCCGGGCTGCGATCGCGTCCGTCAAAGGGCGGCGCTACTGGGTAGCTGCAGAGAGGGCTCGCAGTTTCCGGGCTCTGTTTCCTTTGGCACAGTTCGAGCAAGAACTGACCGACTTGGAGTCCGGGACAATTTCGCGCGATGACGCCTTGCTGACCCTCGTCACCGGATGGATGTCGCACATTGGGCCCACAACCGCTTCGCAATTGGGGAATGCTCTCGGCCTGGCGGCATCGGATATCGAAAAAGCTTTGCTGCGCATGGAGGCCAGCGGCACGGTCTTGCGGGGGAAGTTCGCAGGCTCACCACAAGACGAAATCGAATGGTGCGAGCGCAGGCTGCTGGCCCGCATCCATCGGTTGACCGTCGGAATGCTCCGCAAGCAGATCGAGCCGGTCACAGCGGCGCAGTTCATGCGGTGGCTCTTGCGCTGGCAGCACGTCGCTCCGGGATCGCAAGTTTCCGGCGAGCGCGGCACGATGGAAGTTCTCGAGCAGTTACAGGGATTTGAAATTCCTGCGAATGCATGGGAACGGCAGGTGCTCGCGCGCCGCGTACTCGATTACGATCAGAGGTGGATCGACCAGCTTTGCCTCACGGGAGCGGTCGGGTGGGGACGGCTGTCGCCGCACCCGGCAACCTTGGATTCGGGAACTTCTTCTGGCGATCCGAATTGCCCACGACAGCGGCGTGTCATTCCGACTTCGGTTGCTCCGATCACATTCTTTGTGCGTGAACAGGCTGACTGGATGATCCCGCGCCATTCTGCAGAAGACGACTCTGAAAGGCGCGGCCTGAGCCACGGAGCACAATTGGTTCTCGATTTCCTTCGTCATCGGGGAGCGTCGTTCTTCGCCGACATTGTTCGTGGCACGGGCAAGCTGAAAGCGGAGATCGAAACCGCACTTTGGGAACTGGTCGCGGCTGGAGTTGTCACCGCGGACGGTTTCGACAACCTGCGATCCCTTATAGATCCGAAGCGCCGGTCTGGACAAGGAAGCGGGAAAACAACTCGGCCGCGTCACAGCACTGGACGATGGGCGCTGCTTCATGCCGATGCAGCGGTGGAGCGCTCGCGAGCAGTTGAAGCAGCCTGCTGGATGCTGCTGAGGCGGTACGGCATTGTGATCCGCGACCTTCTGGCACGTGAATCGAACCTGCCGCCGTGGCGCGAACTGCTGGGTGGTTTTCGGCGGCTCGAGGATCGTGGCGAAATTCGCGGCGGGCGGTTCGTCGACGGATTCCTCGGCGAGCAATTCGCGCTGCCAGTGGCAGTCGAATCGGTCCGCGCCATGCGGAGCTTGCCACTCAGCGGCGATGTCTTGACCGTATCCGCAGCCGATCCTCTCAATCTCGTCGGGATTCTCGTGCCTGGTGACCGAGTACCAGCGATTTCGGGAAGAACGGTCAGCTACAAAGACGGGATTGCGTTGATGCCTTCAGAAACGGTTTCAGTGGCCGAAGCGGCAGGATGAGCTGTTCGCACAACAATTTGCGGCGGCTCCAAAAAATAAAAAAAGGTCAGAAGCTCGATGAGGGGGTCCCCCGAGCCTCTGACCACGATCTCGGCGAGAACTTCTTGAAAGCGCTTCCCCCATCGCTTTTGCCGAGCATCCGCACTTTTCTAGTTGCACGCGATGTTCCAAATCTGCACGTCGTCATTAATGCCGCGATAAGAATCGCGTAACCTGATATATTATCAATGGCTTACGAGATATTTGCCGCCGCTCGATCCACCTCGTTCTGCTCTTTTCCCCTTTGAAAGCTATCTGATCGGATAGTTCGACTAGCCGTTCGGATATTGGAAATTGCGAAAGGTGCACATGAAATTCGGCGCGCGCTGTGATAATTAATTCAGCACGGAATTGGGAGACCTGATTGCGCCCTAGATTACTGGTGATTGCGGGACCCTCAAAAGATGCCTCCATTCCGTTGCCTGATGGGGAAGCTACGCTTGGGCGCGATCCGACAAACCTTGTGGCGGTTATCGACCCTTCCGTGTCGCGCAAACACTGCCTCCTGCGCCGCGAAGATAATCGCTATCAGATCAAGGATCTCGACAGCCGCAATGGAACTCTGGTCAACGGCGCTCCGGTGAAGGAACAGTGGCTGCGGCATGGAGACGAGATCGCAACCGGGGATTCGGTATTTCTTTTCCTGACCGAAGAAGAAGAGCAGGTTCTCGGAATCAGCAGGGTTGAGTTCGACGAGCGTCGTCCAACTGCCGAGACAAAGGTCATCTACCCGAGAGAAGTTGTCTATCTTCAGCCGGAGCGGCTCCTGCGCGAGTTGCCGGCGAATGCGCAAGTCGGGCGCAATCTGAACGCCCTGTTGAAGATCAGCCGTGTCGTGCATGCGATCCGCGATCTGGAAGAACTGCAGGCACAGTTGCTCGATCTGATCTTCGAAGTCGTTCCCGCCAGCCGGGGAGCGATTCTGCTCACCGAGGGCGCCGGCCAGGAATTCAATTGCATGTATGCGCGCACGCGACAGGCGGGGCAGGCGCAGCTGGTCAAGGTGAGCCGAACGATCGTTCGGCAAGTCATGAAGGAAAATGTCGCGTTGCTTGGTGTCGATGTCGCAACCAGCGGTGTACTGCGGGATGTGGAGAGCCTGGCCGCGTCTGAAGTGCGGTCATTGTTGTGCGTGCCGCTGAGCGTTTTCGAGCGGATGATCGGGTGTATTTATCTCGACAGTACGAACGCCGCGAATCGTTTCAATGAAGATCACTTGCAGTTGACTGCGGCGGTTGCGGGAGTCTCAGCCGTTGCGCTCGATAACGCGCGGCGCCTGCAATGGCTGGAGCAGGAAAACCAGCGTCTCATGACGGAGATCCGGCAGGAACAGAGCCTGGTCGGCGAGAGTCCACGGATGAAAGAAATCTTTCAATTCGTGGCCCGTGTGGCGCCCAGCGATTCTACCGTGCTTATCGAGGGCGAGAGCGGAACTGGCAAAGAATTGGCGGCCCGGGCGCTACATCGCAACAGCCATCGCGCTGGAAAGGCATTCGTGGCGATCAACTGCGCCGCGATTCCTGAGACGCTGCTCGAGAGCGAGTTGTTCGGGCACGAGCGCGGAGCATTTACGGGGGCGTCCGTCCAGAAGAAAGGCCGTCTCGAAGTTGCCGATGGAGGAGTCGTCTTTCTGGATGAGATCGGAGAACTGGCGCCCACTCTCCAGGTCAAACTCTTACGCGTGTTGCAGGAGCGCGAGATCGAGCGCGTCGGCGGGACTCATCCGATCAAAATCGATGTGCGGCTGATCGCAGCGACGAATCGTGACTTGAATGCAGCTGCCCGCAACGGAGAGTTTCGGCAGGATCTGTACTACCGGCTGAACGTCGTCAAATTGACCATGCCTCCCCTTCGGGAACGAAAAGAAGATATCCCCATGCTGACGCGTCATTTCGTGCAGAAGCACGCGAAGCGTTGCAAGGTGAAGTCGAAGCCGGTTTCGCGCGAGGCCATGGCTGCGCTTGTGAACTACGAGTGGCCCGGAAATGTTCGCGAACTGGAAAATGCGATTGAACGGGCGCTGGTGATGGGGTCCTCGGATATGCTTCTGCTCGAGGACTTGCCAGAATCATTGATGGAGCAGGCGCCTCCGGCCGAGATGCACGAGGGCAAATACCATGCGAGCGTGAAGGAACTGAAGAAACAGCTCATCCTCGACGCCGTGGAGCAGACCCGGGGGAATTACGTCGATGCCGCAGGGATTCTGGGAGTCCACCCGAATTACCTCCACCGGTTGATTCGGAATTTAGGCCTGAAAGAAGAACTCAACAGCGCATTGCGTCCGCGCGGCAAACTGTCGGGCGGGGCGGCGTAGGCCCATGTCTTTCAGGGATCGCCGTGCGACACGTCGGCCTTTTCTTGCTGCGAAGATTTCGAATCCAAATCCTTCACGATGTGCGCTAGAGCAGCGAGCAATTTTTCGCATCCCTGATTCAAGCATAAGTCAGATTTTTCCAGATAAGCACAAACGCCGTCCCGCTGCAGGCGCTCGGCATTTTTGTTCGAAAGGGCGGTAAATGCAACAACGGCGATTCCCGCCGTGAGCGGATCTTTTTTCAGTGCTTTCAAGACATCAAGGCCGGAGATCTTCGGCAAAAGCATATCGAGCAGCATTACGCGTGGTACTCTCTCGCGTGCCGTCCGAAGGGCCTGTTCGCCATCATCCGCAGTGAGAACGTCGTAGCCTGCGCGCGCCAGAGCGCGCTCGATCGCAAGCCTTAGAAATTTGCTGTCGTCCGCCAGCAGGATTGTAACCTTGTTGGTCGCCATACCGGACTTCGGTTCGTGCTGAAAGCCGCTCGATTCCTCCGTCAGAACTATCGGCAGGTGCCCGCAGAACTTGATCAGACAGCCGGGGCGGGCGTCACGAGAAGGGCAGGAAGAAGTACCGACTAAGAGTCTTTCGCAAGTTTTTCGCGCGCGGCCTTGCCCACCAGAGAATTCACGCCGGCGCGGCAGGCTTCGCGTAACGGTTCTTCATGACCTTCAGGAATCGATCGCGAAACCAGCAGCGTACTCGTTCCATGTAACAAGGCCCACAGTTGCAGCGCAAGTTGCGTGTGGTCGTCGACAGAACCGCCCAGTTTCTTCGCGAGCAACTGCTCCACAAAAGCGAAGTTGGGACGCGATTCGCGAATCGGACGGGGCGGCCCTTTCTTTTTCGAAGGCGAAAGGGCTCGAGCATGTGTATAAAAAAGCTGATATTCGTGGGGTAGACGCGTGGCGTATTCCACATAGGCCTCGGCCATCTCTTCGATTGTGTTGCCTTGTTCGAAATAACCTCGGATCCGTCCCGCAATGCGCAGCAACAGTCCGCGGATCAAGTCTTGCCGGTCTTTGAACCGCCGGTAGACCGCTGGAGTATTTGTGCCTGCGGCCTTCGCGACCGCGCGCATGGTCAATGCCTGTTCGCCACCCTTTCGCCATAGAGCGTCGGCCGCCTGCAGAATGCGGTCTTCCAGACCTGGATCGGGATGGCGGGGCATTTTTCCTCACTCCTTCTTGTTTCGGACTGTTTCGGGCGGGCGCAATAATATTACATTGACATTGTAGACATAACACTGTTATACCTATCTGCACAAGTCCTCCCCCCATCGTTTTGCAGGCAAATGTCAGGAAGGTGGCCGCCGGGCACAGCACAACCGGCGGCCATTTTTGCCACTATAGGCCGGTAATCTCCGGCTTTAATTATTACGTTGACAACGTAAACGTAACACTGTATACATAATTCACCGGCAATAGATCTCCCTCCCTACATTTTTCCGGCAGGAGTCGTTTGATGTACCCGTTTGAAGATTCCGAGTGCGCGGGCTGCGCGCTTGAACTGAACAGCGAGTTGCAACGGGCCCAGATGGAATTGCTAAGTGCGCATTGCGCCACCCATCAGTTGCGGCTTCATTATTCGTCCGACGATCTGGCTCGCTTCGGCCGGCGCGATCTGCTGCGCAAATCCGCACAGGCCGCCACTGAGTTGAGCGAATTTTACGCGGCCATCGAAAAAAGAATTCCGCAGGCGAGAATTGTCACAGAGGCCGCTCCGCCGACAACCGAACAGATCGAGCAAGCCGTGCAGTGGCTCGTTGAGTATATTGAGGAACAGCGCGACAAATATCTGCCCGTAGCAGTGCCGTTGAGCCGGCACCATAAGGCAATGCTCTGGCCTTACTTCTCACCCGAATTGCTCGAAGAGGTCCGCGTCATCGATCTCAGAGGAGCCTGCGTCGAAGCACCGGCATTCTACGCGAACGTCAGGGCCCTTGGATTTGAGCCTCCTGAGATCACGCATATGGACTCGATCACCTTTGCCGACGTTGTGGTCTTCAATCAGCAACTGAGCGAGCGGGCGTTGTTTCACGCCCTGGTCCATTCCGTCCAGATACGAATTCTTGGATTGAAACGCTACGCAGAGCTTTGGGTGCATAGCTTCATCCGGACCAAGGCACACTTCACAGTGCCACTGGAAGTCCACGCGTTTTCGTTGGCGTCGAAGTTTCTGCGTCCGGCAGAGAGGTTTTCGGTCGAGGACCACGTGCTCCGATGGGTGACCGACGGGCGCTACTGAATTGTCAAAGTTGAGGGCGCGCCTGCAAGGCGTCCTCCCCGCCGCGCCAGCGGGCGGCCGATGCCGCCCGCGGCGCGATTGCCTCCGCTATCGATATTGAGTGTCCTACCCCCATGGCCAACCACGAGGGGGCGGCGAAGGACCGCCCCTCAGTAATTCGCGGACGACACCTTTTGGCGAGGGAGACGATACGCAGCCTACGAAGCCCTGTTTTTCTCTTTTGTTTCCGGCTTGCAAATCGGACAGCCACCGAGGCGATGGATCAGGCGCTTCCACCATGGCCAGTTCTGTGTCTCAGACAGGTGCTGGAACTGAAGCCATCGAGCTTCGGTGATTTTCTTTCGAACCTCTGGGTCACTGACGCCCATCGTGCGGAATCCCTTGGAATGAGAAGTTTGATGTATTCAATATCGGCTGGGAGACCTGGTCCGACTCCCCCTCGATCAGAATTCAGAATATGGTAAACCGGTTGGCAGGTCGGCAGACCCGGGAAAGGGAACATCAGTAGCCTCATCTTGTTGCAACAGTGCAAAAAGATGAGGCTGATTTGGACACCGCAATTCGACGGCGATTTCCGGATCGCGGAAAACGAAAGCCGAAAGCCGACCTATGTTCCTTCCGACCAGCCCGCCAGATATTCTTCCTGTTCCGGCGTGAGGCGGTCGATCTTGATGCCCATGGATTCGAGTTTCAGGCGAGCGACGCGCTTGTCGAGTTCATCGGGAACCTTGTAGACCGTCTTCTCGAGTTTCTTGGCGTTCTTCACCATGTACTCGACCGAGAGCGCCTGGTCCGCGAAGCTCATGTCCATCACGCTTGCGGGATGGCCTTCCGCGCTGGCCAGGTTGATAAGGCGGCCTTCGCCGAGCAGGTTGATCTTACGGCCGTCTTTCAGCGAGTACTCGTCGACAAAGTTGCGCGTTGTGCGCTTGGACGACGACATCGCTTCAAGAGCCGGAATGTCGATCTCGACATTGAAGTGTCCGGAGTTCGAGATGATGGCGCCGTCTTTCATCAGCGCGAAATGGTCCTTGGTCAGCACACTCTTGTTGCCGGTAACCGTGCAGAAGACGTCGCCGATCTTGGCGGCTTCATTCATTGACATCACACGGAAGCCGTCCATCACGGCCTCGAGCGCTTTCGTCGGATCAACCTCGGTAACGATGACTTCGGCTCCAGCGCCGCGAGCGCGCGAAGCGAGGCCGCGCCCGCACCATCCGTAGCCAGCAACGACGAACTTCGATCCGGCCAGCAGAAAATTGGTAGCTCGGATGATGCCGTCAATCGTGGACTGGCCGGTGCCGTAGCGGTTATCGAACAGGTGCTTGGTATCAGCGTCGTTAACGGCGACGATCGGGAACTTCAACACGCCTTCCTTCGCCATGGCTCGCAGGCGGATCACGCCAGTCGTGGTTTCTTCCGTCCCCCCAATCACATATTCCAGAGCGTCAGTGCGCTTGGTGTGGAGGATCGAGACGAGGTCGGCACCATCGTCCATCGTGATCTGTGGCTTGTGATCGATGGCCGCGAGGATGTGGCTGTAATACGTGTCGTTATCCTCGCCCTTGATGGCGAAGACCGGGATGTTGTGGTCGCGAACGAGCGAGGCCGCGATGTCATCCTGCGTGGAAAGCGGATTCGACGCGCAGAGGACGACGTCGGCTCCTCCGTCACGCAGGCAGATCGCCAGATTGGCGGTTTCGGCGGTGACGTGCAGGCACGCGGAGACGCGGATGCCGCTCAGCGGCTGGTTCTTGATGAACTCCTTGCGGATGATCTGGAGAACTTTCATGGACTGATTCGCCCACTCGATGCGCTTCTTGCCCAGATCGGCCAGTTCAATGTTCTTGATATCGCAATTCACTGCTGCTGTTGACATACTTCCCCTTCCATGGCGCGCGTAATGCGGCGGAATTATTAAATGTTAAATGGCCTGAGGAACGACGAGGTCCGCAACTATTTTCTCAGAATACATGAGAATCGGGTACGGGTAACGTTCCGAATTCCCGCGCTCGCTTACGACTTTGGGACGACGACGGGGGTGTACCTCAGAGTCAAGCTGCCACCTCAGGGCACGAAGTTATTTACTTCGTGTTCCTTCGTGCCCTTTGTGGCTGATTTCTTACTTCCTCGCAGCTACGGGTTCCCGAAGACCGGCATCGCTGGCCAGTTTCGCCGCTTTGTCGGTCGCCTCCCAGGTGAAATCGGAATCGCTGCGCCCAAAGTGCCCATAAGCTGCAGTCTTCCTGTAAATCGGGCGGCGCAGGTTTAGCGAGTCGATAATTCCTCGCGGCGTCAGCTTGAAGTGTGCGCGAATGATATCGGGAATCGCAGCCGGATCAACCTTTTCGGTCCCGAAAGTCTCCACCAGCACGCTCACCGGATCGGCGACGCCGATTGCGTAGGCAAGTTGCACCTCGCAACGCTCCGCGAGCCCGCCCGCGACGACGTTCTTGGCAATGTAACGCGCCATGTACGCTGCCGAGCGGTCCACTTTTGTCGGATCCTTGCCGCTGAAAGCACCGCCGCCGTGGCGTCCCATGCCGCCGTAGGTGTCGACGATGATTTTGCGTCCGGTAAGGCCAGTGTCGCCCATCGGTCCGCCAATGACGAATCGTCCCGTCGGATTGATGTGGTATTTCGTGTCTTCGTCCAGAAGATGCGCCGGGATCACGGCCTGAATGACGTGCTTGAGAATCTCCGAGCGCAGTTCATCGTTGGTGACAGTTTCGGCATGCTGCGTAGAGATGACCACCGCATCCACGCGGAGAACTTTGCCGTTCGCATCGTATTCGACTGTGACCTGGGATTTTCCGTCGGGCCGGAGGAAAGGAAGAGTGCCGTTCTTTCTGACGACTGAGAGGCGCTGCGTCAGCTTATGCGCGAGTGAAATCGGAGTCGGCATGTAATCCGTATTCTCGTTCACCGCGTAGCCGAACATCATGCCCTGGTCCCCGGCACCGCCGGTATCGACCCCCATAGCAATGTCGCCGGACTGCTTATTGATGCTCGAGATAACGGCGCAGGTGTTGGCATCGAAGCCGTAGAGAGCGTTGTCGTACCCGATCGATGCGACAGTGCCGCGCACGACGGTTTGAAAATCGACGTAGGCTTTCGTCGTGATTTCTCCAGCGATAACAACGAGGCCGGTAGCCGTGAGAGTTTCGCAGGCCACGCGGCTGACTGGATCGTCAGCAAGGCAGGCGTCGAGGATGGCGTCGGAAATCTGGTCGGCGATTTTGTCGGGATGCCCTTCAGTCACAGACTCAGACGTAAAAAGATAGCGATTCTTAGATGGCAATTTAGATTTCTCCTTCAATGGCGCATCGCGTCCCTACGGCAAGTTGCCGGATGTATCGGCGGACGTACTGCGCGGAACAATTCGGGACTGGGATCAGGACCGGGCTCGCGGGAGTGGCAAAGCCGGGAAGATCCTTAAAAAGGCTATCAGAGGGGTTGGCAGTCCGCAATGATTTCAGGTCCAAGTGTGCAGTGGCGATTTTAGTGGCGAAAATAGGGCATTAAAGGGACAGAATGGCAACGGAACGACGCGCATCAAAGTACCCAATATCCCAACAGTTGCGGGAGATAGATAGACTGCGGTTACTGATTCTGGGTCTGAGGTTGATCCGGACTTGGATCCTGAGTCGGCATCGGAGTTGGAGGCAATATCCGCATGCCCTGGGCGTCGAAGACAATGGTCTTAACGTCGCCTTCGGCGCCCTGAGACGGGATCTCTTTTCCGCCGAAAACGAAATTGACTCCGCCCGCATTTCCCACTTTGACGACGATCTCGCGGGAAGCATGAAATGTAGAGGCGGCCGGGGCGATGAGAGTCTCGGCGGCAACACTCTGTCCGTCGGCGCGAACGGAGATCCAAGAGTCCTCCGACGCGCGAACAACGAGATTCAGCGCGCCTGCAGGCTGGTCCGTTGTCTTCGGCAGGGACTTGCCAAAGCTATGGACCGTGACATCGCTGCTCTGACCGGCAGATTGAACCCGAGCCTGAGGAGTGGTTGCGGGTGTGGCGCTCGTGCTTGTGATCGCGGCTGCCGGATGCAACGGCTGAGAACTTGAAGTCGACGCTTGGGCCGGCATGATCGGCGCCGAAACGGGAGCCGGTGCTGGCGCGCTGACCGCGGGCGGATTCGACGTTGCCGCGGGCGTTTGCGAGACACGCGAGTGGCGGATCCATAACAGAATTCCCAGGGCGGCAGCGACCGCGCCCGCAGCCACTATCCTCCATGGAAAATCAGAAGAGGGACGGCCGAGGAATTCTTTGCGCGCGGGACGAACGTGTTCGGCGCGAGGAAGCTGCAGACCAGGAAGTTCTTCGACCTCGACAGAAGATTCCGAGGTCTTTTTGCGATTTGATCCGGGAACTTTAGCCGGAGCCGATGACCGAGTCTCGACGGGGCGTTCGGCCTGCCACGCCTGCTGCGCCTTCAGTTGCTCTTCGCGAATGTAGGCGAGGTACTCGTTGACGGATTCTTCGGGATCGAGGCCGAGGTGCTTCGCATAGGCGCGTATGAATCCTTTGTTAAAGACACCGCCAGGAAGCTGCTCGTATTGTTCCTCCTCGATCGCCTTCAGCATCCGCGGGCTGATCTTGATGACGTTGGAAACGTCATCGAAGGAAAGCTCCTTCGCCTCGCGGGCCTTACGAAATTTTTTTCCCAGCTCGCCCATGCGGACCGGATGTGGAATCCGGTATCGGGAACATCATAGGACAACCCGGAGCGACTGGCTACATTCCAAGCGACCAATGCGGGGTAACTTCTGAGTTCCGGCATCGGCATTTGGACCGCTCTAGCTTCAGACATCCTTCCGCTATATTTAGGAGATGTCAGATTCTGGTCGAGTGGAGGCCCTGGACGTATTAAGCGAGAAATGCGGCTCTCCGCGGGGAGTTGCCGGGCGCGAATTGAACAGCCGTGAGCAGCTTCAAGCGGAGGCGTTCGCTACGGCGTATGTGGCGGCTGTGGCATTCGCAGCACACGCCTCCGGAATCTCTTTTCTGTTGTTTCCTGAGCTTGGCGCTCTGGCATACGACGTCCTGATGCGTCCGTGGGGCAAGTGGGCGAGCCAACCGGTACGCCTCGTGCTGACTCCCGCGATCACGGCGGTAATCGGAACGGCCATCACACGATGGATACCCTTCAATGGGTTGAGTGTGATCCTGATCGTCGGTCTGAGCGCCGCAGTGATCGCCATGCTGCGGTCATCGATTGCGCCGGCAATGTCAGCGGGTCTCCTGCCAATGGTTCTTGGGATCCGCAGTTGGGTGTATCCCGTTGGTATGACGGCAACGCTGGTTGTGCTCAGCGGAATCGCCGTTCTTTGGCGGAAATATCATTCGCGGGAAGAGAGAGATAACACGGCTCCGGATATCGAGGACGTGCTGGAGTCGCCGCCGCGCGGGAAATCCTGGGTTCTCGTGCTCCTTATCTTTGCTGGTGCGTTGGCGGAACTGGCGCGGGTCACGGGCTTGCGATTCATTATCTTCCCTCCTCTGGTAACGATTGCATACGAGATGTTCGGGCATACGGAGATGTGTCCGTGGACGAAGCGTCCAGTCTCGTTGCCGTCGTGCTGTTTTCTGACGGCGGCCTGCGGCTTATTAGCGTTTCATTTCGCAGGGATCGGCCTCGTGTTGGCGCTGTGCAGCATGGTTACGGGCATCGTCGTGCTGCGGGCGTTTGAGTTGCACATGCCTCCGGCGCTCGCCGTGGGACTGTTGCCGGCCGTGATGATCGCTCCGAGTTGGAAATTCCCGTTCGCCGTGCTGGCCGGAACGGTTTGTTTGACAGTTGTGTTTTTGGGCTACCGCCGCGCGCTCCGGACCGAAGCATAGCAAGCTACGTGTCAACGGTTACTGCTTACGGACCGTTACCGGAAACTGAGCCTTGCAATTAGTCGAGGGATCGTCGAAGGCGCTGCCCGTGCGATCACCTGCCGTGGCCTGGAAAAAGAGTCCGTTCTTGGGACTGTTGGGGAGTCCTGTAAAGCGCGCTTTGCCATCGACATTGGTGCCGACCTCGAGGTCCATACGATGAAAGTGCCCGTAGCGGACACGCACCGTGATTTGGGCGGCATAGACGGGTTTCCCATCGGAGTCGGTAATGGTGAAATCGGCGGTGCAGGGGCCGACCCCCGCATCGACCACTGGGACAGAATGGGGATCGGGCTGCTGGGCTTGCATAGCGGAAATCGGCAAAACAAGAGCCGCGACAAACAGGACGAAACCGTGGACGCGCATAGCTATGAGAGTACTCCAGCAGAGGCGCCTGGGAAAGGTCGAAAGGCGCCAGATCACCTCTAAAGCCTATGTATTCATAGAGATTCGACTGATGCAGCCGAAAGGTAAATTCCACGATTTGCGCATTTCCAGCCCCTCCTTGAGACCCGAAAAAAAATCACATATTAGAAAGTTCGGCACGGCGGTTGGCGTCGTGGGTTCTGGTTACCAACGTTCATTGCTGGTGAATGAAACTGCCGCATATAATTTTTCAACGCCACCTAACCTGCGAGGAACAACGGACTTTTCATGCCTGAGGCCGGTACTCAATTGACTCGCCAGAGCCAGGAAGTGACGATTTTTCACGATGTCGCGAAAGCGCTCACGTCGTCGCTGGACCTCGACTCGATCCTGCAAACGATCATGGAAAAAATGGCGGAATACTTCCGTCCCGATACATGGTCGCTCCTGATGGTGGATGAAGGCCACGATGAACTGTATTTCGCGATCGCCGTTGGGGACAAGGCTGAGGCGCTGAAGAACGTCCGACTGAAGATGGGCGAAGGCATTGCCGGATGGGTCGCGAAACACGGCGAAGCTCGCGTGGTACCCGATGTGACAAACGATCCATTCTTTGCCAGCCGCGTTGACGAGGCGACGAAGTGGGAGACACGCTCGGTGATCTGCGTACCTCTGCGATCGAAGCTGCGAGTGTTGGGCGTGATCCAGTTAGTGAACGTCAACATGGAGCAGTTCAAAGACGCCGAACTGTTCTTTCTGCAGTCGCTTTGCGATTACGCGGCGATCGCGATCGAGAACGCGAAATGGGTCGAGAAGATTCAAGAACTGACAATAACCGACGACTGCACGGGCCTCTACAACGCGCGGCATCTTTACAAGACACTGGACACTGAGGTCTACCGCTCGTCGCGCTTTGGCTATGAATTCAGCGTTCTGTTCATCGATCTCGATCATTTCAAAGCTGTGAACGATACACACGGGCATTTGATCGGCAGCAAGCTGCTGGCGGAAATTGGATATCTGATCAAGGCGCAGCTCCGGTTGATCGACTTCGCATTTCGCTATGGCGGCGACGAGTTCGTTGTGCTACTCCCTCAAACAGGCAAAGATCAGGCTCTGGTAGTAGCGAAACGTTTGCGCGACGGTCTGCGAGCAAGTGCGTTCTGCCGCGAAGAAGGATTGAATCTGAATGTGCGAGCATCGATTGGAGTGGCAACGTATCCGCATGATGCGCGGACCGCGCATGATGTCATCCGGCAGGCCGACGGGATGATGTACGTTGTCAAGAATTCCACTCGCGACAACATTGGAATCGCGCAACGGGGCATGCTGCGCGAGTAGCTCCGGCTTTCGACCCTCGGACTCGCAAACAACTTCGCTATTTTTTTTCTGCTTTCTGTTGTTTCGCTTCAGGCTTCCATGGATTCGCGTTCGCGGGAGCTTTTGGGTTGACGCCGAAATCCCAGACGTCAAGATTCATTCCTTTTTCCCCGACCATTTCGACCAAAGCATATTCACCCGGGGCGAGCGCTTCGGTGGGGGTGAGCTTGAGCCATCCGCCGTTGACTTGAGTAACGGTCGTCTTAACGAGGTGTTCGTCCTGGGTGACTTTCCCTGTGACCTGGCGCTTGATGTCACCAAGAATGCGCTTCTTCCCTTTTATTTCCGTGCGAACGATTCGGAAGCGGTCAAAGGGCACAGCAGCCTGCTGCGGTTGTTGCGCTTGCTCGCGCTGTTGTGGCTGCTGGGCCGAGCGCGAGGAACGCGTCGTTTCAGGCTGAAGGCCGACCTGGTCGGGAACGTCGTTCACGTTGATGTAAATCGCAGGAACATCGACGTGAGCCTGAATTTTGGCGTGGTCGCCGTCGAGTTCGATAACTTGCTTAAGACCGGCGATTGGATTGATGGCTCCGCGAAAGATATTGCCCTTGGCGTTGCGATCGATGTCGCCGGCCGTTTGCTGGAGCTCATTGATCTGCGGCTCGCCCCCATAGTTATCGAGGAGAAAGATGCCTTCCGGTTCGGGTAAACGGAGTCCCGGGGCAACTTCAGGAAGTTTCGTATCAGCGAGTTCTTCTTCGTGGGCCAGCTCTTTGTCGAGCGCCACGGCTTCGGGAGAAGAAGCCATTGCTGCGCGGTCTTTTTGCCACTTCTCAGTTGCGGGCCAATCCACGAGCGAGTTCGGAAGTTCCTCCCACTCTTCTCGTTCGGAGCTGTAGTAGTGGACCCGGTCTCCCTTGACTTCGTACTTGGTCACGAGCTGATATGAGCCATCCTTGAGAATGAGCCGGCGCACCTGGTCCTGCGCGGCGACGAGAATGCCGACAGCCAGAATGACTAATACGGGCAGCAGCAACAATGCGAGGTGTCTCGGAAATACGGGGCGCATAGCGTCCTTCTCACTTGCTTCCTAATCATTATGTCCCTGATGCGGAGCGGAGTCGAATCTGTAGGCTGAGATGGGTTTGTGGACTTCTGAAGGGTTCACCCGATGAACGGTGATGGTCCCCTTGTAGTATGCTGTTGGCGCGAAAGCCACCGTACGACACATGAAACGCAATTTTCTCCCCACAATCTTCTCTGTTCTCGTTCTTACGAGCACCAGTTTCGCGCAATCAGGTCCGCCTCCCGTCGCACCCGATGAGAGCGCGGCTCAGTCCAATCAGCCCGTTTCGTACGCTTCGGTGTCACAGCTCAATGGGATGCTGTCACAACTGGAATCCACGTCAAAGACGACACAGTCGGACCTGGTGAACCTGAGAGTGGAGCGTTGGAAAGTTGACAACTCCTATAAGAAGCAGACCCTCGAGAACGTGGATTCTATCCAGCGCAATCTGCACAATGCATTGCCCGACATGATCGCTCAATTGCGCTCTGCGCCGGAGGATGTACCGGCTACGTTCAAGCTGTATCGGAATCTGGATGCGCTCTATGACGTGCTGGGCAGCGTGGTAGAGGGCGTTGGCGCGTACGGATCTAAGGACAACCTACAGGCATTGTCGAACGATGTGAACTCGTTTGAGGGCACGCGGAAGCAACTGGCGGAACGTATCGAAACTCTCTCGGCGGCGAAAGAAGCTGAGATCACACGCTTGCAGACGGAATTGAAGACGGCGCGGGCGGAGATTCCCGTGACGCCGCCCAAGAAAGTCGTTGTCGACGACAATGCGCCAGCAAAGAAACCTGTCGCAAAGAAGAAGACCACGACCAAGAAAACAGCTACGAAACCAGAAGAGAAGCCGCAGGATTCGAACAAACCACAATAGGGATTTCCGCGTTCGATTTCCCCCGCCCCTGGACGTTTAATCCTTTCCATCCGAATCTGGTAACCTTCCCTGCGCATCTACATCGCACTCGCATCTTCTATTGCGAACTGTAGATTTGCGGCCGATCTCTGATGGGTTCACACATGCACATTGTCGCCGTTGTGGCCGGAATCGCCATCCTCTGGATGGTGCTACTCGACGCCTTTGAGACAGTTGTGCTGCCGCGCCGAGTCCTGCGGAATTTCCGGCTGACCGCGTATTTCTACCGCCGAACCTGGATCCCTTGGCGCCAGATCGCGAGGAAAATCAAGACGCCTTCGCGGCAGCAGAACTTTCTCGGATATTTCGGGCCCTTGTCGTTGATCTTGCTCCTGGGCTTCTGGGCGGCCGGCCTCATCCTTGGATTTGCTCTGATTCAGCAAGGAATTGGCGGACACGAACAGCTGAACGGAGAGCGACTGAACTTCGGCAAAATTCTCTATCACAGCGGTGAAACATTCTTCACTTTGGGCTACGGCGACATTGTGCCAACAACCGGGGCAGCACGAGCCCTGTCAGTCATCGAGGCGGGGATGGGATTCGCCTTTCTGGGAGTTGTGATTGGATACATCCCAGTGGTTTATTCCGCGTTCTCACGCCGAGAGATTCAGATATCGATGCTGGACGCGCGGGCCGGATCGCCTCCAACAGCAGCCGAATTGCTGGCGCGGTTGGCGGGACGAACGGAAGAGCCAGGCATGAATCAGCCTTCTCTGGATGAAGTGCTGCGCGATTGGGAGCGATGGTCGGCGGAGTTGCTCGAATCTCAGATCTCTTATCCGGTGCTCACGTTCTTCCGCTCGCAACACAGTAATCAATCGTGGCTGGCTGCGCTGACCACAATGTTGGATGTGACTTCGCTGGTGCTGTCGGGAATCGAGGGCGTACATCCGGGGCAGGCGAAGTTAACCTTTGCCATGGCGCGGCATGCGGCGGTGGATCTGGCGCAGGTTGTGAATGCAAGATACGTCCAGGATTCTCCTGATCGGCTTCCGAGTTCCGACTACGACGCATTGCGGGAGGCACTTGCAGGAGCCGGATTAAAGTTGCGGGCCGACTCATACGGACGTGACAAGCTGACCAGGCTGCGCTCCATGTATGAGCCGTACGTACATGCGACCGCGCTGAATTTGATGTTGACTCTGCCAGCATGGAGGCGTGAAGAAAAAAAGCGCGACAACTGGCAGGCCGGGCCGTGGGATCGGGTGATCCAGGCGCGTGGCCTGGCGATCTTAGGACAGAAGTCGCCAAAGGCTGGGACCATTCCATTCGGGGAGGATCACTTCTAGCCTAGAGATGAAAACCGATCGGACGACGAGGAATGTGGAAAAACAATTTGCGCTTGACAGATTTGCATATCCGGATAAGTTCGCGATGGTTTCCTTGCATCCCGGCGTCCTCTGTGTCGTCTCCGGTTCTGGTTCGCGTGCTAACATCCTTCGTTCCACCATTCTGAAATCATGAAACATACGGGCGAACGCGTAGTGCGCATCGAAGCCGAGGCGCTTGCGGCGCTAGCGGACCGAATCGCTGGTCCGATGGCGGCAGCGTTTCAGCGCGCGGTCGATTTGATGTTCTGCTGTGCGGGGCGCGTAGTCGTCACCGGGATGGGTAAGAGCGGGATTATCGCCAGGAAAATCGCAGCGACACTGAGTTCGACCGGAACTCCGGCGCTGTATCTGCATCCGGTCGAAGCGCTGCACGGGGATCTGGGCATGGTGGTCCGCGGGGACGTGGTGCTGGCGCTTTCGGCCAGTGGAGAGACAGAAGAGATTCTGGCGCTGATCGCCACCATCAAGCGCTTGCAGGTGCCGCTGATTTCTATGACTGGAGATGAGATCTGCGCGAGTTCCCACTCTGTCGCAAAGAAGGCGGCCAGCGTCGGGCAATCTCAGGTTTCTACCCTGGCTTCCGCGGCGGATGTCGCGCTCGATTGTTCTGTGGCTCAGGAGGCATGCTCGCTCGGGCTGGCTCCCACGGCTTCGACTACCACGATGCTTGCTCTAGGCGATGCTCTCGCGGTGACGCTGAGCGAACGCCGCGGATTCAAGGAAGAAGACTTCGCCAATCTACATCCGGGCGGGAAACTAGGGAAACGTTTGGCTCGTGTGGAAGCACTGATGCACACAGGCGAGGCTCTGCCCTGCGTGACACCTTCGACTCGCATGCCGGATGTGATTTACGAGATGTCCCGTAAAAAGCTGGGTGTGACCGCGGTAGTAGAAGGACAACGGCTCGTCGGAGTGATCAGCGATGGCGATCTGCGGCGATTGCTCGAGACGCGCGGCAACGATGTGATGGATCTGACCGCGGGCGAGGCCATGACGCGTACTCCCAAGACGATTAAAGGGACTGAATTTGCCGCGAGCGCACTCGCGCTAATGGAAGAAAAAAAGATCACCTCACTGATGGTGGTAGACGGCGCCGGAAAGCTGGAAGGAATTGTGCACTTGCACGACTTGTGGACAACGGAACTCGTGTAAGGAATTGAGTAATTGTGTAATTTGGTAATTGAGTAATTAAAAGCCGGCGCTGCATGCGTCCCGGTTTTCAATTACTCAATTTCTCAATCACTCAATCAAGGTGCTTTATGTATCACTACGATCCAAATACGGCGCTGGAAGAGTTGAATGAAGATGCAACCCTGCCGAATCCCGTGCATGTGCGGGACATGATTCTGCGCAAGCACCCGTCGACTGAACGGGCACTCGAGTTGAACCGCTTGTTCACGGAGTATCAGAAGCTATTTGGCGATGCGCAGAAGCTTGGCAAAGAGATCCTCAAGCAACTGACTGCGTAGTCGCTGTAGTCTGGCGCGAACTTAGCATTCTGTTGGGCTGCCCCACAGTGGCCGCGTCCGGCGGGGGCGCCGTTATCACCTCGTGCTTGCCCGGCCGTAATGAATCATCTCGTACACAGCCGGCGCAACGGCATTCGGACCACCTATATACCGGAACTGAAGGTAGTCCATTCCGAACATCGCCGCCACTGCCGGCACTTCCGATTTCCACTCTTCGCCGGAGTTTCTGGTGCGGCAGGCCACAGCCATAGCAATGGCTCCGCCAATATGCGCGGCAAGGAATATCTTCGAATGGAAGACTTGCTTGTTAGTGCGGAGTGGCGGCTCGAAGACGCCGCGGTACGTCCAAAAGTGCACGGAATCGGGATCACGTTCCGTACGCGTTGTTGCCGAATCAGGCAAAGGAGGGTACTGCCCGACCAAGTTGTGCACCCACTCCGGACACGGTTTGCCATTGTTTTCTGTGCACGTGGTCGCGTGCGATGGCGCATCGGGCAGAGCGTTATTCTCCAAGCCTGGCGAAGATGACGCCACTCGTTGACAATGCCCAGGCGGTACAAAGAACAGCCCGATAAGAACGATTACTACTGTAATGCAGGTAAATTTGCTTTTCGTCACCACGGACTCCTTCGACTGTGTGTTGGGAGTCTTCCCGCAGACACACTTGCCGCGGTGGTCATGGCAATCGAGCCGCCGTCATCCCGCGGAATTTCATTAAAAGTTGCTAGGAATGCCAGGACTTTCTTGACGCGCGTGGTCCGTTTCTCCGGCGTCGTCAGTTCTTACTCGAAGGCTGCAACCTTGCGAAAGCAGTGAATCAGCATGGTTCGCCACATCGGGGCCGCAGACGATCATTTACAATAACCAATTCCCTTGCGGAATCGGCGCGCTCATGCGGTAGTGCGCTCGGAACTCGCAGCTCACGACTCAGGACTCACTATGCATCGTTGGTCGCAGCTCTTCATCCCCACATTGCGCGAGGCACCGGCGGATGCCGAGGTCGCTTCGCATAAATTTCTCGTGCGGGCCGGATACATCCGGCAACTCGCGGCGGGAATCTATTCGTATCTCTTTCTCGGGAACCGGTCGTTCAATAAGATCACCCAGATCGTGCGCGAGGAGATGGACCGCATCGGGCAGGAATTCTACTTGCCGGCGCTGCATCCTCGCGAGCTATGGGAGGAATCCGGCCGCTGGGCTTTAATGGGCGAGAACCTGTTCCGCCTCAAAGACCGCAAAGGCGCGGACATGTGCCTGGGCATGACCGAAGAAGAAGTCATGACCTCGATTGCGATCAAGGAACTCCGCAGCTACAAGCAGTTGCCGCAGATCTGGTACCAGATCGCGCCGAAGTTCCGCGATGAGCCGCGTCCGCGATCGGGACTGCTTCGGGTGCGGCAGTTCATGATGAAGGATTCCTATTCATTCGACATCGACGCGGCCGCTCTCGACGTTTCCTACAAAAAACATTACGAGGCGTACTGCCGGATTTTCGACCGCTCCGGGCTGAAGTACATGGTGGTCGAAGCCGACTCGGGCGCAATGGGCGGCAAGGAGTCGCACGAGTTCATGGTGCGCACGCCCGCGGGCGAAGACCAGATCGTAAGCTGCGATGCCTGCAACTACGCCGCGAACATGGAGAAAGCGACCTCGAAGCTGGAAGATGTGCCCGATCTCGCCGCTGAAGGCGATGGCAAGCCGCTGGTGGTACACACGCCCGGACAGAAGACGATTGAAGATGTCGCCAAATTCCTCGGCGTATCTCCGAAGAACAAGATCAAGACCCTCGCGCTGATGGCCGATGTCACTGACGAAAAGGGCAAAAAGAAATCGCGCGCCATCATCGTGCTTATGCGCGGCGATCATCAATTGAACGAAGCCAAGCTGAACGCGACCGTCGGTGAGGCCACGCGCCCAATGGAAGAAACGGAGATCGAGGCGCTGTTCAACTCGCCAGCCGGATATCTCGGCCCCATCGGCATCGTGTGGGCTGACGACCTGAAGAAAGAAGGCGACCTTCCCGTTCTTCTCGCAGATAAGGCGCTCGAAGGCCGTCAGAACCTGATCGCCGGCGCCAACAAGAAGGACTATCACCTGAAGAACCTGACGCCGGGGAAGGACTTTCATCCCTCGGCGTATGCCGATCTGCGATCGGTAACGGCTAGTGAGGCTTGTCCAAACTGCGGCAAGCCACTGCGGATCGACACAGCCGTCGAAATCGGGCACATCTTCAAGCTGGGATACCGCTATTCCGAGTCGATGGGATTGCGAGTGCTCGATAAGAACGGTAAAGAAGTAATGCCGATCATGGGCTGCTACGGAATCGGAATCGAGCGCATTCTGACGGCTGCCGTCGAGCAAGGCAATGACGAGAATGGCTTCTGGCTGCCGATGTCGATCGCTCCTTTTGAGATCGTGGTCGCTCCCGTGAACATGAAGGACGAGCCAGTGAAGGCCGCCGCGGAGGACATCGCAAAACGCCTCGATGCCGCCGGCTTCGACGTCGTCCTCGATGACCGGGACGAGCGGCCGGGAGTGAAATTCAAGGATGCTGACCTGGTCGGTATCCCCTTTAGAATCACGGTCGGAAAGAAAGTTACCGAAGGCACCGTGGAGGTGGTTATTCGTTCGACTCGCGAAGTACGCGATGTTACGATTGCGTCGATCGTCGAATATTTTCAGGAGTTGCTCAAGCGGGCAGGTTGAACACTTCCGTGTCCGCGGAGCAGATCGTGGGACATGGGAAGCATTAAAGCGCTCGTAGGATTCCTCGCCATCATTGCAGCGGTTTACTCCGGATTTCAGATCATCCCACCGGAACTGACGAACTATTCGTTCACCGACGATTTGCGCAACATCGCGATGGCAAGCGGGTCGAATCCGAACGAGAGCGATCAGGACCTGGCGGAGTCCGTCATCCGTAAAGCCAACGAACACCACATCTCCCTGACGCCCGATCAAGTTACGGTCCAGCGCGTCGGGACACCTGGAGCGCCGGCCGTCTATGTGGCCGTAGATTACTCAGTGCCGGTGAGCCTGCCGGGATACAACTTCTCCCTGCATTTCACTCCGAACAGCGGCAACAGAGGATTCTAAGAACCGCCGGGTCCCTCTCCGCTTTGTAAGAGCATCAGCAGCCAGCTTCCCTCACTGTTTGAAAAATTCCCCCATCCGTGACAAGATTCTAAGATTCTGTTCCCGTCCAAATGAGCCATTTCAGCCTTGCTGCGAGTTGGAGCCCTTTTTTTTCGCGCCGTGGGCCCAACAGTCGCTCTATAAGCCTGGTTGCCATAAGGCGAAACCTGCTTGCTGCCTGCATCTGCGCCACATCTTTCTGTTCTTTCGCCGTCGGACAAACGGATTCCGAGAAGCCCGTCGTCGTGCAACCCGGCGCTCCGGGAACACCGAGCAAGACGCTCCCATCGTCCACCAAAGGAACCCTGCCGCCTCGGTCCTCGGCAGACGTGGAGTTCATGCAGGGCATGATCATGCATCATGCGCAGGCGGTGGAAATGACGGCTCTGATTCCGTCGCATACTGAAAACAAGCATCTGCGCACCCTGGGCGCACGAATCAGCAGTTCGCAATCGAGCGAAATCAACTTCATGAAGCGATGGCTTGCGGCACGCGGCGAGCCCATCGAACTGCCCTCGATGGACATGCCCGGGATGGATATGCCGCATCAGGCAATGCTGATGCCCGGAATGCTCACGCCCGAACAAATGGACGCGTTGCGCAAGGCCAAGGGCAAAGAGTTCGATCACTTATTTCTTGTGGGGATGATCCAGCATCACAACGGCGCACTGACGATGGTGAAAGATCTGTTCAACACCGCGGGCGCCGGACAGGATGCTGAGATATTCAACTTCGCAACCGATGCTGACAATACACAGCGGGCCGAGATCCGCATCATGGAAGCGATGTTGAAGAAAGAGAAAAACTGAGGAGAACCAATGAACCGAGTGGGGAATCTTGTCCTATGGACAGTGGGGTCAGTAATCATTCTTTGTTTGAGCGCAAACCTAACGTACGCACAGCAGGCGCAGCCCGCGGCGCCATCCCAGTCAGAGGCTCAGAAAGCAGCCGCTCCAGCAGCGGGCGCCGATGCCAAGGATAAGGAAAAGAAAGATGCGGAAGAAGAAAATCCATTCGCGCCAGAACCCGCGCCGCCGCTGCCGCCGGGAATGACGGGGTCGGATGTAAATGACCCCCGCTACAAGCTCTCGCCCGGCCTCTACGACGCAGGCGAAGCCGCCCTGGGAATGAAACATCTTCTGCTGCTGAAAAAGCCCGAAGCCTTCGATCTCGGAACCGCCGACGCGGACGATCCGAGAGTGGAGAAGATCGACGCGCAGTTGGGGATGGGAAATAATCCTAAAATCCCGAAGTCGGTTCACCTGATGATCGCGCAGCTCGCATTTGCGAACTCCGATCTGGCATTTCAGGGAACTCATCTCTTCCAAGGCAATTTTTATGGCGTGAACATCTTCGACATCGCCGACCCGGCAAAGACGCACTTGCTGACCTCTCTGGTTTGCCCTGGTGGACAGGGAGATGTTTCCGTTTACAAGAACTTGTTGTTCATGTCGGTCGAAATGCCCAACGGACGGTTGGACTGCGGAGTGGAGGGCTTTCCTCCTGAACCGCCGCCCCCCGCCGATGAAAAGGGGAAGGAACCACGGCGCCACCTCCCTGTGGCACAGAAAGATCGGTTCCGCGGAGTCCGAATCTTCGATATTTCCGACATCCAGGATCCGAAGCAGGTCGCCGCCATCCAGACCTGCCGCGGATCGCACACGCATACTCTCGTCGTCGACCCGAACGACAAGGACAACGTCTACATCTACGTCTCCGAAACTTCGTTCGTGCGCCAGGCGGAAGAACTGCCCGGATGCTCGGGGGAAAAGCCAGACAAAAACCCCGATACGGCGCTCTTCAAAATTGATGTAATCAAAGTTCCGCTCGCAGCCCCGCAGGAAGCGAAAATTGTCTCGAGTCCGCGTGTGTTCATGGATCCGCGCACTGGCGCGATCAACGGCCTGAACAACGGCGGCACGCATGGCAGGAAGGGTCCCGAAAAGCCCGTGGATACGAACCAGTGCCACGACATCACTGCGTACTCGGCGATCGGCCTGGCGGCGGGCGCGTGCTCTGGGAACGGATTGATCCTCGACATCAAGGATCCGGTCCATCCGAAGCGCGTCGATGCCGTGAATGATCCGAACTACTCGTACTGGCACTCGGCCACGTTCTCCAACGACGGCAGCAAAGTCGTATTCACCGACGAATGGGGCGGCGGTTTGGGTGCACGGTGCCGTCCGAATGACCCGAATAAGTGGGGCGCGGACGCAATCTTTCATCTGAAAGACGACAAGCTCACATTTGCCGACTATTACAAGATGCCGGCGGCGCAGAGTGACACGGAAAATTGTGTGGCGCACAATGGCTCGCTGATTCCAGTTCCCGGCCGCGACATCGAAGTGCAGGCCTGGTATCAGGGCGGAATTTCGATCATGGACTTCACCGATCCATCGAAGCCGTATGAGATTGCCTACTTCGATCGCGGACCGATCGATCCGAAGACGCTCATACTCGGAGGAGATTGGTCCGCCTACTGGTATAACGGCTACATCTACGGCTCAGAGATTGCCCGCGGGTTGGACATCTTTGAGCTGACGCCGACGAAGAATCTCACACAAAACGAAATCGACGCCGCCAATTCGGTTCAGGTGAACGAACTGAACGTGCAGGATCAGCAGAAGATCGAGTGGCCGGCTACGGTGGTTGTGGCCAAGGCGTATCTCGACCAGCTGTCACGATCGCAAGCATTGTCGGCCGGACAAATCTCAAAAATCGAGAAGGCAATCAAAAGCGCAGAGAGTTCGCACATGAACGCGAAAAAAGTGGCAAAGCTGAAGCACATGGCTCCGTCACTCGAAAAGAGTTCGAAGAGTGCAAAGAACCCCGCGGACTCGAAGCGCATGCACGATTTAGCCGGCGTGTTGGAGAATCTCAAGACAGCGTAGAACCTGTTTTCTTTCACCTATCCTTGTCCTTCTTTCGGGGAAACATTGCCGATCGATGATTCCGTACAGTCGTTGCGGCAATCTTTCGATCGGCAACGGTGATCCCCATCACACCGATTCTGATTTGAACCGGCATCTTCGCGCAGCTATACCGAAGGAGGGCCCTCCCCCGTTGTAATTGAACTCACGGTTCCCCGTGATTCCCCTCACAAAATCGATTTTCTAGTTGACAACTCATGCATAGCGGCCCTAAACCGTAATCGTTTACGGGGGTGGCGTCCGCTCGGGACCGTAAACGTTTACGGCACCGTCCGCCCTTGTCTACCTACTGGGCTTTCAGGCCCAGAAGTGAACGTTTCGGAGGTTTCCGCATGAAACACCGTTTCATCCTACGAAGTTTATTGTTGGTCACCACTCTCGTGCTTCTGGGCACGTTCTGCTTCGCCCAGGAGGCCACAATCGTCGGCACAGTGCTGGATCCGTCAGGCGCTGCGGTGCCGAACGCTACGATCACAATCACAAATACGGATACCGGAATCACCCGCACCATCACGACCAGTACCGATGGTGGATATGTCGTTCCCGACCTCCGCATCGGGCGCTATCTCGTGAAAGCGGTTGCGACCGGTTTCAAATCCGGAGAACAGAAGGATCTCATCCTGCAGGTCGGAGACCGGCTGCGGGTTGACTTCAGCTTGCAGGTCGGCAGCACCCAAGAGACGATCACCGTGGAGGCAAATGCCGCCCGGGTGCAAACCGATACCGGCGAGGTGAGCAGCGTGGTCAGCGGACAGCAGATTACGCAGCTAGCCACCAATGGCAGGAGCGTATTCAGCTTGGAGGCGCTGACGCCGGGCGCGAACAGCGTTCAAGCAGATTTCATGGTTCCAACCTCGGCGGGCAGCGACTTCAATGTCAGTTTCAATGGTCAGCGCGTAAGCCACAACCTTTGGCTGATTGATGGTGGCGAAGCTGCGGATCGTGGAGGCGGCGGCGGATCGGACGTTCTCCCTTCCCTGGATGCTATTTCCGAATTCCGCACAATGACGTCGAACTACAGTGCCGAATACGGCCTATCCTCGGCTGGCACGATCAGCATGGTCATCAAGTCCGGTACGAAGCAATTTCATGCGGCGGCATATTACTTTGGCCGCAACGATGCCCTCGATGCGCAGAACTACTTCCATCAGCCGGGACAGCCCACACAGGAACTCCGCCTGCATGACTGGGGCTTCAACGTCGGTGGACCTGTAAGTTTCCATCCATCGACTTCGAATCCCAAGACATTCTTCTTCTTCAACATGGAGTGGCGCCGCTATATTCAAAGCGGGCTGTTCAATGTGGCTGCGCCTTTGGCAAGCATGTATCCAGACGCCAACGGCGCTGGCACTGGGGTTGTGCTGCCTGACACTCTGTCCAACGGCAACGCAACCCAGGTCGTGGTGCCTTCCAACATAACGAGCCTATATGGCAACTGCTCTGCCGCAGTGCAGGCTACTCTGGTGGCTGGGCAGCCATTTCCAAACAACACAATTCCAGCGTGCCTGGTGAATGCGAACGCCTCTGCACTGCTGGGGGCCGGAATATTCCCGATTCCGACCAACAACTCCACATGGAAGTTCATTGGAGGCGGAAAGACTCCGACGACAGGAAAGGAAGAGATTGTCCGCATCGATCACCAGTTTACGGACAAGTTCTCAGTCTTCGGTCACTGGATCTCCGACCAGGCACTGCAAACCTACGGGACTACGATGTGGAGCGGCGATAACGTGCCGACAGTCGGAAACACATTCGGCAACCCGTCCTACCACACCGTGGTACATGCGACCTACGCGATCAATCCAAACGTGCTGAACGAAATCGCGTTCAACTACAACGGCAACCGCATTAACATCCTGCCCGCTGGCGTGTTCGCACAGCCGTCGGGGTTCACTGAAGGTGCAAACAAGATCTTCAGTGGCTCCAATGAGATGAATCGAATTCCCGACATGAACTTGTCGGGGAGCACGAATACCCACTACACCGTCAACTGGATCCCCTGGAAAAACACCGCTGATGATTATCAGATTCGCGATGATGTTTCCTGGGTGAAGGGTGCACATCAACTGAAGTTCGGGTTCGGCTGGGCGCTCTATAAGAAGGCGCAGGACTACTTCGCCAACACCCAAGGTAGCTTTACATTCGATGGCTCAGCCACCGCGCCTGCAGGATGTGACCCCAGCCTGCCGCATACGACCTGCGGATTGGACTACGCAGATTTCATCCTCGGTCTGGCACAGGCCTATGGTGAAAACGCGTATAAAGGCAAAGGCCACTGGAACAATATCTCTCCTTCGGCCTACCTTCAGGACAACTGGCGCGCTACTCACAAGCTGACTCTGAACCTGGGACTGCGCTGGGATGGCATTCCCCATACGTATGAAGCCAACAACCAGCAGGCGGAGTTCTTTCCAAGTCTCTACAACCCCGCGAATGCGCCTATATGGGCAAACGCTTCTGCGACGCAAATCGCTTCCAACAGCCCGGGACTGGGTCCCAGCCCGGTGCAACCGTTACAGGGTTATCAGTTCTACCTCAACGGCATGGGCATTGCCGGCAAGAATGGAATTACGAATCACTTTGCCGACAACGCATGGTGGAACTTCGGACCGCGACTTGGTTTTGCCTACGACGTGACCGGGTCCGGCACGACTGTGATTCGCGGCGGCTACGGCGTCATGTACGAACGCATTCAGGGCAACGATATGTACAATGGCGCAACCAATGCCCCGTTTGGATACAGCCTGAACACCAATACCGTGATGCTCGACAATCCCCACAACACCTGGACTGGGAGCACGATCACCGTTCCGATTGTGCCGTCCAGCGTCGTATCCGTGAATAAGAATTACCCACCTTCGAGAGTCTCGCAGTTCAGCATCGGAGTGGAGCGGTCCATCGGAGCTAAGGCGGTTGCCTCTGTTTCCTATGTTGGTTCGGTGGACCGGAACCTTAGCTACTGGCAGGAACTCAACACGCCACCCCAAGGTTTGTTGTCCTGTCTGCAGGCCAGCAGTACCCAGGTCGCAACCTACTGCACCGGAGGAGTGCAGCCTGCGTTCAACACTCAGGTGCCGTACCAGGGATTCACTACGATCAGGATGGCCTACAACGGAGCGAACTCTCACTACAATTCCCTGCAAACAGAACTACATGGACGGGTCACTCGTGACCTCAACTTGCAGGTGGCGTACACGTACTCTAAAGCCGTTGACCCGAGTTCGAACAATGGTGGAAACGGCTGGGACCTGAACTGGGTATCGAATCCGTATCAAGGCTGGCAATACGATGTCGGGCCGTCACCACTGGACCGCAGGCACATCGCGTTCGTCAACTTCGTTTACGATATTCCGCTACTCCGGGAGAGCTCAAATCACTTCCTGAAGTCGGTCGTTGGCGGATGGCAGCTGTCCGGAATCATCACGATGCAATCCGGACCGGCCATCAACTTGGGCCTCAGCGGTAACAACGTAACCAGCATCTTCCCTGGCGGATACGTTGCCAATCGGCCGGACCTGACTGGGACGATCTCGTATCCCAAGAAGGTGGACGAGTGGTTCAACACCTCCGCTTTCACGTTCCCTGGGCAAGGCCAGTGGGGCAATCTGGGCCATTTCGCACTGACTGGTCCCGGGCGTGACAACTGGAACCTATCGCTATTCAAGAGCTTTCTTCTCAGTGAAACTCGAGGCAGCAGGTTTGAGTTCAGGGCTGAGAGCTTCAACACCTGGAATCACACGCAGTTTGGTGGAGCAGGCGTGAATGGCGGAATCAGCACAAACCTCGGCGCAGGCGACTTTGGTCAACTCACCGGCGCGTTCGATCCGCGGGTATTTCAGCTCGGTGCAAAGTTGATCTTCTAAAGACTTCATTCGGAGCCAACACTCAGCCTGCTCGCTCCAAACCAGGAGCGGGCAGGCTTTTTTTGAAATTGAGATTGTAGGTGGGCATCGCAGGTCTCACCAAAGTCGCGTCCGCAAATTGACGCCTCTCTTTGGGGACATTGACGGCGTCCGGCGCTGGCGGCATCAAGGTCGTCATCGACCTAGGTAAATCCGGGTGCTATAAGCATGCTAAGCAGAGAGGGTCCTTCTGTGCGGGAAGAGACTCACTTCGCAATTCGTGACGTCCGATTACGGGCGACGATCGGCCCCCGCAACAAAATCCACAATCTCGAACGAAGACTCCGGGCCCCAGCGTTCGAACGGAGCCAACATGACTTCACCAGGAGTAAACCCAAGCCGGGAATCGGCGTGGCAAAACCTGTGCCAGGAAAGCGGCTGGCAGTGCAAGATCTGCGGTGTCTTTCCCGAAATCGGCCAACAGTTTGAGAAAAACCTCTGCGAGGACTGCCAGCTTTTGCTGAATAATTATGATCCGTCCCCTGGCAGGTGAGTTCGCGTTTGCGCCGACGCCTGCCGGGTTTGACCCTCTGCGCGCAAGACCTTACACTGAGGGATGTTCTCCGCCTGTTTCGTTCGCGGCTGCCGGGTTATGTAAACCCGCTGGCTAATCCTGCGGGAGGATTCCCTGAGGCGTTTCCGGAATTTGGGACTTCGAGCATCTATACTTGTGGCCTTTCTCGGGCTTGCGCCGTTCTGCGCTGCCCAGAATCAGACGCCCATCACCCTCGACACAAGCGAGACACTGTTCACCGTTCTCACGGCGATGAATGCGTGCGGATATGACTCCGACCTGAACATCTCCGACCCGCAGCGGCTCAACATTCGCAGTGAAGTAGAGTCCAACCTGCGCAAGTCGGCCGAAGGACAGGCCGTGGTCTCGGCCATGTGCGATTGGTACGTCGGGCACAAAGGAGAGGATCCTCAACACGACCTTTCGCAGTTCATCTCACTTGCGCTGTACCTGCAAGGCCCTCCGCATTTCCTGCCTCGGGTCAAAGAGGACGATATGCCTCCCGATGCAGCGCAGTTGTCGGGATTCGGCGCGCACCTCGAAAAATTCTACGAGAAGGCGGACCTGCATTCGATCTGGGAACGGCATCGCGCAAATTACGCGGCCCTTGTGGAGCGCTATCACGTGCCGCTGGCGAAGATGGTGTTCGACAACGATATCTACCTGAAGCTTCAGTCGGGAGGATATCTAGGCCGGGCATTCACGATTTATCTGGATTTCATGGGCGATCCCAACGAGGCGAACGCCCGCAACTACGGATCCGACTACTACGTGGTTGTTTTTCCTTCCCCAAATCCGGCGGCCACAGACCCGTTGAAGATGCCGCAAATCCGGCATACCTACCTGCACTATCTGCTCGATCCGATGGCTGAAAAGCACTTCACGGCGATGAAACGGTTGGAACCGCTCCTCCAGTCAGTAAAACGCGCCCCACTGGAAGAGAGCTTCAAGACCGACATTTCGCTCCTGGTGACCGAATGCCTGATACGGGCGATCGAAATCCGCACCATGGGCAATAAGCGCACGCCGGAACCGATTCGATTACAGGCGGTGGATGACGCGGTAAAGCAGGGATACATCCTGACCAGATATTTTTATACGGCTCTGATAGCTTTCGAAAAAGATCCGGCTGGTCTAAGGTCGGCGTATCTGGATATTCTGGAAGGGATTGATTTGAGGCAGCAGGAAAAGGCCGCAAACGAAGTGCAGTTTGCGGAGCGCACGGCGCCTGAATTGGTCCAACTCTCCCGGTTGGAAGACCGGCGGCTTCTGGTGACGGCCGAGAAACGGCTGGCAGCGGGCGATCCGAAAGGCGCGCAGGAACTGGCACAGCAGGCTCTCGATAAGAAGATTGGAGATGAGGGCCGGGCACTGTTCATCCTGGCGGAAGTTGCAGTGGCGAACAAGAATCGCGATGGCGCCGTCGAAAACTTCCAGAAGGCGATTCAAGCAACGAAGGATCCGCAGGTCGCGGCCTGGTCACATGTCTATCTAGGGCGCATTTTTGACATGAAAGAAGACCGTGCAGGGGCTATGAACGAATATCGCGCGGCGCTCACCGCAGGATCGGCGCTGCCGGACGTAAAGGCCGCCGCAGAACGCGGCTTGCAGCAGCCGTACGAGCCTCCGGCGAAGCCTCAATGAGCACGAGGTAAAGCTGCGACCAACATTCACAAAGCCGGACGCCCGGTGAGATAAAATGCACGTTTGCAGATTTTGTAAGTCATCTGAACTTATGGTGGAGAGTCGAGGAGAACGCATGAAGCGAGCAGCGGTTGTGATCGCAGTGCTGGGAATGTGCGTGTGTGGTTGGGCTCAGGACAAGCCGGCAGGACAGACTGCGCCGGCGGGACAAGCGGCGGCAGCAGCGCCGCAGGGCAAGCGTCCGCCACAGGCAAAGACACAGCCGGAATTCGATGCATACAAAGCAGCGATCGCGCTGACGGATCCGGCCGCCGTAGAAAAGGCGGCGGATGATTTTGCCGCCAAGTTTCCCGACAGCGAACTCCGTGTCGTGCTGTACAAGTTGGCGATGCAGAAGTACCAGATGGCGAACAACGCCGACAAAATGGAGACCATGGCCCGCAAGGCCCTCACACTCGATCCGGACGATCCTGAGGCGCTGGTCGGGGTGTCGCAGGTATTAGCGGAGACCACGCACGATACTGATCTCGACAAGGATCAGAAGATCGACGAGTCCAAAAAGGATGCGGAGCGCGCTCTAGTTACCGTCGACACCGATGTCCCGACGGCAGGATATCCTCCGGAGAAGATCGATCAATTCAAGCGCTACATCAAGTCGGAGGCGTATGCCATCCTGGGCACGCTGGCGTCCAATGCCAAAAACTGGCCCGATGCGGAGGCGAACCTGAAGAAGTCGATCGATGTCTTCCCCGAACAGGTGGATTCGGTCGCGGTGTTGCGGCTGGCGGTCGCGCTCGACATGCAGAACAAGGTTCCGGATGCTCTGAAGTACGCCAACCAGGCTGTGGATCTTACGAAAGATCGTCCGGATTCCCCAGCCGGTAAAGCCGCGCGAGCCGAGCAAGACCGGTTGACGAAGCTAAGCAGCGGGACCGCGCCCGGACAGCCGGCCCCGCAGAAAAACTAAACCGCGGAAGGATTGCCCACCGAGTCATCCGTCCGATGGCCGTAACGGCTGCTCCTGCGTCGGCTCCGGTGTCCCAGCATTAATTATGAAAGAGAGGGAAATCACGGCGCTGGAAGAGGGGCTGGGATATCACTTTCGGCGCCGATCGGTGATCGAACAAGCCGTAACCCATAGTTCTCAGGCGCGGGAACAAGAGGCTCAGCAGGCCGGCGAGAGCAAATACAAGATCAGCGACAATGAGCAGTTGGAGTTTTTGGGAGATGCCGTCCTGGCCCTCGTCACCAGTGAGGAATTGTTTCAGCGGTTCCCGCAATTCCGCGAAGGCGAACTCTCGAAATTGCGGGCGCATCTGGTCAGCGAGCGGCATCTAATTCGCGTGGCTCAACACCTGGAATTGGGCCACTATCTGCGCCTGGGACGCGGTGAAGAGAAAAGCGGCGGCCGGGGCAAAACGGCGCTGTTGGTGGATGCTCTGGAAGCAATTCTGGCGGCGATTTACCTCGATGGCGGCCTCGAAGTCGCGCGTGAGTTTGTGCTACGCAATGTGATCGCTCCGGAACTGGAACGCATGGAGCGCGGTGGCGGAACGCTCCCGATCACGGATTTCAAATCTGCGCTCCAGGAAGCAGTGCAGAGCCTCGGATTCCCCCAGCCTGCTTACGTGCTGGTGGAAGAGGCGGGTCCGGAGCATAACAAGACATTTACGGTGGAAGCGCGATTGTATTCGAGAAGCGGAAAGACTCCAGAATTTGTGGGACGGGCGCAGGGCTCGACAAAGAAAAATGCCGAGCAAGATGCGGCGCGGCAACTGCTGACGTTTCTTGCATCGCGCACGAAAGCAACAGATGAAAAACCAACGGTGCGGGCTGCGCAGCCGGCAAACGTAGACAAGTAAGTTCATGGAATTTCCCGACCAGCCCGTCGTAGCCCCTCCGCCCCCAGTCACCACCGGTTCGTCGGACGTTCCGGTCACTCCGCCACAAGCTCCGCCCTCCCCTCCCACACAGCGAGTAGTCAGCAGTTTCAGCAGCGATCTGATCAGTTCTCTTCAATCGCTGGTGGGGACGGTCGTAATTGCGATCTTCGTGATCACCTTCATCGTGCAGGCGTTCCAGATTCCATCGGAATCGATGGAAAAAACCCTTCTTGTGGGTGATTACCTTCTGGTTAACAAGCTCTGCTACGGCGGAGGCACCTTCTGGGACCACGTCGTGCCCTATCGCAAGATCTCCCGCGGGGACATTATCGTTTTCCATTATCCAGTCGATCCGACTCAGCACTTTGTGAAGCGAGTGATCGGCCTGCCCGGAGACCACGTGCGGATGGTGAATAAGAAAGTCTTCATCAACGGCAAGCCGCTGGATGAGCCCTACGTCCACTTTCTCGAGCCTGCCAATAACCTGTTCCGCGATGATTTTCCGCGCACGGACATTCCGGCCTATGGACTTGAAGGCAAATGGTGGCTGGAAATGCGGAAGATGGTCGAGGATGGGCAGCTCATCATTCCCGCAGGAAATTATTTCGTGATGGGTGACAACCGCGATGACAGCCAGGACAGCCGCTATTGGGGATTCGTCCCGCGCGAAAATATTGTTGGCAGCCCGCTGGTGATCTACTGGTCCGTAAAGGATTGGGACCACAATCCGGACCCGTCCCTACAGGGCAGATTGCATCATCTTGCCTATGCGTTTACCCACATCATCGGAATCACCCGCTGGGATCGGACGCTACGGCTGGTACACTGAAGAAGCGATTTTCACGAGGATATTCCGCCGCTCCTGATACCGCTGAATGGGAACGAAGACGACAGTGCCGAAGAAAGACGCTGAACTGGCTAAGAAAGCGCCGGACGAGAAACCGAAAGAGACAACCGTCGAATTTCTGGCGTCTCTCGCGGCGGTACTGGTTGTAGGGCTCTTCATCATCACCTTCATCGTGCAGGCCTTCGAGATTCCATCGAGTTCGATGGAGAATACCCTCCTCATCGGCGATCATGTGTTCGTCAACCGGATCCAGTTTGCTCCAAAAACGAATTGGATCGGGCCGCTCATTCCCTACCGAGACGTGCATTTCCGGGACATCGTTGTCTTTCTCTCGCCCGAAACACCGGGACTGTACGTCGTCAAGCGGATCATCGGCATCCCCGGCGATCACATTCACCTTCGAAACGGAGTCGTGTACCGCAATGGCGTCGCCCTCGACGAACCCTACGTGCTGCACGATGCCGACCGGCCTTCGGATTCCTACCGCAACAGCTTTCCAGCGGTGCCGCCCGATGACGATCCGAATGTGTGGAGCAACTGGGCGGTCGATTTGCCCTCCTACATACAAGGTGAGGATCTCGTCGTCCCGCCGAATCACTACTTCGCCATGGGCGATCACCGCGGCGTCAGCCTCGACAGCCGCTACTGGGGATTTATTCCCAAGGAAAATATCATCGGGCGGCCGATGTTCATCTACTGGTCATTCGAGACTCCGGACGATCAGTACCTGAAGACGGCGTGGAGCGACCGCCTTCGCTTCATTCTGGGCCACGAAGTGCTGCATTTCTTCGATGAAACTCGCTGGAAAAGAACGTTCCGGCTTGTTCGATGAAATCCCCGGAAAGTTCAGGGAGGGGGCAGTGAGGATCTTCTCCTCCAAAAAGCGCATCGCCACATTCGCAGCATGCATCGTGCTGGCGCTTTTTCTGCTGAGGCCCGGCGCGGTGCGATTGAAATCGCGGATCATTACCTCCATCAGCGCGGGAGTCGGCCGCCCCGTCGATATCGGCTCGGTTCACATTCAACTCCTCCCTCGTCCCGGTTTCGATCTCGAAAATCTTGTCGTATATGACGATCCCACGTTTGGCGCGGAACCCATTCTGCGCTCCAGCGAGGTCACGGCTGCGCTGCGGTTGACTTCGCTTCTGAGAGGGCGGCTGGAGATCGCCCGGCTCGACTTGACCGATCCCAGCCTGAACCTGGTCCATAGCGACAGCGGGAAATGGAATCTGGAAGCTCTGCTGGAGCGCACCGCTCATATGCCGCTAGCGCCGACAGGCAAGTCGAAGGCGGAGCCCCGTCCCGCATTCCCGTATATCGAGGCCACTTCGGCGCGAATCAATTTCAAGCATGGCGCGGAAAAGAAGCCTTACGCCCTGACCAACGCGGATTTTTCATTGTGGCAGGACTCCGAAAATACCTGGGGCATTCGCCTGAGGGCCCAGCCTTTTCGCACAGACCTGAACCTGAACGATCTCGGCATTCTGCAGGTCAGCGGAACCTGGCAACGCGCCGAGACCTTTCGCGACACACCGTTGCAACTCAACGTGGAATGGAACCGCGCCCAACTGGGACAGTTCACGAAGCTGTTTACCGGAACCGACAAGGGATGGCGGGGTTCGATCCTGCTGGATGTTGCGTTGACGGGAACTCCAGCCAATCTGAAATTCAACAGCAGCGGTTCGATTGACGATTTCCGCCGCTACGACATCACCACAGGAAATGCGTTACATCTCGCCGCAAATTGCGACGGCGAATACAGCACGATCAGCCATGAATTCCACGAAGTGTTATGCAGCGGCCCGGTGGGATCGGGACTCATCACCCTCACCGGAGACATGGGCCTTCCCGGGAGCCATCACTTTGCGGTGATGCTGCGGGCAGAGAATGTCCCCGCGGGAGCGGCCCTGATGCTGGCAGCACGCGCCAAAAAGAATCTGCCCGATGATCTGACCGCTGACGGAACCGTTCATGCCGAGTTCTCGATGCAGGAAGACGCCGCACGGGGTGAAAAATTAAGCGTTAAGGGACATGGCGAAATCGCGGACTTACGGCTTGCGTCATCGTCGAATAAGATTGAAATCGGTCCGGACAATTTGCCCTTTACATTTACTGCTGCGAACTCTGGCCTTGCGACACGCCAGAAAAACTCCAAAAAATTAGTACCGCCGCTTTTCTCCGAAGGCTTGGCTCTCGAATTTGGTCCGGTCCCCATCGGAGGTGGCAATGCTTCGAATGCCGCGGTTCGCGGGTGGCTGAATCGCAGCGGATACGAGATTGCTGTCGCGGGCGAGACCGAAATTACGCGGACGTTGCGGCTCGCGCAGATGATCGGTCTTCCCGCACTGGTCACCCCGGCGGAAGGCCCAGCACAGGTTGATCTGCAGGTCGCCGGGACATGGGCGGACGCCAGCGGATTCGTCGGGCCGAGGGCAACCGGAACAATAAAGCTGCGAAATGTACAGTTCACTCCACACGATGTCGGGGCGCCGGTTGAGATTGTCGCGGCTGAGATGCTCCTTTTACCCGACCAGGCCCGTGTCACCAAACTGAACGCCAGAATTGAAGCAACGAACTTGACGGGCTCTCTCGAGATGCCCCGGGGCTGCGGACTCGCCTGCCCGGTTCACTTTGCGCTCGATGCGAACGAGATTGTTCTCAGCCAGATGACGGCATGGGCCGATCCGAGTCCGAAAAAGCGTCCCTGGTATCGGGTCCTAACGACCAACACGCAAGGTGGCCCTTCGCCTCTGGCGAGCATACGCGCCTCAGGAACCATTAATGCAGAGCAGTTGGTTGTTCACGGCCTTACAGCCAAGCGCTTTTCAGCGAATGTCATGCTGGATCGCGGAAAGCTGCAGATCTCCGACATGAAGGCGGATTTTCTTGGAGGGAAACATCGCGGTGAATGGAAAGCCGATTTCAGCGTGAAACCCGCAACTTGCAAAGGCAGCGGAAAATTTTCGGGAGTCTCGCTCGCTGGATTGGCCGCAGAGATGAAAGACAAATGGGTGAGCGGGGTGGCCAATGGAACGTATGAAGTAAGGGGGACCTGTCCCGCTGGATTCTGGCCCTCCGCGGACGGAACGTTGCAAGTCGAGATGCGCAACGGCCTCTTTCCTCACCTTTCGGTCGGTGACAGCGCCGATCCTCTTCGCGTAACAAGTCTCAGCGGCGAAGCCGTCCTGCGCGCAGGGAAGATCGAGATTAAAGATGCAAAGCTCGATTCTCCCGACGCGAAATACGACTTGAGCGGAACCGCATCGCTGAAGAAAGATGTCGACCTGAAACTGACCCGCTTGAATGGAGCACCGGCGGGTTATGCAATCACGGGCACGCTGAATGCACCACGCGTAGCGCCTCTCACACGAGTCGAGCAGGCGCGGCTGAAACCTGCGCCGCCAAAATAGTTTCTACGGCTGATACGCCGGACCTCGTAGGACCTTTCCCGGAAGCTTACCCGTCATCTTGCCCTGGTCAATCACCGCCACGCCATTTACAAGCACATATTCCATTCCTACCGAAAGCTGGTTCGGATTGTCGAAGGTTGCGACATCATGTACTGTTGCCGGATCGAACACAACGACGTCAGCCCACATCCCCGCCTTGAGCACTCCGCGATCGGTCAGGCGCATACGCTGCGCAGGAAGCGCCGAGAACTTACGGATGGCATCTTCCAGAGTCAGAGCTTTATCTTCGCGAACGTATTTTCTGAGAATGCGCGGGAAAGTCCCGTACGCGCGCGGATGAGGATGCGCCTGCCCCAGAATGCCTTCCGGCGAGGTGCCTTCGGAATCGTTATCGATTGAAACCCACGGCTGCTGCAAGGCGAGAGTGACGTCGGGCTGCGACATGCCGAAGACCGCCACTCCTGTCGAAGGATCTTGGATCAAAAAATCGAACAGCGCATCCATGGGATCCTCATTCCAGAGCTTCGCAATCTCCGACAAGCGCTTTCCCTGCAGCGGCAGCAGCTTTGGATTCTCCACAGCCCCGATCAAGACTGCTTCCGGCCCAGGGATCTCCTGCCATTCGTTATCCCAGTCGCGCGAAGGGGTGAGCATGTCTTTGCGGATGCGGGCGCGGGTGGCAGGATCTTTCAATCGCTCCACAAGCTTCGTCGTGCCGCCGTCATGCGCCCACGCGGGAATGAACGCCGAGAAGTCGTTGTACCAGGCCGTATACGCGTACGTGTCAGCGGAAACGTCGTTGCCCGCGGCGCGAGCGGCGTTTACCTTCGCAATCAGTTCCGGCATCCGCCCCCAGTTATTCTTGCCGGCGACTTTGAAATGCCAGATTTCGACGGGAATGTGCGCCTCGCGCCCGATCTTGAGCGCCTCGTCAACCGATTCGAGAACGGAATCGCTCTCGTTGCGCATGTGCGTGGCGTAGATGCCGCCCAGTTTCCCGGCAACACTGGCAAGAGCGATCAGTTCATCAGTCTTTGCATATGGCGCCGGTGCATATTCCAGCGAAGTCGAGAGTCCAACGGCGCCATCTTTCATCCCCTGCTCGACGAGGGTTTTCATCTGACCCAGCTGAGCCGGAGTAGGTTGAACATCGTTGTCGCCGAGAACCACGCGGCGAACCTGCGTCGCCCCGACATAGCTTGCAAGATTGATCCCCATGCCCTGCTTTTCGAGACGGGCAAAATATTGGCGGAAGGTGCGCCAGTCGGGGTCGATTTTGTAATGATCGTATCCGCTTCGGTCGGATTGAATAATGGCGTCATTCAAAGGCGCGGCTGATCCGCCTTCTCCCGTGATTTCGGAAGTAATCCCCTGATAAATCTTCGAAGGCAGGCGCGGGTCCACTAGAATCGTCAACTCCGACTGGCCCAGCATATCGATGAATCCGGGGGCGACGACTTTCCCTTCGGCATCAATCGTCTTCTTGCGGGCAGCAGCCGAAAGATTACCGATCGCGGCGATCCTGCCATCGCTAATTCCGACATCGCCCGAATACCACGGAGAGCCCGTGCCGTCGATAATGTGGCCGTTCGTGATCACGACGTCGAACGCAGGCGTGGACTGCGCACCGGCGAAAACTGCTAGTGCGGCTAATAAGAACAAAAGACAGGTCGTTGATCTCACCGGGAATGACTTTTTCATTATGTGCTCACCTTATGTCAGAGGGCGAAGACGCTCGCTCGGCAGGCGGCGGGACTTCGCGGTCGTTGCGGTTGCGACTGCTCCTAAAACAATCCAGACGGCCAGGGCAATCCATTCGTGCTCGCTGAAATGCCCCGGCACGAGCGGGACTATCTTCATCAGCGCCATCGCAATCGCGACGGCTAATCCGAACCCCGCGACGGCTTTCTCCAACGACGACAACTTGATCACGTCCGGACGTCGCCGGGCCAGCGCAAGGCCCGATGCGCAAGCCGCCGCCCATCCGATCGCGCAGGCGACTGAGCCGACTTCGGTGATGGGAACCAGAATCGCGTCTCCCATCAGCATGCACACCGCAGTCGCGATTCCGACGCATAAGATCGAGACCGAAGGCGTCTGAAAACGGGGATGAATTTTGCCCGCGTGTGGATCAACCATTTCACGTCGGCCCAGCGCGAAGAACAAGCGGCTGGCCGCTACCAAATTTCCGTTGAAGCACTTGAATAGCGAAAGCAGCGCTGCGGCCAGGATGATGTTGACGATCCACCGCGATCCAATCGCCTGCTGAAAAGCAACGGCCGTCATAAACTTCTCGCCGATCAGCTGATGCCAAGGCGCTACGAAGGCCACGGCGGCGACAATGCTCCCATAAAACAATATCCCGATGAAGATTGCCATCCAGATGGCCCGCAGGAATCCGCGTGCACGGAATTCGGGACTCGCCTCCTCGGCCGCCTTGCCTACGGATTCAAATCCGGTCATGAAGTAGGGCACGATCTGGATCACCAGCAAAATCGAGACGAGCGGCGTGTGAGTGAACAGCGGGGGAAAGTTAACCATAGAACCCCGGCTCACGCCCAGGACCACAAACAGAACAAACAGTCCGAGCGTACCGAAGCTGGTCCAGTTCTGAAACGTTGCGCTCAAGCGAACGCCGCGATAATTCAAGATCGTAAGCAGGGCCGTGAGACCGAGACCGACCGCAAGATGGGGAAGAAAGACCGGGCGTCCCGCAATTTTGTAGAGCGGGATCGAGTCGAGCCCGGGCACGATGTACGCAGCGATACGGCCGACTGCGACCGCCTCCCACGGACAGACAATGAAGTAGGCGAGCGTCATCATCCATCCGGTGGCATAGCTCACCGAGCGCGGAAAGACGGCAGCAGTGTATGCAATTTCGCCCGCCGCATCGGGCATGGCAATCACGAGCTTGCCGTAAACCCACCCGATCGGAAGCAGCAGCGCTCCACCGATCACGAAGCCAAGCAGGGTGCCGAGGCCGCCGCCGCGCAGCAGCCAGTCGTCCATGACGACCAGCCACCCGACGCCGACCATGGTGCCCCATCCCAATGTGAAGTAGTCGGCAGCGCGTAGTTTGCGGGCGAGGGTGTTCACGAGGTCCCGTTGGCGGAGTGGCGCGAATTATAAAGCATTTTGGTGTGCTATGTTTGGGGGCTGGCCAGTTCGTGAGCGTTTGTGCGCTCCTTCGCGATTCTGAAAGAGATAATCCATGCCTCGATATGAATACCGCGTCCTGAACCCCACGCTATCCGCGGAAAAAGAATTTCTGCAATGGATCGACAAACTCGACCAGGAGTTCATGAATCGCGATCCCGAGCATCGCAGTGACGTGGTGCGGGATGCCTTGCATCAACTTTATTTGGGGCGCCCGTACGCAGCCCCCGGCGGCGGATTGGCAGAGCGAGTGACGATGCATTCGTTCGATCCGCGCAACACGACGCTCGAACCCGAGTATTACGGCGATGTCGACGCCGTGAAGTATGCCGAGCGCAAACCGTTGATCTGGTTCTGGATGATGTTCGATCGATCGCCAGCCGGGCTGAATCACTGGCTCGGATTCCGCGTACGCTCAATGCTCGCACGACACATCTTTAAACATTGCGGACAGAACGTGAAGATTTTTCACGGCGTGGAATTCTCGTTCGGCTACAACCTGACCGTCGAGGGCAACTGCACGATCCACAAGTACGTCCTGCTCGATGATCGCGGAGAGATCGTCATCCACGAGGGATCGTCAATTTCCGACTACGCGAACGTCTATTCGCACGCCCACGATCTGAACGATGGCATGATCGTGGAGAATCGCAGAACAGAAATCGGCCCTCGGGCCCGAGTGACCTACCATGCAACGGTCTTGAGCGGCGTGAAAGTGGCCGAACAAGGCATTGTCGGATCGATGGGCGTCGCCTCGAAGGATGTTTCTCCGTATCACATCGTCGGCGGGATTCCCGCGAAGCCTCTCAAAGTGAAGTCGATTGCTCCCGAAGAACTGAAGAAGGCCATCGAGCAGAAGTGATTCGCGGCTTTCACCCGCCGAAACGGTCAGCCGCTGCGGCCGCAAAACGCCCTTCTGGATGCACCGCCGACTGCCTGAAATCGGCGTTCCGCATGGTAGTATCGAATCCAGCCCCGCAGGATATTTCAACTGTCGAATAACACTGGCAGGCTTGGGATTGCCGTGACTTCGCTTCGCCGGGCATTCTGAATAATGACTGCTTCGTCGAAAACCCGGAAACGTGTGCTCAGCGGCATGCGTCCGACCGGAAAGCTGCACCTCGGCAACTACGTCGGCGCCCTGCAGAACTGGGTTCGTATGCAGGATGAGTACGAGTGCTTCTTTTTTATTGCCGATTGGCACGCACTCACGACCGACTATGCCGACACGTCGCGTGTAAAGGAAAATTCGCTCGAAGTGGCCTTCGACTGGCTGGCGGCGGGACTTGATCCCGAGAAATCGGTGCTGTTCGTGCAGTCCCACATTCCCGCCCACGCCGAACTGCACCTGCTGTTTTCCATGATCACGCCTTTGGGCTGGCTGGAGCGCGTTCCTACCTACAAGGAGCAGCGCGAAAACATTCAGGATAAGGATCTCTCAACCTACGGGTTCCTGGGATATCCGCTTCTGCAATCGGCCGACATCCTGATGTATCGCGCGGATTTCGTCCCCGTGGGTGAAGACCAGGTTGCGCACGTGGAGTTGACGCGCGAGGTTGCGAGGCGGTTCAATTCGTTCTATGGCTCACCAAAATCTGTTTTCCCCGAGCCGCAGAGCTTGCTCACGCCCGCCGCAAAGCTGCCCGGGACCGACGGCCGGAAAATGTCAAAGTCGTACGGAAATACGATCTCTCTTTCCGACCCGGAAGCGGTCGTGAGGCAAAAGTTGAAGACGATGGTCACCGATCCAGCGCGCGTGCGGCGATCCGATCCCGGAAATCCGGATGTGTGTCCGGTCGGCGATCTTCACAAGATTTTCAGCAGCAAAGAGACGATGGCCAAGGTGAATGAAGGGTGCCGCTCCGCGGGAATTGGCTGCATCGAGTGCAAGAACTGGGCGGCCGATGCATTGGTTCAGTTGCTGAACCCGATGCAGGAGCGCCGCAAAAAATTCGAAGAGAATCCAAAGCTGGCCTGGGATATTCTTGAGGACGGAACACAACGGGCTCGCAAAGCCGCAGGCGAGACAATGGACGGCGTGCGCGAAGCCATGGGCATGTCGCTCCAGTACGAAGCGCCAGCAAATCAGCAGACGAGATGACAGAAGAAGCAAAAATCGTTTCTGGCGGTGATGCAGTTGCTCCGGCAATTGTCGCAACTCCGGCTGCTCCAAAGAGTTCGAAAGATGCCGTCAAGAAAGAGGATAGCGATTTCCCTTTCGCTGTTGCGGTTGGGGACGTCTACGAAGGGCCGCTCGACCTGCTGCTCGATCTGATCCGCAAGCAGGACATCGATATTTACGACATCCCGATCGCCAAGATCACGGCGCAATATCTCGCGTATGTCGAAAAAATCCGTGAACTCGATGTGAACGTTGCTGCCGAATTCATTTACATGGCCGCCGTGCTGATTCATATCAAGTCGAAGATGCTTCTGCCGAAGGATCCGCTCGCGACCGCGGAGGAGCAGGAAGATCCACGCGGCGAACTGGTCAACCGCCTCCTGGAGCATGAGAAATTCAAGTCCGCCGCGCAGATGCTCCTGCAAAAGCAGCAGATCGAAGATGCGGTGCTGACCAATCCTTCGCTGAAAGAGTTCATCGACGCAGAAGGAACCGAGCCGGAGATTGCGGCCGACGTCATCGATCTGGTAAAGACGTTTCAACAGATTCTTGAGCGCGTGCGCACGCGCCCTGTCCTGAACGTCGATGAAGAGACCGTCTCCGTGGGCCAGATGATCGATTATCTGCGCCGGCGTCTCTCGCTCGAAGATCGTCCGATCCGCCTGAAGCAGATCCTGATGCGGGTCGAGTCGCGCCAGGCGTTGGTATGCATGTTCCTCGCGCTGCTGGAACTCGTGCGGTTGCAGGCAATCCAGGTCCGGCAGGAGAAATTGTTCGGAGAAATCGCCATCCGCAAGCACACGCATTTCGAAGAAGTAATGAACCAGCGCGCGGCAGTGCGGGATGATTGGAGATGAAACAATAGTGGCTAGTGATTAGTGGGATCAGTAATGCCTTGTACAGACAGACTAGCCACTAACCACTATTCACTGATCACTATTCACTTATGTCGTTAAAGGCTCAACTCGAAGCAATTATCTACGCGGCGGAGACGCCGATCACCGTCGAGCAGATGACCGCGCTGGTCAAGGACAGCATCGTTGCCGAGGGTCTCTCGGACGACGCTGAGATCAAAGCGCGCGTGCGCGCATCCCTGGAAGAATTGGCAGCGGACTACGGCAATCCCGATCACGGAATCGAAATCCGGCAAGTCGCTGGCGGGTACAGGATGTCCACAAAACCGGAGCAGCACGAAGTCGTGCGCTCATTCGCCAAGAGCCTGAAGCCGCCGATCCGGCTTTCGCTCCCCGCCCTCGAAACTCTGGCGGTAATCGCCTACAAGCAACCGGTCACGGTACCCGAGATCAACGACATCCGCGGTGTCGATTCTGGCGGCGTCATCGGAACATTGCTCGACCGCAAGCTGATCACGACAGGCGGACGCAAGCAGGTGATCGGACGCCCGATTCTCTACAAGACCACGAAAGAATTCCTCATGCGATTCGGGCTCAAAGACGTAAACGAGTTGCCCAGCATGGAAGAATTTGAAAAGCTGGTGGCAGAATCGTTTCAGGCGGAGTTGATCCCCGCTGAAAACGCAGCCGAAGAGCCATCTGCGGCGGCCCCGCCAGAAAACACCGAATCGCAGCCAGCAGAAATTGTGGCGGAAGAGGCTCCGGCCGGAGAAAAGGCCAGCTAGCGCCAGCTCGAAGGATTCGGAGCTTCGCCGTAGCGCGAATTTTGAAGCCGCCTTCGTCACATCTCTAGCGACGCACGTACAATCTCTCCATGCCCCTCGAACGACTTCAGAAGATCATTGCCGCCGCCGGTGTCGCTTCGCGGCGAAAAGCGGAAGAACTGATCACGTCGGGCCATGTTCAGGTTAACGGCAAGATCGTGACGGAACTTGGCACCAAGGCCGACGCTGAGACCGACTACATTCGCGTTAATGGCAAGCTTCTGCAAGGTAACCAGCGCCACACCTATCTGCTGCTCAACAAGCCCAAAGGATACGTAACCACGGTCAGCGATCCGGAAAAGCGTCCCACCGTGATGGATCTGGTTCGCGGAGTGAAAGGACGCGTGTATCCTGTCGGCCGTCTCGATTATGCCAGCGAAGGTCTGCTGCTGATGACCAATGATGGAGAGCTCGCGCACCGCCTGATGAAGGCGGCCTCGCACGTCGCGAAGACGTATCTGGTGAAGGTCGCCGGCACTCCAAAAGAAGAGTCGATTGCGAAATTGCGAGCCGGAGTTTCGATCGCCACCGACGACGGAAAACGAGTTAGAACATCCCCGGCTGCGGTTCGGATTGTCAAAGAGTCTGCAAATCCGTGGTATGAAATTACTCTAATCGAGGGCCGCAACCGGCAACTTCGGCGGATGTTCGAGGCCGTTGGACATCACGTTGAAAAGATCAAGAGAGTGCAGTACGGTCCGCTCACGCTGGATGTGCCTCCGGGGGAGTTTCGCTCGCTGACTCTGAAAGAAATCGAGCGGCTGAAGTCCGCAACCAGCGCGGTCACGCGTCAGAAGAAATCTGTGGGGTGAAGCTCGGGGAATATGAGCCGCTTTTTTGATCTGGTCTCGAAACCGGCGCGCGAGATGGAAGGATATTTCCCTCCACTGCCTGGAGCTCAGAATGTCCCCGGCGTCCAATCGCGGCTAATCAGTCTCGATTCCAACGAAAACCCCTTCGGCCCTTCGCCGCGCGCAATTCAAGCAATGCAGTTCGTGCTGGCCTCCGCGAATTCGTATCCGGAAGACGATTGCACCGAGCTTCGCCGCAAGCTCGCCGCCTACCACGAGGTACCAGCCGAGCAGGTGCTGGTGACGGCGGGCTCGACGGCTCTGATTGCGCTACTCTGTCAGATTCTGCTCGCGCCGGGACTGAATGCCATCACGAGCGAGCGTTCGTTCATCGTGTATTCGATGGCTGTGCATGCCACAGGAGCGCGGCTGATCGAAACGCCGATGCGCGAAGACAGCTTCGATCTTTGCGCGATTCTCGCCGCCATCAACGAGCACACGCGCATTGTGTTTCTGGCGAATCCGAACAATCCTACCGGGACCATGTTGAGCGCGGCGGAGGTCGATCGGTTCGTCGCCGAAGTTCCCGGACACGTAGTCGTCATTCTGGATGAAGCCTATTACGACTTCTCGCAATATTTCGCCGGACAGCGTCACATCGAGCATCCGAATTCACTCGGTTATCTGCGCCAGGGTGCGACGGTGGTTGCACTGCGCACCTTTTCGAAATCTCACGGATTGGCCGGACTCCGCATCGGCTACGGCGTCGGCCCGGCAGAGTTGCTGGCGTATTGCGCGCGCATCCGAAATACATTTTCGGTTTCTTCGGTAGCGCAAGCCGCAGCGCTGGCCGCTCTCGACGATCAGAATCACATCAAGCGTGTCGTCGGAAACAACGCTGCGCAGGCGCAGATTCTCGGAGTTACCTTGTCCGACATGGGGTACCGCGTGATCCCAACTTACGCCAACTTCTTGTATTGTGACGTCGGCGAGGATGCGGCAACCGTCGCGGGAAAATTACGAGGAGACGGCATCAGCGTGCGCCCGCTCGGAGCGTGGGGGGCGCCCACCTGCATCCGCGTCAGCATTGGAACGCCGGAGCAGAATCGAACCTTCCTTCAGTCGATGCAACGGTTGTCAGGGCAGTCGAGGCGTGACGTCACGCGCTAATTCTGTTGCTCCAGTCGGAGGTTGAGATGAAGTGCATTATTCCAGTCCTGCTGCTGGTATTTTCTCTTCCATGCGCCGCGGGTACTCCTGGCGTTCATCCGTCGAAACACTACCGAACCCTTGACTGGAACACTTACGTCGACAAGGTCGAAGGCGCATGGATGGGCAAGATGATCGGCGTCACTTTCGGGCAGCCCTGGGAATTTCAATATCAGAACACTCCAATCGGATTCGACATCACCGATTGGCCGCTCTCGCCGACACGCATGAAAAATTATCGCGCTCGAGCAGTAAACAAGTCCGGCCAGGAAGACTGGGATCCCATCACACGCGAAGCCGACAATCAGAAGGTCGTCATCATTCATAAGTTCATCGAGGACTCAGAGAAAGAGCACCCGAGTTTCGGCGCGCCTGACAACGACGACATCTACATCAATATTCTTTTTCTATACTGCCTCCGGAAATACGGAATCGACGTCGATCCGGTGACCGTCGCGCACGAGTGGGACAAGAAAATTCGCAAAGTTTGGCACGCGAACAACGCAGGCTTGGAGAACATCAGGAAAGGGATTCTGCCTCCGGATTCCGGCAATCCCCGCTACAACCTGCACGCCGACGACATCGATTTCCAAATCGAGTCCGACGTCTTCGGAATGATCGCTCCCGGCATGCCGCAGGTTTCGAACCGATACGGCGAACGCATGGGCCACATCATGAACTACGGCGACGGCGTTTACGGAGGGATGTTCATCTCGGCCATGTATACGCAGGCGTTTTTCGCCTCGAACATTCGCGAGGTGGTCGAGCAGGGCTTGAAAGCGATTCCGGCGCAGAGCCTCTATGCGCAACTGGTCCGCGACGTGATCCGCTGGCATGACGAAAATCCGAACGACTGGCTGAAGACATGGCACCTCGCACAGGCGAAATGGGGCGAGGCCGATCACTGTCCCGACGGCTACAAGCAGCCATTCAACATCGATGCAAAATTGAATGGCGGCTACGTCGTCATGGGCCTGCTCTACGGCAACGGCGACTGGTACAAGACGATGAATTACGCGACGCGCGCCGGTCAGGATGCCGATTGTAATCCGGCCAACGCCGCCGGAATTCTCGGAACGCTGATTGGCGCGCACGCAATTCCTGCCGAATACCGCGAACCACTCCACAACACTTACTGGAACAAGACTCTGGCAGGGCTGCCGGATTCCTACGAGATCGATGTGCTCGCGGAAGACACTGCACAGGTCGGGTTGAAAGTTCTACTCGCGAATGGCGGAAAAACTGAAACGAAGGACGGAAAGCTCGTTCTCCTCATCCCTTATCAGGAACCGGTGGCGCCCGCGAATTTAGAGCAGATCAAGTGGGATGGCGACAAGCCGGTGCTCTCCGGATCAACGCCTGAATGAATGTTATTGGGGGAAGTGCGTCAGCCTTGCGCCGCCGTATAGTCCGGCATCGCTTCCGAGCACCGCACGGGTGACGATCGTTAGGCGCGGTTTGCGGGACTTCCTGCTCTCTTTGTTCTTCGGATTCTCGGGATCGGTGGAGAAATAGATGGGCGACCGCTCCCGCATCTCCTGAAACATCGTGGGAGCGAACGCATCCCAAGCGCTCGCGACACCGCCGCCAAGAACATACATTTCCAGATTGAGAACGTTGACCATGCCCGCCAGAAGAATTCCCAACGCACGGCCGAAATGACGGAAAATCTCGCGCGCCGCGGGATCACCTTGTATGGCCAGGTTGTAAACGGATTTTGCGCTGAACTCGGGATCCGCGCTTGCAGCCTTTGCAAGTTCCGGAGCTCGACCGGAAGCAATCATTTCGCGCGCCATTCGTGCGACGGCAGAAGCGGACGCATATCTCTCGGAGCAGCCGCGATTGCCGCATCCACACGGGACGCCCTCGGGCTCGATAGTCACGTGGCCGAATTCGCCGGCCATTCCAGTCATTCCGTGGAAAATCTTTCCGTCGAGGATGATGCAGCCCCCGATGCCGGTGCCCAGTGTGAACATCGCCATGTTGTCGACATCCCGCGCCGCGCCCAACCATTTCTCTCCAACTGCATGCACGTTCGCATCATTTTCGAGGATGATCGGCGCACCCAATCGCCGTTCGATCTCCTGACGCACCGGATAATCCGACCAGCCTGGCAGATTCGCGGACTTGCAGACGGTGCCGGTTTCCAAATCGACCATCCCTGGGATACCAATGCCAGCGCCGAGAAGTTTTCCGCCATTCTTGTATTGGCTCGTCAGGCGCAGGATCGCGTCGCACATCTCATTGACGACGTGATCGGCGCCGAGCGAAATCTTCGTGCTGACACTGATTTTCTCGAGCAGCTTGCCGTCAGGAGTCACCGCTCCGATGCGCAGGTTGGTACCGCCAAGATCGACGCCAATGGAGAAGTCGGGCATGGACCGTACAGGGTAACAGAAAAAATTGGCGAATGATGATTGTTGATTGTTGAATGAAAACCTTTATCCCATATCTGCAGGCAAATGGGTTTTATTCAACAATCAAAAAACAACAATCAAAATTTATTTCTGGCACTTCGGGCAGTAGTGGCTGCTGCGCCCCCCGATGACCACGCGCTTGATGGGAGTCTTGCACACAAGACACGGTTCGCCCTCGCGGCCGTAGACGCGATGTTGGAGCTGGAAGAATCCTTCTTCTCCATCAGCGTTGACGTAATCGGACACCGAGGAACCGCCCAGAGCGATCGCCTCTCTCAACACTTCCTGAACAGCTATAAAAAGCTTGCCAAACTGTTCTCGCGTGATAGTCGACGATCTCCGCCTCGGCCGAATGCCCGCTCGAAACAGAGATTCATCCGCATAAATATTTCCCACCCCTCGCAGCAGGTTCTGGTTCAGCAGAGCGCTCTTGATCGGCGTCTTGCGGCCGCGGAAAAGTCCGACGAAGCGTTCACGATCGATCTCCAGAGGTTCGATGCCGCTGGCATCGAACTGCACATCGGCAACGCTCAGGCGGCCGAAACGCCGCGGATCGACAAAGCGCAGTTCCCTTCCCGACGCCAGCTTCGCAATCGCATGCGTGTGCTTGGCCACCTCAGCCTGCGGCTCGCACACCTGAAGCCGGCCAGTCATGCCGAGGTGAACGATCCACTGCGCCTGCGTGTTGCGAACAATCGGCCCTGAAGATTTCTTTGGCTTCTGCTTTGTTCTACCGCCATTCGCAAACGAACGCATCCCGCCGCGATCAAGATCGAACACAATGTGCTTGCCCATCCGATGCACGGAAGCGATCCGGCTATGTTCGAGCGTGGACGCAATCGCCGACGCCGGCGACTTCAGAGGCTCCTTCTTCTGGCCAAGCCAAATGGATTCGATGACATCGCCGGTGACGCGCTTGGCAAGTCCGCGTGCAATAGTTTCGACTTCAGGAAGTTCGGGCATCTGCGTCAGAATATCGGCTGGAGGATCCTAAACTCTACTTCTTCAAAAACGTCCCCTGCTCCAGTTCACGAAAAGCCTCTTGTAGTTCCTTCTGCGTGTTCATCACGATCGGTCCGTACCAGGCGACTGGCTCTTCAAGCGGCTTGCCTGAAACGAGCAGGAACCGTATTCCATCTTCCCCAGCCTGCACCGCGACTTCATCACCGCGATCGAAAACTATGAGCGAGCGATTCTCCGCCTCGGCGGGCGGATGCGTATCCAGCCAGCCCACACTCTCGGTAGGAACGGCCAGCGGCCCAGAAGCGTTGCAGAACTTGCCGTCCCCGCTAAAGACATAGGCGAATGCGTGGCGCGTCGTTTCGACCGGCAGCGTCTTCCGCTTCCCCGGCGGCACGGAAACATCCAGATAGATCGGATCAGTCGCTATCCCATCCACCGGCCCCTTCTTGCCCCAGAAATTTCCGCAGACGACGCGGACATGCGTCCCGTCATCGTCGGTCACTTCGGGAATCTCGCCCGTCTTAACCTCCTGGTAGCGCGGCGCCGTCATCTTCAGCGCCGACGGAAGATTCGCCCACAACTGAAACCCGTGCATGCGTCCTGTCGGATCTCCCTTCGGCATCTCCTGATGGATGATGCCGCTGCCCGCCGTCATCCACTGCACGTCGCCCGCAGCGATGGCGCCGCGATTGCCCATGCTGTCGCCATGTTCGACGGTTCCCGCCAGCACATACGTGATGGTCTCGATCCCGCGATGCGGATGCCACGGGAATCCCGCCAGGTAGTCCTGTGGGACATCGTTCCGAAAATCGTCGAGCAGCAGGAACGGATCAAATTCGCCCGTATTGCCGAAGCCAAAGGCTCGGCGAAGATGCACTCCCGCGCCTTCGAGTGTGGGTTTGGACTGGATCAGACGTTTAACTGGACGTATAGACATGGGGATCTCCGTGCAATTCAAGCTCTCGTAATCGCCGAGAACTCGCGAAACAAAGTCGCGATCCTCGCGAACGATTATCGGCTTACCAACTTGTTAACAGCAAGACGATTGGATGCGGCAGACCGCCGCTTGGACGCAAGCCGGACCTTCGCTGAGATTACAACTGAGAGAAGAAGTGACGTCAATCTTTCAGCGGCACGACCGCGCTGCCATCGCGGCAGAGCGTAGCGACGCGTTGCAGATCCCCATTGGCACGGGGCAGGGTCATCACCGGACCATAGCAATACACCGCATGTCCGGTCGCGGCGAAGTACCACCGCCCGCCCTTGCTGTGGCGGGTCAGTTGGGTGGAGGGTTCCCGCAAAGGTTTTTGCGGCGGCGCGGGAGAAAAAACCGGCAGACTTAACAACAAGGCTAGGGTCAGAACCTTCATTGTTTCCTGCTTTGCACTTCTACAGCTTCATTCCACAGAACAAATTAGGGTCACAGTTCTTACTTCAAAAGAGCCTAGATTTTGATCAAGGCTCTTCGGATATCCGAAAGGTCAGCTGCCGGACGCGAGGGCGCCGGCACCTGAACGTTCGGCTTTGCTGACTGGGCATTCGCTTGAGCACCTGCCTGGGAAGACGGGGCCTGCCTCGGTGCAACCTGGTTTGACGGGGTACGGCTCGACGGATTCTGGGTAGACGGACTCTGGGAAGACGGGTTCTGAACCTGGCCTTGCAGTTGGCGTCCCTCAAGGGCCTGGGCTCTCTTCATTCCAAAAAGTTCTGAGCTGTCACGGAACAGTTCGCGAATCAACGCACGCTGGGAGTCTATCGTTCGGCCCTGTTCCACGATCAACATGGTCATTAGGCCGTACGAAATCAGGAACAGCACGACTAAAACTGGCAGTAGCGTGTGCTTCTTTGCCTGTGGCTTTTCTGGAGCGGGTTGAGCAATGCTTGGCGCCTCAAAACTCTGGAAATCCTCGTGTTCGGCAGTCCCAAATTCGATGTTCAAGTGACACTCCGTGTCGTGCCTTGAGCCCTCAGGCACCTCTGCTAAGTGCACCCCGGAAGCCAATGATCGGCAATCGGCTAAATACCTGAAAAAAGGTTGCTTAGGAAGGGTTAAAGGAGGTCTTCGTGAGGGCTCGAGTGCAATCCCATGCACATTATGAGCAACGAAGATTTGCTATAGAAACCCGCGCGGTCCTTGGCTTCCTGCCCCCCCAACCTGCGAGGCGAGCACGTTACCTATGGACATGCTCTTTCTCAAGCCCGCACTGGTTACTGCTGTTACTTTCCCAAATCTTGGAATGCCCTTACTATCACCCGTTGAGTACCTTGCAGAACCCAACAACTCCTCTTTCGCAAGGATGTGCATGAGAACGCGGTACGTCATTCTATCGGCCCTTATCTGCTTCCTTTCCGCTGGCACTCTGGCAATCGCCCAAAACCAGCAAACCTCCAACGAAGGACGCAAACTCGTCCGCAAGGTCGACCCTCGCTATCCCGATATCGCCCGGCGAATGAATCTTGGCGGAACGGTCAAGGTCGTCGCCACGGTCGCACCCGACGGCAACGTAAAGAAGGTCGAGCCCGTCGGCGGCAGCCCCATCCTGGTCGAGGCGGCCGAGTCGGCCGTCTCGCAATGGAAGTTCGCCCCCGGCACCGAATCGAAGGAAACGGTGGAGCTCCGCTTCAATCCATAGCAATTTCGGATTCGCTTTTGTCCGGAAGCCGAGGCCGGAAGCCAGGCAGCCTATTTCCCTAGCACCAGCTTGGCAATCGTTGCCAGCTGCATGTTTGACGTGCCTTCGTAGATCTTGCCGATCTTGGCATCGCGCCAGTATTTCTCGACGGGGTAATCCTTCGTGTATCCGTACCCGCCGTAGATCTCTATCGCCAGCGACGTGACCCGCTCCGCGACCTGCGACGCAAACAGCTTCGTCATTGCCGCTTCTTTGACGAAATTCACTCGGGCATCTTTCATGCGCGCACAGTTGTAGACCATCAGCCGCGCCGCCTCGATCTCGGTAGCCATCTGCGCGATCTGGAACTGGATCCCCTGAAAATCCGCGATCGATTTTCCGAACTGCTTGCGTTCGACCGCATATTTGCAGGCGAATTCCCACGCGCCGCGCGCCAGCCCGATCATCTGCGCTCCTATGCCGATGCGGCCTTCATTCAGCGTCTCGATCGCGATCTTGTATCCTTTGCCAGCCTCGCCCAGCACGTTCTCCTTGGGCACGCGGCAATCTTCGAGGATCAGTTCGCATGTTGACGACGCCCGTATTCCCAGCTTGTCTTCCTTTTTTCCAACGGTGAATCCGGGGAATCCTTTCTCGACCAGAAACGCCGTGATGCCCTTGTATCCGGCGCTGGGATCAAGCGTCGCGAAAAGCACGAACAGGCCCGCTTCCTTGCTATTCGTGATCCACAGCTTCCGCCCATTCAGCACATACTCGGAGCCCTTCAGCGTGGCCTTCGTCTGCAAGGCGAACGCGTCCGAACCGGAACCCGCCTCGCTCAGCGCATAAGCCCCCACCGTTTCAGTGGCCATTTTCGGCAGATACTGCCGCTTCTGCTCATCACTTCCCCAGCGCAGCAGGGCATTGTTCACAAGTGTGTTCTGCACGTCGACAATCACCCCTGAAGATGCATCCACGCGCGACAACTCCTCGACCGCCAGAATCGCCTCGAAGAACTTCGCCCCGCCTCCTCCATACTCTTCAGGAATCTCGATTCCCATCAGCCCAAGCTGGAAAAAGTCATGGATCAGATCTTTCTCGAAAACGCCTTTTTCGTCCATCTCCTTGACCAGCGGGCGGACCTTTTCGTCAGCAAACTGCCGAATGTTGTCGCGGAACAGGATTTCGTCTTCCGTCAGGGTGGTCAGCGGGGCAGGAGGGGCGGCTTGCAGAGTCTCTGGCATGGAAGCACCTTCATGGGGAAATAAGCAAACTGATTATGGTAGCACTCCATTCGAGTTCTGGAGCATCGGGGATTCCGAACCATTCCCGCAACTCCTGCGCGATCTGGAACATCCGTGAAACGAGTTTGCATTCCCGCCTAAGCTCCGGCATAATAAGAGTTTGTCTTGACCTCGCCGGACTCTTCCGGAACAAGGATATACGTTCGTGTTAATGATTCGTCTTTCGCGCACTGGTGCGCGCAAACAACCTCACTATCGCATTGTGGTTATTGAGAAGGCGCGCGCCCGCAACGGCCGCCCGGTGGAAGTCGTGGGAACTTACAATCCCCGCACCAATCCGGCCACTATCGATCTGAAGCGCGATCGCGTGGAATATTGGGTTTCGAAGGGCGCACAAATGTCGGAGCGTGTGAACAAGCTGTTCTCCAAGGCTCCGGCCCCTGCAGCCGCCGGATCGGCCGCCTAGACCGAAGCCGCCAGCGTCGGCTTCCTGACTTCTCGTCCACAGTGAGAATTTATGACTGAGTCTTCCGGAGATGTTCGCGCGCTCGTCGAGATGATCGCCAAGCAGTTGGTCGACGCTCCCGACGACGTCTTCGTCGAGAAGTTCGACGACGGCGTAATCGAGCTTGAAGTCGCCGAGAGCGACGTTGGCAAGGTGATCGGCCGCCAGGGGCGCACGGCTCGCGCACTGCGCGCTCTGCTGAACGCCGCAGGATACCGGGCGCGCAAGCGTTACACGCTCGAAATTATCGAGTAGCCCTCGTGATTGCCGGCGAAAGTTCAGAGCCGAACCAGTTCATCACGCTGGCTCGAGTCGTAAAGACGCAGGGGCGGCACGGCGAAGTGGCTGCCGAAGTGCACAGCGACGCTCCAGATCGGTTCCGCGAAGGAATGAAGTTGCTGGCGCTGGGCAAGTCGAGCGAAGCGCGGCGAGAGTTGGAAATTGAAGGCCTGTGGCCGCACAAGGGCCTGCTGGTGCTGAAATTCTGCGGCGTGGATTCGATCTCCGACGCCGAAGTGCTGATCGGTGCCGAACTGCAGGTCCCGCGTAGCGATCGGGCCAAGCTAGAAGAGGGCTGGCGCTACATCAGCGATCTGGTCGGATGCGTGGTGTTCGATAAGGGCCAGGAAATCGGCAGGATTGAAGACGTTCAGTTCGGCGCCGGAGAAGCGCCGCTATTGATCGTCGCAGGCGGCGGAAAGCAAGACGCAAAGAAATTCGACGTTCCGTTCGCCGAGGCGTATCTGGAAGGCGTCGATCTAGCGCGAAAAGAAGTACGAATGAATCTTCCCGAGGGAATGTTGGAAATCAACGCCCCAATGACGGAAGAAGAAAAAAGAGAACAGTCAGGAAGAGTTCGCAAGTAGTGGGACGAGCAGTTCGCAAGCACTCAGAGGCAGTTAAGATTCAATTCCTCTGCGTCCCCAGCGTCCTCTGTGTTGTGGTTTTAGGTTTCAGACTCGCAAAATGAAGGCCGACATTGTCACGATCTTTCCGGACTTCTTTCGCGGACCTCTGGAGCACGGTATCACCCGCCGGGCCTGCGAGATGGGCCTGGCGACAATCGAAGTCCACGATCTGCGGCAGTTTACGAAAGACAAGCACCGCACCGTGGATGACCGCCCCTTCGGCGGCGGCGAAGGCATGGTCCTGAAGCCGGAACCGATCTTTGAATGTTTGGAGCCGTTTGGCCTCGCGTCGCGTAAGGAACGCCTCACGGGGACAGCCCACGAAAGCGTCATCCTGCTCTCGGCGCAGGGAGAGCGGTTCACGCAGAAAGTCGCGGCTGAACTTGCCGTACTCGATCGCATCGTGCTGATCTGCGGTCGCTACGAAGGCGTCGACGAGCGCGTAGCGGATTTCCTCGCCGACCGGGAACTCTCGATGGGCGACTACGTGCTGAGCGGCGGAGAGTTGGGAGCAGCCGTAATCATCGAGGCGGTTACGCGGCTTTTGCCCGGCGCAGTCGGCAACGAAGCCTCGACGCGGCAGGAGTCGTTTACATCGCACGCACCGCAGGCAAGAGAAGGTCCGGACTCGACGTGCGGTTCCGGCGGATTGCTCGACTATCCGCATTACACGCGGCCAGCGGACTTTCGTGGGATGCCGGTGCCGGAAGTACTGTTGAACGGCAACCATGAAGAAATTCGCCGCTGGCGCAGGGAGCAGGCCTTAAGAAAAACGCTCCGCAACCGGCCGGACTTGCTGGACGAAGTAGAACTTGGCAAGGAAGACAAAAAGATTTTGGACCGCGTTCAATACGACCGCGAGAGAAACTGAAGGAAAAAGATTATGTCAAACCTAATCATTGAAAAGCTGCTGGCAAAAACGCAACGCACCGACATTCCTACCTTTCGCCCGGGAGACACCGTCCGCGTCCACGTGAAGATCAAAGAAGGCGACAAGGAGCGCGTCCAGGCGTTCGAAGGCGTCGTGATTAAGCGCGACAACGGGCCGCAAGCCAGCTTCACCGTCCGCAAGATCAGCTTCGGCCAGGGCGTCGAGCGCATCTTCCCGATCCATTCAAAAGTAATCGACAAGGTGGACCTGGTCCGCTCATCGAAGGTTCGGCGCGCCCGCCTGTTCTATCTCCGCGGACTGCGCGGCAAAGCCGCCCGCCTGCGCGATGTCGAAAAAACGGAAAAGACCGCGCACGCTTAATTGATTCTAGGGCGGCAGTGGCCACATTGCCGCCCACTGACTTGCAGCCGTGAAGCCCGCCTCACCAGGCGGCCACACCTACACGATCCTCCTTATTCCTTCTGGTCTCCATCGGTTGTACTTTCCTTCGGGAGACTAACGTCTAATGCACGCCGAAAGGAATACCCGTCAGGAACCGCGGCGCCTTCACCTTGCCATCTTTTTCTGTGTGACGACTCTATTCATGCTATTGCTCGCGTCTTCCGGATGGACGCAGTCGCCTCAACGTCCCCAGAAAAGAGACGACAAGACTTCCGCGCGGCCTCTTCCCGCGACGCAAACGGAAGTCGAGCGCGGCAGTTACATTGTGAACAACGTCGCGATGTGCCCAGAGTGTCATACTCCGCGCCTTGCCAATGGACAACTGGATCCGCAACGCCCGCTTGATGGAGCGCCTGAATTTTTCCAGCCCCCTCATCCCGATGCCGGCTGGCCGCTGAAAGCTCCGCGCATTGGCGGAGATCCGCCAGCCAACGATCAGGACATCGTCAAGCTTCTCATGACTGGGATATGGACCGATGGTAAGCGTCTGCGCCTGCCTATGATGCCCTTCCGCATGAATGAAGCCGATGCGCGCGCGGTGGTCGCGTATCTGCACTCGGTGAAACAGATACACTGAATAGTCGGACTGTCGTTCCGGAGCGAGCGCTCCCCCTGTGCGGATTACGGAAAAATTTCAGACCGCGATGGTTGCTCTCGATCTAACGAATTCCAGCCCTTGCAGAATCTGCTTCGCCGCGCGTTTTCCGCTGGCGATCGCGCCATGGACTGTGCCGTTATTTCCACTCGTGTCCGTCGCCTCTCCGGCGAAAAAAAGCGTGTCATCCACCGGTTCCGCGATAACTTTCTCGGCTTCGACCGCCCCTACCTTTCCGTAACTGTAGGCGCCTCTGGAAAATGGGTCTGACTGCCAATCGTGGAAATACGCGCCCTCGAGCAGGCGATCCAGCTCCTTCGGACTCATCTTCAAAGCCGTACTCAGGCTCTTCAACGCTTGCTCGATGACAAACTCTCGGCTTTTCCCCGACAAACGTTCCGCCGATCGAAACGGAGCCCATCCGGTGATCACCGGACTAACCCGCGGCATCGTCGTCCACCAGGTCGGAACGTATTCATCCTCCGAAAACAGAAAACTCATCTCCGCCAGGTTCGATCCGCCAGAACCGCGCGGCTGAACTTTTCCCCAGAATCGCTCGCGAAACCGCAGCACAATCCGGATGACCTTTCCCATCTCCATCTTGTCGAGCGCTTCGAGTTTGCGTTGCGGCAACGAAGGCGTGAACTCCACTGCGCAAGCCTCTCCCCGGCTTGCTTTCAGTATCGCCAGCGGCAATGTGATGAGCACCCGCGGAGCCTCCAGGCTCGACGATCCCGTCCGCTCGTGAAAGCTCACTTCCGCATTCCCCTGCCGCCACTTCACCTTCTCCACGGCAGCCTGAGTTCGCAGAGTGACTCCGCCCGCTTCCATCTGTTTCTGAAAGACGTCCAGCAGGTCCGCATACCCGTTGCGGGCGCGATAAGAATGATCCCCGCCAATCCGCTCTTCGGCCCGCGTCTGCTGCACCAGCCAGTGAACGCCGACCAGCGCAGGATCGGCCGCGTTGAACCCACTTACATATCCAAGGACGTGCTCCCGCACGTTGCTCTCCGCTTCATTTTTTGGATTTCCGAAGCAGCGATCCAGAAATGCGACGAACGACTCGTCCGGACGCGAGTCGTCCATTTTTTCGAGCACCTCTTCGACCTGCGACCAGAAATCGCAACGTGAGAGCCGACCGTCCGAGACGCACCAGCTATCCCCGCTCACTTCCGTGAGCTGGATTCCAGCGCGCTCCAGCGGAACCAGAATTTCCCTTGGACGCCCGTGAATAAACTCGGCTCCCAGTTCAATCGGAACATCGCACCCCGGAATTCTCTGCGTGAAAACGCGGCCGCCAATCCGCTCGCGTGCTTCCACCAGGCACACCGCGACTCCGGTATGGCCCAATTCGCTCGCCGCGGCCAACCCAGCCACTCCTCCGCCGATCACAATTACGACTGGATCTCGCGTCATAACTCTCGCGGAATACGCTGGTGCTGCTATGCCGCTTTCTTCCGCGGAACCTTCGCGCCCTTCTTCCGCGCTTCCGACAGTCCAATCGCGATCGCTTGCTTGCGGCTCTTCACTTTCCCGCCCTTGCCTCCAGGACCCGAACGAAGTGTCCCGCGTTTCTTTCGCCGCATTGCGCTGGCCACGGTTTTTCCAGCCGATTTCGAATACTTCCGCCCTGACGACTTGCGCCCTGACGATTTGCGGCCCGACGATTTCTTTTTTCTCGGCATGTGCTTTCTCTCCTGACGCTTAGAGGAGAATTACTCACACTAAGGTTGTGCAAATTTCGGTTGTAGCTTCATGCGAAGAGCAATTTGCGTTGCCATTTCGACCGGAGCGGCGCGTTCCGCGAAGCGGAAGGCAACGCGGAGTGGAGACGCCCCAGTGGTCAGGAATCCGAACTCCGTCTCCGCGCCAATGTAAACGTCTTACGCCGCAGTCTTTTCTCCAAACCGGATCAGCACCTTCGTATATCCCTCGATGCGCTTATCAAATTTCGAATACGCGTCGGGAGCATCTTCAATCCGGATGTGATGGCTCACAATCTTCCCCGGCTTCGCGCGTCCATTCACAATCATGTCGCGCAAATATTCGTTGTACTTCTTCACCGGAGCCTGCCCGCTGCCCATCGTTACGCCTTTATCAAAGAAATCGCCCAGGGGAAAGTTGTAGATGCCCTTCTTCGCCCTGTCGTCTTTCGCTCCAGGATCGGGCGCCATGTACACACCGATCATTCCGATGTTTCCCGTTGCATTCACCACTCTCAGGCAGTTTTCCAGCACCTGCGTCGGTTTTTCTTTTCCAGGATTCTCGTTGTCGTGCGCCTGATACCCGACCGCGTCGATCGCGCAATCCACGCCCTTCATCTTCTCCTCGCCCGGACGCAGACTCTGCTGAATACCGCGATTCTTTTTCCGCAGCTCGAAAATCTGCTCCACCGGATCGCCTTCGCTGAAGTTCACCGGAATCGCGCCCAGTTCCCTCACCTTCTGCAGACGCTCGTGCACGCTGTCGACCACATACACTTCCGACGCGCCTTTCAGCAGCGAGCAGTATGCCGACAACAGTCCGACCGGTCCGGCCCCGAACACAGCTACGGTTTTTCCCGGACTCACGCATGCCAACTCAGTCGCGTGATACGCGGTCGGGAACACGTCCGACAACAGCAGAAAATCGTCTTCCCACTCGTCCCCGGGCTTTCCGGGCAACTTCAGGCAATTGAAATCGGCGTAAGGAACCAGCACGAACTCCGCCTGGCCGCCTTGATACGGCCCCATGCCGGCATATCCGTACGCCGCATGCGGCGCTTCCGGATTCATCGTCAGGCACGCTTCCGTGTGTTGACGCAGGCAATTGAAACAAAACCCGCACGCAATATTGAATGGAAGAACGACGCGGTCGCCTTTCTTGATGCTGCGCACGGCATCGCCCACCGTTTCAATCACGCCCATGATCTCGTGGCCCACAACTGTGCCTTCTTTCAGTGGTGTGCGGCCGTCGTACATGTGCAAGTCGCTGCCGCAGATTCCGCTCGACGTCACGCGCAATATCGCGTCTGTGGGGGACTGCAGCTCGGGCTTCGGATGATCCTTCACCGCCATTTTATGAGTGCCTTGATAACTGACTGCCTTCATGATTCCCTCCAAATGGAATTTGATTTACGATGCAGCGCTCGTCGGGCAGGATGTCGGCGGATGCAACTGAAACGAATTTAGTGAAACGATTCCAAGTGGATCAAGATGCAGATCGGAAATTGCGCGATACGCCTTATGGATTCTTCTTCAACAGATCGGCAACTTTCTTCAAGTCGCGCACAAACTCTCCCCGCTGCTGCCCACGCGAGCGGCTGTCAGGCGCTCGCAATATCGACGCCGGATGCGTCGTCGCCATCACCTGCGGCGCAAGATCCGAAGGTACCAACAGACCGCGGTCGCGTGTCACCCGAAACTTCTTTCCCAACAAAGCCTGCGCGGCACTCGCCCCAAGGCACACCACCACCTGCGGCTTCACCACCTTCAACTCTGCATCGAGCCACGGGCGGCATGCCTCAATCTCCGACTGCCGCGGTTTCTTGTGAATCCGCCGCTTGCCCCGCTGTGCAGCCTCCCACTTGAAGTGCTTCACCAGGTTGGTGACGTAAACCTCGGAGCGATCCACGCCCGCCTCGGCCAGCGCCTCATCGAGAAATCGTCCCGCCGGGCCAACAAACGGATGCCCCTGCCGATCCTCCTGATCGCCGGGCTGTTCTCCGATGAACATCACGCGCGCCCGCGACGGCCCCTCACCAAACACCGTCTGGGTCGCGTTCCTCCAAAGATCACACGCCCTGCAATCATGTGCCGATCGCTGCAAACTGGGAATCGTCAGCGTTCGAGGAATCAGACTCGCCGCAGAGCTCTCGCCATCCGGCTCGGCCTCAGTTGTCGCATGCGCGGGCTTCTTAGACACCGACACTCCATCCTTTGTTACGGGGCTGCGGTTTGGTTGCGTGGCGGAATAACTGGGGTTGGCAGGCCGCCATAGGGCCGGAACAAAGCTTGCCGAAACAATCGCGGTACCCAAGGAGCCGAGTGAGTAGAAAAAAGGAGACGTCCGACGCGTGAGGTCCGAAGCTCAGGTTTGAAAAAGATGGTGGGCGCTATAGGATTCGAACCTATGACTTCCACCGTGTGAAGATGGCACTCTACCGCTGAGTTAAGCGCCCTTTGATCGCGGTAAAGCTATGTTAACACACCAGTTCACATGGGAATCGAGCACGGCTTTCTACTTCTCCTGAGCGCCTGTCACACGTTCTTTGCTGCGTCATTTCCCCCAGCATTTGGGGTTCTGTACGCTCAGTGCTTCCGGGCCCTGTCTTCGGACGGGGGCGGCCGTTTGCCTTTGTGGTCGAGCCAGCAGGTGAGATGAGCTTCACGGTCTTGGTCGAGGCCCTTGCAGGGTAACTCTCCGCGATAGATCGGCTTCTGGCAATAGACACAAATGGCGTAGATCTCCCGCTCTTCCCGCAATGGTCTTCTCGTCCTTGCGCTCCGCCCTGGTTGGTGCGTTTATACCATGGGAAGACGGGATATCATTCGCTACCTTTGCTATCGGCCGCAAAGGCAGCACGGTGCCGAATCCTTCTGTGGAAATTGAGGTAGAGGTTAGTGTCGAGATCGCTCGCGAATCTTCAACTCAGATTCACGGTTTCCCGGCTTGCGTCGTGGGACTTTCCTTGCTCTTCAAGGTCAGCCAGGCTACGTAGCACTCCTCGTGGACAGGTAAGTGGCGGTCGTCAGTCTTGCAATTTTCGAGTCGGACGGGCTTCTTGCATATCCAGCAAATGAGTGTCGTCGCCATCATAAATCAGCCTTTGCCCTGACATTCGAGGCTACTATACATCGAATTGACGAAATTGAGGTTAACTGATATCAGTTGATATCACCCACTATGGCATCAAAAAGAAGCGCACTGCTGATTCGCTGCTCGGTTGAAGAAGCCGAGCGCATTCGAGCCGCCGCAAAAAAAGATGGCCGCACGTTGAGTGGTTATGTACTCCATCACTTGCACCGGCACTTGGAGCTTGAGGCTGAGTTGGAGATGAAATTTGCCAGACTCCGCAGGCCCTATAAACATTAACCCCGATCTTCCTCCGTTCCCGCAAGCCGAGAAAACGCAGAGCCAGTTAGCTCGCTAAGAATCCCGCTCGCCCAAACCGATATGGCAGCTGCTGCGAGCGCAAGTTGAATGAAAAGCTCTGGCTTGCAATGCGACGGCTTCCTGCTTCCTCCGCCGGTATACGCTCGCTCCGCCCGGCTGCTATAGTCATAGACATCTGCCGCATAAATGAGCGCTCTCTCTTCTCACGAGCGCATGGGAGCCCATCCATGAAATCTGCAAGACTTCTGGGAGTTGTCTCGTTTGCGGTCTGTTCGATCTGCAGTTGGTGCGCCACGGCGCCCAATGTCACCATTTCCGTCGACGCTACTTCAGCTCCTCGCAAGATTTTCCACGCCACTCTCAAAATTCCAGCCACACCCGGCGATCTCACCCTCTACTATCCGAAATGGATTCCCGGCGAACACGCGCCCGACGGCCCCGTCGTCAATCTTGCCGGACTCTTCTTCCACGCCAACGGCAAGACGCTCAAATGGCGCCGCGACACTCTCGATGGCTTCACCATTCACGTCGAAGTCCCGGCAGGAGTTAGTGAAGTCGATGCCGATCTCGACTTCCTTTCTCCCGCCACATATGAGCCCGGATTCTCCGCCGGCTCCTCCGCCACCGACAAGCTCGCCATCATCAGTTGGAATCAAGTTCTTCTCTATCCCAAGGGATGGAAGGCCGACGATATCAACTACACCGCGAGTCTCAAACTTCCCGATGGATGGAAGTTCGGTACCGCGCTTCCTATCTCAAGCCAGAGCGGCAACGAAATTCACTTCGTTAGCGCGCCGCTCACCACGCTGGTCGACTCGCCAGTCATCGCCGGAGAATTCCTAAAGGTGGTGCCGCTCGCCTCCGATCCTCCCACCGAAATGGACATCGCTGCCGATAGCGCCGCTGCGCTCGATCCTCCCAAGGAAGTCTGGGATCACTACAAAAACCTCGTTGAACAGGCGCAGAAACTTTTCGGCGCGCATCACTACCGCGACTATCACTTCCTCTACACGCTCAGCAATCACGTCGCGCACTTCGGACTCGAGCATCACGAGTCCGACGACAGCCGCGTCGACGAAAACAGCCTTGTCGACGACACGGCCCGAAAGGTGACCGCAGGCCTCTTGCCCCACGAATACGTTCACTCCTGGAACGGAAAATATCGTCGTCCTTATGACCTCGCCACGCCTGACTACGAGCAGCCTATGCAAGACGATCTGCTCTGGGTCTATGAAGGTCTGACCAACTATCTCGGATTCGTCCTCACGGCCCGCAGCGGCTTGCTCACCGACGATCAGGACCGCGATGACCTCGCCCTCACTGCCTCCGAGATGGACCACACTCCGGGCCGTATCTGGCGCAACCTGCAGGACACCGCCGACGCCGCTCCTGAACTTTATTTCGCTCCGCGCGCCTGGGAGTCGTGGCGCCGCGGCACCGATTTCTACCCCGAAGGCACCCTCGACTGGCTCTGGGTCGACGTCATCATCCGTCAGCAGAGCCAGGGCCAGAAGTCGATCGACGACTTCTGCCACGTGTTTCACGGGCCACCCAGCACAGGTCCCGCGCTCAAAACGTACACCTTCGACGATGTCGTCGATGCTCTCAATCAGGTCGTCCCCTATGACTGGCGCGGGTTCTGGACCGAGCGCCTCACCACGCACAACGCCCACGCGCCTCTCGGAGGCATCGAAGGCAGCGGCTGGAAACTCGTCTACACCGACACGCCATCTGACCTGGTGAGTGGCGTCGCCGGCATGTTCCACATCGTTCCCGCTGCGGCCGCGCTGGGCTTGGAACTTCGCGGCGATGGCGGCATCACCGACACGATTGAAAACGAAGTCGCCGCCAAAGCCGGCATCGGTCCGGGCATGAAGGTCGTGGCCGTCAATGGCCGCCGCTTCACGCCTGAGGTTTTAAAGGACGCGATTGACGCCGCCAAGGGCACGACCGCGACCGTCGATCTGCTCATCGAAAACGACGACTACTTCAAAACCTACAAACTCGACTACCACGGCGGAGAAATGTATCCGCACCTGGTGCGCGACGAATCCAAGCCCGATCTGCTTTCAGAAATCATGAAAGCCAAGTAGCCCTTCATTCACTGTCATCCCGACCGGAGCATGCCATTCCGAAAGGAATGGCTTGCGAAGTGGAGGGACCTTATGTTTCTGCGCGGTATCAAAACGCCGTAGCGAATACGTAGCTGCGGTACAATCGCATCGCCCATGAGCCCCGCGCGCTTCGTGCCAATCGCCCTGCTGTTCCTGATCCCGATCACTCCAGCCGCATCACAAACACAAACCGAAATCCTCGGCTTCACGCCCACATCCGCGAAGCACGAATCCCTCATCGAATCCCGATTTAAAGCGATCCCCACGCCGATCCAGGAACGCCGCCAGCACCGCATCTTCACCGCTCAGCCGCACGTCGCGGGATCGAAGCGCAACAACGAACTCGCGGAATACATCCGCAACCAATGGAGGATGCAGGGACTCGAAGACGTAGTCATCCGCCGCTACGACGTCTACGGTACAAATCCAAAGAGCGCGTCGCTTGAGATGATCGCGCCTACGCATTACACGGCTCTGCTCCGCGAGCTCCCGGTCGAAGGCGATCCCGACACAAAGAATCACGCGATCAGCGGCGCGTGGCTCGGCATGTCGATCTCCGGAGAAGTCACCGCACCCGTGGTCTACGCGCACAGCGGCAATCCCGAAGACTACGATCTGCTCCGCAAAAACGGCATCGACGTGAAAGGCAAGATCGTGCTCGTGCGCTACTCGAATCCCTACAGCTATCGCGGATTCAAGGCGCTCACTGCCCAGCGCGAAGGCGCGGCCGCCATCCTCATATACAGCGATCCCGCTGAAGACGGATTCCGCAAGGGCAAAGTCGATCCCGACGGCCCCTGGGGCCCGGAGTATCACATTCAGCGCGGATCGATCACCTACGACTTCATGGTCCCTGGCGATCCGCTCACTCCCGGATGGGCCTCCGTTCCCGGAGCGAAGCGCATCCCGATCTCCCAGGCGATCTCCGCGCCCAAGATCATGGCGCTCCCGCTCTCCTGGCACGACGCGCGGCCGCTGCTCCAAAACATGGGCGGCCCCAAAGCCCCCGCCGACTGGCAAGGCGGACTCGGCTTCGAATATCACCTCGGCGGCGAGCGCGCGAAAGTTCACCTCAAGATCGAGATGAACAACGGCACGCAGCCCTACTACGTCGTCGAAGGCCGCATCCGCGGCTCGCAATTGCCCGACGAATGGATCGTTCTCGGCAATCACCGCGATGCCTGGGTCTTCGGCGGAGTCGATCCTTCCAGCGGCACCGCCTCGATGATGGAAATGACGCGCGCGCTCGGTGCTCTTGCCAGGCGCGGCATGCGCCCCCGCCGCACCATTGTCGTCTGCAGTTGGGACGGCGAAGAAGTCGGCCTCACCGGTTCCACCGAATGGGGAGAGCAATTCGCCGACGAACTCCGCAAGAAAGCCGTCGCCTACATCAACGTTGACGAAGCGACCTCAGGACCAAACTTTCACGGACAAGCCGTCGCCTCGCTCGCGCCCATGCTGGTCGAAATTACGCGCAGCCTGAAGGATCCCTCAGGCAAAACTCTCTACGACGCATGGAAAGATACCGTCGCCCGCGAAAAGGCCGAAGGCGCGCAGTCCAGCCAGTTCAGCTCTTCCGGCATCATCGACGACTCGCTCGCCGATACGCGCATTGGCAGCGGCAGCGATCACACCGTCTTCCTCAACTTCATCGGCATGCCCGTTATCGGCCTCGGCTTCGAAGGAGACTACGGCGTCTACCACTCCGCCTACGACGACTTCTTCTGGATGAATCACTTCGGCGACCCCGGCTACCACTATCACACGCTGATGTCGCAACTATGGGGAGTAACAGCCCTCCGCCTAGCCAACGCCGATCTCCTACCCTTCGATTTCGCAACCTACGCGCAGAATATTCGCCAATTCGTGAACGACCTGGCGAGAGCCCATGCGAATTCTGTCATCCTGAGCGGAGCGCGCTCGAACGAGCGCGCGGAGTCGAAGGACCCTCTGTCTTCGCTTGATATCAGCGGAGTAATGCAGGCCATCGACGATTTCGAAGCCGCCAGCAAGAACCTAAACACATCCCTAACCGAAAAGCTCTCCTCCGGCAAACTCGACCCGAAACTAGCCGACCAGCTCAATCGCGGCATGATGCAGGTCGAACGCAACTGGCTCAACCCCGACGGCATCCCCGGACGCCCCTGGTTCAAGCACATCCTCTACGGCGCCCGCTACACCTACGCCCACCTCGAACTCCCGGGCCTAACCGAAGCCGTAGAAAAGAAAGACTGGCCCACAGCCAGGCAGCAAGCCGACATCCTCCAGCACGCCCTCGAGAAAAACACAAAACTGCTCAACGATCTGATCTCGTCCGATCAGTAACGCTCACCGTCCCGACCCGGAGCATGACAAACGAAGCGTTCGCTAACTTTTCAGGGCGTTGCGCTCCCTCTCCGTCACCTGAGAAATGGGGTCAGTTCCGTCTGTCCCCGAACCTCTGTCCCTGAACCTCTGTCCCTGAACCTCCCCGCTGACAGGCGAGAGATTTCGTTTGTTGCTCGTTGGGTGAGGCTTTCCACCCGAGGATCTCACCTCCGGCGGTTTTGTCCGCCTTTCACCAAGACGCCCAGAAGCGCGACTGCCAGCAAAGCCACGACTAAAACCATCTCGAGTGTGGAGTGAAAGAGCGGTAGGTTCTGCCGTCTTGATCGCAGGAACATGATTAGCTGAAGCGCGGCAATTAGGAGGAGCATCACGTACCACAAGACTCTCACGGTTTTCTTGCGCATGAAACGCGTGGTCCGAGATGCCTGCTGATCGAAGTGCTTGGGCTTGTCGAACATCCTTCATTTCCTTGGTTTGGGCCATACTACTTGCAAATCGGAATTGATATGGAAGGGGAGGCACCGATTCCGCCACCGGCCCGTGCACCTACTCCATAACCGACCTGCAGACTGGCACTATCAGACTGAACATCAAATCCTAGCGGACCGAGGGAGCCATTTACATCCCATACACTTCCCCCAAGAGTAACTTGGGTTGGCACGAGGCTACTACTCGCCGTGATTTGCACCCCCGCGTTCGCGGCACCGCCAACATTGTCCATTACTTCGCTCATCGCCCCTAGCGGGACGGGTGGCCCGCCCTTTCGAATCCTATTTTTCTGTTTCCCGTTTCGAAACTGTGGGTGCCCCGTCCTCGCGTATTTTGCGAGGGCGGGTACGATGCTGCGGATATCATGAGATTTTCATGCCCAGCGGTCTGCACCGTACGTACGGCGCTCATCACCTGCACTTTATCACCTGTTCCTGTTATCGGCGATTGCCACTCTTGAGGTCGCCGCGAAGCCGCGACATTTTTCTGTCTATTCTGGAGCAGACGCTGTCAACGCGAACTATTTGGAGGACAACCCCGGCGCGCCTTCTGGCAGGCGCGCTTCTATGAGTTCAACGTTTGGACGACAAGGAAGCGAATCGAGAAGCTGCGCTACATGCAAACACTTCTGCCCTAAAGCGCTTCCCTTAAACCAGATATATCGGTTTATTCAGTTAATACAGAAAGATATTACCCCAGACTTCGCAAAAACCTGCACAGCAGACGAACTCCCCGCCTTCCGATACAATTCCCGCCTGTTTTTTGTTGTGTCTGAGGGGGAATTCACTTCTGGGGAGTACCACCATATGTTTTGCCGTCGCCGTTTCGTCGTCCCAGCCTTGGTGTGCCTGTTTGCGTTAAGCCTGGCACAAGCGTCCGTCGTCCCATCCGCTGCCAATCCTTCTGATTCCACGAACTCCGCCCGGACCTCGTCGAATCCGAACTCAACCCGCAATGCAGTCAACACGCCGAACAATCCTATTCCTGTCCTGACTTCCATCTCTCCCGCCACGGCTTATGTGAACAGTGCCGGCTTCACACTCACTGCGATCGGCTCTGGCTTCGTTAACACGTCTTCGATCAACTGGAATAACGTTGCCCTCCCCACCACCTACGTCAGTTCCACGAAGCTGACCGCGGTCATCCCTTCTTCAGATTTGAGCTACACCGGCACGGACTACGTGACTGTGTACAACCCAGCTCCCGGCGGCGGATACTCTACAACGCTGTACTTCTACGTCATCTCGCTCGACCCGTCCATCAATAGCATCACGCCTACTTCGGTCCTTGCAGGCAGTGCGCCGACAGTCGTAACAGTTTACGGTTATAACTTCATGTCCACGGCAAAAGTCCAATGGAACGGCAAGTCCGTGCCGACAACTTACGTCAACACGGGTGAGCTGCAATTCACGCCGAGCAAGGCTGAGATCTCCTCCGCCAGCATTGCTCAGTTAAGTGTCGTGAATCCCCCGCCAGGTGGAGTCTCGCCTTCGATGAATTTCAATGTTACCTATCCGTATAAGTCGATCGTCCTGGATCTCCCTGCCAACGATCTGGTCTGGGATCCTTATGCCCAGCGGATCTACGCGTCCCTGCCCAGCAGCTACGGATCGAAAGGCAACACGATCGCCGTCATCAATCCCAACACCGGAGCGATTACCGGATACTACTTCGCCGGCAGCGAACCGTATTACCTCGCTCTCTCCAACAACTCGAGTTATCTTTATGCTTCTCTGAACGGCAATGGCTCTGTGCAGCGCCTGATCCTGCCCGGTTTTACTCCCGACATCGACATCAGCCTCGGTGACGGTTACAACGGACCGAACATCGCGGGCGCTCTGCAAGTCTCGCCTTCCGATCCTCACACCTTTGCTGTTTCTGTGGAGAGCGGCTGTTGCTACCCGAACGGACTTTACTTCTACAAAGACTCGACCCAGCTTCCCGACAACATTACTTATCCTTCGATGAGCAGCCTTGCTTTTGTCAGTTCCGGCACGCTCTACGGCTACTACAGCGGAACGGTGAGCCAGGTCAATGTTGATTCGAACGGTGGCACGCTGGGCCAACAATGGAATGGCTTGATTCAGGGCTCCGAAATTGCCTATTCCGCAGGACTGATCTACGGCAACGACGGTCAGGTGCTGAATCCAACAACTGGATTGCTCGTAGGCACCTATGACATGGGCAATTCCTGCTGCTCCTATGGCATCCAAGTCGTCCCTAACTCCGCCGTCGATCGCGTCTTTGCCTTGGGACAGACTCCTTTTTCTCCGAACGCGCTGGCCATCACTTCCTATGACCTCGCGAAGTTCACACCGATCGCCATCGCAAACCTTTCGCAGCTCAGCGGCAACACCATGCCGACCTTCATCTCATGGGGGAACAATGGGCTGGCGTTCACTCTTCAAACCGGTTGCTGCGGAAATACAAGTGCGCAAACGGTGATCCTCCAGAGCACTTCTCTGGTCGCTCCGAGTTCTGGCACGAATCCGGTGCCGGTAGCGCAGTCTCTCGCGCCATCAAGCGCAACTCACGGCGGCGGAAATTTCCCGCTCACACTCACAGGATCGGGATTCGTTCCGTCCACCTCTGTGACATGGAACGGGACCTCGTTGGCAACCGCCTACGTCAGCCCAACTCAGCTGACGGTCTACGTGCCGGCTAGCTCCATCGCCAGCGCGGGAACGGCCAAAGTCGTAGCCACCAATCCCGCTCCCGGCGGAGGCAAATCCGCAACCCTCAACTTCACCATCAACTAGCAAGCAGAACACGCGCGCCCCATCATGGTCTCGGACTTTTGAGGCAAGATGGGGCGTTCGCTTTTTCGCCAAAATGCGCAGAGTTCAGCGCACCGCATACAAATTCCCATCCGTGCTGCCGAAATAGACGGTGTTCCCATCGACCGCCGGCGATGAAACTACCCAACTCCCAGTCTCGAATTTCCACTTCAACATGCCCGATGCCACGTCGACCGCATATAGAAAGCTATCGGTGCTGCCGACATAAGCAACGCCCTTCATAACCGCAGGCGACGAAATCACGCGGCCGCCTGTATGGAATTTCCACTTAACCCCGTTCAGCTTGGAAACTCCCGCGCCGTTGTAGACGCCGGTATGCTCAAGACTCCCGCGAAACATTGGCGCATTCTGAGCCAGACTTGAGAACGGAATAAGAATAACGGCAAGACACAGAACCCACTGCGGAACAAGTTTCATGATGATGGCTCCCGCAGAATGGCTAATTGATTTGAGGGAGAATGTCAGTGAGCCAAAACACAAAGAAGTGGAACTCCGGAAAGTAGAGATGCGGTTGAGGAAAGTCTTATGATACGACGCGGCGGTTATGCCCAACCTCCGAACAACGCGAAGTCTGCGGCAGCGCTTTGGTCGAGATTCATTCGGAGTAAGCTTGGGCCAGCCCCAAAGTCAAAAGCCCACGCCACCCGTACCCCGAACCTCTCCAAGGAATGTCGAGTTGGTTCCCGGCCATTAACTCTTGTCACTCCCGAGCAGCAGATAGAAGATCGCCCCGAACAATCCACCCTCAGCTATCATAATTGGCCAGAACCAGATTCCGCGCCACTGAGGGTAAGCCCTCAGAACCTCAATAGATCCCAATAAGTGAACGATTAGAAGACCTGTAATTGCCAGCTAGAAGCTTGAATGTTGCCAATACTGCCTTGATTGTCTTATGACGACCCAGAAAAGACCGACAGTGTATACGGCAAGTGCTATCCAGTCCCCTGAAACCTTCGCGCCTTTACCTAGCACAATGACTACAGCAAAGGCTCCTAAGACGACCACCGCTATCCCGACATACAGAAACAATCGGAGAACGAGCTTTCCGAAGGTCAATTCGCTCACTGGCATTCTCCGTTGTACGCTGCGGAACCAGCATTGTACAAAGCGCTGCCGGTAGCGTACCCCACCTGCATGTATGGCGTTGCCTCTTCAACTGCCGACGCTAAGCTGTAAGTGCTGGATTGGGCGGGTGGACCGCCCTTTCGATTTTGTTTTCTGTTTCCCGTTTTGAAACTGATGGTGCCCCGTCCTCGCTTTTTTGCGAGGGCGAGTACGATGCTGCCGATATCATGAGATTTTCATGCCCAGCGGCCTGCATCGTACGTACGGCGCGCGTCACCTGCACTTTATCACCTGTTCCTATTATCGGCGATTGCCACTCTTGAGCACGCCGCGGAGCCCTTCTTTCGATTCTCGAACAAACGCGCCAGCGCTACCGCTTTGTGGTTGCTGCCTGAATGTTGATCCCCGCCTTCGCCGCTAATTCCCCAATTCGCATAAGAAATCTTCAACCCTGTACCTAAGTATAGGGTCAATCGCAAAGTAGGCGCACTGTTCAAGTGCTTCCTCCTTCAGCTTGTTTTTTTTGTTTGATCATATTCATAATTTCGAATATACTAATTCTCACTAATGAGTGACGCCTTACGACAGTTCAAGAGTCAGATCTTCCAGGGACTCGCAAATCCCACCCGGATCGCCATTGTCGAGTTCTTGCGCGAGGGAGAGCTTTCTGCCGGACAGCTGATAGAAAAGCTCGAGATCGAGCAGGCCAATGCCTCGCAGCATCTGGCGGTGCTTCGGGCCAAGCAGATCGTGGTAAGCCGCAAGGTTGGCAATCAGGTTTACTATTCGATCCGAGATCATGCCCTGATCGAGGTCCTCGACATTCTGCGCCGGTATTTTTACGCGCAACTCAATACCACAGTAAACATGTTGAAGGAAGCCGCGAAAGAGGCGCCGAAATCCAGGCTCGTCACACGCCGATGACTGCGCCCATCTGTTCCAGATCTTCTCGTCAGGATCAATTGCGTTGCGCGGTGGAACACAGCGCGCACCTGCTTCCCCGGCAGGGCCCCATCGGAGTATTTGTTCACCACAACACGCTCCATGCCTTCGAACATCTCCCGTTCGAAGAAGCGGTCAAGCAGGCAGGGCGACTGTTTGGAGCCGAACCGTACATGAGCGAAGCGAGTTATCGAATCGAGTTGGCCAGGGGACGGATTCAGCTCGTGGATGTCGATGCGGTCCTCGACCGAGAACCCGATTCTGTGGTCTTCGCGGGACTCAGCCGAAATTCTCTGCGCCGGGCCATGATCACGCCGGGAGTTCGGGAATTCGATGGGGCAACCATCGTCTGGCGCACCGAGCAAGGCGATCTGGCTCGAGACTTTCGGCGCCCTGCGTTGCGCGTACTGTTCGACGCTTGTTTTCGTCGCACTGTAGCTCACGAGGACGAACCGGCCGTGCCTCGTCCCGTGGATGAGGTGATCCATCCTTGGCTGATCCGGCTTTGCTCGGTCTTCTTGGATCAAGGTACCGCCTATTGGCGGATGCCCAACCGCGAGAAGGGATTCTATGAGAGCGTGCGGATTCTGTTCTCTATGCGCGGCGCAATCTTCCCCAAGTATCTGGTCGGGCTCGACGAAGAGTTTCGCAGGCAGGAGCGTCTGGCGTTTTCGCCTGCCGATGCAGTCCTGGATTGTCTGGACAGCATCACCACCGAAGAGGCGGAATGGCCCGCCATCCTCGAGTCCGAGTTACTGGCACTGCCGGGCTGGGCCGGTTTGATGCGGAAGCTTGAAGAAGACCCCTCGCTGGCCCCGCACACGACTCTTCCATGTTCTCTCATGGATTTTCTGGCGGTGCGACTGACGATGTCGGGGATTGCGGCACAAAGAGGCGCCGCGGAAACAATTCCGGAGGAGAGCCCGCTCAAGACACAGGAGAGAAGACGATTGAGCCGCACAGCGCGCATTTATGACGCAGCTCGCGTCCTGCGACTTTCCGCAGAGGAAATCGATAGCCTCTCCGAATCTGAGTGGATGGCGTTTTCGAGTGAAGTGAAAGCCTTTAACGGACTCGAGCGCCGGCGAGTCCTCCATCTTGCATATGAACGGAATCACGAACGCGAGATTCTGCGAGGACTGGCGAGTCACAGAAAATATCGAGGCTTGTTCGATCAACTGCGCAGACCTCCGGCGCAGGTGTTCTTCTGCCTCGACGAGCGCGAGGAATCCATGCGGCGCGCTCTGGAAGAGGTCAATCCACCCTTGGAGACGTATGGGGTTGCTGGATACTTCGGAGTAGCCGTGGATTACAAAGGGATCGATGACCCGCATGGAGCGGCATTTTGCCCGGTAGTCGTCAAGCCAGAACACGCCATCGTGGAACAGCCAAAACCCGGAGACAGCTCGCTGATGGAAAGCCGCCGCTGGCGACGGCGGATGCTCGGGTTGCTGATGCGCAGTTCGTTTGTCTCTTCCAAAACCTTGCTCCGGGGATGGCTCTCGACCTCGGCGCTCGGCCTGCTGTCCGCCGTGCCGCTGATTGGTAATCTGCTGGCGCCGCGACGTTATGCAATTCTGCGCGAGTGGCTGAATAAGGCATTTCTTCCCGAGCCGCGGACCGAGCTCACGCTGATGCGGAACACCAAGCAATCCCAAGGCGCGGTCTCCGGCCTGCTGATGGGATTCACCGCAGAAGAAAAAGCGGAACGAGTCGCCAGCGTCCTAGGCCCGGCTGGCCTGGTGAGCGGTTTCGCGCGTCTGGTTGTAATTATGGGCCATGGCTCCAGCAGCCTCAATAATCCGCACGAGTCGGCTCACGATTGTGGCGCCTGCGGAGGGCGGCGCGGCGGTCCGAACGCACGTCTTTTTGCCGCCATGGCAAACCGGGAGGAAGTGCGTGAACGATTGCGGGAGAAAGGAATCGATATCTCGCAGGACACCTTCTTCGTCGCCGGCTATCACGATACTTGTAACGACGACATCGACTTTTTCGACCTCGATGCCGTGCCCTCGACGCACGTGCCAGATGTGGAATCGATTCGCAGCTCCTTTGATCAGGCGCGAGCACAGAACGCACTGGAGCGCGCCCGGCGATTTGAATCCTCCCCGGCGGACACGGATGCGGAACGCGCGCTTCGTCATGTGGAAGAACGCAGCGAGCATCTGGCCCAACCAAGACCAGAGTACGGGCATTGTACGAATGCCGTATGTCTCATCGGGCGGCGCAGTCTGACGCGCGGCCTTTTCCTCGATAGGCGGGCATTCCTGGTTTCCTACGATGCCAGTCAGGATCCTGACAATGAGGGACTGTCAGCACTCTTGGACGCGGCGTTCCCAGTCTGTGCCGGGATCAGCCTCGAATACTATTTTTCGTTCGTCGACAACGACCGGTACGGGTGCGGAACGAAACTGCCGCACAATGTCACCAGCTTGATGGGAGTGATGGACGGCCATGCCAGCGACCTGCGCACGGGACTGCCCTGGCAGATGGTGGAGATCCATGAGCCGGTCCGAGTTCTCTTCGTGGTCGAGACCTCTCCGGACAGGTTGGAGAAAGTCATCGCCAGCAGCCCCGCATTGAACCGGCTTCTCGAGAATCGCTGGATTCGACTGGCAACGATCGATCCCGATTCCGCGCGTGTCCATGTCCACCGGGATGGCAGATTTGAAGAGTTCCATGAGGACCTGGAACGCCTTCCAGTAGCGCTTTCCTCCCACGAATGGTATGCCGGAAAACTTCAGCATCTCTCCATGGCGTGGATTCAAACACCTCGTACGGCAAGCGGAGAGCGCGCGCGGTGAATGCGTTTCAACACATTCTGATTTTTGTCGTGGTGGCGCCGGGGGGCATCTTTGCGGCGTTTGCCCTGCTGTGGCTGCTTGGCTGGAGCCCGAGTGAGCGCTTGCTGTCCGGCATCACCGGGCTGACATTCTCCGCCTGCACCGCTGGAGTTGCGGCACTGATTTGGAAGATCTCTAACGCATCGAATATTACCGTCACCTTCGGCAATTGGTTCGCGGTGGGAAGCTATCATTTTCCTCTGGTGTTGATGGTGGATCCGCTTTCGGTTGCTTTCCTGGCATTGGCGGCAGTGTTGTCCGGTCTGATCGGGAAGTTCTCGGCCACCTACCTTCATCGTGAATCTGGGTTCCTGCGATTTTTCCTTTTACTGCACCTGTTCGCATTCGGATCTTTGCTCGCATTCGCGGCTGGCTCCTTCGACCTGTTGGCCGCGGGATGGGAACTTGTCGGCATCACCTCAGTCTTGTTGATCGGGTTCTTCGAGAAGAGGCCCGCTCCCGTCGAAAACGGACTTTACGTCTTCGGGATATATCGCGCTTGTGACATTGGATTACTTGTCGCGATCTTCGCCATGCATCATTGGGCTGGAACAGCATCTTTTGGTAGTGGTTTTCCAACCCTGACCGGTGCGAGGGCAGTCGTGGTTTGTCTCCTCCTGCTTCTTGCAGCATCGGGAAAAGCTGCGCAGATACCCTTTTCGGGATGGCTCCCACGCGCGATGGAAGGGCCGACTCCATCCAGCGCGATCTTCTATGGAGCTATCTCAATTCACGCGGGAGCCTACCTCTTACTCCGGGCTCAACCGTTAATGGCTCAATCCGTACTTGCTTCCGCTCTGGTCATTGTCATCGGTGCCGCCACCGCGATTCACGGAACGATCGTTGGCCGTGCGAGCGCAGATGCCAAAACATCGCTTGCCTACGCGACGCTGACGCAAGTAGGCATCGTGTTCATAGAAATCGGGCTCGGGTGGAAATGGCTGGCGGTGGCCCACATCCTGGGAAATGCCACGGTTCGCACCATGCAATACCTGCGCGCTCCATCCATGCTTCATGACTATCACCAGATGCACTCCGCGGTTGGAGGCGAACTCTCTCCGACGGGCAAACAAATCGAGGGAATGCTGCCAGAGAAAGTCCAGCTATGGCTCTATCGTTGGGCGTTCGACCGCGGCCATCTGGACACGATGATCGAGCGCTGGGTCATTGCGCCACTTTCCGCCGTCTCCGCCTATCTTTCGCAGCATGACCGCACACGCAGGTCCTCCATTGGGGCAGGGCGCGCCGACCGCGTCGTGGCGGTCTCGGTAGCTGGGCCGACCCGGAGAGGTGATTGATGTCCATGCCGGGAACTGTACTGCGCACATCTTTGTTTCTAACCAGCGCCTCAGTTGCGGCTCCCTGGCTTGGCGCGGTTGTCGTGTCCAGCTTTCGGCGACACGCCCGCGTTGTCGGCTGCATCGCCGCACTTTTCTCTATCGCCGCAAGCGCGGTGCTGGTTTGGAAGGCTTCCTCGAATGAGTCTTTGTACGAAACACTGATGTTGCTATTCTCCAGCCTTACTTTTGGCGCCATTCTGTTGCTTCCCCGCCGTGATTCGGACAGGAGTACCATCGCGGGGATTCTCATTCTTCTGGGCTCGACGCTTTTGGCGTACTCAACCGGAAACCTGCTCGTCTTGCTCGGCGCGTGGATTCTGTCCGTCATCCCATTCCTGTGGACAGGGTGGTTCCGCTCTCGCACGTGGCGTCCCGCGGTTGCCTTGCTGTGCTCCATTCTCGCCCTCGCGCTCGCGATCGGGTTCGTCGTTGCCCGCACAGGCATCGTCTCGATCCCGAATCTGAAGGGCCATAGCCCCGGCGGGGGCGTAGCATTTGCACTTCTGGTTATCGCCGTCATCTTTCGCAAAGGGATTTTGCCTGTCCACGGTTGGGTGGCAGATGCGGCTGAGGGTAGTCCTTTGGTTCCAACTGCCCTTCTCCTCAACGGCCATTTCGGAGCGCTGCTGGTCGCCAAGGTGATTGTTCCGTTGTATCCGCAGACGGATCGTCTGTTTCCGGTTCTTTCCTATCTCGCCAGCGCCACCGCGCTTTTCGTTGCGATTCGAGCACTTGCCGAGAACTCGCCCCGGCGGTTACTTGCCTTCCTTGCGCTTAGCCAGTCCGCCTGCATTCTGAGTGGCCTCGAGAGCCACACGGCCGAGGGAATTGCCGGAGCCCTGGTGCACTGGTTTGTGGTCGCGGTTTCCACCGTGGGCCTTTTTGGAATTCTGCGGCTGCTGGAGGTTCGTTTTGGCGAAAATCTGAGCGCGAGCCGACATCTGGGCTTAGCCCAACACGCCCCACGCCTCGCCGTCTCCTTTGCCATCCTCGGACTGGCGCTTGTCGGTCTGCCGGGAACGCTCGGCTTCTGCTCTCAAGACTTATTGATCCACGGAACTCTCACATCCCATCCGCTCACGGGATTGCTGCTGCCGATTGCGACGGCGCTGAATGCCGTGAGCTTCTTTCGTTTGTTCACGCGATTATTCTTGGGGAAACGTCGAACCGGCTTTACGGTGATGGCGGACGCGTTGCCGCGCGAGCGTTGGATCCTGGCTGCGATCGTCCTGTTCGTCGTCTTCGGTGGGCTGTTCCCAAACACGATCGTGATTCAGCATTCGGCCGAAGCCGTCGCGGTCGACGAGACTATCTACACGTCCAAGGAAGTTACCAGAGCGAGCTACGGCGAGTGCTTGACTCCCGTAAGGCGAATTTTTCATCAATGATCATTGCCCCGTATCCTGGGGTAGAGTGTTTTCATACCTAACAGCGATCTAGCAACTGCATCTTTTTTTCCTTTTCGGGCGCTCATTCGTATTTACGAACATGGTGGGGACAACCGCACTATCGCTGGAGGGGCTCGTGGCAGTGGATGCGGATGTGGCTCGGCTCCGCCGAGGCGACCTGAACGCACTCTCGGAACTGATTGCCCGGTACCAGAATCGACTCTATCGGTACCTGCTGCGCATGGTTCGGCAGCCGAGCGAGGCGGAGGACCTGTTTCAGCAGACCTGGCTGAGAGCAATCGAGAAGATTCGTTCCTTTGACGGAAGATTGTTGATGACAGCCGCCGCAGGTGAATTCGATTGTTCTCCCTGCGGCGGCCGTGGCTTGATCACGGGAATACTTCGTTGACGGAGCGCCGCTTAGAATTGGAACCGAGCTCCCAAAGTTACAACACGTGCCGCGAGCGAGCCGTTCGAGCGCCCGAAGTTGTTATCCAGGATGTTGCGGTCTATGCCGGAGTTGCCGCCGGTCAGGTTGAGGTTGTTGAACAGGTTATAGGCATCCACGCGGAACTCGAGTCTCGCGCCTTCACCGAGACCGGGCACTCTTCCAAAACCAAACGCCTTCACCAATGATGCATCCAGGCTCTTGTATCCCGGACCGGTAATCCAGTTACGCCGCATGCCCGCGGGTGGGTTCGCGTTTCCGTATGCTGACCCGGTATACGCCGTGACGGTTGGCATGGTGAAGTACGACTGGTGATTGCCCGTTTGACCGCCAAAATTCGAACCGGTCTCGTACGCCGAATTACTCGTGCTGCCGCCGGCACCCGACATTGATAATGGGTATATGTTGTTGTACCAACAACCGCCGCAGTACAGGCTATAGCCACCAGGCAAACCTAACTGAGGCGTCCACGGGAATCCGGTGTGGACGTTCAAGATGCCGCTGAGGGTCCATCCGCCCAGTGTCCTCTCCATCCAGGCCGACCGTCCGGTAAAGAACTTCGGTGTATACGAGCCGTAGAATTTCCATGCCCGTGCGATATTGTTATCGGAAGGCGCGTAGTTCAGACTGCCGCTATAGGGATAAATCTGTTCCGTGTAGGGACCGGTATTGGTGTCCCAGTTTCTGGCCCAGGTAAATTGCGTGTCAAGCAGCAGCCCTCGCCAGGAATTGGTCTTCACCTCTGCGATCAGGGCGTTGTAGTTACCGTATCCGCTCGCGTTCCAATAGTTGGTCCAGCCGTTGTACTGGACGGACGGATTGTTCAGGCTGTAACCATTCGCTGCGGCATAGGGACCAATCTGGGCGTTAGCGATGATGTTGCTCGAGTGGCCACCTTGATAGCCAAGCGAGGCAGTCCAGTTCGGCAAGAACTCATACTGCGCATCCGCCGACCAATGCTCGGCTCTCATCGTCGGCATATTCTGCGGGAAGATGTGTATCTGCGCCGATCCGGACGTGGGCAGCCCATTCGATCCAAAGGTGGTCCTAAAGGCTGGATTGGACGGGTAGTTCAAGGTATGCAGGTCGGACGAGGTGGCATACAGAATGGATGGGTTGATCGATGCGGGTCCCGCTGATGAGAGACTTTGTCCCACCGTCAAACCCGGATTGACCGAGATATTCGAGGAGATGGCAATCTCTTCCTGGTTGTAGTTGATGCCGAATCCACCACGGAAAACGAGCTTGCCCGCGGCCTGGTTCGGGCTCCAGGCGACACCGATGTCCGGAGAAAAGTTGTTCTTCTGCGCCCCCCACGAGTTCGCCTTGACGACGCTGAGGCCGGTCAGGAAGGCCGCACCGGGGCCGGGCACGGCTCGATACATATTGTTTTCGGTCGAGTACAGCGGCCCGAAGTAGGACCAGCGCAGGCCCAAGTTGACGGTCAGATTGCTGCGGAGCTTGTAGTCATCCTGAACAAATAAGCCCCAGATGTTCTCGCGCTCGTCCTGGCGTTGCGCTGTCGGAGTGCCCGATGCGGGATCCACATTGGCCGACTCCGAATGCGGAGCATCGTTCAGGAAATCCCAGATGTTGTAGAAGCCGTAGCTCGGTAGAGCGCAGCCCTCACAGGCTTGGAGATAATACAGCCGCGTCACTTCGCCGCCGAACTTGATCGTGTGCCGGCCGAGGACTTTCGTCGCCACGTCCTTGAACGTGTACGTCCACTGGTCCAGGTGGCTTCCGACGTTAGGTCCGAACTGGGTCAAAGAAAGAGGCAGACCGTCAATATTGCTGGCTGGAAGCCCGAGCGGCGATTGCGGGTTGTCCGCAAGTTCATTCCACCGCCAGCCGGCGGCATTCGCGCGGGCTTCATTCACAAATGTCGTCGAGATCACGCGGTTCCAGATCAGCGAGAATGCGTCGTTGACCTGGTTGTGATGAAAGAGATCGTACGCGCGGACGTTGCTTTGAGTGCTCGACTGCGGAACCCAATAGATAGATCCGGAGAGCCGGTCCTTCTGCGTAAGATTGGCATCGACGCGACCGATGTATTGGTTCTGCGAGTAGGTTGCTTTGTTGATCGTGTTGTACTGAGCGATGTCGGCAGGACCATTTGCATTCAGGCCGCCGCCCACTCCCGGATTTTGGGCGTTCACCCAACCTAAGTCCTGCGTGCCAAGACCTGTTGTCAGCGGCGAGCCGATATTCAGGCCCTTCCCTGGGACCATAATGCAATTGGTATTGCCGTTCGCGTTAAATCCGGCGTCAGCGCAGCTCACGTCGTTGATAGTCGGGTTGCTCGGAATCGAGCCGGGAAAGTTGAGGTAGGTGGAGGCAATGCTGCCCGACGCCGCCAGTTTCTGAAAATCCGAGGTCTCCAGCCAAGCCGTACCGGGAATCGCCTGCGAGGGAGGAGTGCGGATCGTCTCCCAGTTGAAAAATCCGAAAATCTTGTTCTTCCAGATCGGTCCTCCGACGTTGCCGCCGAACTGGTCAAAGAAGTTGTTGTCTCGGAAATTCTTCACTGGTTGTCCGGTGCCAGCCCATGATGGATGGGCGTCCAAACCCGGCCGGTGAGCCAGGAAGAACAAAGCCCCGTGAACCTGGTTCGTCCCGCTCTTGGAAGTGACCTGAACCTGAGCGCCGGCGAATCGGCCATTCTCGGCATCGTAGGCGTTGGAAATGACCTTCACCTCGGCGACCGCGTCCTCCGAGGGCGTGATAACTGAGGTGCCGCCCCAAACTGCGCTGGCGGTGCTAATGCCGTCCAGCGAAATGCCGTTGTGCTGATACCCCAAGCCGCCAGCATTGATTTGTGGGCCGTTCTCCGTCGCAAAAATTCCAGAGTTGACCCCGGGACTTAATCCGGGATTGCCCGGGCCAGCCGATCCGGGCAGGTTGTTGCCTCCTCCGTTCGCTCCCTGCGAGTTGTCCCCGGTTATGCCGGGTGCCAACTGTAGCAGCATGAAGACGTTCCGTCCGATTGCCGGAGCATTCTGGATTTCACTGGTCCTGATCGTACCGCTGACCGTCGCGGTTTCCGCATCGACGGTCTCTGTGGTTCCGCTCACGGTGACGCTTTCCTGTGCTTGGCCCACCTCAAGCTGCAGATTTAACTCGTTGGGCTGGTCGGGAATAATCTGCACATGGGCTAGAACCTGCGTCTTAAATCCAGCACGCTCGGCAGTCAGCCGGTAGTGTGCCGATGGAAGCGCATTGAAGGTGTAGATGCCATTCTGATCCGACTTGGTCGTCATCGCCAAGTTCGTATCCGTGTTCAATAGCGTAACGGTGACGTCGGGGACTACTGCGCCTTGGGGGTCGCTGACGACGCCACGAATAGAGGCTCGATATTGCGCGTGGGCCAAAGCGGAGAAGAGGAGAAAGCATGCAGCAAACGACACGACGCGAACTGCTTGAGCGGTTCGTCTCATAGACGCCCCCTGTATAACAATTTCTAATGCAGACCCGAGTAGCATTTTGTTTACTAAAACCGTAGAAAAGCGTTTTAGTAACCTCTGGGACCCTCGCTTATAGCACAGCAGTTTTTTAACAGTCAAGAATGTTATGGGAGGACTGGAAGCGGCAACTTCACATAAACGATTTTCTTTGAGTTCTGCGGGACATCCGTCGAGAATTTTGGACTTATTGCGATTCAGTAATACATGAGGGAGCGACTAGTTGGAAAAAACCGTCGCTCGTTTGGAGGGAATCGGATTCTTAGCTCGGCAGGTCGTCCCGCGAACTATGAGTTTCGGCTGGATCGTAATCTCGCCGTTATTGCAGCCCTCACCTTCTGGACGCCGGATGCGACGGAGCAAAGTCTCAGCAGCAATGCTTCCCATTTCCCGCAGCGGCTGCCGTACAGTAGTAAGCGCTGGGTTCTGATAGGCCGCGCTTTGAATGTCATCAAAACCAACAACAGACACGTCCTCGGGAACGCGAAGTTTCGCCTCACGCAAGGCCTGGATTGCACCCATCGCCGAGATGTCATTGAAAGCGAAGAGTGCTGTAAAAGGCTTACGCGACTTCAGCAATCGCTCCGCGGCTTCGTAGCCGAGATCCGGCGAAGCCGAATCTCCTTCCAATTGTGCAACCAGCGATCGACCAATCGGGATTCCGAATTGACCGGCTGCTCTTTCAATATTGCTCCAGCGGACTTCAGTATCAGAACTGAAGACTTGCCCCTTGATGAACGCGATCTGGCGATGACCGAGTTGGACGAGGTGCTCGATTGCGACCTCGGCAGCCTGCACGTGGTCAAGAACAACGTTTGTGACACCCTTCACCTGATTGTGCCCCGATACGGTCACCACAGGAATTTTGAGCGAAAGTGACCATGGAGTATCGACGGCAATCAAACCATCCACAGATCGTTCCAGAAACAACCGCGGGTATTCGTCGATCAAGTCGGCACGGTGACGATGGCTCACGACAAAATAGAAATAACCCTCTTGTAACAGGAAGTCTTCAATCCCACTCATCACCGAGGCGGAGTATCCGTCGCTGACCTCGGGAACCATCACGCCCACCGTGAAGCTCCGCTGAGCCCGCAAGGAACGCGCAAAGAAATTAGGACGGTACTTGTATTTTCTCGCTGCCGCAAAGATCCGATCCTTGGTTTCTTGAGGAATAGAATCGGCAACCCGGGAATTGTTGATCACCAGGGAAACCGTCGCGGGTGAAAGTCCGAGTCGCTCGGCCAGCTCTTTCAGGCTTAGTGGTTTCAGGCTCATGCGTGATCGGCGGCGAATTTCTATTGCTTGCTATAGCGGCGCAGTCTCGCACAAACGGGAAGCATCAAGCAACCCTACCCGCGCTTTCTATGGCAATGGCAGTTGACAGCACCGCAAAAAAGATTTTTCATAGCTCGGCAGTAAATACGTACTAACCCGATTTAGTACAGCCGTGGAACGCCGCCCGCTGATGCAGGGCGGGGTCGCTCGCGTCCCGAGCCAACCATGGTGATCGAGGCACTTCGTCATGAGAATTCATTCGCACGTATATCGTTTCTTTTCAGTAGCCGTTTGTCTGCAGTTCTTGACTCTAGCTTCCACTGCCTGGGGCAACACGGAGTACTACCGTCACGTCGTTTTCGATAACAGCCTTACTCCTGACGAGTATTTCAACAGCCGCGGCCTCGCGAATGGGTCGAGCCTTCTCGAGTTGAAGGACGGTCATCTGCCGGTCGAAACTACATTCTTCCTGACACCGCCTAACGCTTTGCGATTGCAGTGGCAATCGGAACCGGACGGCGGATGGGAGGCCGAAGTTCACGTCGATTTTTTCCGGAATCGCTACCCGGAATTCAAGGGCCAGAACATTTATTTCTGGTGCTTTTCACCTCAGCCGATAGCAGCTTCGGACCTTCCTGAGCTCGTCCTCTCCAATACTGGCCAGGGCATACAGGTGACGGAATTTCCCGCAGCCTTTACGCAGCCGTTGCCCATAGGAAAATTCTCCGGCGACATTCCAGCGGGAAAATGGGTTCGGGTGCGAATTCCGCTTTCCGCATTCCGGACGGCTTCCATCTATGATTTCCGCCCGCAGTATTTGCGAAACGTGGTGTTTCATCAAGGACGCGCGGATCGAGCGAAACACGTTTTGATTGTCGATGAGATTCGCATGGATGACGATCCGACGCCAGTCTCTTCCCTTCCCACTCCCCGTAACGTTCGAGCAATGGGATATGACCGCCATGTTGAAGTGCAGTGGGACGCAGTCGTGAATTCTGCCATCGGGCGTTACGTGATCTACCGCTCAACCAACAACAAAGACTTTGAACCTGTCGGAATTCAGCTGCCGGATACCACTCGGTATTCGGATTTTCTCGGCAAGTCCGGTGTCACGGCTGAGTACAAGGTCGCAGTTTCCGATTCTTCCTATGATCTGTCGCCTTTGTCCGACGCCGCCACTGCTTCGACTCGCGAGTTCAGCGATGAAGAACTGCTGACGATGTTGCAGCAGGACTGCTTTCGATACTACTGGGAGGGAGCAGACCCCTACTCGGGCATGGCACGCGAGAATATTCCCGGCGACGATCGCATCGTGGCTACCGGCGCCACCGGTATGGGAATTGCCGCGCTGGTTGTAGGCGTGAACCGTGGATTCATCACGCGATCGGAAGGCATTGCCCGACTTACGAAAATCGTCGACTTTCTCGAACATGCGCAGCGCTATCACGGCGCATGGTCGCACTTTATGGACGGTAGCACTGGCAGAACGACGCCCGTTTTCGGGATGTTCGAAAACGGCGGAGATATTGTCGAAACCTCGTTCCTGATGGAAGGCATGCTCGCGGCGCGGCAATACTTTCACGGCGACACATCAGCGGAGAGGGATCTTTACCGGCGCATCACTCAACTCTGGGAGTCGGTGGAGTGGGATTGGTACCGCGGCTGGCAGCGTGGCAACTTTCTGTACTGGCACTGGTCGTCGGAGTGGGGATGGCAGATTCAACATCCTTTGATCGGATTCAACGAGGTGATGATTTCTTATCTGTTGGCGATGTCCTCGCCAACCCATTCTGTGCCCGTCGACATGTACTATTCCGGCTGGACCGGTCAGAGTCAGAAAGCATTGAGTTACCGCGCCGGTTGGTCAGGAAGCAACGAAGGCGGCCATTACAAAAACGGCCACAGTTATTATGGGATCAAACTGGACGTTGGCGTGGGCAGCGGCGGCCCGCTCTTCTTCACCCATTATTCTTTTTTTGGCTTCGATCCGCATTTTTTGCGCGATCGTTACACGCTTTCATATTTCGACAATAACCGCAACATCGCGCTGATCAATCGTGCTTACTGCATCGCGAATCCAAAGCATTTTGCCGGATACGGACCTGATGCCTGGGGTCTGACCGCGAGTGATGGTCCGGAGGGATATGTTCCGTTTGCTCCCGATGACAACGATGACCGCGGAACCCTAACGCCCACCGGAGCGCTTGCTTCGTTTCCCTATACGCCGGAGGCTTCACTCGCGGCACTGAAACACTACTACCGTGATTTGGGGGCCGGCCTTTGGGGAATCTATGGTCCTCGCGACGCATACAACCCGGAAGAGGGCTGGATCTCTCCGATTTACATGGGCCTCAATCAGGCGCCAATCGTCGTGATGGTGGAGAACTATCGCACCGGTCTCGTATGGAAACAATTTATGTCGAATCCAGAGATTGGAGAGATGTTGAGTCGCCTGAACGCTCTTACGGATAAGTAGCGCCGCTTCGAAGATGAAATCCTCGACTCGATTATTCACTCGCCGTGAGGTGCTTCGTTATGCCGGAAAGGCCGCCGTTGCCGCCCCGGTATTAGCGTTGACGATGACCTGCGGGGGAGCGTTCTCTACTCCAACTCAAGCTCCGCCCATTGAACCCGTTTCTGACGACGAGTTTTTGGATCAGATTCAGCGAGCCATTTTCCTCTTTTTCTGGGAGCAGGCGGATCCGACAACTGGGCAGGTGAAGGATCGTGCGCTTGCGGCTGGGAATGACAGTCGCACGGTTTCAAGTATTGCTGCCACTGGATTTGGTCTCACGGCGCTGTGCATTGGGCACTCGCGCGGGTATGCAAGTTCATCTGCCATTCAAATCCGCGTGAAGAACACGTTGAACTTTCTAATCAATCAGACAAACGTCAACGGCTTCTTCTATCACTTCATCAACATGAATACTGGTGAACGAGTCTGGAATAGCGAAGTGTCTTCCATCGACACCACCATTCTTCTGTGCGGCGCACTGACCTGCCGGCAGTATTTTCAAGATACCGAGATTCAGAGCCTCGCATCCCAGATCTATAACCGCGTCAACTGGCCATGGATGCTCAATGCCGGACCATCATTCTCGATGGCATGGACGCCCGAGAGTGGTTTCGCCGCCAGCCGTTGGGATACTTATTGCGAACTGATGATGCTGTATCTCTTGGCGATCGGTTCGCCAACCAATCCGGTATCAGCTTCTACTTGGGACGCATTCGCCCGCCCGGTTCTTACCTACGATAATTTCACTTATATAACGAACTTCTACGCGCCGCTCTTCATCCATCAGTTTTCACATGCCTGGTTTGATTTTCGAAATAAGGCTGATAAATACGCGAATTACTTTGATAATTCAGTCACTGCGACCAAAGCGCATAAGCAGTTTTGCGTGGACCTGCAGAGTCAGTTCCGCGACTACCAGCAGGATTTGTGGGGAATCACTTCATCGGATTCGGTGAACGGATACACAGTCTGGGGAGGACCGCCGGTAATCGGTACAATCGACGGCACGATCGTCCCTTGTGCCGCGGCAGGATCTCTTCCCTTCCTTTCCTCAGACTGCCTTGCAGTGCTGCGTAAGATTCGAGCTGACTATTCCGAAGTATGGCAGCGCTACGGATTCCTCGATGCTTTCAATCCTTTAACCGGCTGGTACGACTCCGACGTCGTCGGAATCAATGCGGGTATCACGATGCTAATGGCGGAGAACCTCCGCAGCGGTTTTGTCTGGAACACATTCATAACCAGCCCGGAGGTGCAACATGCTTTTTCGGCGGTGGGACTGAAGTAAGATGCGATGCAATCTTGCTGAACCGGCGACACTATTGGCAAGTCATCGAAGTGATTGCGACGCTCACGGTGCCGCGCGTATTTGCAGTGTACGCCGTCCATCCGCCAAGACCAGCGCCGGGCTTCAATGTGAGAGGTACGACATCTTTCAGGGTGGTGTTCTGCCCTGTGTCGGCATCAACATAGCTGTAGTTGAAATTCAACGATGTGATGCTGTCCGCCCTGCCGTTGAAAAATTCCCAAGTCAGGGTCTTGCTATCTACGCGTGACACGCTGATAGCAACCCCGCTGTCCCCCAAGAACACCCATTGACCCCAAGTCGAATTGTGATGGACTGGCGGTTGACGAGGAGATGCAACTGGAGAACAGAAATTAGCAGCGGGAGCGCCCGAGCTTTGGGTATTTGCGGCCGATCCTCCCCCTCCGCCACCGGGACATGGAATATACCCGGTCGCTGCGCTTCCGCAATTGGTGCTACCTGGAGGTTCAGGCAATCCGTTTCCGGTGATCACCTGCTGTTGGTTGGAATTTGCCGCGTCGACTACGAAGACCGCGCGCCCACCTCGATCCGCGTAGATCCCCGGCCATTCGCAGCCCATGCTGTTGCCGGGAGTACGAGGCGCTGTGCCGTTGCCAGTTTGGACCCAGCATTCTGTGCTTCGGAGAATTGATTTGGAATCTGCCGTTGCTTCCAAATTGACATTCATCCCTTTCGGGAAACTGGCCGAGCACGCCGGCGGGCAATCGATACCAGGCGGGGTCGAGACCACATGCGCATTTCCCTGTGCCCAGTTCGTGCTGTGGGTCAAGACGATTGTGATCGGTCCAGGCGTGTAGCCGATGGGCAGAGTTGCGCCGCCAGCCTGCGAAGCAGTCGTGGGACCTTGCTGTGCGGCGAGATTGGCCTGCGCTGCCTGGCGCCGCGCCGCGTCATTGGCCGCTCCGATCGCAAGCATTTGTGATGCCTGTTGATTGGCGGTATCGAGAATCGCATTAGGATTATTGGGATCTGTTTGCCCGGACACACCCTCGGCCGCTCCGGTAAGAATGGCGTCCACCGCGCTTTGGTCCGCTGCGGCTGGCAGGTTCGGGTCCGCGGAATTTGGCTGGATCGTGTTCTCCAGGATTTGTGCCGACGAGTTGCCGGATATAGAAGGCGTAATACTTGTAGCGCTGGCTCCGGGGACAATTGTGATCGATGGCACGGCATTCGGACGCGTAGTGGTTCTTTGCGGAAGCACGGGCACATTCGGTTTCCGAGGGACGTGAGGCGTCGGACTCAAAACGGAGGCTGTCGGAAGCGATCCTTGCTGCGCGGGAATTCGCGGTAAAACTGGCGCCGGTTCCCTCCTGGGTACATTCGCAGTTGGACGTTCTTCGACGCCGTAGTGAATGGCAGAAGAATTCGGAGAGATACTCGGCGTACGCTGCTGTTCAGCGCTCTCGGCTTTGGGCTTCGCTCTGCAAATTCCTCCCGCTGCTGTGGCAACCCAAACTCCATCGCACGCCGGGTGCGGCTTGTTTGCCAATGACTGCGAAATAACGGGGATGACGCAGATAAGCCAGGCCAGGCTCGCAAAGAGCACAAGCTTCCTATTTTGCCGAGGTGTCAGGGTTCTCATTGGCTGGCCCCGACCGACAATGTTTGCACCACGCTCTCAAGGATTGCGCTGACGGCGTTCTCTACCGCCGTAGGAAGGGCCCCGGGGCCCACGATCGGAGTGGATGGCGAACCGGAGGCTCCGGACTGAAGGACGTTCTGCAGCGCTAAGAGAGCCGAGGTGTCAACCGGCATAGATGGAATTTGCATGGGAGCAGCAACTCGCGTCGTAGTAAATGAATCTCCGTAAGATGCTTTCCCTGCAGCATTGCCCAGCATGCTGGCCTGCCGCGCGGCATCGTTGGCTCTGCCGATCGCCATCATCTGCGCGACCTGCTGGTTGGTGGTTTGTTGAATCAGGTTCGGCTGAGACATCGCCGATGCCACCGTCGACATAATTCCCAACCAGTTCGTCTTTTGCTTGTAAAGCTCGGGACGCTTCTCGGAAAGGACAGTAGCATGCAAATTGGCATAGACGGGAGGAGAGGTGCTGAATTCTTTCTGGTCGATCGGATGATCGAAATCGAGCTTTTCTATCGACTCCATCGAGTCGGAAGGAAATTGTCCGCCATCATACTCATAACTCTTGTAGGGAAGTACAGCATCACCCACTCGGCGGAAGTCGTAATAGTAAGTGACTGGAGACTCCTTCCAAGCCTGAGAACCGACCAGATTGAAACTGGCTTTATCGAGGTAGTAAGAGGAAGCATCCCCTTTGTCACCAAACGGGAACTGGAGGATGTATATGGCTTCTTTATTTTGATTCAGTGTCCCGGTGCCCCACCTTGCGGTTGAAAGGCTCCACTTCTCCATCGCCAGAGAATTGATTCCAAGCAAGCATCCGGAAAGGTTATTCGCGAAGGTCCCTTGAACCTGTGAATAAGGGGTGTCGGTATGGTTTGTTTGCGTCTGTTTTTGGAGATCGAAGGTTGTAAACGCATCTTTACTGTTGATCTGCAGAGAATTGTTCGCTCCCTCCTCGCGCAGATGGCCCTCATTGTCCATGCCGCAGTAATCCAGAGTCGAGTTGCTGCCGCTGTTCGACCTCTTCGTCTCAATCTGGATCGTCTTATGACTCAGCATAGAGCTTACGTTTGAGACGTCCCGCCAGTTGTAAAAAAGGTCCTCGGCGCTTTGTGGGTTTTTGAAGCGGCGCCCGCGCTCCTGCTGCAGGAACGTAGCGGAAGTGGCCACGCCTAACGCATCCCACTGCTGCGTGTTCTCCGCAAGCGCCTTGATCCGGTTCGGCATTTGTCCGATGAACGCGCTCCGTTCCTGTTGGAGTCCGGCGTCCAATCCGAAAGTTTGTCCTGAGGCAGCCGCCTGGAGTTTGTCTAGCATCTTCGCCAAATACACCGGCTTTTCGACTAGCTCGTTGGCCTGAATTGAACTCATCAGCATTGGCAGCAGTTCGGGGAATCCGCGTGTGTTGCTGAAGGCAAGCGTATATGGATCGCCGGCAAACGACGGGGTCATGTCCCATTGCACGCTCTCCAACTTGATCACACGAACGTTGTTGCCGTTGTGGTAGACGCGATACAGCGGCACGAGAGCACCACCGACTTCGTTGTTGCCGAACAGGATTGCGATTCCCTCCGGCTTATGCACGATGAAGCCAAGGTAGAGGAAGGTCTTGCTGTCGAAGTACTCCTCGGTGCCGTCATTCTTATCCACAAGTTCGTACGCAGGAACTCCCTGAAAACTCTTGAGGCCGGCGAAATCAACGTACGCCGCTCCGTCGGCCGCCCGGGGGATATTGAGGAGGCACTCCCGGATGTAAGCGGTTTGAGTCGTGTAGCGCGCCACACCTTGAAAGCTGGAAAAGTTCTGCAGATCGTTTGCCGGGCGGTAGACCATGACGTGGCCTGCTTTCGAGGCTACGGTCTCGCCGTCATACATCCGCTCCGATCTCAAGTTTTTGCCGTCTGTCGCGCAGTAGCTTATGTGGAGATTGTCATCTTCCGCTACAGTGCCAACGTCTTTCGTAAGCAGGTACGAATGTATGAGCAGATGGTCAAATCCTGTTGCCTTCGACCAGCGCTCGATAACGTCCTGAGCAGACTTGATCTCTCCTGCGTCCACCTGCTGCGGCCGCCCTTCGAGCAGGTTCAACTCCGAGTCTTCGGTGAAGACCTGCAACGTCGTATTCTGCGCGTCTTGTGTCTTCAGCGCTTGCAGTTCCGCGTCACTTCCCTGGCCTCCGGAGAGCCAAACGATTTCTTCGAGAGCCTTGGTGCGCATTGGACTCTGCGGATACTTAGCGACTTGAGCGCGCAGGTATTCGACCCGGTCTTCGGGTGCGAGCTGGTGAAGATACTTTACGAGCGCCGCGCCGCCATCCAACTGCGGCTTGAGTGGGATGGGGTCAGGCAATAGCTTTTGGTGATATGCCTCGTACAGCAACCTTCTGGATTCGTTGCTATCCCGCGCTACACCAGCTTGGAGATAGGGTGCTGCGAGCCGCGGATTCCTTCCTAACAAGCTGGAATAGGAATCGTCGATTCCGAGATAGCCAGCGCCGACCAGGTTCATCGCATCGACGCTTCCGTCCTGAGCTGCTTTCAGCAGTAACTGCTTGCCACGAGGGAGATCCTGTACTCCTCCCTGACCTCGGATCAGCATTCCCGCGAGCGTCAACTCGGCCACTGGGACGTTTGCCGCTGCGGCCTTCTCGTACCAAGCTCGCTTTTCGGACTGATCGGTGCCCGGAAATGTGTCCCCCAGGGACATCATGGCAAATACGTTGCCCCGCTCGGCTGCCGCGGTCCAAGTCTTCTTGGCAAGTTCGGCATTGCGTCGGCTGAGGTACTCGCCAATGACGTAGAGAGAGTCTGTATCCCCAGTGGCAGCGGCGGCCTTTAGCTGCTGCGCCTGCTCAACAGTCACATTTTGTGCTCTGCGATTGAGTTCCACCCACGTGGTAGAAAACGTGTCCTTGCCAAATACGAGTTTTGGAGCCGTATGAATAGGCCCATGGGAACTGGCGCCCGATCTATGGACTGCCGATGGTGAAGCGGACTTCGTTTGTGCGGTACAGCATGCAATGCAAAAAGAAGTAGCAAGCGCAGCAGTAACTGCAAACCTACAGAACAACTTTGGCCCCATTGAAATCCCCGTAGCGGTTGGCACCGCCTTCCACATCAAGGCAGCAAGGTACTGGGAACGTCAGGCATCTGCAAGTTACCTCCGGGTACAGCAGGGGCACACGCTTGAATTAAGGTGGCGCTTCGTGGTTTAGCCGGCGTAGACAGCCAAATGCAGTCAGATTAAGGAGAAATCTTTACAGCCGCGAATATCCGCAAAACGTTTAAGTCGCAGCTTATCCGCCGGTTCCGGTCTCCTCCGCTGCCTTCGGCAAGCGCTTGCCAAAGAAAGGCTTGCTACAGACGGAACCATACGGCGCGTTGCTTCTTACCTCGCGGACAGGTAATTAAAAAACTCCTCACTCGCAGCGCAGCGACTCCACGGGATCCATTTGCACGGCCCGTCGCGCGGGAACAAAACACGCAGTAAGCGCGACAAGCATTAGAGCGAAAGCGACGCTCGCATAAGTCAGGGGATCGTGTGCACTGACCCCAAACAACTGCTTAGCCATGAGGCGCGTTAATAATAAGGAGGCAGAAGTGCCGAGCGCTGCGCCGATCAATGCCATCTTTGTTCCCTCTCCGAGCACGAGAACCAGGATGTCGCCGCGCTGCGCCCCTAACGCCATGCGAATGCCGATCTCCTGGGTACGCTGTCCGACCATATACGAAATCACGCCATAGATGCCGACACAAGCCAGCATCATTGCCAGGGCGGCGAAACCGGTAAGAAGAATCATGGTGAGCTGCCGCGCGGCATACGACGTGGCAACCACATCGTCCATGGTCTCGACTTCATAGATCACATCGCGCGGATCAATTTTTCTTACTGTTTCGCGTACCTGTCCCATGATCGCTGTCGGATCGCCATGCGTGCGCAGCACAACCGCCACAGACTTTGCCGTTAGCGGCATGATCTTTTCCGGAGTCTGCATGAACGGATAAAAGAACTGTGCCTCGATGGCGCCCGGTGGGTCCGCCTCAAGCGCGTACTGCTTCACGTGTCCGACGACGCCGACAATTTCAGCCTGTACGTTGAACTGCGTGAGATTGATGTGCTTGCCGATGGGGTCCTGGCCCGGGAAATACGCCTGCGCGAAATTATTGTCGACATCGACCACGATGGGCGTTTTCTCGTTGTCCTGGTCGGTGACGAATCGGCCGCGCAACAACGTGATTCCCATCGCCTCACGAAAGCCCGACTCGACGAGAAAGAATGTTGCTGCGTGCATCTCGCTGTCGTGAGCAGGCTTGGGTTCGCCTTCGATCCAGAACGGTAGCGAGGAGTCATGAATCATTGGCCGTGAACCCAGGGTGACCGATACCGCCTGCACCCCAGGAATTGATCGCACTTTGTCATCGAAGTTTCGCAGGCGAGCCCGCGTTTCCGCCGAAGTTGTATTTGACGTCGCCGGCATTGCCAAAGCGAAAGTGATTGCGTGCCTGGGATTGAATCCAGGGTCGACTCGCCACAAAGCACTCATCGTGCGGACCATGAGGCCGGAGCCGACCAGAAGCACCAGAGCCAACGCCATCTCGGCCGCGACGAAGACTCCCTGCAGACGATGGCGGAAGCCGCTCGATCCGCGTCCGCTTTGCTTCATGACCTCCTGCAGGTTGGTTCGCGTCGCCTTCAGTGCAGGCGCAAGCCCGAAGATCACGCCGGTGGCGAGCGACAACACCAGCGTAAAAAGCAAAACTTTGGAGTCGAGAGAAACTTCGCCGGACCTCGGCAACACCGCCGGCAGCGCCTTAAGCAGAGTTTTCATGCCGAGAAAGGCGAGCAGCAATCCAAGTGATCCGCTTACTGCAGAAAGCAAGATACTCTCGGTAAGAAGCTGGCGAATCATGCGCGCTCGGCTCGCACCCAGCGCCGAGCGAATTGCGAACTCGCGCGAGCGCGCGACCGAACGTGCCAACAGCAGGTTCGCAACGTTGGCGCAAGCAATCAACATGAGGAATCCCACAGCCGCCAACAGCACCAGCAGCAAAGGTTCCACGTTCCCGACCAGGTCTTCTTTCATGGAAACCAGTTTGACAGTGTGGCCGGCATCGGCTTCGGGAAAAGCTACGGCGAGATTGCGGGCAACCTCCCCCATTTCGGCTTGTGCCTGCGCGAGCGAGACTCCCGGTTTCAGCCTGCCGAAGGCGTGAGCCCCGACCGCAATGCGTCGATCGTGGAAGGAAGGATCGTTCCACTGTCCGATGGGGGTATAGACGTCTCGCATGTTGCCGTAGAACCTGAATGTGTCGGGGATAACGCCAATGATGGTGTATGCCGTTCCATTGAGGGTAATCGATCTGCCAATGATGTCGGGCGACGAACCGAACTTGCGCTTCCAGAGACCTCCGCTCAGCACAACGACCGGCGCAGCTCCGACTTGATCGTCATGCCCGCGAAACGTGCGCCCTAGAACTGGCACTACACCCAGGGTATCGAAGAAGCTGGCCGAGATCATGTATCCACTCAGGCTCTCGCCATCGCCATTGCCAACAAAGGTGTAGTCCTCGTTGCGGTACGCGGCCATTGAGGCAAACGAGCGGCTGTCGCGTTGCCAGTCAAGATAATTCGGGTATTCGATCGGACCACTGTCGAGGCCAGCAATCCTTCCATAGATCACGACCAACTGGTCCGAATGCGGATACGCCAGCGGATTAAGCAGCACTCCATTCACAACGGAAAAAAGTGCGGTGTTTGCGCCAATCCCGAGCGCGAGCGTCAGCACCGCAATTGCCGTAAATGTCGGGGACTGAATCAGAAGCCGGAGGGCATGGCGTAGATCAGCAAGAAGTGTATTCATAACTTCTTTATATGAGGACACCCGGAGGGGTCGAGTGGCTTGATTCTACTGCAACAACCTGCGGACTGGCGAGAACGCTTACGCGAACGCAGGCCGTTTGAGGATTAAGGCAGGGATAGGGTCGCCGCGTGGATGTCGCTGCCGTGATCGAAATTGACAACCGGATGGCCATCCGCTGTCAGCGCGATAAAAACGCAGCGCGCCACTCCGGTATCCAATATGTTCTGAAAGTCCATAACTTTTTCGATTTTTCCCGAGGGGACGTTGACGCGCATGACCGCTTCGCCTGGAGATAATAGGTCTTGATAGTAGATGTCGGAACTTTCGCCAGACCAAACCGGCAGGCCGAGTTCCTTGCCGTGAGCGATCGTTCGCCATTTCTCTCTGGCAACGCTGTAGAGCCGGAGTTCCAGCCTGTCATCAGTAACAGCGGCAATCCATTTTCCATCGGCTGACCAGCGTGGCTGCATCATGCCGTCGGAACCCGCCACGTCATGCAGTTGCCGCTCGTGCCAGGGAACCAAGGCAACCCTCGAAGTCATCTTTCCGCCGTCTGGCACGTCCTCGCGGACGAGCACAGACGTGCCATCTGGAGACCAGTCTGGATCGCCCAGGTTCTCACGGCCCAATACAAGCGGCGTAGGATTCCCACCCTCCGCATCCAGAACATATACGTTTGGCGCTGTGCCTTGGGCTTGCGCTGAGAAAACCACGGTCTTGTCGTCGGGGGACCAGCGGGGAAATCCGATGCTCATTCCTTGAACCGGAAGCTCCCGCAAGTCCGCTCCGTCGGTGCGGCTCCTCCACAGACCAGCGCGAGTGGCGCGTGCGAATGCGATCCATTTTCCATCGAGAGAGATTCCTGGCATCAAAGCATCTACGCCAGGAAGCAAGGCACTGAATCGGTGTCTTGAGAGGTCGAAGCTTTGTAACTCAGTGCGAAATCCAGCCGTATAGAAATAAACATGCTTTCCATCCCTGCCGAAAACAGGGCTGTGCAAACCCTCTGCTTCGGAGACCAGGGGAAAAGGCCCCGGCGTGTTTCTGCGAAACCAATTGCTGTTTTCGCGAATGGCCCACAGGCGGTGCGCGTCATGTACATCGACAAAGACGAAGTATCTTCCATCCGGAGACCAGGTACCACAACACAGTCGGGGTGTGCTCCCCCAGGCTGGGAGAACCTGCCGGAGCCCGGTTCCGTCCAGCCGAATTTCCCAAATCGTGCTTGTATCCCGCTGCTCATCGCTCAGCGTAAAGCGCAGTCGGCTGCCGTCCGGCGACCATGCCGGGTCGTCGACGTCCGACGCAAATGTCATCAGTTTGTGCCTGACGGACCCATCGGCATTCCCAATCCAGAGTTCCTTGTTTGCATGAAATGCGATCCACTTGCCGTCGGGCGAGTAGGTTGCGCTTCCGGAGATCATCTCGGGAAGTCTCACCGGAGAGCCGCCCTGAACCGGCCATGTCCATAACTGAGAGGGCTCGCCGCGGCGGGTGAAGCTCGTGATCAGATACTGGGAACCGTCGGGGGAAACATCCCAGATCAGCGTGTTCGGAAAGGGCCCTTGCATCCTCTGTGCATCCCCGCCGTTCACCGAGACCTGCATCAGGTTGTAGTGGTCGCCCGCATGCTGCACGTAAAAGATGCGGGCGCCGTCGGTGGCGGGCCGCACGAGGTAATCGAGATTGGCGGAGGTGGTGACCGGAAAAATCTCAACCGTCTTCGGGTCGGGCAGCGGAGTCAGATACCAGAGGACGAGCCCGATCAACATGAGGGCAGCGATACCCGCCGCGTAGGCCCACGATCGAGTCGGATTACGAGACGCCACCAGACCGGGAGAGGGCGGCTCTGGAACCAGTGGAGTCGAGCCATCCCCATTCCGGTGATTGTTGCCGAGGACTTCCGCGGAAGCGATGAACCGATAACCGCGCTTGGGAATTGTCTCGATATAACGAGGCTTGTCGGCATCGTCGCAAAGAGCGACCCGCAGTTTCTTGACGGCGGTGTTCAGCCCGACTTCGAAGTCCACAAATGTGGTGTCAGGCCAAAGACGCTTATGGAGTTCATCCCGGCTGACGAGTTGGCCCTGATGTTCTACGAGAGCAGCCAGGACCCGGAGGGGTTTTTCTTGAAGCCGGATCCGGATTCCGTCCTTCTGTAATTGTCCGGAGTGGAGGTCGACGACATAGTCATCGAACCGCAGCGTGGACGGCGAGCGGAATGAGTCCATAAGAACGTGCAGGTCCCGTTTCGGGTGCACGATGTTAGCATAGAAAAACGGCCTGCACGGGAGTGTTTCAGAGCTGGCTAAGTCGTGTGTTTGCTTGGGTTGGCAGTACAGAGAAAGTACAGAAGAAATTCTCTCCGAGAACATTGCGCCAAAACCTAACCTGCGGTTTCCTCGCTTGATTCTGCTTCCGGTCCCAATCCCCCGCGGCCGGATTGTTCCCTACTTCTGAGGTTCCTGAAACTTCGATTTTTGCGTTGCTGGTTTTAGATCGGCAATGAACAGGGGTAGGTCTGACTCTGCGGCTTTCGCGCTAGCCGAGTCTTGAACGGGCTGCAGCGGAAGCTTTGGGGCCGCAGACAAGCAGAAGCAAGGTTTCGGACTCGGTGGAAAAGGAGGGTTCCCATGAAGCGTTATGTTTTTTCGGTTCTGGTGATTGCCGTTCTCACGTGCCTGGCTGGCGCCCAGCAGGCTTCTGCTCCGTCAAACTCCGTTGGGCAGACCAGTACAACGCAAGGCGCTGCTGTGCCGACCCTGGTGCGTTATTACGGAGTAGCGAAGGACCTTAATGGAAACCCGCTTACTGATGTTGTTGGCGCGACTTTCGCTTTGTATACCGAGGAAACTGGCGGTGCGGCCCTCTGGATTGAAACCCAGAATGTCTATCCGGACGCAACCGGTCACTATTCGGTGCAATTAGGAGCGACCCGCGCCGAAGGCTTGCCGCTGGATCTGTTTGTGTCCGGCGAGGCTCGCTGGCTTGGCATCCAGATCTCCGGGCAAGCGGAGCAGCCTCGTGTGTTGTTGCTCAGCGTCCCTTATGCGCTGAAGGCCGGCGATGCTGCGACGATCGGAGGATTGCCACCTTCCGCCTTTATGCTGGCCAATCCGGCGAACACCCCTTCATCAGCCACACAACTGAAAAATCCGTTTACCTCAAAATCGGCATCCACTCCGGGGAGTTCTACCGTCACGACCTCCGGCGGGACGGTCGACGCGATCCCACTTTTCAGTACGTCCACTGATATCGAGAATTCCATTCTCAGCCAGAGAGTGACCTCGAATTCTTCTGTGATCAATGTCAACGGCTCCAGGAGCGCTCCCGGCTGGCTGCAAGTGCAAGGCGAGGTGCAAATAGGGACGCATTCTAGTAACAACGTCAATTGGGGAGTCATCGAACTGGAAAGTAAACCAGCGTTGCAAGCCTGCTGCAATTTTGGCAACTTCTTTGTAGGGGGCGCCGGCAATTTCAACCAAATCAACGGGACAAAAAACATCGGTCTGGGATATGACGCGCTGATCAACCTCAATGGAATTTCCGCCACACAAAACACTGCCCTCGGCTATAGCTCACTTTATGCGACTACAACTGGCTCAAGCAACACAGCCGTAGGTGCATACTCCGGTGTCGCGGGGATCGGCATTACCACCGGATCGCAAAACACGTTCGTCGGTTACTCCGCCAGCTCAGGCAGTGCCACGCTGAACAATGCCACGGCTGTCGGATCGAACGCGTTCGTCTCAGAGAGTAACGCGCTGGTTCTCGGCAGCATCGCAGGCTTGAACGGCGCCACCAACAACACGAACGTCGGTATTGGCACCTCAGTTCCGGCTTACACACTGGATGTCGAAGCGCCGAGCGGATTCAACCCTACCGTCAACTTCGGTAACTCGACGCAAACCGCTAACTTCACAATGAACGGAACCGCGAATATCACCGGTTCGCTTTATGTGAACGGCCAACAGGTCACCGGAGGGGGCGGTAATGGCGGCAGCGGGACGGTCACGAGCGTCGGCCTGACCGCACCGTCCACCGATTTCCTGGTCACGGGATCTCCAATCACGGCCAGCGGTACACTCGGCCTTGCCTGGCTTGTTCCCCCGACGTCAACCGACACGCCCAACGCAATCGTAAAGCGCGATACTTCCGGAAACATCAGCGCAGCCACGGTGAACGCCGACACGCAATTCAATCTGGGCGGAACGATGTTCGACTCTGGATCGTCGGCTTCCAACGACGCATTCCTCGGCTTCGCTGGAAATGGGACGAACCCTGGGGTGGGCAACGTCGCGGCAGGCTGGCAGGCACTCTCGGCAGATACAAGCGGCGGCAGCAACGTTGCCGCCGGCTACAAAGCGCTGAACAACGATACGACGGGCAGCTTTAACGTTGCGGTCGGCAACTTCGCAGGCCAAAGTGGAGACGGCTCGCCGATGACCGGCAAC
>DASYZZ010000015.1:0-2270 GCA_035945695.1 Candidatus Sulfotelmatobacter sp. | reverse complement strand
AGCCGGCCGCGCTGCTGATTGTCCGATCGGTACACCGGGTCGAGGCGGCGGAGCTTTGTAGACAGGACGCGGCCCGGTTTGCGGCACGATCATGCGCGGAGCCGGAGTTGCCGGCGTGGTGGGAGCAGCCGCTGCAACCGGACGTGGCGGCGCTGCAGGTGCCGATGAGGCTGCGATTTTCGGGGCTGCGGGCGCCGGTGGAGCAGGAGGCGCCACGGCGGCAGGTGGAACTGGCGGCACGGGACGCGGTGCCGGCGTGACGGGCGAAGTCGCCGCAACCGGAGCGGGTTTTTCGGCCGCCGGGGGCGCACTAACCGCGGGTGTCGGGGGTATCGGCTTTTCCGCTGCCGGAGGCGCGGTGACCGGTGCGGCGGGCGGAACCACAGCTGGTCTTGCGGGTGCAGCCGGAGCGGCAGGTTTCGCAGCGATGGGCGGAGCTGCCGGCTTTACTGGAGGCGCTAGCGGCCGCGGCGGCTGTGGCGGATGCTCCACCGCTTCCTTCTGTTGCGTAATCGCTCGCAGTACATCTCCAGGACGCGAGATGTGCGACAAATCAATCTTGGTCTTGATTTCCTGTTCGCCGCGCGACGGGTGGGCAGATTTCGACGTGGCCGCGTGCGTCTCCGACGCGCCGCGGATGTGCGCTCTTACTTTTTCTGCTTCGTGTTCTTCGAGAGAGCTGGAGTGAGTCTTCTTCTCGGTGACTCCGACGATCGGGAGCACATCCAGAATGGCTTTGCTCTTGACTTCCAGTTCTCTTGCGAGATCGTTGATTCGAACCTTACTCATCCGCCCTTTCCTGTGCTCCGCGTTGTGGCTAGGTCTTCATTGCGCCCTCACGGAGTCAGCCTGGTTGCACTGGCAGGTCATATTCATATCTATGCCCGTTGCCATTATTCGGTTGATTCTGGAGCCGGCTGTTGCTCCGACTCGGTTTGCGCTTCTGCGCCTTCCGCTTCAGCACCTTCTGCAGCGGAAGCCTGTCTGTTATCTGATTCGTCGACAGCGGATTCCGTCGCAGTCTCATCCGCCGGCGCAGCTTCCGCCGCGCTCTCGGTGGATTCTGCTGAAGCTTCTGCGGCGACGCCTTCCAGACTGGCGAAATAATTATTGACTGCGAGACTGATTTTTTCCACCGTCTTGGGGCCGATGCCTTCAATGGCTTCGAGTTGCTCGGGCGTCATGTCGGCGAGCGCTTCGACCGTTGTCACACCTGCTGCAGTCAGCTTCTCGACCACGCCTTCGCCCAGACCGGGAACATTCTCCAGGGGAGTGGTAGTCTGCGGAGCCATCGCGGCCATCTGCTGCTCGACTTCCTGCCGCTTCTCTTCTTCGCTCTTGATGTCGATCTTCCATCCCAGCAGCTTGGCCGCCAGCCGGACGTTCTGGCCTTTCTTGCCGATGGCGAGCGAAAGCTGGCTGTCGTCGACAACGACTTCGAGATGTTTTTCCGACGGCTCGATCACGGTGACGCGGCTGACTTTCGCCGGTTGCAGGGCTTTTTCGGCAAACGTGACCGGGTCTTCGTGATACTCGATGATGTCGATCTTCTCGCCGCGCAACTCGCGGATGATCGACTGCACGCGCATTCCCTTCATGCCGACGCAGGCGCCGACAGCGTCGACGTCTTTGTCCTTCGACATGACCGCGATTTTCGTGCGCTCGCCGGCTTCCCGCGCAATAGCGCGAATCACGACGGTTCCGTCGTAGATTTCCGGCACTTCCGTCTGGAACAGGTGCTGCACCAGTTCCGGTGCGGCGCGTGAAACCACCACGCCCGGACCTTTGCTGGCTTTCTCGACGCGGGCAATCACCACCCGCACCCGCTCGCCGATCGCGAACGATTCCAGGCGCGACTGCTCCTTGCGCGGCATGCGGGATTCGGCCTTGCCGATATCGAAGATCACATCCGGGCCTTCGATGCGCTTCACCGTGGCGTTGACGATCTCGCCGACGCGTCCGATGTATTCGTTGTAGACCGTGTCGCGCTCGGCTTCGCGCACTTTCTGGAAAATCACCTGCTTGGCCAGTTGCGCGGCGATACGTCCGAGAATTCCTTCCGTCGCTTTCGGGATCTGCAACTCTCCGCCGACTTCCAGCGAGGGATCGACCTTGCGCGCATCTTCGAGCGTGATCTGCAGGTTGGGATCTTCCACCTGCTCCGGCGTCTCGACCACGGTCTTGACTGCGAAGGCATTGATCTTGCCGGTTTCTTTGTCGAGCTTGGCGCGCAAATTTTCCTGCGACTTGTAGTACTTGCGGGTAGCCAT
>DASYZZ010000014.1:0-80106 GCA_035945695.1 Candidatus Sulfotelmatobacter sp. | reverse complement strand
AACACGCCGCGCCTGATCGTGGTCAACCGCATGGACCCCGACCGGGCCGATGCGGGGCGCGTGCTCGAGTCGGTGGAGAAAGCCTTCGGACGAAATGTGATCCCCATCGAGTTGCCGATCGGCGCCGAGAAAAATCTGTCGGGCGTGATCGATCTGGTGCGCATGAAGGCGTACACCTACGAACTCGGCGGAAATGGCAAAGGCAAAGAGACCGAGATTCCGGCAAATTTGAAAGAGCGGGCGCAGCAGGCGCATGAGCGCCTGGTCGAGCTCGTCGCGGAGGGCGACGACGCCCTGATGGAGAAGTTCTTCGAGGCCGGCACTCTCGCCGAAGAAGATCTGGTTCCGGCGCTGCATAACGCGATTCGCGAAGACAAAATTTTTCCCGTGATTTTCAGCTCCGGCCTTGGCAACATCGGCGCCGATCGCATCCTGGATTTCATCGTCGACTACACGCCTGCGCCTTCCGAGCACGAGTGGGTTACCGGAGAAGCGAGCGGAAATGGCGATTCGCCGCGGCGCCATGAAACTGATGCCGAGCCGGTTTCTTTGTACGTGTTCAAAACCGTGCAGGACCCTTTTGCCGGCCGCATTTCCTACTTCAAAGTGTTCTCCGGCGTGCTGAAGAACGAATCCAGCGCGCAAAATTTCCGGACGAATTCTCCCGAGAAGCTTTCACACATCTCCATCATGCAGGGAAAGACCGCGGTTCCGATCAACGAATTGCATGCCGGCGACGTCGGCGCCGTCGCGAAACTGAAAGACACGCTGACCGGCGACACGCTCGGAGACAAGTCGGCTCCCATTCAGTATCCACGAGTGAAGCTGCCGGAGCCCGCGATCACCTTTGCCATCGAACCAAAGTCCCGCGCCGACGAAGACAAGCTCGGACCCGGCCTGCACAAGCTTATGGAAGAAGACGCCATGTTGCGCTTCTTCCGCGATCCGCAGACCAAAGAATTCCTCATCGCCGGCACCGGGCAGCAGCACATCGAAGTCACAGTTTCCAAACTCAAGAAGCGCTATCACACGGAAGTAAACTTGAAAGCGCCCAAGGTGCCGTACCGCGAGACGATTCGCGGCAAAGCCGACGTGCAGGGGCGCCACAAGAAGCAGACCGGCGGCCACGGCCAGTTCGGCGATTGCAAAATCAAGATGGAACCGCTGCCGCGCGGCGGAGAATTCGAATTCGTCAATGACATTTTTGGGGGTGCCATTCCTAAGAACTTCATTCCCGCCGTCGAAAAAGGAATCAAAGATGCCGCGTCACGCGGATATCTCGCCGGATATCCCGTAGTCGATTTCAAAGTCGTGCTCTACGACGGCTCCTATCACGATGTCGATTCGAACGACCTCTCGTTCCAGCTAGCCGGCCGCATCGCGTTCAAGAAGGCGATGGAGACGGCCAAGCCCACTCTGTTAGAGCCCATCATGAATGTCGAAATCACCGTTCCAGACGAATTCGCCGGATCGATCATGGGCGACCTCAACAGCCGCCGCGGACGCATTCAGGGCATGGACAACAAAGCGGGCAATACGATAGTGAAAGCCGAAGTGCCCATGGCCGAGATGCTAACCTACGGCGCCGATCTGACCTCGATGACCCAAGGCCGCGGCAGCTTCAACATGGAAATGCACCACTACGACGTCGTCCCGGGCCAGTTGCAGGAGAAGATCATCGAAAAGTCCAAGGCAGAACGCGGAGAGGTGAAGGAAGAAGAGGAGTAGGGGTCAGCTCGCGCGCGACTCGATTGCAATCTCTGCTCGATCCGCTTGCTCGATCACTTTCTGCCCGTCGAGCAGCAGGCACTTGCCCGCATCCACCGCCAGGCACGACGCTCCGGCGGACTGCATCACTTCAATCGTCTTCACTCCGATCACGGGCACGTCAAACCTCATGTCCTGATTCGGCTTCGCAATCTTAACTACAGTTAACGCACGGCTCAGCGTGGATGCGTCGCCGTGCAGCGACCGCATGATCTGCCCGGCACGTTCGATGGTCGCGTCGGTGCCTTCCATTGCTTCGACGGCTACACACGCGGATTCCGCAACGACGACCGTCTGTCCAATATCGTGTTGCGCGACCTGGCGCGCGACCGCACGACCATATTCGATGTCCTTCATTTCCTGTTCGCTCGGCGCTCGCTTTGTCAGAACTCCCGGCTTCACCAGCAAAGGCTCCAGCAACCACGTCGAATTCTCCAGGGTGATGCCTTCATCGCCCAGGACCTTCGCCACCGCACCCAGAAGAGAATCCGTATTCCGCGTCGTCAGCGACAATAGCAGCTTTGCCAGGCGCCAGTCCGGGCGGATGCTCGAAAAAATCTGCTTATGCTTCACTTGCCCCGCCATCACAGCGCGACGCACGCCTTCCCGCTGAAACGTTTCAATCAGCTTCGACAGTTCGCCGAGCGACAGCCAGTGTACCGCCGCGCCCTGCGTTGCGATTTCTGGAAATGTCTCTTCCCTGATCGCAGCCACAACCACGTCGAATCCCTGCGCCCGCGCCGCATCGAGCACCAGAAAAGGAAACTTTCCGTTCCCCGCGATCAGTCCGAGTTTTTCACCTTGAGTAGACATGCATTCGTACTAGCTTGGAAGCCAGTCTAGCATCTGATTCCGCGCCGCATAGTCGAATCACATTATTGACGCTCGCTCGCTTACTCCCGATACTGTCCGACACTTTGGGGTTCGACCGCTTCACGCACTTCTAGCTTCACCACCGGACGGCATCTTGCATGCCCGCCGGCCGCAAACATTCGAGAACTTTTGGGGAGAACGCATCATGCGGATCAGGGCCTTGTCGTGTGTAGTACTTGTAACTTTGGCAAGTCTGAGTGTCGGGGCGCAGCAGATCACGGGCAACATCCACGGCACAGTCACCGATCCCAGCGGTGCCGTCATCCAGTCTGCCTCGATCGTAGCGAAGCAGGTGGAAACCGGTCTCACGCGCACAGCCATCACCGACCGCAGCGGAAATTATTTGCTGGTTGAACTCCCCGTCGGACACTACAAACTCGAAGTCACCGCTCGCGGCTTCCAGAAATACCTGCAGGAAGGAATCACTCTCGACGTCAACCAATCCGCGTTCGTTCCGATTCATCTTCGCCTCGGGTCAGAAACACAGCAGGTCGACGTCAATGCCAATGCCGCGCTCGTCCAGAACACAGTCAGCAGCCTCGGCCAGACTGTCATGCAACGCGAGATTCTCGATCTTCCTCTCGACGGCCGCAACTTCTCTCAACTTGGAGTTCTACAGCCCGGCGTCGTTCCCCTGACTCCCGGCCTTCTCGAAGCCGGAGGCCCCGCGCGTGAGAATGAAGGCTATGCCGTCGACGGCCAGCGTCCGGAATCGAACAACTTCCTCATCGATGGCGCCGATAACGTCAGCTCGGTCGATGGCGGTTTTGTTCTGAAGCCGCCGATCGACGCCATCGCCGAATTCAAGATTCTTTCCCACAACGCGAACGCTGAATTCGGCCGCAACACCGGATCGACCACCAACATCGTCACCCGCAGTGGCACGAATTCCTTTCACGGCGCAGCCTGGGAGTTTCTGCGCAATGACGCCATGGATTCCTCCGACTACTTCACCCAATCCGTCCAGCCGCTGAAACAGAATCAGTTCGGAGCGACCTTCGGCGGCCCGATCATCAAAGACAAAACTTTCTTCTTCGGCTACTACGAAGGATTCCGCAACCGACAGGGCGAATCTGTTCCTGCTACTGTGCCGTCGCTGCCCGAACGGCAAGGCAACTTCGGACAGATGTGTACGAACATCCAGGGGGATAGCTTTAATTCCGGCGGATTATGCGCCAATGCACAGGGCGCACCCGATCCCACCGGTCAGCTCACTTACTTCGGAACGCCCGTCCCCTTCAATCAGATGACGCTGTTCACTCCGATTGATCCGACCGCGGCGAACCTGCTCCCATTCTTTCCCATCGGCGCGAATGGATCCAACTCATTCATCGCCACCCAGACGAAAGACGAGACGAACAACCAGTTTGGAGTGCGCATCGATCATTACCTTTCGACCGCCGACACTCTCAACTTCCGCTATATGTACAGCAGCGGCCCGACTACCGATCCCCTTTCGCCCGTCGGAGCCAATGTCCCGGGCTTTCCAGTCGGCGAATATGATCGCGCACAGAACTTCGTCTCCCAGGAAACCCACGTCTTTTCGCCGCGGACCATTGGCGTAGCGCGATTCTCTTTCCTTCGTAACACGTTCCTGCTCGATCAGCACCTGAACAACGAATCGCCCGCCAGCCTTGGCTTCCAATATGCGCCAACGCTGCCCGTCGCTGCCGGGCCGCCGTTCATTCAGATTGGCGGATACGCTTCCGTCGGAGACCCCATCACCGGACCACGCTACACGTATCAGAATACGTTCGACATTTCAGGCGCGCTGAGCCGCATCGCCGGCCGTCATGAGTTGAAGTTCGGCGGAGGCTTCCGGCGTGACCAGATCAATGCGCTTCAGGGCATCGCCACCAATGGCTTCTTCGTATTCGCCGGCATTCCCTCGGTGGCCGGCTTCATCTACAACGACGGCTTCGCCAACTTCCTCTCCGCCAATCCTGTCGTGTTCCTGCAGGGCGGCGGAGATTTCAGCCGCCAGATTCGCGATCGCGCCTTCGATGCCTACGCTCAAGACACTTACAAGGTCAATCCACGGCTGACTCTGAATTACGGACTCCGCTACGAACTGCCGCTACCCGCCACGGAAAATCAGAATCGCGTCAATCTCTTTGAACCCGGAGCGCAGTCTACGGTGATTCCCTCCGCGCCTCCCGGACTCGTGTACCCCGGCGACCGCGGCGTGCCTGCCGGATTGATTCCCACTCAAAAGACCGCCTTCGCTCCGCGCATCGGAGTCGCCCTCGACCCGCGCAGCGACGGCAAAACCGTGATCAGCGCCGCCTACGGAATCTTCTACGAACCTTACTACACCGGAGAAGGCGGTCCGCTGCAGGATCCGGTCAGCGCTCCTCCTTACCTCAAGACCGAGCAGATCGGTTTCCCCGTCAACTCCTTCGCCAATCCGTTCTACACTCCGCATCCTTTCGGCCAGCAATTCCCTGAGCCGATGACGCTCCTCGTTGTCACTCCCAACCTGCATCTGCCCTATGCGCAGGACTGGAATCTGAACATCCAGCATTCCTTCGGCGAGAACTGGCTCCTGCAAGTCGGATACGTCGGCACGACCGGCGTGCGTTTGCCGCGCTTCATCGAAGGCAATCCCGCCGCCTTCATCCCCGGCGTCGACTCCAGCGGCAATCCCATCTCCAACGAAAACAATGTCAACCAGCGGCGCCTCTATTCCGGATGCACTCTGTCGTCGAACACCCAGTGCATCTACGGTTCCGTCGGAGAAATCGCCGGCATCGCTAATTCCAGCTATAACGCGCTCGAAGCCAGCCTACGCAAGCGCTTCAGCCACGGCCTGTCGTTCTTGGCGTCTTACACTCTCTCGAAATCAATTGACGACGTTTCTTCGTTCAATATCACTGGCTCCGCATCGCAACCCGTCGCCGGCGAGAACGACCTGGCGCAGAACCCATTCGATCTCGCCGCCGAGCGCGGGCGCTCCATGTTCGACGCCCGCCACCGCCTCGTCCTGAGCTATCAGTGGAATCTGCCCTTCTGGAACCATCCGAAAAATTGGTATCAGCACGCACTCGGCGACTGGCAGCTGAACGGCATCGCGACGCTGATGAGCGGAACTCCGTTCACCGTCTTCGATTCCAACGACGTGTCGCTGCAAGGCCAGGCTCCCGAAATCACCGGCTTCTCCGCGAACCGTCCGAACCTGGTCGGCGATCCGAACAGCGGCCCGCGCACTCCGCAGGTATGGTTCAACGTCAAGGCCTTCCAACAGCTCCAGCCCGATGCTCAGGGACGCTTCCAGGTTTTCGGCGATGAAGGCCGTAATGTAGTCGAAGGACCGCGTTACATGAACTGGGATTTATCCGCGTTCAAAAACATTCCTATCAGCGAGTCCAAGGAATTCCAGTTCCGCGGAGAGCTCTTCAATGTCCTCAACCACACGAACTTCCGTCTGCCGAACAGCGACATCAGCTCGCCGAACTTCGGGCAAATTCAGCAAGACATAGGCCCGCGCGTGATCCAGGTCGCGCTGAAGTTCTTGTTCTGAAGTTAAGAACTGCGACTTAGGCGATGCGTCATCCCGAAGGCCCGCGTTTTCACCAGCGGGCCGAGCCCGCCCTGAGCCAGCGAGCAAAGCGAGCGCGTCGAACGGGGATCTCGCGTGTAGCATACCCGCTCATCGCCACGCGTAATTCCCTCAGAATCCGCTCTCGAATGCATCCACAGCGCAGGCATGCGATCATATTCCTATAGCTACTCCTGTTCGCCGTCCCCCTGTTAAGGAGTCTCATTCATGCCGATTCATCCCGAGCAACGCGTATTCCACGCCACTTCGACTCTTCCGCCCCATGTCGAAGACCGCGACCGCAGCAAGATTCCCGACGAGCACAAATGGGATCTCACGCCGATCTACTCCTCCGACGACGCTTGGCGCGCCGAGAAAGAACGACTCGCCGCCGAATTGCCTAAACTGCGCAAGTTCCAGGGCAACCTGGCGACGTCCGCATCGACGCTGGCCGACGCTCTCGACCTGCAAAGCGAGTTCGACAAGGAACTCACGCGCCTCTTCGTCTACGCCAGCATGTGCTCCGATCAGGACACGCGTGTCAGCCTCTATCAAGGCATGGAACAGGAGATGATCCAGCTCGGCTCCGTTCTCGGAACCGAATCCGCGTTTATCGAACCTGAAATTCTCAAAATGGACGATGCCACCATCCAGCAATTTCTCGCCGAAGAACCCCGGTTGAATATCTACCGCCAGTACCTCGACGACATCACCCGCCGCCGCGCTCACACGCTCAGCAAGGAAGAAGAAAAACTGCTCGCCTCGGCCTCGATCATGGCCAGCGGCCCGTCAAGCATCTTCGGGGTCTTTGCCGACGCCGATTTCCCCTATCCCTCTGTCACTCTGAGCGACGGGAAATCCGTGAAGCTCGATAAGGCCGCCCTCGCACTTCACCGCGCATCCCCTATTCGCGAAGATCGCCAGAAAGTCATGGAAGCCTTTTTCGCCGCCCTCGGTAAATACCGCGCCACATTCGGATCGCTGATGAACTCCAACGTGCAGACCTCCGTGTTCTACGCGCGCGCGCGGAAATACGAAACGTCGCTTCAAGCCTCGCTCGACCAGCCGAACATTCCGGTCTCCGTGTATTTCAAATTGATCGAGGGCGTCGGACGCAATCTCGCCACATTCCATCGTTACTTGAATCTTCGCAAGCGCATCATGGAACTCTCTGAGCTGCACTACTATGATCTCTACGCCCCGCTCGTGCCGTCGGTTGATGCGAAGTATTCCGTGGAAGCAGCCGAGCGCAATATTCTTTCCGCCCTAGCACCGCTCGGGCCCGAATATGCCCGGGTGACGAATCAATCCTTCACCGACCGCTGGATCGACATGTATCCGACAGAAGGCAAGCGCGCCGGAGCCTACTCGAACGGCGCCGCCTACGACGTCCACCCCTACATGCTCATGAATTACAACGGCAAGTACGACGACATGAGCACGCTGGCCCACGAACTCGGCCACACCATGCACAGCTACTTCTCCAACAAGACCCAGCCGTATCCGCTGTCGTCGTACACCATCTTCGTCGCAGAAGTTGCCTCCACCTTCAACGAAGCCCTTCTCATGGATTACATGCTGAAGCAGATTAAAGATGACTCGACGCGGCTCTCGCTGCTAGGCAACTACCTGGAAAGTTTCAAAGGAACAGTCTTCCGCCAGACGCAATTTGCGGAATTCGAACTGCGCATGCACGAAATGGCTGAAAAAGGACAGCCTCTCACTGGCGATGCGCTCTCGAAGCTCTATACCGAAATCGTGAACAAGTACTACGGCCACGAGCGGGGCATCTGCATCGTCGATGACTATATCGCCCATGAATGGTCCATGATTCCCCATTTCTACAACGCGTATTACGTGTTCCAATACGCGACGTCGTTCACGGCTTCGTCAGCGTTGTCGGAAAAAGTGTTGGCAGGTGAACCTGGCGCAACCGACCGCTACCTGAAATTCCTCTCCGCCGGAAAATCGAAATACCCCATCGACATCCTCAAAGACGCCGGCGTCGACATGACCAGCACCGAACCTTTAGAACTAACGGTCAAAAAAATGAACCGCGTCATGGACGAAATGGAATCGCTGCTGGAAAAAAGAGGATGATGGTTGGGTTTCGGGAAGGGTGCGGTTTCAAGCCGCACCGCAAAGCATCAGAAAGATGCGGGGCTCCAGCCCCTGCGGGAAACGGCTCTGACGTGCCGGGCGAGAGCTAAAAATGCCCGTCCCCAGCTTCTGTTTTAGCTAGGAGCCAGGAGCTAGAAGCTTACTTAATCACTCCCCGCTCCGATCCCTCAATAAACCGGATCAGCATCTCCACATCTTCTCCGCGATCCGATTCCAATTTCAATTTCTCCAGCGCCTGCGAAGTATTCATCTTCGACGCCAGCAGAATTTTGTAGGCATGATGAATCCTTGCGATCCGCTCCTTCGAGAATCCGCGCCGCTGCAACCCAACTCTATTCATGAGATACGCATGCGTCTCGCGCGTCGCCGACGTCATCGAAAACGGCAACACATCCTGCGTGATCGTAGTCCCGCCGCCGACGTACGAATGCGCGCCGATCCGCACGAACTGATGCACCGGGCAAAGCGCCCCGACGACCGCCCACTCCTCTACAGTTACGTGTCCGCCGAGAGTCGCGCCGTTCACCAGCATCGCGTGGTCGCGAATGACGCAATCGTGTCCAATGTGCGTGTACGCCATGATCAGAAGATGGCTTCCGATCTTTGTCAGCCCACCGCCCTTCACCGTTCCGCGATTTATCGTGACGTATTCGCGAATCTCATTGTGATCGCCGATTTCCAGCCGGGTCGGTTCGCCCCGATACGTCACATCCTGCGGAGCCATGCCGATAGCCGCGAACGGAAAGAACGTATTTTCTGACCCGATCTTCGTCGGCCCTTCCATCGCCACATGCGAAACCAGACGGCAATTTTCCCCTAGCTCGACACCCGGCCCGATTACGCAATAAGGGCCGACCTTGCACGAAGCGGCAACCTTCGCGCCCGGATCAATAATTGCCGTTGGATGAACGTTCATGGCAGAAGCTTGCTGAAGTCAGAGGACCTCTGTGAACTCCGTGCCCCCTGTGGTGAAATCCGTTGACTTAGTCAGACCTCGACATCGCCATCGTTCGGAGCGCGCCCGCGTGAACTGTCGATCAGCTGGCACGACACGGTCGCCTCGGCGACTTTTTTGTCTGCGACCAGCGCCACACCATACATCTTCGCCGCAGTCATTCCCGGAACTTCTCGCCACCCGCGCAACTCCACTTCGAGCCGCAGCTGATCGCCGGGGCTCACCGGCCGCCGGAAACGCGCCCGCTCGATTCCGGTGAATACCATGACCTTGTCGCTACGGTCTTCCACTTCCGTGAGCAACAGCGCCCCGCCGGCCTGCGCGATCGCTTCAACAATCAGTACGCCGGGCATGATCGGCAGACCGGGAAAATGTCCATTGAAAAATGGCTCGTTGATCGTGACGTTCTTGATCGCCACGATCCTCTCTTTGCGCTTCAGTTCCAGCACACGGTCGATCAGCAGAAACGGATAGCGGTGCGGCAGGATCTTTAATATTTCGTGGATGTCGTACCCGATCTTCGCTCCGCTCGTCGAAGTCTCGGTCACAGAGCTGCTCTCATTCATAGTTTGTCTGAAAAGTTCGTGTGAAACGGCGTGAAGATTATACTGTACGGCGGGTGCCCCACTTCAGGCCCGATACGCCGGAAGTGGGGATTTTTCTCACAAGCCATGCCGAAAAAGAAATCATCACAACCCACCAACACTCTATCGAACCAGCTCTGGCGTGAGCGCCTTCAATACTTCGTTGAGCGCAACGAGTCCCTCGTCCAAACAATCCGCGAATTCGTCGAGATCGAATCTCCCAGCGACAACAAGCAAGCCGGTGATCGCCTGGCCGCCGTGCTCGCCGGACGTTTCGAATCTCTCGGCGGACGCGCCAGGATTCACCGCACTGAGGAATACGCCGACAATCTCCAAATCGATTTCCCCGGCCGCGACGGCTTGAAACCCGTCCTCCTGCTCGGACACTTCGACACCGTATATCCGATGGGAACGCTGGCCAATATGCCCTGCCGCATCGTCGATGGCAGCCTCCACGGTCCCGGGGTTCTCGACATGAAATCGGGCATTGCGCTGATGATGTCGGCCATCGAGGCACTGAAGTCATGGCATGGAATGTTGCCTCGTCCCATCACCGTTTTTCTCGTCTCCGATGAAGAAGTCGGCAGCGGCTCTTCCCGCAAAATTACCGAAGACCTCGCGCGCCAATCTGCGGGAGTCTTGGTACTCGAACCCGCCGCTGGACTCCGCGGCGCCGTCAAGACTGCACGCAAGGGCGTGGGCGAATACAAACTCACGGTTCAAGGCGTTGCCGCACACGCCGGACTCGACCCCGGCAAGGGACACAGCGCCATCCTCGAACTCTCGCGTCAGATCGACGCAATCTCAAAGCTTAGCGATCTGCGCCACGGCATTTCAGTCAATCCCGGAGTCGTTCGCGGAGGCACGCGCACCAACGTGGTCGCCGCCGAAGCCAGCGTCGAAATCGACGTCCGCATTAAAGAGGTAAAGCAGGCAAAGGCTCTTGATCGCAAGCTGCGCGCGTTGAAGCCGTTCGACAAACACTGCAAGTTTCATGTTGATGGCGGGATCAACCGTCTCCCGATGGAGCGCACCGAAGGCGTGGCGGCGCTCTACAAAACAGCGCAGCACATCGCAAAAGAAATTAGCTGGAAGCTCGAAGAAGCCGCCGTCGGAGGAGGTTCCGACGGAAACTTCACCGCTGGCCTCGGCATCCCGACGCTCGACGGCCTTGGCGGAGTTGGCGAAGGCGCCCACGCTGTCCACGAATACATCGTCATCTCGGAGCTACCGCGCCGCGCACTGCTTCTGGCAGGCATGATCGAATCCGTGTAAGCGTCGAAGAGATCGCGATGCTCAAATTCATGGTCGTCCTCTATCGCCGCCCCGATCTCAGTCCCACTCAGTTCCGCCACCACCTTGAAACCATCCATGCTTCACTCGCTAAGGCGCTCCCCGGCCTGAAGGAATACACGCAAAATCACGCAATCCCCGACTCGAAACGCGACCACCCCGGTTGGGACGCCGTCATCGAACTCTACTTCGACAATCGCGAAATCATGGAAGCCGCCTGGGCCAGCCCCCAAGGAGCCGCTTCCGATGCCGACCTCTCGCTTTTCGCCGATCTCACCCGTACGACCTGGTCGATAGTCGAGGAACTCAATCTGCTGCCCTGAAGACCAGGAAGTAATCCTCCTTGTCGGGTTTTACAAAATCATATTGTTCAACTAACTTGTACCCGGCTTCCTTCGCCTCGCGAATGACAACATCCTTATCCACTCCGTGATCCTCTCCATTCCCATTGCGATCGATGATGCCCACCTTCGCATCCGCCCTCAGCGCCGGCCGCAAGTTTTGCAGCAATAGAACCGGACGCGCGACCTCGTGATACGCCTTCAGCATCAGCACCGCGTCCACCGAATGCGGCGGAAGTCTCGGATCATCCGGCGTGCTCACGATCGTCTTCACATTGGCAAGCTTCTCTTTTCGCGCGCGTGCGTCAATGTACTTCGCCGCTTCCGGATTGATGTCCACGGCATACACGGTCCCGCTCTCAGTCCGCCGCGCAGCCCGCACTGTGAACCAACCCGAGCCGGCCCCAATATCCGCCACCGCCTTCCCCGCACCAATCCCCAGCACATCCATCACCCGGTTGACCTGCAGCCGCTGATCTCTGCCCGGAGAATCGAAAATCGACAGATCCCCTGTATACGGCTCGCTCGTCTTACGCTGCTGCTGCGGCGCGGACGGCGCCGCGCTTTGCCCAACGCAAGCTGTAACTGCCCAAATTATGCATGTCGCAAGGATCAGAAGCCGGCTCTTCCGCTTCACAACTCCACCTCCCTCACAACTCACTCCATAGACTCTCCACCGAATCCATTCGTGAGCACACTGTCTTCGCGCTTAACGCCTAAGATGCTACTATTTTGACTCTCCGCAGCCACTAGCCTAGAATTTTCCTAAGTGGAGTTCGCCTGTCCCGCAAGTGTTTTGCTGTGATCTGAGGGAGGTTTCCAACCTATGGAAGGCAAAATCGGCCTTACGGAAATTATTTTTATCGCGGCCATCTTTCTTCTGCTCTTCGGGCCGGGCAAGTTCGCCGCGCTCGGCAAGGGCATCGGAGAAAGCATTCGCAATTTCAAATCCGCGGTAAAAGAAGAAGACAAGAAGCCCGAAGAAGAAAAGAAGTAGCCTCCTCGCCGCAGCTATACCTGATCCCACCGCTCGCGCAGCATCCGGTAAACCAGCGCAACCGGTAATCCCACCACATTGCTGTAATCGCCTTCAATCCGCGGAATCCAGCGCGACGCCAGACCCTGGATCGCATACGCTCCGGCCTTGTCCATCGGCTCTCCGCTGGCGACGTAATCCCGAATGTCTTCGTCCGACAGTTCATTCACCGTCACACGCGTGACCTCAGAGCCGATCCTGACCTCTGCCTTCTCGCTTCGCTGAATCGTGTAAGGCCTTCGGCCATCCGAAGGAGGCTGCTGATCCTTTATGGCGCTCACGAGACATACGCCCGTAATCACTTCATGCTGCCGCCCCGAAATCAGCCGCAACATCCGCCCGGCGTCGTCCGCATCCGCAGGCTTGTTAAGAATGACGTCATCCACCACAACGACGGTATCGGCGCCCAGAACCATGCTCTGCGGCCACGTTCGCCAGACCGCCAGCGCCTTCTCTCGGGCCAACCGCTCCGCGCAAGCCTGCGCCGCCTCGCCCGGCAAAGGAGTCTCGTCGAGATCCGCGGGTTGCACAGTGAATGAAATGCCTGCATTGCGCAGAAGCTCTTTACGGCGGGGCGAGGCGGAGGCGAGAATGAGCATGCAGAGCTGATTCTATCGAACCTGGAGCGGTCTCACTCGCTCACCAGCTCAATGCGATTTCCGAACGGATCGGAAATGTGGCAACGCCGCACTCCGGGAATCAAATTGTCGTCAATCACCTCGACGCCGGCGGAGCGCAACCGACTCGTCAGTTCGTCGTATTCATGACACCGCAGCGCCGGATGCGCCTTCTTCGCTGCACGAAAATCCTTTTCCACCCCAAGATGAATCTGCACCGCGCCGCTCTCGAACCAGCATCCCCCGCGCTTCACCAACTCGGCAGGTTTCGCAACTTCCCGCATCCCCAGCAAATCGCGATAGAACCGCCGCGCCGCCTCTTCCTGGCCCGCTGGCATCGCCAGTTGAACATGATCGATCGCCGTAAATGAACTCATACTCGACCGCTTCTTCACTGAGTACTGAGTACTTTTTTATCGCAACCCAACCGACCCGCGCACCGATTCGATTAACCTCGCCGAATCGTAACCGATGCCATCTTTGAAGACGGTCTCTACGTTCTCGATGTCCTCAATCTTCTTCGACGGATCTCCCTTGATCACGACCAAGTCCGCCTGCTTCCCGGCGGCAATGGTTCCAATGCGATCAAGCTCTCCCAAAAACTGTGCGCCGTTATAAGTCGCAACATGAATCGCCTCCACCGGCGTGAATCCCGACTCCACCAGCAGCTCAACCTCGCGCTGATCGCCGAAACCCGCAATCACCCCGCCCATACCTGTCGGGTCGAGCCCCGCCAGCAGCAGCCCTCCTGCCTTTGAGAAAGCGTATTCAAATTCTTCTTCCTTCTTAAATGCGGCGATCCACGGCGATACATCCGTCCCATATCTCTTGCGGACCGCTCCCTCGTCGCTCGCCCGCACCTTATTGCTCAGCACTGCGCTTTCCGCCTCCGGTGCGAGCGCGTCGAGCACCCGCGGCTCGATCGTCGGCCGTCCCGGCACAAACATCTCAAACACTGGCAGGGTCGATGTCACCGCCACATGATGCTGCACCAGATATTCAATCGCCTCGCGCATCGTCCCAGTATTTGCATCTCGTTTCGCCATGCCCTCGAGATCGTCGCCGTTTTCCGGGCACTCATCCGGCTTCTTGCCCGCCATAAACTCCGTGTCGACAAACCATCCGTGTTCTAGGTCGTCAATTCCAAGATCTGCCGCCTCACGGAAATTTACAGCGCAAAGATGCCCCGTCACTTTCGCTCCGCGCTTATGCGCCGCCTCGATCGCCGCTTTCAATTCCGCGCGCGTGATGAACATGTATGCTTTGAAATTGTCGACGCCCTCATCCAGCCAGAAATTTACTGTCTTCGTCGCATCCTCGGGCCCCGTGAGCTGATGCATTTGAATCGCCCATGAACCCTTACCCTCAAGATACGGGCCGGTCACATGCATCTTCGGACCAGGCATCTGTCCCGCATCGATCGACTTCTTCAATTCAAGGTCCGTGTACGGTTCGAGCGCGCCAGTCGTCCGGATCGTGGTCACGCCCCCGGCAAGATAGAGCCGCGGAAAGCTGTAAGCCATCTCCCCAAAAACCCCGCGGCCCATCGGATAAAACATGTGATCGTGCATCCCGACCAGCCCAGGAATCACGCTGTATCCGTGAAGATCCAGCACCTGCGCATCTTTCGGGACACTCGCCGCAGAAGCGTCTCCGACGGACTCGATTTTGCCCTGCTTGAGGATGATCGTCTGATCTTCTTTCGCCGCTCCGCCCGTCCCGTCGATCACGCGGACGTGGGTTAGCGCAACCACAGGAGCATCCACCTTCACAAATCCGCGCACCTCCGGCGACAATGTCTGCGCCGCGCTCATGCTGCACGCCAGAAGAATCAGAATGAAAATTCGCCGCATAGATCCCCCACAAATTCCAGTTTTCTACCTTCGTGTAACTTCGTGCCCTTCGTGGTTTGTTGTTGCAGGTGGCGCGATCACAACGGTTGCAGCGGATGCCCGCTCAAAATCGCGTACACCTCTTCTTTGTCATCCCCGTCGCCAAAGTCATAGCGCGCTGGCAAAGCAAAGACATATTTGTTATTGCGACCCAATTCGCTGGGTGGTATCGGCGCCGCGCTCACAGACAATTCTTCGCTATCGATTTTCTTCCACTGTGCCAGCGTAAAAACCATGATCGGGATGTCCTGCGTCGGGTGATCCTTAGTCCACTTCGGATTACGCAAGACAACGATCGGCCCCTTCTCCGTAGCTCCGTTCGAGGAATCGTCTCTGCCGCTCCAGTTGTCAGCGACAACGTTGTAGTCCTTCCACGAATCGGGCAGCGCAAACCGAAACCCATAATCCTTGTTCACGTACTGCACCCCAGCCTGCTTCGTCGTCTTCTGAGGAGCCGAATGATCCTGCGCCGCACTACACAGCGGCAAAGCCGCAAACAAAACCAAGGCGCATGCCAAACTCATCTGCTTATGGTTAGCAATATTCATAGGCCCGGTACCTCCTTCGCGGTGTGCGGATCAAGCGTCCACGAGAGTAACCGAGTACCGCCCCAGCCGCAACATATCTCAACCTTGCATGGCCTAAAGAGGCGCGCTTGCCGAGGTTGGTGCTTTTTCCGATAAGGATGCGGAAGATTTCTTTCGAAAGGAATGTAAGAGTCAGGGAATCAGGACAAGACGAAACTACTCAGGCAGTCAAAAACACGAAAGGCCTCGACGAATCGAAGCCTTCATAAAACTGGGTTAGCACAGCACCTCGCGACAAAGCCAGTATGACCCCGTCATGGAATGCAGTCAAGTTACTTTCGTCGGGAGCTTATCCTCGCGTTTCGCTCCCAATAAATACGCGCTCTACAGAACCGAAGCGTGGACCCGACGGGATTCGAACCCGCATCTGCCACCGTCGCGAGGTGCCGTGCTTCCAATTGCACCACGGGCCCGATCACGAATGTAGAGTTCGCGATTATGTTGTTTTGTGTCCGCGATCACAAACGACAATCAATTTGATGATTCAAGCCCAAATCGGGAAATCCGGCTTCCCTGCTAAAATTAATATTCACCCGCTCTCATGGACCCCCAGCACATCCGCAATTTCGCGATTATCGCGCACATCGACCATGGCAAATCGACGCTGGCCGACCGCCTGCTCGAACTGACCGGATCCCTCACCGCGCGCGAAATGCAGGCCCAGGTGCTCGATTCCATGGACCTCGAACGCGAGCGCGGCATCACCATCAAGGCCCACGCCGTCCGTATGATGTACACCGCCCACAACGGCGAAATCTATCAGCTCAACCTGATCGACACCCCCGGCCACGTCGATTTTTCATACGAAGTGTCGCGCTCGCTTGCCTCCTGCGAAGGCGCGCTCCTCGTCGTCGACGCCTCCCAAGGCGTCGAAGCCCAGACTCTGGCGAACTCTTACCTCGCCATCAATCACGGCCTCGAGATCATCCCCGTCATCAACAAGATCGATCTTCAATCCGCCGACATTCCGCGCACCAAGGAAATGATCGAATCCGCCGTCGGCCTCGACGCCTCTGACGCCGTCCTCATCAGCGCCAAGACCGGGCAAGGCGTCCCCGACGTTCTCGAAGCCATCGTCAGCCGCATCCCGCCGCCCAAGGGATCACCCGACAACCGCCTCCAGGCCCTCGTCTTCGACTCATGGTTCGACGCCTACCGGGGCGTTATCGTGCTCACGCGTGTTTTCCAAGGCACGCTGCGCAAGGGACAACGAATTCGTCTCATGTGGAACGGCACCACCTTCGACGTTGAAGGCCTAGGCGTCCTCACGCCCAAGCCTGTCGACATCGACGAACTCAAGGCCGGAGAAGCCGGATTCCTGATCGCCAACATCAAGAACGTCGCCGACACCAAGATTGGCGACACCATCACCGACGATTCCAATCCCGCCATCGAACCCCTTCCCGGCTTTGAAGAAATCAAGCCCATGGTCTTCGCCGGACTCTACACCGTCGACGCCCACGAGCACACTCAGCTCCGCGAAGCCCTCGAAAAACTTCGCCTCAACGATTCCTCTTTCTTCTTCGAGCCCGAAAGCTCCGTCGCTCTCGGCTTCGGATTCCGTTGCGGATTCCTCGGCCTGCTCCACATGGAGATTATCCAGGAGCGCCTCGAGCGCGAGTTCAATCTCGATCTCATCACCACGGCCCCGGGCGTCCGCTACAAGATCACGCTCACTGACGGATCAAAGATCGAAGTCGACAACCCCTCGCGCTGGCCCGATCCCAGTGAAATCGCCAAAGTCGAAGAGCCGGTCATCCTCGCGACCATCCTTACTTCCGAGGAATACGTCGGCGGAATTCTCGCTCTCGTCGAAGAAAAACGCGGCGTCCAGAAAACTTTCGAGTACGTCAGCTCCTCCCGTGTCATGTTGCATTACGAACTGCCGCTGAACGAGATCGTCCTCGACTTCTACGACCGCCTGAAATCCGTTTCCCGCGGATACGCCTCACTCGACTATCACCTCGCCGGATATTGGGAATCGCCCATGGTGAAGCTCGACATCCTCGTCGCCGGCGATCCGGTAGATGCACTCTCCATCATCGTGCACCGCGATTTCGCCTATGAACGCGGCAAAGCGCTCGTTTCGAAAATGCGCGAACTCATCCCCCGCCAGATGTTCGAAGTCCCCATCCAGGCTTCCATCGGCGCTAAGATCATCGCCCGGGAAACCGTCCATGCCATGCGCAAGAACGTCCTTGCCAAATGCTACGGCGGTGACATCACCCGAAAGAGAAAGTTGTTGGAGAAACAAAAAGAAGGCAAGAAGCGCATGAAGCGCATCGGCCGCGTCGATATCCCCCAGGAAGCCTTCCTCGCCGTCCTGAAAGTAGGGGAAGACAGCAACTAATAGCGTAGCGACAGCCGCCTAGTTGTCTGACGCGTACAGCTCACCGATGCTGCACGCATCACCCATTATCATCATCCTCTCGACCGTAGCAGCGGAAGGCTCCGTGGACTGGAGAAGCCCTTTGTTTCATGCTCGGCCGAGTTCAAGCCCATTTTTTCCCTGAGTGGGCAGTTCCTCAAGTGATCTCGGCATTACAAAAATCAATCTCCACCATCAACCTTTTCACTTCGAAAGCCTCTTTCCACCCGCCAAAATCGCGCTCAAAACGAAAGTGCTACGACTCAAAATGTGCAAATCTCAAATCGGCACCCATCGCAACCCCTGCACCGTAACGCTAATGTTAATGCGAGATGAATTGCATAACTGGTTACTATTCAGGGCTTTAACTGCCCATAGCCGGCATCCCTCGAACCGACCGCTCGGTCTTTGCTACAAGAAATCCCAAAATGCGTTTTCAATTCCACAAGCTTTTCCACAGGATGAGGGAACTTTTCGGCGGAATCTGCAACCCTATGCGTCTACAGTACTTACCTCCGGGAAGATACAGGAATCACTGTAGACGCCCGAGTCTATTCCTCGGGGGCTACGCCACCCTCGGCGAGAGACTCGAACCGGGTACAGTGCTTCAGGAAGGCCATCCTCACCCGTCCGATCGGGCCGTTGCGCTGCTTGGCAATGATGATCTCTGCACGTCCCTGCAGTTCGGGATCGTCCTGCTTGTAGACTTCCTCGCGGAAGATAAACATAACCAAGTCGGCATCCTGCTCGATCGATCCTGACTCGCGCAGATCCGCCAGCTGCGGACGATGATCTCCGCCGCGGCTCTCCGGAGCGCGGCTCAACTGCGACAGCGCAATCACCGGGACACTGAGTTCCTTCGCCAGCGCCTTTAGCCCGCGGGAAATTGCCGAAACTTCCTGCGTCCGGTTTTCAAAGCGCTTCCCGCCGCCCGACATCAGCTGCAGGTAATCCACAATGATCAGGTCCAGCCGTCCCTGCGCCTGCTTCAGCCGCCGCGCTTTCGCGCGCATCTCGCTCAGCGAAATTCCGGGCGTGTCGTCGATGAAGATCGGGGCGTGCGCCAGCTGCTCCATCGCTCTCACAACTTTCTTCGTATCGTCCTGCCACAACGACCCGGTCCGCATCTTGTGCGCATCCACTCTCGCCTGCGAGCAAAGCAAGCGCATCAGCAGCGCTTCTCGTGACATTTCCAGCGAAAACACTCCCACCACCTGCTGATCTTCAATCGACGCGTTCTCCGCGATGTTCATCACGAATGCGGTCTTGCCCATCGAAGGCCGCGCCGCAATGATCACCAGATCCGACCGCTGCAACCCGCTCGTCATCTCATCAAGGTCGGTGTAGTGAGTCGCCATTCCGGTGATCCGCTGCCCGCGTTGCAGCAGAGCGTCCACCGACCCGAAAGTTTCGCGGACAATCTCCTGCACTCCCATGAACCCGCGCCCAATGCGCTTTTCCGAGAGCTGAAAAATGGCCGCTTCCGTGTCGCTTAAGACATCTTCCGCCAAGTCCGACTGGTCGCTCGCGCGCGCAATCGCCGTAGTCGCCGCCGAAATCACTCCCCGCAGCAGCGCCTTGTCGCGGACAATCTTGACGTAGTGCTCGATGCTCGGCCGATCCGGCACGCCCTCGACCAGGCTCGACACATACGCCACATCTCCGATCGCCTGCAGATCCTTGTGCCGCTCGAGTTCGTCGATCAGCGTGATCATGTCGATCGGCCGCGAAGACTCGGCCAGATCGACCATCCGCGTGTAAATCCTGCGGTGCGAATCGAGCGAAAAATCCTCAATCCGCAAATGCTCCGCCGCCTGGTTGTAAGCAAAGTTGTCGAGCAGGATCGCCCCAAGGATCGACCGCTCAGCTTCTACATTCGCGGGAAGGGTGCTAATCGTGTAATCGGAAGTGGCCATTTTTTGATCTGCTCGACGAGAAGTCAATTATGCCCTAGGCGAATGAAAGACGAAATAATAACAAGCGATTTCCTTAGTTTCACTTCGAACCTTTGGTTCTGATGTCGCTCAAGTTGACTTTGGGGGACTTCCGGGCGAATGTGCGGCGAAAGCTTGTGCAGAAGTTGTGGACGATTTCCTTTTCTTGTGGAAGCACTACGAAAACAAGGCCCTTATTTTGGTAGATTCTCTATCCTTCATTTGATCTTCGCCATTGACGCACTTGCCTGCGTTGATTTCCAATAAGGAACTCCCATGCCCGGGCCGTACTCCAACGTGGTTGAATCCGGCGAACTCCGGTCGCCTTTGATTCGCCCGTTTATGCCCGAACTCGACACTCTGCGCGGCATCGCAGTCGTTGCTGTCCTACTGCTTCACGCTTTTTTCTGGCAATATGCCGGCTATTCGTTCAGCCGTTGGAGCACTGTATTTCTGAGAGTCACCTCGCCTGGCGGATATGGCGTCAATCTCTTCTTCGTACTCTCCGGTTTTCTCATCACCGGAATCTTGCTCGACTCCAAGGGTCGGCCGTACTACTATCGCCGTTTTTATACGCGGCGCGCTCTCCGAATTCTGCCGCCGTACTATGCGCTTCTCCTTCTGCTCCTGGTACTCGGTAGCTCTTCGGCGGCATTCGTCGGTTTGAGTTTTATCTATCTCTCGAACCTCACGAACTTCTTTGGCGTTGCCTGCGATTACGGGCCGCTATGGTCGCTAGCCATAGAGGAACATTTTTATCTTCTTTGGCCTGCCGTTGTACGCAATCTGACCCGCCGGCAGCTTGCTTTCATCTCCGGCTCTCTCGTCGCGCTCATCCCAGTCTTTCGGATGATCTCTTTCGCCCTCGGGTACAAAGACGGAATCGGTTGGTACACATGGTTCGCCGCTGATGGACTCGCCGCGGGAAGCTTGCTGGCTATTCTTCTTCGCACCGCGGTCACTCGCAAGCAGCTGTGGAACTTGTGTTCGATGCTTCTCTTTTCTTCGGTCCTGTTGGGAATTGTGGGACAGCCGTTCGGCCTCGATACGCGCACCCGCCTACTCGGAGCCGGCTTTCAATGGACCGTCGTTCACTTCCTCTGCGCCGGCATCTTGTTGTTCTTTTTGCTCCTTGGCACCAGTTCCGCAAAACGCTACGTCAATAATTCAGTCCTTCGTTTCTTGGGATACATCAGCTACGGCCTCTATCTCAACCATCTGTTGGCATTTCGCATGTATGATCGCATCTGCCGTCATTACTGGCCCGAACTGGTTCCCTCGAACGGACACTTCGGACTCGTCGTTCTCAGATTTGCGATCGGTGGCGGCTGTGCGATTGCCGTTGCGGCCATTTCCCGAAAATACTTCGAGGAACATTTCCTCCGCTTGAAGGACTCTCTCGTCCCTCAAAAGGCCACTTCACCGGCGGACGCTGCCATCAATGCTACCGCCGACACTCAGGTCGCCTAGCAAATTTATTGCGCGGAATTTTGTGGCCTGCGCCCAAAAACTAGAATGCGGTCCACGGCCAGCCACCGTGGACCGCATTATTCGTGGATTCCTGCTTTGCCCCTGCGATGATGGCTTCAGCCCGACAGCGCTCGAAACGAGTGCCGCAAGGGCCGAAGCGCGTCTTGGATTCGTGATCTCGCGATCATCGTTCCGCAACGCCTGCGGTGGTCAGCGGCCTGCCTGCTTTCGCAAACAGGGGAGGAGGCCGCAACGCCCGGGCAACCAGTCGCGCTTTCGCGCGGCTCTGGATGTTTTCCCCTTCGGCAATTCACTCTCGAGAATCACCGCTGCCACTGGCTCTGCCGCAATCATCCGGCTAAGTCAGGAACTCTCACGTTTCGCTGAACCCACTCTCAGCCAGATTGTTGCGCCCGGCAACATAAAAAATGTGCCCCCTTGTGAAGAAACTGTGGACGATGAGACTTCCCTGTGGACGACCGAGGAAATCTAAGCAGGAGCAAAAGAACAACGCAGAGGACTCAGAGGACGCGGAGGGAAAAAAGGATAAAACCCGTAACGAGCAGAAATTGCATCTGGTGGCAAGGAATTGACTTAAACCGAAATTGCGGCCCCTGTGTTTTTTTAACCCCCTTCCCCTCTGCGCCCTCAGCGTCCTCTGCGTTGCTTATTTGACTTTGCGGTAAGATCAAAGATTATGAATCCCTCTGCCGCTGAGACTGAGACCGGCGCCAATTCCACTCCCGAGTCTCGTCCCTCCAACTTCATTCGCGAACGCTTCCTCGAAGACCTCAAGACCAGCAAGTACAACGGCCGTGTGCAGACCCGCTTTCCTCCCGAGCCCAATGGATACTTGCACATCGGCCATGCTAAGGCCATTTGCATCGACTTCGGCATGGCCGACGAGTTCGGCGGCCACACCAACCTCCGCTTCGACGACACCAATCCCGAGAAGGAAGACGTCGAGTACGTCGACTCCATCATGGAGGACGTCAAGTGGCTTGGTTTCCACTGGGACGGACTCTTCTACGCGTCCGATTATTTCGGTCAGCTCTACGAGTGGGCGATCAAGCTGATCAAAGACGGCAAGGCTTACGTTGACGATCTCTCCGCCGAAGAGATTCGCAAGCACCGCGGCACGCTCACCGAACCCGGCAAGGACAGCCCGTACCGCAACCGTTCCGTCGAAGAAAATCTAAATCTATTCGCGCGCATGCGTGCCGGCGAGTTTGCCGACGGATCGCGCGTTCTCCGCGCCAAGATCGACATGTCTTCGCCGAACCTGAATATGCGCGACCCGGTGATGTACCGCATCCTGCATGCCGAACATCACCGCACGGGCAACAAGTGGCCGATTTATCCGATGTACGATTTCGCGCACGGCCAGTCGGACTCGCTCGAAAAAGTCACGCACTCGATGTGCTCGCTTGAATTCGCCGATCACCAGCCGCTCTACAACTGGTTCATCGAGCAGCTCGGAATTTTTCCGTCGCAGCAGATCGAATTCGACCGCCTCAGCCTGACTTACACGCTGATGTCGAAGCGCAAGCTGCGCCAGCTCGTGGAACAGGGCACCGTCCGCGGCTGGGACGACCCGCGCATGCCAACGCTCTCCGGCCTGCGCCGCCGCGGATACACGCCCGAAGCGATCCGCAACTTCGTCTCGGCCGTCGGCGTTTCGCGCACCAACGGAATCGTCGATCTCGCCATGCTCGAGCACTTCGTCCGGGAAGACCTGAACAAGCGCGCTCCGCGAGTCATGGCCGTCCTGCGCCCGCTGAAGATCGTTATCGACAACTATCCCGAGGACCAGGTCGAGGAGATGGACGCGACCAACAATCCGGAAGACGAAAGCGCCGGATCGCGCAAGGTGCCGTTCTCCCGCGAACTCTACATCGAGCAGGACGATTTCCGCGAAGTGCCTCCACCAAAATATTTCCGCCTCTCGCCCGGCAAAGAAGTCCGCCTGCGCTACGGCTACTTCATCACCGCGAAGAGCGTCGTGAAAAATGACAAGGGGGAAGTTGTCGAAATCCACTGCACCTACGATCCGGCAACGCGCGGCGGCAACGCTCCCGACGGACGCAAAGTGAAGACGATCCATTGGGTATCGGCGAAGCACGCCGTCAATGCCGAAGTGCGCATCTACGACAATCTCTTCACCAAGGCAAATCTCGCAGACGTGGAAGAAGGAAAAGATGTCCTCGACTATCTGAATCCGAACTCGCTCGCAGTGATCGCGGATGCGAAAGTCGAGCCGTCACTGGCCAACGCAGCCGCCGGCACGCGCGTCCAGTTCGAACGCCTCGGATACTTCGCCGTCGATCCCGACTCGAAACCGGGCGCCCCAATCTTCAACCGCACCGTAGCCCTGAAAGACACCTGGGCCAAAGTGGAAAAAAAGCAGGGTGGGAGATAACTCACGGCGGAGACGGTCACGGGAAAGTTTTCCCTGGCTGGAGAGTGCAGTGTCTATCTCCGGTCTGTAATCGGTCGTGCGTGAAAATCTCTTAGTCTTTAAAAGCGAAACCCCGAGCATATATTCCACTCGGGGTCAGCATCAGCCTGTCATGCTCAGCACAATTATCGGAAGCTAGGAATCAGAAGTCAAGGTTACTTGAGGAATCCGCCTGTCAGAGACTCCTCGTCGAATTTCCCTATCGAACCAGGGAATGAACCCGCACCTTCGAGCATGACGGGCTGATGTGCTGCCAATTTCCCTTCAAGTCCGCGCGGCGACGGGTTGAGCGGCTTCAACCCAGAAGATGGGGAAGTCGGGGCTAGGACGCTCGTCGGCGCTGGCTTGCAGGTCGATGGGTTTCCTGGGCGAAGGTTGGCGATGATCCTTAAGTAAGTGCCAGGCTTCGCGGAACCGCTCATACTTGGATTTTTGGCTGTTGGGATAAAGCGCAACGGCCTCCAGGCCCGCGACTTCCGCTTCGGGGATGATGTACCACGCGTCCTCGAGCACGACGTAGGCGGCGAGGAAATCGAAGGATCCCGGGGGATAGCAAGTGTGTCCTCCGCGAACGGTGCAGTTGTATCCAGTCTCCTGTTCGTAGATAGTCGACTTGACCTGAACGGCGACGAAGAAGCCGGGACGTCCGAGGACAAAGTCGTAGCTGCGCATCTCTCCCCAAGGCTTGCTGATTTGCAAGCCGTGCTCGGCGGCGCGGACCATGAAACAAAGCTCGGCCCACTCTCCGCGGAGCTTTTTATCTTTAATGATTGCGTGTTTCCTTTTCTTCATATGTACCTGCCTGAAATGATGAAAGGCGGCGATTCGTCAAAATCCGCGAATGCCGCCTTATGGTTTGATTGGAAACGCTGGTGAAGGCAGAAGCAAGAAAAAATGAAGAGAAATGCGGGCGAGATTCCCAAAATGGGAAGGCACCCAGCGAGTAGAATGACTCAGAGGCATAACAAGCAAATGGCACGCAAAATGACAACGAAGGATGGCGATCTCACTCCTAAAGAAGTTGCGGCTTTATTGGCGTTGTATGAACATCCGGGTGCCAACTTCACAACGTATACGCTGACACAGGTTTTATATCCTGAATCGGACCCTGCTTCCCCAGAACACGACAACCTGATTGAAGAAGTAATTGACTCAACTGACACACTCATCATGTTGGGTCTTGTTGATGGGCAGAGACTTGAAGACAATGCCGGAAGAATCTACCGCACAGACTTGGATCTCACAGGAGCGGGTGACCGCAAATCCATTGAGCTAAGGAAAAAGGCTGCCTCAAAGAAGTGACGGGTGATGTTATGTCGGATCCAATCTCTGTTACCAACTTAGCACTGTCGTTAAGCACGAAAGCGACTGAGGCGTTAAATGCTCTGCGTGAACGGGCTCAGACCACTAACGACCTTGATGTGAAAAACCACATTAGCGCACTGTATGACATCGTGCTGCAACTCAAAGAAGCACTTTCGCGTTTGTCAGATGAGAACAAGGAACTGAAGCACAAGCTTGAGAACCAACAGAATCCTGAGGACAAACCTAAAATCAGGCAAGTTGGTAGCACAAATTACTACTACATCGGTGAGGATGATGGCCCATATTGCCAACGCTGCCTCGATGGACCATCCAAAACACGTGTGAGGTTGTCCCCGCAGCAAACAGGCTTAAGTGGGTCCATATCCCGTTCGTGCCCTGTCTGTCATCAAACTTTCTATGAGAAATCGGCTGCCGAGGTTCACCGTGAAGGTCGTGAACCGTACACTTGGTCATAATGGTTGTGAATGAGAAAGACTAAAATCAGGCGAAGAACAAATACCACCCTCAGAAGGCTGCTTTTCGTTGAAGCTGAATTGCTAGGCAACGATTTGCAATTGCGGTTCGTAACATCGCTCCAAGTTCGCTCTCAGGAGTGTATTTAGGTGCATGCATGCTTGTTACTCGCCGGGGCTGAAGGAACTCTTCGAATGCCTGCTTCGCTTTGTCTTTTCTAGCCGGATCGAATACACCAAAAGCAAGTCCCTTGAATTTTTGCAGAAGTGAGAAGCAAGGAATGTCCGTCACCCCATCACCCACATAAATCATATTGGTGAAGGGCACCCTCCGATCAGCTTCAGCAACAGCTTTGTTCACCAAGAAGGGTTGGCTTTTGGAATCACTCGGGTCAATGCCCTTGCTAATCTCAAACAAGTAGCGAGTCTTTTCGGTGAACGTGATGCAGCGCTTGATGTATTTCAAAGGGCCATGTTCATCATCTCCTGCTAACTGACAACCATAGGCCGCTCGAAAATACTTCTTAACGATTTCGCTTCCTTCCATTACTGGCTGCAATCCAGCGGAGACGATGTAAAATTCTACGACAATGTTCTTAAACTTTGAGCGGACTTCTAGCCACACGTCATCGAAAAAGTGAGGTAATCCGGCATGGAAGTGTTTATCGAGAGTGCCGCCAAACTCCGTAAGCTTCTGGTTGGTTAGAAGGCCGAGGGGTTTTCCCTCACCGATGTTCTTTAGAATGAGATTGAGGTAGGCGGTAGGCGGATCGTATCCCTGCTGTATCAACTCACGCGCTTGTTTTCCCCAAAAGTCGTCGGTGTCAATACCGTGCGACTTCAGCAGCATTGTCGTTGAGTCAGGAATGAGAGTGTCGTCGAAGTCAAAAACGACGGCGACGATGTCGGTGACTTGACTCATCATTTTGGAGGTGGTTCGTATTTCTTTTCTTTGGTCTCTCCTTGTTCGGCCCTAGTCATGTTGCCGCTCATCGACAATGCATATTCAGTGGCGGTTCTCCACTCTTCAGGAGTTGGGTTGGGATCTGTTTGTTTGGTGTCGGTCATGTGGACACTCTCCTGAAACATGCTGAATGTACACAATGTAGCACGGTTTTCCACAATTACCTGTCTGTGCAAATGTGGACGATGTTGGTACGGCACTTGACGTATTTGTTGCTATGGATCAACCACCAAGAAGAGACACTTGCGCTTGTGGGCACGAACAGATTACTTGTTTCCTGGGCTGGAGGAATACATCAGAATGCTGGAGGGGCTGGCTGACCCACACGACCTTAAAGCAGGCCGTTGAGCTGGGGCCTCTGCACTTTCTGTGGCTCCTGGTGAAGCGGTAGTTCAAGACGACGTGGCCGTTTTCGCGCTGCTTTGGTACCTCCAGAAAATGAAATCCCCTTACACCTTGCGAAGCGCTTGTTCAGCCTTCGCCAATCCCTCAAGCAACGCGCTATGACCTCGCAAATAGTATGATTCAAATCGGCTACTCCATTCAGGCTCCGCTGCAGCGCGGTCTTGCTGAAGAAGGACTTGTAAGTTGTCAGAAGGAGATAGCCGTAAAAGAGATAAGGATGTTGCTGAGAGAGTCGGGTGAGGTCGATAAGCGCCAGCATGCAGCAATCCTTCCATGTCCGCCGCCTGGTTCGGCCGGACTCAGAAGAATCTCAATGCAGACGCCAAAATCTGGGGTCAGTACTTTTTCAAACCCGTGACACCAGGGGTCACGGACCGTGAGGGTGGCATACCTTACTCACGGAATTTCATATTCCGTTGGTCCTTCATATAGCCCGCTGTAGTTCTTGGCGAGCTGTTCGGTTCACTCCGTGTGGAACGTCCCGCTTGTCGTCAAAGGATAGCCAGTGGCCAACCCGAAGACGGGGATGTGCAGAACATCCGACAACCTAATCTTCTCAGGGCGGTTTTCTCCGTGTCAATGGCATTCCGTGACTCCCCTACCCATAGGTGAAAATCGGGTTTCTAACACAGAGTTTTGAGGGCACGAAAATACGATGGACGTGGAGGGGTGGAAAGTCCAAGGAGGGAGGATCGGCGACGACCACAGTGCCTGATCCCAAGAAAAGGTCCAACAAAAAAGTTTAGGGAGCATACGTTGCCTTTCAAAAAAACTTCAGCAACAAGCTCCCTGTTCTCAAAACAGTAGCACGGGTTTTCGGGTTGTCAAGGCTAGATGCACGGGATACGCAGGACCAATTTCAGCGTTGGTGTGGATATCACCGTTGACTTCGCACCGTGTGGGCGGGGTGACCCGGCGTGGCTTTCTTTCGGTGTGATCTCCCCGACAGAGAGTCCGCTATCATTGCGTTGTTTGCAAAATTAGTATCGCGGACGCCTACTCCCTCGATTTTCTGCCCTTCTAAGTCGAGGTTCCTGCGGTCCACCCTTTCGCACAAAGCGCGAACCGATGGAGCACCCTCAGTGTGAGTCGTGCAAACAAAAAGCAATGTCAGAAGTGTGGTCCACCCCGCCTGGACCCGCGGCCCCCAGCGGCTAAAGCCGCCGTCGTGATGACCGCCTGATCGGCACGACTGTAAGTCGTGCCCTTCCCAGACCGATCGTGCTCTTCCCAAAGCGATAATCTCGGGAGTTGAAAGGGCGTCTTCGTCGTGATCGATCCGCCATGTCGTGATCGATCCGCCGTAAAGTCTTCCCAAAAAGGAAATCGCCTCAATTTTTTCAACCGGGAAGGGTGCGACTTCCAGTCGCACCGCATTAGGCTGGGAGAGACGCGGCTTTAGCCGCTGAGGCCCACGGATGAAACCCACTCGTCTGATCTCTCCTCGCGGAACGTACTTCGTCAACTTCTCAACCTTCCAGCGCCGACGATTTTTCATCGTCGAAAACTACGCCCGTCTCTTTCTGAAAACTCTTTATCATTACCGCCGCCAGGGGATTTTCCTTCTCCACGAGTTCGTGCTCATGCCCGATCATGTGCATCTGCTGTTCACGCCCGCGCGCGACATCACCCTCGAACGCGCGATGCAATTCATCAAAGGAGGCTACTCACGCGCAGTCGGCAAGCAGATTAGCCGCCGCGAGATCTGGCAGAAGGGATTCACCGATCACCGCATCCGCGACGCGCAGGATTTTGCCGGACATCGACTCTACATTCATCAGAATCCGGTAATGGCAAAGCTGGTGGCGAACCCGGCGGAGTATCGCTATTGCTCGGCCTTTCCGGGATTCAAGCTGGACCCATGGCCCCCAGCGGCTAAAGCCGCCGTCGTCATAACCGCCCGATCGGCACGACTGTAAGTCGTGCCCTTCCCAAACCCGTAATCCCGGCAGTTGAAAGCGCGGGAATACAAGCTTCGAACGAGGTGTCGGCTTCGAGTTGCATGCAGGCCGACGGGCCACGCGCCCCGAGTCATCGCTATTGCTCGGCCTTTCCGGGATTCAAGCTGGACCCGTGGCCCCCAGCGGCTAAAGCCGCCGTCGTCATAACCGCCTGATCGGCACGACTGTAAGTCGTGCCCTTCCCCAAAGCGATTATCCCAGAGCGCAAAACGATGTGGCATCGTGCCCTTCCCAAAGCGACAATCCCGGCATCCTCGAAACTTCCGTAATCTTTACACCGCTGTACACACACCGATACTGAAAGAGTATCCATGCCCACCCCCCAAACGCAGTGGCGAAGCCCGCGTGTGCGTCTCGATGACGCTGCTCCGGCCATTCTGCGCGCGCCCGACGGACGCCAGCAGCGCGGCATGCTCGAAGTTCTCTCGCTCAACGGCGGCCTGCTTGCGATGTCGAGCACGCTCGCCCAGGGATCCCGCGTCAAAGTTCTCTTCGTCACCCAGACCGGACCCGTGCTCGGCGCCGCCGAAATGCTGCCGCCGGTTTCGGCCGGCCACCAGCCCTTCCGCTTCGTCTCCATCGACAAAGCCGACCAGGGACGCCTCCGCGCCACGCTCCACTCCCTCGCTGAACCCGCTCCCGACGCATGGATCGAAAAGTACCGCGCTGCTCTCCCCAAGCGTCCACCCGCAAACCGTTTTCTGCGCTTCCTACGCTCCCTCATCTAGCTTCGAGCAGTAATCGTCCCTGCCTGTGACCGTTAGTAATTTGCCAACATCCCGCGCCCAGCGCACACTGACCTTGCCCACCACTTCGTAGTCCTAGCGGTCGCTTGCCTGAAAGCCTTCGCGGACACAAATCTGAATTAGAGGTTTCCCCCGTGCACACGCGTATCTCGGACCATACGAATGCTTTGGCCGCTCGCCGGCCCTCCCTCACTGCCGCTCTCCGAGTCAGCCGGACCGCGACGCACCGCATCGAAAACGAGCCTCCGCGCAACACGCGCCGATGGCCCCGCTACCAGGTCGACCTGCCTGTCCGCATTATCGGAGTCAACGGAATCCTCACCACTCCGGTGATGGCGCGCGGCAGCGACATCAGCCGCGCCGGCATGGCCCTGCACGCCAGCCTCGCCCTCAATCCCGGAGACATGATGCAGCTCCAGTTCCCCACCGCCGAGCCCTCTCGCGTCAACGCCATCGTGCGCCACCGCCGCGGAGACCTCCTCGGCCTCGAGTTCCTCAGCCAGCTTCCGCCCGACGACGAGACCAAGCGCCAACTGATGTCGATGCCGAACGCGGTCTCGTATCAGCCCCCGACGACATCGCAGGCGGCATCAAAGACTGCGCCGAAGACGGTGCTGACGCAGACCACGGCGATGAAGAAGATCTCGCAGACGAAAAGACCGCCCACCTGCACGGCTAACCAACTTTTCGCCGGACTCCGCCGCAAGCAGGAAGAATTCCGTCAGCTGGAAAAAGAGATCGAACTGCTCAGCGTCGCCATCCTGCTGCTGGCCGAGGATGATTCCGAGATCGGCGCTCTCCCCGCTCCCCACCGCCTCGAATCGGCCAACCGTCCCTGGCCAATGCAATCGTGAATGTGAATTAGCTGATAGAAGATTCGAAGGGCGCCCCACTTCTCCCAGCTTTCGGGAGCAGTGGGGATTTTGACTATGGTCTACGGCTCTGTTTGAGAGCTTCCGTTGAAACCCGCTCAGGCGCAGTGCTACCGTATTCCGTTCGGCAGGACACGCATCGCAGTCTCGAAAACCTTCATGCTCCTCGCATACCGCATCGTCTATGGACTGCTTGCCGCGTTGCTTCTGGTGAACTTCTTCAACACGCACTATTACGGGGACGTCCCTCGCTCGCTCCCGTGGCTCATCCTCGGTTGCAGGGTGCTCCTCGTCTTTGTAATGGCGGCAGCAGCAGCCTTCTGGCGCTTGAGTCCGGCCGTGATCTGGGCAGTCGTTCTCATATGGGAGGCCCTGTTCGTCTGGTATGCGTGGTTCAGCCCCGGCGCACCCTTCGCGATGTACTCCGCTTCCGAGTGGACAATTGTCCTGTTCGGAGCGCTGTTCGTGTGGTTCCTGTCGCTTGCGGCCCTGCGATCCGTTCTAACAAAATCCTCCGGCAGGAATCACTGAGCGACTACCCAGTTTCCGATTCAAGGACCATCAAATTAGGTGGTCGGAATGGTTCGATTTCGTCGTGATCGAAGTGATCAATCCGTCGAGATTAAAGTCTTCCCGAAGAATAAAGGCACGGCCGAAGCAGTGCCTCTCATCCTTATTCTCCGTGACCCCGTGTCTCCGTGGCGAAAGCTACGCTGCCAGCCGGAAGTTCACGGTCACCGTCGTTTCCACGTCCACCGGCGTGCCGTTGAGCACGTACGGTTTATACCGCCACTGTTTCACGGCATTCACTGCGGCCGAGGCAAGCAGTGCGCTGCCGCTTTCCGTCTGTACGTTCTCGACCTTGCCGTCTTTTCCGATCACTGCCCGCAAGATGACCGATCCCTGCACTCGGGCTTGCTTTGCGATCGGCGGATATTGCGGCGTCACCTTATGCACCAGCAAGCCTTCGCTGACGCCTTGCGAGACTTTCACCAGCTTCGGCTTCGCCGGCATTTTGCCCACGTCGGAACTCAGGACGCCGCCCAGCACACCGCCGGTCATCCCACCCTGCACACCTCCCGGAACTCCGCCCGTGACTCCGGCCACACTTGGTGCCGCTGCGGGAGCCGCTTCGGGTCTCATATCAATGTTCTTTGGAATTTTCGTCGGCGTCCGCAGATCGTTCAGCTCTGCCTTATTCACCTTCACGACGGGTGCCTTCGTTGCTGTTGTTGTGGTTGCTGTTTTGACCTTTGCCGCCGCCGGTGCTGGTGGAGGAGGCGGGGGTGGTGGTGGAGGCGCAACCAGCATGGTCATCATCCTTGGCGCTGGCAACGCCTGTGTGATCAGCAAAGGAATGATGACTACCACTCCAATAATGACCGCTTCCAGAATTAATGAAACCGCCGTTGCTGATTTCCGCCGGCTTTGGATTGCGTGATGCTTCTCTAGTAAAGCGCTCTCGAACATGAAACTCCTTTCGCTTGCGCCCATGCCAGAGTCAGGGCAATATTCAGTCGTCCTAGGCCGTTTTTGGCCTACTTTTTTGATGACATTTGGGGGCTTGGCGGACGAAGAATTGCAGGAAGGTAAACTACGCAGAATGTGTATCTTGGAGGATATTTTGGGAGCATTTCGCGGATTTACTCAGATACCGTTCGACACGGCCACGCGATAGGGCAGATTTATAAACAAAAAGCAAAAGCCCCGAGAGTCACTTGGGGCTTCAGATACCAGACGATGTTTGCCAAACACTTACTATGATAAACGCCATACATCCGATGTCAAGAAACTTCTGTCGAGTGACCCGTGGAGGGCAAGGGAGTCGAACCCTAATGGCCGCAAGACCACTCGATATTTGGCAAACATCGTCCAGCACCCACTGGCAATGCCCTCCTAAACGTCTGCTTGTCCATGTCGATTGTAAGACTACTTCACTGCGAACGAACGATGATGCCGCTGTAAATTAATGAGAAGCGTTCCATTTTGGCAACAGGAAAAAAGGCACGGCCGGGAGCCGTGCCTTATCCAAGAATTTCCTCCGCGTACTCGGCGGTGTTAATTTCCTAGTCTCGCACCCCATCCATAAATGCCCGCAACTTCCGCGAGCGCGATGGATGCCGCAGCTTCCGCAGAGCCTTGGCTTCGATCTGGCGGATGCGTTCGCGCGTGACCGCGAAGCTCTGCCCGACCTCTTCCAAAGTATGCTCGCTGCCGTCTTCGAGTCCGAAGCGCATCTTGATGACTTTCTCCTCGCGCGGAGTCAGCGTGCGCAGGACCTGTCCCGTCTGGTCTTTCAGGTTCACGTTGATCACCGCCTCGGCCGGAGAAACCACGCCGCGGTCTTCGATGAAGTCGCCCAGGTGCGAATCTTCCTCTTCACCAATTGGCGTTTCGAGGGAGATCGGTTCCTGCGCGATCTTGAGCACCTTGCGCACTTTCGCGACCGGAATATCCATGCGCTTGGCGATCTCTTCCGACGTGGGTTCGCGTCCCAGTTCCTGCACCAGCTGCCGCGACGTGCGGATCAGCTTGTTGATCGTTTCGATCATGTGCACCGGGATGCGGATCGTACGCGCCTGGTCGGCAATCGCGCGGGTAATGGCCTGCCGGATCCACCACGTGGCATACGTTGAAAACTTGTAGCCACGGCGGTATTCGAATTTGTCGACGGCCTTCATCAGTCCGATGTTGCCTTCCTGAATCAGGTCGAGGAACTGCAGTCCGCGATTGGTGTATTTTTTCGCGATCGAAACCACGAGTCGCAGGTTGGCCTCGATCAGTTCGCGCTTGGCCTGCTCCGCGTCCATGTCGCCCTGGATGATCTCGCGCTGCGTGCGCTTGAGCTCCTGGAACAACACGCCGGTTTCCAGTTCGAGTTTCTCGACCTCGCCGCGAATCGCGCGCGCCTGACGGCGGTATTCTTTCTTTTGCTCTTCGCTGCGGGTCGAGTCGGCCTTGCGCTCGAGGTTCGTCGCCTGCCGGTCGAGCGAACGCATGCCGTCGACCGTCTTGTTGAGCCGCTCGATCAGCCGCTTTCGCTCGGCGTTGGTGAATCCGAGCTTGCGGACGGCGATCGAAGTGGCCACGATCGCGCGGGCCAGCTTGCGGCGCGCGCGGCGGTGGTCCTTCGGCTTCTTCGTCTTCGAAACTTCCTGAAACTTCTCTTCGAGGACCTGGGCCTTTTTGTACAGCTTGGCCATGTCGTCGATCTTGCCGGTGAACTCATTCAGGCGATTCTGCAGGATCTCGTCCGTGATCTCTTCTTCGTCGAAGGTCACGACTTCCTTGATCGAGCGAACGTTCTTCTTGAGGTCTTCGCCGAGCGTGAGCAGTTCGCGAATGACGATGGGCGACCGCGATAGCGCCTTGAGCACGCGGATCTGGCCGCGCTCGATGCGCTTGGCGATTTCGACTTCGCCTTCGCGCGTGAGCAGCGGCACAGTTCCCATCTCGCGCAGGTACATGCGGACGGGATCGTTGGTTTTTTCCAGAGCGCCGGGCGTCAGGTCGAGCTCAACGTCCTCGCCCTCTTCTAAATCTTCGAAACCTTTTTTATCGAGGCCCTGCGAAGGAAGCTTCGGTCCTTCGAGAACATCGATGCCTTGCGTACCGATGGTTGTCAGCAGATCGTCGAGGTCTTCGGGACTGTGCACATCGTGCGGTATGAGGTCGTTGACCTGGTCATACGTCAGGTATCCCTTTTCTTTGCCTGTGTCGATCAGCTTTTTTATGTCGTCGTACTTGTCGTCAAGAGCCAAGAGGTGTCCTTAAACTGTCAACTCCGCTCACGAGGAGCGTGTGATAAAGTTCCTTCAAAGGTGGGAATGTGGGTGTAGCGGGATTGTGCGCCTAGCACAAACCTATTGAGTTTAGCACAGTTACACTCGTGCGTCTATCGGTTGCCCGCCTTATCCGACCCGCGTACAGCATTCCCCTATTTCCTTTAGATGGCGTTCGAGAGCCTTTTGTTTCAAGCACTTTTGCGGCATTTCACGGCTTTCAGGCCGTCTTCGGCCAGGCTTGGATCACGGAGCGCCCGGCTGATCCGTTCCAGTTCTGCCAGCAACTCCCGCAAACGGTCTCTATCGGAAGAAAGGCCAGGCTTTTTCAGTTCCTGCTGGACTTGCTCTTGCCGGCGTTTGAGGTGGATGCGGCGCAGGGCGCGGACTGCACCCTCGAGGATCTCGGCCGTGAGTTCTTCCTCTTCCTTCAAAAGGATTGAGGCGAGCATGCGGCGGTCACTTTCGCTGGCGGGAACTTCGAGAATGTCGGCGACTTCGGAGCCCATGTTGATCAGTGATTCGGTGAGGGATTCGGTGGCGAGTCCCTGATGCAGGCCTTCGTTTAAAAGGACGAACTGGGCCTGGCGGGCGGGGTCGAATTCTTCTTCTGCGCCGTCGCGAGCGGAAAGATGCTCCTCGGCCGTTTGCATTTGGCGGGCGGAGGCGAGGGCGCGAATCAGAACTTTCTCGGCATCGGTAACCTGGGCTTCGGCGGGAGCCTTGACCGTGGCTGCGGATCGGGTCGCTGCGGTGTGGCGCAGCTCCTGGCGGAGGACAGCTGAATCAATCTGGAGTTTTTGCGCGATCTCCTGTGCGAGTTCATCGCGCATGATGCGGCTCGGAATGCGCTGGATGTGCGGCAAAAGATAGTTGACGGCCTTGTGCTTCCCCTCGGCGCTGCGCACGGGAAAGTGCATGCGGGCGCGCTCGATCAGGTAATCGAAATATTTTTGTGAATGACGGAGCGCGTCCTCGTAGGCGTCTTTGCCTTTGCGGCGGATGTAGAGATCGGGATCGAATCCCTGCTCGAGGGTCAGGACCTTGATATTGAATTCTTCTTCGACCAGAAGAGCGAGGGTGCGCTCGGTGGCCTTCGCCCCGGCGGTGTCGGGATCGAAGTTGACTACAACGTTTTTCGTAAAGCGGCCGAGCAGCTTGGATTGCAATTCGGTGAACGCAGTGCCGGAGCTAGCGATGACGTTGTGGAATCCGGCCGCGAAGACGGAAATGCAATCCATCTGGCCTTCGACGAGGATGGCGTAGTCGAATTTCTTGATCCATTCCTTCGCCTGATCGAGATTGAAGAGAACGCGGGATTTGGAATAGATCGGGGTTTCGGGCGAGTTCAGATATTTCGGTCCGGCTTTTTCGTCAGTGGAAAGCGTGCGTCCGGTGAAGGCGATGACTTTGCCCGCTTCGCTGGCGATGGGGAACATTACGCGGTTGCGGAATTTGGAGTACATGGCGGCTAGCGATGAGCTATGAGCAGTGAGCTGTGAGCGGTCACCTTGCTCGTCAACTTGATTGCTCATTGCTCGCGGCTCATCGCTCACTGCTTCTTTCCAGGAGAAGAGGCCGCTTTCACGGAGGACTTCTTCGGGGAATTCGTTTTTCAGGCGGTCGCGGAGTAAGAAGCCGGAGTCGGGGGCGTAGCCGATGCGGAACTTGGCTATGAGTTCGTCATTGAGGCCGCGTCCGGTGAGGTATTCACGGGCGCGGGCGCCTTCGGGACGGCGCAGACATTCCTGAAAGAAGGCGACGGCGCGTTCGTGGACGTCGAGGATTTGTCCGCGGAGGCGAGCTTCTTTCGCTTCGCCGGGAGTCGAATAGCTTGCTTTCGGAAGAGGGATGTTCAGCCGTTGCGCGACGAGGCGGACTGCTTCCGGGAAAGTGATGTTTTCAATCTTCATAACGAAGTTGAAAACATCGCCCGAAACTCCGCAGCCGAAACAATGAAAAAACTGGCGTGTGGCGTGGACGGAGAACGATGGCGTTTTTTCACCGTGGAAGGGGCAGAGTCCGGAGTAATTCTGGGCGCCGGCCTTCTTCAGCTTGACGTAGTCGCCGATGATGCGGACGATATCCGCCTGCTGCTTGAGGGTGTACGCGAAATCGCCGGGGTTCGACATGATCTTAGCTATCAGCCCTCAGCTCTCAGCTATCAGGTTGAGCGCCGAGCAGACAAAGTTCTCCAAGAGAATTGTCAGCTACAAACGGGTTGAGAAGAATATACCGGACAAGAATTGCTGTGGAGAAGTTGTGGGAAACGCGAGTTTGGCGATGCGGGCACGTGGAAAATGAGGACGGGCGATAATTGATTGAGGGCGCCGGCTTGACAAGCGCCGCAGGGGCTAAAACCCGCGTCCTTGTAGCCCTTGGCGGCAAGGCCTTACCCAGAGGCCCTCCACGAAAACAGTTCTGCAAGAAATCAGGACAAACGCCGGCGACTCTCCCGCTTGCATTAGGGTGTGTCAACTCTTCCAGGGAAAGACGCGTTACTCGCGCCGGAGCGCCACCATGGGGTCGACTTTCGCTGCCCGGCGAGCGGGAATGTAACTAGCCAAGAACGCCACTATGGCGACAAGCACAAGAACCGAAGCAAACGTAGCCGGATCATTCGACCGAACACCGTACAACACACTCGACATTGTGCGGCTGACCGCTAAGCCTCCCATCATGCCAACTATTACTCCGGCCCCGGCAAGGGCCAACGCCTCGCCGATTACTCGCTGAAGAATTTCGTGACGTTGAGCGCCGAGCGCGAGACGCAGTCCGATTTCTTGTGTTTGTCTCTCAACCGTGTAGGAGATGATCCCATACACGCCGATACTTACGAGCTTCAGACCGGTCGTCGAAAAGACGATGAGGAGCATCAGCAAGAAGCGTGGCTGGGAAAACGATGTTATCGATATGAACTCACGGAGGGTTCCGTACGATTCCGTGACAAGGCTGCTATCTATGGCCCGCAGTTTGGCTTGAATACTCGAAAACGAAAGAGCATGCGGGTCTCCGGCCAGTCGCAGTAGAACTCCCCTATTGCCGAATCCGGTTATGGTGAACGGGATGTAGGCCGCAGGATGGGCAGGCTCCTGCAGACCTTGGTTTTTCTGATCCGCCACTACTCCGACGACCTCAAACCACGAATCGATCTTCTCTGGGACTTTTTCGAGGAATCTGAATTTCACCAACTTGCCCAACGCGTCGGTAGCCCCGAAATATTGACGCGCGAAGGTTCGGTTTACGATCGCCACCTTCCTTTCTTCAAAGATTTCCTGCTCGGAAAGAGGCCTTCCCTCCAACAAAGGAACATTAAGAACGTCGAAATACTGGTCGCTGATGAGAAAGAGCAGGGCACCATCAGGGTTCTGGTTCGGGTAGCCACGGACCTCAACCCCTCCCGGAATGCCGCCATAAGGAGGCAGGGTGCTCGTCTCGGTTACAGACGAAACGGCTGGCAGGGCGCGTAGCGCCGGCAGAAAGCTCCTGAAGAATCGTGCCTTCTGTTGGCCTGTTCCGTATTGTTGATCGGGCAAGACAATACGGAAGCTGAGCACGTGATCTGGATCGAATCCGAGTTTGACTTCCCGGAGCGCCACAAAACTTCGCACCACTAGCCCTGCACCTAGCGCAAGAACAACCGACATTGCGATTTGCGAAATGACAAAGACTCGCTGTAGCTTTCGTCCCCTCAAACTGCTACTCAGATTCTTCGCCCCCGTCTTGAGTGGTTCATTCAAGTCGGACCTGGCAGTGTGGAGTGCGGGAAGGAGTCCAAAGAAGACCAAGGAAACGGCCGCAACTGCTAATGTCCAGAAAAACACAGGAAGATTGAGACGGACCACTGCCTCGATCGGAATCTTACCTTGAGGAATGACGGAAGACGCGACGCTCGTCGCCACCGATGCCAACCCGAGTGCGCCGACCGCCCCGGCGGCGGATAGCACTGCGCTTTCTACGAGCAATTGCCGAACCAATCTGCTATGGCTGGCGCCGAGCACAGATCGGATGGCGATTTCCCGCTCCCGAGCAGTTGCTCTAGCCAGAAGCAGGCTTGCGACATTGCCACAGGCAATCAGCAGCAGCACACTGACTCCAGCTAACAACAGAAGCAATGTGGGACGAAAGCCCGACACGATGGAATCCGCGTAGGTTTCGAGCCCGGCGGAGGGTTCCCGCGGATAGTCTTGGGGAGACGATGATGCGAGATGTCTGAGAATGACATCTAGGTCGGCGGCAGCCTTTCGCATGGAAACATGCGGTTTGAGCCGGCCATAGAGCCAGAATGTCCGGTCATACATATTTCCCGTGATGCGATCCAGGGCGAGAGGTATCCAAATATCCCCGTTCCACCACGCAAAACTTGGTGGCATGACCCCGATCACCGTAGTCGCCTGCTCGTCCAACACGATGGTTCTACCTACCACGCCGGGATCCTTGCCGAAATTGCGCTCAAAAACCTTGTAGCTCAGAACGACAACGCGAGGCGAATCGGGCCTTACATCTTCGATTGTGGGTGTCCGGCCAAGGATGGCCGGCACGCCGAGGGCGGAGAAAGTATTGGCGGTAACGAGGGCACAATCGAAGCGTTCCGGGGTGCCAGTGCCGGTCAGCACCGCATCTCGGGGGTGAACCCCAATGACCTCGTCGAAAACATGGTTCTCGCGCTGAATTTCCAGGAAATCCGTGGTCAGGAAGTAATTTCTTCCGTTTGAATCGCGCTTATGGGCGTCATCAACGTGGACAGTAACCAGTCGCTGGCTGTCCGCGTAAGGAAGCGGCTGAAGTAGGGCAGCGTAAACGACACTAAAGATAACTGTCGTCCCGCCAATTCCTAGTGCGAGCGCAATTACCGAGCTGGCGGTAAAGCCGGGGCTCTTGCGCAACTGGCGCAGCGCATATCGAAGATCCTGGCCCAATGACCCCGTCATTCGTCCTCCCCAGATCAGGCTTTGAGAGAAGCGCTCGTGGTTGAATTAAACGTGCGAGACAGACAGCCCGTTGCCAGGCTGTTGTTCCAATGCGAGAAGAAATAGCAGCCCGATCTCCAATCTTTTCCTCAGGCTATCTTTATAACTGTGATGCAGCTAATAGCCGGTTGACACATCCGATTTGTCCGAAGTCGGCTGGTACCGTCCAAAACCGGACAGCACCGGACGCCAGTGCGGCGACAACTTGGACGCGCTGGCTGCCTATATTTACGCCGGAGCTGGCGTGAGGCCGTGGCGACGCATGATGTCCGCCATCTTCGCGCGATCCGGCGGACCTCCGGCTGACGCGTTGATGACCTCGGCAGATTCGCGGAAATATTGCGGACCGATGGCCGCTGGGGTGATCACGCAGAGGACCTTTGCGTGTTGTGCTCCATTGTTATCGAAACGGTGAATGGCGCCGCGCGGAATACAGAGTGCCTCTCCCGGACCAACGTCGATTTGTTTTCCGTCGACTGTCCACGTCAACACTCCGTTGATACCGTAGATCGTCTCTTCGTAATGATCGTGGCTGTGGGCGGCAGCAGCCAAACGTTGTGCTCCTGGAACCATTAGCTCAAAAGCTGCGAGCGTACCGGTGGAATTCTCCCCCGTAAGGAGGAAGCGAACCACGAGCGGACCTAGCCGGATGGTCTCGTCAGAAGGATTCGTTCGGAGATCGATTGTTTGCCCAGCCATATGTTTACCTCATTAGTAAATTCCATTTACCATGCTAGAATGTAAACTCAATTTACCAAAGAGTCAAGCCGAATTGCCGAACTCAGTCAAAACCGAGGACATGCTTATCGGAGCCTTACTGCGCGTGCCGGCTGCGACGATCCAACGCAGAATCATTCGCGAGCTCAATGCAGCTGGCTTCGAGGAGCTGCGGGTACCGCATATGGCGGTGCTGCAGTTTCCCGGCCCGGATGGAGTTCGCCCGGGTCAGCTCTCAGATCGCACCGGGATGAGCAAGCAGGCAATAAATCAGCTTCTTCGGAGTCTTGAAGGGCTTGGCTATATTGTCCGCTCCGACGCAGCGGACGAGGGGCGAGCGCGGATTATCCGACTCACGAAGCGGGGCTGGGCCGCGTACTCAAAAATCCACGAGATACTTCGGGACATCGAGCGGGAATGGAGCTGTGAGCTTGGACCCAAGGCCTTCGCGCAGCTCAAGAAACTGCTATTCCGCGTTTGGGAGAGCCCTTTGGCACGGCAGCCCGGTCTCTAGCTTCTAAGGTATTGTCGGCAACCGGAAAGTAGGCTCTATATGGCAAACGATGCCACTCTCCTAAATCAAGCCGTCCTGTGTCGTCAAAAATTCGCTGTGGTAGATTCCAGGTGTTTCGAGAGGCATGCATGAAGAATTTCGTAAGTTGTCTGATGCTGGTTTTAGTTGTCGGATTTGGGTTTCGGGCGACTGCTCAAAAGAATTCGACGCAGGCGAGCGCGGCGCCGCTGGTTTTGACGGGCTCCATTCCGCTTCCTAACGTGCAGGGACGAATCGACCATTTTGCCTTCGATCCCGACAACAGGCTTTTCCTTTCTGCGCTGGGCAACAACACCGCAGAGGTGATCGATCTGAGCGCGCAAAGGGTGATCCATACCATCACGGGAGTGCCGAGGCCACAGGGTGTGGTGTATTCGCCGGAGACTAATAAACTGTTCGTCGCCAGCGACGAGGGCAAGGTTTACATCTATGACGGGAGTTCGTTTGGACTCATCACTACCATCGATTTTCACGACGATGCTGACAATCTGCGGTACGATCCGGCGGACAAGCGGGTATATGTCGGTTACGGAGACGGAGAATCCGCGGCAATCGGGATGATCGACGCGACCACGAACAAGCGCCTGGATGAGGAGTACAAGGTCGGAGCGCATCCGGAATCTTTTCAACTCGAATCGGCGGGCCCTGACATTTTCGCGAATGTTCCGGACTTGAAACAAATTGTGGTCATCGACCGCAAGACGCGTGAGATCAAGAAATGGGCGCTTACGCTGGAGTCCAACTTTCCGATGGCACTCGATGAGGCGGATCGCAGACTGTTTATCGCCACGCGGGTGCCGCCCCGGATGGCGGTGGTTAGCGCGGAGTCAGGACGAGTATTGGCGGCGCTGCCCTGCGTGCAGGATTCCGACGATATCTATTACGACGCGGCGCGCAAGCGCATATACGTCACTGGTGGAGAGGGCTACATCAGCGTCTTCCAACAGAAGGATGCCGACCACTACGAACTTCTGGCCAAGGTTCCGTCTGCTCTGGGGGCGAGGACCGCGGGCTACTTTGGAAAAATCGGGAAGAAGGCTTTTGACCGCCTCTACGTGGCCGTGCCTGCCCGCGCCAAGCGCGAGGCCGAAGTGTGGATCTACACGGTGCAAGACTGAGGAATCGGGTGAGTCTGAGGAAAGCGATTCGGCGCAGGCGTTTACTTCTCCGAGTCACGGATCAGGACCACATCGGCTTCGCGGTGGCCGCGAATGACGGCCAGCTGTTTGCCGTCAAAGGAGAACTCAAAATCGCGGATGAATTCCGATTTGAAGTCGGTGAGTTGTTTCCCGGGAGAACCATCCAAATGCTGCAACCAAAGATTATCGGTTTCACCGTCGCGGATCGGGTAGACGATGCCTTTGCCGTCGGGGCTGAAAACGATAGCTCCCAAGGTGTAACTGAAGGCAAACTCCACCCGAGGCCGTTCCAGCGGCAGGTATCGGGGTGACTGGCTGGGATCAAGGGGAAGGACCGCAACCTTCTCATTGGATTCGTTGGGCAGCGAAGTAACGAAGGCCGCGAGTTTTCCGTCGGGCGAGATCGTGATGCGGCTGAACACGGGAAGGTCGGATACCTGTTGCGGCGAGCCGCCGTCACTCGAAACTTTCTGCAGCAGGTTGTTGCCATCCTCGTAGAGAACCGTCTTGCCATCAGGAGTGCAGGCGGGGAATGCATCGAGCTTGCCGGAGGTGATCTCTTTGGCATTGGTACCGTCGGCATTCGCAAAAAATACTCCGAGCGCACTCCGTTTCGGATCGACGGCGGAAAAAACGACGTGGCCGTCGGCGCAGGCGCGAGCAAAATTGCTTTCCGGGACCTGCGGGGCGAAAGGAGTTTGGGAGGCTGAGTCGGGATTGACCAGCGTCAGACCACCTGCCGCGCCGGACACCAGGAGCTTGCCGTCGCGGGTCCAGGTGACCATGTTGCTGATCGATCCAGTTTCGAATGGGCGCTCCTCAGGGCTGGCGCCGTTCAGCGCAAGCACAGATTGGGAGAGGTGAACTTGCCGCAAGATTGTGGCGGCGGTGCGTCCGTCAGCAGAGAGGCTGAGATCAGTATAGGAGTTGGTGTCGCGGGTAACAGGAGTGATCTTCCCTTCGGGAAAGGAGACGTAAAAGACCTGCCACTGCGCCGCGTAAGCGAGCTGGCCGACGACTAGAAGGCCTTTGCCGTCCGGAAGCCACATGGGGCGAACGAAGAAGAGATCCTTAGAGGTGGCGAAGAGATGGCTCTTGCCAGTGGCGACATCAATGGCGGCGAGACCGGAGAGAGCGGTGCCGGGCTGCGCGACATCGCAGACGATCGTCTTGCCATCCGGGGACCATACGGGATCATTGGCTTGCTCGCTCATGGGACCGTCGCTCAACTTCGTTTCTTCCCCTGAGTCGAGCGAGCGGATGGTGATCACGTATTGGCCGGTCTTGGGATAATTCGCGGTTTCGTAGAGGATCTTCTTGCCGTCGGGGGAGAAAGCGACGTTGCTGTCGATATTGGTGACCAGCTTTTCGGTAGCGCCTCCGAGCACCGGGGTGCGATAGAGATAGTGCAGCGAGTTGCTGCCCACTTCGTCGCGTACGAAATAGAGGTAGTTGCCGTCGGGAGAGAAATGCAGGCCCAGATAATCAACTTGCGCCGGCGGAACAACCTGAGTATTGCTGTTGGTGGGCACGTTGCGCAGCCACAGGCTCTGTTGCGAGCCATCGGCAAGGACGCTCAAGATGTATTTGCCATCGGGAGAGATGGCGACACGCAAAGCCTTGCCGGTCTCGGTGATCTTGCTGACCGAAAAATTCTGGAATGGAGCCGGGCTGGAGCGGGAAAGAAGCGCATAGATTCCGTAGCTGGCGGCCGCAATCAACAGAGCGGCGATCAGGCTAATTACGCTGAGTGACAATTTGTGCTGTTTGGCTACCGCGACGACGGAGGAACTGCTGACAGCGCGTGCGGCGCTGGAAGTGCTGGCGATGGGAACGGCGTCAGAACTGACTGCCGGCATTTGGCGACTGGAATCGGTGTCGCGCTTCAGGCGCATCAACTCGGAGCGCATTTCTTTCGCGCTCTGGTAACGCAGTTCGCGGTCTTTTTCGAGCGCGCGATTGACGATGTCCTCGAATTTCGGCGGCAGGTCCGGGTTCAAGCGAAGGGGAGGAACCGGGGCCTTCTCGAGGATTGCGTTGAAGATGAGCGCGGAGGTTTCGCCGCGGAAGGGCAGAGTGCCGGTGCCCATCTCGTAGAGCACGGCACCGAAAGAGAAGAGATCGCTGCGTCCGTCGAGATCCTTGCCCTTGGTCTGTTCCGGCGACATATAGGCAACAGTTCCGAGCGTGGAGCCGGGGCTGGTGAGATGCGGATCTTCCGCCGTGCCGGTGAGAGTGTTGGCTGCGCCGATCTGGCTGGAAGAGGCGTTGGCCAGGTTCACCTTGGCGAGGCCAAAGTCGAGAATTTTGGCGTGGCCCCGCTCGGTCACAAAAATATTTGCCGGCTTGATGTCACGATGGACGATTCCCCTGCTGTGGGCAGCGTCGAGGGCGTCGGCAATTTCGATCGCCAGCGACAGGATTTCCGACGTTTCCATCGGGCGGCCGGCGATCTTGTGCTTGAGCGTCAGGCCCTCCAGGAATTCCATGGCGATGAATGCCTGGCCGTCTTCCTCCCCGATGTCGTGAATCGTGCAGATGTTGGGATGGTTCAGGGCCGAGGCCGCCTGGGCTTCGCGCTCGAAGCGGGCAAGGGCCTGGGGGTCCCGGCCGACCTCGTCGGGTAGAAACTTAAGAGCGACGAAACGGTGCAGGCGCGTATCTTGCGCCTTATACACCACGCCCATACCGCCGCCACCGAGTTTTTCGACGATCTGGTAGTGGGAAATGGTCCGGCCGATCATGAGGAATGGTCGCCTTCCAGTCGCCTCATCTTAGGGACGAGGAAGTGCTTAGTCAATCTCACGGTCCTGATCCAAAGCAACGCCGCAAACCCCGGCTCGCATTGCGCTAAGAGCGCAGGGGCAGGGAGCGGATCTTCCAGGATCGGGGAATTGATTGTTCGGAATTCGTAACAAGCGTGCCAGTTCTATCAGCTCCGTAGCGAGCGGGTGTAGAATTTTTGAACACCCAGGATCCAGAAAGTTCGATTCACGGTGACGCTTCCTCCCCGCGGCTGCGTCTACGATGAAGAATTTTCGTGCCCGATTCGTATTGGCCATGGCGGTCGCGTTTGCGGCTCTCCTATCTGCCGCGGTCATTTCCTATCGCGAGACAGTTCAGCATCAAGAGACGGAGCGGTGGGTTTCCCACACGCATGTAGTCCTGCAAACATTAGCCTCCTTTCGTGGGGCGGTGCAGGCAGCAGACGCCGATCAACGAATATTTCTTCTCAGCCGAGCCGACGACTACCGGCAGTCGTACCAAGGCAAACTCTCACGTGCCCAAGGGCTGATTGGCGAACTGCGATCCCTCACCGCGGACAATCCACGGCAACAAGCGCTCTTGGGGGAAATCCAGGCGACGCTGGGTGACCTTGGGTACGACCTCCAGAAAGAAGCCGAGTCCGATGGCGGCAAGAACTCGAAGCAGGCGGCGGTGGGCCGGGCCGGGAGTGCGCACAGTGTTTTTCTGGCCCAAATGGAAGACCTGATCCAGCAAATGCAGCAGGAAGAAGATCAGTTATTGCGACAACGGTCTGAAGCGGAAAGCCGCGCGTCCAGGCACGCCAAGGTTGCGATTGTCGGCGCCAATCTAGTGGCTTTAGCGCTGGTGGGGGCGGCGCTCGTTTTGCTCTCGTTTTATATGAAGAAGAGTGCGGCCGCCGAGCTGGCACAAAGGAGGAGCGACGAGAAATTTCGAGGGCTGCTGGAAACGGCTCCAGACGCGGTGGTGGTAGCGGATGGCACAGGGAAGATCGTGCTGGTCAATGCGCAGGTGGAGCGGGTCTTCGGATATGACCGCGAGGAGTTGGTGGGGCAGCAAATCGAAGTTCTGGTGCCTGAGAGATTTCGGGTACAACATCCCGAGCATCGCGAATCATTTTCGGCTCATCCGCGAGTTCGCGAGATGGGAGCGGGGCTGGAGCTTTATGGACGGCGGAAAGACGGAACGGAGTTCCCGGTTGAAGTCAGCTTGAGTCCGCTGGAGAGTCCCGATGGAGTGCTGATCTCGAGTGCCATCCGCGACATCACCGAACGGAAGCGCACCAGCGACACGATGCGGCGGCTCAACGAGGCATTGGCAGATCGCAATGCCGAGCTTGAGGCGATGAATAAAGAACTGGAGAGTTTCAGCTACTCGGTATCGCACGATTTGCGCGCTCCATTACGGGCGATCGACGGATTCAGTCTCGCGCTGCTGGAGGATTATTCCGGCAAGTTGGATAAGGAGGGGCAGTCTCACCTTGAGCGCATAAGGGCGGCGACCATGCGTATGGCTCACCTGATCGACGACATGTTGAAACTTGCGCGCATTGCGCGATCGGAGATCGTGCTCGACCGCGTGAACCTGAGTGCACTGGCGCAGGAAATTGCTTTGCAACTCAAGTTCGAAGATCCGCAACGAAAGGCCCAAATCCAAATTGAGCCAAACATGCTAGCCACAGGGGACCGGCATCTGCTGCGAGCGATGCTGGAAAATCTGCTGGGAAATGCGTGGAAGTTTACGTCGAAGTGCCCGGTCTCGCAGATTGAGGTCGGGACGAAGAACCATAACTCGACGCCAGTCTTTTTTGTTCGTGACAATGGCGCCGGTTTTGACATGCGGTATGCGGACAAGCTGTTCGGAGTGTTTCAACGGCTGCATTCGGACCGAGACTATCCCGGCACGGGTGTGGGGCTCGCATCGGTGCAGCGCATTGTTCATAAACATGGGGGACGAATCTGGGCGGAATCTGTGGTCGGCAGTGGAGCGACTTTCTGTTTTGTACTTCAACCAAGAAATCCGATCGACGAACTCACCCCAGGAGACTGATTCATGCTCCCTAGACCCATACTGCTGGTAGAAGACAATTCCGATGACGAAGTGCTTACCTTACGCGCGCTAAAGAAAAACAACATTCAAAACGAAGTTGTGGTGGCGCGGGATGGGGTAGAGGCGTTGGACTATTTGTTCGGCACGGGGACTCACGCCGGTCGCGACCTGGACCGAATGCCACAGCTGATTCTTCTGGATCTCAAACTGCCGAAGGTCGACGGCTTGCAGGTGTTACAAAAACTACGCGCAGACAAACGAACGCAACTGTTGCCCGTTGTAATTCTAACGTCTTCAAAAGAGCAGCAGGACTTAGTGGAAGGCTACAGGCTGGGGGCGAACAGTTATGTGCGCAAGCCGGTGGACTTCACGCAGTTCATGGAGGCTGTCCGGCAGTTGGGCCTCTATTGGCTGATTCTGAATGAGTCTGCCCCATCGGCAAGGAGCGTGTAACGGACCATGCAAATTCGCCTGCTGATGATCGAAGACTCCGAAGACGATGCCGCGCTGATTTTGCGAGAACTTCGGCGGGGCGGATTCGAGCCACAGTTCAAGCGCGTCGACTCCGCAGAATCGATGCGCGCAGCGCTTGACGAGGATAACTGGGATATTGTCGTCTGCGACTATTCGATGCCGCACTTCTCCGGAAAAGACGCATTGAAACTATTGCGTGACACGGGCTCGGATATTCCTTTCATATTCGTTTCGGGCACGATCGGGGAGGACACCGCCGTGGCAGCCCTGAAAGAAGGAGCGCAGGACTATGTGATGAAGGGCCACCTGAAGCGGCTCGTCCCGGCGATCATGCGGGAAATGAAGGAGGCTGAACACCAGCGTCAGCGCAGGCAGCTGGAACGCGAGGTGCAGCAGTTGCAGAAATTTGAATCCATTGGCCGGCTGGCAGGAGGAATCGCCCACGACTTTAACAATGCGTTGGGAATCATCTCCGGCTTCGCAGAGATGGGCTCAGAATACGCTTCACCCGAGAGCCCCATACGGGACGCTCTCGACAAAATCAAAGACCAGGCGAAGCGCTCTGCAGGACTTACGGCGCAACTGCTGGCATTTGCGAGCCGGCAGGTTTTGCAACCGCGAAGACTCGATCTCAATACTCTGGTTACGGAAACGGCGGGACTGCTGCGCGGAGCGATTGGCAGGCATATTGAAATCAATCTGCGGCTGGCGCCGGAAGTGCACCCGATTCTGGCCGATCCTACCCAGATCGAACAGGTGTTGATGAACCTCAGCATCAACGCGCGAGATGTGATGCCCAAGGGCGGAACGATCACTATCAAAACTGAGAATGTGGATCTGAAGGAGAACGATCCGGCGAGACATCCGGCTTCATGCAAACCTGGAAGCTATGTTTTGCTGGAGGTAACGGACACGGGAAGCGGGATCGATGCTGCGACGCTCGATCACATTTTCGAACCGTTTTTCACCACGAAAGAGGCAGGGAAGGGCACGGGATTGGGATTGTCAACGGTGTATGGAATTGTTAACCAGCACGGCGGAGTCGTGACCGTTGAGACTACGGTGGGAAAAGGGACGACGTTCCGGGTGTTTCTGCCGAGTGCCTCTCCTAGCTAAGCTGCCGGCCTGCTTTCAAGGCCTGCGCTCTCTGGACGGCTTCAGCGTGGGCGGGCGGGACACCGGCGCTACTTTCCGATTCTGCCACTGTTCAGGTGGCTATCGCAGAATCCGGCCAAGTGGCTATTGGCAGAAGCGAACTCTCCGACCAGAATCAATCTACGTTTACTCAAAGGAGATGCCATGCCCACGCGAGTCCGAATCTGTGTCGTAGTTGCGTTGTTATCATTCCTGGCCCTCATGCCGTCGAGCGACTCTGTTTACGCCGCACCTCCAAAAGAGCATGCGAAAAGCGTCGTTTATGTGTGCGCGTGCTTGCAAACGAAATCTTGCTTCTGCATGACAGAAGCAAAGATGGAAGGGCCGTGCGCCTGCGGGACCGAAGGCGGCCCGCCGCTCAAGGCAGTTCCGGCCGATAGCGACTGGGCAAAAACGAATCGCGACGCGCTCGCGAAGTAAGGGCGAATAGGGAATTCGCCGATCCTATGAAGAAACTCTATCTCGGACGCCATGTGTTTGGATTGGCTGGAATCCTGTTTGGCCTGATCACGTTTGTCTGGCATGACTTCAGTACCTGGCAGCAGATTCAGCCGCTGGGGAATATTCCCCACCGAGCCGTCCTGGCTTACCTCGCGGCGTTCATTGAGATATGGGGAGGCGTCGCGATTCAATTTCGAAGAACGGCGCGCGCAGGTGCGCTCGCATTGGGTGGGATCTACCTGATATTTGCGTTGCTGTGGATTCCGCGTATTGCTGCCGAGCCGATGGTCTACGATCGCTGGGGGAATATTTTCGAACAGCTCTCGCAGGTCGCCGGAGCGCTGATCGTTTATTCGCTGTTCACTAAGGGCGATCCGTTGCGGGCGGAGAATACGGCGCGGGCCGGATATTATTTGTTTGGCATTTGCGTGATATCGTTCACCCTCGAACAGGTCTTTTATCTTTCAGGGACAGCGGCGTTCGTTCCGAAGTGGATTCCCCTAAGCCAGATGTTCTGGGCGTATGCGACTACTGTTTTCTTTGCTGCGGCGGCGATTGCGCTGCTGTCCGGGCGCTTCGCACTTTTGGCGGCGCGATTACTCACCCTGATGATCATCTTATTCGGATTGCTGATCTGGCTGGAGGCCCCGATTGCCGATCCGCATCATCTTATAAACTGGGCCGGGAATGCGGAGAATCTGTCGATCTGCGGAGCGGCGTGGATTGTGATGGATTATCTCTGCCAGCAGAGCGTGAAAATCCCCACTTCTAGCAACACCGGCCAGAAGTGGGGCACCCTCAAAGTCTCAACTCCACAACCGTAGCGCCGCCTCCACCTTCGTTCTGCGGAGGCTCGGCGACCGACTCGACGTGCGGATGCTGCTGCAGCATCTGACGCAGCGCTTTGCGCAGGATGCCCATGCCACTGCCATGAACAATGCGGACGCGCGGAAGGCCGGCGAGAAATGCGCGGTCGACAAACTTTTCGACTTCGCGGCTGGCGTCGTCGACGGTCTGGCCGATGACATTGATTTCGGTCGGAACGTTTGAGTCTTCGCTTTCGAGCGAGATAGAAATGCCGCGCGCCCGAGCGGCTTTCACCGGAGTCTCCCCGACCGGGCGGGCGCTGGCCAGGACTTCGGCAATGTCGGCGCGGTCGATCTTCATCTTGAGCGCGCCCATTTCGACTTCGAAGTGGTTGTCGTCGGTCTTGCGGGCGATGCGGGCAGAGCGTCCCGTGGACTTCAGCTTGACGGTATCGCCTTCGGAGACGTGTTTTATGACCTGCGGCTGAGCATGAGGATCGTCTTTGTCCGCGCCGGTGGAATGGGCGACGACGGTGGAATCGAATTGCTCGCGGAATTCGCGGCGGAGCTTGGCGATGCGACGCTCGGCGTCTTTGGAAAGCTTCTGGGCGGCGGCGCGATCCTGCACCGCGTTGACCGCTTCGCGCGTGTGATATTCGAAATCGCGCAGCAGGGCTTCGAGCTTCTTTTCCATCTCGCGAACTTTGGATTGCTGCTCGGTCTTTCCGAAAAGTGCCAGACGCTTCTTCTCTTCTTGCAGTTCTTTTTGGCCTGCATTCAGTTTTAGTCTTTGTTGTTCGGCTTCGCGCAGATCGGCGTGGAGCTTGTCGAGGAATTGTCCGACGTCGCGGGCCTGGGTGCCGAGACGGGAGCGGGCGGCCTCGATAATGGGGGGATTGAGTCCGAGGCGCTGGGCGATGTTGATGCCGGCGGAAGCCCCGGGCACGCCGATTTTAAGCTCGTAGGTCGGCTGGAGCGTGGATTCGTCGAATCCGACGGAGGCGTTGAGAACGCCGGAAGTATTGGCGCCGTAGACTTTGAGCGACGTATGGTGCGTGGAGATCACCGTCATGCAGCCGATGCGTCCGAAGTGGCCGGCGATGGCAACGGCGAGCGCGGCTCCTTCTTCGGGATCGGTGGCGGAGCCGAGTTCGTCCAGCAGAACCAGCGATTGTGCGGTAGCGGTACGCGAGATGAAATCGATGTTGGTGACGTGCGCGGAGAAGGTGGAGAGATTCTGCTCGATGGATTGATAGTCGCCGATGTCGGCGAGGACGGCGTCGAACACCGGAAGTTCGGCGCGATCGGCGGGCACGGGGATTCCGGACTGCGCCATCAACGCGAGCAGGCCGACGGTTTTGAGAGTAACCGTCTTTCCGCCGGTGTTGGGGCCGGTGATGATGAGCTGACGGCGAGGGCCTTCGAGCTCGAGGGAGATGGGGACGACGGAGCTGCCCTTCGCTTTCAGGTTTCTTTCCAGCAGCGGGTGCCGGGCATTGTGCAACAACAGGCGGCTTTCGGCTTCCGGCTCTCGGCTTTGGGGTGAGGTGGCTCGCTTCGCATCGCTGGACGGACCAACACGTCCGTCCCTACAGAAGTTTACTTCGACGCAGTTGTAGTCTTCGGCGAAACGGGCTTTCGCAAATTGGAGTTCCAGTTCGGCGAGGGAGTCGACGGCGGCGAGGATCTCCTGGGCCTTTGCGCCGATGCGCTGCGTCATTTCGAGCAGGATGCGGTGAATCTCGGCCAGCTCTTCTTCGAATAAGCGGACGAGTTCGTTGTTTTGCTCGATGGTTTCGAGAGGCTCAACGAAGACGGTCTGTCCGCTGGAGCTGGCGCCGTGGACGACGCCCTGAACGCGGCGCTTCTGCTCGATCTTCACGGGGATGACGAAGCGCTCGCCGCGGATGGTGATGAGTTCGTCCTGAACGGTGCCGCCTTCGGCGAGGCGGCGAAGATATCCGCGAAGAGATTCCTGAATGGCGCGGCGCTGCTTTTCGATGTCGCGGCGAATGCGGGCCAGTTCGGGCGAGGCCTTGTCTCCAAGTGTGCCATCGGGCTGGATCTTGTTCCGGAAGAAGCGGAGAAAGTCGGCGAAATCGGCAATCCGGGCAGAAAGCGCGTGGATGCGCCGCCACTCGGAACGCATGGCCGCCGGAGGATTCTGCGAGATGTGCCGCCACTCGGCAGCGCGATCGACGACAAGAATGACATCGCGGATATCGGCAGTCTCGAGCGCCACGCCGGCAATGCGGGATTTCTCGATAAGAGGCGCGATTTCGACGAGGCCGAAGAAATCGAAGCGTCCGCCGACACGACGGAATTCGCGGATCTCGCTGGTAAGCGCTTGTTGGCTGGAAATCCAGTCGTGATCGGTCGAGGGTGACAGGGCAGCGATGCGGGATTGGCCGAGCGGGGAAGAGGCGCATCCGAGAAGGAGTTCGCGGAGTGGTTCGAACTCGAGCACGCGCGATGACGTGTGTTGGAGCTGGGACGGCATTGGAGTTCATGTTACAGGAGCGGCGTGGATTTATGGATTTCAACACAGAGGGCACACAGGACGAGAGGAAGGCTTTCAGGGTCGCGATTTACCTAGCCTGAGGCGCCGGCAGTATGGGCGGCTTCCGACAGAGGCAGGACGATTTGAAATTCGGCGCCGCCTTCGGGTTTGTTGCGGCAGGTGATGTGGCCGCCGTGGTCGCGAATGACTCCGTAGACCGCGCTCAGGCCGAGGCCCGTCCCTTTGCCCACGGGCTTGGTGGTGTAGAAGGGATCGAAGACCCGCTGCGGCTCGCGAATGCCCGGGCCGGTATCGGAGAAGCGAAGGACGACCTCAGAACCGTGAAGTTGCACCAGGATCTCGAGTGACCCGCCTCCGGCTTCCTCCACCGCGTCCATAGCGTTCTCGATGATTTCGTAGAAGGCTTGAAAGAACTGGTTGGCGTTGGCTTGCATCCGGGGAACGTTGTCGTCGATGCTGACGCGAACCTGAACCTTGCCCGGCCGCCGCGATTCGAGCATGTGGGTGGCGCGGTGCAGAAGGACGGGAAGATCGACGAGAGTCTTTTCTCCCGGAGCCTGCTGGGCGAAGCTCAACAGGTTGGCGACGAGGTCGCGGGTACGCTGGGCCTGGTTGACGATCTTGCGGACGAGAGCCGTCTGCTGCTCATTCAGCCGTTCCTTTGACCAGAGCTGCTCGGAATAATTCATGACGGCATGGAGGGGATCGTCGATTTCGTGAGCGGCTCCAGCAATCAGGCTGCCGAGCGAGGCGAGTTTTTCCTGCTGGACGAGCTGGTTCTGAAGCTGCTTCTGTCCTTCGTAGGCGCGGCGAGATTCGCCGAGCAGAGTCATCAACGCGTGATCCTGCGAATACTGCCGGAGAAAGACGAATGCGCCGAGGACGAGCATCGCGCAAAGAACGGCCGTGATGCGAAAGACGCGCGACGGAACGTCGGATTTATCGAAGAGGAGCGTCCAGATTCCGAGGACCGGCAACGACAGAATCGCGATCATCGCGAGTTGGGGAACGAGTTTCTTCCAACGGGGATCGAGTTTGAACTCGACGGCAGGCAGATCCCACTCGCGAGCGGAGAGAATCGTTGCCGCAAACCAGGCTATGGGAGCGATGAAGGGAAGATCGTAGAGACTGCCAGAATAATAGCTTCCGTTGATGATCGCGCGGTCGAGGAACTGGGAACCGACGGTATAGACCACCTGGGCTGCGAGGAAGTGCGAGTAGACACGGCGCCACGCGCCGGAGCAGGTGAGCGCCGCAAGGGCCAGGACTGCGACGAGCAGCACGTTTTCCGCCAGAAAAAGAGCGTCGTAATAGACGTTGTAGATCTGTACGTTCAAGGTTACGTACTGATAGGGGAAGACAACGAAAGCGTAAAGAAAGATCCACCAGCCCATCAGCATGAGGAAGTTGATCAGGCTGAGATGAATTCGGGCCTGCTTCTTCAGGATGTCAGGACGCCACGCAACGGCGGCGATCAGCGGGACAACATGGAAGAAGAGAATGATGTCAAAGAAAAAAGGATCGGGAATTTCGCGATGGCGGAATATTTCGAAATAGCACCAGGCCGCCTGGTTGGAAATCCACAGAGACAAGCCGAGTGCCATCAGGGTCCAGAAGCTGCGCTGCGGGCCGGGGCGGGAAAGTGCGTTGGAGAGCGAGGCTCCGGCTCCGGCGAGCATCAAGACCAAGCCGGCGAGATCGGCGAAGACGGTGAGCGCGGAGCCCCGGTGAGCGAAAAGGGACACTCCGGCAAAGGCCAGAGTGATTCCGGCCGCTGCAGCGAACCAGCGGTGGCGAGAAAGCAGACTCATCCGCCCCCATTCTATGGGAGTTAATCGCAGGTTCATCCGAACCGGGGGAATGTAAGTGGTTACTTCGGTCACGTGGGTTGATAAGGATTCCGAGGACCTTCGGCGCTAAAGTGCAAGCGCATTTCAGCGGCTTCCTAAAGGCAAATTGAGTTCGACGGTCTTACGGCACGCATGAATGCATACCCTGATACGAATTCATGACTGCTAGAATTGAGGGTCGGAAGCTCCCGCCTTCCGCTTGAGGCACTGCTATGGCATTCCCAGTAACGCGCCTTCGCCGCCTCCGCCGCACGGCGGAATTGAGAAATATGGTCACTGAGACCCGGCTCACGCCGGATGCATTCGTGTATCCGATGTTCGTCTGTCCCGGGGAAGGGGTCCGCAAGGAAGTGCGGTCGATGCCGGGAGTGTTCAATCTCTCGGTCGATGAAGCGGTGAAAGAGGCGCGAGAGGTGCATTCGCTGGGCGTGCCGTCGGTGATCCTGTTCGGCCTTCCGGATAAGAAAGATGACGTGGCGACCGGAGCGTGGGCCGACGACGGAATCGTGCAGCAGGCGGCTCGGGCGATGCGGCGGGAGGTTCCAGGGCTTGTGCTGATGGGGGACGTCTGCCTCTGCGAATACATGTCGCATGGGCATTGTGGAATCGTGAAGCCGACGCTGCCACGGTCGCTGGGAGCGGCAGCGGGAGGAGTGGTCGTTGGTCCCTCGGACGACAAAGAGAAGGGGGGCGATCGAATGGTGGAGTTCGCGCGGCGGCAGGCCGAGCAGAACTACGAGATTGTGAATGACGCATCGCTGGAGTTGCTGGCGCGGACTTCAGTCTCGCTGGCCAGGGCCGGAATCGACATTATTGCGCCGTCGGACATGATGGATGGGCGCGTAGCGGCAATTCGCAAGGCGCTGGATGACGCGGGATTCATTAATACGCCGATTCTTTCCTATGCGGCGAAATTTGCATCGGGATTTTATGGACCGTTCCGCGAGGCGGCGGACTCGGCTCCGCAATTCGGCGATCGGCGTTCGTACCAGATGGACGGTGCGAACATTCGTGAAGCGATGCGCGAGATTGCGGCCGACGTTGAAGAAGGCGCCGACATGATCATGGTGAAACCGGCGATGCCGTATCTGGATGTGATCGCAGCGGCGCGGGAACGGTTCGACTTGCCGCTGGCGGGCTATCAGGTATCGGGCGAGTACGCGATGATCGAAGCCGCCGCACAGAATGGATGGATCGAGCGCGAGCGCGTGATGATGGAGTCGCTGCTGAGCATACGGCGCGCCGGAGCGAGCATTATCCTGACATACTACGCAAAAGACGCCGCGAAGATTCTGAGCTGAAAGCCTAGCGCAGAATTTCGCGAACGGCGTTCACAAACGCGTCATTCTCGAAAGGCTTCTCCATAAATGCGGTACCTTTCGGGAGCGGTGTATCTTGACTAACTTCTTCCAGGCTATGTCCTGAAATAAAAAGGGCTTTCAGCTCTGGGTTCAATTTTCGCAGTTCTGCGAATAGCTGTAGGCCTCCTGAAGCGCCGGGAAGCGCCATATCCGATATTAAGAGAGCGGGTTTCCGGTCCGACCGGCTGGCAGCATCGATCGCGGCGTCCGATGTGGCCGCTTCCAGGACAAGGTAGCCCTCCCTGCGCAGGACTTTAGCGATGATTTCGCGAAGGAGTTTCTCGTCATCCACAAGCAGCAGTGTGCGCGGAAGGGTCGCCGGCGCGTCAGAATCGGTTGAGCTTGCAGAATTGGGATCACGGTTGAGAGACATCGACGTTCACTCCCGAAAATGCGATTCTGGATCCCGACAGTTAGCATAGCACTCGGTGCCCCGGAGGAAGTCTTGCCAGCAAAGCGTGCTATGCCCGTCGGCATGCTTGCGTTCGCAGCAAAATCGCGACCGCTTGCATGTTTGGGGGAAGGCTTGCAAGATCTCAGATGTGTGATTTGCGTCACAGATAGTATCAAATGCACCTGTTAATATCACTGACAATCTCGGCTGTGGCTTGAGAATCTAATTGCCGTGATGGACTCCAAGAGATCGCTGCAAGTCAATGTGCGTCTGTCGCCGGATAGCTTGAAAGTAATGCGCCAGGCTGCGGAACGGATATGGCCCGGTCTGCCCCTTTCGAATAGTACTCTTCTGCTCACGCTCGCTCATCACAAAGCCCTCGAGATATTGGACGGCAAGTCTCGGCCTCGACGAAGCAAGAGCTAGATGATTCTGACGTGGGGTGCCTACAATCTCGCTCAGAATTATTGGCGCGCTTTTAGGGACAAGGCTTCGTCGTTTTAATTCTGATTGCGAAGCTCAAGATCAGGAAGCGCGGGCCGCCGGTTGCTACGGGAAATCTGTCGTCCTGCAACAACCGATTGTACTTGCGGCAACAACCATCCGCCACCTTATGGGCATCTACCATTCGCTTGTTGGTAACTAGCTTTAGCTTTTAGCTGTTGGTTTTCGTGAGCACAAGGGGCGAAGTGTTTCCGGTTGTTTCGGGTTCTGGAGGAACCTCGAGAATGGCCAGAAATGCCTTCAGCAAAAACGATGCTTTGAACCTTTCGAGACTGCCGTCCTTCTTTATCATCGGACCTCCCCGCACCGGCACGACCTGGCTTCATACGGTGTTAAGCCAATGCGCATGGCTAGCCGATCCCACAAAGGAAACACGTTTTTTCGACAAGCATTTCGACCGCGGATTGGAGTGGTATCGATCGCACTATCGCAAGGCAACCGATGAGCGTGCGATCGGAGAGATCGCTCCGACGTATTTCTCGTCTCAACAGGCGCGCGAACGAATCGCCCAGTTGATTCCTCACGCGAAGATCGTCTGCACCTTTCGAGATCCGGTGGATCGAGTGATCTCGCTGTACCGGCTGAAGCGGGCGTACGGCTTTATCCGATGGACGCTGGAAGAGGCTCTTGAGCGCGACCCCGAACTCTTGGAATCGAGCCGCTATGCAAGCCACTTGAAGGAGTGGAAGAAGGCGCTGGGAGAATCCCAGGTGCTGGTAATGCTGCATGATGATATCGAGAAGGATGCGCAACTATTCCTCGATACAGTCGCGGATTTTATCGGCACCTCGCGAGTGAATCTTGTCCCAACGCAACTGCGGCGCGTTCTGTCGTCGGAAGAATTGAGGGAACCCCGAAATTATTACTGGACCAGGGGAGCCATGGTGCTCTCGGAATGGGCCAAAGCGCAAAGGCTTGATTCAGTCGTGGCGTTCGCAAAACGGCTGGGTGCGGTGAAATTCTTCGTTGGCGGCGGAGTTGGATTTCAGAAGGTCTCGTATTGCGAGCGCATGAAGTTGCGGAAGTTGTTCCGGGCCGAGGTTGAAGCGCTAGAGGCGATGGTCGGGCGCGATCTTTCGGGCTGGAAATGAGTTCGAAATTCCTACTTTCTTTGCGAAGCCTCGAATCGTTGACGCCGCCTCATGCCCATGATGCTGGCTACGAATGTGTCAGGAAACTGGCCGATACGGGTGTTATAGGAGCGGATGTCTCCATTGAACACTTCGCGGTGATCGGCAATTTGAGTTTGCAGAGCGGCGAGGTGATTCCGCAGAGTGAGATAGGTTTCGCTCGACGCAAGGCGCCGGTTCTTGTCCTCCGACTCGAACAATATCTGGAGACCTTCTGTCAGTTGCAGGTCGGCTTCTGCCTTTTGGCGGATGGTTGTCGCGCTGGCGACGGCGTCATTGGCTTCGGCCAGCAGTTTCCGTTCCGGGGACAGATCACTGGGGAGAAGGGCCAGAAGTTCGAGGATTTTCTCGTACCGCTGCTTAAGTAGAGCGTCGAGCCTTGCGCCAAGGCGATTGTTCTGATCGCGAAGCCGAACGAGTCCGCAACGAAGCGCGGCGCCGTAGATAAATATGCAGGCCGCAAACACAAGTAAGACCAGGCCTGATGCGGAGGTGCTGTCCATTTGTAGTCCGAGGGTAGGGTGCCAGTTAAGGGGCCAGAGTAGCAAGGGGCCAGGAATTAGGAACTAAGGCTAGAGCACATTCTCAGTTGATGCGATCGGCAGAGCAATGACCCAAAAGCAAGCCGGGGACAGCTTGGCGGCTGTCCCCTTTCGGGATGATCGTCAATCTTTGCTGGGCTTTTTGGGAGTGATGTCGCAGGATTGGTGGACCTGGTCGACGTTCAATCCAGCGGGGCTGAATTCCGCGATCTGGCGTCCGCTGCGCGTACGAAGCGCGACGTTGAAGATCTGTGCGCCGATCATGCCGCGCACCGTCCCCTTGTCCATCGAGAGGAAATGGCCGCGAACCCAGTTCCAGCCGTGATAAGTGTGGAAGTCGTCGATGCGGACTTCGACTTCTAGCTGAGGCTGTCCCCAGAAGCCTGGACGATTCGGAGGAGGCAGTCTGACGCCAGGGTTGAAGTCGGCCAGTTTGAGTTTGCCATCTTCACAGTAGAGGTCGACGCGCGGCTTGTAAGTCGGATCTTCCTTGAAATAATTGTTGGCCAGAAGTTCGAAGCGGACCTTCTTGGCGCCCGTCATCTTGTCGACGGACTGGAAGGAAACCCAGCCTCCGCCGGCGCTGACGCCATCCTGTTCTCCCTGATACGGGCTCATCGTATTGCCCTGAGCGAAGGCAGACGCAGTGCAAAGCAGAATTGCGCTGATAAAAGCAGCCTTACCGAGAAGTGAAACACGACTCCCTGTTGAAGAGCGCGGCTCGTTCACAATGTCCCTCCGGTCATACGTCCCTATTATCTAAAACCCGGATGGAGGCTGAAAAGTTGCATGAAATGGTGCAGGGGCCGGGATCAGCGCGTATTGACGTGAAGGTCGATATAGACCTGCGTTCGGTCGTCGAACTGGCTGACCGACTTGGTGTCGCTCTTGTGGCCCTTGAACTGGGCATAGATCTCGTAGTCCACCTGTGTCGAGAGCGCGGGGAACCGATAAGTACCGTCAGTGCTGACGATGTAGGTCTTGACGGCGCGGGTGCGGGTGTTGGTGAGGTAGACGACGGCGTCGGGGAGCGGATTCTCCTGGGTATCAAGCACCTTTCCAAGAAGTAACCGACCGACGGTTTTTTCTTTTTTGTCGGCCGCCAGGGCGACCACCGCGCAAAGGGCTATGACTGCAAGGCACGACAGGGCAACAGCTCTGTGGACCGAGGGGTTGTGATTCATGGTTACTGTTATTGTCTCACGGAGGTAAAGCCGGACGTCAGTAGGTGAGATGAACTCCGGTATCTTCGCGCTCGTCGTTATAGATGTGAACGGTGACGTCGGAGGCGTGGAGCGGCTTTCCATCGGCAGATTTCACGTGCTTGAGATCGGCGCTGAGGATGTAGTCGGACTCTCCGGCTGGAACCCGCTGTGCGAATTCGCCGTGATGATCGGAATAAACCTCCCATTTCGGCTTCTTGTCTTTGGCGCGGCGTATTTTTACGGGAACGCCGTAAACGGGGCGATTGTCAGGTCCCCAGACCGTTCCAAAAATCAGTGCATATGGCTTGTCTTCGGATTTATCGGCGGCAACAAGGGGCTGTGGAGTGGCGAAGATCGGCAGCATGAGCGCACAGATTGCCCCTAAGATGGACAGCCTGCAGAAAAGCTGGTGTGAACGGAGATTAGGAATAGTCACCGTCTTCGCTCTCCTCGTCCTCCTCGTCTTCGTCTTCTTCGTAGCCTTCTTCGACGGCTTTCAATTCAAGCGGGCTGGTCGTGACGACTTCGAAATCGGTGCCACACTCGGGACAGGAAATCACTTCCCCTTCGTCCACCTCTTCTTCTTCGACGTCCAGATCCGTTTCGCACTCGGGACAGAGAACCATAAAGCCTCCCATTGCTATTAGAGCCTCCTGATAATATTTAGATTCTCCACGGCTATTGGTCAAGGGGAAGGAACAGCAGGGCTCGGTTTCACAGGAAAACGGGGAATTCCGGTTCCCCACCAACCTCTTTTCAGCGGGGTTCATCATGACATGCTTTCGAAGGTTTGCGCGGGCGGGCATGCTTGCGATGCTCTTGCTGGGAATACATTGCTGGGCCCAATCGAACGCCGATCCGAAGATGGTCCCGGATCCCAAGATTGCAGCGGCATTGCGCGAGGTTTCGGCGGAGCAGATTCAGGCGAATATTGACAAGCTGGTCAGCTTTGGCACGAGGCTGACGCTTTCGGCGCAGGATCCGGCTTCGATTGCGGCCGGGCATGGAATTGGCGCGGCGCGGGCGTGGATCAAATCGCAATTCGAAGAATATTCCAAAGCGTGCGGCGGATGCCTCGAGGTCAAGACCGACAGCTTCGTCGAACAGCCGATGGACCGGATTCCGAAACCGACGGAAATCACCAATGTTTATGCGGTTCTGAAGGGATCCGATCCGGAGAATGCAAAGCGCATTGTGCTGGTGACAGGGCACTACGATTCGCGGAACAGCGACACGTTCGATGTGAATGGGGACGCTCCGGGCGCGAACGACGACGGAAGCGGCACCGCGGTGAGTTTGGAATGCGCGCGGGTGCTGAGCAAGATGAGGTTTCCGGGGACGATTATTTTCCTGACGGTCGCGGGTGAGGAGCAGGGGCTGAACGGGAGCAAGCATTTCGCGAAGATGGCGAAAGATGAGGGCTGGGACATAGTGGCGGTGCTGAATAACGACATTGTGGGCGGCGACAAAAGCGCGGAGCAGGATCATTCTGTCGTGCGTGTGTTCTCGGAAGGCGTGCCGGTAGCGGCTTCGGATCAGGATCTACGCAGAATTCGCGCGCTTGGCGGCGAGAGCGACTCCGGGTCTCGTGAACTGGCCCGTTATATCGCCACGGTCGGGGGCACGTACGACGCGGGCGTGAAGCCGATGCTGATTTTCCGGCTCGACCGCTACCTGCGCGGCGGGGATCATTATTCGTTTAATCAGCAGGGATTCTCGGCCGTGCGGCTGACGGAATTCCGCGAAGACTTTCATCATCAGCACCAAAATGTGCGGCTGGAAAACGGGATTCAGTATGGCGACCTGCCGAAGTTTGTCGATTTCGATTATGTCGCGCACGTGGCGCGCCTGAATGCAGCAACGCTGGCGTCGTTGGCGGCGGCTCCGGCACCTCCGGCGAATGTGCATCTGCTGACGAAGGATCTTGAAAACGATTCGACGGTGACATGGGATGCTTCACCGGGCGGGCTGGCGACGGGATATGAGATCGTGTGGCGGGCAACGACTAGCCCACAGTGGGAGCACTCGGAAAACGTGGGCAATGTGACGCGAGCCACGATGAAGATGTCGAAGGACAACGTGATCTTCGCGGTGCGGGCGGTCGATGCCGCGGGGCACCGCAGCCTGCCGGTAGTGCCGACGCCGCAGCGCTAGACCCTTGCGGCGGCTTTGGACGAGTAGAATTGTACGGAAGGAGATTGAGTGGCTCGTTACGGCGAATCGATGACGTTGAGCCTGCCACCGTTCACAAAGGCGGTGACGTGGCTCATCGGGATCAATACCGCGGTTTATCTGCTGCAGATGGCGCTCGGGCTCATGGGCGTGCCGGCTGAGGCTTTTCTTAAGGTCTATGTTGCGTTGACTCCTGAGTCGGTGGTGTATCACGGCTTTATCTGGCAGTTGATTACCTACGGCTTCGTGCATCTCGAGTTCTGGCACTGGTTCGGGAACATGTTTGGGCTGTGGATGTTTGGGGCGTCGGTCGAGAACGCGTGGGGCGTGCGACGGTTCGTCGAGCTTTACCTGATCGGCATTCTTGGCGCTGCGGTGACGACCGTTGGACTTGCCTTTATGCACGTTCTCACGCAGCCCAAGATTGGGACTTTGGGCGCATCCGGCGGCGTATTTGCGGTATTGATCGCATTCGGGATTCTGTTCGCGGAAAACGAAATCATGTTGATTCCGCTCCCGTTCACGATCAAGGCCAAGTACTTCATCGGAATCCTGATCGTGGTCGAACTGGCGCTGGCGATGTCGGGCGGCAATGGCATTGCGTATGTCGCGCACCTTGGCGGATTGTTCTTTGGCTGGCTGTATGTGCGGCGCGGGCCGAAGGGCGCGCTGGTGAACGTTTCCATGTCGGAACGTTATTACGGAATCCGCAACTCGTATTATCGCTGGAAGCGGCGGCGGGCGGCGAGGAAATTCGAAGTATATATGCGGACTAAGCATGACCGGGATGTCCATTTCGACGAGCATGGGAATTACATTCCCCCGGATGACGATTCGCGGAAGGGGAATGGCGGCGGGAAGTCGGGGTGGGTGAACTGACGGCAAGTTTCAAGGTTTCAGAGTTTCAAGGGGTCAAAGGTTTCTCCGGGCCGACTTGTTATCCTTTGCGCAGCGAAGGATCCCAGTCTCGTTCCCGTCACAACCGGTTTTCCTGGGAATTTTCATCACCTGCCACATCTTGAGAGCGCCTTTCGGCGCTTGATATCGCTTTTGGGTGACATGGGCTCCTTCGCTTCGCTCAGGATGACACACGCACGAACGTTGCAAATTCGGAAAGGATCCGGTTCGGCAAGTCATTCTTGCCTTCTTTTCCTTTGAATCCCAGGTCGTGACCGGCGCCTTCTACGGGCAGGAGGCGCGTTTTCGCGGGGATCATCTTCATCGCTTTTTGCAGCTCTTCGATTGAGCCGAACGGATCGCGCGTGCCGCTGACGAATAGCGTTGGAGTGCGCAGGTCAGGGAGATGCTGGGTCCGCTGCTGCTCGGGGCGGCGCGGTGGGTGGAGCGGGTAGGAGAGCAGCAAGAGCGCTGGAACGAGGCCGGGTTCTTCGGCGCAGAGCATGCTGGCTTGACGGCCCCCGTAGGAGTGGCCGGCCAAGTAGATTTGTCCCCACCCTACGAACCCCGCGTAGGGTGGGCCACCCAAATTCTCCTTTAGGGCGGCAATAGCGTTTTTCAGGCCGGCGCGGTCGCGGGCTGCGTCGGCCGGACCTGGCGGTCCGAAGGATCTTGTCTGACGGTAGGGCAAGTTGCCGCGTAGGACGGTGTATCCAGCGTGCGCGAATGTGTCGGCTAACGCGCGGAGCAGCGGGGCTTGCGCGCTGCCTCCGGCACCGTGGGTGAGGACCAGGCCATCACCGTTGGGAGTTTCAGGCGAGTGCAGGAATCCGACGACGTGGGGATCGGCGGTGCGATCGGCGAATTCGCGGGTGGAGGATGGCAAGTGCTTATTCTAGTCGCGACATTTATGGAGAAATGCGGAATCGAGAGCGCTCTTTTGAGATCACAATTTGTGATCTCAAGTTGCATTCGTCGGCACTTCGGTGAGCGTTTCGTAGACCTTGACGATCTGAATCTGGTTGCCGAGCTTGGCCCAACAGCGGAGCATGTCGGGATCTTCCTGCGCGGTGCGGCGGGCTTCTTCGGATTTCCAGTAACGCATGAAAACGTAGTGATGATCGCGATCGCGGTAGAGGAAGTCGCGTCCGTAGCCCTTGGCGGCGACAATGGATTTCAGTTCCTTAAAGGTCTCGAGGGCGGAGGCTTCCATCTGCTGGTTCGGTTCCCACATCGCGACCGAAAGAATCTCTTCGGGCATAAGCGGAAATTATACGGCAGGGGCCAGGGATTAGAGGCTAGGGGCTAGACTTCTGTCGTTAGCCGTTCGTCGTTAGTCATTCGCCGTTCCCATTCAGCATTCAGCAAAATCTGATCTCATGTTGACCCCGACTGGCTGAATGCTGACTACTGAGTGCTGAATGCCATCACTTGGAGCGATGCTTCTTACCAGGCTCCTTCTGCGGGTGGACGATGCTTTCAGCTTCCTGCTCGGTGACGATGTGAAGGCGCATCAGGTTGGTTGAGCCGGAGGCCTGGCGTGTGCCGGCGACTACTCCAAGCACGTCCCCGGGTTCGAGCAGGCCGCGGCGAACGAGTTCCTCCTCGGCCATGGTGACCATCTGCTCGGCCGAGCGCGCCTGGCGGCAGCGAATGGGATGAACTCCCCAGTAAAGATTCATCCGTTGCACGACGGGCTCGATGTGCGTGAAGGCGTAGATCGGGACTTTGGGGCGGTATTTCGAGATCATGCGGGCGGTGTTGCCGGTCTCGGTGAAAATGGCGATTGCGCCCATCGGCAGGTCTTCCGCGGCGTGTGCGATCGATTCACAGATGGTCTCGGCGACCGAGAGGCTGCGATGCTCGCGGCGGCGGCGGGATTGGCCCATATCGTCCATATTGCATTCGGCTTCGACGACAATGCGCGCCATGATGGAAACCGACTCGCGCGGATATTGTCCGCTGGCGGTTTCGGCGGAGAGCATCACAGCGTCGGTGCCGTCGAAAATCGCGTTGGCGACGTCGCTCGCTTCGGCCCGCGTGGGACGTGGATTTTCGACCATGGATTCGAGCATCTGTGTCGCGGTGATCACGGGACGCCGCCACGCCGAGGCACGGCGGATGACGTGCTTCTGGATGACCGGGACTTTTTCGGGAGCCATTTCGACGCCGAGATCACCACGGGCGACCATGACTCCGTCGGCGGCTTCGAGGATTTCTTCCAGACGATCGATGGCCTGCGGCTTTTCCAGCTTGGCGATTACTGGAATCTCGCGCTGGCGCGAGGCCATGATCTGCTTCACCAGTCCGATGTCGGCAGCGGTGCGCACGAAAGAAAGCGCGACAGCATCCACTCCGTGATCGAGGCCGAACTCGAGATCCTTGCGGTCTTTTTCGGTGAGCGCAGGAATCGAGAGCGGCACGCCGGGCAGATTGATGCCCTTATGTTCGCCGAGCGTGCCTCCGTTGATGACTTCGCAGAGAACATCTTCGCGGCGCACGTCGTCGACGCGAAGCTCGATCAGGCCGTCGCTGAGAAGAACGCGGGCGCCGGGTTTCAGTTCGCGGGCGAGATCCGGGAACGTAGTGGAGATGCGGGCGGCATTGCCGGGAACGTCGTGTGGAGTGATGGTCACGATCGAGCCCGTTCGCAGCAGGACAGGACGGTGGCCTTCGAGCGTGCCGGTGCGGATCTTCGGACCCTGCAGGTCTTGCAGAATGCAGACTGTGCGTCCCTCGCGGGCGGCGGCTCGGCGGAGGCGCTGAATATTCTGCGCGTGCTCTTCGTGCGAGCCATGGGAGAAATTGAGGCGGGCGATGTCCATGCCGAGCCGGAGGAGATCGCGCATCGCAGCTTCGGTATTGCAGGCGGGGCCGATGGTGCCGATGATTTTGGCGCGGCGCGGGGCAGATGCGGATACACCATCAGCGGAGGATGCCTTCGTCTGCTTCAACTTGTCTCCGGACCCAAAGAGGAATATTGGTAGGTTACAACATCGGATGTGAATTGCGCCGCCGAAGTCTTTACGCCTGCGTGGCGTTGATCGCGGTGAGTTCTTTCCCCAAAAAAGCGCGCGGGAACAGCAGAGCATTGAACTCTGCGCCGACGAGAACCACCAGAGAAATCATGTACATCCACACCAGCAGCGCCATGGCCGCGCCGAGCGATCCGTAGATCGTGCCGAAGTCCCCGAAATGCTGCAGGTAGGCGCGGAATCCGACCGTCACTGAGAACCAGAGGACTGTAGCAAGGATTGAGCCCGGGATCACGCTGTGCCACCGCTGCGTGCGCGGAACCGCATTGTGATAGATCAGCGCGATCACCGAGATGCTCGTCAGCGTTGCGATTATCCAGCGAATCATGCCCCAAAGCAGAAGGATGTAAGGGCTGAAGTCAGGATCGATGTACTGGAGCAGGCGCGTCTCGAACTTGCTGCCGACCGCGACCAATAACGTGGCGAATGTCATCGGCACGAGCGCGAAGATCACGAGCCCGAATGAGATCATCCGCTCTTTGACGAGACCCCATGTCTTCGGGAGTCCGTAGCAGCGGCGGAAGCCATCCATCCACGAAATCATGACGCCGGATGCGGTCCAGAGCGATACCAGCGAAGTCGTCAGCAGGAAACCGACCGGATGTTTTGCCGCACCCTTGAGATACGTCAGAGCGGTGTTGCTGCCGGCAGGAAGGATGCTACCAAGCGCGTACGAGATTTCACGCAGGTACGGTCCGCCTTTGCGCCAGCTCGCGAAGCTGGATCCGATAATGAGCAGTACAGGGAAAAACGTAAGGATAGAAGAGTAGGCCGAGGCCTTCGCGGTTGCGAAAGCGTCGTGCGCGAACGCACGCCAGAATGAAGCCCATAAGAGGCGAAGAAGCCGCAACATGCGCGACTTTAGATTAGGGCCTGGAGGCACTGTCCGCAAAGAGGGAAGTGGGACAGGTTCCTCGATACGCAATCGCTGGGGGCTCGCGTGCATTGGTTATTAGTTGACGGTTGAAGCAGGTTCGGGGGCGAAGAAAAATCTCGCCCCCGATACATACTTTTACTCAGCTGCGGGCAATTCCGCGGTTAACTCATCGGTTTCGCCCTCGTGGCGCATCATTTCGAGAGCGCGCTCGGCTTCTTCATAGGCAGCCGAGACTTCCGCCTGTACCTTGGCGGCGGCCTCTTCCATTTCTGGCGAGAGGCGCACGTTGCGGTAGTACTCCATGCCGGTGCCGGCAGGGATGAGGCGTCCGACGATGACGTTCTCTTTCAGGCCGCGCAGGTGGTCAACCTTGCCGTTGATGCTGGCTTCGGTGAGCACGCGCGTGGTCTCCTGGAACGACGCGGCGGAGATGAAGGAGTCGGTTGAGAGCGAAGCCTTCGTGATGCCGAGGAGCAGCGGCCGTCCAGTGGCCGGCTTGCCGCCCTGCGCGATCACGCGCTCGTTCTCTTCGCGGAAGGCGAACTTGTCGGTCTGCTCTTCGAGCAGGAACCGGGTATCGCCCACGTCTTCGACCTTCACCCAGCGCATCATCTGCCGGACAATCACTTCGATGTGCTTGTCGGAGATGTTGACGCCCTGCAGCCGGTAGACTTCCTGGATTTCGTTCACCAGGTAAGCCTGCAGCTCTTTTTCGCCGAGCACAGCCAGGATGTCGTGCGGGTTGAGCGGGCCGTCCATCAAAGGCTCGCCAGCCTTGACGCGCTCGCCTTCCTGCACGTTGATGTGAACGCCGCGCGGAACCGAGTATTCCTTTTCGGTGCCGTTGTCGGCGGTGACGTAGAGTTTGCGCTGTCCTTTCGAGACCTCGCCGAATTTCACCGTGCCGTCGATCTCGCTGATGACCGCGGTTTCATGCGGCTTGCGGGCTTCGAACAGCTCGACCACTCGCGGGAGACCGCCGGTGATGTCTTTCGTCTTGGTGGTTTCGCGCGGGATCTTCGCCAGCACATCGCCCGGAGTCACAGAATCACCGTCCTGGATCATCAAGTGAGAGCGCGAAGGCATCAGGTATCGCTTGCTGGTCTTGCTTCCCTTGATGACGATCGCGGGCTGGCGCTTCTCATCCGGAGAATCGCCGACCACGTGACGTGACAGGCCGGTGACTTCGTCCACTTCTTCGTGGAGCGTGACGCCTTCCTGCAGGTCCTTGAACTGCACGGTGCCGCCGATTTCGGTCAGGATCGCGAAGGTGTACGGGTCCCACTCGACCATGACCTGGCCCAGCGTGACCGGATCGCCGTCATTGACCTTGACTTTCGCGCCGTACACAACCGAGTAGCGCTCGCGCTCGCGGCCCTTCTCGTCGACTACCGCAATCGAGCCCTGACGGTTCATCACCACCAGATCGCCGGATTTCGACTTGACGGTCTGCAATCCGATGAACCGCGCCGTCCCGTTGTTTTTGGCATCGAGGCGCGACTGCTCGGAGACTCGCGAAGCTGTACCGCCGATGTGGAAGGTACGCATCGTAAGCTGGGTTCCGGGTTCGCCGATGGACTGCGCCGCGATGACGCCGGTCGCTTCGCCAAGTTCGACGAGGCGTCCGGAAGCCAGGTTGCGGCCGTAGCACATGACGCAGACGCCGCGCTTCGATTCGCACGTGAGCACTGAGCGGATTTTTACGCGCTCGATGCCGGCTGCCTGAATCGCTCCCGCGAGGTCTTCGGTGATTTCGTTGTTGATGTCGACGATGACGTTGCCGTCGTAGTCTTTGATCTTCTCGAGCGACACGCGGCCGACGATGCGGTCACGCAGCGGCTCGATAATCTCGCCGGCTTCGACGATACCTTGCACATAGATGCCGTCGACGGTTCCGCAATCGTACTCGCTGATGATAACGTCTTGCGCGACATCGACCAGTCGGCGAGTCAGATAACCGGAGTCAGCCGTCTTGAGCGCCGTGTCGGCCAGTCCCTTGCGGGCGCCGTGCGTCGACACGAAGTATTCCAACACCGTCAATCCTTCGCGGAAGTTGGCGGTAATCGGGGACTCGATGATTTCGCCCGAAGGTTTCGCCATCAAGCCGCGCATGCCGGAGAGCTGGCGGATCTGCTGTTTCGATCCGCGCGCGCCGGAGTCGGCCATGACGTAAATCGGGTTCATCTCGCCTTCTTTGTCGCGGCGCTGCATCTCGCCGAACATCTCGTCTGCGACCTTTTCCGTAATCGCCGACCAGATTTCGATGACCTTGTTGTAGCGCTCGCCGTTGGTGATGGCGCCGTCCAGATATTGCTGCTGGACGTTGACCACCTGCTTCTCGGCGTCGCGAACGAGCACCTTCTTGCTGTCGGGGATGACCATGTCATCGATGCCGATCGACAAGCCGGCGCGAGTGGCGAAGCGGAAGCCAAGCTGCTTGACTTCGTCGAGCATCTTCACCGTGGTCTCGAGCCCGAACTTCAAATAGGTGTAGTTGACCAGCGCGCCGATACCTTTCTTCTTAAGCAGGCCGTTGATGTACGGCATGCCCTCGGGCAGTTGGTCGTTCAGAATCGCGCGGCCGACGGTGGTGTTGATGAACGACCGCTCGACGTGTACGGAGTCTGTGTGGATGATGTCCTGATCGTCGTAGGCAGTGGTCAGGTCGACGAGATCGCCTGTGTAGCGCAGGCGGATCGGAGACAGAGTCTCGACTTCGCCCGTATCGAGCGCCATCAGCACTTCTTCGATGTTGGCGAACGCGCGGCCTTCACCCTTCGCGCCCGGCTTCGCTTTGGTCAGGTAATAGAGGCCGAGAACCATGTCCTGCGTGGGCACGGTGATCGGCTGACCCGAAGCGGGCGAAAGAATGTTGTGCGAGGCCAGCATCAGCACGCTGGCTTCAACCTGCGCTTCCGGAGACAGCGGAATGTGAACCGCCATCTGGTCACCGTCGAAATCCGCGTTGAACGCGGTGCAGACCAGAGGGTGAATCTTGATGGCCTTGCCTTCGACGAGCACCGGCTCAAACGCCTGAATGCCGAGGCGGTGAAGCGTAGGAGCGCGGTTCAGCAGAACCGGGTGATCCTTAATGACTTCTTCGAGGATGTCCCAAACGATCGGCTCCTGCTGCTCGACCATCTCCTTGGCTTGCTTGATGGTCGTGACGTTGCCCGTCTGCTCGAGCCGGTGATAAATGAACGGCTTGAACAATTCGAGCGCCATCTTTTTGGGCAGGCCGCACTGGTGCAGCTTGAGTTCGGGTCCGACCACGATGACGGAACGTCCGGAGTAATCCACGCGCTTTCCGAGCAGGTTCTGGCGGAAGCGACCCTGCTTGCCTTTCAGCGTGTCAGAGAGCGACTTCAGCGGACGGTTGTTGGCGCCGCGCAGCACGCGGCCACGGCGTCCATTGTCGAACAGGGCGTCGACGGCTTCCTGCAACATGCGTTTTTCGTTGCGCACGATCACTTCGGGAGCGTGCAGATCCATCAGCTTCTTCAACCGGTTGTTGCGGTTGATGACGCGGCGATAGAGATCGTTCAGGTCCGAGGTTGCGAAGCGGCCGCCATCGAGTGGAACCAACGGGCGAAGCTCCGGCGGGATGACCGGAATAACGTCGAGGATCATCCAGTGCGGCTTGTTGCCGCTCTTGCGGAAAGCCTCAACTACTTTCAGGCGCTTGGCGTACTTGAGCCGCTTCTGCAGCGAGCTCTCATTTTTCATTTTCTCGCGCAGTTCGGTCGAGAGAGTATCGGTCTCGACGCGCTTGAGCAGTTCCTTGATCGCCTCGGCGCCCATCATGGCCTTGAATCCGGCCGGACGGTACTGCTGGTCGAGTTCGCGGAACTTGGCTTCGTCCTTGATCACCTCGCGCTCTTTGACCGGCGCGTCGCCAGGTTCGACGACGACGTAGGCTTCGAAATAGAGCACGGACTCAAGGTCGCGCAGGGAGATATCGAGCAAGTGCCCGATGCGGCTGGGCAGTCCTTTGAAGAACCACACATGCGAGCAGGGCGAGGCCAACTCGATGTGGCCGAGGCGCTCGCGGCGAACTTTCGAGAGCGTGACTTCGACGCCGCACTTGTCGCAGATCACTCCGCGGTGCTTCATGCGCTTGTACTTGCCGCAGAGGCACTCCCAGTCGGTGACCGGGCCGAAGATACGTGCGCAGAACAGTCCATCGCGCTCGGGTTTGAACGTGCGGTAGTTGATGGTCTCGGGCTTGGTGACTTCACCATGCGACCAGCTCCGGATCTTCTCCGGAGAAGCAAGGCTGATGCGAATGGCGTCAAAGTCCGCGATCACATTTGCCATTTCGAATGGGCTAGAACGAAACAAGGTGTTCCTCCGCTTTTCTCGGCTTTTGCGCCGCCGATTGCGGCTCTTGCATGCGTCGCCAGTCGCTGGCGAAATCTCTTGACCCGTGAATCCAAGAGCGAAATCCACGGGCCTTGTCTTAAACCTGAACTCTTTGTCGCTGGCCGCTAACGATTAACGACCAGCGACGAATTACTTAATCCGCTGCCGCGCTTGCGGTCGGCTTCTTCTCCGATGCCTTGATCAGCTCGACATCGAGGCAGAGCGACTGCAATTCGCGAATCAGAACGTTGAACGATTCCGGCACGCCGGGCTCCATGGCAGCTTCGCCCTTGACGATGGCCTCATAAATCTTGGTTCGGCCATAAACGTCGTCGGACTTCGCCGTCAGCAGCTCCTGCAGGATGAATGCCGCACCGTAAGCCTCCAGCGCCCAGACTTCCATTTCTCCGAAGCGCTGTCCGCCGAACTGCGCCTTGCCGCCCAGCGGCTGCTGGGTGATCAGCGAGTACGGACCGATGGAACGCGCGTGAATCTTGTCGTCCACCAGGTGCGACAGTTTCAGCATGTAGATATAGCCCACGGTGACCGGCTGTTCGAACTTCTCGCCCGTCATGCCGTCGCGCAGGGACGTCTTGCCCGAGGTCGGGAGTCCGGCGTGTTCGAGCAGCGCCTTGATCTCGCCTTCCTTGGACCCGTCAAACACCGGCGATCCCATGAACACGCCCTTGGTGAGTGTCGGAGCCACCGCTTCCAGCTCCTCGTCACTCATGTCGGCAATCGTGTCGGCGAGTTGCGAGTCCTTGAAAAGGGACTTCAGCTCGCGGCGGATCGCTTCCGTACGCGTGTTCTCTCTCAATAGATTCGTGACCTTCTCGCCCAGAGCGAAGCCGGCCCATCCGAGGTGGGTTTCGAGAATCTGGCCCACGTTCATACGGGAAGGCACGCCGAGCGGGTTGAGGACGATTTCGACCGGCGTTCCGTCCTCGAGGTACGGCATATCCTCTTCGGGCAGGATGCGAGCAATGACGCCCTTGTTGCCGTGACGCCCGGCCATCTTGTCACCGACACTCAGCTTGCGCTTCATGGCGATGTAGACCTTGACCAGCTTGATCACGCCCGGGGGCAGTTCGTCGCCCTTGGTCAGCTTGTCTTTCTTCTCATTGACGATCTTCTTGAGCACGTCGATCTGGCGCGAGGTCATTTCCTCGATCTCGTCGATCTGCTCGTTTACCCGCGGATCCTTGTCGGCATACTTGATGCGCTTCAGGTTGCGGGTCGAGATGCGCTCGATCTCTTCGCGCGTCAGCATCGTGCCCTTGGTCAGGAGGCGCTTGTTGGTGCGCTCGTCGTGCAGGTCGGCCTGAACTTCCTTGCCGCCCAGGATGTTATCGAGACGCTTCAGACGCTCGTCCGTCAGAATCCGGATTTCGTCCGAGAGGTTCTTTTCCAACTTCGCGATCTGCGCCGCTTCGATGGACTTCGCGCGCTCGTCTTTTTCCTGGCCCTTGCGCGAGAAGATCTTCACGTCGACGATGACGCCCTCGATGCCGGGCGGGCAGTAGAGCGAAGCGTCGCGCACGTCACCGGCTTTTTCACCGAAGATCGCGCGCAGCAGCTTCTCTTCCGGCGTGAGCTGGGTTTCGCCCTTCGGCGTAACTTTGCCCACCAGAATGTCTCCCTGCTTGATCGAGGCGCCGATGCGAATGACGCCCGCTTCGTCCAGGTTGCGGAGCATCGACTCGCTGACGTTGGGAATATCGCGCGTGACTTCTTCCGGACCAAGCTTGGTGTCGCGCGCTTCGATCTCGTACTCCTCGATGTGGAGCGAGGTGTAGTAGTCCTCTTTCACCATCTTCTCGGAAACGAGGATCGCGTCCTCGAAGTTGTAACCGCGCCATGGCATGAAGGCGACGAGGACATTTCGTCCCAGCGCCAGCTCGCCGTGATCGGTGCAAGGACCGTCAGCGATAATCTCGCCCTTCACGACGCGCTGACCTTTCTTGACCACCGGCTTCTGGTTGATGCAGGTGTTCTGGTTCGAGCGCTTGAACTTCGTGAGCTGGTAGATATCGCTGCCAACCTCACGCGACAGCTGCGTGGGATGATGCTCGCCTTCGACGCGCACGATGATGCGCTCGGAGTCGACCGAATCCACGATGCCGTTGCGCTTCGCCAGAATGACTGCTCCGGAATCTCGAGCCGTCACGCCTTCCATTCCGGTGCCGACGATCGGGGCCTGCGCGCGGAGCAGCGGCACGGATTGGCGTTGCATGTTCGCGCCCATCAGCGCGCGGTTTGCGTCGTCGTGCTCGAGGAATGGAACCAGCGAGGCCGCGACCGAAACCAGCTGCTTCGGGCTGACGTCGACATAGTCGACTTCGTCGCGATTCACGAGCACAAAGTTGCCGGCCTTGCGCGCGTTAACGAGGTCCGCGGCGATGCGTCCCTTGTCGTCGAGCTCCACGTTGGCCTGCGCGATCGTGTGACGGTCTTCTTCCCACGCTGAGAGATAGAACGAGAACGGCTCGATCGCTGCCGGCTTCTTCCGCTTCTCTTTCAGCTCGGCATTGATTTTCTCGATCTCGTGCTTCTCGATGTGATCGCCGACTTTGAAATCGCTATCGCCGACGTTCACGATGGTGACGTAATCGATAACGCGTCCGCCCTTGATCTTGCGATAGGGCGACTCGATGAATCCGTAGTCGTTGATCCGCGCATAGCAGCTCAATGACGAGATTAGGCCAATGTTCGGACCTTCCGGCGTTTCAATCGGGCAGATACGTCCGTAGTGCGTGGGGTGAACGTCGCGGACTTCGAATCCGGCGCGCTCACGCGACAAACCGCCCGGCCCAAGGGCCGAGAGACGCCGCTTGTGCGTGATCTCGGAGAGCGGGTTGGTCTGATCCATGAACTGCGAGAGCTGCGACGATCCGAAGAATTCGCGGATCGCAGCCATCACAGGCTTGGCGTTGACCAGATCGTGCGGCATGGCCGTCGACATTTCCTGGTACACCGACATTTTTTCCTTGATCGCCCGCTCCATGCGGACCAGGCCGATGCGGAACTGGTTCTCCATCAACTCGCCGACCGCGCGCACGCGGCGGTTGCCGAGGTGATCGATGTCATCGACCGCGCCGAGGTTCTTGCGCAGCTTGAGCAGGTAGGAAATCGTTGCGTAGAAATCCTCGGGATCGAGCGTGCGCTTGTCGAGCGAGGTCGCTTCCTGGTTCTCGAACAGCTTGATGTTGAACTTCAGGCGGCCTACACGCGAGAAGTCATATTTCCGCGGATCGAAGAACATGCCGTGGAAGAGAGCCGTGGCTGTGTCAAGCGTCGGCGGATCACCGGGACGCAGCTTGCGGTAGATCTCGATCAGGGCCTCCTGCGGAGTCTTGATCGCATCGCGCTTCAGCGTCTGGCTGATGACGGTTCCCACATCGTCGCGCTCGGGGAAGAACAGCGACATTTCAACGACGCCCGAGTCGAGAATCTTCGACAGCTTGTCGGCAGTCAGCTCGGAGTTGGCTTCGAGCATCACTTCGCCGGTCGTGGTGTCGACGATGTCGCCCGCCGTCCATGCGCCTTCGAGATCGGTGATGTCGACTTCGATCTCGGTGATCTTCGCCTTCTGAATGTCTTTCAAGACCTGGGCGTTGATCTTGCGGCCGGAGTGCGCAACCTCATCGCCGGACTTATTCTTGATGCTGCGGGCCAGCTTCATGCCGAGCAGGTTCGTCGGCTTTTCGCTGGTCGGATCGAGCGTCCAGTACAGCTTCTTGTCTCGAACCGCGAGGCGATCGACCGTGTAGAACGTGCGGAGAATGTCTTCGCCGGAACGCAGGCCGAGAGCGCGAAGGAAGATCGTGCCCAGGAACTTGCGCTTGCGGTCGATGCGGACATACAGCACGTTCTTCTGGTCGTATTCGAACTCGACCCACGAACCGCGGTAGGGAATGATCTTCCCTAGGAAGTAGGTACGGTTGTTCGCGGTCTCGAAGAAGACGCCGGGCGAACGGTGCAACTGGCTGACAATCACGCGCTCGGTGCCGTTGATGATGAACGTGCCGTTCTGGGTCATCAGCGGAACGTCGCCGAAGAAAACTTCCTGCTCTTTGATGTCTCGAATCGAGCGGTTACCGGTCTCTGCGTCCTTGTCGAAGATGGTCAGGCGCATCGTGACCTTGAGCGGAGCGGAATAAGTCATGCCGCGCTCTTCGCACTCGGCCACGTCATACTTCAATTGCAATCCGACCGGGTCGCCGCACTTGTTGCAGAAATCGGGGGTGTTGGCGTTGTACGTGCCGCACTTCGAGCACAGCACATCGCCGGGGTGGAACGGATCGGTGATCACCGTGTTGCCGCAGTTCTTACACGTGGTGCGGAGGTGATGCAGACCTTTGAGATGTCCGCACTTGCACTCCCAATTACCAATCGCGTAATCCACAAACTCAAGTTGTGATACGTTGCGGAAATCAGTGATCGGGAAGACGGACTGAAACACCGCCTGCAAGCCGCCGTCTTCGCGCTCGCTGGGAAGCTTGTCCATCTGCAGAAAGCGGTCGTACGAACGCTTCTGCACCTCGATCAGATTCGGGATCTGAATGGTGGCCGGTATTTTGGAAAAATCAAAGCGTTTACGGAAGGCATTTTTCATCGTCAAGAAACTCCCAATGTCACGCGCGACCGAATGGCCGCGCTTAAACCGCGGAATGTGTGGCGCGCGTTTTGGCGAAAAACGGCGCCGCGGGAACTACTTACTTGCAGAGCCGGAACAACTTAGAACCCAAAAGACGATCAGGCGTCGGCGGGGACAGTGGTTCCCGCTGACGCCAACCAAGGCGTTTTGCCATTTCTGATTTGAACTCTTTCGCGCCAGTTCTTCGGCCTGTTTCCGCCCCGCCTGCCCGCGGAGCAGCCTGCCCAAACTTACCTCGCGAGCCTCGCTCGCTATGAGTGAGGCCTAGGGCCGCGATGTTATATAGATGCTAACACCCCGGCCTTGGCTTCACAAGTGGGACATCCAAGATAATCGATTTTGCACTGCTTTTGGTGCAATTCGTTGCCTATTGTGGAGCAGACAAACCCGTCGGCAAACTCCAGTGGGCCAAAACGCCGCTCACTATAGTTCACTGGGCGGCCAGCGTCGGTCCGCCCCCACAAATCGGCTACTTCACTTCTACGGTCGCACCAGCTTCTGTGAACTTCTTCTTGATAGTCTCGGCTTCTTCCTTGGAGACGCCTTCCTTCACGTTCTTCGGCGCTCCATCGACCAGTTCCTTGGCTTCCTTCAAGCCCAGGCTGGTGACTTCGCGGACGGCCTTGATCACGTTGATCTTGTTGGCACCGACTTCCTTCAGGACGACGGTGAACTCGGTCTTTTCCTCGGCCGGAGCCGCTGCCGCCGCCCCACCGCCGCCACCCGCAACCATCACGGGAGCTGCTGCTGCCGCCGACACGCCCAGACGCGATTCCAGCTTCTTCACCAGCTCCGCCGCTTCCAGAAGCGACAAGCCTACGATTGACTCTTCCAATTGTGCTAAATCCGCCATTTTGTTTCTCCGTTAATTAGTCTTCGTTCTTTTGTTCTTTCGCCATCTGCAATCCAGGTTTCCAGTGCGACAAGGCCCGACTTCCTCCCGCCAGACAACGCTCGGAAAGGACCGCGCAACCCCTCGAATGCAAACGACCAAACCCATTGAGAATTGCGTGATTAAGTGATTTTGCGATTGTGCGATTGCGAATCGGAATTTCAATCGCTCAATGGCTCGATCACTCAATGACTCAATCGAAGCACTAGGCTTCCTTGAATTTCTTCTGCTGCACGCCCTGATCGACCACGACCGCCAGATTCCGACCGACCTGGTTCATCACGGTCGCCAGACGTTGAGCCGGAGCATTGATCAGGAACAGCAGCTTCGACATCAACTCTTCTTTCGAAGGCATCGAAGCTAGTGCTTCGATTTCCTTAATGTTGATGACCTTGCCTTCAACGACACCAACCTTGAAGGTGAATTCCGGCGTGTCCTTGGCGTACTTCGTGAGAGCTTTGGCCATCGCCACCGGATCGCCCGTCGTATAGGCGATCGAGGTGACGCCGGCGAGATCCTTCAGCGCTCCTTCAACCTTGGTGCCCTTCGCCGCCTTCTCGGCCAGCGTGTTCTTGACGACCTGATATTTCGCGCCCGCGCCGCGCAGCGCCTTGCGCAGTTCGTAATCCTGGGCGACAGTCAACTTCGTATAAGTCGCCACGACAACGTTCGAAACATCTTTCAGGTCCTTGCTCAGCTTCTCGACCTGCTCAACTTTTTTCGCTTTGCTAACCGCCATTGGATTAATCCTCGAATCTTGTCAGTGATAACCACGCAAGCGTCGCTTGGCGACGCGGACAGCCGATGACGGCTGTCCCCACATAAACTCTTATGCCTTTGCCGCAGCCTCGATGGGAGCCGTATCCAGCGCGATTCCGGGGCCCATGGTCGAGCTCAGATAGCAGCCCTTGATGTACTTGCCCTTCGCCACCGACGGCTTGGCTTTAATTACGCTGGTGATCAGTACCGTGGCATTCTCGATCAGCTTGTCGGGCGTGAACGAAATCTTCCCGACCGGGCAATGCACGAGCGCGGTCTTGTCGGTGCGGAACTCCACCTTCCCGGCCTTCACTTCCTGCACGGCTTTGCCTACGTCGAAAGTGACGGTCCCAGTCTTCGGGTTGGGCATCAGGCCTTTCGGGCCGAGAACTTTGCCGAGACGTCCGACGGACTTCATCACGTCGGGAGTGGCGATCAGCGCATCGAAGTCGGTCCAGTTCTCTTTCGTGATCTTCTCGACCATCTCTTCGCCGCCGGCAAAATCGGCTCCGGCCGCTTCTGCTTCTTTAATTTTGTCGCCCGTCGCGATGACCAGAACCTTCTTCGACTTGCCCAGACCATGCGGCAGAACGACTGTTCCGCGAACCATCTGGTCGGCATGCTTGGGATCGACGCCGAGCCGCAGCGTAACTTCGACGGTCTCGTCGAACTTGGCGAATTTCACTTTCTGCAGGAGCGGAACCGCATCCTGCAGAACATAGGGGCGCTTCTCAACGGCAGCGTGCGCCTTGGCGATGTTCTTTCCTTCTTTCTTGTTCATTTCGACTTTTTCCTTGTCTTCCACCGATGAACGCTGATTCGATCACCCGTGGTGTTTTTTGAAAAAATTGAGCCATTGTACGATTTGGTGATTGGGTGATTTGAACTCAATCACTCAATCGCGAAATCGCTCAATCACCCAATCACTTCGATTCCCATCGAACGCGCCGTCCCGCGCACGCTCTTGATCGCGGTCTCGACCGATGCGGCATTCAGATCGGGCATCTTCTGCTTGGCAATATCTTCGACCTGCTTAGCCGTGACCTTGCCGACTTTGTCCTTGTTCGGCGTGCCGGATCCCTTGGCGATGCCCGCCGCCCGCTTCAGCAGAATCGACGCCGGAGGCGTTTTGGTGATGAAGGTGAAGGAACGGTCGTTATACACGGAAACGACGACCGGGATGATGAGCCCTTCCATTTCCTTCTGGCTGGTCCGGGCGTTGAACTGCTTACAGAACTCCATGATGTTGATCTGCGCCTGGCCGAGCGCCGGGCCCACCGGGGGCGCCGGAGTCGCCTTGCCGGCGGCGATCTGCAGCTTCACGTAACCTGTAACTTTTTTTGCCACTTCGTTAGCTCCTAGTTCCTAGCTCTTAGCTTCTAGCCAAGACTTCTGAGTTCTTTGCCCCGGTTTCTGGCAAGCCGAAACCAAGCGAAGACAGCGCCCACATCTCGGCCGGAACGAGTCTCTTTTGTACCAAGTCTGCAACCATTCCAAGCCCATTGAGAGTGTGCGCGCCAATCAATTCCGGCTCTCCGGCCTCTGCCATCACCACCACATCGCCGATGGTTCTGCCATCGATCTCCAGATAGACAGCAGCGATATCTTCCTCAACAACAAAGCCTCGCTTCAGGTGAAAACCCATCTTCCGGCAGGGATTGATCCCCAGCCGCTCAAGCCTCTCGCGCGAAATCCAGCTAAATGTCGAATGCGCATCCACTGGGATATCGAATTCCGCGATCTCTTGCGGCTGAGCCGGATTCCAAACTCGCAGCTTCACGCTGAACGTTTCCATTAGGTCCGCCTTCAAGACGCTACGCCACCTTCTCCACCTGATTGAATTCCAACTCCACCGGCGTCGAGCGGCCGAAAATCGTGACCATGACTTTCAGCGTTTCGCGATCTTCGTTTACGTCGTCGACCACGCCGGTAAAGCTGGCAAACGGGCCTTCGCCGATCCGCACCGTCTCGCCCTTCTCGAACTTAACCTTGAGCTTGGGCTTCTCGCGGCTGTCCGCGACTTTGTAGACGATGTGCTGAACTTCTTCTTCCGAGAGCGGCGTCGGCTGCTGGCCAGTGCCGACAAATCCCGTGACGCGCGGTGTCGATTTCACGACGTGCCAGACGTGGTCGTCCATATCCATCTCGACCAGAACGTATCCGGGATAGAACATGCGCTCGGAGGTGTATTTCTTGCCTCCGCGAACCTCGGTGACCGATTCGGTCGGAATCAGCACCTTGCCGATCTTGTCCTGCAATCCGAACGCGGCGACGCGCGACTCGAGCGATTCTTTGACCTTGCGCTCAAATCCCGAATACGAGTGAATGATGTACCACTTCATGTTCGGATTGCGCGGCGCTTCGGTAGCCGTGGTTGCACCCTCGGCGGAAGCTGTTTGTCCGGCGTCGGCGCCAGTTGTAGATTCTTTTTTCTCTTCGTCCTGCATAGTAAACATTTCGTCTCGACCAGCCCATGTCCACAGGCCGGCTTTCCCTGCCTTGTTTTAATGAGCCCTGAAGAGGTTAAACAAGGCCGACACGCCCTTCTGGATGAAGAAATCGATCACCCAAAAATAGAACGCGAAGATTGCGACCGTAATAATGACGACGGTGGTCGTCGCGCGCACTTCTTTCCACGTCGGCGCGGTGACCTTGCGCATTTCCGTGCGCACGTCGGTATAGAACGTCTTGATCCGTTCCGGCCAGGACTTGACCCGCTCTCCAAAGCTGCTTCCCGCGGTAACCATTGAATTTGCCATTTTCTTCGTCTCGACTGCCATTACTGCTCCCGGCCCGAAAATCCGCTTCTTTCTCCAAAAACTCTGGCAGGGGCGGAGGGATTCGAACCCCCAAGTTCGGTTTTGGAGACCGACAGTTTAACCGTTGAGCTTACGCCCCTAGAACCATTTGGTAATTTTGTAATTTTAGAATTTGGTAATTTGAAAGCCGCCGCACTGCGAGTCTTTATCAATTACCAAATTACCCGATTACCAAATTACAAAATTTACTTAACTTCTTTATGAGCGGTGTGCTTACGGCAACGGCGGCAGAATTTTTTGAATTCCAGCCGCTCGGTCGTCGTCTTGCGGTTCTTCGTTGTCGAATAGTTCCGCTCTTTGCAATCACCGCATTGTAATGTCACGATTTCTCGGGGCATAAACAGCTCCTAACTTTAGCTGCTAGCTTCTAGCTACTAGCTTCTAGCAAATCAAATCACGTCTTTCGGGGGCTTCTTGATTTCCTCTTTCGCCCAACCGACGAGCGCTCCCCACGGTAAATCCACCAGCACAAAAACCGCGAGGATCGCAACCAACCACCCTAACTCCGGCCATTTCATCCGGCGTTCCGCCTTGCCGCCTTAGCTAGTAGCCAGGAGCTAGTAGCTAGAAGCCGCCTTACTGGATAATCTCCGCGATCGTGCCTGCTCCCACCGTGTGGCCACCTTCACGAATCGCGAAGCGCAATCCCTTCTCCATCGCCACCGGCGTGATCAGTTCAATCACGAGCGAAACGTTGTCGCCCGGCATCACCATCTC
>DASYZZ010000013.1:0-20786 GCA_035945695.1 Candidatus Sulfotelmatobacter sp. | reverse complement strand
GGATTCGGCGCAGGCGGCGCGCGAGACAGTGGTGGATCTCTCGGCGCGCGGCGTCCGCGCATTCGCTTTGCATTGCGATGTGACCGATGAAGCTAGTGTGAGCGCGATGATGAAGGAGGCGGGCCGGGAGTTAGGCCGAATCGACATTCTGGTGAACAATGCGGCGAATTATGAGACCGCTGAGTTTGAGAAGCTGACGGTCGCGCAGTGGGATGCGATTTTTGCCTCCAATACGCGAGGCCCCTTCCTGGTCAGCCGCGAGGCGCTGAAATGGTTGCGGCGCAACCGCGGCAAGAATTCCGGCTCACTCGAGGCCAAGATTATCAACATGGGATCGTTAGGCGGACTCAGACCCTGGGCTACGCACGCTCATTACTGCTCGTCAAAGGCAGCCTTGCACATGCTGACGAAAGTGATGGCCAAGGCGCTTGCACCCGAGATTGCAGTCAACGCAGTTGCTCCGGGGATGATCGACTTAGGAGAGCGCTCCGCCGCAGCGTTCATGCGAAAGATGGCGAAGCAGACGCCGATGTTGCGCAACGGCCGGGACGAAGAGATTGGAGCGGCGGTCCTGTTCTTTGCCACTGCGCCTCAATTCATTACCGGGCAAATTCTGGCGGTCGACGGCGGCCTGGGCCTCTAGGTCTCACCCTACAGTGGAACTGCGGTCAGTGGCCAGCTTTCCGTTTGGCGAATTGTCGACGCGGCAAGGTATATTGAAGTCGAATGAAGAAAAACAACGGCAATCGCTCCCGCTCGGCTTCCCGTATCAAATCTTCTGGAGCCTTGGAATCAAAATCTGCTTCAGTCCCGAGAATAGCTGTGGCGATCATGGCCGCCGGCAAAGGCACCCGGCTCAAATCCCAATTTCCTAAAGTGTTACATGAAGTCGGTGGTAAGCCACTGCTCGAGCACGTGATTCGTGCCGCTGTCCGGGTAGTTCCGGCCCAAGATGTCTTCGCGGTCGTGGGGCACGCGGCGGATCGCGTGCGCGAAGCCATGAAACACACGGGTGTCAACTTCGTGCTGCAAGCTGAGCAGCACGGGACTGGACATGCACTGATGGTAGCGCGCGAGGCCTTGTCGGGATACGACCACGTCATTGTGCTCTCCGGCGATGCTCCCATGATGACGTCCGAGACCATTGAAAACCTGCGAGATTTCCACCTGAATCAGCGTGCCGCCATGACGCTGCTCAGCGCCGATCTCAACAACCCAACCGGCTACGGACGCGTGCTGCGAAAACGGCCGGGCAGCGCGGAAGTCCGGGCCATTGTGGAAGAGAAGGCGGCCAGCGCTTCGCAGAAGAAGATCCGCGAGATCAATTCCGGTTTTTACGTTTTCGCGGTCAAGGATCTCTATGGCAATATCGGGCAGCTCTCTACCGACAATCCTCATGCCGAGTACTACCTCACCGATATGGCACAAGTGCTTGGAAAGGCGCGGCGGCCCGTTGTGGCATGGAAGACGGCGAGTCCGAGTGAAGTGTTGGGCGGAAATACGCGGGCGGAGTTGGCGGATATCGATCAGCAGATCCGGCTGGCAAAGTGCCGCCAGTTGATGGCGGAGGGAGTCACGATTTTCTATCCTGCCACGTGCGTCATCGACGCTGATGTGGCGATCGCACCCGACACCGTGATCGAACCGTACGTGCAACTCTTGGGAAAAACGAAAATCGGCAGCGGGTGTCGCGTGCGCTCGTATTGCGTGATCCTCAATTCGGAGATCGGTGATGGAGTCATGGTTCGCCCCGGCTCCGTGATGGACGAGGCCAAAATAGGCGCCAAGGCGATCATCGGGCCCTATTCGCACCTGCGCCCCGGTAGCGAGATTGGAGAGGGCGCGCACGTGGGCAATTTTGTGGAAACGAAAAAGATCAAACTCGGCGTTGGCTCGAAGGCGAATCATCTGACCTATCTTGGGGACGCTGAGATCGGCTCCGGGGTCAATATTGGCGCAGGGACCATCACCTGTAACTACGACGGTGTGCACAAGCACAAAACGGTAATCGACGACGGAGCCTTCATCGGCAGCGACAGCACCCTGGTGGCGCCGGTGCGCATTGGGAAAGGCGCGTACATCGGAGCGGGTTCCTGCATCACCGACGACGTGCCCGACGACTCTCTGGCGATTGGCCGCGGGCGTCAGGTGGTGAAAGAAGGCTGGGCGCGGGAAAAGAAGCAGAAGAAATAAGTTCGGGTGCTAAGGAATGCGTTGCGTCAAAGAAAAAGGCCGGCTCGGCTGCTGAGCCGGCCTTTCCCGTTGATATCGGGAATTAGTGTGTCATGGCCGCAAACAGGTCCGAGTGCATGATCGACTGGAACTGTGAATCGTTGGCCTTGAAGTGCACTTGAACATTGTCACCGTCCGAGTCAACCGTCGTATTCTCGACGGCCACCTTTTCGGCCGGGGTAGCGCTCATCTTCTTGTAGAGCATGTACCCTTTGAGCAAGGAAGCCACGGTGTTCGCTGTTGTCGAATCGGAAGTAACCACCGTCATATCGAAAGTGACACCGCTGCGAAAATCCATGGCGTAGTGCGAGCCCAGCAGGCGCTTCTTCACCGAATCGTAATCGGCAATCTGTGAAGCGGCTCCCATGGCTGAGTGGACCGCATTTTGCGTTCCTTGCTGATCGAGGATGCTCCACACCGGGGCGGCATCGACGCTGGTCATCATGTCGGCCATGTTGCCGTTTGTATCCAGACCCATAACCTGGCCGTCGCGGGTGTCGAGCGCAACCCGAATCGACGTTGAGTCGCCGAACAGTAGCGTGCTGTCATCCAGAAAACTCATGATGAAGCCGCCATCCATGGGATAAAGATCGGAATTGCCGTATTTCTTCGGCTTGTAATTCTGCAGCTTCATTTTCTTCAGCACGGCTTTCATGTTGAAAGGACCGGCGGCGACGCCTACGGTCTTCACTCCCTGTTTGCCGGTGCGAAACGAGGCGAAGGTGAGGGTATCCACGTCTTTGTCGGGATCGAGTCCGATGCCTTTCAGTGCCGTCTCAAACTGTTTGATGTTGTCGGGCATGAGCTGCTGCTTCAGTTGCATCGCGGTCGATGAATCCTTTAGAGCGCGATAGTCCACCGAGATCAGTTGCAGCAGGTCGGCTGGAACGCAAGTCCGGGCGGAAGAATTCAGCGGCATGGCATACGCCATGCTCACCAGCAGCAGCGAAACCAGACATATCTTGAAAAGTCTCATAACGCCTCGAAGTCTATGACGGTTGAAACCCGCACCCTTCAGTTGGATGCATGTTAAAGACCTGTCGTTTACAGATCGCTTCATCTTATTTTACTTGCAGCCGGAGACACAGGACCAAAAGGACACGACCGGTTGATTGGTTAGAGTCCCCGATGAGGTTCACCAGTTAATGCCGCTCACTGCCGGATACGGCGAGTGCGCTCGCGGACATCTGCCGCAAAGGATTGATCTTTCAGAGAAGCCAGATTGATCTCGACATTCGCCAGAGCGCCGGTAATGGCTGCCTTAGCCAAGGCCAACGCAGTTGTCAGATCGGACTTCATGTTGGGATTCGTAATCGGTTCGAGCGACTTGGTCACTTGAGCAATCTGGTGAGCTTTTTCCGCCACACTCAGGGGCACGGCCGTCGCGTCCTTCAGCGCGGCTTCGATCACTGCCTCGCCCGATTTTTCTTCAGCACCGCTGCGTGCAGATTTGTAGGCCTTCATCACGGAATCGTACGAGGCGGCATCGCCGTCGATGGCTGCCTTCAACTCTTCCCGGAGGGGGTTCAGCTGGGCAATCGCGGCGCTGAGCTGTGTCTCGTATTGCTGATACGCTTTCTTGCCACGCGACATCGAAGCAACCATTGCGGCCAGCCCCGCCGCCATCGCTGCGGCTGCCGCTGAGGCGCTGCCTCCTCCCGGAGTGGCTGTCGGAGCGGCTAATTGCTCGACGAAGGGCTCTACGCCGGCACGCAAGCCGCCGACGGCCGTCTTCCCCCCCATGACAGCAGCGAGCCGATTTTCCAGAATTAGGGACGAGTCGAAATTCTCCACTTGCAGGAACCACTCCGCAGCCTGCTCCAGCGCCTTCTTCGGTATCAAGCCCACGATTTCACTGGATACCGGTATCACGCCATAACGGGCCGCTTCACGTTTCACGACCTCGAAAACGCGGTGGACCGGCGTCTGCTCAAAGTCAGTGAGATTCATCGAAACTTGCGCCAGCCCACGCACCAGAAATCCCGCACCCTTGACGAAGCGCAGGCCTCCACTCGAAAAGCGCACAGCTTTGGCGATCTTCTTCGCAACATCAACATCAGGAGTGTTGAGAAACACGTTGTAGGCGATCAGAAACTTGCGTGCGCCAACCACGGTTGCGCCTGCGGTCGGATGCACGCGAGGCTCGCCGAAGTCGGGACGCCGCGCCGGATTGGTCGCGATCTCAGCGCGAATGCCTTCGAACTGCCCACGGCGAATATTCTCCAACCCCTGCCGCTCCGGACTTCGGGCAGCAGCTTCGTAGAGGTAGACCGGAATCTGAAAACGCTTCCAGATCTCTTCGCCGACATGATTCGCCATCGCCACGCAGTCTTCGATGGTCACGCCGTCGATGGGAATGAAAGGGACGACGTCAGCCGCGCCCATCCGGGGATGCGCTCCTGTGTGCGTGTTCAAGTCAATCAGTTCGGCGGCCTTGCCTACGCCGCGGATGGCGGCCTCCTGAATGGCCTGGCGCTCGCCGACCAGTGTGATCACGCAGCGGTTGTGGTCGGAATCCATTTCGCGATCGAGCAGGTAGACGCCAGGCATTTTCATGGCGTCCACGATGGCGTCAACTTTAGCTTTATCGCGGCCTTCAGAAAAATTCGGAACACATTCGACGAGCGTAGACATAACGGATGAGGATAATGGGTGTCCTCGCTTGCCGCAACTTACGGCAAGCGTGTAATCCCAGGGAAACCGTCGAATCCCGAATCGAAAGTAAAGATCCGATCAATGCGGTATTGCTCCATGACGGCCACGTGTATGGCATCGCGTGCTGAGATGCGCACGTGACCAAAGATGATCCTCTTGGCACGCTCAAGGATGGCGTGGTCGATGGACAGCACTTCATCCACAACGCCTAGCAGCGAATCGAATGCTGGTTGAATGGCGTCGAGGCGGTTGAGAGCTACATAGCGATGCAATATCTCCTGCAGTACCTCCGCGTCGGTGACCAGGCGCTGCCGCTCGCTCAGCAACTTCTCGACCCATCGTTGCGCGTCAACCTTGTGCGGATGGGGTGCGCCCACCAGGTACATCGGAATATTGGAGTCGACCAGGATCACGACCGCCGATCCGTCAGGTAACCTTGCTCAATCTCCGCAAGCATCGTCTCAATATCGCCTGTGGGAAACTCGTGCTTCACTGCGGCGCGAATGGCCGCTAGCTTTTTTTCCACGTCACCCAGCGGTTCTCGGCGGCGAGCGTGCGCTAGCGCCTGTCGTACCCACTCGGCAATCGACATTTGCCGGGAGCGCGCCGCGCGCTGAATCTCTCGATATTCCGGGTCTTGCAAGATGACTTGCAGTCGTTTAGCCATGTTGTGAGTCTAGTTGACTCATGCCGATGAGTCAACGATGTTTATATCGGGTCGCATCGTTCGAGACCCTTATTTAGGCCGAAAAAACCTCCCAACTCCCAGCCTCACCTGCACCGTATTGATCCCCGGATTCGCTGACGCGAGCCCGGCGTTCGAGATATGCATGTAACGCAGCTCGAGGCTGACGTTACGCCTGGCGCCAAGGATGTGCGTCCCGAATGCGGCCTGGTCCATGAAATTCACCGTGTTTGTTCCGGTGGGAACATTGTGGTCGGTGAACACCGCGCCCCCAGCAAGTTCGAGATAAGGCGAGAACCGCCCGCGGCGTTGGAAGTTCCACTTCAGTCCGAGCGGATCGAAGCCTACTCCGTACGCCGTGTTGGCGGGTTGGAAGATCAGGAAGACCGGAACGGCGTCCACCGCATATTCGAAGCGTCCTCGCAGAAAGCTCGGAAGATGCAAGTCGGTGAGGATCCACCCATAGCGCAGTCCGGCGTTGAACGCGCCCGTATTGCCGCGGCCGCCGCTGACGGAGTGCCCGCCACCCGCCCATATCTGAATCTCATGCCCGCCTTGCTCCGGGCCGGTTTGGGCGAGGCAGTGGCATGATGCAATCAAGAGAGCTGAAACAAGCAACAGGGAAGAGCGCATAGGAATTCGCTTGGAAGTCGGCAGGCCTCTAAACGGAATCATCACGATACAGGAAGCGACTGAAGCCGACAAACGTGGGATCCGTTTACGCGCCGCGATTTTCTCTGGGGCGCTCCGCGGCAAGCTGCATAAGATCCCGTGCCACGCGCGCGGTGTTATGACGGGCCACGGCAGCTTCTTCCAGATAATCGCCGAGAACGGGAATCACGCCGAGAGCTTCGATGGCGTCGAGGTCGTTCACAATCTGACAGGCGCCTTCGAGCGCATATTTGGCCTTCATCTTGTCCGATGCAGGAGTGCGGTTGAGGAGCGCATAGTCGAATATCTGCTTTTGCGCGTGTCGGCTTAACGCCTGAATATGATCGCCCGCCGTGAGCCCCAGGCTCTCATTCGCCTGCGTCATCAGGTTGCAGATATATACCTTGGTGGCGGGAGATTCGATAATCGCCTGCGCAATGCCCCGCACTAGCAGATTAGGGATCAGGCTGGTGAACAACGATCCCGGTCCGATGGTGATGAGGTCGGCGCTGGCAATGGCCTCGAGTGTTTGCGGCATGGGACCAACGTCGGGTGGAACCAGAAAGAGCTCGCGGATCCGACCCTTACTGGCGGTGATCTTGGTTTCGCCACGCACACGCGTCCCATCTTCCATCAGCGCTTCCAGTTCGATGTTCGAGGTGGTTGCCGGATAGATGTGGCCGCGGGTAAGCAGGATTTCCGACGAAAGCCGCACCGCTTCTGAGAAATCTGAAGTCAGAGAGGTCAGGGCCGCGAGAAAAAGATTGCCGAAGCTGTGTCCTTCCAAGCCCGATCCTTTCTCGAAACGGTGCCGAAAGAGCTTCGAGAGCAGAGCTTCATCTTCACTCAGAGCGACAATACAGTTCCGGATGTCGCCCGGCGGAAGCATGTTCAGTTCCTTGCGCAAGCGCCCGCTGGAGCCGCCATCGTCGCTGACCGTGACCACTGCGCTGAGATCGCGAATCACGGCTGTCTCGGGGGAGGCGGGTGCCTCGGAGGAAGTCAGCACGTAGCGCTTGAGCCCTTTAAGCAGGGTGGAAAGACCGGTTCCACCGCCAATGGCAACTACACGAAGGCCGCGCGCCAGCGCGGTTTGCTGCAGGGTCGCGAGCTCAGCCGTTTTCGATTCCATCCGGATTTCCAGATCCAAGGGTTCCCAGCAGGCTAGAAGGAATCTTCTTCCCCAGTACCGTCGGCGGAGTCGAGTTCGGCTCCGGGATCGGGATAGAGCAATTCCGTGAAGCGGGGATCTTCTGCCAGATTCTGGAAGTCGGAGTCATTGCGAGCTTGAAAGCGCAGCTGCGCGTTCAAGCGCAGGGCTTCGTCCAGGCGGCGAAGGGAATCCTCGACGTGACCCGTCAGGCAGTCCAGGGCCGCCAGACCATAGATGACGTAATCCGCCTTGGCATTTTGCTTGAGGAGCTTGTCCAGATGCTCGCGGGCGGTCACGTAATCGCCGACATTCATCAGCGACACCGCGTAATCAAAATGCTCTTCCGGCGTTTTAAATTGCGTCGCCGCGGAACGCTCCAGATGCTGGTTGCAGATGCTGAGATGCACGGTCGCCCGGTCCGCCAGTTCCTTGCTAGGTCCGGCTAATACCTTCTGGAAGTTCGGCTTCGCCTTGTCGAACTTGTGCTCTTGCATGGCGCGCAGCCCGGCTTCGTAGCTCTGCAGAGCCTGCGTATAACGAGGATCTTCTGTGGCACTCTTCTTGGCGCTAGGTTTCTGAGCCATGTGCAAAACTCTTCCTGTGCTCTTGGTAATGGGGAACTCCTTGCGATACTGCTTAAAATCCGAGCAGTAAAGTATCACTCAAAGTGAGGGTAGAGGTCCAGTTGGCGTACTGGTACCGACTCCAAATCGAAGGCGAACCGCCGCGGACTTGCTCGGTACTCGGTACTCGCGACCCGGTACTTTCTTCAGTTCATGGTCGCGGCCGACTGCAGATCAATCTGCTTCCAGTCTCCCTTGATGATGCCGGCACGGATTTGCGCCGCCGTTTTGCCCTTCTTGTTTTGCTGATAAGAGTAATAGAGCTCCTTCAGGCAGGTCGAGCACTGTGCGCCATGCGTGTTCTCAAAGCAGCTGTGCAGGCTGTTGTGCCCCATGCGGTCGCAGTAGCAGTAGCACGGCTGCTGATGCAGCACGTTGGGAATCTTGGCCGCGAGTTCGTACGCGTGAGTCTGAAAAGCATTCTGCGCGTCCGCGCCCCACAAGTCAGCTTTGGTCAGAATCGGCGGCAACTTTGTTCCTTTGGGCGGAGGTGCGGCGTTATAAGCCGGCACTCCCCCTTCTTCCTGCGGCGAAGTCCACTGAGCCGATACGCTGAGGGTCACCAGCAGAAGAAATGCTAAGGTCAGGCTGCGGTGAAGCGTGCGGCGATTCAACGAGCGAAGTTCCATAAGGGTTCCTTTAACAGCACCCTATTCTAACCGCACAGCGACGAACTGAACAAAGCGCTAAAGCGTATCCTCACGCCGTTCGCACGCCCTTTTCTCTTCTTTCTTCTTTTCCGCGAGGTTCTGTATACAATAGACAAGCATGCCGGAAACAAGTCGAGATGCGGGTGCGGCAGAGTTCGCCACTGCGCCAGCCCGGGACCTGGCTTCTACAGTTACGGCTGCGCCTATTCGGGTGGGTACTGGCATCGGCGTTTGGCTCCGCGACCTGATTATTTCTCTCGCCATCTCGGCCTTCATCATCATCTTCCTTTACCAGCCCGTAAAGGTTGAAGGCACCAGTATGATGCCTTCGCTCGAAGACCAGGAACGAATCTTCGTGAATAAGTTTGTGTATCGTCTGGAACCCATTGAGCGCGGGGATATTGTCGTCTTCCGTTATCCACGGGATCCTTCCAAAAGTTATATAAAGCGGGTCATTGGAATGGCGGGCGATAAGATTCGCATCGATGGCGGACAGGTGTATGTAAACGGCCAAGCCTTAGATGAATCCTACGTCCCGTTGGAGTACACCGATTCGCGCTCGTATCCTGAGACAGTCGTGCCTGCGCAGTCTTATTTCGTGCTAGGCGATCACCGGTCGATGTCCAACGACAGCCGCGATTTCGGATCGGTTAACCAAAGCTTCATCTACGGCAAGGCTGTATTTGGTTACTGGCCGATGGATAAGCTGGGGCGAGTACGCTGATTCCCTCTAATGCAGTTCCACCCGCAGTTCCCAGGAGATCCGAGAAGGGGATGCCCCATGTCTCGCCGTTTTTGCGAGACATGGATTGATTGCTGTAATGGACGAGCAAGTCATTCCCACTTCTCGCAACCGCGGCGAGAAGTCGGGCACCCCTCATGTCTCGTTTCTCGTTTTCCTCAGATTTTCTTGCCGGAAAGGCTGTTCCTCTCTTTCTAACTGCGGTATTCCCTGATAAGATTCATAAAATCCACTCCCCGGAGCGAGAATGCAAGCTATCCTTGCGCTGGAAGACGGTAGGGTCTTCCGAGGCAAAGGCTACGGCGCCAAAGGCGAATGCTACGGCGAAGTCGTTTTTAATACTTCCATCACCGGATACCAGGAAATCTTCACCGATCCTTCCTACTCCGGGCAAATCGTCGTTCTGACGAATCCAGAAATCGGAAATTACGGCACCAATCAGGATGACAACGAAGCCACGCGCCCGTGGATCGAGGGCCTGATCGTGCGCGAGTTCTCGCGCGTCAGTTCAAATTGGCGCTCGCAGCAGGTCGCTGAAGAATATCTGGAGCAGTTCAAGGTGCCGGTGCTGTCCGATATCGACACGCGCGCTCTGGTGCGGCATCTTCGCGACCACGGCGTGCAGCGCGGCGTCATCTCGACGCTGGAAAGCGACACCGACAAGCTGATCGCCAAGGCGCGGTCGATTCCGAAGATGGACGGGACAGACTTGGCCAAGGAGGTCAGCACCAAGCGGTCCTACGTTTGGGAAGTGGGCGAGCGCTCGCACGAGCCGGTGGCCGTGGTCGGAGTGAAAGATGAGCCCCCGCGATTTCACGTGGTGGCTTACGACTTCGGCATCAAGCAGAATATTCTGCGCAAGCTGCGCGGCGAGGGCTGCAAAGTTACGGTGGTCCCGGCGCAGACTCCGGCTGAAGATGTGCTCGCGCTGAAGCCGGATGGAGTCTTTTTGTCGAATGGCCCGGGTGACCCTGAGCCGTGCACGTACGCGGTCGATTCGATTCGGCGGCTAATGGGACGGCAGCCGATTTTTGGAATCTGTCTAGGCCATCAGCTCACGGGAATTGCGCTGGGCGGCAAAACATTCAAGCTCAAGTTCGGCCACCACGGCGGGAATCACCCAGTGAAGCAGTTAAGGACCGGCAAGATCGAGATCACGGCGCACAACCATAACTTCGCGGTCGATCCGGACTCGCTAGCCGACAGCGAAGTGGAATTAACGCACGTTGACTTGAACGATCAGACGCTGGAAGGCCTGCGACACCGGAATCTGCCGCTGTTCAGCGTGCAGTATCACCCGGAGGCGGCGCCGGGTCCGCATGACTCGCATTATCTGTTCAAAGAGTTCACCAAGATGATGGAGGAGTGGAAAGGATGAGAGGCAGAATGTGCATTGTGTCATCCCGAGCGGAGAAGATCGTCCGCGAAGCGGGCGATCTTTGCAGTCGAGGGACCTTGTGTTTCGGTTTGGAGCGCAGGTAGATCCCAGGCGAAACACCAGGCGAAACACAAGGTCCCTCCATGCGCCAGTTGATCGGCTTCGCCAACCGACTGGACTTGGTCGGGATGACAAGAACAAGATTGGTCGGGATGACAAGAACAAGAATTGAATAATGCCAAAGAGAACTGACATCTCAAAGATCCTCGTCCTCGGCTCTGGGCCCATCGTCATCGGGCAGTCGGCCGAATTCGATTACTCCGGCACGCAGGCCTGCAAAGCGCTCAAGTCTGAGGGCTTTGAAGTAGTGCTGGCGAATTCGAACCCGGCCACTATCATGACCGATCCGGAGTCGGCCGACCGCACCTACATCGAACCGCTGACGCTCGAATATTTGGAAGAGATCATCCGCATCGAGCGCGAGATGTCTCCGGGCGCAGGCTTTGCCGTGCTGCCCACCGTCGGCGGACAAACCGCGCTGAACCTCGCCATCGAACTTTCCGACGGCGGCGTGCTCGAGAAATACAATGCGACCCTGATTGGCGCGAATGTCGCTGCCATCAAAAAGGCCGAAGACCGCCTTTTCTTCAAAGATGCAATGCAGCGCATCGGCCTCGACGTACCCAAGTCAGCCCTGGTTAACAACACAAAAGACGGGCTGGAGTTCGCCGGCAAAATCGGCTTCCCGGTAATTGTGCGTCCGTCGTTTACTCTTGGCGGCACCGGCGGCGGCATCGCCTACAACCGCGAAGAGCTGAACGAAGTGTTGAGCCGCGGGCTCGATCTGTCTCCCGTGCACGAATGCCTCATCGAAGAGTCCGTCCTCGGCTGGAAAGAGTTCGAGCTAGAGGTGATGCGCGACACCAAAGACAACGTCATCATCATCTGCTCGATCGAGAACTTCGATCCCATGGGCGTGCATACGGGCGACTCGATTACGGTTGCTCCAGCGCAGACGCTTACCGACCGCGAATATCAAGCCATGCGCGATGCTTCGATCGACGTAATCCGCGAGATCGGCGTCGATACCGGAGGATCGAACATCCAGTTCGGCGTGAATCCCGAGACCGGGCGCATGGTCGTCATCGAGATGAATCCGCGCGTCTCGCGCTCCTCCGCGCTGGCATCGAAAGCCACAGGATTCCCGATCGCGAAAATTGCCGCGAAACTTGCAGTCGGCTACACCCTCGACGAAATCCCGAACGACATCACGCGCAAAACTCCAGCCTGCTTCGAGCCCACTCTCGACTACGTAGTCGTAAAAATTCCGAAGTGGCAGTTCGAAAAATTTCCCGGTGCCGACGACACGCTAGGTCCGCAGATGAAGTCGGTCGGGGAAGTCATGGCCATCGGCCGCACCTTCAAAGAAGCGTTGATGAAGGGTATCCGCTCGCTCGATACGGGCAAAAAGGTGGGCGCCGATAAAATCGAGCCGAAGATTCTGACGCAGCGATTAGTCACGCCGCATCCCGAGCGCCTGGCCTACGTCCGCTACGCACTGCGCCAGGGACACACGGTCAAGCAGATCGCGAAAATGACCTCGATGGACCCTTGGTTTCTCTACCAACTCAAGGAAATCAACGACCAGCAGCTTGAGCTCGAGAAGCACCCCATGGAATCGATTCCAACCGAGGTATTGCGCGAATCGAAGCGCATGGGACTCTCTGACGGCCGCCTGGCGCAGGCCTGGCGTCTCGAGACGCAAGACAAAGTTCGCCACTTGCGGAAGAAGCACGGCATCATGCCGGTCTACAAGCGAGTGGACACCTGCGCGGCCGAATTCGAAAGCTTCACGCCCTATCTCTACTCGACTTACGAAGACGAAGACGAGGCCGCGCCAACCGACAAAAAGAAAGTCATCATTCTGGGTAGCGGGCCGAATCGCATCGGGCAGGGAATTGAATTCGATTACTGCTGCTGCCACGCGTCGTTCGCGCTGCGCGACGACGGCTACGAGACGATCATGATCAACTGCAACCCCGAGACCGTCTCGACCGACTATGACACCAGCGACCGCCTATACTTCGAGCCGCTTACCTTCGAAGACGTTTGGGCGATTTACCAGCATGAGACTTCGAAGGGCGCGCCCGTCGGAGTGATCGTGCAGTTTGGCGGGCAGACGCCGCTCAATCTCGCCCTGCCCCTGAAACAAGCCGGAGTCAATATTATCGGCACATCGCCGGAGTCGATCGATCTCGCAGAAGACCGCAAGCAATTCAACAAGCTGCTCGAGGACCTGCAAATTCCGCAGGCTCCGGGTGTAATGGCGACCTCAATCGAACAGGCTGTCGAAGGCGCAAATCGCATCGGGTATCCCGTGCTGGTGCGGCCTTCGTACGTGCTCGGCGGACGCGCCATGGTCATCGCCTACGACGAGCAGTCGATCGTGCGCTATATGAAGGATGCGGTCGAGTATTCACACGACCGTCCGGTGCTGATCGATCACTTCCTCGAAGACGCGATCGAAGTGGATGTGGACGCGCTGTCTGATGGCGAGGACGTCGTCATCGGCGGGATTATGCAGCACATCGAGGAGGCGGGCATTCATTCTGGAGACTCTTCGTGCGTGCTGCCCGCAGTCGACATTCCGCAACCCCTGCTTGAACGTATGCGCGAGTACACGTTCAAGCTCGCTAAGGCGCTTAAGGTAATCGGGCTGATGAACATCCAGTTCGCCATTCCCCGTGGAAACGGCCACTCCGAAGGCGGCAAGGTGTACGTGCTGGAAGTGAATCCGCGTGCCTCGCGCACCGTACCTTATGTTTCTAAAGCCACCGGCATTCCGATGGCAAAAATTGCAGCGCGCTTGATGACGGGCCGCAAACTGCGCGAGTTCCTGCCGGATTTCATCGAGCGCGGTGCCGATCTCGATACCGGAAGCCACTACTACGTGAAATCTCCGGTCTTCCCGTGGAGTAAGTTCCCCGGCGTCGATACCGTGCTCGGCCCGGAGATGAAGTCGACGGGCGAAGTCATGGGAGTCGCTGACAATTTCGGCGAAGCCTTCGCTAAGGCGCAGCTGGCGGCCGGCCAAAAGCTGCCCACGCAGGGTGCCATTTTCATCAGCGTGACTGACCACGATAAGCGGCACGTCGCTGCTGTCGCGCGAAAGTTTGTCGACATGGGTTTCAAGCTGGTGGCCACGGCAGGCACAGCCGACGTGATTGAATCCGCGGGGATGAATGTGGAGCGTGTCTACAAGGTGAAAGAAGGACGCCCGAACGTGGTCGACTTCATCAAGGGCCAGCGCATCCAGCTCATCGTCAATACGCCCACCGGACTGGAGCCGTGGTTCGACGAGAAAGCGATCCGCCGCGCTGCGGTAATGGCCCGCATCCCGACGATTACCACGTTAGCCGCGGCACGCGCAGCTGCGGAAGGCATTGCCGCCCTACAGCGCGGGGAAGTGAATGTAAAAGCGTTGCAGCAGTTGCACGCGGAGCGGCACACCCGATCCACCCTGTCATCCTGAGCGAAGCGAAGGATCTATGGATCTGCTGGCAGTCCCTGAGCAGCTGCATATCTGTGCCTCCACCCAGATGACAGCCCAAAGAACCGCCATGTAAGCTGGTAGCCGAGGTCTTTGATGCTCCTTCACGGCATTTTTCCTCCCATCACGACACCGTTCTATCCCGACGGCAATGTTTATTACAAGAAGCTGGAAGCGAACGTCGAGCGCTACTCGCGCACGCCGATTGGCGGGATTGTCGTGCTGGGATCAACGGGCGAAGCGATTATGCTCTCGGACCAGGAGCGCCGCGACGTATTGAAATCAGCACGCTCGGTTGCGGCGCCACACAAAGTTCTGATTGCGGGCACCGGCATCGAATCGGCGGCGGAAACGTTACGTCTGACCGAATACGCCGCGGAACTTGGCTACGACGTGGCGATGGTGCGCACGCCGCACTATTACAAGAAACAGATGCATCCGGCGAACATGCTCGCGTTCTACCGGACGGTTGCAGATCGCTCGCCGCTTCCCGTCATCATCTACAACTTTCCCCAGGCGACTGGCTACGATATTTCCGCCGAACTTGTGATCGAGCTGGCAGAGCACCCCAACCTGATTGGCATTAAAGAATCGAGCGGCAACCTCGAAAAAGTGCGCAAGATGGTCGAGGGCACGCGCCACGTCAAACGCAGCGCAACCGTGACCGAAACCTTTGATGCGGTCACCCCTCGCATGATAGCAGCGGCTAATTCAACCGCGAGCGAGGGCGGGGAATTGGTTCCCGTGGGAGCGCTTTCAGGAGAGAAAGTCCCGAAGCCGTCTTCCTCGTCTGTGACAGTCGTGGGCAAAATGAAGACGCGCCAGAAGGAAGTGGGATTCCAAATAATGGTGGGCGCAGCGCAGCAATTGCACCCATCTCTGGATGCGGGTGCGGTGGGCGCGATTCTGGCCTTTGCCGGTCCGGCGCCTACGGCCTGCTACGAAATTTACGCCGCATGGAGAGAAGGCGACGCCGAACTGGCCCGCCTCAAGCAGGAGCGTATTTCGAAAGCCGCGCAAAGGGTTGGCGATCTCGGTGTTCCAGGATATAAGCACGGCATGGATTTCAATGGCTATTACGGCGGCCCGCCCCGGTTGCCGTTCCTGCCGCTCACCGCCGAGACCAAAAGCGAAATCGAAACCCTCCTCGCGAATATTCGTAACTGAGTCAGCAAAGCTCAAACCATAGCGCGAGATCTCTACTTGCCCGCGCAATCCCTCGCGGCGTATACTTGCCTTAATAGGATTCCGAACGAACGTTCGAATAGTCCGCTCGCTGTGGGGATGCAATGGCTTCTGCCTCGACGACAACACGAAAAAGTGTGCGTCAGCATCGCGTCGCTGCTCTTCCGGAGACGCGCTACGACCGGCGTCTTGCCGAGATCCTTTCCCACGCTACCGAAGTCTTCTGCAAGAAAGGCTATGAAGGCGCTTCCATGCGCGACCTCTCGCGCGAGAGCGGCATGTCGCTGGCCGGCTTGTACTACTACTTCGGCTCCAAAGAGCGGCTGCTGTATCTGATTCAGAGACACACCTTTACCACGATCGTCGAGCGCCTCAAGACGCGCCTGCAGGGAGTCGACGACCCAGAGGAGCGCATCCGAATTTTCATCCTCAATCACCTGGAATATTTTCTCGCCAACCAGGCGGCCATGAAGGTCCTCTCGCATGAAGATGAGGTCCTGAAGAATGACTTCGGTTCCGAAGTCGCAACCATTAAGCGATCGTATTACCGCATTTGTGTTGGACTGCTGGACGCGCTGAAGCAGGAGCGCAGGCTGCACTTCTCGCCGCGTATCGCCGTGCTCAGCCTCTTTGGGATGATGAACTGGATCTATACCTGGCACAATCCGCGCGTCGATGCCGATGCTGAGACCATAGCGTCCGAGATGGGAGATATTTTCCTGCGCGGTGTGATGGCCAGTCAGGGTAATGGCAGGAAACAATGAAGGAACCGAAGGGATCGTGGTTTTGGTTCCGAGTTTAGACATCGACAAGTTTAAGCCCAGAGATTGATTAGGGCGAATATCCGAAGAAGGAGCAAACGCAATGGCAACGACAGTGCAGCCCACAGCCGGAGAGAGCACAAAGCAACTCGTCAACTACCGCACCGATGGCGGCGTCGCCGTCATCGAGATGTGCGATCCTCCCGCCAACACCTATACCTACGAGATGAACCGCCAGTTGGATGACGCGATCTTGAAGGCGCGCATGGACAACGATGTCTATGTGATTCTGCTGACCGGCGCGGGTGACAAGTTCTTCTCCGCGGGCGCGAATATCAAGATGCTGTCCAGCGTGGATCCCACCTTCAAGTATTACTTTTGCCTGCACGCCAATGAGATGCTGCTGCGGCTCGAACATACGCCGAAGCTGGTCATCGCGGCGATCAACGGACACTGCGTGGGCGGTGGACTGGAAATCGCCATGGCCGCTGACATCCGCATTGCGCGCCGCGACGCCGGCAAGATCGGCCTGCCCGAGGTGAATCTGGGAGTTCTTCCCGGCACCGGTGGGACGCAGCGTTTGTCGCGCCTGGTAGGCAAGAGTAAGGCGATCGAGTTGATGGTCACCGGCAACACCTTCTCATTCGAAGAGGCGCAAGAACTCGGTATCGTGAACGACGTGTTCGAGCGCGAAAGCTTCATGGACAACGTTATGGAGTACGCCCGCCAGTTCTGTCCGCCAAACAAGGCTGCCAAGGCGGTTGGCCGCATCAAGCGTGCCGTGCAGACAGGCTGGGAGATTCCGATGGAATCGGCTCTCGCCGTGGAGCGCGAGAACCAGCAGTTGCTCTTCCAGAGCGAAGACGCGAAGGAAGGACTGGCGGCGTACGTGGAAAAGCGCCCGGCTGCCTTCAAAGCAAAGTGAAGACGTCGCATGTGGGGACGGCCGCCCTCGGCCGTCCGCCGCGCGACAGCGCGGGATTCGAAGCTCAGGTGAACGATGCTGACTGCTCAGAAAGTAAATATAAAGCCGGGCCGGATGCTAATCGGCGGCGAATGGATCGATGGATCGAAGCACTTCGACACCGTCAATCCCGCAAGCGGCGACGTTCTGGCCCCGGTTCCCGAAGCCTCATCGGCGGATGTCGATCATGCTGTGCAAGCCGCGCGCCGCGCGTTTGAAGATCGTAACGGTCCCTGGCGCAAGCTCTCGGCCAGCGAGCGCGGACGCCTGATCTGGAAGCTTGCCGATCTGGTCGAGCGCAACATCGATGAGCTTGCCGAACTCGAAACCCTCGACAACGGCAAGCCCATCTTCGAGTCGCGCTACGTCGACATGCCCATGGTGCTCGACGTCCTGCGCTACTACGCGGGTCTGGCCACCAAGATTCACGGTGAAACTGTAAATACGTTCGAGACCGCGTTTACCTACACTCTGCGTGAGCCGGTGGGCGTGGTCGGCTTGATCGTTCCCTGGAACTTCCCTCTGCTACTGGCGTCGTGGAAGGTGGGTCCCGCGCTCGCTTGCGGCAACACGATCGTACTCAAGCCGGCCGAGCAGACGCCATTGACGACTCTGAAGTTGGGCGAGCTTGTCATCGAAGCAGGATTTCCCGGGGGAGTGGTGAACATCCTGACCGGCGGACCTGAGACCGGCAAAGCGATCGTCGCGCATCCCGGGATCGACAAGATCGCCTTCACCGGATCGACAGCGGTCGGCAAGGAAATCATGCGCGGGGCTGCCGATACTCTCAAGCGCGTCACGCTCGAACTGGGCGGCAAGTCTCCCAACATTGTCTTCTCCGACGCCGAGATCGATGGCGCCGTGAAGGGCGCGATCAACGGCATCTTCTACGGAAAAGGGGAAGTCTGCAATGCCGGGTCGCGGCTCTTTCTCGAAAGCAAGCTGAAAGACGAATTTACGGAAAAGCTCGTCGCGCGTGCGTCGAAGATGCGTCCGGCGGATCCTCTCGATCCGAAAACGCGTTTGGGAGCGATTGTCAGCCAGGAACAGATGCAGACCGTCTTAGGCTTCATTGAAGCGGGAAAGCAAAGCGGCGCAAAATTAGTCGCTGGAGGTAGTCGTGTAGCGGTGAACGGCGACAAAGGATTCTTCATCGAGCCGACGATTTTCGGAGACGTCAAGAACGATATGAAGATCGCGCGAGAAGAAATCTTTGGCCCCGTTCTATCTGTGCTGACCTTTGACGACGTTGACGAAGTGATCGAGCAAGCGAATAACAACCCCTACGGCCTTGCCGCCGCAGTCTGGACGCGCGATGTAAAGAAAGCTCACACCGTTTCGCGCAGGCTGAAAGCGGGTACGGTCTGGATCAACACCTACGGCTTGATGGACGCGTCGCTGCCATTTGGCGGATACAAAAGTTCTGGCTTCGGCCGTGAACTAGGTGCGCACGCAATCGAGCACTACACCGAACTGAAGACCGTTTGGTTGAACATGGGATAGGGAGGGCACGACTTTAGTCGTGCCGTACGGAGCGACCAACAAGGGGCTTTAGCTCCTGCGCCTTGAGAGTGGCCGAACTGAGGAGTAATGAGTTATGCCCGGTAAAGTAGCAAAAATCGGAACATTCAGCGATTGGATCGGCCTGTTCAACGACTGGCGCAAAGAGATTGGCGTCAACACGGAAGATATCGAGGCCTTCCATTTCGATACGCTCTACGGCGCCATCGATACGGAAGACATCGAGTTTGGGCACTATAAGGGCAAGCGCAAGTGGGAAAATCTCCGTCAGATTCCCACGCAGCAAATGCGCGACGCCCTCATGAACATGATCGTCTACCAGGGCGACACCGAATTCGCCAGCGTCGAGCAGCAACGCAATCTGCTCGACAATGCCCCCACGGATTGGGACCGCCGCGCCATTACCCGTGTCATGATTGAAGAAATGCGTCACGGCTGGCAGATGTGCGCACTGCTGGTGGATCACTTCGGATATTCCGGCAAAGTGGAAGCACAGAAAATGCTCGAGCGGCGCGCCTTTGAGAATAAGCGCCTGCTGGGCGCCTTCAACGTCGATGTCGATAACTGGATGGATTTTTTCACCTACACCGATTTCGTGGACCGCGACGGAAAGTTCCAGCTGCAAATGCTGAAATATTCCGCTTTTGCCCCGCTCGGCCGCTCCATGTCGTACATGCTGCGCGAAGAGGCTTTTCACATGGGCACAGGCAACGACGGCCTGCGGCGCATTGTGGAAGCTCAGATTATCCCGGCGTGGCTGATCCAGAAATATCTGAACAAGTGGATTTCCAGCTCCTACGACTTGTTCGGCACTGATCACTCGTCATCGGCGCACTGGGCTTATGTTTGGGGCGTGAAGGGCCGTTACGATGAGCCCAAGAACGATAAGACTCCGGACCTCGACGACCTGAATGATTACAACCGCAATCTGTACCGCGACGAAGTGGCGGGATTGATTGAACGCTTCAACGGATATCTGACGCCAGCCGAGCCCAAGCTCTATGCGCCCGATATCAAGTTCAATCGCGCCATTGGAAAGTGGGCTGGACAGAAGTTCCACGCGCAGACCGGCGAACCGCTGGATGATCGCGCCTATGAAGATCATTTGAAGCAGTACATGCCTTCGGCGGTTGATAAGAAATTGTTGCTCGAGATCATCGGGACCGAGAAGAAGTGGATTGCAGAAAAGACGGGAGCGCGGGATCCCCTATCTACGATCGGGGAAGTCAGAAAGTCCGCGATTAATCTCTGACCATGATTACCGCTCTCACAGACGCCAAGCTTGCTCGAATCTCGTGCGAGATTGACGGCACAGTTGCACATATTGAACTGCGCAACCCGCCGCTCAATGTAATCGACATCGCGATGATGGAAGAGCTGGCGCGCTCCCTCGCCGATCTCGAAGCACGAGCCGACGTCACTGTGTTCGTTCTCAGGGGAGCCGGGAAGGCATTCTCCGCCGGCGTGGATATTGCTGCACACACTCCGGACAGGGTCGAGGAGATGCTGGCGAAGTTCCACGCCGTGATTCGCGCGCTGGTCGCGTCAACCAAGGTCACGATCGCATCGGTTCACGGACTCTGCCTCGGCGGGGGAGCCGAACTCGCGATGGTTTGCGATCTCGCCTACACGTCCGTCGAAGCCGAATGGGGATTTCCCGAGATTCGCCTCGCCTGCTTTCCTCCAGTTGCCTGTACGGCGCTGGCTGCCCTGGTCGGCCAGAAGCGGGCGGCCGAGATGATTCTGACCGGCAGCTCGACAACCGGCCGCGAAGCAGCTGAAAGCGGATTGGTGACGCGAGCCGTAGACGAGAAGCTTCTGGATTCTGCGGTGCAGACGGCTGTGGCGCAATTGCAGCGTTTGAGTCCGGCGGCTCTACGCGTCGCAAAAAAGGCCTCGTATGCTTGGGATTCCATGCATTTCGACAAAGGCCTCGCTCGCGCCGAAAAGATTTATTTCGACGATCTGATGAAGACCGCCGACGCTCACGAGGGCATCCGCGCGTTTCTCGAAAAGCGCGCGCCGAAATGGACCGG
>DASYZZ010000012.1:0-31480 GCA_035945695.1 Candidatus Sulfotelmatobacter sp. | reverse complement strand
CTCCGCCAAAAAATGTTGGAAATGCTCCTCGATCGGGATTATCTTCGCCATGGGTGTAGGTCTCCTTTCGGAACGGCTTCGCTGGTCAGGCAAAGCCAACTTACACCCTCTCGCTTTTTACACAATCAACCTTACGTCACCAGAGTTCAAGCCGTCGGCGACCTTAAGGTCAAAACGTGAAAGGCGTCCCGAAGGACGCCTGTGGTGTTTTTGGCGCGATGCGCGTCCGACTGGACGCCCCCTCCTCAGATTCTCATCGGCATCACAATATACCGATACTTATAATCATCGCCCTCAGCCGGCCTCAGCTGTCCAGCCGACTGCGGATCCTTCAACTCCAGCCGCACCTCAGCACTCCCGGCTGCTTTCAAAAACTCGACCAGGTACGCGGCATTAAATCCGATCGTCAGCGCATCGCCCGTGTATGCCGCCTCCAGTGAATCCTCCGACTCGCCGGCTTCGGCCGATGATGCCGAAATCTTCACTTCGCCTTTTTCCAGCCGCAGCCGGACCGCCCGCGAACGCTCATCGGCAAACTGCGCCACACGCAGGATCGCCGCATTCAACTCGTCCGCATTCAGCGGAACGATCTTGCTGTTGTCCTTCGGCAACACTGCCTCGTAGTTCGGGAACTGTCCTGTAAGCTGGCGTGAAGTCAGCAGCCGCGATCCGATCCGGAAGAACAGCGTTGATTCATCTTTCGCGAAATCGATCGTCTCCGCGTCCGTTGAATCGAGCAGCGTCTTCAACTCGTCCATCGCCTTCTTCGGCACCAGCGTCTTCATCTCGCCCGAGATGCCATCAAACTTCTCCCCCGCGCGTTCGCAATGCGCCAGCCGATGCCCATCCGTCGCTACCATCGTGATCGATTCCGGCTTCAGCAGCATCAACGCGCCATTCAGCGTGTATCGCGATTCCTCACTCGAAATCGCAAACCCGGTCCGCGCAATCAGCCCGCGCAACACCTGCGCCGAAATCTTCACCGTCCCAGCAGTCGGAAACGCCGGCAGGCTGGGAAAATTCGACTTCGCCATGCCGACCATTTTCGTGTTCGACCGCCCGCACCGGATGCTGACCCAGTGATTCTCCAGCAGTTTGATCGTGATATCGGCATCCGGCAGCAGTTTCACGTAGTCATAGAGCTTCCGCGCCGGAATCGTGCACGATCCTTCCTTCTTCACTTTCGCATTGCACGAAGTCCGCAGGCTCAGATCCAGATCCGTCGCCGTCAGCGACAACCTGTCTCCCGCGGCCTCGAACAAATAATTGGAAAGGATAGGAATCGTCGTCTTGCGCTCGACCACTCCCTGCGTGGCAGTCAGTTCACGCAGCAATTCAAACTTGCTGATCGTGATCTCCATGGTTCCCGCGGCAACGGCGGCCTCCACCGGCATAAGTGCATCTCCCGAATGACGTGCCTGACAAGCTTTCTCGGAGCCCGGTTAGTTTGGGAAGGGCGCGGCTTCGAGCCATGCCGTTGTAACCTCAACTCCGACGTGCTTTAACCCTGAGATGATCCATCTCAAACCAACCGCTACTTCTGGTACTACCTTATATCAAATGCAAAACCTATGAAACCAGCAGTAACAGTAGGCCCTGCGGAGAAGTGGAAAACTCTTGCAACTTCTCTTTTCTCACCAGCTTCCCGCCCCACCCCTCATGTTAGAAATCGGTCCCAATCTCTGCGGAGCGCCTAGCACAATTTGCCCCTGTTTCCGATTTCACCTTCGCCTTACACAACTTCCACAACCGATTCACAGCTGACTACAAGGAAGACTGTATTGCAGAGTGGAAAACGCTCGTGTCCCCGCGATTTATCCGCCTAATTGCTCGGTCAGTTTATTGATCAGCCTGTTCAAATCTTTGTCGTTCTTGCGGACCTCTTCAATCTTCTCGACCGAATGCAGCACCGTCGTGTGATGCTTCCCGCCAAACTGTCGCCCGATTTCCGGCAGCGACGCCTCCGTCAACTGCTTGGCAAGATACATCGCGATCTGCCGCGGATACACAATCGCCCGCGAATTATTCTTCGCCTTGATCTCAACCAGCCTCAGCCCGAATTGCTCGGCTACCATCTTCTGGATCGATTCAATCGTGACCTTGCGCGCCTGCGAGTCGATAAAGTTCTTCAGCACCTGCTGCGCATACGGCAACGTGATCTCTGCCCCAATCAGCGACGAATGCGCCACCAGCCGGATCAGCGCTCCTTCCAACTCGCGCACGTTCGACCGGATATTCGACGCAACATATAACGCCACATCCGTCGGCAGTGTGACTTTTTCCTGCTCCGCTTTCTTCTGCAGGATTGCGACCTTCGTCTCCAGATCCGGCGGCTGAATGTCCGCAATCAATCCCCACTCAAACCGGCTGCGCAGTCGGTCTTCGATCTCCGCCAATTCTTTCGGCGAGCGATCGCTGGCAATCACGATCTGCTTCATCGATTCGTGCAGCGCGTTGAACGTGTGGAAGAATTCTTCCTGCGTCCGCTCCTTCTGCGCCAGGAACTGGATGTCGTCGATCAGCAGCACATCGACTCCGCGGAACTTGTCGCGGAAGCTCGTCATCTTGTCGTAGCGCAGCGAGTTGATCATGTCGTTGGTGAACTTCTCGCTCGACACGTAGCAGATCGCAGCCTGCGGCATCCGCCGCTTGATCTCGTGCCCGATCGCCTGCATCAGGTGCGTCTTGCCCATTCCGACGCCGCCATACAGGAACAGCGGGTTGTACGCTTTCGATGGACGCTCCGCCACCGCCTGGCACGCAGCATGCGCGAACTGGTTCCCGCTGCCGATGACGAATGCGTCAAACGTGTATCGCGGATTCAACTGCGCTGCGCCGTCCCAATCGAAGCGCGATTGCGAAGGCCCCGCGCTGATCGAAGAAGCCGACAGCCCGCCATCGTGCCGCATCGGAGTCGCCGCCGGATCATCCTCCGGCGTCACGAACTTCACTTCGTTGAAGCCGAGCCCCAGCACGTCCACCGCTTCCTGAATCAGGTCCGCATATTTATCGCCGGCGTGGCGAAATTCAACAGTGGGTACGCGTACGAATAGAACTCCGCCGCTCGAGTGGCTGTACCGCGTCGGCTTCAGCCACGTGTCGTACGAATGTCGGTTGATCTTTTTTTCCAGCGCATCGAGAATCCGCGCCCATGGATTCGGGGAAAGTGTTGTTCCTGAAGCTGACATATATGATTTTTCACCAACGCGGCGCCCCGGCGGCTGGTGGAGAGCGCCTGTTAATACTGCCGTTTTATGAAGTAGCTGAAACCGTTAATTGTACTGCGGAATGCGCCTGTTTTTTCTGTTGCGCTGCTGCAAAATTTCAAGACGAAGTCAAAAAGCAGGACCAGTCCGGCATACTAGCACAAAAATTTTTCTTTTGTGGAAATCTTCTCGGCTGGAATTTTTCCGCGATGCTCATTCATCTCCTGAATTCATCTCCGTGTCAAGTACCGCGTTAATAACTGCCGCACAGAATGTGCAAGAAAAACGAATCATCCTCGCAAAGATTAGAAAAATTCCGTCGTGACTTGAAAATGATTTGATTGTGGCAGCAAACACTGACCATCGACACCAGGGTGTGCTAAGGTATACGCGCTCTTCTGACCCAGCAATTCGCCGGTGGATTGATTTTCCATGGAGGTCCTGTGATCCGGCCAGCCAAATCCCTCGCAATCGCTTCCATAATTCCGCTCTTCATTTCGGCTTTCGGATGCGGAAGCTCGCATACCGCCCAGAGCTTGAGTCCAGCACAGGCCCAGGCCGTCTCTCAGGAACTCAGTTCCGCCCTCGGCTCGGCTCTGCTCTCAGCTTTTTCTTCCGGCATGCCGGTGTCCGCGAATGAGCATCCGACCATCGCTGCGGCCGTTAATGAATTCACGGCAGCGCAAGCCTCCGGCTGCACCATCACAAACACCGGCCAAGACTGCAGCATCCCAATGAACTACAGCGGCAGTTGCCCCGGTGGCGGCACGATTTCCGTGACCGGCAATTTTGATTTCACGCTCGACGGTTCCGGCAACGGCTCCGACAACTCGTCCGTGACGATTCTTCCCACGAATTGCTCCGTTTCGAATCTGGTGATCAACGGGGATCCGAATGTCACGGTCACAACCCAGTTCAACATCCAGGCCGACAGTCTGGCGTACCCAATCAATCTGACAGAAACCGGCGGAATTTCGTACGGCCCCAATCCCTCCGGAAGTTGCACCTTGAATTCAACGATGACCGTGACTTCGCCGACGACCTGCTCCATCAATGCGAATATCTGCGGCCAGAAGTTCAGCGGCAGCTGCTAGCGGAAACCGTTCTCATAAATTAAGGCCGGGTTGCCCCACCCTTCTCCCGCCTTTTGCGAGAGGGTGGGGATTTTGATTTCATCAGCTGAAGAGCTAAACATGCGGTTCGCCCTCTCCGATCCCGACTCTCGCGCTTAGTTAGGGATATCGCAAAAAAGCGCGCTCTGGCCCAGCCATTTTGTCCCAAACGCTCCCCTGATTTATACTTCTTGTTTGTCCCAAGACCGTCGATCGATTCAGGAGCACCTAACTTTTCATGCCTAAGCGTACATTCCAACCCAACCGGCGCAAGCGGTCCAAGAAGCACGGATTCCGCACGCGCATGAAGACCCAGGGCGGCCAGAAAGTTTTATCCCGCCGCCGCGCCAAGGGGCGCAAGCGGGTCTCTGTGAAACCAGGTTTTCGCGAATAAGTGTGGCGCGGGCGCCTCGCCTGCCGCTGCCGCATTTGGCACCAGAAACTTAGAGGCTCTGTGACCTCCAGTGTGCCCGGAGAATCGAATAAGAGTGTGGACCAACGTCCGGCGAAACGGGGATTTCCCCGCACCGCCCGCCTCTTGCGCCACTCGGACTTCGAGCGCGTGTACAAACAGGGACGCCGTCATTTTTCGCCGTCGATGACTGTGTTCTACCTGCAGCGCCAGCAGGAAGTACCCGGCGCGAAAGCAGGTCTTCGCGTCGGATTCACCGTTGGACGAGCCCTCGGCGGAGCCGTCCAGCGCAATCGGATGAAGCGCCGCTTGCGCGAAGCCGTCCGGCTGACCATGCCGGCCTCCGCTCCGCAGGCCGACGTCGTCATCAACCCGAAGAAGATTTTGTTGACGGCCCCGTTCGAGGGAGTATTGAACGAAGTAAACCAGGCTTTCGTAGTCATACAGAAGAAGCTGTCCCCGAAGCCAGAGAAGGCAAACAGAGAAGGCGAGAGCAAGTAGGAGAGGTCTCATAAAGTTTCGTATCAGGGCACGGCTTCAGCCGTGCAGCTAAGGCCCTGGAAAAGATGCGGGCTTTAGCACCCGAGGGCGAAAGAAGAGTTCGAACACGGCTCCAACCCTGAACCTGGAATAACGATGTCGATCGTCTGGAACTCGCAACCCGAAACCGCGGAACCGAACCTGCTCCAACGCGCAACCGTGCTGCTGCTGCGTGCGTACAAATGGGGAATCTCTCCCATGTTCCCGCCCGCCTGCCGCTACGTCCCGACTTGTTCGGAGTACGCCATGGAAGCAGTCGAGCGTTTCGGCGTAATCCGCGGAGGCCTGCTCGCGCTCTGGAGACTCCTGCGCTGTCACCCCTTCGTCAAAGGTGGATACGATCCGGTAGTGAAGCAGTCGCGAACGACCAACGACGAACCATCAACGAACCCGTGCCACCGCGCCACTTAAGAAAGCAAAATTACTTTGGCCGACTATCAGAATCCTCAACACGAACCCGGCAACGAACGCCGCCTGATCCTCATTTTTGTGGTGACGTTCGTCTTGATGCTCGTCTTTGTCCAGGTTCAGAAAAAGTATTTCCCCGCGCCGCCTCCGCCGCAGGAGCAGAAACAAACCAGCGCCACTCCCGCGCCGAAAGAGACGCAACCTCCGGCTCCGCCCGCGACAACATCGAAATCGAAAACGTCAAAATCGGCGAAGTCGAAAGAGGAAGCTCCCGCTCCTATCATCAACAAGCAGGCCGCGCAGCAAACCGACACCGTCGTCGAGAACAATCTCTACCGCATCACGTTCACTAATCGCGGCGCTGAGGTGAAGTCGTGGATCCTCAAGAAATACGATAACGACTCCGAAAACGGTCCTCTCGACCTCGTCAATCCCGCCGCCGCCCAGCAGTACGGATATCCGATGTCCCTCTGGACCTACGACGAGGACCTCCGCGGGCGTCTCGACTCCGAACTCTACGTCCCCTCCGCCACCGGTACTCTGAAAACTCCGGCCTCGCTCACCTTCGAGTACTCCGACGATGTCATGACGGTGCGCAAGACGTTCACCTTCGATGACAGCTACATCGTCAAGGTCGACGCCGCCGTCACCTTCCACGGCAGTCCCGCTCCCGCGCTCGTATCCTGGCCCGCCGGATTCGGCGACGAGACCACTCCCGCCTTCTACGCCTCTTCCACCATCGACTATCAGTTCAACAAGAACATCGAACGCCTCGCCATTAAGAAGATCAGCGGAGGCGCCACCATCCCCGGCCCCTTCCACTGGGCCGGCCCGAATGATCAGTACTTCGCCGCTGTCTTCATCCCCGACGATCCCGCGAACGCTTCGATGGTCACCTTCCGCAACGCTTTGACCGTCCCCCGCGATCCTCAGAACAAGAACAATAAAGAACAGAGCAAAGTCGAGGTCCTCGGCGCAGCCGTCGGAAATCTTCACGGTCCCATCTCCGAGCGCGTTTTTGTCGGGCCAAAAGAACCTGACATCCTGCAGACGATCGCAGTGCCCGGCCTAACCGGCGCCGACAACGACCTCACCGGACTTGTCGACTACGGCATCTGGGGACTGCTAGCCAAGCCGCTCTTCGTGTGGCTCAAGTGGACCTACGCCCACATGGTCGCCAACTGGGGTTGGGCCATCGTTCTCCAGACCTTGATCATCACCCTCGCTCTGATGCCGCTCCGCTTCATGCAGATGAGGTCGATGCTCAAGATGCAGCGCGTCCAGCCGCAGATCAAGTCCATCCAGGAGAAATACAAGAAGTACAGCCTCCGCGATCCGCGCAAGGCTGCCATGAACGAAGAGATCAGCGCGCTCTATAAGAAAGAAGGCGTGAACCCCGTGGGCGGCTGCCTGCCGATGTTGATCCAGTTGCCCTTCCTTTACGCGTATTACAAAATGCTTTACGTGGCTATCGATCTGCGCCACGCGCATTGGCTCTGGATCCGGGATCTCTCGGCCGCCGATCCGCTTTACCTGCTGCCGATCTTCATGGTCGTCACCATGATCGTCACCCAGCGCATGACCCCGCAGACCGGCATGGATCCCGCCCAGCAGAGAATGATGAATATCATGATGCCGCTCTTCATGGGCTTCATCTTCTTCCGCTTGCAGGCTGGACTGAACCTCTATTACATGGAGAGCAACCTGATTTCGATTGGACAACAGGCCGTCATCAATCGCACCAAGCTAGGCCGCGAAATGCGCGAGATGATGGCCAAACGCGCCCGCAAGAAAGATAAATAAAGCCGCGAAGCGGCGAAAGAAAAACATCCCTCCAATCCCTGAGGCCTGAATTCATGTCCATTCCCGACAAAGTCGCCGCCGCCAACAAGATCAACGAATTCCTAAAAGCCGTCGTCACCCACGGCGGACTCCGCCTCAAATACCGCATCGTCGTCGATCCTCCAGTTCCCGAGAATCGCGACTGGGAAAAGCCGGAGATCCTCGTCGACTTCTCCGGCCCCGATACCCCCATGCTGCTCGACCGCGGCGGAGAACTTCTCCGCGCCCTCGAACTCCTCGCCCTCGAAATGCTCCGTCTCCCTTCCGGCGAGCACGAGAAAGTATCCTTCGATTGTCAGGGACATCGCGCTCAGCGCATCCAGGAACTCCGCATGGCCGCCACCGTCGCCGCCGAAAAAGTTCGCAAGACCGGCGCGCCCTACGAATTTAGCCCGATGTCCTCGCGCGAGCGCCGCATCGTTCACCTCGCCCTGCGCGACGAATCCGACCTCCACACCGAAAGCCAGGGCGAAGGCATGCGCCGCTGCCTGGTGGTTTATCCAAAGGACTACAAAGGCTCCCAGGGCAAACCAGCTCCGCGCACACTCCCATAAACCGAAGCTCGATAAACGACGGGTGCCCCACTTCTGGCCGATTTTGCCAGAAGTGGGGATTTTCTGACGCCGAAAGGAAGCGAAAATCCTCCCAAATCCCCCACTTGTTACAAACAAGATTCCCCCAGAACAAAAAGATCCGTAATCCCACTTCCTGAAGAAACTCAATCAGAAATCCAAAGATTCCCCCGCGGAACGCACCCGCAGTCCCACGCAGTAACAAACCAGATTCCCCCTCGGACCAAAGAAAAAGGGCGGCCGCCGGGCCGCCCAAACTGAGAACCAACAACTGACAACTGAGAACTAACTGAGTACTGCTTTACCGTCCCGCCCCAGCCCCCTTAGCCGCAGGAGCCGCCGTCGCAATCTTCATGCTGTCGATCTTCGCCAGCACATGCTGGGTGTCGGCCCCGGTGTCCATGCATCCGTCGACATACGGATGCCGCGCACCATCGGCATGCAGCACCAGAATCTTCGTCTGCTCGCTGACCTTCTTCGCCATATAAGGCAGATGATGCCGGTCATTCCGTGACAGCGTCGCGCCCAGCACGACCAGATCAAACGGACTCTTCTTCAGCGCCTCATCCACGCCCTTGCGGCCGACGGCCTTCTGCACCGTGTGTCCTGCCTTTTCGATCGCTGCCGCTTGGCTCGCTAAAACCTCTTCATCCCCTTCGCCATAAAGAATTCTAAGTTTTGCCATTGATACCATCCTCGCTTGGCACCTGACGCACCGGTACCTGCGATTGACGGTAGCAACCACCCCGCCCTCAATAAACGTCACCGAAGACCCAACACGAACGACACCACCGGAGAACCTGAAGGGCTGAGAGGGGATAGGGTATGGCCTTAAGCCATACCGGTTAAAGCCGTCGAGAAGACAGCGGGCGCTAATAGCCGAGCTGACGTACGAAGTCCGCGCTGGCAACGGCAGCAGACGATCCAGCTGTCTCCGCCTGAGCACACACGCGCGCTCGTCCGGAATCTATTTGTTGCTGGCTGACGTGGACGGATCCGCCGCGGTTTCGGCCGAGTTGCCGATGGCGTCGCCCGAAAGCACAAGCTCCACGCGGCGGTTTTGGGCTCGTCCTTCTGACGTGTCATTGGAGGCGATCGGTTCCGTCTTGCCGAAGCCGTGGGCTTCAACCGAGGCGGCGGGAATTCCCTGCTGGACAAAATAGTCGCGGACGGAATTCGCGCGCTGCTCGGAAAGATTCTGGTTGTAATCGTCGCTACCGATGCTGTCGGTGTGTCCTTCGACAGCGAGATGCAGGCTCGGGTAGGCGAGGATGATCCCCGAAACTTTGGCGAGACGCTCGCGCGCGGCGGGCATCAGCTCAAAGCTGCCGCTGCGGAACAGAACGTCAGACATGTTGGCGATGAGTCCGCGGGCGGAGTCGCGCGTGGCGAGAATCGTGTTGAGTTGCTGCAGGAGGCGCGCGCGCAGGTCGGCCTTTTCTTTTTCGGCTTGCTGACGGAGAGCATCAGCCTGTTGGCGCAGGCTTTCGGATTGCGCCGCGGCGGCTTTCGCTTTTTCGGCTTCGGCGGCTAAAGCTTGCTGCTGCGCTACAGCTTCGGCTTTCGCTTTTTCGGCTTCTTCTTTCTGACGGGCAGCTTCTGCGGCGGCGGCTTCCGCTTCCTGCTTCGCTTTCTCTGCTTCGGCCTTGGCTTGTTCGGCCTGTTGACGAGCCTGCTCCGCCTGCTGGCGGGCGAGTTCAGCGTCGGCGCGGCGCTTGGCTTCGGCTTCGGCATCGGCGCGAGCTTTCGCTTCACGGGCGGCGGCTGCGGCTTGCGCTTCGACTTCCGCCTTCTGCTTCACGGCCATCAGGCGCGCTTCTTCCGAAGTCTCGGTGGCTTCTTTCGCGGCGGCTTCGACGACTTCTTTCTTGGATTTCTGGCGATAGAGAGTTTCGGCGTTGAGCAATTGCTGTCCGGCCTTGGAGAGAATCGAGGCGGCGTACTTGTCGGCTTCGGCGATGTGCGCGATGCGGACGGCATTGCGAGCTTCGAAAAGTTCGAGCGGCGTGTTGCGATCGATGCCGAAGATGGCGTCCTGAATGTGAGCGTTGGTCGAGGAGTAAGTGCCGCGGGTGACGAGTTCGTACTTGGCGTCGATGTTTTCCGTGGCGGCTCCCTGAATGGCGACGCTTTCGGCGACGACCATGTTGCCGGGCTGCGACACGGCGAAGTAGGGCTCGGCGGTGACGATCATGCCGAAGGTCTGAAGTTCGGTGAAGGCCTTCACGTGGGCGTTGCCGTTTTTGTCGAGCGTGAGTTCGCCGAGATTGACCGGGCGTCCTTCAGGCGAGACGGCCCAGAGGACGTAGGTCAGGTATTCGAGCCCGAACTTGGTGGCGTCTTCGAATCCTTGAAACTTGGCGTCGATTTGAAAGTTGGTCTTCTTGCCTTCGACTTTGGCTTCGCCGGTGGCGCGCTGCGAGAGGTCCGTGCCCTGGAAAGTGACCTTGGCCTGTCCACCCTGGAGGCGGTAATGCATCGCCTTCGTGGTGCGGGAAACGGTCGTGGACGGCGCCGCGGGTTGCGACTGCGCGCACGCGAACGCAGCGGTGAACAGGGTGATGGCAAGAGACAGTTTTTTCACAAGAGTTCTCAATCTGGGGGAGATAGAGAGATTTCTAATCTTCTATATGGTGCTGGATTCGGAGGGGAATGGAAACCGACGGGAGGGATGGGACTTTGGTAACCCGATCTGCCGAGCCGATTCGGTCGCCCCCTCTATATTTGTAGGCTTCTGAAACAAAGAGCCCGTCGACCGCGCAGGAGGTCTTCTCGCTTCGCTCTCGATGAAAGGTCTTCAGCGGTTCGCCAGGGCGGCCAAGTCCACCTTTTTATTGTGCGCTCGGATGGCGCTGACGATTTCCAGCGCGAGCGCCAGCGCCCGTCGCCCATCTTCGAGCGGAACCTCCGGGGTCGACCGTTCCCGAACGGCGTGCAGGAACGATTTCAGTTCCGCATGCAGAGGCTCTTCGGCTGCAACCGGAGGCTTCGACACGCCGATCTGTGGATTGACCGACGGCATGGCCGAAGCCGATCCGTCCCCGACCGTGAAGACGAGCACTTCCTGGCGGCCGTAATCGAGCGAAACGTACTGCCGCGGCTGAAAGAAGCGCAGCTTGCGGACGCGCTCGGTCGAGACACGGCTCGCGGTGAAGTTTGCGATGCATCCGGATTCGAGTTCGAGGCGCACGTTGGCGATGTCAACTTTGCCCGAGAGGATCGGGAGGCCGACGGCGCGAACCTCTTTGACCGCGGATTTGCCGAAAGCAAGCACGATATCCAGATCGTGAATCATGAGATCGAGGACGACATCGACGTCGAGCGATCGCGGCGTGAAGACACTAAGGCGATGGACTTCGAAAAACATCGGGTGCGTGAGGATCGGGAGCGTCGCGCGGACGGCGGGATTGAAGCGCTCGAGATGTCCGACCTGCACGATGCGTTTGTGCTTGGCGGCGAGGTGGATGAGTTCGTCGGCTTCGTGAAGAGAAGTGGCAAGCGGCTTTTCGATCAGGACGTCGACGCCGGCTTCCATGAGTTCGCGCGCGACGTGCACGTGATGAATCGTTGGAGCGGCGACAGACGCGGCTTGCAGCTCGCTGTGCGTGGTAAGCATCTGCAGGACGGATCCGAAAGCCTTGCAGGAGAATTCGCGGGCGACGGCGTCCGCGCGGGCGGTGTCGGGATCGACGATGCCCAGAAGGCGGACAGGCTCGCCTTGCTGTTCGAGTTCTTTGTAGATGCGGGCGTGATTGCGTCCGAAGACGCCTGCACCGACGACGGCGACGGAGATGGGAGTAGGCAGAAGAAATCCCGGTGGCCGGTTGCCGGAGAAATTGTAAATCAACAGTTGGCCGCGCGTGGCCTCGAGCAGCGAGCAAACAGGAATCTCCCGCCCGCGAAGCCTGCAGTATCCTGACCGGCGCCGCTTTTCGCGCCGGGGCAAAAAGTCTCCGCTACTGTGCCGCTTTTTTCAGAATGGCAATCTGTCCCGCGTGATAAAGCTCGTGTTGCACGATCCCATGCAGCATGTGCGAAAAGTTGTAGCGCTTCCCGGGGACGCGATCGCGGAGACGAGATTCGGGAAGAGCTGCAACAGTTTTCTCGAGACTGTCATGCGTGCGTTTGGCCTGCGCGATGGCTTTGCGCCATGCCGCCTCAGTTGGCTTCGTGACGAGCGGAAAGTTGTCAGTCCCGGTGGGCTGATATTTCTTGCCCGAGAGGCGCACCAGCCCGGAGTTGTCCCAAACGGCAACGTGCAGGAGCAGTTCCCAGATGCTGTGGACATCTGCGATTGGTCTCGCTGCGGCGGTATCAGCGCTTACGTCGGCGAGAAGGTCGAGTACCGCGGGACCATGCCAGGCGTTTCCGTAGAAAGCGCGATGAAGTTGGTCGGCGATGAGAGCGGATTCGGAGAAGATTGTTGTCGGCATGAGTTTCATCTTATTGGGACATGAGTGGTGGGTGCCTAGTTATAACTGTTCAGCGGTCGCCATCCATCATTAGTCGTCGGTCATTCGTCATCGAGTCGCGAATCGTTCTTCGTCGTTAAGCGAGCATGTGTGCAAGTTCTTGCGCGTTGACCCGGCTTTACTACGGGGCTATAGTTGACGGCCATTCGCCGCTCTGGGCGCCTGTTCCTGCCGTATCCCGGAGCGAGCCGTCGCATTGGGGACATCTTTAATCTGCAAATTCACCCGGCGGCTGCGGATTTTTCAGTTTAGTTCGCGTTGTGCAACTCAATTCTGGAGGACTGCCTTGCCCAGCGTTACGACAAACAGGATGCGTGCTGCGAAACTTTCTTTCGCCTTGCCCGGGCTGCTCATGTTGATGGCGGCCACGGCGCTTGCCCAGGTTCCACTCACACAGATCAGCACCGATACATTCACCAACACAACCAGCCAGCATGAGACGGAAGTCGAGCCCTCCAGCTACGCAGTGGGCAAGACAATCGTTTCCACATTTCAGGTAGGCCGTTTCACGGACGGCGGCGCTTCCGATATCGGGTTCTCAACTTCGACCAACGGTGGCACGACCTGGACACAGGGATATCTGCCCGGTATCACGAACGTTGAAGGCAGCGGAACGTACGATCGCGCCAGCGACACCGCCGTCGTCTACAACTCCAAATACAAGACGTGGCTGGTGGAAACGCTGGCGCTGTCGAACTCCGGCGGAGCGCATGGGGCGGCAGTCTTGGTAAGCAGTTCGAAAGACGGCATCACATGGAACAATCCCTCGACGGTTTCGATTGTCGAGACGGGCGGTTTCTACGACAAGCCGTGGATCGGCTGCGACAACACCTCGAGCAGCCCGCATTACGGGAATTGCTACGTGGAATGGGACGACTACAGCCTCGGCGACAAGATCCAGATGAGCACGTCGACCGACGGCGGCAACACTTGGAGCGCCAAGCAGGGCACCACGAACGGCGCGTTCGGTACAGGAGGCATTCCGCTCGTTCAGCCGAACGGGACGGTGATCGTTCCGCTGGGGAACCAATACCTGTCAAGCATTCTGGCGTTTCAATCGACCGATGGCGGCACGACGTGGACCGCTCCGGTCACGGTGGCGACAATCAGCGAACATGCGGTCGGCGGCAACATGCGCGCCCTGCCACTTCCGGCGGCGCAGATGGATGCGTCGGGAAAAGTGTACGTGATGTGGGCAGACTGCCGATTCCGCACGAGCTGCTCGGCGAACGACCTCGTCTACAGCACTTCGACGGATGGGTCCACTTGGAGCGCAGTGACGCGGGTACCGATCGATCCGGTGACCAGCACGATCGATCACTTCACCCCCGGATTTGCCATCCAGCCGGGAACATCGGGCAGCACGGCACGGATCGCGGTGACCTACAACTTCTTTCCTAACTCAAGCTGCAGGAGCGCGTGCAACCTGAGCGAGGGATACATCACTTCCACAAACGGCGGTACGACCTGGAGCACTTCGCGGACGCTGGCGAAAGGAATGAATCCCAACTGGCTGCCTTCAACAACGTCGGGGCAGATGGCCGGAGATTATCAGACGGCATCGTATCTTGCGCAACGAGTCCACGGCGTGTTCGGAGTCGCCAAGGCGCCCGTGGGTACGACGCTCGAGCAGGCGATGAATACGAATTCGTCGGGGCTTGCGGCCGCCGCCACGGAAGGCGGACAGGTAAGCTCAGCGAATGACAAGCCGGTGCCGGGAGTGAAATCGCAGGTGCATCGGACGAAACCGTATTTGGATAACGGGAAGGATTGAGTCCGGCGCTTCTCTGTTCAATTAAAAATGGCCGCCCTGGGGCGGCCATTTTTTTTCGTTCACGAGCAGCAGCAAGAAGTGCGTGCAGGTTTCTTCGCTTTGCACGCCTCGCCTTGGTTAGTTTCGGGGGATTGTTGACTGGTGAATTCGGCAAACCAAACGAGCCGCGAAATGAAAAGGAAAATTCGAAAAGGAAATGCGAAAAAGGGTGCCCCACTTCTGGCCGGTTTTTCCGGAACTGGGGATTTTCGAGCCAAGCGTAATTTGACCCGGCCACCTCATAACCCCCGCGACTTTCTTTCGTGCCCCTCAGGTTTCGCATCCCATTTTCTTGCGTGCTTTCGCATTTCGTTCTACTATCCGGGCAGTGGCTACGGCGAGAAATCCTGATCCGGAGTACAACCGGGAGCGGCTGGTTTCGGGCGCGCCCGTCGGCGATGATTCGACCTTTGAGTTGAAGCTTCGCCCGCAACGCCTGGCAGAGTTCATCGGGCAGAAGAAAGTCAAAGAGAACCTGGCGGTAGCGATCGAGGCGGCGCGGTCGCGCGGCGAAGCCATGGATCACGTCCTGTTGTACGGGCCTCCGGGGCTCGGCAAGACGACGCTCGCGAACATTATCGCTAACGAGCTGGGCGTGCATTTTCAGCCGACCGCCGCCCCGCTGCTGCAGATCAAGGGCGACCTGACGGCCATCATCACCAATCTGCAGGACAAGCAGGTGCTTTTCGTTGACGAAATCCATCGTCTGCAGCCGGTGCTGGAAGAGCTGCTCTATTCCGCGCTCGAGGATTACAAACTCGACATCATTATTGGACAAGGTCCGTCGGCGCGCACGCATACGCTCGAGGTCAAGCCCTTCACGTTCGTGGGGGCAACAACGCGAGCCGGCCTGATCTCGGCTCCGCTACGGGCGCGGTTCGGCATCGTGCTCCGTCTGGAGTTTTATACGCCGGAGGACCTGCAGGTGATCGTAGAGCGGTCCGCAGAAATTTTGGGCGTGGAGATCGATGATGCTGGGGCAAAGGAAATTGCGAGCCGTTCACGCGGCACGCCGCGAATCGCGAACCGTCTCCTCCGGCGCGTCCGCGACTATGCGCAGGTGCGGGGCGCCGGAAAGATCGATCAGCCAACGGCAAAGGCGGCCCTGGAGATGCTGGAAGTCGATCACTACGGATTCGACGAGGTCGACCGGCGGCTGCTCTTGACCATCATCGAAAAGTATCAGGGCGGTCCGGTAGGGCTGAATACTTTGGCGGCGGTGCTGGCCGAAGAGCCGGACGCCATTGAAGAGATCTACGAACCTTTCTTAATGCAGATTGGATTTCTGGACCGGACGCCGCGGGGGCGCGTAGCCACGCAGTCGGCTTACGAGCATTTCGGAATTCGCCCCCAGCGGAGACAGAGCACGTTGTTTTAGCGCCTTTTCCCAACAAAGGACATCAGGGTTCACCAAAAGCCGGCTGGGCTGCCCGAGCCCGCGCATCCTCGCTTCCTCCCCGCCATCTAATCAACCGTCGAAATCAGAAAGAACCCCATGCCCGCAAACAAAGGTCCGCACCAGGCCCTCCGTCAGCATCTCCTCGATCTCCTCAAAGGCGGCAACGCGCACGCCACATTCGAAGACGCCGTCAAAAATCTCCGGCCAAAATTCCGCGGAGAGAAGCCGCCCAACTTCCCCCACTCCCCGTGGATGCTCCTCGAGCACATCCGCATCGCGCAGTCCGACATCCTCGAATTCAGCCGCAACCCGAAGCACAAATCCCCGAAGTGGCCCGAAGGATACTGGCCGAAAACCGCCGAGCCTCCCACCGCCGACGCCTGGAACGATAGCATCGAACAGATCAAACGCGACGCGAAAGCCATGCACGATCTCGTGAAAGATCCCAAGACCGATCTGTTCGCGAAAATCCCCTGGGGCGAAGGCCAGACCATCCTCCGCGAAGCCCTGTTGGTAGCCGACCACAACGCTTACCACATAGCGCAACTGGTAGACGTCCGCCGCCTCCTCGGCGCTTGGGAGTAGAGACCGGCCCTTAAACGTCCGTCGATGCGGGCATCAAGCCGTCCGTGCCTCCGCGCCTCCGTGCTGAGCCCGCTTGCGAAACACGACGCGCACTCCCTCCCTCCACCTCTCGTCAATCCCCACGAACGCCCACTCAATCTCCGGCGAAACATACTTCAAAATCGCGTCCGTCGCCGGATGCACCCTCAATGCCGGAGCCACCAGAAACAGCAGCGGATCTTCCCCCGCCATCTCCCTCCCGCCAAAATATCCAAACTTCAAAAACTCCCCTCGCGAATGATGCCACCTTACCCGCGCCCAATAATCCAATCCCTGCATCGGCAGATGTATATCCTCATCCGCCTTCAACTCCACCACCGCCAGCCGCCCCTCCCGCGTCAGCGTAAGCACATCGATCATCGCCCGGTCGGCCGCCGAAAACGCCGGCACCTGCGAATACACCGACTCCGCCTCCAGCCGCTCATCGATCACGCTCACATCCGTCATCACCAGCGACTCTAGCCACCGCTCCGGATGCATCCGAAACAACCGCTCCTGCCGCGGTCCATACGGATGCCTCACCTCCCTCAGCCGGCTCAGCAACTCCGCAAATGCCGCCCAATTCCGTTCCTCCAAAACGCGTTCCTCCGCCCCCACCCCATACACAATCTCCTGCTCATACCGAAATTGATTGGTATGGTTTGAACGATTGGGATCATGGAGATGATCGCTGGAATAAGCAGAACCCGGGTGCCCCACTTCTGGCCGGTGTTGCCAGAAGTGGGGATTTTGACTTTGATTTTGACGTCCCCCGTGATCCTCCGTGTCCCGGTTGGTGAAAGCATTTACCGAAAGAGCAGGACCAAACCGTCCCCCCACCCGAGCCCGAGCAAACTCCAACCCCCTCCACCGAAACGCCACCTCCGCCGGAGACAGCACCGCCACATCGCAATTCGGCAGCACGGCCCGAATCCGCGCAATCGACTCCGCGAATCTCTCCAGCGCCGCCGTCTCATTCGTCGCGTGCACCAGCCGAGTCGCAACATTCCCCCGATCCGAGCAATCCACCTCGACCACCGCGTCATGCCGCTCATCAAATTCAAACAGCCGCCACTTCGCCGCCGCCCGATTCAGATTCGCCATTCGCTCTCGCACCAAAGCCGAGCACCCATCCGGCACAAACAGAATCAGCCCCTCAACCAGCAACGAGGGTGGCCCATTCAAGCCCGATTTTGGCTTGAGTGGGCTCCTTGTGAAAGAACTTTCCCTGCATACATCCATCCACAAAATCCCAAACGTCAGCGCCGCATCAATCGACGCCTGAGTCTCCGACGCATTCACCCCGAGCACCGCAAATGCCGTCTGCCCGTGCCCGATCACCCCGCGCGCATAAATCGGACCAAACGATTTCTCCAGATCCACCCCCGACGTCAGCCGCCCCACCGCAAATCCCGGAAAGTGCCTCTCGATCGCCCGCCGCAATTTGCTTTCATACGCCACCCGTGCCGCCCGCTTCGCTGACGGAGACCTCCTGTCCCGCTCCCGCCAAATCTCCAGCTTTGTCGGACGCGCCTGCCCCATCCTCTGCACCGCCAGCCGCAGCGTCCCGTTCTTCACCTCAGCATCGAGCACGCGCCGCACCGTATTCCGCTCCGTCGACCACAGATGCAGCAGGCATCTGTTGTACTCGCCCGAAATCGAATACCGCGCCTCGCTCAAATCAAACACGACCGCCCCATCCTCCAGCACAACCGCCCCAGCCGCATCAGCAAGAAATTCCTGCACCGTCCGCCCAAGCATCTCCGCATTCATGCCAGAAATTGTCCACAGGAAACAAGAGCGTGTCTGTGACGAACGAACATTAAAGATGTTGGAAAACCCAAAATGGGAAGTCGCCACGACTCTCCCGCCGAGTGACCATTCACTGCCTTCTTTCTCGCCAAAGTGGTTCTCGGAGAGTACACTTCGCAGTCTTGATGCCTTTTTCCGGTTTCAGGCGATTGAACGGCGACTTGGTGGGCCTGGTGGCGGCCTCGGCCATAGCCGGCTTCCAAAGGTTCTGGAAAGCTCGCCGCGACCAGCGTGCCGAAACCTGGCCTATCAGTTATGGACGCATCGATCGCGTCAGCGTCGACACGGATAGCCAACGCAGCAAGTTCAAGTGTTACTACACTTATCGCGTCGGCTCCGAATCATTCGTGGGCTCGTTTGAAAAGACATTTTCTGACGCAGACGAAGCCCATACCTGGGCATCGGCTCTCGACAAACAACAGGTCCCTGTTCGGTACGATCCCTCCGCTCCCGATCGTTCGCGGCTCCGTGAAGCCGACCTGCCTCCCATTGTGCAAACTGCGCCGTTGCACTCGCCCGGCACGCCCGCTTTTGGAACATCCGGGCCGGACCGGCTGCTCATTTCCGCTCTGCTGGTTGTTTCTCTTCTGGGACTCGCCCTCTCAGTGACTTCATTGATCCAGGAATTCACTGGCAAAACACTGGTGCCCCTAACCGTTGCCCAGTGGGCCGGCTACTGTGCGTTTCCGATCTTCATGATCGCAATGTGGCTTCGCAAGGCGCGCAAATCCACCAAGGCCCCCGAATGGATGAAGTACCTGAACTATGCTCTTCTGTATTACGCCGTATTCTCAACCATTCTTCCGTCTGCTCCTAATCAAGGCCATTTCATACATGGCTGGAATGCTATAGATGCCAGGTACAACCTGTTTCTCTATTTCTCCGCCTTCGAATGGTGCTACGCGTCGCTGCCCGAAGGCGAAGCGAATGCGCCAAACGAATTCCCCACTTTCGTCGCCCCTCCGTCCGAACAGATCGGGCACGAGAGGGACCCGTTCTCCTAACAATGTGGAAGCTGTCCCCAGCCACAAAAATAATGTGTGAAGAAACGAGTTCGCAGCCACCACGGCCCTGCGTCATCCCGACGCCCCGCGCTTTCACCAGCGGGGCGAGGGATCTCGCGTGGACTATCCATGCCCTCTTGGTACTAACGCCCCCAACCCCCTATGCCATAATGAACGCAAGGCTCTGCCGCGAGTCCCTCTCGGCTCCCCGGCATCTAAATACAGTGGACAAACTTACCGACAAATCCCGTTTTTTCTTCGAACACTACGGACTCACCGAACCCGACCTCGAGCGCTACCTCGCCGCCGCCCTTTCCGCCGGAGGCGACTACGCCGACCTCTACTTCGAATATCTTTCCTCGACCTCGCTGATGGTCGACGAGTCCATGGTGAAGTCCGCGAGCCAGGGCATCTCCGCCGGATGCGGCGTCCGCGTCGTCTCCGGCGAACGCACCGGATACGCCTATACCGACGATCTCTCTTCCGATCGCATCCTCCACGCCGCGCGCACCGCCGCGCTCATCGCCAGCGCTCCCGCGAAATCCACGGTCGCCGGATTCCAGAAGTCCCAGGCCCGCAGCCTCTACCCGGTCACTCTTCCCAGCGTTGATGCCGAAATCAGCGCCAAGGTCGAACTCGTCATGCGCGCCGACAAAGCCGCTCGCGCCTACGATTCGCGCATTAAAGAAGTCCGCGCCAGCTACGCCGACGAGCTCCGCAACATTCTCGTCGTCGCCTCCGACGGCACTTTCGCAGAAGACTCGCAGCCGCTCGCCCGCATGAACGTGAGTTGCATCGCCAAGACCGAAAACAACTCCGCCCGCGGCAGCTCCGGTGGCGGAGGCCGCGTCGCCCTCGACTTTTTCTTCGGCGACAAGAATCCTGAATTCTTCGCCAAAGAAGCCTCCCGCCAAGCGCTCCTTCAGCTCGATGCCCGCGAAGCTCCTGCCGGAGACATGGAAGTCGTCCTCGGTCCCGGATGGCCCGGCGTCCTGCTTCACGAAGCCGTCGGCCACGGACTCGAAGCCGATTTCAATCGCAAGAAAACTTCCGCCTTCGCCGGACTCATCGGCAAGCGCGTGGCCAGCGAAAAATGCACTGTCGTCGACAACGGCACTATGCCCTGGCGTCGTGGATCGCTCAACGTTGATGACGAAGGCGAGCCTACGCAAGAAACCGTTCTGATCGAAAAAGGAATTCTCAAGGGATATCTCAGCGATAAGCTCTCCTCCCGCCTGATGGGCATCGCCGACACCGGCAACGGACGCCGCGAGAGCTACGAGCACATCCCCATGCCGCGCATGACAAATACGTACATGCTTGCCGGTACAGACAATCCGGAAGACATCATCCGCTCGGTCAAGCACGGAGTCTACGCCGTCAATTTCGGCGGAGGCCAGGTCGACATCACCAACGGCAAATTCGTCTTCTCCGCCAGCGAAGCCTACATGATCGAAGATGGACAAATCACCGCCCCCATCAAAGGCGCAACGCTGATCGGCAACGGCCCCGACGTCCTGACAAGAGTAAGCATGGTAGGCAATGACCTAAAGCTCGATGAAGGCGTAGGCACCTGCGGCAAAGACGGCCAGGCCGTCCCAGTAGGCGTAGGCATCCCGACATTAAAAGTCGACCGCCTGACAGTAGGAGGCACCGCCAGAAAAGATCCCGGCGCCTTCATGCAGTAAAAGGTTTGGGAGCGGCACGGCTTTAACCGCGGCGCAGAATATGTCGGGACGGCCTGACTAAGGTTTGGTTTACAGCCGCCATCGGCTGTCCGCCGCGCGAAGCGCGGCAATCACTCTAGACCTGTGCAGTACATTTACAGGAATGTCATCCTGAGCGAAGCGAAGGACCTATGTATTTCCTCCGCGTCCTCTGCGTACTCTGCGGTGAAGAATTTCTTATGCCCACTGAACTCGAAAACCCGAAACTACAAACTGACCTGAAAGAAGTCGCGACGGACATCGTCGCCCGCGCCACCAAAGCAGGCGCCACCGCCGCCGAATGCGTCGTTCGCGAAGGCGACGAATTCTCCACCCTCGTCCGCCTTGGCCAGGTCGAAACCCTCAAAGAATCCGGCTCCAAATCCATCGGCGTCCGCGTCTTCTTCGGACAGCGCGCCGCCTCCACCTACTCCTCCGACTTCTCCAAAGCCGGACTCGACCGCATGCTCTCCTCCGCGCTCGAACTCGCCAAGATCACTTCCGAAGATCCCTACGGCGGAATCCCCTCCGCCGACCAGCTCGGACAACTCTCCGGCAATCTCGATCTCTACCACGAAGACGTCTACTCGCTCCCCGGCCCCGATCGCATCGACTACGCCCGTCGCGCCGAAAAGGCCGCGCTCGATTACGACCCGCGCATCAAAAATTCCGACGGCGGATCATTCGACGCCGCTACCGGACACAAAGTCCTCGCCAACTCTCACGGATTCGTCGGCGAATATTCCCGCTCCTACTGTTCCGTCGCCGCCGTCCCCATCGCCCAGACCGACAATGGAGCCATGCAGCGCGACTACTGGTACTCCGTCGCCCGCACGCTGAAAAAGCTCGACGCCCCTGAAAAAGTCGGACGCATCGCCGCCGAGCGCACCATCCGCCGACTCGGCGCTCGCAAAGCCAGGACCGCGAAAGTTCCCATCGTCTTCGATCCGATGGTCTCCACTTCTATCCTCGAACACATCTTCGAAGGCATCAACGGAGACTCCGTCTACCGCGGCGCCAGCTTCCTAGCCGGAAAGCTCGGCCAGAAAATTGCCGGAGACAACGTCAATGTCATCGACGACGGCACCATCCCCGGCGGATTCGGTACCAGCCCCTTCGACGGCGAAGGCATCCCCACCCGCCGCACAGTAGTAATCGAAAACGGCGTGCTGAAGTCGTATCTGCTGAACACCTACACCGCGAAAAAACTAGGCCTGCAGACAACAGGCAACGCCGCAAGAGGACTAGCAGGAACTCCCGGCATCGGCCCCGGAAACTATTTCCTCCAACCCGGATCGAAATCTCCCAAAGACCTGATCGCCGGAATCAAAGAGGGCCTCTACGTAACCGAATTCCTCGGACAAGGCGTGAATTTAGTCACCGGAGATTATTCCCGCGGCGTCTCCGGCCTCTGGATCCAAAATGGAGAACTAACCTACCCGGTAGAAGAAATCACAATCGCAGGCAATCTGAAAGAAATCTTCTTCAACATCTCCGAAATAGCCAACGACCTCGAATTCCGCGGCTCCGTAGCCAGCCCAACGATCCGCCTGGAAGGCCTAACAGTAGGCGGCGAATAATAGAAAGTTGGTTGCCCATAGACGAATCGGGTGCCCCACTTCTGGCCGGTGTTGCCAGAAGTGGGGATTTTGACTTCATCGAAATAAATTCGAAATAAAGATGAAGGGACACTGATCCATCACGACCCTGAATTGGACCCCAACCGGGAAGCGCACGACTTACACTCGTACGCTACGCCGTCACTCGGAAACGCTCTGTCATCCTGAGCGAAGCGAAGGACCCATGCATTTCCTCCGTGTCCTCTACGTCCTCTGTAGTGAGCCTCAAAAATCCTTCGTGTAACTTTGTGCCCTTCGTGGTTAAAAAATAATTGCGCCAGCCCACGCCCCCAGAGCTATCCTGCCCTTTCACCGGAGACCCACATGAACCGCCGCGCATTCCTAAAATCCGCCAACGCCGCCGGACTAGCCCTGGCCCTTCCCCGACCCACTTTCGCCGAGACGCAAAAGAAAGCCGCGCCCACCGGCCCCAATCCCAACACGCTCCTCCTAAAAGACTACCGTCCAGTCTCCCTCCACAAAGTTCCTATCACCCATATCGACAAAGCAAAATTCCCCATCATCGACATGCACTCGCATCCCTACGCCAAGACCGACGCCGAAATCACTCAGTGGCTCAACACCATGGACGCTGTCAACATCGAGAAAACCATCATCCTCGCCATGGCCACCGGCAAGGAATTCGACGACATTCAGCGCAAATATTCGAACCCCCGCTTCGAACACTGGTGCGGCCTCGATTTCAGCGGAGGCGCCAATCCCGCCCCCACTGCGGTCAAAGAACTCCAGCGCTGCCACGACAGCGGTGCGAAAGGCATCGGAGAAATCCACGACAAAGGTCAGGGACTCCGCTCCGGAAAGTCCACCACTCCCGGCATCCATCCCGACGACCCGCGCGTCGACGCCATCTGGGAAAAGGCCGCCGAACTCCGCATGCCCGTCAGCCTCCACGTCGCCGATCCCATCTGGATGTACCAGCCCATGGACAAGCACAACGACGGCCTCATGAACGCCTACGAATGGCGTCTCGACAACAAGCCCAACATCGTCAAACTTGCCGGCATGATCGACATTCTCGAACGCACCGTCGACCGCCATCGCAACACGACTTTCATCGCCTGTCACTTCGCCAATCTCGATTACGATCTCACGCACCTAGGAGAAGTCCTCGACCGCCATCCGAATCTCCACGCCGACATCTCCGCCCGCTACGCCGAGACCGCGCCCATCCCGCGCTTCGCCTCGCAGTTCTACGGCAAATATTCGGATCGTCTCGTCTACGGCACCGACATGGGATTCGACGCCGCCATGTACCACATCACCTTCCGCATCCTCGAATCCACCGACGAACACTTCTACGAAACCGACCAGTTCTCCTACCACTGGCCCCTGAACGGCCTCGGCTTGAACGACGAAATCCTCCAGCGCGTCTACCACGAAAACGCCAAAAAGCTCCTGGCCGCGCGCGACGCATAGGTGCTGAAGAAAAACCGGGGAGTGAAGAAGAATGAGGGTGCCCCACTTCTGGCCGGTGCTGCCAGAAGTGGGGATTTCGACTTTCATGAGCACACCGGCGCTTAGCCCGTCAGGCCAGCTGACGAAATGAGGGTCGACAAATCCCTGCTCAAGAAACTTCCTTCGTGTACCTTCGTGTCCTTGGTGGTTGATCCGTCTTTTCTTGTCACGGCGAGTCGAACGATCCCTACTCCGCCACCGTCGCCCATCAAGCCCAACGTACCCTCCCGGCAAATCGACAACCGCTCTCCCCCAAGCCTACAATTCGAACCATGGACAGCCTCGACCAGAAATCTCCCGCCGCAGAAGAACGCGACCTGAGTCGCATCATTATCATGGCTGCAGTCGCGGTCGTCCTCGGAGGCGCTGTCCTCCTCGCCATCCTTCTCCGCGAGCCGCCCAAAAAAGTCACGCCGCCCTCGCCCTACATCTCCCAACTCAAACTCTCCAACTTCAAGATGTCCGCCGCCGAAAACTTCATCGGAGCCACCGTCTCCTACATCGACGGAGACATCACCAACAACGGCGACAAGACCGTCACCCGCGTCATGGTCGAAGTCAACTTCGAAGATTCCATCGGACAACTCGCCCAGCGCGAGGATCTGCCCCTCCGCATCATTCGCCCCAACGGAGCCTACGAAGAGCCCGTCGATCTCAACGTAGCCCCCTTGCCCCCGGGCAAGACCGAACCCTACCGCCTCACCTTCGATTCCATCTCCGCCCAATGGAACCACCAATACCCCGACATCACCATCACCGCCGTCACCACAAAATAACTTTCGGAAGCTACTCACACCGCCTGTCATCCTGCCACTCTCAACTTTGTCATCCTGAGCGAAGCGAAGGACCTATGCATTCCTCTGCGTTGAGTGATTTTCGCCCTCGCGTAGAATAGTCCGATGTCCGAGACGAAGCCCTTCCGCCTCACCGAGTCCGTGAAAGCCGCAGGTTGAGCTTCCAAGCTGAGTCCAGCGGCGCTGGACAAAGTGCTTGGGAAATTAGCCCGGCAACACGACCCGAACGTCCTTGTCGGCTTCGATCACGCCGACGACGCCGGAGTGTATCAACTCTCGCCCGATCAAGCGCTCGTTCAGACCGTCGACTTCTTCACCCCCATCGTCGACGATCCCTTCACCTTCGGCCAGATCGCCGCCACCAACTCCCTCTCTGACGTCTACGCCATGGGAGGCCGCCCCATTACCGCGCTCGCTCTCGTCTGCTTCCCCGACAAAGCCGATCTCGAAATTCTCGAGCGCATCCTCGCCGGAGGCCTCTCCAAAATGATTGAAGCCGGATGCACCGTCATCGGCGGCCACAGCATCCGCGACGAAGAAACCAAATTCGGATACTCCGTCACCGGCCTCATCGATCCCAAAAAAATCTACGCGAACCAGGGCGCCAAGCCCGGCGACAAACTGATCCTCACCAAAGCCCTCGGCACCGGCGTGATCTCCACCGCCATAAAAAAAGGCAAAGCCGAACAGAGCTGGATCGGCGCCGCAGTCGCGTCAATGACGACGCTAAACAAAAAAGCCGCAGAAATAATTGCGAATACCGTGGAAGAGCGGCGCTTTAGCGCCGCGTCAAACCCTGAAAACGAAAAAGGGGCTTCAGCCCCGGTCCCCGAGGCCAATGACCAACGACCAACGACCAACGATCGCTCCCCCATCCACGCCCTAACCGACATCACCGGCTTCGGCCTGATCGGACACGCCCGCGAAATCCTCCTCGCCTCCGATATCTCCATCCATCTCCACGCGAACAAAATCCCGCTCCTCGACGGAGCCCTCGCCTGCGTCCGTGCCAACTACATTCCCGGAGGCCTCACCAACAACCGCAACTTCGCCGAATGCCTCGTCGAATACGACGACGCCGTCCCCGAAGATCTCCGCACAATTCTCTTCGATCCTCAAACCGCCGGAGGCCTCCTGATCTCCACTCCCGCTGCCGACGAATTAACCAAGGCCCTCCAAGCCGCCGGAGTCCCCGCCGCCCAAATCGGCGAAGTCCTCCCCAATCAAAAACCCCGCATCCGCGTGAGCGCCTAGCGGGTGCCCCACTTCTGGCCGGTGTTGCCAGAAGTGGGGATTTTCGCCAGCGTCCACCCCCCAAATCCTGCCCACCTCGCCGCGTACTTCCAGCATCTATCCTTCATGCACTGGCTCTAACACAATTGTCATCCTGAGCGAAGCGATAGGAACCGCATTGTCATCCTGAGCGCAGCGAAGGACCCATGTATTCCTCCGCGTACGCAGCGTCCTCGGCGGTAGTAATTTTGCCGCGAACGCCCAAGCCTCTTCGTGACCCGGTATCATTCACCCAGAAAGGTACGATCATGCAAACCCGCACGCTTGGCCGCAGTACTCTCCAGGTCTCCGCCGAAGGACTCGGCTGCATGGGCATGTCGGAGTTCTACTCCGGACGCGATGACGCCGAATCCATTGCCACCATTCATCAAGCCATCGAACTCGGAGTCACCTTCCTCGACACCGCCGACATCTACGGGCCCCACACCAACGAAGAACTCGTCGGACGCGCCATCAAGGGCAAGCGCGACAAAGTCATCCTCGCCACAAAATTCGGCATTGTCCGCGATCCCGCGAACCCCTGGGCCCGTGGCATCAACGGCAAAGCCGACTACGTCCGCAAATCCTGCGAGGGAAGCCTTCGCCGCCTCGGCGTCGACCACATCGATCTCTACTACCAGCATCGCGTCGATCCCGACACGCCCATCGAAGAAACCGTCAATGCCATGGCACAGCTAGTGAAGGAAGGCAAAGTCCGCCATCTCGGACTCTCCGAAGCCAGCCCCGAAACTCTTCGTCGCGCTATGAAAGTTCACCCCATCACCGCGCTGCAATCCGAATATTCTCTCTGGTCGCGCGATCCCGAGGACGAAATCCTCACTGCCTGCCGCGAACTCGGTGTCGGCTTCGTCGCCTACAGTCCGCTCGGCCGCGGATTCCTCACCGGACAATTCCGCAGCTTCGACGATCTCCCCGCCGACGACTACCGCCGCAACACCCCTCGTTTTCAGGGAGAAAATTTCCAGAAGAATCTCGATCTCGTTCGCCGCGTCGAAGAGCTGGCCAAGGAAAAGAACTGCACGCCCGCACAACTCGCCCTCGCCTGGGTGCTCGCCCAGGGAGACGCGATCGTCCCCATCCCCGGCACCAAGCGCCGCACATACCTCGAAGAAAATGTCGGCGCGCTCAACGTGCACCTCACCCCCCAGGATCTCCGCCGCATCGACGAAGTTTTTCCTCCAGACGTAGCCGCCGGCCCCCGCTACCCCGAAAACATGATGTCTCTGGTCAACCGTTGAGAAATGGCGAGGGCGGGGATTTTGAGTTGATCTCCGTCGAAAGCAAGAAAAATAGAAACCAATACGGGTGCCCCACTTCTCTCCGGTGTTGGGAGAAGTGGGGATTTTGACTTGGTGGGAGTAAAGACAAGTTGTCAGAGAAAATTCCTGCGTGTACAACGTGTCTGGTGAAATAGTTCTGCGGCACAGCTTGTCACGGCAAACCCACCCCGATTGTCACAAGCCCCTTCACCCCGCTAACATCCTACTCAACAGCACCACTCCTCACCGAAAGCAGGCCCGCCTTGAATCAGAAAGAATTGACTACGCTCCGCGATGCCATGATCGAGCGCGCCGCCAAAGCCATCCACCGCAGTGATGCCCTGCTCGAGCGCACTAAAGAGATCCTCCACCAGTCCGAAACGCTGGCTGCCAAGCACGAGGCCTCTCCCCCCACACCAAAGATAATGAAGTAAAGGCTGCGCCGCACTTTCCACAAATTTCTAACAGAAGAGCGATAACACAGGAACGACAACAGAGCACTGAGCACCGAGGACGGAGGACTGAGCACTGAGTACCGAGCACTGAGTACTGCTTCAATTCCCAAACCATCTCCACCTCGACGAATCCACCATGACATCCCACCAGCGCCTTCAAAATCGCAAAGATCGTGCAATATCGCCCCACCCAACGATCCAAATCGATCAGAAAAATTCCACTATTAACATTCTTGATTCACTCGGAATTCACCCAACCGCCGAGCGAATTTCCCACCAACCCTACTCGCAAATAACCAATTCAAGACTCTCGCATAAGAGAGCAGTCCAATCTGCTGAGATGGTTCTCCACCAGTAACGATCTTGATTCGTGCTTCCCTCGCTTCTCATCGCGGCAGAAGCCGGAGCGAAATCGGAATCCGCGCCCTCGTGGGGCGGACAATTTCGCCCGCCCCCTCCCAGCAAAGTGAACACTCCTACTGGAAATCCCCTTTCAACCCGCAGACTGTCCCGTTGTACTGGCCGATCCAGAACCATCCGTCATTCGTACCTGGAGTAATGTTCGAGGGCAGGATGATGCCTGAGCCGAAGGGCCCCTGCAAGTTGAAGCGTCCCCACGCGCGTTGGAACCGGCCAGTGCCGCGCGCGAACGATCCAGTTTCGTTCACGTGATAGACGCCCTGCGTGCCTGCAGCGTCGGTCTGATGCTCCGTGACGAAGTTCGTCATCAGCGTGATCTTCTCTCCGCTGGCAAATGTCAATGTGGCCTCCTCGGTTCCCAGCCAGATGTCTCCCTTGTCGTCGAATCCTGTGTTCGGATCTTCGACACTTGCGTGCAGTATCTTCTTTCCAAACGTGAAGTCCCCCACCCCAAACCAGCTGTTTCCGTTGTGCCAGCCATAGATCGTGCCGCCGAATGGAACACATTGTGAGGGCGTCTCTGATCTTGTCTGCGCTCCCGCCCGTGCGGCTATGCCAACCATAAACAACAAGGCGATCGTAAGAAGGATTGCTTTCGTGATTCTCATATGCTGCCTCCGAGCGCCTATTCTCCGCATTTACCCGCGCGGGTCAATGGAAGCAGCATGACCAATTCATGACGAGGCGTAGACCACGCAGGTCATTCGTCAAGTATGGAGAAACGCATCAACAAATTTCGGGCGGGGTGCCCCACTTCTGGCCGGTTTTGCCAGAAGTGGGGATTTCAATCGTGTTTCCAATCAGCATTGAGGTGATTCCAATCACTACCCTCGGCGCTCCACAGTGCTAAGTTTTCCTGCGGACGGAGATTTTTGCTCCGTCTGACATTCAAGTTCGGTGGGTTGCTCTCCATACCAATCAGGCGCGGAGGTTTTTCTGCGCACCGCTGAGAACAATTTGTATCGCTTCGGTGGATTTGTTCTCGATCCCGCCTCCGCCGAACTGCGAAACAACGGCAACACCACCCGCCTCCAGCCTCAGCCGCTGCAGATCCTGCTCACGTTGCTGGAGCATCCCGGCAAAATCGTAACTCGCGAGCAATTCCGCAAATCGCTGTGGGCCGAGGACACGTATGTCGAATTCGATGATGGCCTGAACCATGCCATCCGCCGCTTGCGGCAAGCACTCCGCGACACAGCCCAGGTGCCGCAGTTCATCGAAACCATTCCCCGCCGCGGTTATCGCTTCATTTCACCGGTATCGATCGACTCGCCTTCGCTTCCTGCCGCGAATTCAGCCGAGATGCCAGCTCGGCGAAGTCTCCTGGGTCGCGGAATCTTGTTCGCAGCGGTTGCCATTGCCGCGCTTGTGATTTTGGGCGTGACGGCTGTCCGCGAGCGCCCAGCGAGCCGCATCGATTCACTCGCCGTGCTTCCTCTCGCAAACTTCTCCGGAGACAGCGAACAAGAATTCTTTGCGGACGGCCTCACCGAGGAACTCACGACAGAACTGGCGCAGATCAACCGCGTGCGCGTCATCTCCCGCACCTCGGCCATGCGTTTCAAGGGCGCGAAGTTGCCGCTCGCCCAAATCGGCCGTGAACTCGGAGTGGATGCCGTCGTGGAAGGCTCTGTGCAGAATTCCGCAGGGCGCGTGCGCATTTCTGCACAATTGGTGCAGATCGCCGGGGAGCGGCACCTTTGGGCGGAGAGCTACGAGCGCAACTCGCGCGACCCGCTCGAGGTTCGCAGAGACGTTGCTCTTCAAATCGCTGGACGCATACGCGAAAAGATCGCACCCGCGGAAAGTCCTGCTCCACGCCAGCAAAAACTTCAGCCGCGCGCCTACGATGCATATCTGCTCGGCACGAGACTTTCGGACCGCGGCGATGATGCAAGTTATCTGAAGAGCATTCAATATTTTGAAGAGGCCATTCGGCTCGATCCGGGCTTCGCTTTGGCGTATGCCGAACTGGCGGAATCGCATGGCATGCTCGCGTTTCATGCGGAAGAACGCGGCGAACATTTCGAAGCCGCAAAGGCAGCCAGCGCGAAAGCGCTCGAACTCGATCCCACGCTCGCCGAGGCCCAGATCGGCGACGCCGACCTTCGTTTTTATTGGGATTGGGACTGGACTCAGTGTGACGGTGCTTTCCGCCTTGCTGCCGAAAAGTATCCGAACTCGGCGCAGGTGCAGTATCACTATGGATTATGCCTGTTCGTGTTGGGCCGGCATGCTGAAGCGCTGCGCTACCTCGATCGCGCCCGGCTCGTCGATCCTCTTTCGCCGCAGATTAATCGTTCCATCGGTTGGCTGCTGGGAATGATGGGACGTCCGCAAGAAGCCATGGACCGCCTGCGGCAAGCCATCGATATCGATCCCGATAATGCCGGCGGCTACCGACTCCTCAGTTGGGCTTACGACAAGGCGGGGATGGAATCGCAAGCGGTGGCGGCCTATATTCAAGGTCGCAAGCTGGCGGGGGACTCCGAATCTGAGATCGGTTCATTGCAGAAGGCTTACGATCGCGGCAAGCGTCCCGCCTTTGACAAGCAACGAAGCGAGATCCTCAAAGCGAAACAATCCCTGAAGAAGAATGGAACGAAAGATTCCTCGGGATACCTTGCTCTCGCGGCAATGTATGCCGACATCGGCGACGCCAACTCAGCCTTCGAATATCTGGAGAAAGCCTACCTGGAACGGAACCCCAGACTGGTCTGGATCAAATCCAGTCTCGACTGGGAGCCGCTACGCAACGATCCCAGATACCACGCCCTAATCCGAAAGATGAACCTCACAGAGTAGAACTGCGACGCAGACCGACAACTAAGTACCGCCCACTGAGTGCCGAGTACTGGGGTACTGAGTACTGGGTACTGAGTACTGATTAACCACGAATCTGCCCCACAATGGTTTCGTGGAAGGGCACGGCTTCGAGCCGTGCCGCCAAAGCTTCGCGAGAAATCGGGGCTTCAGCCCCTGAGGGTCGGAGTTTAGCTCACTGCTCACTGCTCATGGCTCACTGCTCGAGGAAAACACGAGGAAAACAGGGACAGACGGAACTGACCCATTTTCTTTTATCCCGCTTCGGGAATGCTGAGGGGAAAACACATTTTCTTTTATCCCGCTTCGGGAATGCTGAACAAATAATCCGCTCTTCTGTCTACGCTCGCCATCAGCATCTCTGATATGTTCGGGTTATGGCTCGCTTTCCGCGCGTTGTCGTCGTGGATGTTCCCCATCATGTTACGCAGCGGGGGAAT
>DASYZZ010000011.1:0-136845 GCA_035945695.1 Candidatus Sulfotelmatobacter sp. | reverse complement strand
CGCCGCCGCACTCGACCCATGGTGTGCTTCGTGAACGTAGAAAGCGTGGATCGCATCATCTACTCCATTTTCCAGAGATTCAACCTGGAATGGAAAACCCGCACCCTCAACCTATTTACACAAGCAGCTTGACGTCACCCCGAAAGGCCGCCACGTTGACCCCGGCAACGGCTAACCGTTACGATGCAAGGTTGCGATTCTGATTGATCGAGGCTTTGCCGGAAACTCAGCCTTTCTTTACACGAATTCACCGGGACCATTACACTACACACTCGCCTTTTTTCGTAATGCAGTTAGGTGCGGCGTTGTGAGGAGCCGGACCCGGGCCAGCCAGAGCGTCGTGAGAGCTGGTCGCTCGGCAACAGGATTACGCAACCGAAATAACGGAACTCAAATCTAATCGAGCCAAGCGAGGAGACACATGGCAGCCGTTGACGAGAAGGTAAAGCAGATTATCGTGGAACAGTTGGGAGTCGATGAGGGTGAAGTTACATCGAGCGCGTCGTTCGTGGACGATCTGGGTGCTGATTCGCTGGACACCGTCGAGCTGGTGATGGCTTTCGAAGAAGCTTTCGACATCGAGATCCCCGATGAGGACGCAGAGAAGATTCGCACCGTTCAGGACGCCGTCGACTACATCGGCAAGCACGCGAAAGCGGGGAAGTAACGGCTTGGGACGCAGGGTCGTAGTTACTGGCCTGGGCTTGATCTGCGGCGTGGGCAATTCCACCGATGAAGTGTGGAAATCCGTGCTCGCTGGGGAGTCGGGCGTGAAGCGCATCACCGGCTTTGACGCGAGCACCTATGCCTGCCAGATCGCTGCTGAGGTCAAGAACTTCGACCCGCTGAACTACATCGAGAAAAAAGAAGTTAAGAAGATGGGCCGCTTCATCCACCTGGCCATCGCCGCCTCCGATGAAGCGTTGAAGATGTCGGGCCTCAAGATCACCCCGGAGAACGATGAGCGGGTCGGCGTGCACATCGGATCAGGGATCGGCGGCTTCGATATCATCGAGCGCGAACACTCCGCCTTGATCGAAGGCGGCCCGCGCAAAATCTCACCCTTTTTTATTCCCTCAGCCATCATCAACCTCGCTGCCGGCCAGGTCTCCATGCGGCACGGTGCCAAGGGGCCAAACGAAGCCACCGCCACTGCCTGCACCACCAGTGCGCATTCCATCGGAGATTCATTCCGCATCATTCAGCACAATGATGCCGATGTGATGATCGCGGGTGGCGCTGAAGCGGCGATTACTCCAATGGGCGTCGGCGGGTTCGCAGCCATGCGCGCCCTCTCAACGCGCAATGACGAACCGGAAAAGGCCAGCCGTCCATGGGATCAGGGACGCGACGGCTTCGTGATCGGGGAAGGATCCGGCATCCTCATTCTGGAAGAGCTGGAACATGCCAAAAGGCGCGACGCTCCGATCATTGCCGAGGTCGCTGGTTATGGGATGTCGGGTGATGCCTACCACATGACACAACCGGCTCCCGAGCACGAAGGCGGATTTCGCGTTATGCGCAACGCCGTTCGCGATGCGGGTGTTTCCCCTAATCTGGTGGGATACGTCAATGCCCATGGCACATCCACACCCATTGGCGACACGCTCGAAGCCCATGCGATACGGAATTTCTTTGGCGATCACAAGGTCGCGGTGAGCTCGACGAAATCAATGACAGGCCATCTGCTGGGTGGCGCCGGCGGCCTCGAAGCCGGAATCACGGTGCTTGCTCTGCGCGATCAGATACTGCCTCCGACCATCAACCTGGAAAATCCCGATCCGGATACGGCCGGCATGGATCTGGTTCCCAATAATGCCCGCAGGGCTAACCTCGAATACGCCATGTCAAATTCCTTCGGCTTCGGCGGCACGAACGGCGCGTTACTATTCCGGCGCTGGACCGAGTAGGCTCGATCCCCCCACACGAACGTTCATTTTTCGCCTCTCTCTGTCCCCACACTAGCGTCACCGCTGCCTGCTGCCGGCAATCGACGAAATGTCGAGATCGCCCAAACACCTTGTCTGGCGCGGACTTCCGGGGTAATGTCCAATCTCCTGTCCTTCTGCTGAAATCAGTGTCCGTTAGGAGGTCCGGCTTGTTGTCCTTTGGGTCGTTGCCACCCCGGTCTCCGTCTTCCAAAATGCTTTTCGAAAGTGGAGTCTTCCCCTGGACCTTATGGATAAAGCTTTCGCCACCACATTTGCTCCGTTGCCCGCCACTCGCAAAACCGCAGCCCGCGCCGCATTGGTCGGATTCAACGAACCACACCGCGCTCTCCTGAATGAATGCTTCCGGCAGTTTGGCATCGACACGGTGCCGGTCACTTCGAATCCTGCAGAACGGATTCGAAAAGAAAAATTCGAGGCCTGCGTATTGCCGCTCGCAACCGAAGCCGAAGAGGTGATGGAAGCCGCACGCTCGTCCCGTTCCAATAGCCGCTGCGTAATTTATGGGGTTGGCGGCAGCGCTCAGGAGGCAATGCGCTTTTCGAAGTATGGAATCAACGCCATGTTCCACGTCCCGCTCGAGCGCCCGGCCATGTTAAAGCTCGTGCGCGCAACGCGCATGCTGGTGCAGCACGAGTTCCGTCGCTACGTGCGCATCCCGATCATCACCGAAGTGTCGGTTGTCGGCGACAACAAGCGCGTGAGCGCAACCAGCATCGAGATGAGCTCCGGAGGCATGTCTATCAAGAGCGCCGAAGATTTTTCGGTGGGCGCCAGTGTCGAAGTATCGTTCGCCCTTATGACATTGCCACGCGTTTATGTGAAAGGCGTGATCAGCTGGAACAAACCCAAGTCAATCGGAGTGCGTTTCGATGCCGCGGACCAGCGCCGGATGAAAATCAAGACCTGGATCGACTCCTACCTCGAAAATTAAGAACTTTGATTGTTGATTCGAACACCTCTGAACGCCGCGAGGCTTTCATTCAACAATCAAAATTCAACAATCAATAATTCCCCACTCGTTACAATAGGCTCGTGCCCGAAGCTGTTACGCCTGCAACCACCAAGTCCGCCGAAGAAAACTCCGGCCCACGTCGATGGACCCTGCGTCAGCGGATCGTCCTTAGCATGATCGTCTGGGCCGGGTATTGGTTCATCCGCCTGCTTGGCCCCACTTTGCGCGTTAGCGTTTCCTACGAAGACGGAGCGCAGAAGACGCTCGACGAACGCCCGCTGGTCGCGTCTTTTTGGCACGAGTGCATGATCCCCGCAACCTATCTGTTCCGCGATATGGGAATACGCGTGATGAGCAGCTTCAGCTACGACGGCGAGTATATGGGGAGAATTATCCGGCGGCTCGGCTTCGTCGCGGTGAAGGGCTCAAGCAGCCGCAATCCCATCCGCGCGCTCCTCGGCTTGCGGCGCGCTCTCGAAGAAGGCTGGACTGTCGCCTTCACCCTCGATGGCCCAAGAGGCCCGCGGCGCAAGGTCAAACCAGGGCCGTCGGGACTCGCGCGGTCTTCCGGCCTTGCCATGACTACGTTTCACGCTGCTGTCGAGAAGGCCTGGGTTCTGCACAGTTGGGACCGCATGATGATTCCCCGTCCCTTCTCGCGGGTGCTGGTGAGAGTCGGTAAATTGATTCCGGTGCCCTCCGATGCCAGTGATGAGGATCTTGAGCGTTACACCGCGGAGTTACAGGCCGCTCTCGATCGCGTGTGCGCATTCGCTGAAACGAATGTCAGCAAGGCGGGCACCACGGAATTCCCTTATTACAAGCGAGCCTGACAGGTCTGGAGGGACTTGATCAAGACCTATTCATCGTCAAGCGCGGACCCCAGCTGCTGATATTTATATTTCTTGCCATCCCAGAAAAGGACCGACGAGGTGTTTTCCCCCTCGGCTTGCTCTTCCATGTAAATCCCGAGGATCGTTCTCTTTTTCGTGGTCAGCCGCTTCACCGCAAGCGTCTTGAACGGCAGGTTGATGAGCAGGAATTTTGCTTTCGGAGTCTCCGCGCGCCAGGCATCTTTTCCATCGCCATGAATGATCAACAGGCAAACGCCGCGCCGATCCGGTGCATCGGAAGCGAACGTCGAGGTCACCTTGACGTCGCCATACCCAAGAAAACTGTCGTACGGATCGGCAACCACAAAACTGTATTCGTCCCGATCGGCCATAGGATTTTTGCAGCGGGCTGCGACGACCAGATCATCAACGCCGTCCCCATCCAGGTCGGCCACAAACTGCGGCGGGCCCGCCAGCACAGAACAGTTTTCGCCGAACTGTTTCTGGATCAACTCATCCGTGACCGCGGGCGACGGAGGGTGCGCGTGCGCAGGCGGTGGAGGCTGTTGCTTTTTTTCGGCAGACACGGCGACGCTCAGCAGCAAGACAAACGGCAGGAAGAGGACTTTACGGGACGACATGCTTCTTACTGTAGTCCGGATTGGTAACCGCGGGTAGAGACTGACTAGTGACGGAAGTAACGACCTCGATCACTGTGCCGGTGTCCGCAGGCTCTCGCGCGGGCGACTTGCCCGGCGCCTTCGAGATATTTATCGCCGGAAATGTTCCCAACCGCGTGCCGTGAGCTCATGTGCCGGACCACTGCCGCTTTTCAAAAGAATTTTCCGGCCCCGCTTCATCTCCCCGACGCACGTGAGCGGGACCCCGGCGATTTGCGGGGGGACACGTTTCCCTCCCGGAACCGTGAACAGCAGTTCATAATCCTCGCCGCCGTGCAGCGCGAGATCGATACCCACATCGCGTGCAGGCTTGCCAACTTGTGCCCGCGGAATCGTGCCCTCAATAATTTCGGCTCCCACGCCGCTCTCTTCGCAAATGTGCGCGAGGTCGGTGGAAAGGCCATCGCTGGTGTCAATCATCGCCGAGACCAGTTCCTTTTCGCGAAGGACGCGTCCAATCTCGATTCGAGGCTCTGGAAAGAAGTGTCTCGGATAACTCGCCGGATTCAATTTTCTCTTGGGATGGCGCTGCATCTCGGTGACTGCTGCCGCCGATCCGCCTAATTGCCCGCTAGTGTAAATCCGGTCGCCAGCTCTCGCCCCAGAACGTAAAACTGCCTTCCCCTTCGGGACGCTCCCCAGCGTAATGATGTCGGCCAAGACTGCATTGGGAGATTCCGCCGTATCTCCTCCCGCCAAAGAAGCACCATGCTTTTCGGCGAGTCGTGTCAGGCCTCGAAGAAACTGTTGGACCCACGACGGCGGCAGTTCTCGTGGCAGCGCCAGCGACAAGAAAACCGCAACCGGTTCGCCGCCCATAGCTGCAATATCGCTTAGCCCCCGAGCCACGCAGCGATGCCCCACCGACTCCGGACTGTGCCACTCTCGACGGAAGTGAATTCCTTCCAGAGTAAAGTCAGTGGTCACGAGCAAGTCATGGCCAGCTCTCGGCCGTAGCACAGCGCAATCATCGCCGATTCCGACTCGAATCGCAGCACGGCCTGCGCGAACACGAGTTTGCCTGGACGTTCCCACTGTCCGCCGGATTTGCTCGATCAGTTCTCGTTCCGCAAGTGGCATGCGGCAATAACTATACCCCCGAGAGTCCCGCACTCGGCCTCTCAACGAAGACTGCAATTCGCCCACCCGAACGGACTCTGCGGTAACCTGCCCCTTGGTGCCCTCCGGATTACCCGCCTTCGGTAACCCCAAACACGTCGTGCCATCGTTGACAGGGGGAACCATGTTTGTTACCGTTAACCAGTCATTCACAAACCTTTTGACTTGGGCTAAGTACTGCAACTTGTTGGCATTGCAGGCGAGCAAAAGATTTTGAGCCCCGGTCGCAGTTCTGGTAGGTAAAGGGCGCGAAACAAGTTTCCATTCCCAAGATGGGATCGCAGCCCTAAAGAAATCAGGTGGTCCGAACAGGCGTTCTGAAACTTTAGAAACTTTGGCCTGAAACTCCGGACCTGATGCTTCAACCGCTGAGGAACGATTTGCAGAAACGCTTCTACATCCTTTTTGTGGCCCGCGGGGACGACGGGCAGTTGCGCAAAGTCTCCATCCCCGTGCATTACCTGTACGTCTTCGTTATCGGCGCCGCAATTGGATTTCTCAGCCTGACCGGAATCGCCAGCTCCTACACTCGCATGCTGCTGAAGGTTTCGCAGTTTAATCAGCTGCGCACGGAAAAAGATCAGCTGAAGGTCAGCTACTCGCGGCTGGAGAAAGTCGCGAAGGAGCGCGATGTGCAGGTCGCCTCTCTCGGCTCGATCGCTGGTGAGGTCTCGGCATTGTACGGTTTGAAATCTGAACCGACCCTTGTGACGGCAACCACCGACCAGATCCAGGACGCGGAGGTCACCTCCTCTCTGGATCAGCTCCACGCGCTGCGGACATCCGCTCTGACCGGAGCAACCATGGTTGGATTGACCATGGGCCTCACTCGCAACGCGACAACCGCCGACTGGGAGCGTGCAAACTCGGCGCCAAATCTATGGCCGGTACAAGGCCAGGTGACTGGCAGCTTCGGTGAGCGAATTGATCCGTTCAACGGAGAAGGCGCATTTCACAGCGGGGTTGATATAGGCACCAGCTACGGATCGCCCATCATCGCCCCAGCGGACGGCGTTGTGACATTCACCGATACGATGGGCGGCTACGGCAGAGCTATCATGATCGATCACGGCAACGGCATCAGCACCCGCTACGGGCACCTCTCCGGATTTGCGGTCACCACCGGCCAGCACGTTCGCCGTGGCGACGTAATTGGATACGTTGGAGAGAGCGGCCGTTCCACCGGTCCCCATCTTCACTACGAAGTACGCATTAATGATGTTCCTGTCAACCCTTACAAGTATCTCCGCATGACGCTGGCCCACACCGGCGGCTTCGTCACGGGCGGCTAACAGCAGTTTTCAGCTCACAGTTTCCCAGTAGAGCGAGAGATCCCTTCCCGACAAAACAGCCTCGGCAAATTGGCCTGTGTCCAAAGAAGTCGCAATGAACTGTTGCTGGAGGCTGGCGCCTGCTTTCACGGAAGTTGCAGATCGAGCGCGTAGACTTCGTGTGAGCTGACGTCTCGCACTACGAGAACACTTCCATCGGGAGCGACGCCGGACCACGTTCCCCAGATTCCTCCGAAGCGATGCAGGTCATTCCACGTCAGGAATCGCTGCGATCGATTCTCTCCCAGCTTCAGCTTGTGCATCGAAGGTTCTGTTCCGTAGAAACACTCGATGTAGATCGATTTGCTATCTGGAGCCCACACCGGATAACCAACGGTCCCGTCCTCCACATGAAGCCACTCAGACCATCTTTGAGTCGCGAGATCGAACAACATCAGTTTCTTCGAGTCGCCCGTCAGTGCGACGAGGTAGCGCCCGTCGGTTGACCAGCGTGGGCTGAAAAGCCCCGTCGACCCTGGAATGCTTGTTGTTTTGCGCGTGCTGAGATCGTAGGTCTGAATGTCCTGCGTTCCTGACTGCGTTCCATATGTCGGACGTCCAAAGGCCAGCTGTTTCCCGTCAGGAGACCAGGTCACGTCCGATTCCTCCCGATCCTGCGGCAGAAGTTCGCGCGGCGTGCCGCCTTGTGCGGACACGACGTAGATTTTCCATGGCTTGCCAGAAACCGTGCCCACAAATGCAATCTCGTCGCCGTTCGGCGACCACCGCGGCAGAGTTGCGTATGTCGGCCAATATGTGAGTTGCATTCGGTCGGAGCCATCCAGGCGAGAGCGCCACAACGTCAACTCCGGATAGCTCACGTAGACGATCCATTTTCCGTCCGGAGAGAAGTCCGCTTCACCCGCTGAGACTCCCGAGAGAAACGGAACAAACTGTCGCGATTCTGAGTCGTAGCGGACGAGTTCTCCCTGCAGGAGCTCGCCGGTGGCGAATATTCGGGTGTTTTCGGCACTGGCGACCGGATCCATGTACCACACCGGGCCATTGGTCAGCTGCACGGGCTCGGCGCGCTGGAAAAAATGCGGCTGATCCGGCATCGCCCAAAGATCAACGGTGCCGGCCGCAACCTGGACCTGGAAGATGTAATAGCGGCCATCGCGGGTCCAGTCGCCGCAGCATTGCAGCGCATCCGGCTTCCATCGCGGCAGCAGAGGATGCAGATTCGTGCCGTCGGCATCGATCTCCCACAGGGACGAAATATTGCTTTCCCGCGATTTCAGCGTGAACCGGATCCGTCTACCATCGGGAGAAAAGCGCATTCTCGAAGGCATTGCGGCGAATGTCCGGAGCTTGCGAGGATGGCTTCCGTCGGCATCGGCAAGATACAGGTCGACGTCGTTCGCAAAGGCCATTTGCCGATTGTCTCCCGACCAGGCGGCGTCGCTACCTTCAAAGTCGCCAATCCGGCGCAGAGATCCCGCCGGCAACGGAAGCTTCCAGAACGGCGAAGGGCCTCCACCCACGAACTCCGAGATCAACAGTGAGGAACGATCTGAACTGATGCCGAAAAGGCTGACGTTCTGAAACGGCACCGTTATCGGAAACGTCTCACCGCCTGAAGCCGACACTTGCGACATGACCATGTGTCCACGGTCGAATTCCGTAAAATAAATTCGAGAGCCATCCGTGACTAGCCGGTTTTTCGAGTGACCGTCCTTCGTAATTTGTTTCAGTCCCACAACTTTCGCTGCCGGACGCGGCATAAAAAGCCAGCCAATTACCACTAGAGCTGCCACTGCCAGAGATACGGCCAGGATTTTCTGCCAGTTCCTTTTCGCTGGCCGCACCGTTGTTGCGTTTCGGGAGATGCGGCCCTCGGTCGCCAGAATCTTGTCCGAGTCCGTATCCCGCTTCAGGCGCTTGAGATCCGCATGCAGTTCGGAAGCGCTCTGGTAGCGGACGTCCCGGTCTTTTTCGAGAGCCGTGTGAATGATCCGCTCACACTCCGGCGGTAATGAAGGATTCAAGCGTCCAACAGCCACAGGCGCGGCATGCAGGATGGAATCGAAGATCGCTGCCGAGGTATTTCCAGAGAATGGCAACGCTCCCGTAGCCATCTCGTACAAGACCACCCCAAAGGAAAACAGATCGCTCCGGAAGTCGAGTTCCTTCCCGAGGGCCTGCTCCGGGGACATATATGCAACCGTCCCCATCGTCGTCCCCGGGGTGGTCAACCCGTTGTCGCTTACAGTCGTCGCCAACCCAAATGCTGCCCGGTCGGAAAGCTTGGCCAATCCGAAATCGAGAACCTTGGCATGTCCGCGGTCCGTGACGAAGATGTTCGCCGGTTTTATGTCGCGGTGGATGATGCCACGCGAATGAGCGGCATCGAGAGCATCGGCAACCTCCATGCCAAGCTCCAAAAGCCGATCCAACTCCAAAGGTGAGCCGCGCAGCACTTCGCGCAAGGAGTGACCCTCCAGGCATTCCATCGCGATAAAGACGTTCCCGTCCTGCTCCCCCACTTCGTAGATCGTGCAGATATTGGGATGATTGAGAGATGACGCGGCCCGGGCTTCGCGCCGGAACCGCTCATAGGCCTGCGGGTCGTGGACCAGATCGTCGGAGAGGAATTTGAGGGCTACCGGCCGGCCAAGCTTGAGGTCCTCGGCCTTATACACCACGCTCATCCCACCTGTACCCAGGCGCTCCAATAGGCAATAATGCGAGACCGCCTGGCCCTCGATAGCGTGCAAGGTGGACACTTCGGCACACCCCCAAAAATCCTACAGATACGCCGATAGGCAATAAGTGCCCCAAGTCACATAGGAAAGTGATCTTGGTAACCGGCAGCATCAAGCGCTCCCGCCCCCAAGTACACTCAACCAAGCTGCCAATTCTGCTTACGTTTGCATTACTGCCGTAATGGATCAGGCCCAAGACTCCGCCGAATCACGGCCTGCGAGGCGCTACCATGGAGAGAATCCTTCCCCAGCATCCGAAGTGTCTGAAACTGCGTTCTGAGGCATTCATAGGATGGAGAATCCCGAAACGAAGCGGTTTGGCCGATACGAGGTCGTTGGCGAACTTGGCCGCGGAGCCATGGGCGTCGTCTACAAGGCCCGCGACCCGCAGATTGATCGCCTCGTCGCGGTGAAGACCGTTTCTCTATGGGGCCAGGAACCGGACGAGGAAAAAGAATTCCGTCTACGGTTTATGAACGAAGCCCAAGCCGCCGGACGGCTTCATCATTCCGGCATTGTCGGCGTCTTCGACGTCGGAGAGAATCCAGAAAATCGCGATCCCTACATCGTTTTGGAATTTGTCGCCGGCGAATCGCTAAACCGAATTCTGTCGCGCGAAAAGAAACTGCCGCTGGACTATGCTCTACAGCTGGCTATCGAGATTGCCGAAGCGCTTGACTATGCGCATGCGCAGGGAGTGATCCATCGCGACATCAAGCCCGCGAACATTCTCATAACGCAAGACGGCCACGCCAAGATTGCCGATTTCGGTATCGCCAAACTCAATCTGGCGCACTTCACGCTTCCGGGCCGGGTGCTCGGCACCCCCGCCTACATGGCTCCCGAACAGTTGAGCGGCGAAGGTTGCGACGGCCGTTCCGACTTGTTTTCTCTCGGCGTGATTCTCTACGCCATCGTGACGGGGCATTCTCCATTTCAAGGTAACAGCGCCACCACGGTGTGCTTCAAGGTGGCCAATCGGGAACCCATTGCCGCCAGTGCCCTAGACATGACATTGCCCCCGGACCTGGACGCGGTCATCAATCGGGCCATGGCAAAGAATCCCGATGATCGCTATCAGCGCGGGTCGGAGTTCGCGGAAGATTTGCGTCAACTGCAGCAGATCCGCCAACCGGGATTGACCAATACTTCGCACCAGACAGCGCTTCGCACCGGGACCCGATCAGGCGTTACTCGAACCGGCAAGACGGCCGTTCACACAGTCGCGCCCGTTGCAGTCGTCAGTGAGGCCCGGAGCGTTGTCCGCCAGGCGTTTCTGAAGGCTCCGCTTCGGGATTTAATCCTGGGCGCAGCCACCGTAGTCCTGCTGGTCATCCTCGGAACCCAATCGAAGCTGCTTGTGAATGCCTCAAAAGCCGGGATGCCAGCCGGCGCACCGGCTGCAAGCGCCGTGGCAGTCACTCCAACCCAAGCGGTTCCAGAGAAGCAGGAGACGAAACAATTCCCCGCAGAAGCTGCCAACACTCAGCACTCGCGGAAGAAGCGCGTCGAAAGTAAGACCCACGAGGCGAAGCAGATCGTAGTTCCATCTTCCACTCTCGATCTTGCCGTCCAGCATCAATTCAAAAATGCAACACTCTATGTTTGGGTGGATGACAAACTGGCGCTCACCCGGGCATTGCACGGGGGGGAGCAAAGAAAATTAGTCGTCTTCGGCGGAATTCATGGCGTCGATTCCGAAAGCCTCAAAATTCCAGCCGGCAAACATACGCTTCGGTTCCGGGCTCTCACCGCCGATCAGACTGTTGATCTCGCGAAGACCGTTTCGGCGGACTTCATCGGCGGCGACACGAAGTCACTCATGCTCACCTTCGACAAGCACAACACGGGCATTCACGTTTCGTGGGAGTAAGAGTTCGGAAACTTTACTGCCGCAACCCCATCCAGTTTTCTGAGACCACCAGCGAGTTCCCCGGATTCTGCGGATCGTATTTCACTGACGTGTGCAGTCCGAGCCGGCAGGAATGCAGGTTGATCCAATGGCGAAGATACGTCACATCCTGGGAACATTCGTAGGAAACGCCGGCCACATCGTACTTGTAAATGAGCATGACTGCGGCATGATGATTGTTGGCCGCCGCTAATTCCTGCACATCAATAACTGTTCCATCGGTGATCCGGCCCGATCCTTCCAGCCACGCGCGCCGTTCTTTCTCGAGTTCATCGGGCGTCTTCGGTTTCCGCCGCAGCAGTGCGTACGCGCCGAGCAGGGCAACGCTCCCCGTTGCTACGAGCCCATAAAGTCGAAACGAATCCATAGGAAGGTGGGGGTCGAAGCCAGTGGGATCTCCGACTTCACTGATCAGAATAAGCGGAAATTTGACACGTTGGAAGTGGTTCGGAGGTTACGGAGGTGCCGCACTCTGTGAAAATCTCTGCTATCCGCGAAATGCTTGCCGCCCTTGATCTAGAATCAGCGCTTACTCGCAAAGAGAAGGGAAGGGGATAAGAGCATTTTTAAAATTTACAAATGGGGCACGTTTTTCGGCATCTGCCTTTTTCTGGCAGCCTCCGTAGTCCTGCTCGCCGGAGCCGGTAAGTCCTCAAAGGGCATTTCACAGGATTGGCCGATCTACGGCGGCACTTCCGACAACAACCACTACTCCTCCCTCAAGCAGATCAATCGCAAGAACGTGAAGCGGCTTCAAGTCGCGTGGAGCTTCGATTCCGATGAAACAGGCGGGCTGCAAACCAGCCCAATCGAAGTCGGAGGCGTTCTTTACGGCATCACTCCAACGCAGAAGGTGTTCGCCCTCGACGCCGCCACCGGCATGCTGCTCTGGAAGTTCGACTCCGGAATCAAAGGTACTCAGCCCGACCGCGGCCTGGCTTATTGGTCCGACGGGAAGCACGGCCGAATTCTGGTCGGCGTCATGAACTTCGTTTACGCGCTCGACGCCGACACCGGCACGGCGATCCCCACATTCGGTCAAGATGGACGCATCGATCTCCGCGACGATCTCGGCCGTCCTCCCGCCGAGCAGTCAATCTTTTTGACCAGCCCCCCGGTGCTCTACAAAGACCTGATGATCGTTGGCGGACGTGAATCCGAAACCTTGCCGGCATCACCCGGAGACATCCGCGCCTACGATGTCCGCACGGGCAAGCTGCGCTGGTCGTTTCACACGATTCCACACCCGGGCGAATACGGTTACGAAACCTGGCCCAAAGGTGCGTGGAAGACCAGCGGCGCCGCCAACAATTGGGCAGGTATGACGGTCGACGTCTCCCGCGGGATTGTCTACGTTCCCACCGGATCGGCCGCCTTCGATTTCTACGGCGCAGACCGCATCGGCGACGATCTGTTCGCCGACTCTCTGATCGCGCTGAACGCCGAAACCGGCGAACGCATCTGGCATTTTCAGGAAGTGCGTCACGACCTGTGGGACCGTGATTTTCCTTCACCACCCGTGCTCGTCACCGTCAATCATGGCGGCAAGGAAATCGACGCAGTCGCCCAGACCTCGAAGCAAGGCTTCGTCTTTCTATTCGATCGGACGAATGGGAATCCTCTGTTTCCGATCGAGTGCCGCGACTATCCGCCGAGCACTGTGCCGGACGAAGTCGCTGCGAAGCAGCAATGCCTGCCCAGCAAGCCGGCTCCCTTTGCGCGCCAGCTTCTGACTGAAGATATGCTGACGCAGCGCACTCCGGAAATCCACAAATGGGCCTTGGACCGCTTTCGAACTTTCCGCGGCGAGGGTCAATTCGTTCCCTTTAGCTTGGACAAAGAGACGGTCGTTTTCCCGGGCTTCGATGGTGGCGCGGAATGGGGCGGGCCTGCCCTTGATCCTGAGACCGGCATCCTCTATGTGAATGCCAACGATATCGCATGGACAGGCCAACTCGCCGAGAACACTCCGTCAGAAAACCAGCAGAATACCCCCAAGGCGCTGTACATCAGCCAGTGCGCCGTCTGTCACGGTGAGACCATGCAAGGATCGCCCCCTTCAATCCCGGCCCTGACCACCGTCGGGCAGCGCATGTCGGAGAAAGACATCGCCTCGACGATCCGAAGTGGCAAGGGACGCATGCCGGGCTTCGCTAACCTAAGCGATGACCAACTCTCCGCCTTGGTGTCGTATGTCATAAATGGCGGAGAGAAGTTGCCGCCCGGAAAAGCTGAGGTCTCTAGCGCAGGCCCGCCACCGCCTGCCATGAAATATCACTTCACCGGCTACCTGCGGTTCTACGATCCCGATGGATATCCCGCGGTGGCTGCGCCCTGGGGAACCCTGAACGCCATTAATCTGAACACCGGCGAATACGCCTGGAAGATTCCCCTGGGAGAGTATCCCGACTTAGCCGCAACCGGCATGAAGAATACGGGCACCGAGAACTATGGCGGACCGCTCGTGACCGCCGGCGGCCTGCTGTTTATCGGCGCAACAAATTACGACAAGAAATTCCGGGTCTTCGACAAACAAACAGGAGCACTACTCTGGGAAACGACTCTGCCATTTGCGGGAAATGCAACGCCGATCACGTATGAGGTCAACGGGCGTCAATTTGTTGCGATCGCTGCAGGCGGAGGAAAAGATCTGAAGTCGAAATCGGGCGGAGTCTACGTCGCATTTGCGTTGAAGAAATAAGCGGCAAGCGCAAGTTACTTGCTCTGGCTGCAAACGCTCTTCGTCACCAGTTCCGCGAAGTCGCCCTGAGCCGCTTTTCCAAACTGGTCGTCATGGGAAGCCTTCTTGCTCACGACAAACCGTCCGCTATGGTCCCGTGAGTAAAACCATTCCGTGGTCGGCGACGCCGCTCCGGTAGTGCAATTGAAGCGCACACGTGCCCTCAATTCAACGAACGGTCCGCCCTGCGGAAGTCGAACGGGTGTTTTGTATTCCACTCGAACCAATGCCGTCCGCTGATTGTTCTTGAGCACGCGGACGGAACTGATTGAAATGTTGTCGCCGGATGCTGTCTGTCCGATGATCTTCCAGTCTCCGGCCGCCAGTAACAGACTGACCACGAGTACCGGTGCAAGGACGACTACCGCGACAATGAGCAAGCCTTTTTTCAACGAGCTAGCCTTCCCAAGCCAATGGCAAGCACACTACTCTGGACCTCCAACCCCATTCTGTCAACCGTTTGCACCCCGCTCTGGCGGGTTGCCGGTTTCAAAATGAGACACCACGCCCTCCTTAGGGCTACAATGTCCGGACGCCCAACGCTGATTTCATCCTATGGAAATTCTGCACACCACAACCTATGCATCGCCGGTGGGCCCGCTCTTCCTTGCCGTGTCCGGTCGAGGCTTGGTTGCCCTGGAATTCGACAAGCGCCTGCCCGGCCAGCAGACGATCCGCCCAAATCCCCGCGATCTGCGAACCGAAAGCAAGAGACTGCGCTTCGAGCAGTCGGAAAACGAAACGCGCCGATTCGCGCACGAACTCGATGAGTATTTCGCTGGAGCCCGGCGGAAATTCGATTTCCCGCTCGACCTCCGCGGAACCGATTTCCAGTTAGCCTGCTGGCACGCCTTGCTGGAGATTCCCTACGGCGAGACGCGCACCTACGCCGATATTGCGCGCGCCGTCGGTCGTCCGCAGGGATTTCGCGCCGTCGGCATGGCCAACAACAGAAATCCTGTGGCGATTGTCGTTCCCTGCCATCGCCTAATCGCATCGGATGGAACCCTCTGCGGATACGGCGGCGGACTCGACATCAAACGCAAGTTGCTGGAGCTGGAGGGCGCCCTGACCGGCGCACTGGCTGCGTGAGAAATTGTTGATTGTTGAATTTTGATTGTTGATTGCCAGTCGTGATTTTGTAATTCAACAATCAACAATCAAAACTCAACAATTCCTTACCCGTAACTTGACCGACAAACCAACCCCCACATCTTCTCTCCGCAAAGCAGGTCTCTTCTATCTCGTCTTCGTAATGTTCTCTTACACGACGGGGGGTCCGTTTGGGCTCGAGGACATGGTTACGACCTCCGGCCCAGGCATGACTCTGATCTATTTGCTCTTGCTTCCGATTTTCTGGTGCATCCCCGTCTCGCTCGTCTCGGCCGAGTTGACCACGGCCATGCCCGTCGAAGGCGGTTTCTACCGCTGGACGCGCGCCGCATTCGGCGATTTCTGGGGATTCCTCGCCGGATGGTGGAACTGGTCCGCCTCATTCCTGCTCGGCGGAGCCTATGCTGTCCTCTTCACCGATTACATCGTCTACTACCTCCCGAAAATGACCTGGTGGGAGCACTATCTCTTTTCGCTGGCATTGATTGCGCTGCTCACCTGGATCAACGTCCGCGGCATTCAAATGGTCGGACAGGTGGCCACCGGCCTCGAACTTTTCATCTTCCTGCCCGTCGCGACCATGATCATCATGGGACTCGCCCGCTGGCATCACAATCCGTTCCACCCATGGATCGTGCCCAATCAGCCGACGTTCAAAGTCTTCGGGGTTGGGCTAGCTCTGGGATTGTGGCTCTACTCCGGATACGAGCAACTCTCGACTGTCGCCGAAGAAGTGGAGAATCCGCAGAAGTCCTATCCGCTGGCTCTGGCGCTCGTCGTGCCGCTGTCGGTTGCGGCCTATTTTCTTCCGACATTCGCGGGCCTGGCGTCAGCTGGCCATTGGCAAAGCTGGCACACAGGATTTTTCTCCGACTCCGCGCGCATGATCGGGGGGCCATGGCTTGGCACATGGATGACCATCGCCGCCATGGTCGGCAACGTGGCGCTCCTCAACAGCACCATCCTGACGACAACGCGCATGCCCTTCGCCATGGCCGAAGACGGATACCTGCCCCACTTCTTCACCCGCAAACATGCGCGTTACGGCACTCCATGGCTCGCGATCATCGCCTCAGCCGCAATCTATGCATTGCTGGCGTGGCAAAGTCTCGGGCAGTTGATCTCCGTCTATATCTGGCTGCGCTCGGCTACAACAGTCTTAACCGTTCTTTCCGCCTGGAAGCTTCGCCGCACCCGGCCCGAATTAAAGCGTGCTTTCGTGATTCCCGGAGGCCGCGCGGGGCTCGTTTACGTCGTAGCAGCGCCCGTGCTGATGGCTGTAGTCGCCTTGCTGGGAGGGGATCGCTTCGCCACCATCGGCGGCGCGATTGCAGTTCTGATTGGCCCGATTGTCTATCGACTCGTGAGAACTCATTTGAAGCGGGAGAAAAACCGTACCAGCTCAGGCACGAACTCGGACTCACTTCAGACCGGCTTCCGCAACAAATAGTTATTCCGGTTCGCCGGATCATGATGCTGCCAGAGGCTCACGATCTCCAGCCCGGCCGTTTCTGCCATCGCAATGAATTCCTCCTCCGTGGCATAGAACGAAACCGCCGTTCCCGGCCGCATAACGAACGGAGTGCCCGTGATTTTTGCCTTGGCCAGTCGGCGCACCATACCAAACCACGTTCTCAATCCGTGTCGGCGGTAAAGATAGGAAAGCATTTCTCCCGTGGTCTCAAAGCGTGGCGTCGGATCCGCGGTTTGAACAAAAGGAATTTCGCCGATGAAAATACGGGCTCCGGGCTTGGCCACGCGGCAGATCTCGCGTAGCGTCCCCGGAATCTTTTCTCGCGGAACGATCAGCAGCACGTTGTTGCACACCACAACCGAAACGCTCGCATCGGCGAGAGGCAGTTGATCCGAGAAACCCTGCCGGACGTCGACCCCGGTCTTCCGCACCAGCGCAACTTCCTCTTCGGTCGCCAGAAGTCCGATCGCGCTTGCCACGCCCCGCTGCTGCGCCATTCGCAGCAGAGTGCCGTCGCCGCACCCGATATCCAGCAGTTCGTCCTGCGGTACCAGCTTGACCGCTTCCACGATCCGCTCGTGCGTGACCCGCGTGGTTTCCTTTTTATTGCTGCCGCGCAGGGCGAGATCGTGCAGATCGCGGGCATGTTTTGCCGTTTCACGGCAATACTCAACGTAATCGTCAGAACGCGAAATCATCGAAGGATCCGGATCTGTATTAACTCACCCAATCGAGCACTTTATACCAAGCTCCCGCGAACGGCAGGAACCAGGGTTTCCCGTTGTACAGCCCGAGCGGAGCGCCGGGGAACGAAATCTCCGCAAACGGGTTTTCCGGCTTGTCGCCCGCCATTAGTTCGGCAATTTTCTGCCCCTGATAGGTCGCCATGGCAACGCCATGCCCCGCATAGCCGACCGCATAATACATTCCGTCCAGCTGCCCTGCGTGCGGCATGATATCAAAGGCAAAATCCAGCGTGCCTCCCCATACGTATTCAATTCGCGCATCCCTGAGCTGCGGATACACGCCAATCATCCCCTGCCGCAGAATCTCTGCGCTGCGGCGGATCGTCTGATCGTTCTCAGGAAAAAACGCCGCCCGGCCTCCGAACAGCATGCGCCGGTCAGGCGTCAGCCGGTAGTAGTAGAGATAATTTTTCGAATCGTAAATCATCCGGTTGCGGGGACTCAGTTCTTTCGCCAAGGCAGGCGGCAATATTTCCGTCGTGATTATGAACGATCCGATGGGAATGATTTTCTTCTGCAGGACTGGAGTCGTTGCACTCGTATACCCGCTGGTTCCGACAAAAACTTCATGCGCCCACATGGTCCCCCGCGAGGTCATCAGCTTCCAGCCAATGTCTCCCTGACGTGAGTCGCGCTCGAGGCGATCCACGCGCGCATGCTCAAAGACTTCTGCCCCCGCTTTGATCGCGCTGCCCGCCAGCCCCGAAACATACCGCGCCGGATTACATCCCGCACTTACTTCATCCACCATGCCGCCGTAATAAATCGTTGAACCAATTTCCGAACTCAGTTCCGCCCGAGGCACGACGCACAGCTTGTGGTTGAATTCAACTTCAATCACCTCAACCTGGCGCTGGTAATCGTCGAAATGCTTCTGTTTGCAGGCAACTTCAAGATGCCCGCAGCGGGAAAAATCGCAGTCGATCTGTTCTTCCCGGACAATTTGCTCCACGCAGTCCATCGAAGCGAGCGAAGCCGCGTACATCCGCCGCGTCATCTCGCGCCCATACATCGAGATGAGCTTGTTTACCCCCAATTTCATCCCGGTGAGGACCATCCCCCCATTCCGTGAGCTGGCACCCCAGCCGATCGTCTGCGATTCCAGGACCGCTACTCGTGCGCCCCGCTTGGCCAAAGTTCGGGCTGCCGACAATCCCGTAAATCCCGCCCCAATTACAGCCACGTCGACTACCTCCGGAAGTGGGTGTGCAGGGTCAGGAGTCGGAAATTCCGCTGTGGTGAGCCAGTAATTGTGTTCTTGCATAGCCATAGCGTGAATCAAAAAATGGCCTCAACCGGAAAGAAAACCGCAGAATTCTGAGGCGAACCAGCATTTTAGCCTAGTGGGCCCGGTGGTACATGTACCGCCGATCACAACAGGAAACTGTTGTGTTAACCACGGTAACTTGCTGGGGTTACTCGCTCCCCATAGTCTGGAAACATGGGGATTCAGTGTTTTCTGTTTTCCTCAGACAGTGCAAGTGCGGACGCCATTCGTCAGGTTCTGGCCGAGCTCGACGTCCAGGCGGAGTCCTGTCCTGAGGCGGTTGCAGCAGTCGACAAGATCGCGAAGAAGCCATTCCAGATGGTCATCATCGATTGGGATCAGCAGCCCGAAGCCGGGCTTCTGCTCACTGCTGCCCGCGACCGTAAAGCCGGTGAGCGCCCGATCAATCTCGCCATTGTCAGCGACGACGCGAGCGTCCCCAAAGCATTGCAGGCAGGCGCGAATTCCGTTCTGCGCCGTCCATTCATTCCGAGTCAGGTTAAGGACACACTGAAAACTGCCCGCGACCTGATCCAGTCCCGCCAGGCCCCAGCTTCCGCGCCGACGAACGCTCCCGCATCCGCTTCGCCCTTGCCTTCTATCCCTTCAAGAGAAAAGGGCGGGGAGCACACAATGCGCACCGGCGAGTTTCTGCAGTCTGCGCCGCTTACTCCCGGCGCATCATTTGAAACCGAAGGAGACGTTCGTCCGGCACTCGATCAACCATCTCCAGAGCCGGTGAATCCGCTCAAAGACTTGGAGCCGGTTGCCGCCTCTGTCGTTCAGACGAACCCCGCTCCTGCGCCCCCTTCGCCTGCAACCGATGGCGAAACCCGCGGTCTGGAGTGGTATCTGAAGGCCCGAGGTGTCACCAGACAGGCGGCCGCAGCCCAACCCGCGCGCGCACCCGCACCCGACAAGCCCGAGTTGCTCGGCTACGATCAAACGTCTTCGCGATCAGCGAGTTCATCCAATGCAGAAAAGGATGCTTCGCGGGGGAAAGACAGTTCCCGCGAGGACACGAGAAAAGAGGCCGCCCTCTTCGCATACATAGAAGGGGAGCAATCCGAATCGGAAGGATCTTCTCGAGGCTTTAGACTAGGCAGGAAAGCAATCTTTGCCGCGTTTATCCTCGCAAGCGTCGCGGTTGCCGCAGCTCCGCAGGCCCCCTGGCATCCTCAAATGCGAGGGCTTTGGGCCCGCGGGCAGCGCACCATTCACGGTTGGCTGAATCCCCAACTCGTGGTAACGAAGCAGGCGCCGACCACCCACGAAGATTTCGGGCAAGCCGGCGACGAATACAAACTTCCCGTCGCCGAAACCATTCCGGATGCCACGACCGATCCATCGCAAATCAAAGTCCTGCCCGTGATCGATCCCACGGCGAAAAAAACCAATACCGATAGCACGACTGCGGATCAGACCGCAGTCCAACCCGACGGCTCTGCCGCGGCTCCTGTGGATCAAGGAACGGCAAATCCTTCGCCTGGCACAGTCGGTCAGCAGGTTCCAACCGTTGTTCCGACTGGTCAGCCTGCAGTTCCGGCCACTGCGATGGTTCCGTCGAATTCGCAGCCCGCTCCGGTCTTGTCTGCGCCCGCAACGACTATGACGGTGCCCATCCCTGCTCCCGCGCCAACATCCGCGAAGCCGACGGCCTCAATCCCCAAGCCAGCTCCAGTGCAATACACTCCGCCCGGAAACATCCCGTCCAGCCTGAAAACCCAGATGGCGCCCAACACTCCTGACCCGGTCGCCCCAAAGCTCCCCGGAGGTCCTGCAACCGCGATCGAGCCAGTTGCGGTCGGTGAGAACGCTGAGCGCGCCCTGATTTCCGACCAGCCGATCATCCCTTATCCGGCCACCGCGAAAGGCCAGCAAGGAACCGTGACCCTCCAAGTCCTAATCGGACGCGACGGAACCGTCCAGGACGCCAAGTTCCTTCAAGGCTCGCTCGCCTTTGCGGACGCGGCTATTACAGGCGTCCGTCAATGGAAATTCAAACCATATGTCTTCAACGGGCGCCCGGTATCAGTCCAGACCCTGCTCACCATGACATTCACCCCTCCGGCTCACTAAGTCGTTTGTTATGTTCGGAGAGAACGCCCACCCAGTCCTTGTCAGGCAACCTTGTTACCGATGGGGCACAAATCGAGCAGCCGGGGCTATTCAGAATGCATCTAGAGCTATAATGGAACCAGATTTGACCCGAGTTCCTTCCGGAAGAAGATCACAACCAAGATGTCCATGAAAACCAAAGCAGCGATTCTCGTTACCTCTTTTGCCGTACTACTGTTCGTGGTTGTAGGTTCGATGGGAGGCGTCCACGCTTCCTCGAACGACGGCGCTTATCGTCAATTACAGGTTTACAGCGAAGTGCTGTCGCGTGTTCGCAGTGAGTACGTCGAAGAGCCGAATATCCCGAAAGTCACTGACGGCGCTCTTCATGGACTTCTCGAGTCTCTCGATTCCAACTCGGCCTATCTGACGCCCGAAGCCTACAAGGCCTTCAAGGCTCACAAGAGCGAAGGCAAAGCCGGAATCGGCGTCGTCATCTCGAAGCGCTTTGGCTATGCCGATATTGTTGCCGTGCTGCCCGGTTCATCGGCCGAGAAGGCCGGCATCGAGTCCACCGACATCTTCGAATCCATCGAGGGCAAGAGCACTCGGGACATGTCGCTGCCCGAGATTCGCAACCTCATGCTGGGTGCGCCGGGCTCGAATTTGAACGTTGAGGTGGTTCGCGCGCGCCGCGCCGAGCCGCAGCGGATGTCGATCACCCGGGACGCCATCGTCGTTCCTCCTGTCACAGAAAAAATGATGGATGATGGCATCGGCTATGTGAAAGCCGAAGCTCTCACAAAGGGCAAAGTCCAGGAAATTGCTTCGAAGGTTAAATCGCTCGAAAAAGAAGGCGCCAAGAAAATTCTGCTCGATCTCCGCAACTGTGCGGAGGGTGACGAGCAGGAAGGCATCGCTACGGCCAACCTCTTCTTGAATCACGGTACGATTACTTATCTGCAGGGTCAGAAGTTTCCTCGCGAGGCGTTTAATGCAGATCCTTCGAAGGCCATCACAACTCTTCCGCTGGCTGTTCTCGTGAACCGCAGCACTTCAGGCGCTGCCGAGATCGTTGCCGCCGCCATTCTTGAGAATGCTCGCGGCGACGTAATCGGAGATAAAACCTTCGGCGACGGATCGGTCCAGAAGACGATCGAACTGCCCGATGGTGGCGCGCTGATTCTTTCCGTGGCGAAATACTATTCGCCCAGTGGCAAGGCGATTCAGGATACGGCGGTCACGCCGAATGTGCTCGTGGCCGATGCATCCGATGATGCTATCAGCCCCGATGACGAAGACGGCGCCGCGACTCCGCAGGACGAAGCGAAGCCGAAGAATACCGTCGACGATCAGCTGAACAAGGCCATCGAAGTTCTCAAGAGCCACAACAGCTAAACGCGAAATTGCGCATCACAGGAAGGACGGCCTCCGCGCCGTCCTTCATTTCTTTCCGGCAACTTCCTGCCCTTCTGTTATCGTGGAACTACCCATACAATTCATCCGTTTCGGCCGAGGCCTGGTTCTCTAAATGGAGACGATCACACATTCCCTCAGTTCACTGATATCGCTTTTTCTAATCTCAGGATTGGCAGTTCTTGTCGTCTATCGCGTATTTCGCGATCCCAAACCGTCGGACAAGCCGCGCCGCCTCGAGTTCGACATCAATGAAGTCGGACGTTTCAGTTACCTCCAACTCGCGCTCGTCAGCCTGCTCAGCCTGTTCGTCGAGATGCTGATGATCCGCTGGGTGTCCTCAGAGATCAGGATCTTTGCCTACTTCAAGAATTTCGTCCTGGTTGCGTGTTTTCTCGGATTCGGCCTGGGATGCTATCTCTCCCGCCGCCGCGTCCGCCTGTTCGCGATGATCGCTCCTTTGCTTTTACTGACCATCATCCTGAAAACACCCATCTCGCCTCTGCGGCGAACCATGGAAGCTTTGCCACTCCTGCTCGGAGGAGGCGTCGAAGTTCACGTGTGGGGTGTTCCGGCAATGCCTGCCAGTTGGAGCGGGATGATTCTTGCGCTGATCGTCGTCGTTCCGCTCTTCGCGGTGATCGCCACGACCTTCATTCCATTCGGTCAATTGGTGGGATCTTATCTCGAGAACGCGCCCAACGGTGTTGCCGGATATACCGTGAATGTACTGGCCAGCATCGCCGGAATCGCCGGATTTACCTTTCTCTGCTTCTTGCATCAGCCGCCGTGGGTCTGGTTCATCGTCGCGGGCATCTTTTCCCTGTGGGTATTCTGGCGCCATGCGGATTCGCGAAAGGCTCTGGCGGCCACTTTTCTCGCTTGCATCGTTCTGCTCGCGATTCCCGATCACCGTCACGCCACAACTTACTGGTCGCCGTACCAGAAGCTCGTTCTTCAGCCGATCAAGTCAAACGGAGAGCTGCAATATTATTCGCTGACGACGAACGGCTCCTGGTACCAGAAGATTCTCAACCTCTCCCCCGCGTTTATCGCCGCCCACCAGGACGTTTTCCGGGAGCACCCGATCGACGAAAACGCCTACAACATGCCCTATCATTTTTATCCGTCTCCGCCATCGGTTCTGGTCCTGGGAGCCGGCATGGGCAACGATGTCGCCGCCGCCCTTCGCAACGGTGCAGGCCGCGTCGAGGCAGTCGAGATCGATCCCGTAATCCTTAATCTAGGTCGGGAACTCCACTTCGAACATCCGTACCAGTCGCCTCGCGTACATGTCGTGCTCAATGATGCGCGGAACTATATCGAGAATAGCCACGATCACTTCGACCTGATTCTTTTCTCTCTGCTCGATTCGCACACCACCACTTCGCATTTCACCAACATCCGCATCGACAATTACGTCTACACGCGCGAGGCGCTTCATCGCGTGAAGCAACTCCTTACACCCGACGGCCTGCTGGTCGTCAAGTTCCAAGTTGACAATCCCTGGATCGCCGGGCGTCTCTTCCGCCTGATGCGCGACACCTTCGGCCAGGATCCCGTTCAATTTCAGACAGACATCGGCGGCTTCGATACCTCAGGCCGCTTCTTCGTCGGAGGATCCGGTGAACGCCTCGCCAAAGTTACGGCCGAGCCCTGGCTCGCGCAATATTTGGCGACTCACGGCAACATGCCGCTCGAATCCGCCAGCCTGACCACCGACGACTGGCCGTACTTCTATCAGCACGAGCCCGGTCTCCCGATCAGCGTGATTCTCGTCTCGATCGCCGTGCTCATCATCTTCGGATGGTTCCTCCGCCAGACCAGCGGCGAAGGTGCCCGCCTCGATCTTCACTTCATGTTCCTGGGTGCCGGATTTATGTTGCTCGAAGCCCAGATCGTCAGCAAGATGGCGCTCCTGTTCGGCACCACATGGGTCGTGAACGCCGTGGTCGTGTCCGGCTTGCTCTGCCTCATTGTTGCCGCGAACCTGGTGTACGAAGCGTTTCGCCGCATTCCTCTCACGATCGCCTATGCGGGACTTTTTCTCTCGCTCGGCGTGATGTACTTCCTGCCGCTCGAGAAACTCTTCTACGAATCCTGGCTGCTGCGCGGCGTCCTTTCTACGCTCGCCCTCTGCACGCCAGTCTTCTTCGCCGGAATCATCTTCATCTCAAGCTTTGCACGCGCCGGATTCCGCGGCAGCGCTCTTGGATCCAACCTCTTTGGGTCCCTCATCGGAGGCCTACTCGAATCCTGTTCCCTCTGGTTCGGCCTGAAATCGCTCACAATCATGGCCGCCCTGCTCTACATAGGCTCCGCCATCTTCCTGCACAGGCAACCATCGGCAGAATCAGACCAGGAAACGACCCCGACTTTGGTTACGCAAGCAAAATGACAGACTGGAATTTTGTCGCCCGAGCGTTGGGATTTTGAAACTTGAAACTAGACACTCGAAACTTTGTTCCCCTTCGTGAGACTTCGTGCCCTTTGTGGTTAGTTCTTGGTCAGCGCCACAATCCCAGGTGCTATCCTGACCATAACTCCCGATGAAGTCGCTTTACGAAGATCTTCCTGAGGTCGAGATCGGCGGACGCCGTCTCGTCGGTCGCGTCCTGTTCGGCCTTCTCGTCTTGATTTCTGTTCTCGTCGGCGCAACCGCTGGCCTGCTTCTCGTCTACACCACCGACCTGCCGCAGGTCGACGCCCTCGAGGCCTATCGTCCAAGTTCTATTACCGAACTCTACGATGATCACGGCCGCGTCATCGGATCGTTCGCCCTCCAGCGCCGCGTCGTTGCCAGCTACGACGACTTTCCTCCGGTCCTGCGCAACGCGCTCGTATCCATAGAAGACAAGGATTTTTATAGCCACTCCGGAATCAATTTCTGGCGCATCGTCGGCGCAGCCTACCGCGACATCGAATCCGGCGGCAAGGTGCAGGGTGCATCCACACTCACCATGCAACTCGCCCGCAATCTTTTCCTCTCGCCCGACCGCCGCTGGCAGCGCAAGGTGCAGGAGGCGATGCTCGCCATCCAGATCGAGCGCCACTTCACCAAGCCGCAGATCTTTACGCTGTACGCCAACCAGATTTTTCTCGGACATGGCGTCTACGGCTTCGAGGCCGCGTCAGAATTTTATTTCAGCAAGCCAGCCAAGCAGCTGACACTGGACGAAGCCGCGCTGCTCGCGGGATTGCCCAAAGGCCCGACCGTCTATTCGCCGATCACGCATCCCGACCGCGCTGTGAAGCGCCGCAATCTCGTGATCAACGCCATGCTCGAAGATGGCAAGATCACCGCTTCGCAAGCCGATGAAGCGCGCTCTGCGCCGCTCGTCCTGCATCTCGCGCATGATCCGAATTCCCTCGCGCCATATTTCGTCGAGGAAGTCCGCCGCTATCTCGAAAGCAAATACGGCACGGACCAGGTCCACGAAGGCGGACTGAAGGTCTACACCTCTCTCGACGTTGACATGCAAAAAGCCGCGAACCAGGCTGTCCTCGACGGCATCGCTGCTTACGAGCGCCGCCACGGATGGAAGGGTCACCTCGAAAACATTGTCGATGAGGGGATTGCTCTCGACAAATATTCCCATCCCGACTGGGACGACGAGCCTGAGGTCAACGGATACGTTCATGCTCTCGTGACATCATCAGGAACCGGCATTGCCACGCTGAAATTCGGCCGGTACACCGCCGCGCTCTCTCAATCCGATGTCTCCTGGACCGGTCAAAAGCTCGCCAACATTCTCAAGACCGGAGACATCTGCTACGTCAAAATTCTTTCGCTAGGCACCAACGGCGCGGCTCACGTCAGCCTCGAGCAGGATTCCGGCGCCCAGGGAGCCTTGCTCGCCATCGACAACGCAACCGGAGGAATCAAAGCCCTCGTCGGCGGTCGTGACTTCAACGAATCCAAGTTTGACCGTGCCACGCAAGCGCTGCGCCAGGTCGGATCATCATTCAAGCCCTACGTGTACACGGCCGTCATCGACGGAGGCGCAACTCCAGACGACACGATTCTCGACGAGCCGGTCAGCTTCGATACGCCCTCCGGCCCCTATACTCCGCATAATTACGACGAAAAATTTGAAGGCATCATCACGCTGCGACGCGCGCTGGCTCAATCGCGCAACATTCCGGCGCTCAAGCTTGCCAACAAAGTTGGTATTCAAGACGTTATCGACTACGCCGGCCGTTTCGGAATCACCTCGAAGCTCCCTCCCTATCTGCCGATCGCTCTCGGATCAGCCGAGATCACGCTGCTGGAGCAAACCGCGGCCTACAGCGTTTTTCCGAATGACGGAGTTCGCGTGACCCCTCGCTACATAACGCGCGTCACCGACTACGAAGGCCGCGTTCTCGAAGAAGATTTCCCCGACGTGAAAGATGTCATCAGCGAACGCACTGCGCGCATCATGACCTCCATGTTGCGCGAAGTCGTCCTGCATGGAACCGGCATTGCCGCTGCGAAACTGCCGTTCCCGGTCGGCGGGAAAACCGGTACCACCAACGACTTCACCGATGCCTGGTTCGTAGGATTCTCGCCCACCATGAGTTGTGGAGTCTGGGTCGGCTATGACGAAAAGAAGTCGCTGGGCGCGAAAGAAACCGGTGCCCGCGCCGCCCTGCCAATCTGGATGAATTTCATGAGCGCAGCCATGGCCGGCAAAGATCCAGGCGAATTCCAGCCCCCGCCACTAGCCCCACACGCGGTAGCTGAAAAAATCGACACCCCCGACAACGCCCCCGCCGCCGAAGAATCGCACTAAATTCGAAACGATCGCCCGAAGACAGTAGCGCCGGCCTCTCGCCGCGGTCGTGAGCGCGTCTCGCGCTTGCGGCCCAAAGCGTCTATCATGCCGAAGGATTTCTCACCGATCTCCGAGAGGAAATCATGCGTACAACGGCTCTATCCGGTCTTCTAGCTTTGGCATTCCTCTGCCCGCTAGCCCAGCCATCCCTAGCCCAATCCAATTCCAAATCCGCCATCGAGCAAGTCCTCCACTTCCAGCAGGACGCCTGGAATCGCCACGATCTCGACGCGTTCATGTCCGGATACTGGAATTCCCCGGATCTGACTTTCTTTTCGGGAGGAAAAGAGAATCACGGCTGGCAAGCCGCCATGGATCGCTACAAAGCCACCTACACGAGTCCCGGTCACGAGATGGGCAAGCTGGATTTTTCTGATCTGCGGATTGAAATGCTCGGCCCAGACGCCGCCTTCGTCCGCGGCGCGTGGCACTTAACCATGCCCGACGGCAAAACGCCCCACGGCCTCTTCACGCTAGTCTTCCGCAAATTGCCCAGCGGCTGGAAAATCATCCACGACCACACCTCGTCCGCGGACTAGCTTCTCGTTCCATTCAACTTCCATTGTCATCCTGAGCAAAGCGAAGGACCCCTGCATTAGGACCGCGAACCAAAAACCACAACGGACACGAAGTCACACGAAGGAGTTCCTTCGTGATACTTCGTGTCCTTTGTGGTCAAAAAGGTTTTTACTTCCGAACCCGCACCTGCACCCGACATCCATCAGGCAAGCTGCCATTCAGCAATTCAATCCGCCCGCCGCGCACGATACCCTCGAATTCGGTCGGCTCAGCCGCAACCGGAGCCGCCGCCCGTGCCCGCCCCATGCCCTTATCCATCGCGTCATTCGCCAGGCGGTCCGCTTCCTGATTGTGCTCGCGCAGCGCGTGCCCAATTGAAAACCACTGCAGCTGCGCGATCAACTCCTTCGCCCGCCCATACAGATCCTGCAGCGTCGGATTCTTCACTTTGTAAATTCCCTTGATCTGCCGCACCAGCAACTCCGAATCGCTGATCACCTTCAGCGCCTTCGGCCCATGCTGAAGCGCATACTCGAGCGCAGCAATCAGCCCTTGATATTCCGCGAAGTTGTTCGTTTGATGCCCCAGATATTCGCTCAGGGCCGCGACTTTCTTCCCCGATTCATCCTTGATCACCACGCCATAACCCGCCGGACCGGGATTGCCCCTCGCCCCGCCGTCGCTATGCGCGATAAGGAAGTGCTCTGGTGGATTTTCGCGAAGATCGAATAACCCTCTTGAAGCAGAAGATGGAGACATTTCTTGAGTCTAATTCCCCTGTGGTGAAAAAAGAGTTGTGCTGAGGTAATCGCTATCGCCCAGCCGCGAGCCGCGTAGCCAGCCGCGCCGGAAGCTGCGCCGCAAAAATTCGATCCTGTGCCGCCTTCAAATTGTAGGGAGTCCGATGAAACTCCACGACCTGCTCCTCGGTATTGTAGAGCGCAAACGCCGCCCGCCAGTCTCCATCGCGCGGCTGCCCCACCGATCCCGGGTTGATCAAATACCGCGCCGTCGACTTCAACTGCATCGGCACCGACTCCGCCTGCCCGACCGTCCGATACTCCGGACGAAAACCGTCCGCCGCCGATCCGTTCGCGAAAAACCCTCCCTGCAGATGCGTATGCCCAAAAAACGTCAGCGGCATAGTCAGCGTGATCAATGGCGCCAGCGCATCGCCCAGCGAAACGACATACTCGTCCTCATCGTTCGGCGAGCCATGCACCAGCTGCACATCGGGAAAATCCGGCAGAGAAACGGGACCATGCGGGAGTTTCTTCAGCCACTCCATGTTTTCCGGTGTCAGCTCATTGCGCGTCCAGATCGCTGCCGCCGCTGCCATCGGATTGAAATCGTCCAGATCCATGATCCCTGTCGCCGCCTTATCGTGATTCCCGCGCACGAAGATCTTCCCAATCTCGCGCGACCGGCTCGTCACTTCATTGGGGCTCGCCCCATATCCCACGATGTCGCCCAGGTTGACGATCGCGTCAAACGATGGAGCATTCGCGAGGCACGCATCAAGCGCCTCAAGGTTGGCATGGATGTCGCTCAGCAGCAGTATGCGCACGGATCACCGGACAAGTTGCCGATTATAGAACGACTTTCGCTCTAACGTATTCCGCCCAGACATTAGCTCTTATAGAATCCTCGAAATGAAATGGCAGTTCAAAAATCGGACGCCCGTTTGGGCATGGATCCTCGCTGTACTCTTGATCCTGAACATCGCTCTACAAATTGCCACTGCATACGGGATTCCGCGTTGGGCGCCTGTCCATCCCGACCCCTTACATTCTTATGCGATCCACTATCGCGGAGGCCCAACCTACTTCGTTCAACCCTGGCTTGGCTTGTACTTCGATTACGGTTTCGAAGCCGCCTTCGGGCTTCTGGCACTTTTCATTCTGTTGTTGTTTCTGAATCGAGACAAACTCGAGCGAGTCCTCTAGGAATTCACCACCGGACACCGCGCCCAATGCCCCTTCGCCACCTCGACCAGCGGCGGCAACGCCCGCGCACACTCCGCAATCCGCGAATCGCATCGCGGCTCAAACGAGCATCCCGGAGGCAACGCCTGCAGCCCCGGAACTGTTCCCTCAATCGTCTCCAGCGGCCGGCTACGATCCGTCTTCAGATCCGGCACCGCGTGCAGCAATCCGCGCGTATAAGGATGCGCCGCCGCCTGAAAAATATCCCGCTTCGCTCCAAGCTCAACCAGGCATCCCGCATACATCACCGCGACGCGATCCGCCACCTGCGACACTACGGCTAGATCATGCGAGATGAAAAGCATCGCCAGCCCGAACTTCGCTCGAAGCTCCGCCAGCAGCTCCAGGATCTGCGCCTGAATCGTCACATCCAGCGCCGTAGTCGGCTCATCCGCAATCAGCAGCTTCGGGCGATTCACAATGGCCATGGCGATCACGATCCGTTGCCGCATCCCTCCTGAAAGCTGATGTGGATAGTCCTGCGCCCGCCGCTCCGCATCCGGAATCGCCACGTCATTCATCGCTTCGACAGCGCGCTGCCAGGCCTCCGCCCTCGAAACAGCCTGATGTGCCGTGACCGCCTCTGCTATCTGATCTCCCACGCGCATCACAGGATTGAGCGCGGTCATCGGTTCCTGGAAAATCATCGCCATCACCGATCCCCGCAGCAGCCGCATGGATTCGTCGCTGATCGTCGCGAGATCGCGCGACCCCGCCCCGTTCTCGGCAAAGAGAATCTCTCCCGTTACGCGGGCCTGAAACGGCAGCAGCCGCATGATCGCCAGAGATGTAATCGATTTTCCCGACCCGGATTCGCCCACCAACCCGAGCACCTCGCCCGCCCCAATCGAAAAGCTGAGATCGCGCACGGCAGGCAAAATTTTCGCGGAACCAGTCTGCCCCGCGCTTCCGGCGACAGGGAATCCAATGTTCAGTTGTCGAACTTCCAGCAGGGGATGCACGAGTCCATGGTAGCAAGTCGCCGCGCAGCGCGGTCTAAATTGCAGGGATTCGTCAGCGCAGCAGCCATCCTGTAGCCGCACCCACCACGCACAGCTTTACCAGCCACCCAGCCGCATACGACGTCACAAACACGCGACGCAGTTTCATGAACGCCGCATTCGTGAGCAGCATCGGCAACGGTCCAATCAGCCAGATCGCAGCGGCCAAGGTGATCGCGCTCCCGATGGAATGAATCCCGAGCCAGCCACAGAGGACGGCGAATGCCGCGCAGGTCAGAAACGGCAGAGGACTCGTGAGCGCGATCGCCAGCGTCTCTGACCCCTTGCGCCAGACCTCAGGATAGGTAAACCGCCGATGGATCCAATCTCCCGCAAAAAACCAGTCGGTCATCGAGGTCACAACGCCCGCCCCAATCGTGACCAAAACCAATCGAGCCCATTCCATAAAGATTTCTCCTCTATGGAAGAGGGATTCTACAGCGAGAAGTTAACCGCGAGAGCCGAAAACCGAGCGCCGGAAGCCGGATCCCCCTGAATCTTGCCACCCCCTCCCCGCATCTCTTACAGTACTGTCATGAGCAAGATTCACATTCCTACGCCTTTGCGGCAGTATGTGGGCAAGCAGGCCTCCGTCGACGTGCAGGGATCGACCGTCGGCGAGGCCATGAACGCGCTGGTGGCGCAACATCCCGACCTGCGCAAGCACCTCTACACCGAAGACGGCAAGCTCCGGGCCTTCGTCAACCTCTACCTCAACGACGAAGACATCCGCTACCTGCAGAAAGAAGCCACCGCGCTCAAAGACGGTGATAACATTTCGATCGTGCCCTCCATCGCCGGAGGCGCGGCTTAACTGGGGATTTCTTAAACTTGAACCTCGCCGAGACAATGCGTTGTCGCTGCTGTTGCCCCGCCTGTTGTTGATCCAACATTCGTGCGGTTCGTCGATCAAATCCCCGCAAGCCGGAAACTAACGAGGATATATGGCCACCACAACCGAAGTTCCAATAACGCTGAATAAAGACGAGATCCTGCGCTACTCGCGCCACCTCATCATGCCCGAGGTCGGCATGGAAGGTCAGCAGAAGCTGAAAGCCGCGCGCGTGCTCTGCATCGGCACCGGAGGACTCGGATCGCCGCTCGCCTTATATCTCGCCGCCGCGGGCGTCGGTACGCTCGGCCTCGTCGACTTCGACGTCGTGGACTACACCAACCTGCAGCGCCAGATCATCCACTCCACCGCAGACGTCGGACGCAAGAAGCTCGATTCCGCCGCCGACAAGCTCAAGGCCATCAATCCTTATCTGAACTTGCGCACCTTCGACACCAGGCTGAGCAGCGCCAATGCCCTCGAGCTTTTTCGCGAATTCGACATCATCGCCGACGGTACCGACAACTTTCCCACCCGCTATCTGGTGAACGATGCCTGCGTCCTCACGGGCAAGCCCAACGTCTACGGATCCATCTTTCGTTTCGAAGGTCAGGCGAGCGTCTTCGCCACCGAAGAAGGCCCATGCTACCGCTGCCTCTACCCCGAGCCGCCACCGCCCGGGCTGGTTCCCTCCTGCGCCGAGGGCGGAGTCCTCGGAATTCTCCCTGGCCTCGTCGGAGTCATGCAGGCCACCGAAGTCATCAAGCTGATCCTCGGCGTCGGCGAGCCGCTCATCGGCCGCCTGCTGCTGATCGACGCGCTGGGCATGAAGTTCCGCGAACTCAAGCTGCGCAAGAATCCCGAATGTCCAGCCTGCGGCACGCATCCGACTGTTACGAAGCTGATAGACTACAACGAGTTTTGCGGCATTCGTGGGGAGGAAAAACCTGTGGGTAGCGGAGTTCCCGAAATCCAGGTCGAAGATCTGAAGCGCCGTCTCGACGCAAAAGAAGATCTATTCGTTCTCGACGTGCGTGAGCCGCACGAATATCAGATCTGCAACCTCGGCGGATATCTCATTCCGCTGAACGATCTACCGAAACGCGTCAACGAGCTCGATTCGAGCCGCGACATCGTCGTGCACTGCAAAATGGGCGGACGCAGCGCGAAAGCCGTCGCCTTCCTCCAGCAGGCCGGATTTCAAAAGGTCCACAACCTCGCAGGAGGCATCCTCGCCTGGTCCGATCGCGTCGATCCCAAGGTGCCGAAGTATTAGGAATCACCTTGTGAAGGCGTTGGGAAGGGCACGGCTTCAGCCGTGCCTCCACAGTCCAGAAAAATGCGGGCTTTAGCCCCTGAGGGAACCGGAGCGACCCATTTCCTACTTTGATGCGGGGAGCGCAAAGGCGCTCCCTTCCTTGTGTTCCAATCATTGCTGAATCTCAACTGACAGCGCATAATAGCCAGTTTTTCTTGATCCCGGGTCCCAAATCCGTTCGACGGGAGATCCTTCGTGAAAACAAGGTTTACGCAGCTGTTCGCTGTTCTTCTCGCGCCTCTGATCTGTCTCGGCCAAACCGATACGAAATCGAATGCCGCGCCTCCAGCTTCACAACAAGCGCCCGCAGCCCAAACGACAGCTCAACAGACGTCTGCAACCGCGGCTTCAACTGGCACGAACTACACATCGGCCAAAGGCTTCGTCCTGGAAGATGGAACTCCGGTGAAGTTGCGGATCAATCGTACTGTCTCCTCCGCAGATGCGCATGTCGGAGACACCATCGATTTCGAAGTCCTCGAAGATGTCAGCGTAAACGGAACTCTAGTGATTCCGAAAGGCGGCCTCGCCTTTGCCACGGTGACCGAAGCACAGGCCAAGCGCCGAATGGCCCGCGGCGGAAAGCTCGATATCAACATCGACTACGTTAAGCTCGTCAGTACCGAAAAAGCAGCTTTGAGAGCCGTAAGAGATTTGAAAGGGGGAGGCCACACCGGCGCGATGGTCGGAGGCATGGTCGCTACCAGCCTCGTCTTCTTCCCCGCAGCTCCGTTTTTCTTGTTCATGCACGGCAAGGACATCAGCATTCCCAAAGGGACTGAAGTCACGGCGTACGTGAATGGCGACATGAAGCTCGATCTCGCGAAATTCCAACCGCGGTCGCAAGAGCAGCAGGCCGCAAATACCGCCCCACCTGCCGCCGCTACATCAGCATCCGCAAAGCTACAGATGGAATCCGATCCTCCCGGTGCCGACATCGAACTCGATGGCAGCTTCGTTGGAAATACTCCATCCGACGTCCAGGTCGCCGAAGGCGACCATACTGTCAAAGTGAAAAAAGCTGGCTACAAGGATTGGGAGCGCACGTTGAAAATAAGCGCGGGTAGCAGCGTGCACCTGAATGCAGAACTCGAAAAAGCCGCCGCGGAAAGCCAGCAGTAAATCGCAAGGAGCGAGAAGTACTAAGGGGTGCCCCACTTCTGCCGATTTTGCCAGAAGTGGGGATTTCCCTTTTCGGTCAATGCTTCACTTACTCGATCCCGCCTGCATCCCATCGCTCGCTTGCGTGAGATCCAGCGCGTACTTCTTTCCCGCAAACCGGACACTCGACAACGTGCTCGATCCATCCTCGTTGCGATTCACGACCGCTGCGCTGTTATCCGGAGCTTTATTCAGATCGACCAGTTTGGCCGGCACTTTCGCGACAACCTTCTTTCCCTGCAGGATACTGACTTCCACATTCGGGCCGCTGCCATCCCACTGCAGTTTGTAATCGCCGGCCTTCAGCCTAGTGCCGTTCACCGTCGCTGGATTCAACAGAGACAGGTTCGCCTTGCTCGCGGCGAACGCGCTCGAAGCCAGCAGAATCGCCAGCCCCATCACCACAGTCTTTGATACTGTCGAGAACTTCATTGCTGCTCCTCTTTTCTTTCCCGAGAAAACGTCGGGAAACGGTTAGGGCGGCCCCCGGTTCACGACAGCGCGAGAAAACGCTTGTGTTTCCCCACGAATCGCCTACAATGCTGCCGCCGGGGTTCGCGCAAGCCACAAGCCTGCGCTCCGCTTGGGGGTTTTCTCACCTGGGCCGCCAAACCGAGCGTGAGAGAATCCCCATACCCCGCGAAAATCTTTTCGTACTTCAACCAGCGTCACCTCTGCGCCGGTTTTCCCCACGATTAGCTATTACGTTTGCGCCGAGCGTTTGGTTCCTTGCCAGCGCTTTCCTATTGGACGATCTCAAATTTTCTTGGGTAGCAAATATTTCGAATGCGCACGCAGCGCAAAAGGAACACGCCAGAAATGTTTTGTTGATGTGTTCGCTGATGGAGAGGTTACTTCGGTGTCTGAATTTTCAATTACCCAATTACAAAATTACTCAATTACCAAATCACAAAATGAATCAGGTGTTCGATAAACCGCAATCGCAAGTCGCCCGCTCAGTCCGCGTCTCCATGCTGCCGCTCCACCGACCACACGCTCGCCTGATCTTTCTCGAACGGATACACGTGCACCATCCAATTGAACACAACGGGGAGAAACGTTCCGCCCTCGGCGTCGCAGGCCTCTTTCGTCGAAATCGATCCCAGCGCTCCAAATTTTGCATGCGGACCAAACGACTCTCGAATCTTTCCCAGCGGAGCCCTGCAGAAATTCACGTGCTCATGCCACTGCGCGATGCTCAGCGGAATTCGCGCATCAAGCTGATCTTCCGTATATCTCTTCGGAGCCGTATACATCACGCCCACAAGTTTGTAATCGTCGCCATGCTTTTCATACAGCAGCGATGTCGGATGCTCCGGATTGAAATGAAACTGCGCCTCGATCGCATAGCTCCGGCTGGTGAAGTGATAAACCTTCTGCGGCACGTTCGGTAAAAAGATCTTGAATCCGTCGGCCAGCGCCACACGATAGTCCGTATATTTTTCCGCCGCCTTGCGCGCTTCCTCCACCACTTTTTCTGCCCGCTCCGCATCGCCAGGCTTCGCCGCGCGCAACTTCGTCATCTTCATGTGCGGCCCCATATCCATGTGGCCTTCCATCGAGTGCATTACGTCCGGACTGCCCTTGTCCTCGTTCATGTCTTTCATAGCCGACATGTCGTGATCAGGCATGTCCATGCCCGGCATCGATTGCTGCCCATTCGACGGAACCGAAGACGACGTCTGCGATTGTCCCCACGCGACACTGCAGAGAAGAAGACTGACGAATACCAGGAACTGATTCCTCATAATTCCCCCACAACCTTCACCGGATTAAACCCTGCGGCAGCGAGTATGTTTCTGCAAGACACCCCAAGTTACGCGCGATGACATTAGTAATCAGCGATCAAACCGCCGGTGGCGACCCGCCCTCATTTCTGATACACCTACCTTCTTGACCCTGCCAATCGCAGTCTTCCTATTTTTCGCCGGAGTCCTGGGCGGCGCGCTGAACTCCGTCGCCGGAGGCGGCAGCTTCATCGCCTTTCCCGCCCTGCTCTTCAGCGGTGTGCCTCCGATCCCCGCCAACGCCACCAACACCATCGCGCTCTGGAGCGGGCAAGCCGCAAGCGGGGGCGCCTATCGCAAGCGTCTCGATGTCCCACGCCGCGTCATGATCCCGCTCCTCACCGCCAGCCTCATCGGAGGCTTCGCCGGCGCGATGCTTCTCCTGCACACCTCCGCGCACACTTTCATGCGCGTCTTGCCCTGGCTAACCCTGGCCGCAACCCTGCTCTTCGCCTTCGGCAAAAAACTCGCAGGCGGACGCAAGTCCGTCATCGAGCATGAAACCTCACTCGCCGCGCTCGCCGCAGCCACCCTCTTTCAATTCTCAGTCGCGATTTATGGAGGCTACTTCGGAGGCGGCATGGGCATCGTGATGCTCGCCATGCTCGCCGCGCTCGGCATGTCCGACATCCACGCCATGAATGCGCTGAAAAGCGTTATGGGATTCGTCATTAACGGAGTCGCAGTCGTCACCTTCATCATCAATCGCGCCGTCTACTGGAAGCACGGCGCGGTCATGATCGTCGGCGCGATCGTCGGCGGATATCTCGGCGCCCACTACGCGATGAAGATGCCGCAACAGTGGGTCCGCAATTTCGTAGTCGTAGTCGGAGCAGGCATGACCGCCTACTTCTTCTGGATAGCCTACTAAAAGCCAAGTGGTTAGTGTTTAGTGGATAGTGGCAAGTACCGAACGCTGACCACTAATCACTAATCCCTAACCACTGGTTTACTGCATTGGCACCGAAACATGCTCATGCACGATCATCCACTTCCCGCCGTCGTTCTCGAACACTGCGGTCCAGCGCATATTGCCCATATCGACTTTGCCGTTCTTGTGAGTCATCTCGAACGCCACGGTCGCCGTCACCCACGCCAGGTCTCCATGCGGATGAATCTCGGCATCGTCGTTCACCGTGAACTTCGCGCTCTTGATATCGGCGAGGACGCCCTTGACGCCCTTTTCATACTCGTCCCAGCTGTTGTACTTCAGCGGAGCGATGTCGTAAAAGACATGCGGCCCGGTCGCGTAAAACTTGGCCGTATTGGCCGGATCGAGCGTTGACCACCCATCCCAAATCTTCTGCAGATACGCTTTATCCGGCGCAGGCGCAGCAGCCATTTTCTTCGCCGATTTCCTGGTCTGCGCCGAGCCGCACATCACCAGGGCAAGCAAGCACAACAAAACGCCAGAAATGAATCTCTTCATAGTCGAACCCTCCGTAACCGGCGGGAATTGTCGCACAAGCAATCCCAAACCACAAAGACCTCCCAGTCTGGGCGTCCTCAAGCGTCCTCTGCGGTATTCATTGGTCGAACCCATTCCGTTTGACCGTTCTCCGCAGCACACGATAAAATACTTGAGTTTGCCTGTACTCGCCGACCCGTTCTGGGGACGCCTGCCCGGCTGCTGAAGCGCCGCGGCGGAAAAACACAGCAAGCAAAGAAATCAGCAAGGCCCGCGGTAGCGCCAGTGTGCGCCCGACTTTTCAGATTTTGCGATCGAAGCTCCTGGGGAGCTTCACCCGCAGGCCGGTTTTCAACGACATTGACGGAGGCGAACGTATGTACGCGGTGATCCGCGCAGGTGGAAAGCAATACCGGGTTGCGCCCGGAGACGTCATTCGCGTCGAGAAACTCACCGGAACCGACGGACAGGTCGAGTTCCCCGTGATCGCCGTTTCCGGCGAAGAAGGCCAGGTCGGCAATCAGCCCGATGCTCGCGTAGTCGGCCAGGTCGTCGAGGAAGGCCGCGGCGCCAAGATCCTGGTCTTCCATTACAAGCGCAAGAAGCAGTACAAGAAGCTGCGCGGACATCGTCAGGACTTCACCGCCGTCCGCATCGCCGAGATCGCCTTCGGCGGTCAGAGCTTTAAGGCCCCCGACCTTCCCAAGAAGGAAGCGAAGCCAAAGAAGGTAAAGCCGGCCGAAACTGAAGAACACGAGACCGAGCCAAAAGCAACAAAGGCGAAAGCAAAAAAGAAATCCGCCCCAAAGAAGGCCGCAAAGAAAGCGGGCAAGAAGAAGTAACTGAGTACAGGGTACTGAGTACTAACTGACAACTGAGAACCGACAACTGAGAACTGACACATGGCACACAAAAAAGGACAAGGCACATCACGTAACGGCCGCGACTCGAACTCGCAGCGGCTTGGATTCAAGGCATTCGGCGGACAAGTCGTCCCCGGCGGCACCATCATCGTCCGGCAGCGCGGCACCCGCGTGAAGCCCGGCCTCAACGTCGGCCGCGGCAAAGACGACACGCTCTTCGCCAAGATCACCGGCCGCATCAAGTTCATGGACAAAGGTTCCATGGGCAAGTTCGTCATGGTCGAGCCCGTAGAAGCGAAGTAGCAAATCTGCATCAGCAGATTTCTGCATGGCCAACACTGCCTCGCCTTCGGGAGAGGCATTTTCTTTTGGAGTCGTTAGCCAAAACTGAGTACTGAGTACCGGGTACTGGGTACTGCTCTTATGTTCATCGACGAAGCCAAAATCAAAGTCAAAGCCGGCGACGGCGGCAATGGATGCATGGCCTTCCGCCGCGAGAAATTCGTCCCGCGCGGCGGACCCTCCGGCGGCGACGGCGGCAAGGGCGGCGACGTCGTCATGGAATCCAGCGAGCGTCACAACACGCTCGTGCATTTTCGCTTCAATCCCGAGCACAAGGCCGAGCGCGGACGCCACGGCGAAGGCTCCAACAAGACCGGCCGCGACGGCGCCGACGTTCTGCTCAAAGTCCCCGTGGGCACGATCGTCTACGACGACGAAACCGGAGAGAAGGCCTTCGAATTCACCAACGCCGACCAGCGTTTCGCGATTGCCCGCGGCGGACGCGGCGGACGCGGCAATGCCCGCTTCGCCACCTCGGTCCATCAGGCTCCGCGCGAGCACGAGGCCGGACGCCCCGGCGAAGAGCACACCTACCGCCTCGAACTCAAGCTGCTCGCCGATGTTGGGCTCGTCGGATATCCGAATGTCGGCAAGTCCACGCTGATCTCGCGCATCTCGTCCGCGCGCCCAAAGATTGCCGACTATCCCTTCACGACGCTCGAGCCGAATCTCGGAGTCGTTGCCGTCGGCGACGCCAAAGATGAAATCAGTTTCGTGGTGGCGGACATTCCGGGACTGATCGAAGGCGCGCACACCGGCTCTGGACTCGGCACGCAGTTCCTCCGCCACATCGAGCGCACCCGCTTACTCGTCCACCTGGTGGACGTCTCCGACTCCAGCGGCCGCGACGACGTGGTCAAAGACGTCGAAGTCATCGTGGGAGAACTCGCCAGCTTCGGCGCTCATCTCGAAGACAAGCCCATGATCATGGTCGCGTCAAAGATCGACGTCGCCAACAAAGACAAACTCGCCAAGCTGAAACGCTACTGCAAAAAACAAAAGCTGAAGCTCTACGAGATCTCCGCCGTCACGGGAAAGGGCATCGAGGCCCTGAAGTACGCCATCGCGGATGAGGTGCAGCAGTTACGGGAGCAAGAAGCGAAAGCAGAAGTTTGAGCTTTTTTCAGACGCGTACTTTCGGGCGCATACCCTCAGACTCGACCAAGTCCTCTTCTTTCGGCAGCGGGTGTCGCTCATACGCAGGCAGCGCTGCCCTATCTGAAGAACGTCGCATAAATCAGATACACAGCAAAGCCGGCAAAGATCACGCCTAATGCTCGCATCTGCGTCCTGTTCCAATCTTTTCGTAGTTCGCCGCCACCCATGAGACCGCGTGAAAAGTGCCGAATGCCCCAATCCGGATTGATCGCGCAACCAACACCGACCAGAGCAAGCGCTAGGACGAGTGCCAGGAAGAACGCGAATTTGGCAACATTCAACATTCGGCAAGCCGTTGTGGAAGAACTGCAAGCTCTTCGGGAGCAATGCCAATCGCAAGCGCAGTGCGGGTTCCCACGATGGTGTCAAATGCTAAACGAGAACGACCAAAGTGTCAGCCATGCTTCCGGTCTCTACCCCAACTTAGGTACCCATCCCCTCCCCGAATCTCTGGAATCATCGAGTTAGCGGAAAATGGCGAAATAATCTCTTGTTTTCAATATTTTGCTGGCAAAATCTTGAAAACAAATGTGTTGCGCATTGATCGTCGCGCAAATTTATTCTAATCACTCCACGCAAATTATTGGTTTCAAATAACTTATCGGGTTCTTGCTCCCAGGCGCGCCTGCAAAATCTTGAGCCGCAGGCACTTACAGGTAAAATCTAGAAAACATTGAAGTTGCAAGGAACAAGAATTCCCCGATGCCGGTCATTCGCGGCCGCTGCTCTCGGACCTCTCACCTTCGGTCCCTTGCGTAGATTTTTTTCGGATCACTTCGCGCAAAATCTTGTTTTCAAAGAACTTCTCGGAGTCCAGCTCCCTGCAATGCCTTCAAAATCTTGAGCCGCATGCACTTACAGGTAAAATAAAGAAAACATTGGAGTTGCAAGGAGCTAGAATTTCCGAAGCCGTCATTCGCGGCCGCTGCCATGATCGGATTTTGGGGCTGTGGAAGGCAAGGTCAGATGTCACAACTGGCCTGTGGAAATCAGCCTGGCTATCGCACAAGAATTCCCCCGTAAACTCCAGACTTAGGGCGGTACGCGGATGGGATGATTCACACGAATACGATTGAATCCGCATTTTCACTGCCCAAACGCAGGATCATAAGGCAGCTTCCACGAAGTTTCGACAAAGCACTTGCAGCGTTACCTGAATGAGTTTTCGTACAGGTTGAACCGCCGGAATGACGAAGGCGCATTCACAGAAACAGCGCGTCGTTTGGCGGGATTCCAACCACTGCCGTTTGACGTGCTCACTTCTGAGGCTTCGGAGCCTTTTTAGAAGCCTTTATCTCAGACGTTTTCTTCGGTGGAGTTTCAATCACCGTTAGCGATTCATCGAATTGGCCCTTGTTCCTTCATGCTCCAGCCCCAGCCGCCAGCGCCCATTCATCATGTTCCATCTTTGCTACGGTCTTTGGAGGCTTCTTTGGGGCTTTCGCTCTGCGCATTGAGAGCGCCTTGTCCAGAGCTTGCTTAAGAGCGTCTAGTAAAGCTGGGTCTTTGGATGAAAAAGCATAGTAGATGCGTATATAGAAATCAGTTTTTTGACCCACTGATTGCTTTTCGTTCTCCACGCGAGATAGCGTTTCGGGCTGCAACTTTACAGAGGATGCAAAATCCGCAGCCTTCTGTCCCAAACGTTTGCGAAGAAACTTGATTTCTGGACCTGTCAGAGCTTCGTCTTTCATTACTGTGTGACGGGCAATTAGATCTAAAAGTTGTTTAATTGCGGGAACCTCGACATATTTCTCGCCACATTCGCACACAAAATACCGGACTCCGACGAGGTAAATGTTTGGTAAGCCGGATTCTAGAAAGTGGTACGGTTTCTCTTGCGTCGCGACAAATTCTTGTCGCGACGTAGCAGTGCATTCGTGTACTAGTTCTGTCGCCATCTTGTGACCGTCAGAAATTCTCGTCGCCATGAATCGACAGCTACGATGATTGTGATTGGTTCTTCGTCAACAGTTTTTGCGGCAATGTAGTATTTCCATTGCCAGTGAGCTTTATTGAACTCGGGGGGACGCTCGAACTCCCATTCGCCCTCCAATCCATGGACAACATCGTTCGATTCGATGCCGCGCTCCATGTGACCGTACAGCGCATGATACGTTTCTAGCGTTTCGGCGAAGGTTGTGGCATTGATAGCCTCAACCACTAGCTTCTTAAGCTCCTGCTCTGTAAGGGGTTTTGGTATGACCCCGTGTTCCTGAACCATACTATATCTCAACTTGATAAAATGTCAAGTCAAACCTCAAGTTTGCGGACTATATATTGGCGGAGGGCGGAGGGGATCGGACCCCGTTCCATGAGGAACTCCCGCTCATAAGGCGGGTTCTGGTGCCCGACGAGACGCCATCCGATCAAACAAAAGGCGAGCTCACCACGGCTCTTCTTCCGGTGCTTCCCTCTCAAAGAATCCCGGCAAAAGAGCCTTGTTGTCATGTCCTGAAAACGCGGTGAACCTGGGGACGAATCAGGTTACTACTCTTCTGGTCATAAACAAAGCCTCCGTTAATAACTCAATATCAGGGCAAGTGCTCAATCAGAGCCTTCGCCACGTTGAGTGCCTTAACTAGTCCCTGATTCGTAAGCCGATATCGCGTGGATCGCCGTATCCCGCTTTTCAGCACTAGCGCTCAGCGAGCGCCTTTTCCATCACGCGATCCACGCGCGGCACTGGCCGTCCGGACTCCGCAAGTCCATCTCCGAATCTCTTGCCCGGTGACTGCTTCGTTATTCCTAAGATCTTTATTGCCAAGCATGATTAAAAGGGCTGCATCCTCATTTGCCGTCGGCAAGGCAGTTAACAATGCAATACGGCTGTCGCGCGGGCGGCCCGCCCGCGCCCCTTTTCACTCGAGTCGATTCCATCGAGTCTCCCCAGCTTCCCGCGAAGACTCCGTCCCAAGAACAAAGGCGGCCCGCAGGCCGCCTTTCCCCAAATCGACACCCACAAAACCCGATCGGTATCTTACACTTTTACGCTCTCGGCAATGGTCCGTGCTGGAAGTGGTACTGCAGAATGCGGGCCGCGAGAGCCGGAGTGAGCGCTTCACCCTTGCGCTCGACCGTGCGGACGACTTCTCCGCGGCAGACTACTTCGGTTCCCGACAGTCCGGCAATTTCCGCCGGCAGCACGAGATTGATTTCCAGTTGAGAGCTGGGTTGCAGCGATTCGTCGGCCTGGAAGAGCATTCCAGAGCGGCTGATATTTTCGGTTGTGCCCACATGCCATTGCGATTCGCCGAGACGGCGGTAACGCAGCGGCAAGTGAAGCTGGAATCGTTGCGCGCGGGACGAGGGAGCGGTCCGGGCCTGCGCCGTGGGCAGTGGTTCAGCAGACTGCAAAGACATGAGTACCTCCGGGGGAGTTGGAGTTGCATCGAGCACTTCGCGAACCATGCTCTTCAGATCGCGAAGGTTGAAAGGCTTCTGGAGCAGGCGAACGCCGGCGTCCAGCATGCCGTTGTGTCCGATCACGTTTTCCGTGTAGCCGGACATGTAGAGAACTTTCACGTTGGGACGAATTTCGACGATGCGCTGGGCCAGTTCGCGCCCGTTCATGCCGGGCATAATGACGTCGGTGAGCAGCAGATGGATCACCGCCTCGTGCGCGACGGCGATCTGCATGGCGACTGCGCCATCGGCGGCCTCGATCACTTTGTAGCCCTGCTTCTCGAGATACTGGCGAGCGAGGTAGCGCAGGTTCGCCTCGTCCTCGACGAGCAGAATGGTCTCGGTTCCGGGCTCGACTTTTTGCATGATCGCCGGCGCTGCAACCTGGGCGGCCGCTTCGCCGATCGAGGCGACGCGCGGAAGATAGATTTTGAACGTGGTGCCGCGGCCCATCTCGCTGTAGACCCAGATGTATCCGCCGCTCTGTTTGATGATGCCGTACACCGTCGAGAGACCGAGTCCGGTTCCTTTCGTGCCTTTGGTGGTGAAGAAAGGCTCGAAGATGTGCGACTGGGTTTCGGTGTCCATACCGACGCCGGTGTCGGTGATGGCGATCATCACGTAGTCGCCAGGCTTCAGCGGGGCGTGAAGGCGGGCGTAATCTTCGTCGAGCGTGACGTTCGCGGTCTCGATCGTGAGCTTTCCGCCGGAAGGCATTGCGTCGCGGGCATTCACGGCGAGATTCATGATGACCTGATCGATCTGCCCGGCATCGGCGCGAACCGGCCAGAGATTCTTGGCCGGAACCATGACGAGATCGATGTCCTCGCCGATCATGCGGTTGAGCATCTTCAGGTTCTCGGTAGCGATGTCGTTGAGGTTGACGATGCGCGGAGCCAGCATCTGCTTGCGGCTGAAGGCCAGAAGCTGGCGCGTGAGCGAAGAGGCGCGTTCGGCGGCGCTGGCGATCTCCTGCGCCGGTCCGCGGAGGTGCGGCTCTGCTCCGAGACGCTCGAGCAGGAACTCGGAGTATCCAGAGATCACCATCAGAAGATTGTTGAAGTCGTGGGCGATGCCTCCGGCAAGGCGGCCGACGGCTTCCATCTTCTGCGACTGGCGCAGTTGTTGCTCGAGAGCGCGGCGCTCGGTGACGTCCTCGGCGAAGACCTCGAAGACGACGCCTTCGTCGCGGCCGTTGCTTACGGAGCGGCCGGAGACGCGGACGACAGTCGTGCCATTCTTGCGCTTCCACTCGGCGTTGAGTCCTTTAAAAGGAGCCGAGGAGCGGAGATGATCGGCGAGATCGAACCACTGATCGGTGTCGGCGTAGAGGCTGTAAATATGTTGTCCGACGAGATCGTCCTTTGAAGCGAGGCCGAGCAAGTCAAGGAAGGCGGGGTTGGCATCAAGGATCTTGCCGGTTCCGTCACAGCTGCAGATTCCGTAAGGAGCGTTGGTCACCAGCGAACGGAAATTGGCTTCGGAGCGGCGCAGGTTCTCTTGCGTGGCACGGAGCGCGGCGTTGAGCCAGCAGATCAGCATCGCGACGAAAAAGAACAGCGAGAGGCGGAAAATGGCGTCACGCAGCTGGCCGGGTGTATGGTTCCCGACGAGAGCGAAATAGGTGCTGACGGTGAGCGCGAACGCGGTGGCGACGACACCGGGCTTCCAGCCGCCGTACCAGGCGCTTACCATGACTGCGACCGCAAAAAGCGCGAGGCGGCTTTCGGAAACATCCGCAAGCAGGATCGTGGCAATCAGAGCCAGGGCCGTACTGAGAACAGCAACGCCATAGCGCAGAATAGGAGCGCGGGCGGGCGGGATGCGAAGTAGGGGGAGGGTTACTCGCATGTCAACCATCGTAGTTCCAAATTGGGAAACAGGGCTAGTTACAGGAGTTCATCTTGTGGTGGGATGTTTTGTGATGTCCCATTTCGCGGCGAGTGCTGTCCGATGGGACAATGCGGAAGGTCCGGGGAGGATCTGACGAGAACGGGACGATAACCAATTCATGAACATTGGACTGTTTGGCGGGACGTTTGATCCCGTACATCACGGGCACCTGGCACTGGCGCGGGCGGCGCTGGAGCGGTGCAAGCTGCACCGCATTTATTTCGTTCCGGCGAATGTGCCTCCACATAAGCAGCGGCAGCCGTTGACGCCGTTTGTCCACCGGTTTGCCATGCTGGCGCTGGCGACTGCGGAGGAGAAGGCGTTTGTCCCTTCGTTGTTAGAAGCTCCAGACGAGGGCGGATCGAAGAAGGAGAAGCCGAATTACACGATCGACACGGTCCGGCGGCTGAAGCAGTCGTTTAAGAAGAGTGACCGGTTGTTTTTCCTGATCGGGATGGATGCGTTCGCGGAGATCGCGAAGTGGCATCAGGCGGAGGCGATGTTCCGGGAGTGCGCGTTTATTGTGGCGGGGCGTCCGGGATATTCGCTTGCGGATGTGGCGAATGCTTTGCCGGAGAAGCTGCGTCCGCGGGTGGAGGTGACCAAGCCATTTCATAAACAGGCGGCGACGGGGGATCTGGTATTGCCGGGAGTGACGATTCATCTGATGGGAGATTTGCGTCAGCCGGCATCGGGGACGGCGATTCGGCAGGCGGTTGCGGGGGGGAAGGCGTTGGGGCGATTCGTGGATACGGCGGTGGGGGAATATATACGGAAGATGGGGCTGTACAAGGGCGGTCGCTAGCCACAGGTCGTTCCCCGCTCCGAGGCTTCAACAGGGCCTTCCTCTGGGCTCGGTTACAATGGATTTGCGAACTGGGGTTTCGCGGTTCGCGCTTTCAGACTCAATCAAAGGAAATTCTTCATGGCACAGAATCATTACGTCACCAAAACGAAGCGGCGGGTCAAGAACGCGAAGCGGAAAGATCCGTCGGCGGCTACGATGGCGAAGCTTCGCAAACTGGCTGCGGCGGATAAGAAATAGGCGGGCGCTGTAGCGGAAAGCAGCGCCTGAAGGAGCGCCGCTTTGGACACCTTTACGGCACGGATAAATCCGTGCCCCGATACGAAGCATCTGTTTATGCGCCTCATATGACCAACGCAAGAAAAAATCGATCTGATTACTGAATGAAGAAAAACGAACTCAAGCAGCAAGTGGCGGCCGCGATTCATGCCTGCCTGGACAAGAAGGCTGAAGAACTCACCATCCTCGAAATGGAAAAGGGGTCGGGGGCCTTCACCGACTACTTTGTCCTCTGCAGCGGGACGAATCCCAAGCAGGTGCAGGCGATCGCAGATGAAGTGGAATTGCAGTTGAAGAAGGCGGACCTGCGTCCGACGCACGTCGAAGGCTATAACCAAGCCGAGTGGGTGCTGATCGATTATGTCGATTTTGTCGTCCACGTATTTTCGGAGAAGGCGCGGAAGTTTTACGATCTGGAACGGTTGTGGAAGTCGGCGAAACGGCTGGAGCCAGCCGATCTGAAGACTGCGAGCCGGCCGCGAAGCAGCGCGCGGAAGACGGCGGCAGTGAAGCATGCGCCTACCAGGAAGAAGAAACGGCTGAAGGCGTCATAACCTGAGAGCGATCCGCACGCCGCCCTGAGATTTCCCAATGACATCGAGAACAGAAGCCGAACCGGCTTGGGGAAACCACTATCGCCTGGTCGCCTCGGAGAAGTGGAAGGCCAAGTCGGCGGCGATGGGCACGCCCGTCACCGAGGCGCTGGTGGAGTACGCTCAGCCGAAGCGCGGGATGAAGGTTCTCGACCTGGCGAGCGGGACAGGAGAACCGGCGATCACACTGGCATCGCGCATCGGGGCGGAAGGGCATGTGACGGCGCTGGATTTAAGTGCTGACCTGCTGGGAATCGCAGAGAAGCGGGCGAAGAACCGCGGGTTGGAGAATTTCAAGACACATGCGGGGGACGCACATGCGCTGCCCTTTCCCGATGACAGCTTTGATCTGGCGACATCGCGATTTGGAGTGATGTTCTTTCGCGATCCGGTGGGAGCGCTCAGTGAAGTGCGCCGGGTATTGAAACCGGAGGCGCGGGCTTGCTTTCTGGCGTGGGGTCCGTTCGAGCAGCCATATTGGCAGAGCATGATGGGAGTGGTGCATCGGCACGTGGGAGGGACGTTGCTCGAGCCGGGAGGACCGGATCCGTTTCGTTTTGCCGAGAGTGGGAGTCTGTCGGACGTTTTGCGACGCGCCGGGTTTCGTGACGTTGTCGAAGAACAGAAGACGTTTCCGTGGGCGTGGCCTGGACCCGCGGAAGAAGTGTGGGAGCAACAACGGTCGGTCGCGGTGCCGTTCCGTCCGATGCTGGAGCGCGTGCCCGACGAGCAATGGCCGGCAATCGATGCCGAGATTCAGAAGCGCGTCTCGCAGTTCTGGGACGGCGAAAAAATTGCGTTTGGAGCGACCGTGGTGCTGGCTTCAGGCAGAAAGTAAAGACGCGTGAAGATCAAGGTCGCGTGGGTCGGGAAGACGAAGGAAGCAGCGATCGCGGCGCTCACGGAAGAATATCTGAAGCGCATTTCACGCTACGTTCCTGTCGAGGGTGTAACGGTTCGCGATGAGGCGGACCTGCTGGCGAAGTTTGGAGCAGGGGCGAAGAGCAAGTCCACCCTGGTATTGCTCGACTCGCGCGGCAAGGAATTCTCGTCGGAGCAGTTCGCGAAATTTCTGGGAGATTATCAGGACCGGAATCCATTACCGCTAGTGTTTGCGATCGGGGGAGCGGACGGGTTTAGCGATCACACGCGACCCGCCGCACAGCAGGTGATCTCACTCGGGAAGATGACCTTGGCGCATGAGTTGGCGAGGGTCGTGCTGCTCGAGCAGATTTACAGAGCGTTTACGATTTTGAAGGGGCATCCGTACCATTCGGGACATTGAAGAAATTGTTGAATTTTGATTGTTGAATGTTGAATGAAGGAAGCTGCCCTTTTACTTCTGCGTTGAACCGTCAGACACCAGTATCTTTAGAATTTCTGCTGCAAGTTTGCTTGGGTTGATCTCTTCCATATTGGTAAGGACGACGACCCCGGCGCGTTGGGCGGGCGCGATCAGAAAACTTGTACTGCAGCCCTGCTGTCCGCCGTTGTGGCCGACGCTTTTGATTCCGTCGTAATCGTTATTATCCCAGCCCAGACCGTAGTCATCCTTTGAGCCATCGGAGGGTTTCAGAGGAGTCCACATCAGTTGGCGTGTCGCGGGCTTCAGCAGCTTGTCATGCAGTACGGCAACTTCAAATCTGGCCATATCCACGGCAGAGGAGAGCCATCCGCCGCCGGGAATCTTGTAGCTGGAGTCGAGGAAGTCGGCGTTCTCGACGGTGCCGTCCTTCGTCTTCTGATAGAAGCGCGTGCGGTACGGGATGATAGCGAGGCGATTGTCGACCGACGTTTGATCCATGCCGGCGGGAGCGAAGACGTTCTTCAGCATGTAGTCGACATATCTCGAGTTTGACGCTCCTTGCATCACGCAGCCGACCAAGGTGTAACCCTGGGTCGAGTAGTGGAAGTGCGATCCGGGCAGGGCCACCAGCGGATCATTTTTGAAGAAGTCGAGCCCGCCTTGAATCGGATCGTCGAAATGCCTGGTATTGCCGATCTCGACGTCGCCGGGGCCGCCTTTGTAGTGGCGAATGCCGCCGAGATGTCCCATGACTTCGCGCGTCGTAATCGTGGCAGACTTCTCCGGGAAGGCCGGGCAGTATTTCTGGACTGGAGCATCGAGATCGAGGCGTCCACGTTCCCAAAGTTCGAGGGCTCCGACAGCGGTGAGTGTCTTCGAAATCGAGCCGAGGCGGAAAAGAGTGTGCTCGGTGGCTGGCGAATTATTTTCGAGGCCGGCAAAACCGAAGCCGTTGGCCCATTCGAACTCTCCGTTCTCAAGCACGGCGACGGAGAGGCCGGGTACGTGGGTCGACGACATGAATTTCGCGACGGCGGCTTCAATCTCTGTGTGCTTCTCGGGCGAGAGACGAGGTTGTTGGGCGTATGAGAAGGAAGCCGCAACACCAATAAGAATGAGTGCCCAGAACGCGCGTCGAGCTACGGAAGGGAACATGGAGCCTCCGCGAAGGGGCTCCATTGTAGCAAGCAGGGGATGCGGGGGCTTATTGGGTGACCGTGGCTTGGTAGCTGACGGCCTGCCAGTGTCCAGAGCGTCGGACCCAGACGCGGGTATAGCGGTAGGGACCGCTGAAGTCCTCGCCTAGTTGGTGACCTTTCACGTCGGCCCTTGCTGTGACAATAGCAGTATCCCCGTAGAGCCGGACGACCATGTCGGTCACGTCGATGTTGTCGTAACGAAGCTGTCCGCTCTTGCGGGCGGAGACGGCGTCTTTCTTCGTCGTGACCGTGCCCAGGGGAGTGATCGCAACATAGTCATCGGCAAGTTCGCGCTCTGGGAACTGCGGATCGCGGCGCAAGCTGGCTTCCCTGGCCTGATGTTCCAGATCGATGATCTCCCGGATCGTACTCTGCTCCCCCTGGTCGGTCATGGAGTTCCTGGGACGAACGGACACACGCTGCGCCGAGAAGGCGGGGACCATGCAAAGCAGGCATGACAATAACAGCACAGATCTGTAGATCACGATGAGACCTCCGCGAAGTGCGAGGGGACAGAGATCCGCCTGGACGAGACTACGCAAGGTTGGATGCGGGAGTTCCGAAAAAAAATTCCGAGTGCAGTCATTTATGTTCCTGCAGAGTAATACCGAGGCTGGTTTGCCCGTTCATGGTTTGATGAGACCGAGAGCTATGAATTGAAGACGATGCTGATCGCTGCTTTGTTACATTTTTTTTGCCACATAAAACGAGGATGTTCCATCCCGAGCAGCAGAACACTCTTCCACAGAATGCCTTCTGAAGTTGCAACTTGAGTTCCAGCGCATAGGGGGCCTAAGTTCCTGCAGGATCAGGGGGTCCATTCCGATCCCAGGAAGTTCACTCGTCCGCTCCGAGATTCAGGTGTCCAAGATCGGACACCACGGCGCGGCGAAGTAAAGCTTCTAGTAGAATCAAAGCTCCGGCTCAGGCATGGCAGACATTCGACGAGGTCTCATCATCGTGAACACGGGGCCGGGAAAAGGTAAGACCACGGCAGCCATGGGTACCGCCTTGCGTGCGGTTGGCCAGGGCATGCGGGTGCTGATGCTGCAGTTTCTCAAAGGCTCGTGGCATTACGGTGAACTCGACGCGGTGCAGGCATTCGGCGATAAGTTCGTGATGAAGCAGATGGGCCGCGGCTTCGTGAAAGTCGGAGCGGAAAAGCCCGATCCCGAAGACATCCGGATGGTGGAAGAGGCGTGGAGCGAGGCCGAGAAGGCGATTCAATCGGGCCAGTGGGATCTGGTCGTGCTGGATGAGATCAACTATGCGGTCAGCTATGGCATGCTCGATCCGGCAAAGGTGGTTGAAAGCCTGAAAAAGAAACCCGAGATGGTGCATGTGATCTTGACGGGAAGGAATGCACATCCCACAATTGTCGAGATTGCCGATACCGTGACGGAGATGCGCCAGGTGAAGCACGCGTATGAGAAAGGCGTGATGGCGCAGAGAGGAATCGAGTACTGATTTGGTAATTGGGTAATTTTGTAATTTGGTAATTGAAAAACCGTACAGCTCTTCAAATTACTCAATTACCAAATTACCCGATTACAAAATTCTTTTTTATGGCTTGGTTTAAGCGGGAATCCGGCGAGCTGGATACTTCGGGCGAGAAGAAGGTTCGCACCGAAGGATTGTGGGTGAAGTGTGAGAACTGCCGCCAGATCATATGGAAAAAAGATCTGGAAGAGAACATGAACGTGTGTCCGAAGTGCGACAAGCATTTTCGAATCGACGCGCGCACACGGCTGGCGCAGTTAATGGATGAGAATCAGTACGCGACTTTCGACGCGGATATTGCGTCGACCGATCCGCTGAAGTTTGTGGATCTGAAACCGTATTCGTCGCGGCTGAAGCAGGCCCAGAAGGATACGGGGCTGAAAGATGCGGTGATCAACGCCCAGGGCAAGCTGATGGGCCGGCCAGTCATTGCCAGCGTCATGGAGTATGCGTTTATCGGCGGCAGCATGGGCGCTGTGGTGGGCGAAGCGATCACGCGGGCGGTCGAGCGGGCGGCGGATCAGAGAATCCCGCTGCTTATTGTGTCGGCATCGGGCGGTGCGCGGATGATGGAGGGCGTGATCAGCCTGATGCAGCTGGCGAAAATCTCGGCGGCGCTGGCGAAATTGGATAAGGCGAAGGTTCCCTATATCTCGCTGCTGACCGATCCGACGACGGGAGGAGTGACGGCTTCATTCGCCATGCTGGGAGATCTGAACATCGCTGAGCCTGGGGCGCTGATCGGGTTCGCCGGGCCGCGGGTGATCGAACAGACGATCCGGCAGAAGCTGCCGGCGGGTTTCCAGCGCAGCGAGTTCTTGTTACAACATGGCATGCTCGATGCCGTGGTTCCACGCAAGCAGTTGAAGCCGTACATTGGGCGCGCGCTGGAGTTTATGGCGGCATAAGAAGCTGTCAGCTATCGGCTCTCAGCCATCCGCTTTCCGAAAGACTCGTTGTGATGTTGTTGTATCGCCTTCTTGGCGCTGGCCTCTGGCCGTTACTCTCGCTTTCGTCGCATCTGCTGCTGATAATCTAATGGTTGAGGCTGAGAGCTGATCGCTGACAGCTGAAAGCTTTTATGTCCTACGAGACCGCAGTTGCGAGCATGTTTGCGCTGGGACATGAACTGGCGCAGACGCCGTCGCACAAATTCGATCTGGCGCATATGCGGGTGCTGCTCGCGGCGATGCAACACCCGGAACGCACGTTTCCAAGTGTGCTGATCGCGGGGACGAACGGCAAGGGATCGACGGCCGCCACCCTGGCTTCGATTTTCCTCGCCTCTGGATTGAAGACTGGGCTTTATACCTCGCCGCATCTGATGCGGATCAACGAGCGGATTCGGGTGAATGGGGCCGAAATCGGCGATGACGACTTTGCGGGGATTCATCAACAGGTCGATACCATTGCTGAGCGGATCGTAGAGAGAAAGGTGTTGCCGTGGCATCCAAGTTTCTTCGAGATGATGACGGCGATTGCGTTCGCGTATTTCTCACGCGAGAAGGTCGACATCGCTGTACTAGAGGTTGGGATGGGCGGCCGGCTGGATGCGACGAACGTGGTCGAGCCGCTGGTGAGCGTGATTGCCGATATTTCGCTCGATCATCAGAAATTTCTTGGCAATACCGTTGGGGAGATTGCGCGTGAGAAGGCGGGGATCATGCGTCCGGGAGGAGTGGTGGTGACTCTGCCGCAACAGCCCGAGGCAAATGACATCATCGGGAACACGATTCTGGATCTGGACGCGATTGGGGTTAGCGCCGTGCAGTATGTGCCGCCGGTGACACCAAACAGTACGCACTACTTAAGAAGCAGTACTCAGTACTCGGTACTCAGTACTCAGACTGAAAACGTTGGGTCTCAATATCCGTTGCAGGTCATGGGGAAGCAGATTCTAGTACAGAGTCCGCTGGTGGGGCGGCATCAGCTGCGGAATGTGGCGCTGGCGATCGCCGCGGCGGAAGAGGCTGGGAAAAAGGGCATTGCGGGAATTACGGCGGAATCGATTGAGCGAGGGATTCGCGAGACGAAGTGGCCGGGGCGTTTTCAGGTTGTGCCGGGCTCGCCTGAGATCGTGCTCGACGTGGCGCATAATCCGGCGGGAGCGTGGGCGCTGCGGTCCGCCCTTTCGGAGCGCTACGACGACCGTCCGCTGATTTTTGTTTTTGGCGCGATGCGCGACAAGGCAATCTCAGAGATGACCGAGATTCTGTTTCCTTTGGCGGAGCGCGTGATAGCGACGAGACCGGACAATCCACGGGCGGCACCGCCGGAGGAAATCCAGGAGGCGGCGAAACGGACGGGAGCTGACATTGAGACGATCGGCGATGTTCGTGCGGCTCTGGATCGTGCTACTGCGCTTGCCGGAACGAGAGCTATCGTGGTCGTGACCGGGTCGATCTATCTGGTGGGCGAAGTGATGGGGCTGCTTGGGGTTCGGGCCTGACCTAAAATGGAGGATGTGGCGGAATTGAAGTCATCGCTAGAGCAGGCACAGAGCGAGGAAGTTGGGGCTCCTCAACCAGTCGCCGCAAGTCCACGGCCAAGTCCGCACGAAAATCCAGTGAAACACGGCTGGGCCAGCCGGCTCCGCTCGTATTTTTTCCTCGATCCTCTGATCTGGTTTTACACGCTTGCAATGGGACTGCTCGCTCTGCCGGGCGGCCTCTTCGACCGGACGGGACGGCGGTTGCACTGGTTTTCCCGCACCTGGTCGTGGCTGATCATGAAGACGATCTTTTCGCCGGTGAAGGTGACCGGGTTGGACAAGATCGACACCTCCAGGCCTCACGTTTATGCGGTGAACCACGCTTCCGCGCTCGATATCCCGGTTCTGTATGTAAACCTGCCCTTTCAGTTCAGGATCGCATTCAAGAAGGAGCTTCTGTCCTATCCGGTGGTGGGCTGGCAGCTCAAACGGTCCGGGCAAGTCTGCATCGACCAGCAGAATCCAGCGCACTCGATCAGCAGTATTCGGGCGGCGTTGAAGGGCTTGAAAGAGGGACTGCCGCTGGTGATTTTTCCCGAGGGCGGGCGTTCGGCCGATGGCTACATCAAACCATTCCTGCCCGGTGCGTTTTTTCTCGCGATCAAGGCGCAGGTGGATATCGTTCCGGTGGCGCTGGTCGGAACTTACGAACTGCTTCCGATGGACACGTATCACATCAAGTGTCGTCCGCTGGAGATGCGCGTGGGAGCGCCGATCTCGACTGCGGGGTTGACAATCCGCGATCTGGAGACTCTGTCGGCGCGGGTGCAGAAGGCGGTTGAGGAGCTGTACTATCCGGACTGATGCAGTCTCATTTTGTAATTTGGTAATTGGGTAATTTGGTAATTGAAACCTGATGTCGATTGTTTCAAAGAGCCAAGTTCAAAATCATAGAATTCCTAAATCATTGAACTGCTTGTGCGGTCGGGACGACGTTCGCTCCTACGCAGCTTTCTTTCCCTCATCACAGAGTTGCTGGTAGTGCTCGCGGCCGCGACGGTATCCACGCAGAAACGGTTCCTCTACGTTCTTGCCGGGATACTGGCGCTTGACGTCTTCGACAGCGGCATCCATTTCGGCCGACACTTGATCGAACTCTTTACAGCGGGTGCGGGCATGCATGGCGGACTGAAATCCGAGGCGGAAGAACTGCTCGTCGTCGGAGAAACTGCCGCCTGACGCAGGGTATCGACTCTCTTCGGCGCTGCGGAGGCCGATCCACCATTGCTCCCGGGCCGCATCGACCGACTCGGCGCCTTCACGTTTGAGCAGATCGTGGACGAAAGACGCCAAACCATCGTTATCCGTGAGTGCGACGACAACACTGCGCCCTTTGCGGATAGCATCTTCGTAGACGAAGATCTCGTCTTCGGGTAATCCTTCGTAAGTGCGGCGTTCAGCCTTGTTGCCGGCAGTGGCACCAACTGCGGCGCCGGCCGCACCGAGGATCGCCGTGCCCAACAACCCCAAAGCGGTGACGGGGCCGACGCCGGGAACGAGGGCCATGAGCAGCGAGCCTCCGGTAACTCCGATGCCAGCACCGAGAAGCCCGCCCATGGCGCCGCCCATGCCGGGCTGCTCCGTGGTGTCGGTGGCAACCGACTGGATTTCTTTATCGACGTGATCGACGGATCCGGGAGTCAGGAGCGTGACGTGGTCGGAAGCGATTCCTGCCTTTTGGATTTCGGTTACGGCGTGTTCCGCCGCAGATCGGGTAGTGAAAACTCCGGTGATGGCTTGCATGGGTCACCTCCCAGAAGAATTCGCTGTATGGGAACAGCGCTGAAATGTGGACTGATGCTCGACAACTGAGCGGGAGTATGATGCCCGTAAGCCGCTGAGAGTCTAGCCCGAAAATTTGTGATTTTGTATTTCCTACCGTAACCTTTTCCCGTCGGCGGGCTTTTTATCCTGTGTAAGGGACGAACGCGCGGAGAATTTGTTGAAGGCTCTGAAGAAAGAAGCGGACGAACGGCTTCTGATTGAAGCTGCGCAGAAGGACCCTGCCCGCTTTGGGGAGCTATATGAAATTCACTTCGAACGTGTGTATGCCTATGTTGCGCGGCGGGTGCAGGAGCGCGCCGAAACCGAAGATCTGACAGCCGAGGTTTTTCATCAGGCGCTGGCCAACCTGAAACGATTCGAGTGGCGCGGGATTCCGTTTGCGGCGTGGCTGTTTCGGATTGCCGCCAATTTGATTTCGGACCGTTGGCAGCGATCCGGACGCGAAATAGCAGACGAGGAGCGGGTTGAGGCGGCCCAGGTCAGTCCTAAGGAAATCGAGCAGGTGGAACAGCAGGCGACGCTGTTTCGGTTGGTTGATTCCCTGCCGGTCGAGCAGCAGCGCGTGGTCGTGCTGAGATTTGTGGAACAAAAAAGTATCAAGGAAGTCGCTCGGGAGATTCGCAAGACAGAAGGTGCAGTGAAGCAATTACAGTTTCGCGCGTTGAGCAACTTACGCGCGCGCATGGAGGGTGCCGATGCCTAAGCGCTCTCTAAAACACGGGAATGGCGACAAGAAGTTCGAGCAACTGAACCAAGCCATCGACGCCATGCTGGCGCGGAACGATGGCCGGGTTGCCAAAACGGGGGCTGAAATCGAGCCGCTGGTGCGCATCGCGGCGGACTTGCGCAATCTGCCGAGTGCGAGTTTCAAGGCACGATTGAAATCCGAATTAGAGGGGAAAAGACGTATGCCTACCGTTGCTGAGCCAGTTACAACCACGCACGTAAGCGCCACACCGAGAATCCCGTTCCGAGATCCCGCCAAAGCAATCGAGTTCTACAAGCGCGCTTTGGGGGCGAAAGAGGTGTTCCGTTTCCAGGTTGGAGATGAGATTCCACACGCCGAGATGAGGATCGGTAATTCGACGATTAATATTGCCGGCGAATGGCCCGAGGGCGGCCGCTTCAGTGCCGAGACGCTGGGGAACTCGCCGATCTCGATGTCAGTCCAGGTGGACGATGTGGATTCGTTCGCGGAGCATGCCGTTGCCGAGGGAATGAAACTGTTGCGCGAGCCGAAAGACCAGTTCTACGGGCATCGCGATGCGCTGCTGCAGGATCCTTTTGGCTATTCGTGGGCGGTGTTCACGGTGAAGGAACAGATGTCGGCGGAGGAAATGCACCGGCGGATGAAGGGCATGATGGCTGGGCCCGAAGGTGGAGAGGCATCCAAGAAAACGGCGGTGAGCCCTGTGCCGCAAGGCTTCCGGATGGTGACTCCGTATCTGGTAGCGGAGAATGGTTTGGCGCTGCTCGACTTCGTCAAGGAAGCGTTCGGTGCGGAAGAGATCATGCGGGCGGTGATGCCGGCGGGCGTACATGCCGAGGTGCGCATGGGCGATTCGGTTTTAATGATGGGTGGCGGACTGCCGGGCAAGAAGCCGCCGACAAGCTTGCAGCCCAGTGCGCTGCACGTCTACGTGGAAGACGCAGATGCTGTTTGCAAAAGGGCGGTCGCGGCGGGAGCCATGCTGATCGATGAAGTTCGAGATCAGGAATATGGCGAGAGATCGGGAACCGTGAGAGATCAGGCGGGCAACTTCTGGTATGTGGCGACGTACCAGGGAGAGGGCATTGTTCCGAAGGGGCTGCACAACGTGAATCCGTATCTGCACCCGCGGCGGGCCGAGCCGCTGATCAGCTTCCTGAAGCGCGCGTTTGGGGCCGAGGAAGTGGCGAAGTATGCGTCGCCCGATGGCGTGGTGCATCATGCAGTGATCCGCGTGGGCGATGCCGTTATCGAGATGGGCGAGGCGCACGGCAAGTACGAGACGATGCCGGCAATGTTCTACCTGTACGTGCCGAACATGGAGAACGTCTATCGGCAGGCGCTCGCGGCTGGAGCAACTTCGATACAGGAGCCGACCGACCAGCCGTATGGCGATCGCAATGCCGCGGTGAAAGATGCGTTTGGAAACAAGTGGTATATCGCGACGCATGTCAAGGATGTGCAGATGTGAGCAGGTTCTTGCCACGCCCGCCTGAAGGCGCCAAAAACTGAGGAGCGAGATTGAGCCTCGCTCCTCAGTCGTTTTTGCTCGAACCAACGGGTGTTACGCCTGTAATTTGTTCAGAGAGGGCTTGCGCCTTTAGGATGCGCCGTAAGATGCTGGGATTATCGAAGTCTCGATGGACGCTGACATGTGCGATAGTGTGCATCGTCGGAGTACTCGTGATCTCGATCTTTCCCGGATCGTTTGGCGGCGGGACGTATTCGACTGTGCATGGTCCTAGACGGCACGTCGGTTCACCATTCGATTGGCGCAGCGTGGTAGCACAGTGGACCGGTCCAGAGCTTTGCCATCTTCTCGTCCGCTTATCGTCCGAGGCCTTGCCTTCCGCTGATCGGCGCATGCTTACCTGCATTATGACCTGCTGAAGTCTGATCTCATTTTTCCCAAGAATGCAGTTTGGTGTTGGTGTATCTGCGCGTTGCTGCGCAGAAGACGGTTTCTCTATCGACTTTGCTCGCGCTTGGGGCTTGTCTGGCGGGCACTTGGCGGAGGATGGGACTCACCCTCGTAGGTCGTCCTCCGCCTTGTTTTCTCTTCCACCTAGAAATGCAGCATTGCTGTGAGAAGCCGGTCTCGCAATTCAGGACGGAATCAGTGCCCACCGAAATTCCCCTCGATTAGGGATGGGGCGTGTGAGAGTCTGCATAGACTCCGGGTTTGACCCTCCTCACCGGCTTCTCTAAACTGAAAGTTTCAGAAATCCAGCAGGTTTCAAACTATGGCAGACAGCATTCATGTGAAGCTCCCGGATGGGAGCGTGAAGGAAGTTCCGAAGGGCACGACGGCGCTTGAGGTTGCGAAGTCGATCAGCCCGCGGTTGGCCGACGCGGCGCTGGTGGCCAAGACCAACGGGGATCTGATTGACCTCGCGCGTCCTCTGGAGAGAGACACCGATCTGACGCTCTTGACTGAGAAAAACCCCGAAGCGCTGCAAGTTTTTCGGCATTCGTCGGCGCATCTTCTGGCCGCGGCGGTGCTCGAACTTTTCCCCGAAACCAAGTTGGGGCACGGGCCCGCGACCGACAGCGGGTTCTTTTACGACTTTTATCGTCCCACGCCGTTTACTCCCGAGGATCTGGAGAAGATCGAAAAAAAGATGCAGGAACTGGTGCAGCAGAACATTCCGTATGCGCGCGAATTCCTGCCACGCGACCAGGGGCTGGCGGAGTTCAAAAAAGAAGGCGACTTCATGAAGTGCCATTTCATCGAGCAGTTCACCAAGCCCGATGAAAAGATCTCGGTTTATCGCACGGGGAAGTTCACCGATTTCTGCCGCGGTCCGCATATTCCGGCGACGGGGAAGATCAAGGCATTCAAGCTGCTGAACATTGCGGGCGCGTACTGGCTGGGAGACGAAAAGAATCCGCAGCTGCAGCGGATTTATGGGACGTCGTTTTACTCCAAGAAAGATCTCGACGAATACCTGAAGCACATTGAGGAGACCAAGAAGCGCGACCATCGCGTGCTGGGCAAGCAGCTCGATCTTTTTTCGATTCAGGAGCTGGCCGGGCCGGGGCTGATCTTCTGGCATCCGAAGGGCGGGATCATCCGCAAAGAAATGGAAGACTGGATGCGCGAGCAGTATCTCAAGCGCGGATATTCGCTCGTCTACACGCCGCACGTGATGCGGCGGCAGTTATGGCAAACCTCGGGGCACGAGGGCTACTACTCGCAGAACATGTTTGACGCGATGGAGCTTGACGACGCCGAGTACCGGCTGAAGCCGATGAATTGTCCGGGACACATTCTGATTTATCGGGATGGGCTGAAGTCGTATCGGGACCTGCCTGTGCGTCTGGGAGAGCTGGGAACCGTCTATCGGTATGAGCGGTCGGGCGTGATGCACGGCCTGCTGCGCGTGCGCGGGTTCACGCAGGACGACGCGCATATTTTCTGCACTCCGGAGCAGATTGAGAGCGAGATTGCCGCGTGCCTGGAGTTCGCTTTCGACGTTCTGAAAGATTTCGGGTTCGACAAATTCCAGACCGAGCTTTCGACGTGGAACCCGGAAGATCGCAAGAACTTCGTGGGCAGTGAAGAGCAGTGGAATCATGCCACGCAATCGCTCGAAAAAGTTCTGAAAGAGCGGGGAGTCGAGTACAAGACGATTCCGGGCGAAGCGGCGTTCTACGGGCCGAAAATCGACATCAAGCTGGTGGATGCGATCGGGCGGCTGTGGCAGCTTTCGACGGTGCAGTTTGATTTCAATCTACCGGCGCGCTTCGGATTGGAATATGTCGGCGAGGACGGATCGCGCAAGCAGCCGGTAATGGTGCATCGGGCGCTGTATGGGTCGATCGAGCGATTTTTCGGCGTGCTGATCGAGCATTATGCGGGAGCGTTCCCGGTGTGGCTGTCGCCGGTGCAGGCGGTGATGATCCCGATCAGCGAGCGACACGCGGAATACGCGAACAAAGTCGCGGCGCAGCTGAAGGCGATCGGCGTGCGCGTGGAGGTCGATGCGCGCAACGAAAAGATGAATGCCAAGATCCGCGAGCACGCGCTGCAGAAGGTGCCGTTCCTGCTGGTGGTCGGAGATAAAGAGGCCGAGGCGGGAAAGGTGAATGTCCGGACGCGGGGGAAAGAGAAGACCGAGGACATGCCCGCGGCGGAGTTCGTGGAGAAGATTCAGAAGCTGATTGCGGAGAAGAGCGCGGGGCTGTAGCGGGTCTTCACCACGGAGACACGGAGTCGCGGAGACGAACCATGTGGGGAGCGCCGCGATCGGCTGTCCCCACATGTGCTGCGGTTGTACCATGATTCCGTGCATTCCCTCGCGCAACGCTTGCTTTCCCATATTCGGCGGCAGGAATTACTTCAGGCTGGCGATCGCGTGGGCGTTGCCGTCTCTGGCGGGATTGATTCCGTAGCGCTGCTGCGATTGCTGCTGGGACTGCGCGGCGAGTTGGGAATTGTCCTTTCGGTTGTTCATTTCAATCACAAATTGCGCGGGGCGGAGTCGGATGCGGATGAGCATTTCGTAGCGGATCTGGCTCGTCAGTTCGATCTCGAGTTTTATTGCGATAGCGATGACGTGGCGGGTCATGCGCGCGATGAAGGTGTGAGCCTGGAGACGGCGGCGCGCGAGTTGCGGTATGGATTCTTCCGGCACTTGATTGGTTCCCGTGAGATTCCCGAAGACGTCAAAGACCCCACCCTCTCGCAAAATACGCGAGAAGGGTGGGGCACCCGCACTCCACTGAATAAGGTCGTTACCGGGCACACGCTGGATGATCAGGCTGAGACCGTTCTCATGCGGATCGTTCGCGGGGCGGGGTTTCGGGGGTTGGGTGGGATTCATCCGCGAATCGCGGTGGAAGGCGACGATGGCGAGGTGTGCGGAGAGATCGTGCGTCCGCTGCTCGAGTTCCGGCGGCGGGAGTTGGAATCGTATCTGCGGGAGATCGGGCAGAGCTGGCGCGAGGACGCAACGAATGCGGATTCGAGATTCACTCGAAATCGGATTCGCAAGCTCGCCCTGCCGCTGCTCGAAAAAGATTTCAATCCTGCTGTTGCCAAGAATCTCGCGGAATTGGCCGAGATTGCACGAGGAGAAGAGGATTACTGGGAAAACGAAATTACCGGATGGATGGGGACGGCGATTCATTGGACTGAGCCGGAGTGGGAGCGCAGAGCTTCTACCGGATTAATTCAGATTGGCAATGTTTCGAACATCCCCACCCTAAGCGCAAACGGCGCGCTTAGGATGGAGCACCCAACGACTGGGACGGGGCATTCGGCGGTCGAGACGAAAGCAGAGAAGAGCCTGCAGGCACGCATCGACGATGCGCCGTGGCTGGTGATGAATGCGTCCGTGGACCGGTTGTGGTTTCTGGGGGAGCCGATTGCCGTGCAGCGGCGGGCCGTGAAGGCTATTGGAGAGCATGCGGGCCTGGCGCTTGAGTTCAAGCATGTCGAGGAGGTGCTCCGGTTCGCGGCGGAAGAGGGTGCTGGAGGCAAGGAACTGTCTCTGCCTATGGGCTGGAAGGTCACGCGGCAGGCGGATCACTTGCTGTTCCTGACTCCCGACCTCCGCGAGCAGACCCCGGAAGATTACGAATACGAACTTATGATCCCTGGGCGGTTGCTCGTCCCCGAGATCGGGTTGGTGATTGAGGTGCGCCGGGTTCCGGCTGGTTCGGAGGCGGCGTATAATCCGGAGCACCTTCTGGACGCAGATTCTCTGCCCGGACCGTTAAGGGTGCGGAACTGGCGTGCAGGAGACCGATTCTGGCCTGATCATACGAAATCCCCCAAGAAGATTAAGGAACTGCTGCACGAACATCATGTCGCGCATCTGGAGCGGCGGCTGTGGCCGGTGATCGTGAGTGGGAATGAGATTGTGTGGCTGAGGGGATTTGCTCCGCCGACGAGATTGCGGGCGAAGCTGGGGCGGGAGAGAGTCGCAATCCTGGTGACAAAGCCGGGCAGCGATGATGAGGCTTAAGCGCGAGTAAAATTCAGCAGATAAGTGCCGGGAGGCACGCTACTTCATGAACGGTTCGAGAGTCGAGCCACTGCGGCAAGTGATTGGCGCCGAGCAGATTCAAAAGCGAGTCAAGGAACTTGGGCGGCAGATCTCCGACGACTACAAAGGCCAGACCGTCCAGATGCTGGCCGTGCTCGAAAATGCGTTTATGTTTCTCGCGGACCTGGTTCGAGCGATTGACGTGCCGGTCGTGTGCCAGTTCATCAAGCCCAAATACAGCCGTCCGCAGGGGGCGGGGGCGGATGTGATGGAGATCTTTTTCAGCCATGAACCGGAGATTAAGGGCCAGCACATCCTGCTGGTGGAGGGGTTGGTTCATTCGGGCGTGACCAGCGAGTTCCTGATGAGCGATTTGCGGTCGCGCGGGGCGGCCTCGGTGAAACTGGTGACGCTGCTCGATCGACAGGCCGCCCGGCGCGTGCCTCTGCAGCCGGACTACTTTGGTTTTCTCGTGGATGAGACGTTCCTTGTCGGTTATGGGCTTGGAGCGGTCGAGCAGACGAACCGCAATCTGCCCTACCTGGCAGCGGCCAAATAAAAGAGCCCCAGTGACTTAAGTTATAAGTGAAGAACAGCGCCTTTTTCCCAGGGAATATGTAGAATAAGGTTCTAAGGAATTCGCCAATCGAATTATCGGCTGGGGCATCTAATAGCTGTATGCGTCCGGTGAGGGGTGTATTGGCGCTTCAGGAGTCTTCTAGGTGAACTCAACAGTAAAGACCGTGCTGTTCTGGCTGCTAATCGGCGTCTCGGCCCTGCTGCTGTGGGAAGTTGTAAAAGGGGCCCGCGATGGTCAAAAGGACAAGGAAATCAATGTCACGCAGTTCATCAGTGACATCGACCAGAATAGCGTCCAGGAATTTACCGTAAATGGCATGGAAGTCCGCGGCAAGCTCCGCGACGGCTCGGCGTTCCACACCACGGCCCCGAGCAACTACTTCACCCCGGAACTGCTCAAGAGCCTGCAGAGCAAGGGCGTCGTGATGAACTTCCGCGACGTCAACAGCGGGAATCTTTCGTTAACGCTACTTGGAACCTGGGCTCCGCTCATTCTATTGGGTGCGCTGTGGTTTTTCATGATCCGCCAGATGCAGACGGGCGGGAACAAGGCTTTGTCGTTCGGCAAGAGCCGCGCACGGCTGCTCTCGATGCAGCAGAAGAAGGTGACGTTTAAAGACGTCGCCGGAGTGGAAGAAGCAAAGGAAGAACTGCGCGAGATTATCGAGTTCCTGCGTGAGGCACAGAAATTCCAGAAGCTCGGCGGGCGGATTCCCAAGGGCGTCCTGCTCGTAGGGCCTCCGGGAACGGGCAAAACCTTACTGGCGCGTGCGGTTGCCGGTGAGGCGAACGTTCCATTCTTTTCGATTTCGGGCTCGGACTTCGTTGAAATGTTCGTAGGCGTGGGCGCGAGCCGTGTTCGCGACCTGTTTGAGCAGGGCAAGAAGAATGCCCCCTGCATCATCTTCATCGACGAAATTGACGCTGTTGGACGCCACCGCGGTGCTGGACTTGGCGGCGGACACGACGAGCGCGAGCAGACTTTGAACCAGTTGCTGGTCGAGATGGACGGCTTCGAGTCGAACGAAGGCGTCATCCTGATGGCCGCCACGAACCGGCCTGACGTGCTCGATCCGGCGCTGCTGCGGCCGGGGCGCTTTGACCGTCGGGTGGTGGTGAGCCGTCCCGATGTACGAGGGCGCGAGGAGATACTCCGGGTACATACGAGAAAGATTCCTCTTGCCGAGGATGTCGATCTCTCGGTGCTCGCCCGTGGAACTCCGGGCTTTTCGGGCGCCGATCTGGCGAACATGGTCAACGAAGCTGCTTTAGCGGCCGCCCGGCAGAATCGCAAGGCCGTGCTGCAGTATGACTTTGAGCTGGCCAAGGACAAAGTCCTCATGGGCGTGGAGCGCAAGTCGCTGCTGCTGACCGATGAGGAAAAGAAGAATACGGCGTATCACGAGGCGGGACACGCGCTGGTGGCGGCGAAGATGCCGCACTCCGATCCTTTGCACAAGGTGACGATTATCCCGCGCGGCATGGCCTTGGGCGTCACGATGCAGCTGCCCACCGACGACCGGCACAACTACTACAAGAACTATCTGGATACGCAGATCGCCATCCTGATGGGCGGGCGCATCGCGGAAGAGATGTTCCTCAACGTGATGAGCACCGGCGCCGGCAATGACATTGAGCGGGCGACCGATATGGCTCGCAAGATGGTATGCGAGTGGGGTATGAGCGATCTTGGTCCGCTGACGTTCGGCAAGAAGGAAGAGCAGATCTTCCTGGGCCGCGAGATTGCACAGCACCGCGACTACAGCGAGGATACGGCCATCAAGATCGACCAGGAAGTGCGCAAGCTGGTCAATAACGGCTACACCACGGCGAAGCAGATCCTGTCGGACAACCGCGATACCCTTGAAAAAGTGGCGCGGGCGCTGATTGAGCGGGAAGTCCTCGACGCGAACGAAATCAAGCTGCTGGTGGACGGTAAGGAACTTCCGCCGATGCCTCCTCCGGCAGTGAAGCCGGATGACGGCGTGCAGCACGTGATCAAGCCGAATCTTGAGCCCGGACGCGCGAAGGGTGGGGAACGGCCGGCTACGGCGTAAAGGTCAAAGCAGACCAACTATATTGTGGGCGGCCTTGAGGGTCGCCCCCCTTTTTTGCGAATGTTCTCCAAGCAACGAATGAAATCGGGGACTCTAGAACAAGTGAGCCCCGTTTGACTACTGTGCTTTTGTGTTATTGGCTGGACCAGATTGTTTGACTTGAACTGCTATCGCGGGTTGCTCCTGCCTGTAGTAGCTTCGGTAGTCAAACCAAGCTCGATTCCAGCTGCAGTTTTCACGACTCCACTCTCTCCGCGCCTGCCCCCACTCCGCGAATAGTTTCGCGTCTCCAATTGGAAATTCAGTGTAGCTGGTGAAGTTATACAGATCCTCGACCTTAAAAGTCAGGAACGCCTCGATCCATTCACCGGGCTTAACAGTTATTTGGCTGCCAGCAACGAACTGTGACCCAAGGAGCCACTGTTCGGAACTCTTCAGAACGATCTGGTGTCTTTCTTTAACTCTGAGGACAACGCGAAGATTCCCTTGTTCCCATTCAAGATGGTCAGGATTCGGACCTTTCTTCATTGTGCTCGGATCTTTGCTCCACGGAATTTCTATCGGCGCCTCGCCAACATTTCTAAGCCTAATCTCTGCTCTGATCTCGCCACCAACTTGAAGTGTGGTACTGCTCAGTTGGACGATTTCTACGGACAATTTTCGTGGATGGCCGTCATTCGGTGTCACAGCGCCGTTAGCCATACTTCCTACTGTCTCCTGAGTACAACCCGGGGCCAGATGTTCAACGCTGGTCGACGCTGTGTTTGGAACTGCTCCCGGTTCTGTAAGATCTACGACGCCGACCTGCTACGAAAATGCAACGCTCGCTGACAATAGAAGCCACAATATAGAGAATTCACTCAGTGTCATACGTTGGATTATCTGCGCCATCTAAGGCGCTGAACAACGAAATTAAGAAAATCAGGCGAATAGCTAATTCATTCTGAGACGCTCGGCGGCCCGCGTTACTCCCTCGATTCAGCGCTTGATCCGGCCTCGAAAACCAACCTCTTTTGTGGTATAATCTTTACAGTAAGAATCGATCCTAAGTATTAGCAGTTTCAATAACTTGAGTCCGATTTGGAGAGCTCAAGAAAAGACGGATCGAATGCACTTCCAGCCTGGTTCCAGGACCGATAGCAGCACATTCGAGAACACAAGAATTCGGGACATTTTCGCGGAGCGGAATGGCCACTAAAGAGATCAATACTCCCATCGTCGACACGAAAACAAAAAACGGAAAACTGACTCCGATTAGCGGAGGCAACGGGAACAGCAACAGCGACTACACCGCCGATTCGATCAAGGTGCTCGGGGGAATGGAAGCTGTCCGCAAACGTCCCGCGATGTATATCGGATCTACGGGCGAACTCGGGCTGCACCATCTCGTGTATGAGGTCGTCGACAACTCCGTTGACGAAGCGCTTGCCGGATTTGCCACGAAGATTGAAGTCACGATTCACCTCGACAACTCCATCACGGTGATCGATGACGGCCGCGGCATTCCTGTCGACGATATGGAGATCGATGGCGAGAAAGTTTCCGCAGCGCAGGTTGTCATGACCAAGCTGCACGCGGGCGGAAAGTTCGATTCGTCGACCTATAAAGTTTCCGGCGGATTGCATGGCGTTGGCGTGTCGTGCGTGAATGCGTTGAGCGAAGATCTGGAACTCGAAATCTGGCGCGATGGCGCAACCTGGCAGCAGACGTATTCGAAGGGCGACCCGACCAGCAAGCTGAAGAAGACTGGCGTTGCGAAAGTGAAGACCGGGACGAAAGTTCATTTCCTGCCCGACCGCAGCATCTTCACCGCGACCGAATATAACTACGACACGCTGGCGCAGAGGCTGCGCGAGTTGGCGTTCCTGAACAAGGGATTGCTGATCACGCTGACCGATGAGCGCGCGACCGATGCGAAGACCGGAGAGCCGAAGCATGCCGAGTTCAAGTACAACGGCGGCATCGCGGAGTTCATCAAGCATCTGAATCGCGGCAAGCAGGTGCTGCACGACAAGCCGATTTACATGGAGGACGACCGCAACGGTGTCCACATGGAAATTGGGCTGCAGTACAACGACGGATATTCCGAGACAATTTTCAGCTTCGCCAACAACATCAACACGATTGATGGCGGAACGCATCTTTCGGGATTCCGCACGGCTCTGACCCGCACGATCAACTATGCGGGACAGCAACTCGGGTTGTTCAAGGATGTGAAAGAGAACCTGACGGGCGACGACGTCCGCGAAGGGCTCGTTGCAGTGATCAGCGTGAAGCTGCCGCAGCCGCAATTTGAAGGGCAGACGAAGGGCAAGCTGAACTCCGACATCGCGGGAACGGTGACGCAGTTCGTCAACGAGCGGCTCGGAGCGTTCTTCGAGCAGAACTCCACGGTCGCGAAAAAGATCATCAACAAAGCTGTCGATGCGGCGCGGGCGCGCGAGGCTGCGCGCAAGGCGCGCGATCTGACGCGGCGCAAGGGTGCGCTCGATTCCGGAGGACTGCCGGGCAAGCTCGCGGATTGTTCCGAGCGCGATCCGAACCGTTGCGAGCTGTTTCTGGTCGAGGGCGAGTCCGCAGGCGGGACGGCGAAGCAGGGGCGCGACCGGCGGTTCCAGGCGATTCTGCCGCTCAAAGGAAAAATCCTGAACGTGGAGAAGGCGCGCTACGACAAGATGCTGGCGCATGAAGAAATCCGCGCCATGATCACGGCGCTCGGGACGGGTATTGCGAAGGACGACTTCGATCCCACGAAGGTACGCTACGGCAAGATCATCCTGATGACCGACGCCGACGTCGACGGCAGCCACATTCGAACGCTGCTGCTGACGTTCTTCTTTCGGCACATGCAGGATCTGATCAAGCGCGGGAACGTGTTTATCGCGCAGCCGCCGCTCTTCTCGCTCAAGAAGGGCAAGTCGCAGCAGTACATCAAGGACGAGCGCGAGTTCGTGAAGGTCATGGTGAAGCGCGCGGCCGATGGTTTGATAGTCCGCTATGGCGAAGGCGCGGCCAAACTCGAAGGCAAAGACCTCGCGAAGTTCATGGCCGTGCTCGACGAGTATCTCGGATTCTTCGAGAAGCTCGACAAGCGCGTGCGCAACGAGAGAGTCACGGAGTTGATCCCGAAACTCGATTTGTCGAAGCGCGCGGATTTCGAGGGCGAAAAGAAAGATGCTCCCAAGAAGATCGAGCGCCTGGAAAAAGAAATCAAGAAGCTGCAGAAGGATGAGGGCTTCAAGAGCGTGGAAGCGCGCTTTGACGAAGAGCACAACTTGTGGGAAGTGATGTTCGTCAACAAGCACGGCGCCGAACACGTCATCAGCTGGGAACTGGCTTCCAGCGCGGAATGCCGCCAGCTGATTGCGAAATACAAGCAGATCCAGCCGTACATGGAGCCGCCATTCGTTGTCGAGACATTGGCGAAGGCTGCTCCGGCTTCGGCGAATGGCGACGGCGCCGAAGGGGAAGCAGCCGCTGGCGATGACAAGGCCGAGAAAAAGGCAGCGGCGAAGACTCCGAAGCGGAAGGAAGTGGAGATCGTCGAGAAGACGAATGTCCGCGAGCTTCGCGATTACGTGATCAACGAGGGCCGAAAGGATTTCACGATTCAGCGCTACAAAGGTCTGGGCGAAATGACGGCGCCACAGCTTTGGGAGACGACCATGGATCCGGAGCGGCGGACGCTGCTTTCGGTGAAACTCGAAGACATTGCGGAGTGCGAAACGATCTTCACCACGTTGATGGGCGAAGATGTTGAAGCGCGCCGCAAGTTCATCGAAGAGAACGCGCTGGATGTGAAGAACCTGGACATCTAAACACCTTCGGCCACGGATTTTCACAGATTGGCACGGATCAGTAAAAGTTGGGCGGCTTTGTTGCCGCCCTTTTTCCTTTGCGATCAACCACAAAGGTCACGAAGGTTCACGAAGGAAACCTTACAGGCGCCCCACGCAGACTTACAATGCTTTGCATGAAACGCCACACCGCCTCACTGCTTGTTCCCTTCCTATTGTCGATTGCTCTTGTTGCTCAATCGTCATCGGAGAGCAGCTCAGCCCCCACTCCACCGATGGGCTGGAATAGCTGGGATTCTTACGGGACGACCGTCCGCGAGGCGCAGGTCAAAGCGAATGCCGACTGGATGGCCGCGCACCTGGCGAAGTATGGATGGAAGTACATCGTCGTCGATATTCAATGGTATGAGCCGAATGCGCAGGGGCACGATTACAAGCCCGGCGCGCCGCTGACCATGGATGAATTCGGGCGGCTCATGCCTGCGGTGAATCGTTTTCCTTCTTCTGCAAACGGCGCGGGATTCAAGCCGCTCGCCGATTACATTCACAGCAAGGGATTGAAGTTTGGGATCCACATCATGCGAGGCATCCCGCGGCAGGCCGTCGAGAGAAATCTTCCGGTCAAAGGCACGAAGTATCACGCGGCCGATGTGGCCGACAAAGAGAATAGCTGCCGCTGGAATCCGGACATGTGGGGCGTCGATACGACCAAGCCCGGCTCGCAGGCCTATTACGACTCAATTGCGGAGCTGTATGCGTCGTGGGGTGTGGACTTCATCAAAGCCGACGACATGGGAAGCCATCTGTATCAGCCGGCGGAGATGCGGGCTCTAAGCCTGGCGATCCGGAAGACGGGTCGTCCGATGGTGTTGAGCATTTCGCCGGGGCCGGCGCCGATTTCGGAAGTGGAATTCTTCGAAAAGTATGCGCAGATGTGGCGCATCTCCGACGATTTCTGGGACGGCTGGAAGCTGTTGCGGCAGCAGTTCGATTACATGCGCGACTGGGCGCAGTTTGCGGGCAAGAACGACACGTGGCCCGACGCGGATATGCTGCCATTGGGCAAGCTGCGAGTTACCAGCGTCGAAGGCGGAGGCACACCGACGAAGTTCACTCCTGACGAGCAGCAGACGGTGATGACGTTGTGGAGCATCTTCCGGTCGCCTCTGATGTTTGGCGGCGATTTGCCATCGAATGATGCGGCCACGACGGCGCTGATCACAAACGAGGAAGTGCTGAATGTGGATCAGCACAGCAGCGGCGGGGGGCAGGTGCTGGATAAGGGCAAAATTCGCGCGTGGGTTGCGAACGGGCCTCACGCGGGAGAGCACTACGTCGCTATTTTCAATTTAGGCGATACCGAACAGGAAGTGAATCTTGGGTGGAACGAGGTCGGCATCGCGAATTCAGTGAGCGCCGTTCGGGATTTGTGGAGTCACAAATCCGTGCCGGTGACTGCTGCACTGCGTGTCACTCTTCGTCCGCACGCGAGCGCGCTGTACAAGGTCGAAACAGCAGAGTCTCGATAGGTATCCAGTGTGCCGGCAAGCTATCGCGGCGGGCTTCCGAGAGGTTCATTTCCAGTAGGCCCACTCGATCCGCCGACAGTTGCCTGAATCTCCGGCCTCTCGCCGCGCAAGACGCGCGATATGCCGCGAACCACGCGCCGCATGGGCAATTCGCCATGAGCATCGGCAAAGAAAATCTCCCCGATCCGAGTCCCGCGGTAGTACCACCGTTTGAGGATGGCGATATGTTCCATAGTTTCGAGCGTGGATTTTGTGTTCGTGGGCGGCAAAGTTTTCAGCGTTTCTTGTACTCGCGCTTCCATCGATTGCGATTTGGCATGTTCCGCGGGCTGGATGCTGAACGGAATTGGTCCGGCGATGCGTCCCGAGTCGATGCGGAAGAACGAAACAGCGCCTGAGATGTGGCTCGGCTGGATCATCAGCGAGGAAAGCTGATCGAGGCACCGGACGACTTCGGGAAGCTGGCTCACGATGGGCTTCAGCTTTTCGACTCGAGCGTGAATCGCAGCTGCCTCTTCGAAAGCAAGATTGGCCGAGGCGGCCTCCCGCTGATCAGAGAACTCGCGCAGCAGCGATTCACCGCTCGAATCAAAGAACGTCTTTACGCGCTGGACCTCGCCGGCATATTCCTCGTCGGTGCAGCCTTTGAAGCAGGGAGCAAGGCACATCTTCATTTCGGAATAGATGCAGCCGGGAAATTTCGGATCGGGATGCAGATCGTCCACGCAGCGGCGCATCTTGAAGAAATCGAGCGAATCGTTCATGAATTTCTCGGCCGCAACGCGCGAGATAAAGGGTCCGTAATAGAGCGCAGGGCCGTTCAACTTTCCAAGACGCGTGGTGATGGATGCCCGGGGATATTCGTTTTCGAGATGCAGCTTCACGAACGGCGCGAAACGAAAGCGCAAGCGCTGCGAATAAGTCTTGGGAAACGTTTGGCGCAGGACGCGGTAGAGGAGGAATCCGGATTCGAAATCCGATCCGGTGGGAGTGAATTCGATGAAGCGTACTCGATCGCGAAGATTGAGCTTCTTTGTCCGTTCGGTGACTGGGCCGAGAAGGCGTTGGAGACGGCGGCGGAGGTTGGCGGTCTTGCTGACGTAGGGATCGGCGTGCGCATCTTCGCCGCTCAGAAGGAATACGGCCGGTCCGGCAGGAGCGGCTGCGAAGACTTCGTTGTCCCGGTCGGGCGTGAATTCGAGGCGCTCGGTTAGCACTGATTAGATTCTAGTGGGATTTCAGAGCGGAGGCACGGAACAGTGGAATATTGGATTCTTTCCGGATCGGCTCGATGCACAGGGTGGAATGCTTTAAGAAGTGGTGCTGAAAGTCCCCACTTCTGGCCACCCCGGCCAGAAATGGGGCACCCCGACGCGAGTCGTCAGCGGCGCTGCTAGCGGAAGCTGGCGCTGCGGAATTTTTGGCGAAAATCTGCGCCGTCAAGGGTAATGATGCGGCACATCTCGTGCAGCCGAGAGCGCATGCGTTCGCCAATGCGGTCGCCCAGCGTTTCGGCTCGCGTGACGGCCTTCACGGGCGAAAGCGATCCGGAGACCCCTGCGGCAGGCTGGTCATCGAAGTTCGTCGTGATGATCGTTGTGCGGTTGTCGTTATATCGGGTGTTCAGGATCAGGCTGACGGTGTCCCAGACCCACTCGGTCGGCTTCACCGCGCCGAGTTCATCGAGAACCAGGACATCGGTTTCGAAGACTGGCCGGAGTACGTCGAGTTCCGTCGTCTGGACTGTCGAGTTGTAGGAGTTCTGGATCTCCTTCAACAGCTCGCGATAGTCGTAGAAGAGGCAGGAAATGCCGCGATTGAGAATGAGTTCCTTGATGATTCCAACCGCAAGATGGGTTTTGCCGGTACCGATCTTCCCGATAATCAGTAGTCCCTTATCGCCGCGTGGATCGCATTTCTTCGCGAAATTTGAGGCCAGGAAGTGGGCTTCCGCCAGCGAAGGATTGGCTCCCGGGAAATCAGTGTCGTAGTTTGCCAGCTCGCAGTGCTCGTAACGGCGCGGAATGCGGGCAGCTGCTAGGATCGACTGCGCTCGGGCGCGCAACTGGCAGTCGCATCGGGTGACTCGGCGGTCGGGGCCGGTCGAGACGGCTTTCCAACCTGTTCCTTCGCACAACGGGCAGACTTCAACGGGAGCCTTAATCACCTGGGACCGATCCTCTAAAGAATTCTCTTTTGACTTTGCACCCGAAGGGCGCTTTTGCGCAAGACGGAATCCCTGACAGGCTGTGTACATCCTGTGAAGGAAGCGAGGGTCCTGTGGAGGGCAGAGGAAAAGCGGACCGGCGGGTTTGAAAATCGGCTTCCCTAGCCCGAATCCGGGGCGTCAGGTTGCGAAACAGGCTTCCGGCGCGGATTTTCACAGTTGACATTCGCCAGAGACGGAGGAGAATACAAAACGGTCAGGTTTCCCAACTCAGCCATAACCAATTTCCTCCCGGTGTCGGCTGGGACGAACGAGACCTGCGAGGAGAGACTATGAACAAGGCCGATCTGGTTGACAAGATCGCAGGCGCATGCGAAATGAGCAAGGCGCAGGCCACGACCGCTATTGATACCGCCGTAGAGAGCATTACCTCTGCCCTCCGCAAAGGAGACCGCGTGGCGTTGATAGGCTTCGGCACATTCTCCGTTTCGCAAAGAAAAGCACGGAACGGACGCAATCCACAAACCGGAGCAACGATCAAAATCGCTGCCCGCAAAGTCGCGAAGTTTACCCCTGGGGCCGAACTCAAAAAGGCCGTAAATAAGAAATAGTCCGGGAACAAGATTTCAGAGCGGCAGGGGGTCGGCCCTGCCGTTTTTTGTTGCCTGCGAGTTTCTCAGTGAACTTCATCTTGATCGAGCAACTCTCATGCGTCTTTCACGCGTTTCGAGAATTCTTCTGGTATTAGCGCTGATCGAAGTTCCAGCCGCTCAAGTCAAACCGCACTCCTTTGGACCTTGGCATCGACTTACGAATGTGCCAGTCATCGCTCCGGAGGGCGAGGCCTGGGAATCGGCAGGGACATTCAATCCCGCAGTCGTCGTGCATGATGGCAAGATCGTGATGCTCTACCGCGCACAGGATAAGCAGGGCACATCGAGACTGGGGTACGCCGAGAGCGAGGACGGAATTCATTTCATACGGCGGGATGAACCGGTTTTAAGCCCTGAGGCAGACTACGAGAAGGACGGCGGAGTGGAAGACCCGCGTCTTGTGCAGTTCGGCAATACGTATTACCTGACATATACCGGTTACAACAAAAAAGACGCACAGCTTTGCCTGGCCACATCGAAGGATCTGATCCATTGGGATCGCAAGGGCATCATTCTTCCGGCGAACAAAGGCAACTGGAATGTGAAGTGGACGAAGTCGGGCGCGATCGTGCCAGAGAGAATCAACGGGAAATATTGGATGTATTTCCTGGGAACGAGCGCGGATGGCAAAGATCAGGCTGGTCTGGCGTCATCGAACGATCTGCTTCATTGGGCAGAAGAAACGAACACTCCCGTATTGCCGGTACGCCCCGGAAAATTCGATTCGCGCGTAGCGGAGCCCGGGCCGCCGCCAATCATTGCTGGTGGCAGGATTCTGTTGATTTACAACGGAGCCGACGATCATTTGGTGTATCGGACGGCCATCGCCGCGTTCGACCTGAACGATCCGCGAAAACTCGTCTGGCGCAGCGACGAACCTGTGTTCGCCCCTGAGAAAGACTGGGAAAAAATTGGACAGGTTCCCAATGTTGTGTTCGTGGAGGGAATGGTCCGCCGAGGGAAGAAGTGTCTCTTCTACTACGGCGGCGCCGACAAGTATGTTGGGGTTGCGGCAGCTCCCACGGAAAATCTGGTTCGCTAGGTCTTGGCGTACTTCAGCCACTTCATAATTTCCGGCAGCGTCGCCCTCTTCCCGTAGATCAACACCCCGATGCGGTAAATTCGCGCGCAGAGCACGGTGAGCCCGGCGACCGTCGCCACCATCAACACAAGGCATACGGCAATCTGCCATAACGGCGGCGTCTGGACGACAATGCGAGCATACATCAGGATCGGCGCGAAGAAAGGCACAAGGGACAGCCACACGACTGCGGCGGAGTCAGGGGTTCGAATCACGGGCATGAGCATGAAGACCGACAGGACAAGCGGGATGACGATCAGAAACTGGATCTGCTGGCCTTCCTGCTCCGTGGTCGTGATGGCACCAATCGCAGCGTACATGGTGCTGTAGAGCAGGTATCCGAGAAGAAAGAACGCAGCGAAGGAGAGCAGCACGATGGGAGAAATCTGAAGCTCACTCAAGTTCGGTTGCATGGCCATAGAAGGCAGTGCGATGACCCCAGCCATGATGGTCCAGACCAGGATCTGGGTCAGGCCCACGGCGCCTACGCCAAGGAGTTTTCCCGTCATCAGTTCAGTGGAAGTGGCAGAGGAAAGCAGCACCTCCATAATGCGAGAATTCTTCTCTTCGAGCACCGAGCGCATGACTGAAATGCCGTAGAAAAGAACGGCCATGTAGAGCAGCATGACCATCACGAAAATTTCGAGGAATCGTCCGGTGCCGCTGCCTTTGGCCTCTTTGCCGCCCTCGATGCGGACAGGGTCAACCTTAATCGGCGTCAGAATCGGGTCAGTCTGCGCGCTGGTCAGACCTGCCTTGGAAAGTTGTTGCTGAAGGGCGATGTGGTTCACGCCGGCGCTTAGCCACACTCGCTCGCGCGAACCGATCAGTTCCCGGCTGTTCCAGTCGACTTTGCGAGTAGTGAGAAAGTCCTCGGGCAGCCACAAGAATCCGTCGATCGTGCGGTTGCTCACTTTCTCGCGCAGCGCAGTCCGCTCTGCATCCGTGGCGTTTGTGTCGACATCGATGACATATTGATCCTGAGGCTTGGCTTTTGCTTGATCGCTGCTGGAGTCCTCGTCATCCTCGGTGACGGGAGTCGAGAGCAGTTGCTGACGAACCGTTTCTCCGAATTGTGCGTTCGAAGTGACGATGACGATGTGCTGGGCCTTGACGCCGACGGTTGCAAGTTTGGCCGGCAGTACCATCAGGACTGTCATGATGGCGGGTAGCAGCAGGGTTAGAACGAGAAATGATCGGGTGCGGACGCGCTGCAGATATTCGCGCTTGATGATGAGCCATGTGTTACGCATTGGATTTCCCCACTGCTTCGATAAAGATTTCTTCCAGTGACGGTTCCATGATTTCGAACTTGCTCAGCTTCGCGCAGGCTGAAGCCGCTCGCAGCAATTCCTGCGCATCGGCTCCGGCGGCGAGCCGCACTTCGACATAATTTCCGTAATCGTTGAAGGACTGGACCAGCTTCGGATCCTGCAGGAATCGCGCGTCTCCCTCGTATTTGATCTGCACGTTGACCCGGCCGTACGTCGCTTTGATCTGGCTCAGTTCGCCTTCGAGGACAGCGCGGCCGTGATTGATCAGGCAGATCGATTGGCAGAGTCGCTCGGCCTGATCCATGCGGTGGGTCGAGAGCAGGATTGTCTTTCCATTCTTCGCCAGTTCAAGGATGGCATCTTTCAGCCCGACGGCATTGGCAGGATCGAGGCCGGAGAAAGGTTCATCCATGATGATCAGCTTCGGATCATGCAGGATCGCGCCAATGAACTGCACCTTCTGCTGCATGCCCTTCGAGAGTTCCTCGACTTTTTTGTCCGTCCATGCGCTCAGTTCGAAACGCTCGCACCACTTGCGCGCCCTCGCCGTCGCATCGCTGCTGCTCAAGCCCTTCAGTTGAGCGAGAAAGACGAGGTGCTCCATGACTTTCATCTTCTTGTACAGGCCGCGCTCTTCGGGAAGATAGCCGAACTGATCCATGTGGGCGCGGGAGAGAGATTCGCCGAATACCGAAATCTGGCCTGCATCGGGCACAATGATCCCCATGATCATGCGGATCGTGCTGGTCTTCCCTGCGCCGTTCGGCCCCAGCAGCCCATAGATGCCGCCGAGGCGAACGCGAAGAGAAAGGTCGTCGACCGCGACGAACTCGTCATAGCACTTGCGGATTTTCGTCAGCTCAACTGTGGGTGCGACCGCCGAGATCAAAGCGGGGCTGGAGGATTGCGCTACGGGAACTTCCATTAGATTCATAAATACCGCCGTTCGGGGGGAACTGAGATCATAACGGGCCGGCCGAAATTCCGCTATCTCTCGAGCGAAATAGAACGCCGCCTGCTTGACCCTCACCGCGAAGGCCCCTAACATCAGGTGGGGCTCATGCGATTTCCTTTTCTTTCCTGCCGCGCACGAGGACTCGTCCGGCGCGCTTTCATCTGCGCGTTGCTTTTTCCAACCGTGTGGCTTCCGGCACAGCAAGGGAAGCACGAAGCATCTCCAGCGAAGATCGCCAATTTCACTGACATCGCAGGGAAGGCCGGCCTGACTTCCCAGAACATTTTCGGCGGGATCGACACGAAGAAATACATTATCGAGACGACGGGCAATGGCGTCGCGATTTTCGATTACGACAACGATGGCTGGCCCGATATCTTTCTCGTGAATGGGACGAGGCTCGATGGCTATCCTGCGGGGAAGGGTCCGACGAACCGTCTTTATCGGAATAATCACGACGGCACGTTCACCGATGTGACCGCACAAGCGGGGCTCACCGCAACCGGCTGGGGACAAGGTGTCTGCGTAGGTGATTACGACAACGACGGATGGGAAGATCTGTACATCACCTACTACGGTAAGAATCGCCTGTATCACAACAACCACGGAGTCTTCACCGAAGTCGCGGAGAAGGCCGGCGTTGCGGGATCGGGCAAGGCCTGGGGCACCGGCTGCGCCTTCGTCGACTACGATCGCGATGGCCGCCTTGATCTGGTTGTGGCCAATTATGTGGACTTCGATCTGGCGACGGCTCCAGCGCCGGGAGAGCGGCCCACTTGCATCTGGAAAGGCGTTCCAGTCATGTGCGGGCCTCGCGGGCTGGCTGGCGCAAAAAATATCCTGTATCACAATCGCGGCGATGGAACATTTGAGGACGTCACCGCGAAGGCTCACATCGACCGCACCGATGGTCACTACGCTTTTAGCGTGTCGACGCTAGATTTCGACGAAGATGGATGGCCCGACATCTTCATTGCCTGCGACAGCACGCCCAGCATTCTGTACCGGAACAACCACGATGGAACATTCACGGACGTTGCTGTGACGGCGGGCGCGGCGTTCAACGAAGACGGGCGCGAGCAGGCCGGCATGGGCTCGACGATCGGGGATTACAACGGCGACGGCCATCTGGACATTTTCAAGACGAATTTTTCTGATGATACGTCGACGCTGTACAAGAACGACGGCGACGGCACCTTTACTGACGCGACCACCGCAGCGGGTTTAGGTCTCTACACGCAATATCTCGGTTGGGGCACGATGTTCTTTGACTTCGACAATGACGGCTGGCCCGATCTGCTGCTCGTGAATGGCCACGTCTATCCGGAAGTCGACAGCCAGCACTTGGGAAGCAGCTACAAAGAGCCGAGAATTCTGTTCCACAACAACGGCGACGGTACGTTTAACGACATCTCTGCATCTGCTGGTCCGGCGATTACGACGGCGGCCTCGTCGCGCGGTCTGGCTGTCGGAGATTTGTGGAACGATGGCCGGATGTCAGCGGTGATCAACAACATGAACGCAGAGCCCAGTCTCCTTGTGAACGATGTGCGGAACGGCAATCACTGGATTGCCATTCATACGGTCGGGACGAAGTCGAATCACGACGGCATTGGAGCCCGCATTCGAGTGAAGACTGCGAGCCGCATTCTGGTGGACGAAGTGCGTAGCGGGTCGAGCTACATTTCGAACAGCGACATGCGCGTGCATTTCGGGCTCGGAAAATCGGACAAGGTTGAATGGGTGGAGATTCGGTGGCTGAGTGGGTTGACAGAACGGTTTACGAATTTAGCGATCGATCAGATCGATACGCTCAATGAGGGGTCGGGTTCGCCGATCGAGGCCTCCAAGAATGGGCGATAAATTTGGAGAGGAAGAATGAAATGAAGCTTTTTCGCCTATACGCGCTTCTTCTTTGGGCGGCCGTGCCACTGCTTGCTGTTCGCTATTGGGTCGTCTGGAACGAGATGCCCGCGACGCTAGTCACAAGGTTCGATCCGGAAGATCTTCAACAGCCGACTGCCTTCACCACGCGTATTCATACGTTAGAAGCAGGGTTGATTAGCTGCACGAGCATTGCGGTGGTAGCTTGGGCGGCGCTTAACTTGCGCGTGAGAAGGACGTTTGCCAATCTCTGCGTGGCTTTGGTTGAGTGGACTGTACTGTCTAATGGGGGTCGTTCTTTTGGTGCAGCAGGTTTTGCTTCAGGCTCAGAGGAGTTCACTTACGGACACGAACACAAGGCGAGCTCTTAATTCCTTGATTCCAATACCAACCTCAGTCGTCGCGGTTGTACTGTCGTGTGTGGCCGGTTGGCAATTGTGGACTTCATTAGCCAGTTCGGATGATTAGCGCACCGGTCCTCGGTCTGGATCCGCTTGCGGATGGTTGTCGGCTTTCGCACTCTTCCCAAATTGCATGGTCCTGGCGATTCCCTCGCCTTCCTTGACGTACACCACCTGATTTGCCTTCACATCTTTCAAGGTATCGACCTGGCCGCTAGGCCAGCGGACTTCCAGCAGGTCCACTTTATCGGCCTTGCCTAGGCCGAAATGTACGCGCAGATCGTTCTGCGAGAAATAGCCGCCGCCGCTGCGGACTTCATCAATCTGCCGATGAGGCTTGGACTCGCCCGGAGGATGCGTCTCGCACACAATGCGAGCGCCAATCCCGCTGCGGTTTGACTTCGTTCCGATGGTGCGGACCTTGATCCAGTTGTGATCGAGTTTGGAGTCGCAGCGGAGGAGTTGGGGATAGCCGTTTACAGTGTTCACGACGACGTCGATATCTCCGTCGTTGTCGAAGTCGCCGAATGCCGCGCCACGCGATGCGTTCGGCTCGGAAATTCCCGGACCGACCTGGAACGAAATATCGGCGAAGTGCCCATTGCGCAGGTTCTGATAGACAAGCTTGCGCTGTGCGTAGCCAGCTTCAGTTTTCAACTGCTCAACTTCCGGATAGACGTGGCCGTTGCAGATCAGAATGTCGGGCCAGCCGTTGTTGTCCATATCGAAGAATCCGCAGCCCCAGCCTAGAAACTGCGTGTGCGCGCCGAGCCCAGCCGTGAACGTGGTGTCCTCAAAATTCGCGCTGCCCAAGTTGTGATAAAGCGAGGGTGTGTCTCCGGCGAAGTTCGTTTTGACGATGTCGAGATTGCCGTCCATGTCGTAGTCGGCGGCGGAGACGCCCATGCCGGCTTGCGGTTTGCCGTCGGGACTGAGCGCGCATCCGGCCTCGATGGCAATGTCCTGGAACTTCCCATTCTTCTTGTTCTGATAAAGCGCGCTCGGCGTCGAATCGTCTGCGACGTAGATATCGGGCCATCCGTCATTATCGAAATCGGCGGTCAAGACGCCGAGGCCGTAGGTTCCGTTCGCGCCGAGAATGCCGGATTTCTCTGACACGTCCGTGAACGTGCCGTCGCCGTTGTTGTGATAGAGGATATTTTTTCCACCCTGCAGGCCTGGAGGTCCGCAAGCGACCATGATGCTTTTGTATAGACAGGGGCCGGATTCGGGCACGGGAGCCGTCGCAAGATCCATGTCGATGTAGTTGGCGACAAACAAATCGAGATGACCGTCGCGGTCGTAGTCGACAAACGCGCAGCCGGTGTTCCAGCGCTTTCCGTTGCCTTCTATGCCTGCCTTGGCGCTGACATCGGTGAATGTGCCGTCGCCGTTGTTGTGATAGAGGACATTCTTGCCGAAATAGCTGACGAAGAGATCGTCCCAGCCGTCGTTATCGTAGTCGCCGATGCAGCAGCCCTGGCCCCATCCGTAATGCGCGACGCCGGCCTTCGCTGTGACGTCAGTGAATGTGCCGTCGCGGTTGTTCCGGAAAAGATGCGAAGTCGGCTGGCTACCGGCGGGAAAGCCCTCAAGCCGCGTTCCGTTCACCAGGAAGATGTCGAGCCATCCATCGTTGTCGTAATCGTAGAAGGCGACACCGCAGCCGGTGGTTTCGAGCAGGTACTTGTTTTTGTGCTCACCACCATAAATCGTTTTGGCGTTGAGTCCCGATTCGCGCGCAACGTTGATGAAAGTGATACCAGGATCAGTTGCCGGCTCTTGCTTTGGCGAGGCGGGATTTTGAGGAGACGCGCGCAGCCATTTCGGCCGCGCCATCGCGAGGACGCTCTCGAACGAAAGCACGAGAGCTGACCGGCTGAGTGATTTCAGAAAAACGCGCCGTGAAGGAAACAATAGGTTGCTACCTGGCCCGCTCGGCTCGTGCTAGAATTCGCCCCTTACCTCTTTATATTCAAGGGACCCGCGATTTTGCAAGCTCCGGCGAGCCCCGTTCACGAACGAATCACCATGAATTCTCTTTCATCATTCCTGAAGAAATCGACTGAAGGAAGGTTTGGACGATGGTTCCTGTGGCTGTCCGTTCTGACGACTTGCCTCAATTGCAGCCTTTTCTCCGCGGCCCAGTCGACAGACCAGTCTTTGGAGTTAAGCCGGACCATCCGTACCTGGGAGTTTCTTCCGGCCGTTGGCACCCGCGCGGGACTATTCGGCAACGAAACCGGGCGAATCGAAGCGTGGGTCTATCCATTGAAGATTTTCCGCGAGTTCCACCTGACATTTCACGTAGCCGGTCGCGCGCTTCCAGCGGAGAGCTTGGCCCGCACTCTGACCGTGCGGCCGGAGTCAGCCTCAATTCTTTATGCGGGCGATTCCTTCCGGGTAAAAGAAACACTTTGCGTTCCCGTCAACGAAATGGGAGCGGTCATCCAGTTCGAAATCGAAACTGAGGAACCACTTGAGATTGAAGCTGCATTCGTTGGCGATTTCCAGCTGGAGTGGCCGGCGGCGTTGGGCGGAACGTATCTGAATTGGGACGCGAAGGAGCACGCCTTCGCCTTTGGCGAAGAGACGAGAAAATACGTAGCGCTCGTGGGCTCGCCGAGCGCCGAAGATCCTCATCTCGCCTATGAAACAAACTATTCGTCTAGCGACGAGAACTCGATGCGATTAGGCGTGAGCCCGAAAGGAAAGGACACGAAAGAACTGGTGGTTGCAGGATCAGGAACGGGGTTCGCCGACGCGGTCAAGGAATACGAGCACCTGGAGAATTCTTCATCGGACGCGATCCGCAACTCCACCCAGTACTATCAGACCTATCTCGACCGGACCATTTCTCTCGAGATGCCTGACTCTAAACTGCAGCAAGCGTATGACTGGGCGCGGATCAGTACGGTTCAGGGCCTGGTGACGAATCCGTATTTGGGGACGGGGATTGTCGCCGGATATCGCACGTCGGGAACGAGCCAGCGTCCCGGCTTTGCGTGGTTCTTTGGACGCGATTCGCTCTGGACGTCTTTTGCGCTGAATGCCGAAGGCGATTACTCGACTACCCGCACGGCTCTCGATTTCATCGGCAAGTTCCAGCGCGACGACGGCAAAGTTCCGCATGAAATTTCGCAGAGCGCGAGCCTGGTGCCGTGGTTCAAGGAGTATCCCTACCCTTACGTCTCGGCCGATGCGACTCCGCTTTTTATCATCGCGATGAATGACTACGCGGTTCAAAGCGGTGACGTTGCCTTTGCACGTGAGAAGTGGGACAACCTGTGGCGCGCTTACCAGTTTCTGAAATCGACGTACGACGCGCAGGGCTTTGCGCAGAATTTCGGCGTTGGCCACGGATGGGTTGAGGGCGGCCCGCTTCTTCCGGTGAAAAACGAGTATTACCAGGCCGGCCTTGGTGTAGAGGCGTTACATGCGCTCTCGAATCTGGCTCATCTTCTCGGGAAAGAGGACGTGAGCAAACAGCTCGCCGGCGAATTCGACCGCAGTAAACCGGCTCTGGATGAGGCTTTTTGGGATCCAGAGTTGAAGAGCTATTCCTTCGCCCTAAAGCAGAATAATGAAAGGTCAGACGAAGCGAGCGTGATGACAACGGTCCCGATGTGGTTTGGACTTGCAGATGCCGACCGCGCCGATCAGACGATCACGCGGCTGGCGGGCGCAGATCACCAGACCGATTGGGGTATGCGCATTATTTCGGACAAGTCGAAGTCCTACAACGGTTCGGGATATCACTTTGGCGCCGTATGGCCGCTGTTCACCGGATGGGCATCGGTCGCCGAATATCGCTATCACCGGCCGTTCCCGGCGTATGCGAATCTGCGGGATAACGCATTGCTCGGTTTCGACGGGGCGCTCGGCCACTTCACCGAAGTGCTTTCGGGCGACTATAACGATTCGTTCTCGACGAGTTCCCCGCATCAGATATGGTCGGCCGCGATGGTAATCAGCCCGATCCTGCGAGGCATGTTTGGATTGCAGAGCGATGCGGAAAAGCATGAGATCACTTTGGGTCCGCATGTGCCAGCTGACTGGACCTCCTTCGCAATTCGGAATGTGCACGTGGGCGGGATTGGCGTCGATTTCCAGTATCGGAAGACTGTCGGCAGTCTCACGCTTGAAGTAAAGCGAACTGGAAGCGGCGATTGCTGGATCGAGTTCTCCCCGGCGATCAGCTTGCGAACCGAGGTGGTCGGAGTGGAAGTGAATGGACGTCCGATCCCGTTCAAGGTTCATCTCAATCAGAACGATCAGCACCTCGAGGCTCGTTTCCCGGTGTATGGCGGGCCGACTACTGTTGTCGTACACATGAAGAAAGACTTTGGGTTGACCCTGACGAACAAACTTCCGCCGCTTGGCAGCCTGAGCCGCGGACTGCGGGTCATTTCTGAATCGTGGAATGGCTCAAAAACTGCACTCACGTTGGAAGTTTCAGGGCGAGCGGGAGACTCGTACGAATTATCTGTTTGGAATCCCAGCGAGGTCTCTTCCGTCGAAGGTGGAAATCTTACAAAACAGGGCAAGCTCGAAATTCAGATGCCGCAAGGTACAGTTGATTCCTACCTCCCACAATTCGTTACGCTCCATTTCGTCCACTGAACCGGCGTTCGAACCTTATGCCTTAGAGGCGTTACACTGCTTAGTAGCGTTGACTCGGAGGGTCGGTATTCTCTGGACCGCTCTGATCAGCCCGAACATGGCGGCAAGATGCACGAGCTTTCGATTGCGATGGGCATTGTGGAAGCAGCCATGGACGAAGCGCAGCGGCGCGGCGTCCGGGTGAGCGCGGTTCATCTGCGGCTGGGAGCCCTTTCCGGCGTGGTAAAAGATGCGCTGCTGTTTTCGTACGATGTTGCGTGCCAGGACACTCCACTGCAAGGCTCACGGTTGATTGTGGAGGACGTCCCCATCGCGGTGTTCTGCCCGAAGTGCAAGGAGCAACGAGTGTTGCCATCGTTGCAGTCTTTCACTTGTCCGGAATGCAACACTCCGACCATGGATATCCGACAGGGAAAGGAACTGGAAGTGTTCGCCTTGGAGGTAGAAGAATGAGCGAGCCGCGCCTGGTCGAAGTTCGCAGGAATGTTCTCAAGCAAAACGACATCCTCGCGCGCGCCCTCCGCGAACAGTTTCGAGCGGCCGGTGTCTTCGTCGTCAGTTTGGTTTCCAGCCCGGGCTCGGGAAAGACGACGTTCCTTGAAAAGACGTTGACGCAATTGCAGCCGCGCTATCGGGTGGCGGCTCTGGTTGGCGATCTGGCTACTGAAAACGACGCTGTGCGTCTCGCCCGCAGCAAGGCTCCGGTGAAGCAGATTACGACTGGCACCCTCTGCCATCTCGAAGCTGGGATGGTACAGAATGCTCTGCAGGAATGGAACCTGCATCAGTTCGATTTTCTTTTCATAGAGAACGTCGGAAATCTTGTCTGCCCTTCTTCTTACGACCTTGGCGAAAATCTTCGGCTGGTCCTGATGTCGGTGACTGAGGGTGAGGACAAGCCGCTGAAATATCCGACGATTTTCAACAGCGCCGATGTGGCCGTGATCACGAAGAATGAACTGGCCGACGCCGTCGAGTTCGACTGGGAGACCGCGCGCAAGAGTATTGAATCAGTTCGCCCCGGGATGAGGATTTTTCGACTTTCTGCAAAAACGGGCGACGGCATGGAAGCCTATCTGGAATTTCTTTCGCAGCAGCGGGCTGAAAATCAGGCAGTCGCGCAGACTTAACACCTGCCGCGCTAGCAGCATCCTCCGTGAGCATTACAGTAATATTCATGGAATACCTGTATTCACGCGCCTCCACTTGGGCGTTTTACTGGATAAAGCAATATGGAGCCTTCCATGAATCACGAGACTCAGCAACCCGATCTCCAGGCGCAGGTAGTCGAACTGCAAAAAGAACTTCGAGAGTTGAAACAGTTCGCCCTGATTGGCCTGGCAGTGGTCGCCCTCGCGGCTCTACTGTTGCAGATCCATGAACAACGGAAGATGAAGACCTCTGAACTTGTCGCCAACGAGATCACGCTCACCGATTCCGATGGCCATCCCCGTGCCCGGCTTGCTGTCTTTCCTGAAGGCTCGGGACTAGAAACTTATGCTCCCAGCGGCGAGCGCCGCGTGCAGCTCATCGGGAGCGGCGAGGGGGCCTCTCTCAACCTCAACATGCCTGTGGACGCATCGAGCAACGGTGCTGCGGCGGTGAACCTGCTCCACAACAATGTGATGGTTTCCTCGATACGTGCGGCGCAGGACGGCTCCATGCTCGAAATGCATTCCAATGCCGCCAACGGCGTCGCGCTTCTCTCCATGCTGGGTACGACTGCCTCGCTGACCTTGAGCGGAACCGATGAGCAAGTCCCCAAGATTTGGCTTAGCGCCGACCGCTCCCGAGCCTGTACTTCGCTCGGAGGCGCCGCTGGCTCCATGGCCGGCAGCTCTCTATGCCTGCACTCGCCCGGACTGCCTACTTTGGAACTGTCCGACGTTGCAGGAAATCGCGCCGTTGTGGGAGTTCCCCAGAGCTCCGATTTAAGTGCTGAAGATGATTCCGCCGCTTTCGTCATCCTTAAACACAAGAGTGGCAGAAAGGTCCAGGTCAAGCCCGCAGGGGTTACCCACTAGCACCGCAGCTCTCCGCCGTGGGGAATTATCATGTCTTCTAATTCTTCCGACACGCTGGCGACAGTTCATCGGCTGAGGCATCAAATCGACAGGCTCACGCAGCAACAAACTGAGGCGTTGAAATCCGCCATCTATGTGGGGATGAGCCCTGCCGAGGTCAAAGCCTACGATGACCGGCATGCCGAAATCCTGGGGCTGATGCACCAGCTCGCTGAACTGGAGAACACCCAGTAACCGTCCCTTCGGTAAAACAATCCATGCTCCCCAAAATCCCGATCAACCGTTTCCCGGGATCAATTCTGGCCTCGTGCCGTGCTCTCTGCCTGGGTACCGCCCAAACCCGAATTATCAGGTCAGCTTTTGGTAACGTGTTTTGCTGCATGCCTAAAGTAACCATCCCGATTCCTTTTCGGCGATTGACCGTAACGTCCTTGAAGGGTACGATTTTTGGTAGAATTCACACGTTGTCCACCTCAGGGAAAGGGTGCGCATCTCATAGAGAAATATGCGAGTTGTGAACCTCTATGTCCGCACCGTCGTGATCGCCGCCCTCGGCTTGGCAGTGTGCGCCTGCCAGAGCGCCCATAAACCCGCTAGTCTTCTTCCTCCAGCACCTCCTCCGGCTCTGAAACCGGCTCCAAAGCAGGATCCAGCTGCTCAGCAGACGGCTGCGGCGGAAGCTCCCGCGCAAAAAACGGACGTTGCCTCCGTGCCCACTCCAGAGAATCCTGGAGCGCCGGCCCTGGCTGCCTCCGCGCCTGATGCGATCGGCAATCTGGTAGCCCAGGCCGAAAAGGAATATCAGGCCGGTCTCGACAGCTATCACGCTGGCAGTCAGGACGACGCCAAGCAGCATTTCGACAATGCGCTCAACGCGCTGCTGGGCAGCAAATTTGATGTCCGCTCCGATGACCGCCTCGGCAAGGAATTCGAGCGGATCGTGCAGGGCGTCAACAGTCTTTACCCAGGCGGAACCGCCGAAGCCGATGCCTCCCAGGAGCCGCAGCAGAAATCCGAGCCTGCTCCAATCGACGAGACCAACGGCATTGTTCCTTCCGCTGACGCTGGCACAAAAGCCAAGGCCGAAGCCGAAGTGAAGAACACGCACTCCGACCTGCCGCTGATGATGACCGATCAGGTCGCCGGATACATCGCCTACTTCTCCAATCGCGGACGCGGCGTCTTCGAGCGTGCTCTGGCCCGCTCTGGCCGCTATCGCTCGATGATGCTGCCTATCCTCAAAGAGGAAGGCGTCCCGCAGGATCTGATTTATCTCGCGCAGGCCGAATCCGGATTCCATCCGCTCGCCGTCTCTCGGGTCGGCGCACGCGGCATCTGGCAATTTATGGCCAGCCGTGCCCGCGGATACGGCCTCAGCCACAACATGTACGTGGACGATCGCCAGGATCCCGAGAAATCCACCCGCGCCGCCGCCCGTCACCTGAAAGATCTCTATAACCAGTTCGGCGACTGGTATCTTGCGATGGCCGCCTACAACTCCGGCCCCGGCACCGTGCAGGCCGCGGTCAAGCGCACCGGATACGCCGATTTCTGGGAACTCTACAACCGCAACGTCCTGCCCAAGGAAACCAAGAACTACGTTCCCATCATTCTGGCCGTGACCATCATGGCCAAAAATCCGTCGCAGTACGGCCTGGACGACGTCGTGATGGACAAGCCCGCCGACTACGATACTGTCGCCATCAATCATCCAGTCGATCTGCGTCTTGTCGCCGACTGCATCGGCTCTACGGCCAGCGAACTGGAAGATCTTAACCCGAGCCTTCTGCGCATGAGCACGCCGCGCACGGGATCATTCCAGCTCCACATTCCCGTTGGAACCAAAGATCAGTATGAGACGGCAATCGCCTCGATCCCGCCCGACATGCGTCTCTGGTGGCGCTATCACACGGTCCGCGCGGGCGAAACGGCGGCGTCTGTAGCGCGCGAATATCACACGACCGCAAAGAAGATTGAGGAAGCGAATCACCTCGACGGTCCCGAACTGGAAGCCGACGCTCATCTCGTCATCCCAGTCGCACCCGGCAAACACGGCACAAGCGATAATGCCACTTACGCCCGCCGTATTACGCGTTATCACGTCCGCAAGGGAGACACAGTCGAATCTGTCGCCGACAACTTTGGCATCTCGCCCAAGATGCTTCGCCGCTGGAACGGTCTGCACGGCGACAGCCTCCGCGGACGCCGCGTTCTCGCTCTGCATCTGCCGATTTCACCCGGAGCCCGCGAAGCCGAAGTCAGCTCGCGGACGAAGAAGCATCCGGCCACCGAAACTGCCAGCGTGAAGCCTCCCACAAAATCGGCTGAGATCGAACACCTGAAAGTCGCAAAGGCCGAACGGACAGAGTCGGTCGTTCACCACAAAGTACGCTCTGGCGAGACGCTTTACTCCATCGCCAACGCCTATCGCACGACTGTCGCCGCCCTCAAGCGGGAAAACCGCAACGTATCCGTCCTTCGCCCGGGAATGATCCTGACCATTCAGATCGGCCGATAAACCGGCGTTCCCGTTCTAAACCAGCAACTTACACCTTCGCTGTCCTCACAGGCCCCCGTGCGCCAAATCACATTCGCTCGCCACCCCCGCCGCTAGAATCACAGGTTATTTTTGGTCCCCGATCGAAATAACAACTTATTGAGATTTAAGGAGAAACGGATGAGACTCACCAAGTTGATTGTTCTTTTCGTATTACTGGCGCTGGCCGTCTCGATTGCGGTGCCGGCATTTGCCGCCGACGGCGCTGCCACCTACAAGGCAAAGTGCGCGATGTGCCATGGTCCCGAGGGACAAGGCAAAGTCGGTCCCGCCCTGAAGGGCATCAGCCTGAGCGACGCGCAGGTCACCGACCTTCTGGTCAAGGGCGAAGAGGCCAAGAAGGCACCTCACAAGAAAGCGATCGCTGGCCTCTCGGCGGACGATGCCAAGGCGGTCGCGGAATTCGTAAAAACGTTGAAGTAACAAAGCCGCCCTCATCCCCAGCCTTGGGGGATTTCGCTGCACCGAGGTTGCCCCACTCTCCCCGCGTTTTGTGCGGGAGAGTGGGGCTTTTGACTTTCTCTGGAAAGGGAAAAAGTAAGGTCAGAATGCATCAATCAAGATTCCGCTCCTGAAACGTTTTACAATTCTCTTATCAGCCAAAAGAACTGAGCCAGGCATGATTGACCTCATAGATCAGTTCCCAAGGAGCCGCACCCTAATTTGCATCTGACGCGCCGCAGGTTTGTTCAATCGATTCTGGGAGCCACTGCCGCCGCAGGCCTGCCGTTTACGTTTTCCAGTTGCGCCGGATCCCCAAAGGCCAACGCCGACCCAGCTCCCGTCTCGATGCCGCAGTTCAATCTCTCCGCCGACATTCCCTTTCCCAAAGGATTTTTCTGGGGAGCCGCCACATCTGCCTATCAGATCGAAGGCGCATGGAAAGAAGACGGCAAGGGCGAATCCATCTGGGACCGCTTCACCCACACTCCCGGGAAAATCAAAAACGGAGATACAGGGGACATTGCCTGCGATTCCTATCACCGCTGGCCCGATGACCTCGCGCTGATGCGCGCGATGAATCTCTCCAGCTACCGCTTCTCAATTTCCTGGCCGCGCGTTCAGCCCTCAGGCTCGGGTCCTGTCAATGCCAGGGGAATGGATTATTACAGCCGCCTCGTCGACGCGCTCCTCGAAGCGCACATTCGGCCGTTGGTCACGCTCTATCACTGGGACCTGCCCCAGTCCCTCGAAGATGCGGGCGGATGGCCCAACCGCGACCTCGCCTCCCGTTTCGCCGATTATGTCCAACTCGTGGCACAGTCTCTCGGCGACCGCGTTTCCGACTGGATTCTTTTCAACGAGCCCGACGCCTTTCTCGATCTCGGCTATCTCGAAGGAACGCACGCTCCCGGCCGCAAGAGCCTCCTCGATTTTCTCCGCGGCACGCATGTCGTGAACCTGGCTCAGGGAGCCGGTTTCCGCGCGGTCAAGGCGATTCGCCCCAACTCCCGCGTCGGAATCGCACCCAGCATGTCTCCCTGCAATCCCGCCACCGATTCCGAAGCCGACAAACTCGCTGCCAATCGCGCCCATGGCGTCATGAACACGTTGTTCCTCGACCCCGCTCTCCGCGGCCGTTATCCCGATGCCCTGACGTTTCTTCCCAATCGCACCATGGGAATCAAAGCCGGAGACATGGAAAAGACCCGCGTGCCGCTCGATTTCATCGGCATCAATCTCTACTATCGCGTCATTGCCTCTTCTCCAAGTATCTTCGAACGCACCACGCACCTGCAGGATTGGCTGTTTCCGGTGAAGATGAATGGTGGCGAGCAGGGTCCGAAAACTGACTTTGGATGGGAAGTCTGGCCCAAAGCGCTCTACGACATGGTCACTCGCATTACCCGCGAATACAACCGGCCTGCGATCGAAATTACTGAGAGCGGATGCGCCTACAACGACGGCCCCGATTCATCTGGCGCAATTCACGACGCCCGCCGCACCGCCTATCATCGCGAATACATCGCGGCCCTCGCGCAAGCCATGGCTGAAGGTGCCGACGTCCGCAGCTATCACGTCTGGAGCCTGATGGACAACTTCGAATGGGCGGAAGGATACAGCCAGCGCTTCGGCCTCGCCTACGTGGATTTCAAGACCCAGCAACGAACCCTCAAGGATTCCGGACGCTGGTATGCGGATATCGCCTCAAGGAATGTTCTACCGGCTGTCTCCACGACCTCCAGCTGATTCGCGACTTAATCTCACATATCTTCCGCTTTCACGCGGATTCCGAGGCTTCTAAGAGCCGCACCTCCAATTGCCGTTCCACATACAAAAATCGCCAGCGTATAGAGCCACATATAGAGCCGCATGGTATGTGTGCGAGGCGGAAAATTTGGCGTCAATGTATTGATCATCGCGCTGCTCGTGTTGAATAGCGCGTGCATCATGATTGCAACGATCACGCTGAATTTTCCCAGGTTGGCCGCGGCGGTCATCAGAAAGGAAACACCAATGAGGATCAGAACGTATTGCCCGGGCGAAGCGCTGATCCAGCCAGGAATCTGGAACAGTGGTAAGTGCCATCCCGCCCACAGCACCCCAAGGATTATGCTGGCCACATAAGGCCCATAACGTGCCTGTAATCGCGGCAACGCAAAACCGCGCCATCCAGGTTCCTCGTTGATCGGGCCGCCAAGAAACGTCGAATAGTTCACGGCGTAGGTGCTCCAGTGGAGAAGCGCAGCCCACGGCAACAGATTTAGGGGTGCTTTCACGAGAACCAGCGCCGGAGCCGCAACCGTCGCAAGGAAGAAGCAGAGGGCTCCGCCAACCAGCCCGGTGAATAGGGCGGCCAATCCGGTCCACACTCGGCAAATCCTGATATCCCGATGGCCCAGCCAGCGGACAATAAATGCCGCTACCGTAGGCCCGCAGGCCCCGATCATGATGATTGCAATCTGGAAGGCGTCAAAACTTGCGTCAAGGCCCATTCGTTGTGCAACCCGTGGGACGACAAGCCAGGTCGTCCACGACCACCCATACGCAAACACGAAGAAAAGGGTGAGGGGCCGCGTTTGCGCAACGCGGGGAAGAGAGGGCTTTGAGGGTAGTGTCTGTTCCGTCGAACTCCCCATGACGCTGGCGGAACAATATCACGCGGCCCGATAGAACGCTGCAGCTACTTTCCCTGCATCACCAGTTCGCCGTTTTCAACCTTCAATCCGCCTACATTATCCGGCAGCTTCAACCGGTCGCGCTGCTCGGCAAGTTTTTTCTGTAGCGCAGGATTCACCAGCGACACGGGAATATTCAAATCTCCCACCTTGAATTCCGTCGGGTCAAACGTGGCATATCCATTCTGCTGTCCGATGTGCCCCGACACGGTGATCCACACATCTTTCCCCGCGAGTTCAGTAAGAAATTGCCCGTGCACGGTGTCGCCGTCGAAACTGATCTGCTGATCTTTGATCGTCGGCGCGCCACTGCCGACATTTGAATCGGGCGTCAGACCTGCCGTCCCGAGCGATTGCGCCAGCACAGCGCCAATCTCATCGGCATTGATATGAACTTCCGGCTTTGCACCGGCCGTCGTGTCAGATGATGCCGCCGGGGCCGGTTGTGCATCCGGTGTCGAAGCCGCCGAAGCGCCGCTGTCTGAAGGATTCGCCTGTTGCGTAGCCTGCTGGAACTCCGCCATCTTCTGATCGAACGACTGCGCGTGCTGCGCAATAGCCGCCGGAGCCTGCCGCTGCGCCACCGGTGCAGGCCGCCTGAGCACCAGCACCACAAGCACCAGCGACACCAGCAACGACGCGATGCTGATGATCCGATCCAGCTTGAATTTCATAAGGATCCCCAGTCGGGACCGCCGAGACACACGGGCCCATAACTAGGCTATTTGCGAAAAAAAGGAAATATCAGATAACGGAAGTGACAGCCCCAAATGTTACGCGCGGGCGCTATCCCAGCTTTTTCGCCAGCAGTTCATTCACAATCTGCGGACTCGCCTGCCCCCTCGACGCCTTCATAACTTGCCCGACAAAGAATCCCAGCATCGTCTTCTTTCCCGCGCGATATTGTTCAAGCTGGTTCGGATTGGCCGCCAGAACCTCGTCGATGATCTTCTCCAGAGCGGAAGTATCAGTCGACTGCTGCGGCCGCCCTTCTTCCTCGTAGACCAGAGGAAAATCCTTACCGCGTTCAAACGACAAATCGTACAGATCTTTCAGCATCTTGCCCGAAATCGTCCCGGATTCCACCAGATCAGCCGACGCCGCCACGCCCGCCATCGAAATCGGCGACTGCTCGATCGCCATGCCCTTTGCCTTCAGCCGGCCCATCAGTTCGCCCTGCACCAGGTTCGCCACGCGCTTCGGATTCTTCGCTGCCTTAGCCGCCTGTTCAAACTGATCGGCCAGCGCCTTCGACACGGTCAGCACCTGCGCATCGTATTCCGTGATGCCGTACTCTTTCACCATCCGCTCCCGCCGCATCTCCGGCAGTTCCGGCAATGCCAGCGCGATCTCCGCCTTCCACTTCTCATCCACAACCAGCGGCGGCAGATCCGGCTCCGGAAAGTAGCGGTAATCGTGCGCCTGCTCCTTCGATCGCATGCTATAAGTCTTGCCCTCATTCGCGTTATAGAGGCGAGTTTCCTGCGTTATCTTTCCGCCCGCCTCGATCACATCAATCTGCCGCCCGATCTCGTACTCCAGCGCGTCGCGAATAAACCGGAACGAATTCACGTTCTTGATTTCCGTCTTTGTCCCAAATTCCTTCTGTCCCCGCGGACGCACGCTGACGTTCGCATCCGCGCGCAGCGACCCTTCTTCCATATTGCAATCGCTCACGCCGGTGTACAGGATGATCTCTTTCAGCCGCGTCAGATATTCATACGCCTCGTCGGGAGTCGCAATGTCCGGCTCGCTGACAATCTCGATCAGTGGGACACCTGTTCGATTCAGATCGATCGCCGTTTTCTCGTCGGAATCCGGAAATCCCTCATGCAAACTCTTGCCCGCATCTTCCTCCAGATGCACACGCGTGATCCCAATTCGCTTCTTTCCACCCTCCGCCGGCACTTCGATGAATCCAAACTCCGCCAGCGGCTTGTCATACTGCGAGATCTGATATCCCTTGGGCAGGTCGGGATAGAAATAATTCTTTCGCGCAAAGATGGAAGTCTCGTTGATCCGGCAGTTCAACGCCATCGCCGCCAGCGTTGCGAACTCCACCGCCTTCTTGTTCAGCACCGGCAAAGCGCCGGGCATGCCCAGGCAGACCGGGCACACGTTCGTGTTCGGGGGCGCACCAAACCGCGTCGAGCACGAACAAAAAATCTTCGTCGCCGTCAGCAGCTGAACATGCACCTCCAGCCCGATCACCGGCTCGAATTTCGGATGCGCCGCTACGGATCGCGATGCCGTCGTTGCCATAAGAATGATTGATTATAAAAGGGAGCCAGGCGAAAGGTCCTTAATGTAACTTCCTGTCCTTGGCGGTTAGTTCTTCTTACGGGTTCTTAGGCGCGTTCAGATAGCTATCCATCGGGACCTCGAAATACATCAGCTCATTCCCGTTCGCGTCATTCACGCGTGTGATGTCGATGACTGCTCCGCGCAGCGGCGAATTAATGTCTCCCACATCGAAGAACAGAAAACCCGATTGCGTCGAATGCGGCTCCACGGCCCGTGCTGCAAATTGCGAAGAGTCAATCTCATCCTGCTGCCTCTTGCTTAGCCCGCTCTTCGCTTTGCGCGGAAATGGCAACGGACTCGGCCGCGTGCTGGCCTGCGGATTCGAAAGCCGCCGATATAAGTCATCCGTCGTAACCGGCGTCAGCTTCGAATGATGGCCTGTGATCAGGGTGATTTCCATATGCGCAATGGAGACCGGCTGATCCCCATCATTCGTGACAACGAAAAAAATCGGAAGGAAGCCATGCCCCGCGAAGTCGGTTGAAAATATCTTTGCCTTCTCCGGCGTGTCGTACGGATCGGCAGCAATCGCTACCTTCGCATCTCGATGAAAGTCGTGCGCCGGATAATTAATCGCCGACTTCGCCTCCGGCTTCACAAAGTTCTTGGAGGCGAATGCCGCCGGAATGCACGCTGCACAGAGAACCGCAACGAAAAAACAGCTTCTCGGCTGCAAACGAAAGGTCCGCATTTGGCAATTATAGAGGCCCTATACTCATCGTGCGGAAGCCCCGGTTTAGAATGGCATCGATTGCTCTACTTCCTGTACAGCCTTGCGCTCGGCCTGGCGATGCTGCTGAGCCTCCCCTACTGGCTCTATCAGACCCTGCGCCACGGTAAATATCGCCGCGGATTTACTGAGCGCATGGGAATTGTCCCTGCTCGCGTGCGGGCCGCCAGCACCCCTAAGGCCCGCACTATCTGGATTCACGCCGTCTCCGTCGGGGAAGTCCTTGCCGTCGCCGGACTTGTTGGGCAAATGCGTCGCGCCTTCCCGCAGATCCGCATCGTTGTCTCGACAACCACCGACACCGGTCAGGATCTCGCCCGCCAGCGTTTTGGCGATGCCAACGTCTTCTATTTCCCAATGGACTTCGCCTTCGCGATTCGTCCTTATCTGCGCGCACTGCAACCGGAACTGGTCATACTCGCCGAAACCGAATTCTGGCCAAATTTTTTGCGCCTCGTTTATAAGAGCGGCTCCCGCATCACCGTCGTTAATGGACGCATCTCTGACCGGTCCTGGCCCCGCTATCAACGTTTCCGCTGGGCACTCCGCAAAATGCTGGCGCACATCGATCTCTTCCTGGCGCAGACCCCGCAAGACGGCGAGCGTCTCCAGTCCATTGGAGCTGATCCAACCCGCATCCACGTGACCGGAAATCTTAAGTTCGACGTGATGCTCCCCGCGCCGCCGCCGATCATCGAAACTCTCCGTCAGGAACTCGCTAAGGAGGGCGCCGGCCCCATCCTGGTTTGTGGCAGCACCGTGGAAGACGAAGAACCACCGCTGCTCAAGGCGTTCGAAAACCTGCTCGTCAGCCATCCACGCGCGGTCATGATCCTCGCACCGCGCCATCCTGAGCGCTTTGAAAAAGTCGCCGGATTGATCCAGCAGATGAGTATCTCGTCGCACCGCCGTTCGCAGTGGAATAGTGAGCCGCTAGCGGGCGGAGTTTTTCTGGTCGACACCATCGGCGAGTTGGCGGCTCTCTACGCGTTGGCTGACGTAGCCTTCGTCGGAGGAAGCCTTGTCCCTCGCGGCGGACACAACATCATCGAGCCGGCGCAGCATGGCGTCGCCATTGTCACGGGCACTCACACAGAAAACTTCCGCGATATAGTCACCCTATTCCAGCGCCGCGATGCGGTACGCACTGTCGTCGTCGCTGAGTTGCCGATAACGCTCATGCACTTGCTGGAAAACGAAGGCGAGCGGCGCGCCCTCGGACGCCGCGCCAAAGAGACTATCCTCTCGCAAATGGGAGCAACATCGCGAACGTTGGACGCTCTAAAAGCGCTGCTCGAAAATTCTCCGCCCAGGACCGCACAATCCGATTGAACCCACTCTCCACCATCTACGGCAGCATCGTTCGCGCGCGCAACGCGCTCTACGATCGTGGACTCGTTCAAGTTCGCCGCCTCGATGGCCCCGTGGTTAGCGTCGGAAATATCTCTGCCGGAGGCTCCGGGAAGACTCCCTTCGTGTTACTGCTCGGAGAGTTACTCAAATCACGCGGCGTGAAATTCGATGTGCTTTCGCGAGGCTACGGTCGCACCACTCGCGGCGTTCTGCTCGTCGATCCTGCCGGTCTGCCGCAACAATTCGGTGACGAGCCCCTGCTGATTGCCCGCAAGCTCCAGGTCCACGTCATCGTCGGAGAAAGCCGCTACGAAGCAGGCAAGTTCGCGGAATCGAGATTTGGCCCTCAACTTCATTTGCTCGATGACGGCTTCCAGCACCGAGCACTGGCCCGCGATTTCGACATCGTTTTGGTCACTCCCCAGGACGCAAAAGACCGCATGCTTCCTGCCGGGCGTTTGCGCGAGCCCCTGCGCTCCCTTCAACGTGCCGATGCAGTCGTCCTCTCCGCCGGAGCCTCGCCCGACGATTTCCCGCTTCAGTCAAAAACAGCGTGGCGCGTTCGCCGCGGCATCATCCCAAGGAATGTTCCTGGCCGCCCGATCGTTTTTTGTGGCATTGCCCGCCCGCAGAGCTTTGTCCTGCAATTGCGTGCCGCAAACATCGATCCTGCGGCCGAAGCCTTCTATCGCGATCACCACGCCTACACCGAAAAAGACATCCGCGAACTGCTCGATCTCAGGCAGCGCAGCGATGCCGGAGGCTTCGTCACAACCGAAAAAGACGCCGTCAATCTCGGGCCATATCTGTCAGCCCTCGAACCGCTCGCAGTAGTGCCGGTACGCATGGAGTTGGCCGAGGCAGCTAACGCCGTGGATACCATCCTTCACAAGATTGCCAACCGAAAGGGTAGAATTTCGTAGCGCCATAGCATCGCATGCGTGCGACGCGTTGTCAGGCATAGCTGCATGACCAAACATCCCAAAGAAGCCGAGCGGCTCAGGAAAATCGTCGAGGACTTTCCCAACCTCACGATCACGGTTCTGGGAGACCTGGTCGCCGATGAATTCGTCTTCGGCGAAATCTCGCGCGTCTCGCGCGAAGCCCCGGTGTTGATCCTGAAGCACCGCGAGCGCACCGTCGTTCCCGGCGGCGGAGCGAACGCCGCCAACAATCTCGCCGATCTCGGAGTCAACGTCCTCCTCGTCGGCCTCGTCGGTGACGACGAGCCCGGACGATTGCTGATGAAGCATTTTCGCCAGAAAAAGATTCCCATCAGCGGCGTCCTCAAAGACAAGAGCTACACCACCGTCACCAAGACGCGCATTCTCGCGGGCATGACGCACACGGCGCGGCAGCAGGTCGTCCGCGTCGACCGCGAGCCGCACGAAGCTCCCAACGCGCACTTGACCCGCGAACTGTATCTCGCTGCCAGAAATTACGCGCATGCATCCGATGCGCTGCTCGTCTCGGATTATGGTTATGGCGCTGCTACACCCGCGATCGTGAGCACTTTGCGTGAGAAGGGCAAACTCGCCGCGGTGCCAATCATCCTCGATTCCCGCTACCGAATGTTGCAGTATTCCGGCATCACGGCCGCGACTCCGAACGAACCTGAGGTCGAAGAAGCGCTCGGCGTTCGCATCGGTCAGGATTGGGATAAGTTACTTGCCGCCGGCGATCAGCTCATGTCGCGCATGAGGCTGCATTCGCTGGTCATCACCCGGGGCCGCGACGGCATGGTTGCATTCGACCGCAAGCACAAGCCGGTCGATATCCCGATCTTCGGCTCCGATCAGGTCACCGATGTCACCGGCGCTGGCGACACCGTAATCGCCTCATTCACGGCAGCGCTTGCCGCAGGGGCAACGACGGAAGAAGCCGCACAACTGGCAAACTATGCGGGCGGGATTGTCGTCATGAAGCGTGGCACGGCAACCGTTTCGCGCGAAGAACTGCTGCACGCCATCGAGCAATCGGCTCCGGCCACACGATCTCATTGAACACGCAGACGAAAATCCTGAGCCGGGAACAGCTGCGCCAACGCGTCGGCGAATGGCGTGGCGCCGGGAATCGCATCACGCTGGCCAACGGCAACTTCGACCTGCTGCATGTCGGACACGTGCGCTACCTCCGAGGCGCGAAGGCTTTGGGCGGTAAACTTGTCGTCGCGATCAACTCCGATGAGTCCGTTCGCGCGCTGAAAGGCGAAGGCCGTCCCATCATGCCCGAAGACGAGCGTGCAGAAATAGTTGCCGCCCTGGCTGACGTGGACGCGGTTGTTATTTTCCCTGAGCTCGACGTGCGCGCCCTAATTCGCGAGATTAGTCCGGACGTGCAGGCGAAAGGCACGGATTACACCGTCGACTCCGTCCCTGAACGCGACGCCATTGCCGAATACGGAGGCCGCGTCGCCATCGTCGGCGACCCCAAAGATCACTCCACCACCGGGATTATCCGTTCGCGTCTGTCTCCGAGGAAACCTTGATCGATACCGGACTCCCCAGTATTGATCGCATTCTGATCGTGCGTCTCAGCGCCATGGGAGACGTAATCCACACGCTCCCCGCCGCGCAGGCACTGCGCGATGCGTACCCGAATGCAACGATCGGCTGGCTGATCGAAGACCGCTGGGCCGAACTTCTATGCGCGCCGGGAACTCCGCGCCGCGGCCCGCGTTCGCCGCAGCGCCCGCTGGTCGACTGGGTGCACACCGTGAAACTCACCGGATGGCGCAAATCATTGTTCCAGCTTTCGACCGTGGAACAGATCGCGCGAGTCTGGAACGACGTCCGCTCGGCGCATTACGGCGTTGCTCTCGATCTGCAGGGAGCGATCCGTTCCGCACTTCTCGCCCGTTGGTCGGGAGCGCCGCTGATCTACGGCTCTGCTCAGCCCCGTGAATGGCCGGCGAGCCTGTGGTACACGCGCCCGGTAATTCCGCGAGGGGACCACGTCGTCGTGCAGAATTTGTCGGTTGCGGAGAAATTGCTGGGGAAGGAAGCGCGAGCTACAAAAATCGATTTCCCCCACGATCCGCAGGCCGAAGCGCGGATCGACCACCGCCTGGCCGAAACCGGAGCACACCAATTCGCGATCTTGAATCCAGGCGCAGGATGGGGCGCGAAGCGCTGGCCGGCAGATCGCTACGGCCAAGTCGCGCGAACGCTGGCTGAATCTAGCCTCCGCTCGATCGTGAACTACGGTCCCGGCGAAGAAAAACTAGCGCGCGAAACGGAAGCCGCCAGCGCCGGCGCAGCCATTGTCATGCAAACGACCATCAGCGAGTTGATCGCGCTGACCCGGCGGGCGAAGTTGTTCGTCGGCGGCGACACCGGCCCCATGCATCTCGCGGCGGCATTGCGTGTCCCCGCGGTCGCGATTTTTGGCCCGACGGATCCCGCGCGCAACGGGCCATACGGCACGCGCAGCATCGTGCTGCGCAATCCCGCAAGCCCCACGACCCATGCCCGCAATCCGCATCCGGACGAGGCCATGCTTGAGATCAGCGTTGAGGCAGTCGTGAACGCGGCCCATAGCCTACTGGCAGACACACAACTGAATCAGCGCACCGAGGCCCAGCATGGCTGAGTGGTCCCGCATCGCGCGCCGCATCCGCGTGCCCCTCGGATTCGCCTTCGCCATGCTTTACTTCTGGCTGGCCCATCCGACGTGGAGGTTCTTCGCCTTCGGCGCAATCTTCATCGTCCCTGGGCTTCTGATCCGCGCGCTTGCGTCGGGTCACGTGCGAAAAAACGAAGCGCTGGCCACGTCCGGTCCGTATGCCTACACGCGCAATCCGCTGTATCTTGGCTCGCTGCTCATCGGGATCGGCTTCGCGATCGCTGCCCGCAACTGGTGGATCGGCATCGCGCTTGTGGTGATGTTCTTCGCCATTTACGTGCCGGTGATCCGCAGCGAAGAAGCATTCCTGCGAGAAAAATTTCCAGAGTTCGACGACTACACGCGCCGCGTCCCACGGATGTTCCCGCGCCTCATTCCAGCCAGCACCATCCCAGGCAGCGGAGGATTCTCGCTCAATCTATACCTGAAACACCGCGAGTGGAACGCTCTGCTCGGTGCCGTGGCGATCGTCGCCGTTCTCATCGCGAAGATGATGTTTCTTCGCTGATGCAGCGCGATCACTTCTTCGCCAGCAACTCCTTCGCGCGGCTTAACTCAGGGCGCGTCGAGTTCGACCCGTCACACGATTTCACCAGCATCGCATAATACTCATTCGCTTCCGACTGCTTGCCGGCGGCCTCGGCCGCTTGTGCCGCACCGTAGAGCCCATTGAAGCGGTTCGGATTCAGCTTCAAATCAGTTTGATATTCAACGAGCGCCTGCTGCGGGCGTTTCGACTCCAGCAGTAGATCCGCAATCATCTCCTGCGCAGGCAGATATCCCGTTTCGCTCATCCCGTCCGTCTCTTTTTCGGCGACAGCGCGCAGCATCTTAATAGCCTCGTCATCTTTGCCCTCGCTGTGCGCAATCCAAGCCAGCGGCTCATTCACCTGACGATCGAGAAAATTTGCATCGTCAGTTTTCTTCTTGTCTTTGTGCATCTCGGTTGCGATCGACCGAATCTCATCGACGTCCTTGCGCGCTTCGGCCAGCTGGCCGCTCCGAGCCGCGCCAATGGCGCGAGCCAACAGCGTCGCGGTCTGGTACTCAGGATCCTTCGAGACAGTGGGAAGCGATGCCGCCCGCTTCCAGTCGTGCAACTCGAGGGCGTAACTCGCCTCAAAGCGCTCTTCAGACGCAAGCTGCACGTTGAAATCCATGCCATACATATTGGGGATGGAGGACATCCCTTTCACTTCGTCGATGATCTTCTGAGCATCTGCGTCCCGTCCGGTCTGGAGATAGGCGTAGACAAGAAAATCCATCGCATGGAACTGATGGCCTTCCCCGCCCATGCCCATGGCCGCGGTTTTTCGAGTCGCAGCAATGGAAGCAAGATTGGAATTGATGTCATCTTGCCACAACCCGACCCGCGCAAAAATATGCGACGGCATGTGCACCGCATGCGGAGCCATGGGCGCGATCTTCGCATAGCGCCGCGCCGCTGGAATTCCAAGCTGCGCAAGTTCCGGCGTGTCGTAAGCATGGATCAGATAATGCGCGACGCCGGGATGATCCGGTTCAGTCGCAAATAGTTTTTCCAGGATCGCAGCCGCTTCCTTCCGATGTTCGAGATTCTCATCCGACGAGAGCAGCGAAAGCGCATAAAAAACTGCAGCCTCATGATCGTCTGGATATGTCTCGTACACTTTCTTCATCGCTTCGGAGTACGCCTTTGCGCGCGCGGCGTGATCGAGTTTGTCGGAATTGCTATAAAACGCCCCGATCGCTGCGATGTAGGCCTTCTCCCGCGGGGTGGCATTCTGCGCGAGTTTCTCGCCGGTTTTGACTTCGTCGAGGCCGCGCGCAATGACCTTCGCATCAGGCTGGTTCCATAGCTGATGCCAAAGGCTCATCGCAACTCCCCAGTGCGCCATCGCACAGTGCGGATCATCCTTCGCGATGTCGAGGAATTCCTTTTCCGCCTCCTCGTACCAGAACGAGTGCAGCAATGCGACGCCGCGGGCAAACGGCTTCTGCACCGAAGCAGCGCATGACACGGGAAAATGAACGGTCCCCAGCTGCGTCTCGGTGAGGTCTTCGTGATGGTGATGATCTTTTTCGTCGTCCGCGAAAGTGAACGAGGCGAGGCTTGCGAGCAGCAGTACGCACACCAGCGATTTCATAGAAGTTCCCCAGCAGCGATGTGAGGGAATTCTAGTCACCCGCCGGAGCACGGTCAATCGCCCGCAAGCGTTAGCAGGAGAACTCCATCCGGCAAAAGCAGCGTCACCAGATCGCTTGAATTACAGACTTGCTTCGCGCCGGCCGATGCGCGACATTACGGCGCGATAGTCGCCGTCCGAGTGCAAACTCTCGACAGCCTTTCGCAGTGCAGCGTTAACCGCCGCATCGCTCGAATAGCGATCGGCGGCCTCGATAAGCACGCGCGCCTTGTCGCCGTCGGACGAAATCCCAATTGCCGACTGGATCGCCGCTACTACCACGGAACTCGGAGTCCCCTGCTTATCGAGCACAACCATCAGAACGCGGCTGCGATCGCCATCGGAAGTGATGCTGTTCGCAGCGGAAAAGAAAGCATCGCGAGCCGGTTCGACATTCGTACCGGCAAGTTCGATCAGAACGCGAGCCTTATCGCCGGCCGAAGAAATCTTCTGCGCGGAATTAGCGATGCCGGCAATGCTGTCAGCTCCAAGGCCCTGTTTCTGCGCCAGAGCAACGAGCACCTGCTGATGATCGCCGTCGCTCGCAATCGAATTCGCAGCCTCGAAGAATGCTTTGCGCACAGCCGCATCCTCGCTGTAATCGGCAACCGCTTCTTTGAGCACGCGCGCTTTATCTCCGTCAGACGAAATCCGCTGAGCGGACGCAAGAGTGCGAGTCAATGTATCGCGATCGTCGCCATGGGACGCGAGCATCTTCGAGAGCACGCGTGCATGATCGCCGTCGGAATGGATCGAATTCGCCGCGTCGAAGTACCCCATGTCCACGCCGCCGCCGGGACGATACGGGTTCGCCATCTCGATGAGCACTTCCGCCTTGTCGCCATCCGAAGAAATATGCCGCGCGGCTCGTGCGGCGCTCGCCAGCGTCTCTAAATTCCCCCCGTCTTTTGTGACGATGTCCGAAAGTGCCCGCCGTTTGTCGCCGTCCGAGTGAATGCTCTCGGCAGCATCAAAAAGATACGAGCGCAGATCGGCGGTGAAGTAACTCCCGTCGACGGTGATGATGGCCTGCGCCTTGTCACCATCTGAAGAAATGCTCCGAATCAGCCACGCCGCGTCTTTGAGATCCGAGGGCGTCAGCTTGGCCTGCGAGAACAACTGCTCGATGTAAACGCGCTTCGATCCATCGCTGCGAATGCGTCCGATCTCCGTTAACACCGCCTGCGGACCGCCCTGGCGCAAAATGCGTGCCACGCGACCTCCGGCTCCGATACCGCTATCTCGAATGAACTGCGGAAGCGTATGGGCGAGCCATGCGCGCCCTTCGTCGTCCAGAGGTTTGGTGGTCCACCCAACCGAATAAATCCGGGTCAAATTGCCCGACCCATCTGCCTTCACTTCATAAACTCGCTTCGAGAGCAGTCCCCCGTCTTCAAACCGGAATCGTCCGTTCGGCGAGATGGATTTGACATCGCTATCGTCGTCGGCGAATTCGACTGTGCCGTCGATCATGATGCTCGTAGACGTCCAGCCATTGCGATATGTGATTTGGACGGGGGAGTTGCCGCTCTGCAAAGCCACCGGCGCCATCGGCGCGAGCGGCGCCATTGGGGCCGTCGGGCTAGTCGGCGCCGGTGGTGATAGCGGCGATGCCGGTGACGTCGGCGAAAGTGTAGTCTGTGGCGCTGGCGACGGTACCGGCGCGGCGGTGGCAATCACCGGTGGCGCGGGGGCAGTCGCGGCGCGCGGAGCCGTGGTGGCAACTTGCGGCGCTTGCGGCGCCACCGATACTGTAGGTGCGATTGGCGCGATCGGGCTCGCAGGTGCCACGCTTTGTGCAAACGCAATCAGTTGCGGCGCGCGCACGCTCAGCACTGTCAGCCCCACCACGACAGCCAAGGCAGAAGCCAGAGGCACGATCGTAATCCTCGGAGCGGCATTCCGCGTGCGGTCGAGCATCTGGCGAACTCTCCTGAAAAGCTGTGACCGGTTCCCGGCCGCTCCTGCGGCGAGCACACCGGCGCGCTGCCATTGCGAGATCTCAGCGACCTTCGTTAAGGCCGCCGCATAAGGCCGTGGAGTTCCCGTCGCTGCGATGACCCAATCGTCACAGGCCATTTCCCGCGCCAGCGCCATCTGATAGCCAAGCCAATAAATCGCCGGCTGAATCGGCAACGCTGCTTCAATCAATTTCTGCGCCAGGTTGCTCCAGTCGTCGCGTCGGTGCAGGTGCGCCAGTTCGTGCAGAACAATCTGCTCGAGTTCGGAGTGCGAGAGTGTATCGAAAAGCGCTTGCGGAATCACGACCGCCGGCCGGAAGAAGCCGAGCGACATTGGTCCGCTCACGTCATCTGAAACGAGCAATTCTGTTTGACGACGAATGCCGTGGACTGCGCACAAACGGCTGAAATGCAATTGCCAATCGGAAGCCGCCGGCGTTGCGCTCGATTTCAGGCTTCGCAAAACGAAATATCCCGCCATCAACCGCCCGAGCAGCACCAGCGAAAACACCACCCATACAACCGCGATCGCGCGAAGGAATTTGTCGGAGTGTATGCGAATCACGGAGTATTCCGCGTCAGGTGCTGCGTCCGAACTTGCAGAGGGGGTCTCGGAGACGACGGTTTCCAGTTGGTGCTCGGAAGCAGGCGTACGACTCTGCCCCACAACCACGGCGGCGTGGGAAGAACGCAACTTGCGTCCTGCGAGTTTCACCTGTGCTCTCGCGGGAGCGGGCACGATCGCCGGACTTGAGGAGGCGACCATCAGAGATTCGGCTTGCGGCTCCGGTCGAGATGCACGTGGATTTACCGGCACGGCGAGCAGCGCGACAAGTGCCAGCAACGTCATCCATAAAATCGTGAAGCGCGTCGTCGGATTCAATCGCGGAAGGAATCTGAGAAGCAGCCACATGGCCGCCGCCAGAACTACTCCCAGGCAAATTCCATTCAGAAGAGTGGTCATGGCAATATTCATAGGCGTCATTTCTGCTCTCCTTCGCTTTCCGCGATCATCTTCTTGATGCGCCGCAACTCAGCGCGGCTGATATTTTCTTCCTTCAGCAAATTCACAACCAACAGCTCGCGCGAGCCTCCGAAGAAGCGGTTCACCAGATATCCCAGCGCGGTGCGGCTCGCTTCGTCTTGGGCGATCAGGGGTTCGTAGACGAAAGCGCGCCCTTTCTTGCTGTGGCGCAGGTAACCCTTGCCTTCCAGAATGCGCAACGTCGTTAGCACCGTGCTGTAAGCGAGCGGCGGATCATGGGTGAGCGAAGCCGCTACATCGCCAACGGTCGACGCTCCTTTGTCCCAGAGCACTTTCATCAGCCGCAACTCGCCTTCGGTCAGGTTCGGTGATTTTTTTCTCGCCAACGCGGTCCCCTTGGAGTGAACAATTAACTAATTAATAGTTCCAGTTTTATACATCCGCACCGGGGGCTTGTCAATTAATAAATTAATAGTTCGGGCGGATGGACCAAAAACCAACCACTAATCACTAGCCACTCTTCAGATCCAGAACAGCGGCAGCAGCCCGGCTACAGTCAGCCCGAGCAGCAGCGGCAGGCTCTGTTTTCCGGTGGGACGATCGGCCAGCGAGTACGAATAGATTCCTTTGATCAGATTGTTGCTGGCCGCGGCAATGAGCACGGCGACAGCCGCGACTTTGAGCGGCGTCAGCGTTCCGGCGGATTGCGTCATGCCCATGATGAACGGATCAACGTCCGTCACGCCCATGACGGCCGCGAGAATATTGACCCCAGCCCGCCCGAGATACGTTACCGCGAGCTGCGTCGCCACCAGCATCGCCAGAAAGAATCCGGCGAATATGAAGGCGGCCATCAATTCCAGCGGATTGCCGGGCTCGAATTCGCGTTTGATTTCCGTCTGGACCGCATCGGGGCGCCGCGTCCAGAGCCACCCCACGGCGATCGCAGCGACCGCGAGCGCGAGGAACGCCGGAGCGAGCAGCGCTCCCAGTTGGTGGTTGAAGAGCATCAGAAGCGCGACCAGGCGCAGATACATCATCCCGCTGGCGATAAGGATTCCACCCGCGAAAAGATGTGGGCGCTGCTCGCGCGCGGCGCGGCGCGACATTGCAACCGTCGTCACCGTCGAAGAGTATGCCCCTCCGAGGAACGCCGCCAGAATCACTCCCCCGCTTTGCTTCGTGACTTTTTGCAGCACGTAGCTGCCGTAAGAGATCGTGCTGACGGCGACCACAACGAGCCACGTCTTAAATGGATTTAGGTGGAACCGCCCGTACTCCTGGTTGGGAAGAATCGGCAGAATGACCGCCGTCAGCAGAAGGAACTTGGCGAACGTCAGAACTTCCTGCGGAGCCGTGCGGTTCGCAAAATGCTCGAGGAAAGTCTTCAGCTCGAGCAGCAGCAGGCTGGCGACGCTCAGCGCGGTCGCGATCCACAGGTGGTCGTAGAAAACGAGCGCGCCGACAACATAGATCGTCAGCCCCGACATCTCCGACGTGATGCCCGCGGTTTCGGCGCGCGAGAGTTTGTGCCAGTACGAGAGCAGCAGAAACGCGCCAATAACAAGAAATCCGAGAATCACCGGAACCAGCTGCGCGCCCGACAGAAGCGCGATCGAGTAGCCAAGCAGTCCGATCAGCGGGAAGGTGCGAACTCCGCCGAAGGAGTAAGCTCCGGCGGCAGTCTTGTGTTCCTCGCGCTCAAGGCCGACAAGAAACGAGAGAAACAGAACAAGGATGATTCGAAAAACGTCGGGCGGAAGAATGTGGTAAAGGTCCACGGTCTGGGCTCCGGTGACGAGACAGTATAGACCGGGAGTGCAAGTCCACAAGGAATATCAGTAAGTACCTAAGGGCCCGAGTTCGCGGTAGCAGTGAGATTTGCCTCGCTATTCCGTCCGCAATGCGCTCATGGGCTCAATGCTCGCAGCCCTGCGGGCAGGGATGAATCCGGCAAGAGCCGCGAATGCCGACAGCACAAATACTGCCCCGAGCAGCGTCACTGGATCGTAAATGTGCACGCCGTACAGCTGCGTCTGCATGAGCCGGCCGCCAAGCAGCGAAACGGGCACCCCGATCGCCAGCCCGATCGCGACCAGCAGCAACGCATTCCGCAGAACCATGACAACCACGTTTCCCCGATTCGCGCCGAGAGCCATCCTCAATCCGATTTCACCCGTGCGCCGAGCCACCGCATACGTCGTAATTCCGTACAGACCGATCGACGCCAGAATCAACGCGAGCAACCCGAAAAGGCCGGTCAACCGCGCGATCAGCCGCTCGCCATTGAAGTTGTCGGCAACCTGATAGTCCAGCGATTTGAAACTGATCATCGTGAGATCGGGATTAATATTGGCGAGCGTTCGCCTCGCCATCGATTCGAGCCCGGCCGAGTCTCCCGCGAACTGGAGTGTAATCGAATTCGGAAACAGCGATCGGCTCTCCGCGATCGCCATCTGTGTTTCTTGGAAAGTCTGATTGAACTGCGATAGCGGGCGAAAATACATCGGGCGAACGGGCTCCCGAGGTGCGGTATACTTCGCGTCCGCCACGATGCCGACGATCTCATAGTCGCCCGCATATTTCTGATCGAACGTTCCGAAATGCCGCCCGATCGGATCTTCTTTCGGGAAGAATTTCTTCACGAACGCTTGATTGACGACTGCCACCATCTGCGACGTTGCAGTGTCCCGCTCGGTGAATCCGCGTCCTCTCAGTACTGATTGTCCGATGGTCTCGAAGAAGTGCGGGCTGACCCGATCCCACGACGATCCATTGTGCTCCTCCGGACCCGGCGCCGGATGCCCTTCGACGTAGACTCCTTCTCCCCAGTTATTGCCCTCCAACGTGCTGTAAAGCGCTATGCCCACACTCCTGACGCCGGGGAGATTGGCGAATTCCTCCTCCAGTCGCTGATTGAATGCCCCGATGGTATGAACGTCATATCCGGCCCCCATGGGATCGATATGCAGGACGTACCGGTTCGTGGTGACGATTCCGAAATTCTGCTGCTCGAGATTGCGCAGCGTCTTGATCATCAGTCCTGCACCTACCAGCAGAACAACTGACAAAGCGGCCTGCAGAACGATCAACGTTTTTTGCGGCAAATGAGAGCGGTCACCGGTCGAGCGATTCAATCCGCGCAGCGCTTCCGCGGGATCGGAATGCGACGAGATCCAAGCCGGCACGATCCCGAATACAACTCCGGTGATGAGCGATAGCAGAAAAGCAAAACCGAGCACGACCGGCGATGGGCTGGCGTGAATCGGAAGCTGAGTCGCATCAGGAAACGCAAGGTTCAGGATCATGCGTGCGCCAAGATACGCGATCGCAATGCCAAGCACTCCGCCGGCCACCGCGAGCAGAACGCTCTCGACCAGCATCTGCCGAATCAGCACCGACCGCGCTGCACCAAGCGCAGTCCGAATGGAGGTTTCCGCGCGACGGGTTGTGCCGCGAGCCAGCAGAAGATTCGCGATGTTCGCACACGCGACCAAAAGCACCAGGGCCGAGATCCAGGTAAGCAAGTGCAGCCCATCTCCGGCTTCCTGCTGCAGATTTTGAATTCCGCCACCCGCCCGGACGATGACGACATGCTGCTTGGGAATTTCCTTGTCGTTTCCCTTCGAAGTGTATTCCGGCTGCGTCGCCAGCCACTGGCGAAGGTTGGCCGATATCTTGGATTGCAGCGCCACGGTCGACACTCCGGGCTTAAGGCGGCCAACTGCGTACAGCCAGTTTGAGCCGGGCACCTTAAGAATGCTTGTTTGCCCTTCCAGCACAGGTTCTACGTTAAGCGGAATCCAAAGTGCCGGTGGGTTGTCGTTAACCCGGTCGCCAAAGAATCCCGGTGGCGCAATGCCGACAATCGTGACCGGATGACTCTGCACATAGAACGTCGACCCAACGATTTTCGGATCGCCACCATGTGCGGCCCTCCACGCGGCGTAGCTCAGCACCGCAACCGGAGCCGCACCGGGTACATCATCCGACGGAAGCAGCGTTCTTCCTGCGTACGAGCCAACCCCGAACGTAGAGAAGTAATTTCCGGAAACATATTCCGTCCGCTCCGATTTCGCCATCGAGTTCCCGACACGGATGTTCATCATGTTCTGGCCGGATTGAAATCCCGCGAGCTGTTCGAACTCCGGAGTGGTGTCCTGAATCTGGCGGTAAAGATCGTACGAGAAGAGATCGAAGTCTCCATTGTCGTTCTCATACCCGCCGTTCACGCAGCAATCGTCAAGGTCCCCGATCCGGTAGAGGCCGCCCGGTTCCGTGACTGGAAGCGACTGCAGCAGGATCGCGTGCACAAGCGTGAAAATCGCCGTATTCGCGCCGATCCCCAGCGAGATGGTCAGGATCACAGTAATCGCGAATCCGGGCGATTTTTGAAACTGGCGGAGCGCAAATTTGAAGTCCGACATAGCTGGAAATATGGACGGGACAAATCGGAAAGAGAAAGCAGGAAAAAATCCTCGAGGAAGAATCGCTGGGCGCGTCTACTTGCAAAAGCCAGAAAAGCCTCTCGCTTGTGTCGAGAGGCTTTTCCTGGGGGAAGGGTAATTCTCGCGGCTACAATCGCCGCTTATTCATGTTCTATTACTTCGGTTGCTGCTGCTGATCGCTGCTCATCGCGGGCGCCGCGCTGTTCGACGAGAGCTGCTCCAGATCGTTCTTCAGCAGGCTGATTTCAACCCGGCCGCCGCTGTAGTGCTTCGTGGTCTTGGCCTGGTCGTTGTTATTCTCAGGCATTGGAGCATTGCCCATTCCAACGAGATAAATGCGATAAACCGGAATCTCATGGTTGAGCACGAGGTAGCGCACGACCGACTCGGCCATCTTCTGCGAAGTCGCGATGGCTGCCTGTCCCTTGCCGGACGAGAAGCCCTGCACTTCGAAGATGTAACCGCGCTGGCCCTTCACGCCGTTGGCCATGTCATCCAGAGCATCCTTCGCGTTCTTGCTGAGCATGGTCTGGCCCGGGCGGAAGCGGATTTCGGTCTGGTTCGACGCCTTGTACTGGTCGATATTGCTGACGACGTTCTCGACATTCTGAACCTTCGCCGTGACCTGCTGCGCGCTCTGCTGCGCCTGGGTCGCCTTGTTGCCTGCATCGACCGCATGCTGATCGGCTTCGTTCGCCTTGTCGGAAGCGAGCTTGATTCCGGCCTGGGCGCGCGAATCGACGTCCTTGATGTTCTTGCTGTTCTGCGACGTCAACTCATCGAGCTCATTGACGCGGTCGCGGATCGGTTCGGTCTGGCGCTGCACATATTTCTTGCGGGCAAAGGGATTCACGCGCCCCCAGAAGCCTTCGCGCGACGGTGGAGCCAGAGGCGCTTTGCCGGTCGCAGTGCCGTTGTCGCTGGTCGACTGCGAAGTTGCCGGCTGCTGATTTTGATCGGTGCTGGACGAGGTGGTCTGCGCGAGGGCCGGAATTGCAAGAACTGCGGCCAACGGCAGGGCGATGAAGAGACGGTTGTTCATGATAACTTCCTCCAATGGTTGGGGGAGCATTTCGCTCCACACCGGGCACGCGTGAGCGTGCTTGAAATCAAATCGCGTCCCCTGAAATCGGTAAGGAAAGCTAGCGGATTCGCTCAGCCGGCCCGGCGCTGACGCTACGCCCGGCGCTTGAACTCGAGGCGCCCAAAACGCGGCGCCTGCCTCTGCTATTACAAGTGGGATGCCAAATTCAGCCTTTGGGTTGAACGGCTAAGTACCTGATAACTATGGATAGTATAGGCTTTTCGGAGTCTGGCAGAAAAGCCACGAGTGCATTTGCAGGGTAATTTTGGGAAACCTGATATAAAAACTGCGTGGAGTCGAAGGTAATCGGTGACTGTCGTTTACCAATCGTGATGGGTCGTTTTTCAAACCTTGCAAGTTCAAGAAAAACACAGCAATTTGTGACCTGGGAGGCACTTCTTGCGCATTCGAGAACTCGGAAGACTTTGCACCAGTAATGTTCGCTCGATAGTTACCGTCGCTTTAGCAATGATGATCTTCGCAGCAACCATGTGGGCTGACGGCGCCGGAATGTCGGCTTCGCAAATTCCGGCCGGCCATCTGCAGCAGTATTCCGATCTCGCCGTGACCTGGATGCAGCAGTATTTGCGCATCGATACAACGAATCCTCCCGGCAATGAAATGAAGGCCGTCGCGTTTTACAAGAAGATCCTCGACCAGGAGGCGATCGAGAATCGCAGCTTTGAATATGCGCCCGGCCGCGGCGATCTTTGGGCGCGCTTGCCGCACACAACCGCAGTCGCGAAGCGTCCCATCGTTCTGCTCAATCACATGGACGTCGTCACCAGCGACGCTTCGAAGTGGAAAGTCCCTCCCTTCAGCGGAGAGATCAGAGACGGCTATCTCTGGGGGCGCGGCGCACAGGACATGAAAGACGAAGGTCTGGCGCAGCTCGTCGTTATGGTCATGCTCAAGCGCGAAAAAGTGGCTCTCGACCGCGACGTGATCTTTCTGGCCGTCTCCGACGAAGAGGCAGACGGCACCGGCACCGACTGGTTCATCGCCCACCAGCGCGACCTGCTCGAAAACGCCGAATTCCTGATCAACGAGGGCGGAGAGAATCTTCTCGGCGACGACGGCAAAGTGAAGTATGTCGGCGTCGATGTCGGCGAAAAAACGACCTACTGGCTTCATGTTGTGGCCCATGGCCGCCCTGGGCACGCTTCGCGACCAAATCCCGATTCCGCCCCCGACCGCCTCGTCCGCGCACTCGACAGGATCAACGCCTACAAGACCCCTCTGCGCGTGCTGCCCGTCGTCGATGAATTCCTGCGCGACATGGCTCCCTACGAACCGCCCGCCGAGGCCGCCTATTACCGTGACGTGCGCAAAGCCATTCAGGACAAGAAATTTCAGGAATATGTGGAGCGTGACGATTCACTGAATTTCCTGCTGCGCGACACGATTTCGCTCACCATGATGGGCGGCTCCCAGCAGACCAACGTGATCCCTCCAGATGCATGGGCGAATCTCGACGTGCGCATTCTCCCGGGCGGCGATCCGAAGGCTCTTTTAGCTGAGATTCGCAAAGTCGTGGACGATCCCAATGTCACCATCGAACCGCTGAATGACGAATTCCGCGTCGCGAACTATTCGGGCACCGATAACTCACTGTGGTCGGCGATCCGCGAAGTCTCCGGCAAGTATTTTCCTGGAACTCCGGTCGTGCCCCACATCACCAGTGGATACACCGAAAATCAGCGCTATCGTCCGCTCGGAATCGTCGCCTACGGGTTCAACCCGTACACGGCAACTGACGAAGAAGGAAACACCGAGCACGGCAACGACGAGCGCATCCGCGTCGAAGAAGTAAAACGCGGCCCGCGAATCCTCTTCGATGTAGTAGCGCAAGTAGCTGGCGATTAGATCTGCATAAGGACAGCCGCCTCGGCTGTCCGCCGAAGCGAAATTGGATTCAATTCTGTCGTCTCGACCGGAGTGGACGGACCCTGTGTTCTCTCTAGCTTGAACTTGCGAAGGTGCTAGGGGTTCTCACAAGAAGAAAATCAGGCGCCCGGAACTCGGACGCCTGACAAAAATTCCACTATCGACGAGTCTACCTCTTCGCCGCGATCGGCACCTTCACCGACTCATTCGCGCTCGGCATGGTCGTGACGCGCCCCGAACCAGCCGCGGCCTGCGCAGCCGCCGCCGGTTGCGCCGGTGTGGCGATCAGTCCCAGCGCCTTCCGCACCTCGGTGTCCAGCTTCGCCATGACATCTTTATTATCTTTCAGGAACTGCCGCGCATTCTCGCGTCCCTGGCCGATCCGCTCGCCCTTGTAGCTGTACCACGATCCCGATTTCTCGACGATGTTGTTGTTCGCCGCGAGGTCGAGCAGATCGCCTTCGCGCGAAATGCCCTCGCCATAAAGAATGTCGAACTCGGCCTCGCGGAACGGCGGCGCGACCTTGTTCTTGACGACCTTCACCTTCGTCCGCGACCCGATCACAACGTCTCCTTCTTTCACCGCTGCAATTCGCCGAATATCGACTCGCACAGACGAATAAAATTTCAGCGCCTTGCCGCCGGTCGTCGTCTCCGGATTCCCGAACATCACGCCAATCTTCTCGCGGATCTGGTTGATGAACACCAGGCACGTCCGCGACTTTGAAACCGTTCCCGTCAGCTTGCGCAGCGCCTGCGACATCAGCCGCGCCTGCAACCCCATATGGCTGTCACCCATTTCGCCATCGAGTTCGGCCTTCGGAACCAACGCCGCCACCGAGTCCACGACCAGTACGTCCATCGCATTCGAGCGCACCAGCGCTTCAGTGATCTCGAGCGCCTGCTCGCCGTAGTCAGGCTGGGACACCAGCAGGTTGTCGACATCGACTCCCAGCTTCTTGGCATATCCGGGATCGAGCGCATGCTCGGCGTCGACGAATCCGGCCATGCCTCCGGTCTTTTGCGCCTCAGCAATTACCTGCAGCGTGATCGTCGTTTTGCCCGACGACTCCGGGCCAAAGACTTCCACGACGCGGCCGCGGGGGAATCCGCCCACGCCCAGCGCGGCGTCAAACGAGATCGATCCCGTCGAGATCACCGAGATGGGAAGGATCGCGTCCTTCGATCCCAACCGCATGATCGAGCCCTTGCCGAACTGCTTTTCGATTTGCGATACCGCCAGGTCGATCGCCTTGCCCCGCTCGTCTGCCATGAAGTGGCTCCTTTTGAAGACTGCTGACTATGAGTACTGTCTAATTCTGGCCGGATTATACATAGGAAATGAAGCGAAGAAAAGGCGAATCACAAGAATAAAGTTGTGGAAGGTTCCAAAATGGGCCAAACACGACCTCGGAAATGGGTGTTGCAAAATATGCGATACTATCGCATATTTAGCATATGTGGATCACCCGCGATATCGAGCCCCGCCTCCACCGTTCCGCCCGCACTCGCCCCGTGGTGGTCCTGACCGGCGCCCGGCAGACGGGTAAGACCTCTACCTTCCGCCGTTTGTTTCCGGATCATGCTTTCGTCTCGCTTGACCTCCCGACCGAAGCCGAACAGGCCGAAAAGGAGCCTCAGACGTTTCTGCGAAGGCATGCGCCTCCCGTGATCATCGATGAGGTCCAGTACGCTCCCGCCCTATTCCGCAACCTCAAAGTAGCGGTCGACGAAAACCGCAGCAAGCACGGCCAGTACCTGCTCACCGGCTCGCAGAAATTTTCGCTGATGAAGAGCGTTTCGGAATCCTTGGCCGGAAGAGCCGACATCGTGGAGCTCGAGACCCTCTCTTTCGCCGAAATCCGTGCCGCGCTGCCGGAGACCACTGTCGAGTTCACCATCGTTCGCGGCGGCTTTCCCGAGCTCTACGCAAATCCCGCGATCGATCACGTTGCCTTCTACAACTCCTACCTCGCAACCTATCTCGAACGCGACGTGCGTTCGCTGGCGAATGTCGGCAGCCTGCGCGACTTCGAACGCTTCCTTCGCGCCTGCGCCTTGCGCTCGGCCAATCTCCTCAACAAGGCCGATCTGGCCCGCGATGTGGGAATCGCCCCATCCACCGCGAATCACTGGCTCTCGACCCTCGAAGCTTCCGGCCAGATCGTCCTGCTTGAGCCGTGGTTCTCCAACCGCACGAAGTCGATTATCAAATCGCCAAAGTTGTACCTCGCCGATAGCGGTTTGCTCTGCGCGTTACTGAACATCCAGACAGAACAAGCCCTGCGGGATTCACCTGCCGCGGGAGCGGTCTGGGAAACCTACGTCTTCGCTCAATTGCGGGCGCGCGAGCGCAGGGCCGGGCGTGTCAACAGCCTCTTTTTCTGGCGTGATCGCACCCGCGAAGTGGACTTTGTCACCGAGATCGGAGGCCGTCTGGAACTGTTCGAAGCCAAGTGGGCCGAGATTCCCGGAGCCGACGACACCGCGAATCTCCGATTCGTGAGAGACGTGGTGGGGAAGTCGAAGGTGATTTCCGGAGCAGTGATCTGTCGCACCCCAAACAGCTATCCGCTCGGAGACGGATTCCGCGCAGTCCCGGTGAGTGAACTCGAATAAGCTGCGGTCTATCTCGCCGCACTCCACCAATGCCGTCACGCTAATCCGTAGGATCTAGCAGCGGAAGGGTCCAAATGGACCACTGCCAGCTGACGGTTCGGAGGAGTAACATGGACAAAGGGGTGAGCAAATTGGTCAGTTACTTCGTCGTAAGCCCGTCCAGGCAGGTGAGAATCCCCTGCGACGGACCGCTTGACGCTCAACACGCAAAGCAGAAACTCGAGGAAGAAATGAAGCACGCCGGACTTCTACCGGATGTCGAGATCAAAGTGGAAGCTCCCAAGAAGCCCCTTCCACGTGCGCACCCCCAGCCTAAAACTAAGCGAAGCACCAAGCTGCGCTACAAATAGTTTCTCATCGGCGAGTACCTACCTCTGCAGCAAATCCACCGGCGCCGTCACATCATGCACCCGGAAATACTTGGCCAGCGCCGGATACTTCCTCGCCACCGCTTCATACATCGCGTAAGCCACATTGCGATACGACACATGCCCCGCCGGGGTCGTCCGCAGTTCCGAGATGTACACCGCCTCGGCGAAATCCATCTTGAAGAGCGCGCGCTTTCGGAACGCCAGCGGGATCGCATATTGCGAATTTTCTTCCGCTTCGGAAGTCCCGCGCGATGCCAGCTTCTCCACCGCGCCCTGCACCCGCCGCATCGCCGATTCGAAACGTCCGCGAACGCCGGCGTCTTCCATATCGAGCAGCATCTCGTATCCATGCTGCGTCGTGAATCCCTGCATGACCTGAATGCACCGCCGATGCCGGTGCATGTCCCGGAATCCGCCCGTGTCCATCAGGATGTCGAAGCGGAACTGCTGGCCGGCGCGGAATCCCCGCAGCATCTCGTCGTGCTTCCCGCGATGCCGCAGCCCCAGATCAATAATCTCTCTGCGCCGCCGCTCCCCCGCCACCTGCACCGCCTGCCGTATCTGCCGGTACGAATGATGACTGTGCTCGTAGAGCAACGTGGTGGCGATCTCCACTTCCAGTGGCTCTTCATCGAGCAGATCGACAATCGCCTTCGCTGGAGCGACGGGCTCGCTCGCCATCAACTCCCGCGCCGCCTGCCGCAACTCGCGCCGCGTCTCCATCTCATACGGATTCGGATCCGCATACTTCACCAGTGTCGGCGCAACCCGCACCTCGCGCAGCAGCTCTTCTTCCGCGCGCGTCCCAAGCTCCGGACTCACCGCCCGAATCTGCGCTACCAGGCTCTGCAACGATTCCGCGTTGATGTTATAGGCCGGCCCCGTCGCTGCCTTCTTCAGCGACTCGCCCAGCGTGCGCACCTCTTTATGTGTATGCGAGAGCAGATGTGCGACCTGATTTTCCAGCGTCCGCGCGTTGACGATTTCCCCCAGCGAAGTATTCGTCGCCAGCGGCAGCAAGTAGCGCGTGATATCAAAAGCCCGCGCCTTCAGCGTGCGCTCGTACGCCTCCTGCTTCATGTCGGCGGGTTTCGGCGTGATGTTAATCAGGTGCTGCGTCATGTGCGCCGAGAGCGCGTCATACTCGGCGAACAGAAAATCGATGGTTTCGCGGTAGAGCTTCCGTGCCTCGTCGTCGGCACCGAAGTCCGGCGTGAAATATCCGCTCTTGCGGAAATCCTGATACCGCGTCGACCGTTCCTGCCCATCCCAGCGCTGCTCGTCGGCAAGCTCGATGGCCGCCAGGATCGACAGCCGCTCGATCGCCAGCGCCAGATGCGCCAGGTCCGCAATCGACCGGTGCCCATACTGAAAATAAAAAGTGTTGAGGAATTTCTCGGCCTTCTGCGTCGAGATCTCGCGCAGCGCATCTTTCATGGAAAGTGCCGAGCGCGAGTATTTCGCCATCGCATACGCCTGGATCTCAGGCTCAACGCCGAACACGGCAAAAACTTCGGTCGAAGGCTCAGCCGCTTGGGCTTCTTCGGCAGGTTTCTCAACTGCGGCCGCCCGCAGCGGCGACCGGTGCGCCGCATCTTTCTCGGCGGATTTTTCCGAAGGCTTAGGCATCATCAGCACATTTGCAGTCTGGGACATGGGAGTGCTCGCATGGTACGCGCCGCCCTTGTGGATTCGCAATCACAATCACGGTCAGGTAGTGGTGCAGTTTGGTTGTCATCCTTAGCAAGCCTCTTTTGCGCAGCGAAGGATCTGGGCGAGCTGCGCGATGCGTCGCGCTTTTGCGACGCAACAAACGCGCGTTTGGCTCGCTTCCTTATCAAATTGCACCACTACCCACGGTCATCGCTATTTCGGCGCTAAACTATGCCGTGCACGCCCTGCTTCATTCCGTTGAGCATCGTCCCTGGCCTCTTCCCGCTGGCCCCTGGATCATGAAGCAGACCTGGCACGATCTGCTCTTCGCCCACTGGCCGGTTGCGCCCGTGGTCATCCGTCACCTCGTTCCGTCCGAATTGCATCTCGACATGTTTGGCGGACATTGCTGGATCGGCGTCGTCCCCTTCTGGATGAGCGGCGTCCGCCCCCGCGGTATTCCCGCCCTACCTGGCCTTTCGCGTTTTCCCGAGCTGAACGTCCGAACCTACGTGACGTACGGAGACAAGCCCGGCGTCTTCTTCTTCAGCCTCGACGCCGCCAGCGCCCTGGCCGTCTGGGCCGCCCGCACTTTTTTTCATCTTCCTTACTTCTACGCCTCGATGCACACCACCGAAGGCGCAGGAAGCATCCATTATTCATCGAGGCGAGAAGATCATTCCGCCGAATTCCGCGCCGCCTATCGCCCGGTCACACGCGTCCTCCCGCGAGCGAACAATTCACTCGAACACTGGCTCACCGCTCGTTATTGCCTTTACACAGTGCATCAAGGCGAGGTCTATCGATGCGACATTCATCACCTGCCCTGGCCTTTGCAAGATGCCGAAGCCCTCATCGAGCAGAACACCATGGCCACCGCCGCCCGCATCGACTTGCCCGATACCGAGCCGCTCTTGCATTTTTCGAGGCGTTTGGACGTTCTGATTTGGCCGCTCCGCCGCGCTAACGACCAAGCGCCCCGCGTATAATTCGGCATTTCACAGTGATCCGGAGCTGGCTCCTAAAGGTTTTGGGAAGGAAGGTTCGTGGGAAGGGCCCGGCTTCCAGCCGGGCCGATAAGACGCAGCAGAATGCAGGCTTTAGCCTCTGAGGGCTCGCGAGTTTACTAGGCCGCTTCATTTGTGAGACAAATTCTCATCATTCCCTCTGGAGAATTCTTATGTCCCTTTCAGGACGAGTAGCCTTCGTCACCGGCGCATCGCAAGGCATCGGGCGCAGCATCGCCCTCCGCCTCGCGAAAGATGGCGCCACAGTCGCCGTAGCCGCGCGTAATCAGGAAAAGCTCCGCGAACTGGTCAACGAAATCACCGCTGCTGGAGGCCAAGCCGCTGCATTCCCGCTCGATGTCGCCGATGAAGAACAAGTTAAGACGACAGTGAAGGCTGCCGTCACGCAATTCGGCAAGATCGAAGTTCTCGTCAACAACGCCGGCATCACCCGCGACCAGCTCGTCATGCGCATGAAGCGCGCCGACTGGGACGCCGTCCTCCAGACCAACCTTACCTCTGCGTACTTTCTGATCCAGCAGGTCATCACCTCCATGCTGCGCCAGAAGTGGGGACGCATCATCAACGTCACCAGCATCTTCGGCCAGATCGGCCAGGCCGGACAGGCCAACTACTCCGCCTCCAAAGCGGGCCTGATCGGACTCACCATGGCCATCGCCCGCGAAGTCGCCTCGCGCAACATTACTTGTAACGCCGTCGCCCCCGGATTCATCGAAACCGCCATGACCGCTGTTCTCAGCGACGACTTCAAGCAGGGTGCCATCAAACAAATTCCGCTGGGCCGTGTCGGAACGCCCGAAGACATCGCAAGTGCTGTAGCTTTCCTGGCCTCCGACGACGCCTCCTACATCACAGGCCACGTCCTGAGCGTGAACGGCGGCATGTTCATGGGATAGATCTCAACGCAGAGGTCGCAGAGTCCGCAGAGAAAAAAAATGAATTCCGAATCCAAGCTTGACCTGATACCCTCTGCGACCTCAGCGTCCTCTGCGTTGAAGATTTTTCCCGCAGAGTCCGTGCTCCACATAGCGCAGGTCCGCGAACTTTTCCTCGAATACGCCCAGTCCCTCAGCTTCAGTCTCTGCTTCCAGAGCTTCGACGAAGAACTAGCCACTCTTCCCGGCCACTACGCTCCCCCGGACGGCCGACTGCTTCTCGCCGAATGCGACGGCCGACTCGCCGGCTGCGTCGCCCTCCACAAGCTCGAAGACCACATCTGTGAGATGAAGCGCCTCTATCTGCGTCCGCAATTTCGCGGCAGGGGACTCGGACGCACTCTCGTCGATAGCATCATCGCCGAGGCGCGCCAGATCGGCTATTCCCGCATGCGCCTCGACACCGTCGAACCCGTCATGAAAGACGCCGTCGGCCTCTACCGCAAAATTGGCTTCCGCGAAATCGCTCCTTACTGCGACAATCCAATCGCGGGCGCTCTCTACATGGAACTCCTGTTGTAATCCCGCTCGAGTTCGAGCAGAATGTTCCGCGCACAAGTCCGAAAGGAACTCCCCATGAAGAAAGCTCTCCTGCTCGCCGCCATTTTCCTGTTTACATCCACCTTCCTCTTCGCGGCGGAAGGCAAGCCCGTCTCCTACAAAAGTGGCGACGAGACGGTCAACGGCATTCTCTATACTCCCGCGGGCAAAGGCCCGCATCCGGCGCTCATCGTCATTCACGAATGGTGGGGACTGAACGACTGGGTGAAAGACCAGGCTTCGAAACTCTCTGATCAAGGCTACGTCGCTCTCGCGATCGATCTCTATCGCGGAAAGGTTGCGACCACGCCCGACGAAGCTCATGAAATCATGCGCGGAGTCCCGGAAGACCGCGCCAAGCGCGACCTCGCCGCCGCCTTTGATTACCTTGCCGCGCAACCGAACATTAAAAAAGACCGCATTGGCGCCATCGGATGGTGCATGGGCGGGGGCTACGCGCTCGACGTTGCCCTCGAAGAGCCGACGCTCGCCGCCGACGTCATCAACTACGGACACCTCGCCACCGACAAGGAGGCCCTCGCAAAAATCAACGCCCCCATTCTCGGACTCTTCGGCGGACAAGACCGCGGCATCACTCCCGACGACGTGCACAAGTTCGAGCAGACCATGACACAACTCGGCAAAAAAATCGACGTCAAGATCTACGACGACGCCGGACACGCCTTTGAAAATCCCAACAACAAGCAGGGCTATCGTGCCGACGATGCGGCTGATGCGTGGCGTCGCACAGTGGAATTTCTTTCCTCCACGCTGAAGAAGTAAGCGAATTTCGTTAACAGCGGAAACGCTTGTCCCGCGCCCGGTTCCGGTTGTTTCCGGTTGCTTTAACAACGTATAAGAAATAACGAAATCCAAGCGAAATTCTTTTGTCTGTGATCCGCTTCACATATGGCACGTTCGTCCCTCGCATGGCACAAATTTCCCACTTGCCAGAAGTTACCGCTCTGGTTACTATTGCCCATCCTGAAATGCTCCCTACCATGAATATCGGCGAGACCATCCGCAACTACCGGCTTCAAAAAGGTATGTCGCAGGGTGACATTGAAAAACGGACCGGGCTGCTGCGCTGTTACCTCTCCCGCGTCGAAAACGGACACACCATCCCTTCGCTCGACACGCTCTCGAAAATTGCCGGCGCCATGGAGCTGCCGCTCTCGCAATTCTTCTCAGAACCCGGCCACAACAACGGCTCCAAGGGATTGCCCCAGCTTTCCGACGATGAAGTCCGCTTCCTTAGCCAGATTCGCCGCTATTCCACCAACCTCAACGACAGCGACCGCAAGCTCGTCCTCGCCATGGTCAAGAAAATGGCGTCGAACGCAAGCAAGTAACTGCTCTCCCGGGCTCTCCTGTACATTCGTATTCGCTTCTGACAACCCTGAGATATCACTGGAATAAAGCTGCGCTGCTGGCTGTTCGTCATTTGTCTCTGGCCGGTTCCATCGTGGAAAGGGTTTGCGAACGACCAGTGGCTGACGACTAACGGCCAGCCACAGTTACCTCCGTACGATACCCTTCCGTGACCCTCGGGAACCTCGCCCCCGGGCATCCTCGTCACTAAACTGTGCATGGAGACACCTGTGACCACCGACGAAGAATTGACTCTTCTCGACTCGCAACTGCGGCGGCTGAAAATCGAGTACGAGATTTTCTTCAGCAACCCGACCAAGCGGCCTCCCACCGACATCGAGTGGAAGGTGCTCAGCTTGTTGCGCAAGTTCTCCGATGGCGGCGGGCGCATGAATTTCTCCCAGCGCTATCGCTACAACGAAATCGCGCAGCGCTACGCCATCTATAGCGATCTCTGGCGCAAAAAATCCCGTATCCGTGAAGAAGGCTACCGCCGCCCGCAGGACGCACTGTTATCGGTGCAAGGCGTTCGCACCACCGAAGACGAGCACAAGCCCCAGCACCACGTCTATGGCGTAAGTCACGCCGCCGCGGCTGCAGCCGGAGCCGAAGGTGGCGCCTCTGCACCGCACTTTACCCTGCATAGCGTCGATCAGGCAGAGCGCGAACAGGTGGAGCGTCTCTACAACAGTCTCGTCGCCGCCAAGAAAAAAGCCGGAGAGAACGTCTCGGGCAACTTCGATTCCTTTACTGCTTTCGTCCAGAAAAAGACCGAACAGATCCGCAAGCAGTATCACTGCGACAGCGTCGAATATTCGGTCGAACTCGCCGACGGCCACGTAAAGCTGAAAGCCAAAGCGAAAACCTAAGTGCATTCGTACGTAGCGTGCGGTTTCCTTCGTGCCCCTTCGTGACCTTCGTGGTTAAGAATTTTTTGATCCCCGCCCATTGCATGAGCCGATCACCAGCCCACCGCGATAACTGATAAACTTTCCAGTACCACTCAGCGCCACCCACTCGTAAGGAACCCATGTCATCCAATCGCAAAGTCCAGCGCGCTATTCTCTCTGTCACCGACAAAACCGGACTCGTCGACTTCGCCCACAGGCTCTCGGCCCTCGGTATCGAACTCGTCTCCACCGGAGGCACCGCCAAACTCCTGCGCGACTCCAGCATCAAGGTAAAAGACATCTCCGACCTCACCGGGTTCCCCGAAATGCTCGACGGACGCGTCAAGACGCTGCATCCCAAAGTCCATGGCGGAATCCTCCACCGCCGCGAAGATCCCAAGCACGTTGCAGCAGTCGCCGAGCACGGCATCGCCCCGATCGACATGGTGGTCGTGAACCTGTACGCGTTCGAGAAGACCGCAGCCAAGCCCGGCGTAGCTTTCGAGGAATTGATCGAGAACATCGACATCGGCGGTCCGTCGATGATCCGCTCCGCCGCCAAGAATTTCCACGACGTCGCGATCGTGACTTCGCCCGCCGATTACGATTCCATCGCCGCCGAACTCGAGACCAAAGCAGGCGCACTCTCCAAAGAAACCAAGTGGCGTCTCGCGCAAAAAGCATTCGCCACCACCGCGGCTTACGATTCCGCCATCGCTTCCACGCTCGACCAAATCAGCGCTGACGACTTCCAAATCCGCTCCGAGCAGACGGCATTTCCCCACGTCCTGCGATTTTCCTTCAACAAGGTCGTCGATCTCCGCTACGGTGAGAATCCTCACCAGAAAGCCGCCATGTACTCCGACGGCTCCGGCAAAGGCGTCGCCAATGCGCGACAACTGCAGGGAAAGGAGCTTTCCTACAACAACATTGTCGATCTGCAGGCTGCGTGGGATCTCGCCCAGGAATTTACAGGAAAAGACTTCGACCAGACCGTCTGCGCCATCATCAAGCACACCAATCCCTGCGGCACAGCGACCGGCAAGACTCTCGCCGAAGCCTACAAGCGCGCTCTCGAATGCGATCCGGTCTCAGCCTTCGGAGGCGTGATCGGCGTGAATCGTCCCATCGATGGCGAAGCCGCCGAAGAAATGCACAAGCTCTTCCTCGAAGTCATCGCCGCTCCGGCTTTCGATGAAGCCGCGAAAGCAAAGTTCGCCTCGAAGAAGAATCTCCGTCTCGTCGAAGTGGTTCCCGCTAATCAGAAATGGGTTTTGAAGAATGTTTCCGGAGGAATGCTCGTTCAGGACGCCGACACCCGTGCCCTCGTCGACTCCGACCTGAAAGTCGTCACCAAGCGTCCGCCCACCCCGGAAGAAACCCGCGCCCTGCTATTCGCATGGAAGGTCTGCAAGCACGTGAAGTCCAACGCCATCGTCTATGCCCGTGACGGCCAGACCGTCGGCGTTGGCGCCGGACAGATGTCCCGCGTGGACGCCGCCAAAATCGGCGCGATGAAAGCCCAGTTGCCATTGAAAGGCACGGTCGCCGCCTCCGACGCATTCTTCCCGTTCCCCGACGGAGTCGAAGAAATCGCCAAAGCCGGAGCCACCGCCATCATCCAGCCCGGAGGCTCGCAGCGCGACCCCGAAGTCATCGAAGCCGCCGACCGCCTCGGTCTGGCCATGCTCTTCACCGGCGTCCGCCACTTCCGGCACTAGGAATTTTCGAATTTTGATTGTTGATTGTTGATTGTTGAATAAAGAACGTGGGTGCCCGGATGTTCGGGTGTCCCACTTCTGGCCGGTTTTGCCAGAAGTGGGGATTTCTTGGCCTTCATTCAACAATCAACATTCAAAAATTCAACAATTCCGGTGGTCCCTGTCCTCCGGAGTTACCCCGGTGTCCTAGTCTTTTTTCCCTCGGAGCGACCCAACGGGGTAGAATAAAAGCACCTTTCCTCCGGCGGCTTTGCATCCAAGTAAGCTGAGTTTCCGGTAAGCGCTTCTGGCGCAGTCAGGTCCCAATGAACAGACTTTTTCGGCTTCTTTTAGTAATTTCGCTGGCAACTGCCGCGGTCGCCCAGACCAAGTCCTCGTCGCAAGCTTCGGACTCCATTCAGCCCGATACCAGCGCCGCCCAGACTGCGCCTCACAAGGTGGACCGCGCCGCTGCCTATTATCACTACACGTTGGCGCACATGTACGAGGAAATGGTCACGGCTTACGGCCGCAGCGACTTGGCTGTGAAGGCCGCCGAAGAATACCGTCTCGCCATCGAAGCCGACCCGTCGTCTGAATTCCTGACCTCCGCCCTCGCGGAACTCTATGTAAAGACCGGACGCATTGCCGACGCTGTCAAAGAAGCCCAGGACATCATCAAGCGCGATCCCAAGAACCTCGAGGCGCATCGCCTGCTCGGCCGCATTTACCTTCGCTCACTCGGCGACATGCCGGGGGGCAGCGGCTCCGACAATATTCTTAAGCTGGCCATCGATCAGTACGAGCAGATCGTGAAGCTTGATCCGTCCAGCGTCGACGATCACCTCCTGCTCGGCCGCCTCTATCGCCTCAATAACGACCTGCAGAAGGCCGAAACCGAACTTAAAACCGCCATCAAGCTCGATCCATCATCCGAAGAAGCCGTTACTACGCTCGCCATGCTCTACACCGACGAGGGCGACACGGCGCATGCGCTCAAAGTTCTCAGCTCGGTTCCCGACTCTGCCCGCTCTGCCAAACTTTATTCCGCCCTCGGTGCCGCCTACGAGCAGCGCAAGGATTACAAGAGCGCCATCGACGCCTATCGGCACTCGATCATGCTCGACCGCGACAATCTCGACTCCATCCGCGGTCTCGCCGAAAATCTTTTGAACGACGGCCAGCTCGACGCCGCCCTCGAACAGTACAAGGTCATTGCGGATTCCAATCCCGAAGACGCGCAGACCTACATCCGCATGGCCGAGATCTACCGCCGCGAAGGCAAGTTCGATCTCGCGCTTGAAAACCTGAAGCACGCCGATTCGCTCGTTCCCGACACCATGGACGTTCCTTACAGCATGGCCGCCGTCTACCAGGCCCAGGGACGCTACGACGACGCCATCAAGCTGCTGCAGGATCTCGTTAAGAAGACTGAGAACGCGTCGACTTCCGCCGACCGCAACAATCGCGCCATCTTCATCGAGCGCCTCGGCATGGTCTACCGCGACCAGGAAAACTACCAGTCGGCCGTCGACACCTTCCGCAAGATGTTGACTCTCGGTGACGAGAATGCGCGCAGCGGATACCAGGAAATCATCGACACCTATCGCGAAGCCAAACAGTGGCCGCAAGCCACCGCAGTTGCGAAAGAAGCCGTCGACAAAATGCCCGATGACCGCGACCTGCGCATGGTGCTCGACGCGCAACTCGCCGACATGGGCCAGGTCGACCAGTCCGTCGCCGATATAAAGACGATGTTGAAGGGCGGACCCGAAGATCGCGACGTCTACGTTCGCCTCGGCATCATCTACACTCGCGCCAAGCGCTGGAACGATGCCGCCGACGCTCTGAATAAAGCCGAGCAGCTTTCCACCAAGAGCGACGATAAAGCCTACGTCGAATTTCTGCGCGGCGACCTCTATCAGCGCCAGAAAATGTACGATCAGGCTGACAGCGAATTCCGCAAAGTGTTGGCCCTGACTCCGGCCAGCGATCCGCAATCCGCCGCCACTCTGAACTATCTCGGATACATGAATGCCGACCGCGGCGTGAAGCTCGAAGAATCGCTCAACTACATCAAGCAGGCGCTGAGCTTCGATCCCAACAATCCCGCCTACCTCGATTCGCTCGGCTGGGCCTATTTCAAGTTAGGGAAATACGATCTCGCCGAAGAGAACCTGACCAAAGCCGCTCTTCACATGGGATCCGACCCGACCGTTCAGGAGCACCTCGGCGATCTCTACCAGAAAACCGGACGCCTGAAGCTCGCCGCCGCCCACTGGGATCGCGCCGTCCAGGAATGGAATAAAACCGTTCCCGCTGAGCAGGACTCCGACGCCTTCGCCAAAGTCCAGCAAAAACTCGAGTCGGCCAAAGTAAAGCTAGCCAAAGAAGAAGCCAACAAATAACTACCGAATTAGCGAAAGCGGGTGCCCCACTTCTGGCCGGTGTTGCCAGAAGTGGGGATTTCCGTCTGCTCACGTAGCGACAGCCGCCTCGGCTGTCGGGTAGAGCGAAGTTCTGCTGTGCGCGGCAACTCGCATTACACTTCTGGGATGCCACTGCGTGAACTCAACCTCACGATTCGTCCCGCCACCGTCGTCGACATCCCCGAAATCATCCGCCAGCGCCGCCGCATGTACGAAGACATGCACTACACCGACAGCTCCGCGCTCGACACAATGTCGCATCTCACCGCCGACTACCTCAGCACCGCAATTCCCGACGGATCATTCCATGCCTGGCTCGCATGCGACGGCGATCGCCCCGTAGCCGGAGGAGCAGTCTTAATCTCCCGCTGGCCCGCCCACGCCTACGATCTCGAATGCCGCCGCGCCACCATCCTCAACGTCTATACCGACCCGGGCCACCGCCGCCGCGGCATCGCCCGTCAGTTAATGCAGACCATGATCGCCTGGTGCAGACAGGAAGGCCTCGCCCGCATCAGTCTCCACGCCAGCGACGACGGACGCCACCTCTACGAATCCCTGGGCTTCGAACCCAGCAACGAAATGCGCCTCAATCTTCGCGGCAAACTGTAAGGCTTTCTTAAGCGTGATTTTGGTTCGCGAATTGCTATAGATTACTGGCTGGTGTCCGCGGTAACCTGATCCCGCTTTGCCTAATGGGCTTATCTGTGCCATAGTCGAACCAAACCTAAAGAAGGGCAATGATTAGGACGGCACAGAAAAGGGAGTCGCTGCTTGTGTTTTGTAGTGAGCGTTGAAGATAATGAATCTGTTTGACGAGTCTCTGAAGCAGTTAATGAATGAAAAGTTGGGCAAACTTGAGAAAGAGTTTGCAGCCGACGTTGTCTTTTTCTATGGAGAGATTCACACCTCCGTTATTAGGCCATTCCGTGACCTCATTGAGGACTTAAAAAAGCCCGAAAACACGCCTGTTGCACAGAACAAACTTGTCATAATTCTCAACACTCCGGGAGGCTCCGCAGAGGCGGTTGAAAAACTCGTCGATATCATCCGTCACCATTACACAGACGTAAGTTTTGTAGTTCCCGATTTTGCGATGTCCGCCGGAACCATCTTCTGCATGTCGGGTAATCGAATCTACATGGATTATTCCTCATCTTTGGGACCAATCGACCCTCAAGTATGGAACGGAAAACAATGGGTTCCAGCGCGAGGCTACCTGGATAAGGTAGAGGATATGTTTGCCAAGGCAGCGAATGGGACTCTGTCCAATGCCGAGTTTCTAATTCTGCAGAACCAAGACCTAGCGATGCTGAGCCAGTACGAGCAGGCTCGGAATCTGACCGTGACCCTACTGAAGAAATGGCTAGTTGAATACAAATGGAAAGACTGGACGATCCATCAGACCAATCCCGCTAAAGTCGGCAAGCCTGTAACCGATATTGAGAAAACAGAGCGGGCTGAGGAGGTCGCAAAGCTGCTTGGCGACAATAGATACTGGCATTCGCATGGCAGAATGATCGGCATCGGGACGTTAAGAAACCTCTTAAGGCTGAAAATTGAGGACTACTCCAACGATCCCAAACTACAACCAATCATTCGGTCGTACAACGACTTGATAACGGAGTGGATCGCAAAGATTAGCAGTTCGATCTTTGTTCATACGAGACTATTTTTCTAGGAGTGGGCTATGACGATCGAAGAAAAAATGAAGCAGGTCTTGGCCCGAGCAGAACACGTCGGACCGGACAACCCTGACTTTCATCGCTTACGCGAGTTTTATGAAGAGAAGAAGAAAGAAGGAGTTGTCAAAAAACAGGAGTACACGATTCCTCCGATCGACACGGTAGGGCGCATTTTTTATTCGAAGTGCCAGGACGGTAAAGACAAGCGCTAGGAATTCCGTGACCGCGTCCTCATGGTTCTAGTCCGAGTGCGTTTGATATCCTCTTCCCATGCTGGCCTCCTACGCGGTCGAAGTGACCCACTCCCGCGGACGCCGCTTCCTCGAACCTCATCACCCCTACCGGAACGATTTCCAGCGCGACCGCGACCGCGTCATTCACGCCCGCGCCTTCCGCCGTCTCGAAGCCAAGACGCAGGTGTTCACCCGCCGCTACTCCGATCACTTCCGCAACCGCCTCACTCACACGCTCGAAGTCACACAAATTTCCCGCACCATCGCCGGAGCCCTCGCTCTCAACTCCGATCTCGCCGAAGCCCTCGCCCTGGTCCACGACATCGGCCACCCGCCCTTTGGCCACGCCGGAGAAAAAGCTCTCGACGCCGCCATGCGCGAGCACGGACTCAGCTTCGACCATAACCTCCACGCTCTCCGCATCGTCGAAGATTTCGAGCAGCGCTACGCCGCCTTCCGCGGGCTGAACCTGACATTCGAAGTTCGCGAAGGAATCATCAAGCACTCCCATGATTACAGCGCGGCCGAACATCCCGAACTCGCCGAATATCTCCTCAACCAGCGTCCTCCGCTTGAAGCGCAGTTAATCGATCTCACCGACGAGATCGCCTACAACACCGCCGACCTCGATGACGGATACGAGGCCCACCTCCTCTCGCTCGATCAAATTCGCGCAGGCGTGCCCGCATTTGAAAGATTCTTTCGGGAAGTGCAGCAGATCTATCCGGACGCCCCCAACAAATTGAAGTTCAACGAAGCGCTGCGCCGCGTGCTGAATCGTTTTGTCGACGATCTGATCCGCAATACTCAAAAGAGAGTCGAAGCCGCCGGAATTCGGACGCTCGAAGATGTCCGCAACCACACCGAACGCCTGGCAGCCTTCAGCCCCGCGGTCGAATCAGACCGCAAGCAAAGCAAAGAGTTCCTCTATGAAAATCTTTATTTCAGTCCAGCACTGGCTGAAGAAAAAGACGACGCCGAACGCGTCGTCACCGAACTCTTCGCCTTCTGGATGTCCCACCCCGAATCGCTACCCCACAACTACCAGCAAAAAGCCAAAGAAGAATCCCTTCCTCGCATCATCTGCGACTACATCGCCGGCATGACCGACCCCTTCATTCTCGAGCAATACGAAAAGCACTGCGGCAGCTGATTCCGGGGATTTCAAATTACCAAATTACCGGATTGCCAAATTACGAAATGCCCTTCCCATCTGTTTTTTGCGGTTGAGCCATCAATTTTTTTGCAGCCGCGCCAGCCTCGCGCGCCGTGCCTCCCGCCACCGGTTCCTATAAACTTAAGGGTTACCTTCCACACACAAGGACCCGACCATGTTGCACAAGAACCGTCTTTTTACTCCCGGACCCACCCCCCTACTCCCCGCAGCCCAAACCGCGATGGCTTCCTTCACCGCCCATCACCGCACGGCCGACTTCAAAACCCTGTTTCAGCGCGTGCTCGCCGACATGAAGGAATTCGTCGGCACAAAGAATGACGTCCTCGTCCTGGCCTGCTCCGGCACCGGCGTCATGGAAGCTTCCGTTTCCAATCTCACCTCGCCCGGAGACAAAGTTTTAGTCCTCACCGCCGGAAAATTCGGGGAACGCTGGACCGGCCTCGCCAAGGCATTCGGCTGCCAAGTCGAGGAACTAAGCGTCCCCTATGGCCAGACGTTTTCTCTGGATGATATTCAGAAGCGGATCTCGCCCGACGTACGCGCCGTCTTCGTCCAGGCAACCGAGAGTTCAACCGGCGCCCGCCACGATATCGAAGGCATCGCGAAAATCGTCCGCCAGAATAGCGACGAAACCCTGCTGGTCGTCGATGCCATCACCGGCCTCGGTACCACGCACCTCGACGTCGATGCCTGGGGCGTCGACATCATCATCGGCGGTTCGCAGAAGGCGCTGATGATGCCCCCCGGACTCGCCTACTGCGCAGTCAGCGATCGCGCCTGGAAGTCGATGGAAAAATCAACTTCGCCCCGCTTCTACTTCGATCTGCGCAAAGAACGGAAATCCGCCGCCAAAGGCGAGACCGCCTATACTCCGGCCACCTCGTTATTCGCCGCGCTGGGCGCGGCATTGGAGTTCGTTCGCGGAATGGGTAAGGGCGATCTGGCGAAAGGACGCGAGGCGCTCGTGAACAATGCCGAACTCTGCGCCGAAATGACCCGCGCCGGGGCGAAGGCTCTCGGATTGAAACTCTACGCCTCCGCTCCCGCCGCTGCGCTCACCGCGATCACCTCGCCCGACGGACTGGACTCCGGAAAGATAGTCAAAGAATTCCGCGAATCGTTCGACGCGGTAGTCGCCAACGGACAGGGTGAGATGAAAGGCAAGCTGTTCCGTATCGCACACATCGGCTACTACGATTATCTCGACACCATCGGCATTCTCGGCGCGCTCGAACATGTGCTGGCGCGCGTGACCGACAAGAGCATCGAGTACGGCGCGGCGGTGCGGGCAGCACAGCAAATTTACGCCCGCACTTTGTCCGAAAAGCGGCAACTGGTGAGCGCTTGACGGATTCGCCGCAAGGCCCCCTCGGCTCAGTTGATCGTGAACGTCACGGGTGCGGAAGTCTCCGCCAGTGTGCCGCCGCTGCCGTACATCCCAGTCCCAGGCGTCCCTGGATTCGTCACCGTGATCTGGACCGTGCCCGATGTTGCGATCATGCCGGACGGAATTGCAACTGTAAGCTGGTTCCCGCTCACGTAGGCAGTGCCTGAGGTTTGCGCGGTTCCGTTCCAGTTCACGACGGCTTTCGCTGCGAAGTTGCTTCCGTTCACGGTCATCGTGAAGCCATTGCCGCCGGCCGTCGCGTTGTCCGGATTCAGCTGCGAAATGGCGGGCATTGTTCCCGCGACCGGCGGATAGTTTTTCGAGCCATAGCCGCAGGCTAGGGTCAGGACGATCAGTGCGGCGAGCGAACTTGTTTTCAGAATATTGAGGTTCATGTTTTTGCTCCGAGGGCGGGGGCCCATCGAGAGAAAGTCTAGAGATTCGCGGCGGCGGGCATGTCAGGGCGCTGTCAATTCGCCGTCAATTGTTGTCAGCAGCGAGTTACTCAGGTAATTCCGTTTTCGAGGAAAACTAAGGCGTGAAAATCATTGTCGCGGAAAAAATCTCTCCGTCAGCCGTGGCGCAGTTGCAAGAGCCTGGCTGGACGGTGCTTACTGCCGATCAACTCGATGGAAAACTGCCGGAACACCTGGAGTCCGCCGACGCACTAATCGTCCGTTCGGCTGTCCAAGCCGATTCCAAGCTCCTCGAGCACGCGAAAAAACTTCGCGTCATTGGCCGCGCCGGAGTTGGCGTCGACAACATCGACCTCGAAGCCGCCACCCACAAAGGCATCGCCGTGATGAATACTCCCGGCGCCAATGCCGTCGCAGTCGCCGAACAGACGCTCGGCATGATGCTCGCCATGGCGCGCCACCTCTGCCGTGCTGACGCCCTCATGCATCAGGGCAAGTGGGAAAAGAAATCGTTGCAGGGCACGGAACTCCGCGGCAAGACTCTCGGCATCGTCGGCCTCGGACGCATCGGCATGGAAGTCGCCCGCCGCGCCCGATCCTTCGGAATGGACTTGATCGCGCACGACCCGTTTGTCTCGGTCGCTCTGGCCAAGGAGCAAGCCATTCGCCTCGCGACGCTCGACGATGTGTACGCCGCGGCCGATTACATCACGCTGCACGTCGGCCTCACTCCGCAGACCACCGGCATGATCAACGAGATCTCCATCGCCAAAATGAAAAAGGGTGTGCGTCTGGTGAACTGCGCCCGCGGAGAACTGGTCAATGAAGCCGACCTCGCACGCGCTCTGCAGCAGGGACACGTCGCCGCCGCCGCCATCGACGTCTTCACCGAAGAGCCTCCCAAGAATTCTCCGCTACTAGCCTTGCCGAACGTCGTACTCACACCCCACGTCGGAGGTTCCACCCAGGAAGCTCAAGAAGCCGTCGGAGTTCAGATCGCCCGGCAGGTCAAGGAATATCTCAAGCACGGCGTGATTCAGAACGCCGTCAACGTCCCATCGGTCTCCGCCGAAGAGTACGCCGCGATGCAGCCCTACATCATTCTCGCCGAGCGCATGGGTGCATTCCTGGCACAGGTCTCCGAAGGATCGCTCGAGGAAATCTCCATCCGCTACAGCGGCCACATCGCCGACTCCAAGACAGAACTGATCCGCAACGGCGCGATCAAGGGCATTCTGAACCAGGCGCTCGAGGAGAAAGCTAATCTCGTGAATGCCGCCGCCATCGCCCAGGATCGCGGCCTTCGCTTCGTCGAACTCCACAAATCCAAAGCTTCGACCGGAGGCGCCGGGAGCGTTCTGTCGATCTTTCTGAAGACTGCAAGCGAGGAACACATGGTCAAAGGCGCCGTCCTCCACGGAGATGCGCCCCGCCTGCTCCAGGTGGACGGCATCGATGTCGAAGCCCCACTCGAGCGCAACCTGATCTACATGCGCAATCGCGACGTCCCCGGCGTGATCGGCAAAGTCGGCACAATTCTCGGCGAGGAGTCGATCAATATCGCGGATTTCTCTCTAGGCCGCCGCACTGCCGAAACTTCCGACCAGCCGCGTGAAGCCATCGCAGTCGTCCACGTAGACGGCAGCATCTCAGACCAAGTCCTCCGCCGCCTCCGCGAAATTCCCGCCGTCGAGACAGCCAAAGCAGTCAGATTGTTCTAGAGCGGATGACAGTTGAAGAGCATTGTCATCCCGACCGGAGTGGAGGGACCTCATGTTTGAATGGAGTGTACGATGTGAAGTCTTACTGCTCGTCCCGCTTCAGTTTCCGGCTCTCCGCCAGCAGCGCCATCGAATGCATCAGATTCTGCAGCGTCACAATCCCCACCAGCCGCTGATCTTCCACCACCGGGATAATGCTCGAACTCCGCGACGTGAGCTTGCGGAACGCGGAACTGAGCGTGTCATGCTTCACCGACACATCGAAAATCTTGCTCATCACGGCCTGCACATAGCCGTTGCCTTCGGCCCGCAGTGCATCGAGAATGCGCGACTTCGAAATCACGCCCACCATGTCGCTGCCGCGCACCACCGGAAAGTCGTCCTGCAGCGAGTGCACCGCCTTTTCCAGCGCATCTTCAAGCGTGTCCGCAGGAGAGAGCGTCGCGAAATCCGTCAGCATCACCTCTTCCAGCCGGACGTTCTCCAGCACCGACTGGAACACCAGCGCCCGCTCTTCCAGTTGAGCCGCCGAGAAGACGATCAATCCCACCATCGTCAGCCAGCTGTCGCTGAACAGTCCGGCAAAAATCAGCACCATCGCGATCGCATTGCTGATGGCAACCGCTCTGCGGGTCGCCGCCGAAGCATCCATCGTCCGCGAGAAAACAGCGCGCGCAATCCGCCCCCCGTCCAGCGGATAGGCAGGCAGAAAGTTCAGTCCGGCAATATAAATGTTTGCCCAAACTACGCTTCGGGGCAGATTCCCGGCCACCAGAAACGGCCATTGCCAAAGTTGCACCCCGGCGACCGTGGCCATCACGACAAGCGCAGACAGCCCCGCCAGCACAAGGCTCACCGCCGGCCCAACCAGCGCCAGCCATATTTCGCGTTGCCACGTGAGCGTCGTGGGTGCCTTCTCGCTCCGCGGCTCTTCATACAGCACGACTCCGGTGATCGGCAATAGGATGACTACTTTTGGTATCAGTCCGTAGCGGCGGGAGGCCAGCATGTGTCCCAGTTCGTGAGCGACGACACACAGCAGGATTATCCCGCACAGCGCCAGGTCGCGCCCCCCGTTCGCCGATCCCTGATGCGCCGAATACTCGGTCCAGTAGATGAACGGAGGCAGAATCAGGAATGTCAGATGGATCCTGACATCCACGCCAAACAACCGTCCAACCGGAATGGACCAGCTTCGCATATACTCGGCAGATTTTATTTTACATGCAGCGATCCTGCGATTGCGGCATCCTAGGAAGTGCGCGCCATGAGAGTCATTGCCGGCAAATATCGGAGCCGTCCCCTGCTTTCCCTCCGCGGAATGGACGTCCGCCCTACCTCCGATCGCCTGCGCGAAACGCTCTTCAACGTGCTGACTCCCGGAAATCCGTCAGCCCTCGAGGGCAGCGTGTGGCTCGATCTTTTTGCCGGAACCGGCGCCGTTGGAATCGAGGCCCTCAGCCGCGGCGCAAAAGAAGTTCACTTCGTCGAAAGTTCTCCCGCTGCAGCAGCGGCGATTCGCCACAATCTCGAGAGCCTCGGCATCTCTTCAGGCTTCAAAATCATTCAGGAAGCGTTGCCGCGCGCCTTCTGGCGCATGGAACGGCAGAAGATTGCCGCCGATGTGGTCTTCCTCGACCCGCCCTATCGCATGCGCGACGCCTACACTGAGGCTCTTCGAACTCTTGCCGCCTCGTCCCTGGTTTGGGCCATGTCGATCGTGATTGCCGAACATGAAAAGCGGTTCGACCCCGGAGAGGACTTCGCTCCTCTGCGCCGCTTTCGGCTGCTCGCGCAGGGAAGTTCCGCATTGAGTTTTTATCGTATGGGAAGCGCGCGCGATCTGCGCGTCTGAAACGCGCAACTACATAATCAGTTCATCCGTGCGCCGCATGATCGGATGCTGCATCTCCTCGAGATCGTTCTTCACCATGTTCAGCCCGTAAACGCATCCCTCGAAATTCTGCGAGAGGCTGGCAAACAATGGCGCGACCTTCGCGTATTCGAAGTGCTCGAACTTCGAGACGATGTAATAGCTCTCTTTTCCCGCCTTCACCCACTCCACAAAATTCTCCAGCCGCTGCCGCCGCAGCCGGAAATGATTGATGCTCTCCGGAAACATTCCCGCGAAAAACAGCGTGTAGTCGCCAATATGTTTCCGCACCTGCCGTTCTCGATCGAACGAAGGCGCCGGCCCGTACACCGGATCCGATTCCATCAGCATCTCGCCAACATCCGCCAGCGGACGATTCGCAGCATCGCGAATCTTGTACAACTGCTCCGCATCGCAGAATTCCGACAGCAGGTGAGAGACATAAGCGACCACCTGCGGATCGCGAATCCCGATCTCCTCGGCGTAATGACGTCCCACTAGATCCTGAAACAGCTGCTGCAACGGATGCGATTCCGGAATCATGTTCGGCCCCCTGAAGTCCGCGCCTATTACGGATTTTCAGCCACTTGCGCACTAGATACCTTACTTCCGTGTGCAAACGCAAGTGACTTTTGTTTATCCGCAGGATTCATTTTCCTGATTCGTTAGAAGAGGCGGCACTCGACGTGAGTTGTGCGAACAAACATTTAGAAAAGATGCGCCTCACCAGTGACCAGCGCGCGGATTTTCCTGTACTTTGCTGGCACTCTACAATCGCGGCTGCCAGCAGTGCGCCTTTTCCTCCACTTCAGGCTGTAAAATTGCCTTTCACGGAGGATCGCATGGACCGGCAGAACATCTCGAGCGGCACAACCTGGGAGCCCATCGTCGGTTACTCTCGTGCGGTAAAAATCGGATCGCACGTCCACGTCTCCGGCACCACCGCCACCGGCCCCGACGGCAAAATCGTCGGAGTCGGCGACGTCTACGCCCAGACCATCCAGACCTTGAAGAACATCGAAAGCGCCCTGAAGAAAGCCGGCGCCGGCATGAAAGACGTCGTCCGCACTCGCATGTACGTCATCAACATCGCCGACTGGGAAAAAGTCGGCAAGGCCCACGGAGAATTCTTTCGCGACATCCGCCCCGCCACCTCCATGGTCCAGGTCAGTTCCCTCATCTCCCCCGAAATCCTCGTAGAAATCGAAGCCGACGCCGTCCTGGAACACTAGCCTGGTTGCCCCACCCTTTTCGCGCAGTTTGCGAAAGGGTGGGCCTGAGCCCAGCCGTCTAGGCGACTCCACGCAGTGTCATCCTGAGCGAAGCGAAGAGCCTGCCCTGAGCCGAGCGAAGGGATCTCTGAATTCTCTTGACATCCTCCCCGCCGCGAGCATAATGCGTCAATCCCATTGCAGATCCAATCCGGCCAGAATTCACCGCCGGAGGAGGTGCTTATGAGCGTGCTGGAGCTTTGTGATCGCGAGATCGCCGCTGTAGGCCTCGACGCCACCGTCGCCGACGCCATCCACAAAATGCTCGATCACCACGTCGGAGCGGTTGCCATCGTCGACAGCGAATACCGCGTCGCCGGAATTTTCACCGAGCGCGATGTCTTGCGGAAGATGGCTTTGAGCCACGTCGACCCGCGCTCGACCTCGGTTCGCGAATTGATGACCACTCCCGTCGAGATGGCCACCCGCGGAACCGGAGCAGGCGAGGCCCTCGGCATCATGCTCGAGCGCCACTTCCGCCATCTCCCCGTCTCCGACGACAACGGCAAACTTCTCGGCATTCTCTCCATCCGTAACCTTCTCGAGTGGCGCGTCGACGACCTCAGTCACGAACTCGACTCGCTCGAACAATACGTCTCCAACGACGGCCCGGGAGGCTAGAAGCTGTGGAGGAGCGGCCGCAACGTGAAAGAGCGGTGCTTTTAGCGTCGCGAAAAGGCGGGACTCAACGCGGCCTTCAGGCCACGAGTTGAATCGAAGGTATCAGGTTTGGGGAAGGGCGCGAGTTTACTCGTGCCGTTAGGCTTGCCGAAAGTCGCGCGCTTTAGCGCCTGAGGGCCGCCCCCGCCGGAGATCAAACAAATCCGAAACCGTCTGAATGACGCTGCACGCGGAAAATATCTTTTCACTCTGCTCCACGATCCGTCGAAAGGGAACTCCTGAATGAAGAAACTGTTCGCCGCCATACTGGCCGCCGCACTCGTCTGCCTTGGAACTCTCGCCACCGCCCAAACGCCGCGCCACGTCGCCGTCCATGCCGGACATCTCCTCGACGTCAAAACGGGCAAGCTGCTCTCCGACCAGGTCCTGATCATCGAAGACGGAAAAATCCTCAGCTCAGAATCCGCCACTGAAACCAAGATCCCCGCCGACGCCACCCGAATCGACTTGCCCAACGCCACCATTCTTCCGGGGATGATCGATGCCCACACGCACCTCACGATGGATCCCAAGTTCGGCTATGAGCAATTAGCCATCTCGATGCCTCGCGAAGCCCTCATCGGCGCCAAGAACGCCCGCATCACCCTGCTCGCCGGATTCACCACCGTCCGCAATGTCGGCGCCCCCGATTTCACCGACGTCGCCCTCCGCGACGCCATCAATGCCGGCGACGTCCCCGGCCCCCGCATGCTCGTCAGCGGACCGCCTCTCAGCATCACCGGCGGCCACTGCGACAACAACATGCTGCCTTTCGAATATCACGCCACCAGCGACGGCGTAGCCGACGGCATCGCCGCCGTCCAGCACAAGGTCCGCGAGAACATCAAGTACGGCTCCGATCTCATCAAAGTCTGCGCCACCGGTGGCGTTCTCTCCTTCGGAGACAATCCCCAGGCCTCGCAATACACGCTCGAAGAGATGAAAGCCATCGTGGCCGACGCGCACCGTCTCGGCCGCAAGGTCGCCGCCCACGCCCATGGATCGCAGGGAATTCTTTGGGCCGCCGAAGCTGGAGTCGATTCCGTCGAGCACGGATCCTACATCGACGACGCCGGCATCGCCGCCATGAAAGAGCACGGCACTTATCTCGTCCCCACGCTCTATCTCGGCGACTGGATGATCGACAACGCCGGCCTCACGCGCCTTCCTCCGCCTCTGCTCGCCAAAGCAAAAGAAGTCATTCCCGCCGCCCGCAAGAATATCGCCCACGCCTTCGCCAGCGGAGTGAAAGTCGCTTTCGGAACCGACGCCGCCGTCTACCCGCACGGCCTCAACGCCCACGAATTCGCCGTGATGGTCCGCCTAGGACTCACGCCGCTCCAGGCAATCCAGGCCGGAACGCTAAACGCCGCCGACCTCCTCGGATGGTCCGGCAAAGTCGGCACCCTCGAACCCGGCGCCTGGGCCGATATAGTTGCAGTCGACGGCGATCCCATAAAAGACGTCACCATCCTCGAGCACGTGAAGTTCGTAATGAAAGGCGGCGAAGTCGTAAAGAACGACTACGCAAAATAAAAACCATTCACATCCAAGTCATCTCACATCCATGTCATCCGGAACGAAGTGAAGGATCCCGATACAACCGATTCCGGCACAAACGTGGACAGGCATTCCCACGATGCTCGGTACAGGATGGTAGCCCACCCTTCCTATTCATGCTTTTGCGTACATCATTCGCCCTGTGGGTGCCCCATCCTTTCGCGCCATTCGCGAAAGGGTGGGCAGCACGGACTTCAAATTTCCAAAATCCCCAGATCAACGGTGATAGTCCGTGCACAATCTGTTGAAAGCCCTCATTCCACTCATCGTCGAATTCGAGCCAATACGAACCAAATCGAAAGCATCCGGATCTTGAGCGCTAACGCCTTCCATGAGAAGGCCGGTCGGAGTCAAGGAAATTCTGGGTTCATAGCAAGTTCTTGGTTCTTTTTAGTGACAAAGTTCTTTTCCCGCCGAGTTAGCCACTGTCGCCATGCTTCCATCCGCACTCTCGAGGAGCGAATCGTTTCGCTCGGTGCATGTTGGGCGTTCTCAATTCAGCCGGTGCTGCCATCTGATTGGCGACCTCTCGTTTCACTCAAGAGTGGAACGTGGCCCAGGCCATAGACGCAGTCACCGGAACTCGGCTTTGGCTTTTTGTCTTTTCTCTTCCTGGAACGATTTTGATTTTGTTTTGC
>DASYZZ010000010.1:0-1913 GCA_035945695.1 Candidatus Sulfotelmatobacter sp. | reverse complement strand
GGCGGGGGTAACTCAGGGGTAGAGTCTCTGCCTTCCAAGCAGATGGTCGCGGGTTCGAATCCCGTCCCCCGCTCCAAAGCTGTGGAAGGCGCGAACGAAGAAATTCTTCGTAGATTGCGAATGAGGTAGGAATCGATGGCGAAGGAAAAATTTGAGCGCAGCAAGCCGCACCTGAACATCGGGACGATCGGTCACATCGATCACGGCAAGACGACGTTGACGGCGGCGATCACGAAAGTGTTGTCGAAGAACAACCCGAAAGTGCAGTTCCGGGCGTTCGATTCGATCGACAACGCGCCGGAAGAGCGCGAGCGCGGGATCACGATTGCGGTGTCGCACGTTGAGTACGAGACGCCGAACCGTCACTACGCGCACATCGATTGCCCGGGGCACGCCGACTACATCAAGAACATGATCACCGGCGCGGCGCAGATGGACGGGGCGATTCTGGTGGTGGCGGCGACCGACGGTCCGATGCCGCAGACGCGCGAGCATATTTTGCTGGCGCGGCAGGTGGGCGTGCCGGCCATTGTGGTGTTTCTGAACAAATGCGACGCGGTGGAAGATCCGGAATTGCTGGACTTGGTCGAGATGGAAGTGCGCGATTTGCTGAAGAGCTATCAATATCCAGGGGACACCATCCCAGTGATCCGCGGAAGCGCGCTGAAGGCGTTGGAAGGCGATGCGAAGTGGGAGAAGACGATCATTGAATTGATGGAAGCAGTGGATAAGAGCATTCCGCTGCCGCAGCGCGACGTGGACAAGCCGTTCGCCATGCCGATCGAGGATATTTTCTCGATTTCGGGACGCGGCACGGTGGTGACGGGCAGAGTCGAGCGCGGGAAAGTGAAAGTGAGCGAGGAAATCGAGATAGTGGGCTTCCGTCCGACGGTGAAGAAAGTGGTGACGGGCGTCGAGATGTTCCGGAAGCTCTTGGATGAAGCGCTGGCGGGCGACAACGTGGGCTTGCTGTTGCGCGGCACGGAAAAAGACGAAGTCGAGCGCGGGCAGGTGATCGCCAAGCCCGGATCGATTACGCCGCACACGAAGTTCAAGGCGGAGGCGTATGTGTTGACGAAGGAAGAGGGCGGGCGGCACACGCCGTTCTTCACGGGCTACCGGCCGCAATTTTATTTTCGCACCACGGACGTGACGGGAGACGTGGCGTTGCCGACTGGAGTCGAGATGGTGATGCCGGGGGACAATGTGGCGGTGGAAGTGAAACTGATCACTCCGGTGGCGCTGGAGAAGGGTTTGCGCTTCGCGATTCGCGAAGGCGGCCACACGGTGGGAGCAGGCGCTGTCACCGAGATACTCGAGTAGAGGACCATGCGCGAAATCATCACATTGCAGTGCGGCGAATGCAAAAACCGAAACTACACGACCATGAAGAACCGCAAGAAGCATCAGGAGCGGCTCGAGACGTCGAAGTTTTGCAATACGTGCCGGAAGCACACGCCGCACAAGGAAACAAAGTAGCTGGCGGCTTTTTGGTGTTATGGCTGTGCAAGAACGAGATTGGTTCTGCTACATGGTCCAATGCAAGGATGGCTCGCTGTATGTTGGGATAGCGAGGGATGTTGCCGAGAGGGTGAAGCGGCATAATTGGGGAGTTGGACCAGCGTTCACAGCTAAGCGTCGTCCCGTGGAGTTGCTTTGGAATGAATGCTGTGGTTCAGCGCAGGCTGCACGGCGGCGAGAAAAAGAGATTAAGGGTTCGAGCCGCAGCAGGAAATTGGCATTGGCAGGCGGCGGTAAGTCAGGGAATTTTTGCCAGACCGCCGGCTTGCCCTGAGAGTGCGGAGCGCTCGAAGGGTCGGCGAAGCGATTCGGAAGAGACGCGGCAGATAGGGTAAACCCTTCGTCCCGCTTTGCGGGATTCAGGGTAAAGGGGAGTAGGTTCAACGGTAGAC
>DASYZZ010000009.1:0-100172 GCA_035945695.1 Candidatus Sulfotelmatobacter sp. | reverse complement strand
GTTTGCTGCCGCCAGCATTGCGGCACGGAGATTCGTGATAAAATTTCAACCTTGAGGTTGCATACGCGCGGCGTTCTGCGGCGCGTTTTCTGCGGGCCGCTAGCTCAATTGGTAGAGCAGCTGACTCTTAATCAGCGGGTTCCAGGTTCAAGTCCTGGGCGGCTCACATCTCTAGCATCTTCGCCTCCTCTTCGCCATAGCTGGGCTGTGAAGCAAGACCAAACGGCATAAGACCAAAGCTCCATTTCGCCAGAAACGGTCGGTGCGCTTCCGCACGTCGTCTCCAATCCCCCAAGAGGCATCTGCATGGGCAAATTTCCCAAGTATGAACAATCACTCAGTTAGGTATCTTTGTTCCCACTCACGAGGAATTCTGTCCACCCACCCTCGTGGGGAGCGGATCTGCGGTGGGCAAATTACCAGAACTGGCGGCACTGGCATTCCTGGCGCGATGGGCGCCGCGTTAATCGGGACCTAGGCGATTACTTCCGGTTGTCGGACGATCCGCTCCGAACGATCGGCGGCTTCAACCCCTGACCAAGTCCACGCCTTCCAGATGATGACCGAGGTGCATACCGTTTCGATCGTCCCGAAGAAAATGTACGATGCAAACATATGCTCGTGCCAGGCACCGCTGGCCAACGGGTAAACGAATTGCATCGAAATGACGGCTAAAGTCTCAATGGCACCCGCGATGATATTCGCCAGCCGGTTCACTCTAAACGGAAGGAGTCGAGACGCCAGTATCATGGCGATGGGTATTTCCATCAAAACCGCTACCCCGAGCAGAACCCATTGTGTGAAATGTGGGGCTGGATCTTGCGAGCCAACAATATCCCAGAGGGCAAGCACGTCCGCATACAGGTAGTTCAATAACGCGAAGAGCCACAGTACAGACAACCGCTCCTTCATGTCACGCATGTCAGCCTCCTACGGAAAATTATTGTTCGCGCAGCAGGTTCGCTGGATCTAGATACAGAACGCGTCTCACCGGGCCGGCGACCGACATTGATCCAGTAAGCAGCAAAGTGAACACCACAGCCGCAAGGACGAATGGATCTTGCGCCGAGGCTTGGTAGACGATGGCTGAAAGTATCCGGCTGGCTGCCACGCCCAGCAAAATTCCCACCGCCGACCCACTCGCGAGCAGGATCAGCATTCGACCGAGCGCTGCCGAGAGAATCTGTTTCGTCTGCGCTCCAAGTGCGACGCGAATACTCAGCTCGCGCCGGCGTTTGCCGACCGTGTAGCAGGCCAGACCGAACGTGCCGGTGATCGAGAGCAGCAGTCCAAAAGCGCCAAACACGCCCAGCGCAACCGTAGCCGCCTGCGACGGAAAGAAGCTCAGTGCAAGCGCGGTGTTCCAGGGACCCAATTCGCGAATAGGGACGCCGCGGTCAAGATCCAGGATTACTCCGCGAAGGGCGGCTACCATATCCGCCGTGTCCCGTCGGGTCCGTACGACGACCGTCGTACTGGTGCTCGCTTTCTGCGAGATCGGGAAGAAAGCAGCGGCTTTCGGATCTTCAGCGAGCGTGAACTGTTTTCCGTCTGCCACGATGCCCACGATCTGGATCGACATGCCGTCGCGGTCTTTAAAGTAGCGTCCAACGGCGTGCTCGGAGTGAAAGAGCCGCCGGGCGAACTCCTGATTCACAATGGCAACCGGTGGGGTCTTTGCGGTGTCGGCAAAGCTCACGTCGCGTCCCGCGAGCAGAGATGTTCCGGCGGCGGTCAAATATCCCGGTGAAATGTCGTAGTTATATGCATAAAATGCTTTGTTTGATGGCCTGAAATCGGAGCTTTGTTGAGAGAAAACAGCAGAGACAAATGTTTCGCCGGAGAGCGGCGTGGTACTTGCGTATCCTGCTGCATCCACTCCTGGGATCTGCGAGAGCTTGTCCAGTAGCTGGCGCTGGAAATGATCGGCGGCCTCGCCGCTATAGGCAGCCTGGCTCAGATCGAATTGGGTAAGCAAGACATTCTTCGGATTGAAACCCAGATCCATGGTCATTGCTCTACCCAGCCCGCGCAGCGAAACAAAAGCCGCTGTGACGGTGACGCAGCAGAGTGCGATCTGTGCCGCCAGCAGCACATCGCGAAGCGCCCACCGGCGTCCTGCGGCGAATGGACCTCCGCCGCTCTTAATCGTGTCATTTGGATCGGTCTTGAATATCTGCCTCAGTGGCATCAGTCCGAAGACAACTCCGGCGGCCACCGAGATTAGGAGCCCCACAAGGATCAACGATGGCTGCGGCAGCACGAAAGAGAGCCGGAGAGGGTACTGGGTGGGTGGATGCCAGCTAGCCAGGCCGGTGAGCGCCATCCACGCCAAGCCGCAGGCCAACGCGCCCCCGAGAATCGATATCACAGAGGCCTCGACCAAGAGTTGCCGAAGGATGCGCCACCGGCCCGATCCAAGCGCCATGCGGATGGCAATCTCTTTCGCTCGATCTGCCGTACGCGCTGCGAACAAGCTGCCGAGGTTGGCGCAGGCAGCCAGCAGCACAATACCGGCCAGCCCCATGACCCCAGCCAGAAAAGCACGCACCGGTCCGCCCACAAAGTCGCCGATCATGCCAGGACGGGCGAGCTTCAATGCCAACCCCTCTTCATCCTTTGGATGTTGCATGGCAATGCGGGTCGCAATGGCGTTCAATTCCGCCTGCGCCTCGGGCGTGGTGACCCCGTCCTTGATGCGCACGATCGAAAAGAGATTCCTATAGCTTCGCGACTCAAGCCAACTGAACCCGTCCAGCGATGCTTCATTTGCTATGGGAACGAAAATGTCAAGCTGGGGAATTTTCTCCGTCCCGCGGAAGCCTTCCGGCGCGACGCCGACGATGGTGTACGGATGTTTGTCAATCCGGACCGTCGTTCCCACGATGTTGGGGTCGGCGCCAAAATCACTCTGCCACGCTGACCAGGAAATCACCGCAGCCTCAGAGGCTCCGGGATGATCGTTATCGGCGCGTTCCAGCAGACGCCCGAGGACCGGCTTAATGCCGACAACCTCGAAGTACTGACCGCTCACCTCGGCGCCCCACACAGGCCGCGTGACGCCGTTGGCTTCCAAGCCGAAGCCTTGAAACTCATAAACGGCTACAGCAGAAAACACCGAGTTGCCATCGCGCACATCGCGCACTTCCGGATTCGAGACAAAGGGGCCTGCGTCTTTGGGCTGAAGCGTCATCACTTGCTCCGCATGAGGTAAATCCAGTGACCGCAGGACTAAAGCCTGCAACACACCGAACACGATGACGTTGGCGGCGATGCCGAGGGCCAGGATAAGGACCGCGGTGAGGACAAAACCGGGAGAACGCTGCATCTGGCGCAGGGCGAATCGCAAGTCCTGCAATAGGGAGTCGAGAAACGCGCCCGTCCGCGAATCGCGCACTTGCTCCTTGACTTGCTCGACTCCGCCGAGTTCGATGAGCGCTTGCCTGCGTGCTTCTTGATGCGAAAGCCCCTCCTTCATCTTCTCCTGGGTCAGCAGTTCCACAGCAGATTGCAGCTCATCGTCCAGTGCTTGCTCGGCCGCGCGTTTGCGCAGAAGGTTTTGGAAGAAACTGGCAACTCGTATTGGCATGACGCCTCCCGTCTGAACTCAAGCGGATTCGACCGCCGCCGTCATGATCTTGACCACCTGGCCCCAATCCCGTTCCTCGGCCGTGAGCTGTGCCCGTCCGGAGGCAGTCAGGCGGTAGTACTTAGCCCGGCGGTTGTTTTCCGAGGCGCGCCATTCGGCTTCGACCCAACCCTTCTCCTCCATGCGGTGCAAAGAGGGAAAGAGCGAGCCAAAACTCACTCGAAAGGCATCGCGAGTAATCTGCGTGATGCGTCGGGACACACCGACTCCGTGCAACGGCTCAAGAGCCAGCGCTTTCAAGATCAGCAGGTCCAACGTGCCACGCAAAAGATCGGTTCGTTTCTTACTCTTACTCATTCGGGGCCTCTTATCGGAATACGATATGAGCACGTCACCTACCATACCGACTCGCTCGGAAATGCATCTCAGACTAGAACTTACGGCGGCGCTGTTGCCGTTGCCAAAGTCTCTTGTGAACGATTCCGAGACAGTTAGTCCCGAAATCGAACACCTCTTGTCGTTCGACGCAGCGAGCAAGTGAACCTGTAACGGGCCACGTGGAGGGTGTGCCTGGTAAGGGGCAAGGCGGACAGTCAGAACGAAAGTGAGAAGCAGATACGATGGAAAATTCCTCGACGCAGAGTCAACTGCGACCATGTGCCGCTGCTTCCAGCGGGGCTTGTGAGCCGGATGCTCGATGCGTCCACGCGACAGGTGATGTTAGTGCTGAGGGGAGTCGCGCCAGTCGATTCTACGAATCCCATCTGAGGCACATTCCGCTTGACTCCGTACGGGCACTGGGAGTTCAATATGTGGCACTGCGATATATGCACGCGACAGCATCCGACCGCGAATGGAAGAAAGGCAGCGCCGAGCTGCTGATCCTGTCTCTCGTTGAGGCACGCCCGCGCCACGGCTACGAAATCAGCAAACTCATCGAGCAGAAGTCCCAGGGCAAATTGAGCTTTCACGTGGCCTCGCTCTATCCGTTGCTTTATCGGTTAGAGAAGCGCGGCTGGCTGAAGGGACGATGGGTAGAGAAGAGCGGCCAACGGCGACGGCGGTATTACCGGCTGACGCGCAAGGGGCGAAGAGTCCTGGCTTCCCAGCAGCAGGGATGGCAGCAATTCGTTGAGGCCGTGAATCGCATTACTGGCGGCATAGCGGAGGCGGAAAATGCCTGAGTGGAAAGAAGAGATACTGCGGCGACTGGAGTCATTGAAGCTGCCGGCGGCGCGTGAGACGGAAATTGCGGAAGAGATATCGCAACACCTCGAAGACCGCTATCGCGAGTTGCTGGCGATGGGCAAGGCGCCAGCAGAAGCACAACGGCTGGCTTTTGCTGAGATTAACGAAGGGGACTTGCTTGCGCGAAACCTGAGGGCTTTGGAGAAGGCGGCGACGCGGGACGACGCGCCCCTTGGTGGTGGGAACAGAGAGTTGTGGGGCGGGCTCGCGCAGGATGTTCGCTATGGGCTGCGCATGCTGGCGAAGTCGCCGGGATTCACGGCGGTGGCGATTCTAACGCTGGCGTTGGGGATTGGTGCGAACACATCAATTTTCAGTCTGATTGATGGCATTCTGATGCGCTCGCTTCCGGTGCGCGACGCACAGAGTCTCGTGGTACTGAAGTGGAGCGCGCACAAGAATCCGGAGGCCCACAACGCAAATATCTACGGCGACTGCGGAAATGAAACCTTTGGAGGCCCGAGCGGCTCGTCGAGCTGCTCGTTTCCCGAGCCGTTCTTTCGCGATATCTCGGAGCAAAGCGGTATATTCTCGAGTGTTGCGGCATTCGCAAACGAAGGCCCCCTCAACATCAGCGGAAATGGCATGGCGAGTGTGCTCACCGCGGAGGCCATTTCCGGGCAATGCTTCTCCACACTTGGAGTCCGCCCAGCTTTAGGCCGGCTGATTGTGTCGGCGGATGACTCCACTTCTGCGCCGCCTGTGGTTGTCTTGAATTATGGCTACTGGAAGAGTCGCTTCGGAGCCTCTCCGTCCGTGGTTGGGAGGAGCATCCGTTTGAACAACGTTCCATTCACCATCATCGGTGTGGCCGAACCACGGTTCGACAGCTTGAGCCCCGGGCACATCCGTGATGTGTGGGTGCCGCTTTCGGTGCTTCCGCAATTGCATCCCACGCCGGAGCAAAAGACGCGTGCGGATGATATTTACACGTGGTGGCTGGTAATTGTTGGGCGGCTTAGACCCGGCGTCACGATTGGGCAGGCACAGGCTGCGGCCAGTGTGATTTTCCGGAACGAAATGCTTCACGGGGTAAAGGCGCTTTCAAAGCCCGAAGATAATCCTCAGGTCGCGGCATTGCCAGCGCAGGCGGGACTGGCCGGCAACGCAAGCGGTTTTTCGAGAGAGCTGTATGTTCTGATGATGGCGGTGGGCATTGTGCTGCTGATTGCCTGCGCGAATGTGGCGGGCCTGCTGCTTTCGCGCGCGACGGCGCGGCAAAAGGAAATTGCGGTGCGGCTGACGCTGGGCGCGGGACGAAAACGAGTCGTGAGGCAGTTGTTGACAGAAAGCGTGATGCTTTCAGTGATCGGCGGCGTCGTAGGAAGTTTGTTTGCGGTGTGGGGGTCGCACGCAATCATTGGACTGATGGCCGCCGGCTCGGATGAACCGTTGGGATTCAGTCCCGGCATCGACGGGCGCGTTCTGATGTTTACCTTCGCGGCTTCCGTCCTCACAGGAGTCATTTTCGGAGCAGCACCGGCGCTTCGCAGTTTGCGCGTGGATCTGACGCCAGCGTTGAAAGAAGGCGCGGGCGGCTCGGCCGCAGAAGGGGGCACGGGCCGATGGTTTGGCTTTTTCAGCGTTGGCAACGGACTTGTGATCGCACAAGTGGCGCTTGCAGTGGTGGCGCTGGTGGGAGCGGGGTTACTGGTGCGTACGCTGCAGAATGTGAAAAGCGTCGATCCGGGATTCGATACGCGCAACGTGCTGACCTTTGGTTTGGACCCCACGCTCATTGGGTACAAGACGGCGCAAGCCGATGAGCTCTACCGCAATTTGCAGGAGCGCCTTGCCGCCATGCAGCAAGTCGACTCAGTCAGTTATTCGAGGGTTCCGCTTCTCGGCAGAGACTATTCGATGTCGGATTTCAGCATGCCCGGAACGGTCAAAGGTGAGAGCGCGGATGCTGGGACACTAGAAGTGGGCGCGGATTTCTTTTCGACGATGCACATGCGGCTGCTCGCAGGACGCGGCTTCGATGCCGCAGCTCTCGCGCAAGCGGAAGTAGTGCGGGAAAGAGCAGAAACGCAGCGAGCAGTGCAGAAACCTGGCGGCTCCGGCGCTGCGGTCAATCCCAAGGCGGCCGCTCGGAGCAGAGCGCCGGACAAGGCGGCTGGGCAGGCAAACGAGGCAGCTCTACCCGTGGTAATCAACCAACGCTTCGTCGAAAAGTATTATGCGAAATCGAACCCGCTCGGGCAGCATTTTGGCCAGCGGGAAGCGAACGCAAAAACTGGTGCGTCTGCAGATCCTGGCTACGTCATTGTGGGCGTGGTCAGCGACGCAAAGTATCAGGATCTGCAAAGCGACATCGATCCAACCGTATATATGCCATCGAGCGGAGGCGACGTGACATTCGAGGTGCGCAGCGCGATGAGCCCTGGCACTCTGACGGCATTGGTTCGGAGGGTAGTCAGCCAGATGGACAGCAACTTACCGGTGATCGCCATGCACACGGAGACGCAGCTGATCGAGCAGCTCGTTTCGGACCAGAACATGATCGCGCAAGTGTCGGGATTTTTTGGCGTACTGGCACTGGCGCTTGCGTGCATCGGATTGTATGGGCTGCTTGCGTATGAAGTGTCGCGGCGGACGCGAGAGATTGGCGTGCGCATGGCCCTGGGAGCGCGGCAGGTCGACGTACTGCGACTAGTGGTCGGGCGGGGAATTCTGCTGGCCGTCGCGGGGGCAGCGGTGGGAATCGGCATAGCGCTCGGCGTGACGCGCTATTTGGCTTCGCTGCTCTATGGCGTGCACCCGGATGATCCCGTGACGATGGTTGGGGTGGCTGTGCTGCTTGTGCTGGTGGCTCTGGCGGCGTGCTACATCCCGGCGCGGCGCGCGACGCAGGTGGATCCCATCGTGGCGTTACGCTATGAATAGCGCATGGGTGCGCCGGATTAAACCGGCATGAAGTAGAGAATGAAAGAGTCTCACAGGAAAGGAGCAAGCGATCTGTCCTGGCCCCGAGTTTTGCGCTGATGGCTGTGAAGCCCTCGGTGAAGCGTGAACAGGGGTATAGGCGCACTGGGTATTGAGCTTCGAAAATATTCCTCAGAGCGCCGACGCTGTCCATGTATGCGGAAGGCCACGCGGGTTCCAGGTTCAAGTCCTACCTAAGAGATTCGTAACACTTTTGGGCCGAATGGATTTTCGAGCGGTTCGAGCACTCGAGTCTCCAAATCGAAGTACCCCAGATCATACTCCATAAAGCTGACCAGCCAGATGTCGTCGTGCACTTCTTTGATGCCCACGGCCTGACCGGCAAAGACCTGGCTGAAATTGATTTCTTTCCTGCCCAGAAAGATGCGCCCGCAACATGTGGCCTCAATGGTTTTGTCGTGGAGGGGATCGTCGATGTCTGGCAATCCGGTGTAGGGGCGGGTAGAGGGTTGGTAGACCTCCGCCGGACATTTCATATCCAGCGCTTCGTGAGGCCGTTCGTTGTTAAAGAGGTCGATAAACTTGTCGAAGCGGGCCTGCTGTTGCAGGAAGTTGGCAACGGCTGGTTTGGTGGCTTCCTTTTTCAGAGTGAGGTGCATGCGCTCGTGGCGACCATTTTGCTGGGGAGAACCGGGTTTGATCCGTTCGATGCCAATACCCAGGCGCAGCCACCAGACCGCCAGTTTGCTCAAATTAAATAAAGCGTGCGCGGAAGCGAAGGGCACACCGTTATCGCTGCGGATGTTGGCCGGCCGGCCGCATTCCTGAAAAAGCCTTTCAAATACGGTGAAGGAATGGAAAACCTGCTTCGTTCGCTTTTCCTTGCCAGCGACCCCGGCCGCAGTGTTTCGGGACTCTCAAACCAAGCGTGGGATATTCTAAAGAGGATAAAAACGGTGACGTGGCAGAAGCTGGCGGAGGCAATCACGGAAGCAGAGCGCCTCAGAGCAGGCACAAAACAGGCGCAAACTACTCCGGCTGAGCAGAACGAAAAAGCAACTTTACCCCCTACTTGAAGAGGGTCATCGAGCTCCTTGCCGTCAAGAGCGATGCCCTATGGCCGGAGTACGGTGAAGCCGCGCCCTACGTGAAGCAACTCGCGGAGATCGAATGGAACAAGAAGATTCGGTGGAACATAGCGGGTGATGCGTTGGAGTCTTGTCGCAAGAGGGACGAATTGATTCAAATTACAGCCCGTCTTTTCCGTCAAGAAATGAGTGACTAAACAACGGCGGAAGCTACGGTGAGTTTGCGAAGTGGTACCGCTCGGGTCTCCAGTTGGTGTCTCAGTACATCATCCCGGCAGCGCTGACAAGCAAGGCCTACTAAGGGTTCATGACAGTGTGCCGAGATTCTTGCCAGTTGACGGGCAAGCTGGAAGGTACTGTATTACTTGCGGTTTGCGACAAACTGTACGTGGGAGGGATGGTTGTGCGGTCGTGAGCGCTGTTGGGATATTACGCACCGTAGGCGGGTGGTGACCGATGATGGTTCTTGCACGATTCATGGCGAAAATATTTTGGGTGGTTTCGAACTCTCTGCCTGATTTGAGTCTCTGTCTAGTGAAAGGGCCAAGTGACGACTTCTACTCAAGAGGCGCAGTGGGTCTTGAGGGCGCAATGCGATGATCGTGAGGCTCTTGAACTTCTGCTCCGCAGTGTCCAGGGTCCGTTACGCCGTTATACATGCAGTTTGGTCGGCTCCTCCGAGGCCGACGACGTGTTGCAAGATGTCCTCGTCATAGTCTGTCGGGGGCTAGTCTGGCTGAATAAACCTGAGGTTTTTCGAGCGTGGGCGTATCGAATCGCCAGCCGTGCAGCATTCCGGCATTTGAGGAAGCAAAAACGCTGGCCCGAACAGCTACCCGACGACTTCATGCTCGAAGAAATTCCAATGCCGGACGTCCGCCCCCCAGCTGAGCTCTTGCAAGACTTGCTGGACACGGAATGCGTTTCGCCGGCGAGTCGTGCAGTCTTGGTCCTCCATTTTCAGGAGGAGTTAACCCTCCAGGAAGTAGCAGCGATCCTTGAGATTCCTGTGGGTACTGTCAAATCCCGCCTGGCATATGGTTTGACAGTCCTCCGAAAACAACTGGCCAGGCCAAGGAGCGTCTAATGTCTCAAGAAACCGATAATATTTTGCGGAAGTCTTTGGATGAGGTGGACCGCATAAGGAAACGCCAGAGCATCGTATTTGTCATTCTGCTCTGCGTGATGATGGGCCTGCTTGTTTGGCTGGCTCTTGCCAGTGAGAATCCAGCGACCGATGTCCGGAAAATGATTCTCTTCTCTGTATGTGTGCTTATCTTCGGAATGGTCTACGTTGCGATGGCCTTTGCCATGCTTCAGAGTAGGATGACGCTGAAGGTTCTGAAGGCGATCGAGCTCCTGTCGAACACGCTAAGCAGATATAATAAAAACAATTGATTCTTGGGAATGCTGAAACAAGGTGAGGCAAACCTGTCAGGGCCGCTTCTTCGGGCGCAGAGTCAACTGCGAGCACGTGCCGCTGCTTCCAGCGGGACTGGTGAGCCGGATACTCGATGATCCACGGCGGATTCCTTACCTGCTCATTTGGAGGAGCCGCACAGATAGCACTGTCCAAGCCGTTCGTATTTGCGACGTATATCCCAATCGTCGCCGAGGGTCCCGTTGGCCGATGTACTGGACGACGAAAGCCCGATCATGGTCATTTCCAGCGTCACCCTCTCATCGGGCGAGACTCCCCAAGACAAGCACTTGTCACAGGTGGCGATGGAACTGTACAAACCATTGAAGGGGGCATTTGTTTTGGCGGCCGCCTTACGCCGGACACCGTAGTTATCGAAGGCATGGAAGACCGCACGCCGCCAACTCACAGGTAACACGACAGCGATTCCCGATCGCAGATAAGGCTAAACACAGTCATTGCTGCCACTTTTTTGCTTCTCGCTGAATTTGCAGCGACACTTTCGCAGCGGGTTCAACGTGTCGTGTGCAAAGGCTCCGTCGTCCTCGCATCTCTCTGAGAAATCTCGGACTTCTGACATTTGGCCACAAGCCACTTGCTAGCAGAAATCAGAATAGAATCCCGGCTCCATGTGCGGTTAGCTTTGATCGGCGCAACCGAGGGGATTAGCCGCGTCGCTTGGCGTTACACGGCACCTGGACAGCCTGTTGTACCGGGTAAAGCCCAGCGACTCCAGTAACGTTGGTCCGTATCGGAAGCGTTTTGATCGTCGTCGTGCTGTTGCTCATTTCTGTGAGGCCTGCGGCTGAAGTGTCTGCAGGACCTCGTCCAGCAGAAAATCTGCCGCCTCTTGCTTTGAGTTGGACAAGGTATTTGACCCAATTGTTTTCGAGCGCGATCAGCTTTCCTCCGGTGCCGTCGTACCGCCATCGAACATGCGGCGCTTGTTAGGGGGAACTTGCAAATGGGAAAGAGGTCTTTGCATCGTAGAACGTCCCTGCAAATGAATCCGTAGTTCAGGCTACACTAAGCACGACAGCCCATCTGTCTACGCTTGATCAGTTAAACTAAAATCGCTAACGTGTGGAGCGAAGCGTGGCAAATTCAGCGATGCCGAGAACGACGCCGTACGTAGCGAAAAGAAAAGCGCCGTAGCGGCCGCCGGATGCTTCTTGAATTCTCGGCATGAAAGTTCTCAAGTTAGAAAGCACGACCGATTCCCCGATCATTCCGGGTATGGCGAGAAGGAGCATGGCGACGGCCCAATCGGACGGAGCGATGTGACGCCAGCGGAGAATGAAGATGCAGAGGACGGCCGAGACGATGGGAGAAACAGCAAAACTGATCCAATATCGTATCGGTGTCGTCTCTAAAACGCGATGACCGGAATAGGCGTAGTGGATGGTTCCCAAAATCCAGATGGCCAGCCCAAGCGAAAACAGCAGGATGCATTCTCGGATCTTCATGCAAACTCCTCACGTGCTAGAATGAACTGCTCATGTACCTCGCGGTACATGTAATGTACCATACGGTACAGATAGGGGCAAGGTGCGCCTTCGGAGAAGACCAGATTTAGACGCGCTACTCGATCGGTGCCTGGCAGCGTTTGTGGAAGCGGGAACCCTCGACTTAAGCCTCGACCAATTGGCTCGGAAAGCCGGAAGCAGCAAACGCATGCTCGTTCATTATTTCGGCGGGCGCGACAACATCGAGGAACAGGCGATTACGCGCCTTGAAAACCGCCTACGCGCCCAATTTGTTCCCGCGGCTTTTCCGCCGGGAGCCACGGCTAAGGCAGTCATGACTGCTCTTTGGGACCGCACGACCGCTCCTCAATCGAGAGGCGTACTCTTGCTCGTTATGGATCTATCCAAGCGCGCCTGGTCGGGTTCAAAACGCTCGGAGATGTTTTATCGAGAACAGCAAAGGCTGTGGATCGAGCTCCTTATGCGATTTTTACCTGATCGGGCGGTCGTCGAAGATGTGCTGCAAGTATTCCAGGGAGCCGTCTTGACGTTCTTGATCACAGGAAATCGCGAGCCGGGCAGGCGGGCAGTGATGCGAATCTTCGAGAACCAAGCCAAGGCTCGGTCGCGAACCTAACCGCAGTTTTCTCCTCTTTCGTTGGACCGGAGTGTCGACGAAACTGCAGCGGGCAGAGCCACGGCCTAGCTCTCACACGAGGCAGCGCAGGCCCGAAGCGAGCATATTCGCTCTCATGTTCTGCGCGGCAGCCATGGTGGCATTAAATTACTTTCTCAAAAGGGAACAACTCGTGCGGTTTCAGAAGTAAGGGTTGCGCGCGATCACGCATTTACTAATTGCCCGTCATTTCGTTAGGTGCTCGAACAAATCCCCTTCGCTAACCTACAATCACCCGATCATTCTTGTGGTAATGGCTACTGTTACCATGACGGCGGCGTGTTCTGAACCCAATGGCAGGCAGCTGCTCAGGACAGCGCAGGAGCAAGGCCCGAGATTCGTTCAAAATGGCTCCGCCCCAAAGATACCCTGCGATTCCCGTAGCGAGGGCCGGCAGCTCCTTGAAATGGAACTGCACACTGGCAGCGTATGGGAAGTGTTGTGCTTGGAATCGTCGATTAGCGGATTGCGAGCAGGGAGGTGGATCGTCCTGCCCACAATCAGAGATCGGCGACTTTGTCCCAGTCATGCTCGAAGCTGGCAGAAATACTCCGAAAACGGGGCTATAAATGATGGCGGCGGCGCTGGACCATACGGTGGGGCGGTCCGGCTTCCGGCTGAAGCGAACAACCCGCGCGGGACGGTCTTTCCATTCTCCGAGACCTTCGCAACTCCAATCGAACGCCTGGCGGTAAGTGGGGTGGAAGGCAAGAACAAGGACAGGAGCGCCGCCGTCCGCAATGCCGCCGGGAAGCTCGCTCGGAAAAACAAAATGAGCGCCAAAGATTGGGCTGAGCTGCAGAAACTTCCACGTCGGCCCGCGCAGGCTCAACGCTGTGCTGCAGCAATCCGCGCGCTGGACTAAGGCAGGGGTACGCGAAACAGGTTGCGATGCTCGGTGAGCCGCACGAGGGCATAGACCCGAGCATCCGCTCCCAAGATGGCGACGCCTTCGATCACCCGTGCGCCCGATTTCGCTAAGCTTTGCTCGTCGAATCCGCCGACGGGTATGCTCGGCAGCTGATTCCCTGCACTGAGCGGCACGATGTAGGTCTTCAGGTCTTCCATGGCCGCGTCGGACCGGCTAACGCTCGTCAGGCTGAAACTCCGGCCGTCCCGCGACCACGAGCTTCCCACAGGGACGAACAGGTCGCCGCGTTGTAGCCGGATGTTGCGGCCACTCTGCACGTTGATAATGAAGTCCACTGAGTGACCCGGATCGCCGGGAGTCCGACCCCAGCCCCACGCCCAGTGCCCGTCCGGAGAGATGTCCAGTACTTCGTTGATGCCGGAGAAGGGAAGCTTCTGCCGCGTTCCGTCGCGGCTATAGCGATAATAAGAATTGAGGTCTGCGACGCGCGTTCTAAAGTAGATGGCGCCATCCGGGGCGAATAGAGGCTCGTCGGCTTCCTCCGCAACCAGCTGTTTGGGCGGCGCCGAATGGTCCACTGGGATCAGCCAGATATGCGGTGCTTGTTTCTCGTCGTACACGGTCGCGGCCACCTGCGTTCCATCCGGCGAGACATCAAACGGGCCGCTCAGCGCGCCCGGGTTTACCGGCGTCACCTCACCCGTGGACAGATCGGCCACTTGCAGCTCTCCAGTCCCAAACGACCCCTCGACGCTGTTCGTCACCCGCAGGAAGAACAGTTTTTTGCCGTCTCGGCTAAAGACCATGTGGGAGGCCGATCCCTCTGAGGTGATTTGACGGTCGCCTTTTTCGTCGTGTATCCAAACAGTGCTTTCTTCGCTCCCCGCTGCCGTGATCAGAGATTTTCCCGTTGCATCCATGGCGATACCGTACTCTTGTGTGGGACCGAACGTGATCTGCTCGGCCTCGCCATCGGGAAAGCGCTCGCGCCACAGATGGAAGCCCTGGCCGGTATTGGCGGCGAAGTACATCCACTTGCCCGTTGGAGACCAGTCGGCATCCACGCATCGGCCTGCGGGACCGACCGGACGGCCTGCGTCACTGCCGCTGAAAGGAACCAAGCGGCAACGCGTCCAGCCGGAGTTGTCCATCTCGACCACCAGCACCCACTTGCCGTCCGGCGACATTGCCGAATGATGGGCCATGCCACGCTCCGTGGCGGGCAGGTAAACGTCGCGCTCGTTGGCCCGATTGCTGTCGGCTACCACGATGCCCATGTGCGGACTCGTCTTGATCTCGGAGAATAGCGCGCGTTGAGGTCCGACCCAGGTCAGACCGGAGGCGTTGGGCAGCAGCCGCCGCGGAGTCCCGCCCATCACCGGCACGGCATAGGTATCCCAGTTGAAATCCTTGTCGATCACCGTGTAGTCCACTTCAGAACCATCGGGCGAAAACGTCGGGAAGTCTTTGTCCAGGTCGTCGTTGGTAAGCTGCCGAGGGTTGCCGTTGGGCAGCAGCTTGACGTAGATCTGACCGTGCGTGATGAAAGTCTCTGGCCCGCGCACGAAAGCGACCATGTGCCCGTCGCTCGAGAGCGCGGGCTGGCTGACCGCGTCAGGGAGATTGGTGATCGGTGTCCATTTGGAGCCGTCGAGGGGCTCGCTCGGATTCCGCAGCCAGAGGAACGCGCCGGCTGCCGTCCCCAGCACAACAAGGATCAACGTGGCGACGGCCCACCAGGGGAGGCGCGTGCGCGAGCGCTCCAGCGCTGGCAGCTTCCCGCTCGCGGACTCTTCCTTCAAATCCTCCAGCGCAATCTTGATATCCGCCATGTGCTGGGCCCGCCGCTGGAGGTCTTTGCGCAAACAGCGCATGATCAGCTTTTCAAGTTCCGGCGGAACCTCTCCGCGAATCTCGCCAATCGGCTTCGGCTCCCGGTGCAGGATCGCGCCAAGCGTCGCCGCCGTGGACTCGCCGGCGAACGCGCGCCGGCCCGTGACCATTTCGTAGAGCACCGCGCCGAATGAAAAAGTGTCCGAGCGCGCATCCAGCTTCTTGCCTTCGGCCTGCTCCGGGGACATATACGCCGCAGTCCCCACGATCGTTCCGATTTCCGTCACCGCCGAGCGCGTCGGCCCCGAATCGTCCGCCTCGGGCTCGATCAGTTTGGCCAGCCCGAAATCGAGCAGCTTCACCAGGCCGCTGGAGGTCACCATGATGTTGGACGGCTTCAGGTCGCGGTGAACGATTCCTTTGCTGTGCGCCGCGCTCAAAGCATCGGCGATCTCAATCGTGAGTTCCAGCGTCTCGCCGAGCGGCAGCGGCTTGCCGTGAATCCGTTCCTTCAGCGTTTGCCCCTCGAGAAACTCCATCGCGATGAAGTTCTGTCCGTCCTGTTCGCCAACATCGTAGATGGTGCAGATATTCGGGTGGTTCAGCGCCGACGCGGCCTGCGCCTCGCGATAGAAACGCTGCACTGATGCGGAGTCAGCACCCACATCGGCAGGGAGAAACTTAAGCGCCACGGTGCGGTGCAGCCGTGTGTCCTCGGCTTTGTACACCACACCCATTCCGCCAGCACCCACCTTGGAGATTACCCGGTAGTGCGAAATCGTTTTGCCAATCATGGGAGATTGCGAAGATGTTAGGGCGTGCACGGAGTCAAGTCAACGTCGCCGAGCGACAGACTCACGCGTCCGGCGTCAGTGCTTAGAGCACGAATAGCGGTTTCGTGCACAGTCGACTGGCCCACGACAAACAGCCGATCGTCCGGCGGAGTGGTGGAGTCAGTTGACCGAAAAAACTTCGAGAATACAACTTGGAAGCCGCTGCAGGGAGCGACGGTTCGCCGCGATTTAGAAGTAGCTCGCCTGTGCCCGTACTCATCGATGCCCACCCGCCGGATCTTCGATTCCCGTGTCTAGCGTGGTATCCCGAGTTGCGCGGCCGCTCCGGGAGGTCCGCATGGCTCTCGGCGAAGCAGTTTGGATCATTTCCACTTTGCGATCTGCCAGTGCCGAAAGACCCTCGTGCGGCGAGGAGTCCGCCGATTCGCGTTCTACGGCGTGCTGCAATCCGCGAACACTCCCCAGGCAATCGTAGCCTGTTAATTCCAGAAGAAACACCGACATCCTGGACAGCCAGTGCAGTACAATCGACGCAGGGATTGGGAGAATGGCGATGGCTGCCCCCAAGCCGATTCGCATTCTGAGCGTTGAGGACCATCCGGTTTTCCGCGAGGGCCTCAGCACGATCATTGGGTCCCAGCCAGATATGTTGCTCGTTGCCCAGGCAACCAACGGTGTAGAAGCTCTGGAAGAATTCCGCCGTCATCGACCGGACATCACTCTGATGGATCTCCGTCTGCCGGGCACTAACGGCATTGACGCGCTCGTTGCCATTCGCGGTGAGTTTCCACAGGCGCGCGTCATTATTTTGACGACTTCAGACGGGGACGGCGAGATTCAACGGGCGCTGCGATCCGGTGCCTCCGGCTATATCCTCAAGAGCATGCCGAAGAACGAACTGCTCGGTGTGATCCGATCGGTCCATGCCGGAAATCGGCGCGTGCCTCCAGAAGTAGCCGCTCGCCTTGCTGAGCATCTGGGGGATGACGATCTTACCGGTCGGGAGATCGAAGTTCTCCGGCTGATTCGAGACGGCTATCGCAACAAACAGATTGCAGACCAGTTGGCGATTGCGGAGACGACCGTCAATTTCCATATCAAGAATCTGGTGGACAAGCTCGGAGCGAATGATCGGACGCACGCGGTAACGATTGCCCTCCGCAGGGGTCTCCTACAGGTCTGACAATTGAACGTAAACGAGGACAGGTTGCCTGTAGAAAACTGCAGGGTGACCACTGTCGATCCTGATGTATCGCGAACACAACGCACGCGGTAGCGTATACCGGCACAGCGAATTCACATGGTGGATGTCTTGACTGTCGGCGGAAGTTCGAATGCCTTTCGATGGTTTCCTGGTTGATGAACCTCGGCAGGTCTGTCCCCTTATGCGGTAACAAGAGAAAAATGCCTCCGCGAACTGTGAAGGCTGTCGTCAAGAACCCAAAGAGTTCTCGCATCGCGCGCATCTCCGTGCTTCTGGCAATTCTCGTCCTCTGTTGCCGCGAGAAATGCGCTGCGCTCGACCCTACAAGCCACATCTCGCAATACGGCCACACTGTTTGGCGAGTGCAAGACGGGTACTTCGGGGGAGCTACACCGACCAGCATCACGCAGACCACCGACGGCTACATTTGGGTGGGAACCGTTGCAGGGCTCTACCGATTCGATGGCGTGCGTTTTGTTCGATGGCACTCCCCGTCCCGTGAAGAGTTGCCTTCCTCGTATATCGTTAATCTGCTCAGCGCACGAGATGGAAGCCTGTGGATTGGGACGTTTAGTGGCTTGGCGCGCCTAGTCAAAGATCGCCTCATTGTGTTCCAGAAGAATCAAGGCTGGCGCACCGGAAACTTCCTTGAAGACAGGGAAGGGAGGATCTGGTTCATGGAACTTCGGCCCAGCGATCGGGCACCTTTGCTTTGCGAGGCCCTTGAAACCGGAGTTCACTGTTACGGAAGCAAGGAGGGACTTGATCGCGTTTTTCTCCTCGCCACGCAACCCCCCTCTGACGATCTCTGGCTGCAAGACGACAAAGGCCTTATGAAGTGGCGGCCTGGGGCCCGCCCCCAAGCCATCGCAAGTGTTCATAAACCGGCGGTAAGAATCGTCCTGCCTGAGTCCGATGGCTCTGCCTGGGTCGGAATAGGACACGCGGGTCGAGGGGGTGGTTTGCAGCGCCTGATAGATGGCACTCTGAGACCGTTCGTCGCACCAAAATTGAATGGCGAGACGATCGAGGTGACTGATCTGCTGAAAGATCGTCAAGGGAATCTCTGGGTCGGGACCAATGGTCAGGGTCTTTACAGAATTCGCGGTACGGATGTGGATCACTATGGAACCGCCGAGGGTTTATTGAGTGACTTTGTAACAGACAGAAGCGGCATTTTTGAGGATCGCGAAGGAAACATTTGGGTTGTGACACCGCATGGAATTGAGATGTTTCGTGACCTGAGCGTAAAAAGCATTTCGAAACTCGAAGGATTGCATACCGACCAGGTAGAATCGGTGGCCGCGGCACGCGACGGCAGCGTCTGGATCGGAGCCGAGCATCTCGAACTTCTGGGCCCCGATGGCGTATCTTCCGAGCCGGGGAAAGAACTGCCAGGAGACCAGGTCGAGGCAACTTTTATTGACCATGCCGGCCGCTTGTGGGCAGCGATGAGACAGAAGCTCTTCGTCTATGAGCAAGGACGGTTCCTTGCGATCACGAACCAGGACGGCAGTGATCCCGGGTGGGGAGTTGGGATCACTGAGGATAAGGATCATAGCATCTGGGTTGAAAACGGTGGTCAAAACGGACAACCAGTTGGAGGCCTTCTTCTAATCAAGGACCTCAAGGTGCGAAAGGAGTTTCCGCCGCCTGCCGTTCCCCTGGCGCGAAAGATCGTGGCCGATCCGCGAGGTGGAATCTGGTTAGGTCTGATGACGGGTGATTTGGCGCATTATCGCGACGGCCAAATCAACACATTCATCTTCGGCGACCACCCGAAATCTCAAGTTAACGCCATCATGGTGGCGTCCGACGGCTCCGTGCTCGGAGCAACTGGATTTGGTGTTGTCGCGTGGAAAGATGGACAAAAACAGATATTGAACATGCGTAATGGTCTGCCGTGCAACGAGGTCAACGGGCTCATTTCCGACGATGCGGGAGACTTATGGCTCTATGCACAGTGCGGCCTCCTTGAGATCGGGAGTGACCAGATGCAGCTATGGTGGGAACAATCCGACCGCAAACTGAAGCTGAGAGTGTTCGATGCGTTCGACGGGGTGCAGCCTGGCTACGGCTGGTTCAATAACAGCACGAAAACGCCCGATGGGCGACTGTGGTTTGAGAACGGCAGTGTGGTACAAGTGATCGATCCAGCGCACTTGCCAGAGAATACCGTTCCGCCCCCGGTTGAGATTGCTACCCTGGTTGCCGACCACAAGACCTACGCACCGGGATCAGCAATTCGTCTTCCACCGTTGACACGCGATCTTGAAATTGACTACACAGCTCTCAGCTACGTTGTGCCTCAAAAGGTTCTTTTTCGTTACATGCTGGAAGGTCACGATGCTGGCTGGCATGACCCCGGAACGCGGCGCGAGGCATTTTACAACGACCTGCGCCCGGGACCGTATCGCTTCCGCGTGATCGCTTGCAATAACGATGGGATCTGGAATGACACCGGCGCAACCCTGGACTTCAGCATCGCCCCCGCATGGTTTCAGACCAGATGGTTTCTAGTTTCGTGCGTTTTCAGCGGGCTCGTTCTCCTATGGACTTTCTTCAGGCTGCGGATGCGGCAAATGCAAAAGTCGCTTACCGCTCGCTTCAGTGAACGACTGGCGGAGCGGATGCGCATGGCGCGGGAACTCCATGACACCTTCCTCCAAACTCTTCAAGCCAGCAAGCTGGTTGCCGATGACGCGCTGGAAAAATCGTCCGATCCTGTCCATATGCGAAAAGCGACGGAACAGCTTTCGGCTTGGCTTGAGCGGGCTATTCACGAAGGGAGAGCCGCTCTGAATTCGCTGCGTACCTCAACCACGCAGACGAACGACCTTGCCGAAGCGCTCAAGAGAGCGACGGGAGAGAGTCGCATGCAAAGCCGCATGGAGGTCTCTTTCTCTGTAACGGGCCATTCGAAGAAGATACATCCAGTCGCACGCGACGAAATTTACCGAATTGGCTATGAGGCCATCCGCAACGCCTATATGCACTCGAACGGTAGCCGACTGGAAATCAGCTTGTCCTATGGGAGGGACCTGGCGGTGTGCGTGACTGACAATGGCGTTGGCATCGATCCCACAGTCGCAGATCAGGGTAGGAACGGTCACTTTGGTCTCCCGGGAATGCGCGAGCGAGCTGCTCGCATCGGCGGCAAACTCACTATTGTCAGCTCCGCCGATTGTGGGACTGAGGTTAAAATCGTCGTTCCCGGAAGCATTGTCTTCGGAAAATCACGTGTGACTCTTCTCAACAAGATCAAGAACGCGCGTTTCAACAAACGGACATTTCACACCGATTGATCCAGCTGTATGTTGACCCCAATAAGTACTGCCTCCTGTTCCAACCCTGCAGAAAAATCCAGGTCGAATTCTGTGGTTTCTGAGGTTCCTCGAAAACCGCCACACAGATAGCTTGTCCAGAGACGGACGGTACACATGATTATCCGTTCTGAATCGAGTGCCGTGCACGACCTGCTCGACAGGAGAAAAGTATGACACCTTCGCACACTTACCGAACTGCTTGGATTGCAATTACAGGACTCCTACTGACTGCGGTGTCTCACACAGGAGCGGTCGCTCGGGCAACCCTCCCTCAGGGGGTCCGAAACATCGTCATCGTTCACGGTGCATGGGCCGATGGATCCAGTTGGTCCAAGGTCATTCCACTGCTTCAAGCCGAAGGATTGCATGTCGTCGCCGTGCAGAATCCATTGACCTCGCTGGCTGACGACGTTGCCGCCACCAAGCGCGCCATCGCATTGCAGGATGGCCCTGTACTGCTAGTGGGCCACTCCTACGGTGGAGTGGTTATCACGGAGGCAGGAAACGATCCAAAGGTAGTCGGCTTGGTTTATGTGGCTGCGCTCGCGCCGTCGGATGGTGAGTCCGCTGCTTCGATCAGCAAAGCGTTTCCGGCGGCTCCGCTATTCAGCGAAGTCCGGGAGGATGCTGGAGGTTTTCTTACGGTGACCCCAAAGGGAATCGCTGAAGATTTTGCCCAGGATCTACCGGAGAAGGAGAAGCAGCTCTTGACGGCGACACAGGGTTCTACAGCAGCGGCTGTTTTCGAAGCCACAGTCACGACGGCCGCGTGGAAGACCAAGCCATCTTGGTGGGTGATTGCGAGCAACGACCGCGCTGTTCCTCCGGAGCTTGAGAAGGCCGAAGCGGCGGCAATGAAGGCTACCTCGATCACTGTTCCCTCCAGTCACCTGCCAATGCTTTCTCACCCGAAAGCAGTCGCAGACTTAATCGAGCAAGCTGCAGCGAGAGCCGTGGGCCAATGATCCAGATTGAAGGAGAAAGATGATCTATCTCGCGCTATCGAGGAAACGCAACATCGGGATCTGGGGATGCGGCGGGAACTCAAAAAGCCAGGTTCAATCGCCGGAACGCACTCAACACAGGAGGCAATGCAATGGAAGCAATCGGATTGTTAGTCACGCTGGAAGCACGTCCAGGCAAGGAAGCCGATGCCGAGGCATTTCTGAAGTCAGTTCAGCCGCTCGCGCTCGATGAAAAGGGAACGTTGAAGTGGTACGCGATCAAGCTCGGCCCGGGGAAGTTCGGCATCTTCGACACCTTTGCCAATGAAGGAAGCCGCAACGCCCACTTGACTGGCGAGATCGCGAAGGCATTGGGAGCGCGAGCCAAGGAATTGCTCGCGGTCCCCCCGCAGATTGAAAAAGTGGAGGTCCTTGCAAGCACACCCTTAAAGGGGTGAGTGCCAAATCCCAATTTCACGAGGAAAAGGAGAATCACATGAGTCAACCAGGCATCAGCACGAAACAACAGAAGTACGAGGCCGGTGCAAGGAGAGTCGCCATGAACCTCGAGGTCGGCGTCATCTCTGTGTCCGACGTCGAGCGATCCAAGCAGTTCTACCAACTCTTGGGTTGGAGGCTCGATGCGGATGACGCCCCGGCAAAGAACGTTCGCATCGTGCAGTTCACGCCCCCCGGCTCAGGGTGCTCGGTTACCTTCGGCAACGGACTAACTGCGGCAGCGCCCGGCTCGGCCGGAGCGGCGCTGATTGTCTCCGACATCGAAGCGGCTCACGACGAACTCCTCCGCCGTGGCGTCGACGTGAGTGAGATGTGGCACGGCGCGGCGTTCCCCCCGGAGGCACGGCTTCCCGGCCCCGATCCCAAGCGCACGAGCTATGGGTCGTTTTTCTCCTTCAATGATCCCGACGGTAACACGTGGATCGTCCAGGAGGTCACAGTACGGGCGCCCGGCCGCGTCGAGCCCGCGATGACGACCTTTAGATCTGCCAGCGATCTGGCAAACGCGATGCGGCGCGCGGCAGCCGCCCACGGCGAGCACGAGAAGCGCAACGGGCAGCCCGACGCAAATTGGCCGGACTGGTACGCAGCGTACATGGCAGCGGAGCAGGCGGGGACGGAGCTGCCGAAGTAAGCGAGTGTCGGCTTGTAACTGGTAAAAATTGCGGTTTCTGGTTTTCAAGCAATGACAATGAAGGAGAAAGGAAATGAAAATCATTAAGGAGAAAGAAATGAAAATCTTAGAAACGTACCAAGCTGGTTTAATCGCAACTCGCACCAACCAGTCGGCGACTCACAGGCCTAAGTCAACGCTCCGAGGCCTGACGCAGCACCTCGGCTTAGCACTTGTCGCATGCACGCTCTCGATCGGCGTGACAGGCTCCACGAGTGTCGGCCAGTCTCGAGACGAAGCCGCCGTCCGCGCACTCGGAGACACCTTTGCTAAGGCTTTCGTTCAGAAGAATGCCGAACTCCGAGCGTCCATATTCGCCGAAAATGGAACCTTCGTGACGCCGACGGGTGACTTTCTTCAAGGGCACCTCGCCATGGTGAAGGACTTCGGCCCCGAAGCGCAGCAAGCCGTCACCGGGACGACGCAAGCGGCGTTCTCCAACTACCGGGTCCGCTTCATCAAGCCCGACATCGCCGTCGTCGACGCCCTGCTTACCGTCCACAACGTCAACGGTCCGGATGCGACGATCATCCCCGTGATACCCATCAACTTTTTCTACGTGGCCGCACGCCACGGCGATAAATGGCTGATCGAGGATGGCCGCGCTCACTTTGCGCCAGCGCCGTCAAATGGCATGACCGCTCGAAAATAGCGTGGAGAGTACCTGTGCCGCATTCCATGCAACTCGCTAACGAACAGATCGCTACAAGCGCGCCGGAGTCTCAAGCCGCCGGCGTGGTTGTAGCTCGCAGGCACCACTTGCTAGTGCGGTTCAGCCACTGGTTCAACGCGCCAATCCTTCTGGGCCTCATCCTGAGTGGCGTGTCGATTTATTGGGCATCTCCGGTCTACCAGCACAAACCAGATCCAGTGACCGGGAATTTCGATCCGCTTGCGGACGTCGGTATCTGGATATGCGCGCATCTACCAGGGCTGCACCCATGCAGCAGTCCTCCTGACTGGGTCTACAACCACATAAGCCTCGGTCCGGGGATGCTCGCCGTAGCTCTGCGCCTTCATTGGCTCTGTGCTTATCTGTTCATGCTGAACGGTCTCGTCTTCGTTATAGGGTTGGCCATGGGCGGAGGCTGGCGCGCTCTCTTGCCCCGCCCGACCGACCTGCGCGATGCGCTCAAGATGTTTCGCTACTATCTGGGAGCTCCCCTCGCCAAGTTAGCGCGCCGCTCTTGGATGCATCCTCGCTTCAACACAAAATACAATGCACTTCAACGCGTCGCTTATTTTTCCGTGCCGGTCGCCGGGCTCCTATCCATCCTCACAGGCTGGGCGATTCACAAACCCGTGCAGCTCTACTGGCTGGCTGCGATCTTCGGCGGTTATGACAAGGCGCGCATCTGGCACTTCTGGCTGATGTGGATTTTCATCCTCTTTGTCGTGCCTCACGTGATTCTGGTTCTCGCTGATGGGTGGGACACGCTTCGCAGCATGATCGTAGGATGGTCGACGCGGACGGGAAGATCGGAGGGGTTGGAACAATGAATCCCGGAGACAAACACTCCGTGCCGGAGGCGGACGATACTTCCTCGGCTGAATCCCTGTCCCTTACAAAGGCCGCAAGCTTCTTCCAGGAACGACCTCCGCAAGCGATCGAAGTGGCTCCACAGGCGTTACCTCACTGGACTCGCCGCGATGTTCTGCTCTTCGGAATGGGCGCGATCGCGACGCTGGTGGGCGGCAGCTCTCTCTTGCCCCAGACTACACTCGAACGCCTGGGCGTCATTCACGGAAACAAAGACTGGTCAAAAAAGGAATGGCTTCTCAACAGAGCCCTGCGCATCGACGACGACGTTGCAGAGGCCCTGTACTCAAGAAATCGGTTGGTGCCGACCTACGCCAAATCGCAGATTACCCCGCTCAAGAACAATTACAACGGAGCTACTCCTGACCCCAGCTACATTCCAGGGTGGCGTTTGACTCTCGACGGGCTCGCCTCCGGCTTAAGCGTTTCTTTGGACATCCGCAACTTGCTCGGATCCTTTCGGGTGCATGAGCAAATCACACGGCTGGTGTGCGTCGAAGGTTGGAGCGCGATTGCGTGGTGGGCCGGACTTAGGTTTGATGATTTGCTGAGTGCGTATCCGCCGGTGTCCCAGGCGAAATGGGCGCGAATCGAATCGTCGGTTAATCTCGGTCCCTACGGAAATCCCGATCCATATTTCGTGTCGCTCGATCTGTCGACCGCTCGTCATCCGCAAACTCTGCTCGCCACCCACCTTAACGGAAAGCCTCTCACAGTGGAGCACGGCGCTCCGCTTCGACTGCTTGTTCCAGTGAAACTGGGACTGAAGAACATCAAGGCGATTACAAGGATTACCTATGGAAAGCACGAGCCAGCGGACTATTGGGCTAAGCGCGGGTATTCCCGCTATGACGGAATTTGACCGCGATTCAGCGATAGACGCGTCTGACCGATTGTGGACTGGTGTGCGCGGTGGTTTCTGTTTGCGTCTGCGCCTATCGCTCAGCCACTGAGGCGTGAGGCGGAACGGAGAGAACGATACCCCAGTCGAATCAACACGCCGGCAATTACTGGAAAGGCAGTCCACGTCTGAACTAGCAACGCAGCATTTCCGAGTGTGGCTGCCGTCATGATCACTATATCGTAGTGAGTTTTCGATCCTATCACGCGAGCCATTCCGAAAAGGACGCTCGAAGCAAAAATGGCCATTGCATAGATAATCTCTGCACACAAGGTCCATGCCAAGAATCTAGGTCCCTTCCGATTATGGCCCAACAAAAGCGAAGCCGAGCACACAAGCATTCCCACAAAAGCGATGTTGGCCAAGATCATGCAGTAGAACAAAAGGCGAGACTGCGGAGAGTTATGCAAGAGTAAGCGCCACGGATAGCTATATTTATAGACGAACAGGGGATGACAAATCCCGTACAAACCCGCTGCTGCTTCGAGAAGACACGTCGCAGCGAGCAAGCGCAACAGCAGATTCCGCTTTACGTTATGCTCCAGGGCGGACGCTCCCTACAAAATTCTATCGAACAGAGTCCTCGCACCTTGGAAAAGATTCCCCAACGTTACCAGATCGAGATTGCGCATTTATCCTGGCCCGGTGCAGTTTTCTTCGCCATTGCTGTTACCACACCGGGTATACATGTTCGAGCAGGCAAGCGACCTAATTCCAAAGCCAATGGAGCAGCCTGCGGTTTGGGCCGCTGCCTTGCTCACGGAGGCATACGTCCTGAACAGAGTTGGGTTTGGGCCCGTTTCCGTTGTGTCGCGATGGCCGAGGTTCCGAAAGCTAAAATCTCCTATGCGTGCTCTCCGCAACTTCCTGAGGCGATTATTTGTTGTGCTTCCCACCGCCCGGCCATACTCGTGTGCGGGATCAGCCTCTTCGCCCGAGAGTAACGGCTCCCCAACGCTACGCCATCTCGACACCATTTTCATCCTTCGTTGTCGTCCGGTAGGGACGATGGCTCACTCGTAACGCAATGCAGTGAGCGGGTCCACCTTTGTCGCGCGCTGCGCGGGAATGAGGCAGGCGAGCGCGCCCGTAAGGATGACGATCAGGACCGCGCTGGCATACGTCCAGGGATCGGTTGGTTTCACTTGCCAGAGCTGATTGCGAATCAGGCGTGTTGCGCCCCACGCGCCGAAGATTCCGACCGCGATGCCGCAGCCCATCAGAATCATTCCTCTCCGCAGCACCGAGCGGAGGACGTCTGCGCGCTGCGCCCCGAGCGCCATGCGAATGCCGATTTCGTGTGTTTGCAGCGAGACGTTGTAGGCCATGACGCTGTAAACACCGATCATCACCAATAGCAGGCCCACCGATCCGAAGGTGGAAACCATTACAAATTCGAATTCCGGCTCCGCGTACCAGTATTTGGCGAACGTGTCGGCCTGCGAACCAACCGCGCCGCTGCGGGAATCTCCCAGGTCTATGTCACGGTTCATCGCCCAGATTTGCTGGGAGGCCGCGGCTGAAAACCGATCGGCATTGCCGGCGGTGTGTACATCGAGTTCCTGCACGGTTTCCGGTAAAACCGACCACGGGATGTACGCTTGAGGATTTGCCTGCATTTGGGCGGGAACGAGCACATCGGAAACAACGCCCACGATCTGGAAGTAATTGCTGTCCGGCGGCTTCGTCTTGGCCCGGGAAGAAGTTCCAGCCTGACCGCTGGATAGCTGCTGGACATAGTTATCGTAATCAGGAAAATCCAATTCTTTGCCGATCGAGCCAGAAGCAGGAAGAAACTTGCGCGCGAAGGCTTCGTTGACCACGGCTACATTTCTCTTGGCGAACACATCTTCGGCGGAGAGGGCGCGTCCTTGAAGAAGGTGCTGGCCGAAAATCTGAAACTGGTCCGGGCCCGTAAAGCTTATCGCCGTTTGCCAGGACTCGGAGTGCGAGACGGCGCCCGTCACTTTCACCTGGCCGTAGCCAGAGCCTTCTTCTGTCAGCTGAAGGACACCGGAAATGCCGCGCAGGCGTCGGTTCAATTCGTCAAAGAAGGCGAGCCGGTCCGAGGGCTTTTGGTACTGGCTCGGGGGCAGAGCAAGGGAAACGGTGAGAACCGTTTTTGGATCGTAGCCGAGGTTTTGATGAGTCATGCCAAAGAAGGTGCGGAGCATGAGTCCGGCGCCGGTGAGGAGGATGACCGCAAGCCCGATTTCGACGACCACGAGCGCGGACCGGAGTGTGCCATGGCGCAGGCCGGCAGCCGGGCCGGTCCCGGAGCCGGAAAGACGGGGTTGGAGCGGCCCGGCGACGGCATGAATCGCCGGAACGAGTCCGCAGAGAATTGTGGCAAGGAATGCGAGCGCCATGGCCGAGAGCAGAACGATCCAATTCAGCTCGATCACGGATTCTTGCGGAAAGCTGTCATACGGGATGAGCGGAACGAATTCCTTGATCCCCAGGTAAGCGAAGAAGCATCCTGCGGCGCAGCCCAGAGCGGCGAGAACAAAGCTTTCGACGAGCAATTGTCGGATCACGCGCCAGCGCGTCGCGCCCAGAGACGTGCGCACAGCAATTTCGCGGTCGCGGGCTGTGGCGCGGGAAAGGAGCAGGTTTGAGACGTTGGTGCACGCGATCAGGAGCAGCAGCAACACCGCGCCCAGCAGCGGAGGAAGAATATGGGTGAACATCGGCGTCACGCGTTCCTGGAACGAGCGTGCCGTCACCCGGAACTGCTTCGGATAATTGTCTGGATAGACTTTCGCCAGCCGGTGAGCTACAAGGTCCAGATCGGCGGCCGCTTGCGGAATCGTCGCGCCCGGCTTCAGCATCCCGAGCGGCCAGAGATAGGCGTCCTTCAGGTTCGGGTCGTTGGCGATGAGGCTGCGATCCATCGGGAAAGCGAGAAAAATATCCGTCCATCCCGGTCGGAAGCGCGGCGGCATGATGGCGATCAGCTTGTAAGGCGTCCCATTCAGATCGAAAAGTTTTCCGAGAATGTGCGGGTCACGCTGGAACTGATCGGTCCACACTTTGTACGTCATCATGAAAACCGGCTGGGCATCGGGCTTGGTGTCGTCCGGCGTGATCAACCGCCCAAGCAGCGGTTTCACGCCCAGGAACTGATAGCCGTTGGCGGTCTCCATGGTATCGGTCCACTGCGTGGTTTGGCCGTCGTGCAGCCAATGGAGCGCCGGAATGCCGGTCCCGCCTTCCATATCCACGAAGACGTGATTCTGTTCGCGAAAGTCGAGAAATTCGGGAATCGAGAGCATTTCGCGACCGTTGCCCGATGCTTGCCCGATCGGGTCAATGGAAAAACTGACCATGCGGTCGTAATGCGCGTAAGGGAAAGTGTCGAGGACCACGCCGTAAACGGCGCTGAAAATAACGGTTACAGAACCGATTCCCAGTGCCAGCGCTAAGACCGCCAGCAGCGTGAAGCGGCGGTCCTTATTCAGACTGCGGACCGCAAACCGAAGGTCTTGCCAGAGCCAGCCCAGGAGCTTTTCCACGGGCCACCCCCTGATTTCGTCTTCCCATCATCATACGCCGAGCCGCCGGAAATCGAGGCTTGAATCCGATTGCTCCAGGATCTGGCTCGGACAACTTCCGATTCGTCGGCAAGAACGAAGCCGGAAGCAGTCAGCGGGCCCCCTCTCACACCTTCTCAATTCTCAAATGGTGTGCACCCGCCATCGGGGCGCTGACCGTCAACGTTCCATCAGAGGAGATGTTCTTGGAAGTTCGTCCATAGCGAATCCGATACTCCCCTTGCGGGAGCCCTGCAACGGTTACCGCGGCGGTCTTCACGTTTCCGGTCGGATCCTCGATCTCGAGCTCAATCGCGTACGGAGACGTGCTGAAGACCAGCCGGCTGATGTCACCCTGCGTCGCCTCCACATCAATCCTGTCCTCCACAAACCGGACTCTCTTTCGAAGACCATCCCTGGGCGTGACGACAATCCTCCCCCGCGACTCCTCGATCGCGCACCCGCAGCCGATCCGGCCAAACGCATCGTCCTTCATGATGTAGCTCTTCGCCGATTTCAGGAACCCCCACAGCCCCTCTCCGCTCTCGAATGTGCGCGGGGGCTCATGATCGAATATGCCTGGAGTGCAAATGAAAAAGTTGAATCCCATGCCATCGGGCAGCACATTGTGCATCACGCTCATCACCCCGGCGTAGCCTTTGAGAAACGCGTCTCTGTCTCCGGAACTTTCGAAGGAATCAAGCAGAGCCATTCCGTTCAGCGAAGCGTTGTACCAACAGCAAACGTCACGCCGCTTGTCGTTGCCATAGCGGAACCACGCGGGCTGGTTGCCGCCTCGCAAGGCCTTCAGGACCTGGACAGTCTTCTTGTTTTTCGCAGTGTCGCCGAAGAATTTCGTGAAGAAATAAACCTGTTCGTGGGCAGTTTGATCGATGATCAGTTCCGAACTGTAGGGATACGGATCTTCGACGAATTGTGCGTCGCAATCTTTCATCGCTTGCCGCAGGTTGTCGTATTCCTGCCGCCAGCCCTCCTGTCGGATGTCGCGCAGGATGTGAATGGCGTTCGAGCCTTCCATCAGGCCGATGTGCTTCCACGGGCCAGTCGAAAACCATTTCATGCAGGTGCGGTACGACATCCGGAGATAATCCTCCGCCTTTTTCTGCGTCAGGAGGCCGTACCGTTTCCCGATCCGATACAGCGCGTGATAGATGTTCGCGGGATGCACGTAGTTGTAGGTGCGGAACGTCGCTTCCGATCGCTCCTTTGTCCAATGCCCCCAGGGACTCGATGGAGTTCTTTCTTTCCAATAAAGCGATGCTCGGACTTCATAGGTTTCCGGATTCTGGATGTACTTGAACAAGCAGTCGGCGACGTAAGTCTCGAGGACCTCCACTTCCTTCTTGGACGGGGAATAGACGTTCTTTTCTGCGAGGAACAAGGGCTCCGAGAATCCCGATTCATCACTATCGCCGACTTCCCAAACCTCGTCCGAGTCGAGGAATGTGCTGCCAATCCGGTAATCGAACGGAAGAAATCCATGAAAACGGTGAAAAGGATCGCCGGGATTCCGATAAAACTGGCGGTCCACAATGAATTCGCTGCGCGCCTTCAGCAGCTTTTCGATGTCCTCAATGCAATAAAAATGGAGGTTTGTCCAACGCCCTTCGCCGTAATGCAGTTTCGCGCTCTTCTGTCCTCTTCCCTGGAACGAAAATGTCAGCAGCGTTTTATCCGCCAGTCTTTTTCTGTCCTTTACGGTGATGTTGTCCGACAAGGAGTCGATCTTCTCAACCGGCGATTTCGATGTGAGCTCGACGAACACATCGGTGTTTTCCTGAACAACCATCGAAGGAACCACGCGGATGCCGAGGTTTCCCGCCCTGTATAGTTCGTCGCGAATCGCTTCATAGCTGTCGATGAATGCAAACCGGATTTGATATTTTTTCTTTTCACCGGGTCCGAGTACAGCCGAGGTGTGCCCGTTCACCCACGGATTCTTTCCCCAGCGCCGCAAGTCCTTCGTGGCGCGTGAGTGCACGGCCAGAATGTCCGGCCCGGCCCAGCCATTTACGTGCGAAAGGAATGCCGCTTCCGGATCTTTGTACGCGCACTCGAATGATGTATCCAGCATCGGGTGCACCAGAAGAAATGGGGCATCGCCCAACGGCCGCTGAACCAGCGCGTAAGAGCTGTGCCCTGCGATAAAGTGATGGACGAACACTTTCTGCTCGTGGATCAGCTTTTGCCGTATGGGCGTCCGGGCGAAATCTACGTTGTTGATTGTGCTGAGCGCTTCCTCGAGGCCCGGATCAAAATAGAGCTCGGCATAGTCATCATTCACCATCAGTGGAAATCCGAGCTCTCCAATCTCCAGGTCATTATTCGTGACGTTTTCGATTTCGATGTCCCACAGCAGTGAATTGTCCTCTGCCATGTGGTAGAGGGAATTCAGGCGGTAGCTGCGGAGGCCCTCGTCGTCTTTCGCATCGCCGTCGTAGGCCACGTGAAACGCATTGTTCTCGAGACTCACCCGGCGAATATCTGCAGATTTCCCCGTTAACTCACGCTTCCATTTGCCGGAAACCTTGAAGATGTCATTCTGTCCGAGGTGAGATTGCTTCCAGTCCCCCAGCAGTTCCCACACCGTGCTGACCACGTCTCCGGTCCAGCGGGAATCCGACGGGTCGACGTTCGGCGTGTTCGTTTCATTGCCGATGTAGTTCGTCCCAAACTCATCGTCTTTTCTCGTGATCGAAGAAATGGACCCGTAGCGTCTGTCAAACCTGACAGTCATCCGCCCGGAAGCGACCTCGACCTGATAGTTCTCGTGTTGCGCGAGCAGTTCCTTGGATGACAGGGCGAGCGCCCGCTGCAACGAAGATGGCTGGCTTGTTTGTTGCGCGCCCCGAGCGGTACCTGCATAAGCGCCCAGCAGTGTCGCTGCGCCCGTCGCTCCCACATCCTTGAAAAGCTCTCTGCGCGAAATCTTCCTAGCCATGAACCAGTCTCCTCCAAGCCATCACGCAATCATTTCGTTGGCCCCGGACGAATGTGGTCGCGAGGTCGCACGGATTCTACCTCGGTGGAAGAATAAGGGAGAGGCCAGAGTGGAACGATACTCCCTGGTGCACGACGGTCCGTTTCCGATTCCAATCACCGGCTCGGAGCGCTTGTCCGGAGTGTTTGTCTGGCTTCAATTACCGCGGAAAGGTCGCTGTCTCCGTATCCAGCGGCAATCGCGCGCTGGAATTCGGCCAGCGCCGAAGCCGCGGTCTCGAGGCTCAGGTGGTTGCGCGTCCCTTCTTCGATCGCATAGCTCAGGTCCTTCGCCATAAGCCGGAGGACAAAATTCGGAGTGAAATCGCCAGCGGCAGCACGAGCGGCGAGCGTCTTCACCAGCGGGCTCCCGGGCGCGCCGTTGGTGAGAATGCCGAGCGCTTTCTCGCGGTCGAGGCCCGCGTTGCCGATCAGCGCGGCAGCCTCGGCCAGCGACGCGGCCTGCACGCCGCAAAGAAAATTGTTAATCAGTTTCATCAGCGCGCCGCTGCCCGTCGGGCCGAGATAGACGGCATCGCGGCCGAGACAATTGAGCACTGGTCGCGCAGCGGTGAGCGCCCTTTCCGAGCCACCGACGAGGAACAGCAGTTCGCCGTTGGCGGCGTGAGGCTTCGTCCCGGTCACGGGCGCGTCCAGCAACTCGCACTGCTTCTGACTCGCATCTTCTGCCAGCTCGCGGACCCATGCCACGGAAAGCGTGCTCGATTCGACGAGCACCGTACCCGGCGCCGCTCCGGCCAGGACTCCCAACTTGCCGAGCCACACCGCGCGCGAAGCCACATCGTCTGCGACCATGCTGATCACGACTTCGGCGCGCGAAGCGGCTTCCCGCGGCGACGCGGCCAATACTGCGCCAGCGGCCTCGAATGGCGCGGCCTTTTCGCGATGGCGATTGTAAATGGCGAGCGGAAACCCGGCGGAGAGGAGCCGCCCCGCCATTCCCGAGCCCATGATGCCCAGTCCGATCAATGCCACTCGTTGTTTCGACATGTTCCGGTTTCACCCCAGAGGAATCGCGTGAATCAAGGACTGCGATGAATCCGCGATCTGGAGCGGATTCACGAGCGGGCGCCCGAAGCCTTCAAACCGCACCTGCATCAAATCGCCGGCTTTGAGTTCGACTCCAGCGCCGAAGCTCAGGGAATCTGCGCCAAAAAAATGCACGTGTACGTCGCCGGGGCGGCGGTGCGCTTCGTACTTGAAATGGTGGTGTTCGATGTTCACCAGGCTGTGGCACATCTCGGCCTCGCCGGTGCGAATTTGCTTCGACCAAAGCAGCTCGCCGCTGCGCTTGATGGAAACCTCCCCAGGGACCGAATCGAACGCCGGATCCAGTACGAGTTCCGGGCCGAGCGAACAGGTGCGCAATTTCGAGCCTGCCAGATTGAGGTAATTCTTTTTCTCGAAGCGATGGTCGGAGAATTCGTTGCCGCAAACCATTCCAATGCGCCGCGGCTTTGCATCCGGCCCGACAATGTAAACTCCGGCGATCTCAGCTTCCTCGCCACCGTCTTCTCCGAAAGAGGGAATGACAAGCGGCTCACCATGGGCGCGCAGGTTCGCAGCCGAGCCTTTGTAAAACCATTCGGGCGGCGTCCCGATTTGTCCGGCTGCCGGGCGCCCTCCTTCGACACCCCATCGGAACATCTTCATGCTGTCCGTCAGCTCTTCTTCCTTGACGTGCATGTCTTGCCGGTGCCGAGCACTGCCCAGGTGCGTCAGCCCGGTGCCGGAGACCAGACAGCGTGAAGGCTCGCCTGGAAAATCCACTGGAGGAAGAATCCGCCGGTCAGAGCGTCCACTGTAGATCAGGTCGTAGCTCAGTCGTTCGACCGACGCGCTGCGGCGTGCCAGCTCGGAGAGCTTGGTCCCAAGGCGGATGGCTTCGAGCGCCAATTCATACACGGAAGCGAAGCCCGTGAGAGGGCGAAGATCCGGCTCGTCAACCAGGGCGACCTGGCGATGAGCGTCCTTGCGGAGCTGGACAAGGCGTGTGGTTTCTTTGGCCGTGGCGTTCACAGGAGCTATTCGATGACCTCGAATTTTTTCAGTGCCTGCTCGTTGACGCGCAGGCCGAGTCCCGGTGTATGTTCGTCGAGCTCTATGAAGCCGTCGACGGCCTTGGGCTCGCCTTCAAAAATGTACCAGAACAGTTCGTTGCCGACTTCCACGTCCACGACCGGGAAATACTCGGCCATCGGACAGTTCAGGCTGGCCATGACGATGTGATAGTTGTGCATTTGCCCGGCGTGCGGAACGACCGGAACCGAATGCGCCTCGGCCAGAGCGGCAATCTTGCGCGCCTGCGAAATGCCTCCCACACGGTTCGTGTCGAACTGGATGTAGTCGAGGGCGCGGGCCTCCAGCAGCTCGCGGAAACCGTAAATCGTGAATTCGTGCTCGCCTCCGGCGATTGGAACGCGCCCGGCCGACTTGAGTTCAGCGTAGCCATGAATGTCGTCGGGGATGACGGGCTCTTCGAGCCAGCGAAGGTGATACGGTTCGAGCAGCGGAAGCATGCGCTTCGCGTAATCGAGCGTCCAGCCCATATATGCGTCTGCCATCACGTCAATTTCATCGCCCACGGCTTTGCGGACGGTCGCAACCAGTTCAACGTTTCGCTTCATTCCCGCTGCGCCGTCGGTCGGTCCCCAGCCGAAGCGCAGCTTCATAGCCTGGTAACCCTCTTTCTTGTAGACCTTGGCTTCCGAAGCGAGTTGAGGCAGCGCGACGCTGTAGAGCCGGCTGGCATAGACGGGAATGCGCGGCTTCGTCTCTCCGCCAAGCAGCCGGTAGACCGGCTGGCGCGCAGACTTACCCAGAATGTCCCACAACGCGATGTCCAGCGCGCTGATGGCCGCCATTGCGACTCCTTTCCGGCCAAAAGCCATCGTCTTGCGGTACATGTGCTGCCAGAGGAATTCGATGTTCCAGGGATCGGCACCTAAGAGCAGCGGCTTCAAATAGAGGTCGATAATCTGTTTAGAGATTTGCGGCGCAAGCGCCGCATTGCCGATCCCGACTAAGCCATCATCGGTGAACACCTCAACGATGAGCCAGCCATGAAACGTGAACGTGCTCATCGAGGCTTCCGGCAGCGAGAGCAGGTCCATCGGATTGGCACAGAAATGCGGTGGCAGAGGAAGCGTCTTGCCGCGCCAGCGCGCCACGCGCGTGCGAATTTCCGTAATTTTCATCGCCCTCCTTCATATCCCAGTTCAGCAGCCAAATCCAGAGGCCTCACCGCGGGAATGGTTAATAGAATTACCAGAAAAGCGATCACATGAAATGTGCCCGCTAAAGCGAAAACTACGCCGTAGCCGAAGCCGTGGTCGAGCAGGTAACCGACCAGTTCGCCGAAGGCGATGCCTCCCATAGCACCGCCGAACCCGACCAATCCCGCCACCGAGCCAACCACACCTTGCGGGAACAGATCTGCCGGCAGAACCATCACCAGCGTGGACCACGACTGCTGGCCGAAATACGCAAGACTGAAAATCACAAAGACGACCGCAATCCGTGCGTGCGGAATGAAAAACACCGCCGGCATCACTAGAGCGCTCAAACCCAAAGCAAGCTTCCGCGCGACGCCGAGAGAAAATGAGCGGCGAACCAGATAACTTGAGAACCAGCCTCCGACCAAACAGCCGATGCCTGCGGCCAGGAACGGGATACCGCCGAGTTTGCCCATTTGCTTGATGTCAAAAGCGCGTGCATCGTAGAGATACTTCGGAAGCCAAAACAGATAGAAATACCAGGCGCCGTCGGTGAGAAATTTCGCGATGACGAGTCCCCACGATTCGCGAACGCGAAGGAGGTCGAGCCACCGAATCTCACGAGCGGCCGTCGCCGCGACGCCAGACTGCGGCTCGAGAACAGATTGGATTTTTGAGCGTTCGTCGGCGGCGAGACGCGGATGCGCGGCCGGAGGAAAGTAAGTGCGCCGCCACAGCGCGGTCCAGAGCAGGCCGAAGCAGCCAGTGATAATGAAAACCCAGCGCCAATTCAGAAAAAGAAGTATCAGGGCAATCAGCGGCGCGGCGAGATAACCGCCAACGGCCGTTCCGGCGTTGATGATGCCCATGGAAGTGGAACGCTCGCCGACGGGAAACCATTCGGCCACGACGCGCGTGGCAGCCGGAAACCCTCCGCCTTCTCCAATGCCGAGCAGAAAGCGGCTCACTGCCAGCGTGAAGATCCCGATGGCAAGCGCATGGCTCGCGCAAGCAAGCGACCAGAAAACCATAATCAGCGTGAAGCCGCGGCGCGTGCCGAGCGCATCGGTGAGCTTTCCGCCTGCGGCGTACATGAAGGCGTACGCCACAAGAAACGCGGAAGCGAGATCGGCGAATTGTTCATGGGAGAGTGGAATGTCTTTGTTGATGGCCTGGAACGCAACGGAAATTGTTTGCCGGTCGAGGTAGCTGATGGCGATGGCCGCGCTTACCAGGATGGAAATGCGCCAACGCAGCAATGTGGATGGCCTCCCCGGCGAAGCGAAAAAATGAGCCATTACAATAACAAAAGCTTAAGGGGAAAAGAACGCGAGTGAAGCCCTCGTCGATATTCGAAGGCTTGACGCACAGACGACTCGGCTGGCCCGGAGAAACGGGTGCGAAGAGCCAAGATGGCTTCTATGCGGTCGTCACCTTCCAGTAGGCCGTGTAGCGCTCGCGGAAAATTTTGTAGAACGGCACAAGCTGAGTCGAATCCTGCTGGCCGACCGTCTTGAATGAGAGCGACTCACCAGGGACCAGCTCGGCCCAGGCCGCAGGAGAGCCGATGCTGGCCTTGATCACAGGCGGCGGACTATCCGGTACGCGAGCGCGGCGCTGGCCCGGAACCGGCGGAGGCATGTTCGCCGGGCGAGGAGGGCGCGGTCCCTGCGGGCCGTAGACCGCGTCATCGGGCAGACTCGTGGTGTCGCCCATAACTCCGGCGAGAACCATAGGGCCGTACATCATGGCGACGACCGTAGGATCGTCCGGCGTCGGTTGAGTGTGAAGCGACATGTGAGCGGAGATCTCGATTTTGTCGCCGTCCTTCCAGGTGCGATGGAGCTTCGCATAGGTCGCGGGCTCGGCGTGAACCTTCTCGTGCTTGCCATTGACCTTGACGGTTAGACCGCTCTGCGCCCAATACGGGACGCGAATGTTGACGTCCATCTTGACCGGATGATCGGCGGAGATGGTGAGTGTGCTCGAGTCCTGTTGGGGGAAATTCGTCTCCTGCGTGACGCGCAGGCCCTTCTCCTTCCAATCAAGATCGGAAGCGATAAAGAGATTGACATAAAGATTCTGGGCGTCGTGAAAATAGATCGTGTCCCCGAGCTTCGAGAAATCCTCGAGACCCGTGCCGTCGCAGCAGAGGAAGGAATCCCAGGGAGTGCCAAACGTCCGATACAGGCCGGGATCCATGGAAACAAAGTACATCGTCATCCCGTTGGGATCAATCGCGCCCAGCCGCAGGTTAAAGAGAACACGCTCGTAGTAGTCGAGCTTCGAGGGATCGCCGGTCCAACCATAGAGATGACGGGTAAGCTTCATCATATTGTAGCTGCAGCAGCATTCTTCAGCGGACGGGCCCAATTCCTTCGAGATTTGTCCGGCTTGGTGCCAGTATTCACCGTCGCTGGTGCCGCCGGTCGAATAGATATGATTGGTGGTGATGAAGTTCCAGAAATTATCGGCGATGTCGCGGTAGCGCTGCTCGCCGGTAAGTTCATAGGCGCGGGCGCAGCCGATGATTTTGGGAATGTTGGTATTGGCGTGGTTTCCGGCCAAGTGGTCTTGATTGGAGGCGAGCGGATCGAAGATGCGCTTGTCGTCGAAGCGACGGCCAGTATCGAGATATTCCTGCTTGCCGGTTATTCCGTAGAGATTGTAGTGCGCTTCCGCCATGCCGCCGAACTCGGTGCGCTGGACGCGGGCCATTTCGTCGTCGCTGAGCGGTTTGACCCAGGCGCCGGCCCAATGGGCCATGTTTTCCGCGGTCTCGAGAGCCTGCTCATTCCGGCAGAGCTGGTACATGTCAATGTGGCCGGCCATAATCTTGTGATAGGTGTAAAACGGCGCCCAGACCGGCTTGTGAGCACGAAGGCGATCGAAGAATTCCGTCGGGAAAGCGCTGAGATACTGGCCGCCCAAAGCCTGCTGGCATTTTGCGAGCTCGGCAACCATGAGGTCGCCCTTGGCCTTGACCTTGTCGTCTCCGGTACTGGAGTACATCAAGGCGCTGGCAGAAAGGAAGTGACCGCCGGTGAGATGGCCGCGCAGCTCCGTGGTCGGAGATTCCCAACCACCGAGCGGTAGGGCGGTGGACGGCAAGCCGGCATTGACCCGGAACATGTGGAGCAGACGGTCCGGCGGAAGCAGATTCATGTATTTGAGGTTTGCGTTCATGGCGTCGAGGAACGGGCCGCCGCGCAGGCGCACCTGTGTCAGGGGAAACGGTTGAACCTTGAAAGAAACCTTTTCCCCCGCGGCTGAGTTATCCGATAGCAGGTTCATCGCCGGCGGGGACGATACGAGAGTGCCGAATGCGCTCGCCGGCAGAAGAGACGCGGCACCCGCAGCCGCGGCGGCAGCGGCGGCGGTCTTCAACATTTCCCTGCGCGTGGTCTTTTTCTTCAAGGTATTCTGACGGTCCAAGGCCATGATTGGCTCCCTTCGGGACGATTTTCGCCTGCTCCTTGTATTAGAGGCACGGCGCCCAGTCCCGGTTCCAAATCTTGCGAGCAGCTGCCTCGCTGGGGCCCAAGCGGGCGTCAGATTCCCTCAGGGCCGTTGCGATTGTCGGAGATAGCTGTAGAATCGTCGCGTTGCTCGCGAACAGAGACAGGATAAATCTCAGCGAGGCTGGAGACCGGAGCGGATGCAGACTACCTCAGCCGACGTCTATAGGAACATTGACAACAATCTATACAACGAACAGGGGGACATCTGGTGGGATGAAAGCCGGATTCTGCACCTGCTGAAGACGTCGGTGAATCCGGTGCGCGTGGGATATTTTCGAAGAATTCTCAATGAAACACTCAAGTTCGACCGTCCTGGAGCACCGGCGCTCGACGTAGGCTGCGGCGGCGGCATCCTCGCGGAAGAATTTGCCGGCATGGGCTTCCGCGTGACCGGCATCGATCCCTCGGAAGAGTCCCTGACAACGGCCAGGCAACATGCCCAATCGATGGGTTTGGCAGTCGATTATCGGCACGGAACGGGCGAATCCATTCCGTTTGGCGACAGTACCTATCCGGTCGTGTACTGCTGCGATGTTCTCGAGCACGTCCGCAATTTGCCAGGAGTCATCCGCGAAATCTACAGAGTGACGGAACCGGGTGGCGTATTCTTTTTTGACACCCTGAACCGTACCTTCACGAGCAAGCTCGTGGCTATAAAGCTCTGGCAGGAGTGGAAGATTACGGCGTTCATGCCGCCGCGGCTTCACGAGTGGAGAATGTTCATTCGGCCGGAGGAATTAAAGGGATTGCTTCTGGAAGCGGGCTTCGAATTCAAGGAGGTTCGCGGCACGTCGCCGAACGTAAGCGTTCCTAAAATGATCAGCCTCCTGCGAAAGAGAGCAAAAGGCAGAATTGGCATGAAAGAGCTTGGCCGGAGTTTCAGGCTCGTTGAAAGCGACAACCTGAAGATTCTTTATATGGGATACGCCGTCAAGCCTGTGCGGTAAGCCGCTGCCGGCCAGTTTGAACGGCGACTCCTCGTGTGGCCATCAAAAGGAAACCTCAAACCGACCGGCCCGTCTCACTTCTGTACAATGCTCCCTTCGGTGAACTCCCATGGATGAGGATTGGGCACAACGCTGATGGTGATCCGAGAAGGATACTCGGATGAATGATGGACGGCGTTGTGAGCGACAACGTAGCTGGATTCATCGTAGTTGTTCCCGCCCGTGTTGAGGTTGCGGTCGAAGCGCGGGAAGTTGCTGCTGGAAACCTCCAGCCGCAGCCGGTGGCCGGGGAAAAAATAATTGCTGAAATCGATCGGCTGGAACGTCACTTTGTACACCTCTCCTGGCTGCATCCATACGGGCGGCTTGTCGTAGCCGTCGCGATAACGCATGCGCTGGATGTTTTCGATGAGATTGAAAGCTCTTCCGTCAGGATAGACGTCGTCTATGCGGAATGTGAAGTCGGTATCCTTCGCGCTGGAGGAGACATAGAGTGTGACGGTAATCGGCCCGCTCATTTCCGTCCCGTCCGCGAAAGCGGGCGTGGTATAGAGGAGAACATCATTGCGCGCCTCCACTGGCCGCTGGTCGAATGATCCGAAGTGCACCGCTTCGCCCTCGCAACAGCCCCCTCCGCCAAATGTAGGCACAGGATTTCCTGGGTCATAAACGAAGCGGTCCGGGTGATCCGCTCTCACAGGGGTGTCTGCCAACGAGCCGTTGCCGTAGAGCGTGTTCGCACTTCCCTCGCTGTCGAGATAGAACGTCTTCGGCTGCGCACCTTCCGGCGGCCAGGTGGACGAGGACTCCCAACGATTCTCTCCAACGACGTAGTAGAGAACCTTCGGGAGCTGTTCCAATACTTTGTTGCTCGATCCCTTCAGGAAATGGTCGAACCAGCCATACATGATGTTGTTGTAGTCGAGGCGGGCGTCGCCGACGTTGAGATCGCCGATCATGGTCTGATCTGTCGCGCGTGTGTAAGCGCAGTGCAGCACGGGCGCGATGATTGCGTACTGGTTGTCGGCGATCGCGGAAGGCGCATTGTGGCGCACGAAGTTGTAAGCCGCGAGATTCGGTGAGACGGAGACGTCGTACCAGCTCATGAACCAGAGCCCCGGCTTGCCGATGGGCATACCGTCGTTCCACAGGCCACCCTTGTACCATGCGGGATCATTGGGAGTGCGCTCGATCATTGCGCCGCCGGTGGCCACGGGCATGCGGTCGGCGAAAATTCCGTGCGGACCATCCACCGCCTTGAGGATGTTCATTTCCGGCAGATGCCAGAGCGCTGTTGACCAGTCGACCGGAGGAAAATGCGCCGCGAGGTCGAATGCCTTAGACGCGCGAATCAGATCTTCCTGTGTTGCGTCGTCAGGAAACTGCGGCCTTACCTGGTTCTGTTCTCCGTACAGCCAATCGATGAACAGCATCTGCACGGCTCCACCGCGATACCAATTCCCCTGCTCGTAATAAGGGCCGACGCGGCCGACGCCGGCTCCGAATCCCTGCACGTTGAACGTCGTGAGTCCGGGATCGTTCTCGGCGACCACGCCCAGTTGCCATTCGGCTGTCGAGGAACAGCCCGTCGTGCCGATCCTGCCATCGGACCACGGCTGCGAGGTGATCCAGTTAACTTCGTCTGAACCATCGGTACGCGGCGGGCCAAGGATGTCGTAATTTCCCTGAGAGAAAAAATGGCCGCGCTCCTGCATTTCCACATAGGCGTAGCCTCGCTGAACGGCGTCAATCTGCCGGCTCATGTCGGCCGGTGCGCCATTCTCCGTGTCCCAGTAATTGAAGTTGTACGGAGTGCGGACCCACACGGCAGGGTACTTCGCCGATGGATCTTTGGGCCGATAAATATCGGCGGCCATCTTCTTGCCGTCACGCATGGGGATCATCACTTTGCGGTCGATAATCGCGATGGATTCGAGTTTCTTTTCCATCGCTTCTCTTGCGGCGACCAGTTGCGGGTCGGGACGGTTGCGAGTTGCTTGACTGAACACTGGAATACTGATGGCTATGGAGCAGATAAGAACGGTGATGAAAATAAGCGAACGAACGCCGGTGGGTTTCATCGAGGGCTCCTTGAAGTGCTTGGCCACCGGACGGCGTGGCCACGGTCGGCATCGTACGGCAAAGTGGAAATAAAGTCGCGGAAGAAAGTGTGTGGCTCTCCGGCTGCAGGCTGTGACGGCATTGAGCGAGGACTGACTGCTCGCAGAGATTTTGGCTTCTCTATTCGTTAGAAAACAGCTTCAGGCGACAGGCTCCCGTGTCACTTTGGACCCTGAAACATACCTCTATCTCTGGAATATTTTCATGGTTCTTTGTGGTTCGAAGAAGCGTGACCTATTCGTAACGAAGCGCGATAATCGGATCCACACGAGTCGCTCGCCGCGCAGGTATCCAGCAGGCGACCCCGGCGACCACGGTCAAAATCAGCGCTACACCGGCGAAGGTCGCCGGGTCGCTCGGAGCCACTCCATAGAGGAATTGCGTGAGTAACCGACTCAGTACAAATGCGCCCGCGAGGCCCGCAGCAACTCCAATGAGGACTAATTTCAATCCCTGGCCGACGACCATTTTCAGAATGTCATTTGGCTGCGCGCCGAGCGCCATTCGCACGCCAATTTCGGCGCTCCGCTGAGCGACGGAATAGGCAATCAGTCCATAAAGACCAATCAAAGCAAGCAGCAGGGCGCTCGCGGCAAAAATCCCCAGCAGAAGCGTTCGGAAATGCGAGTCGCTCACCGAGGTGGCGATGTTTTCTTCCATCGTCCGGACTTTCACCAGAGGCTGATTCGAGCTCAAGCTGCGCACCGCATTGCGCAGCGCGGACACTTCCTGATGGGGATCCTTCGCCGTGCGCATCACCAGCGACATCGTAAAGATGGGAATGAGCGAATCCGCCTGGCGGTACGGAACGTACATCTCCGAGGGCGCTTCGCTCGCCAAGCTCTGTTTCATGTCGCCGACAATCCCGACGATCTCCATCCACGGAATCTGATTGTCCGGCAGCGCGCCAAGCTGCACGTGCTTTCCGAGCGCTGATTCCCTGGGGAAATACTGCTTCGCCATCGCTTCATTCACTACCGCGACGTACGCGCTGCGCTCGGTATCCGAATCATTGAACAGGCGTCCTTCGAGCAGAGGCACCCGCAATGTCCGCAAGTATCCCGGCGTCACAGGCCGGTAACCCACCAGTATGTAATCATGCGGCGTTTTTGGCGGCCGACCTTGAATATTGAAATGAATCGCCGAACCGCTACCCGTCACAGGGAGAATCAGCGCGCCTCCCGCCGAAGTCACGCCTGGCAGATTGCGCGCTCGCTCCAGCAGTTGGTCGAAAAACCCCATCCGCTGCGCCGGTTGTGCATACACCTTCGGCGACAGCGGTAAATCCACGACCAGCAAATTCGAGGGTTGAAAGCCGGGTTGCACGTCCTGCAAGCGCGAAAAGCTTCGCATCAGCAGGCCCGCGCCGATTAACAGAACAATGGCCAGCGCGACCTCTGTGACAACGAGAATGTTGCGCAGGCGATGGCGGTGTGCTCCTCCGGTTGTGCCGCGCGACGCATCGCTCAGAGCAGGACGGATATCCACTTTCGCCATCTGCAGCGCAGGGGCGAGGCCAAACAAGATCCCTACCAGAAGCGCGACCACCAGTGTGAAGCCGAGTACCTTTCCATCCAAACCAATACCGCCGCCCACCGGCGGAATCGTCTGCCCGGCTAAGTCCAACAGCGGCGTTAACGCCAGTCGCGCCAGCAACAATCCGAAGACCGCTCCTGCGAACGCCAGCAAGACGCTTTCTGTCAGGAGCTGGCGCACCATCCGCCAGCGTCCCGCACCGAGCGCCACTCGCACGGCAATTTCCCTGGTGCGCGAAGCCGCGCGCGCCAGAAGCAGGTTCGCAATGTTCCCGCACGCAATCAGCAGCACGAGCGCCACTGCGACAAGCAGAACCAGTAAAGCCGGACGCACATTCTGCACCAGGCGGTCCTGCAACCCGACCACCACGGCTCCCATTCCTGTGTCGTAAATCGGATACTGCTTATCCAGCCGCTCCGCAATCGTGCTCATCTCCGCGCGCGCTTGCTCGATCGTTACGCCACCTCGTAAACGCCCAATCGCGTTGATTCCCGGATGCCAGTTGCGATCATCCGGCAGCGCGTGTGCCCACGGCGCGAACGGCAAATACACGTCCGCAGGCGACACGACCTCGAACCCCCGCGGCAAAACTCCCGTCACCGTGTACGACCGATCGTCAATGGTCACGTTCTTCCCGACAATGCTCCGTTCACCGCCAAAATTCCGCTGCCAGAATCCGTAACTCAGCAGCACCACCGCCGGGCCGCCGAACCGATCTTCGTCGCGGGTGAATGTATGCCCTTCAATCGTATCGACACCGAGCAGCGGAAAGAGGCTCGCGGAGACAAATTGGCCGAGCAGCCGCTCGGGATCTCCCTGCCCGGTCATCGTCACCGACTGCGGATGCTCCGCGGCGACTCCTTCGAACGATTTCGATTGGTCGCGAAAATCCTGATAATTCTCATAGGAAGGCCCCAGCTCGGGAAACGAAGGCAGGCTTTCCATCACCAGACACAGCCGTCCCGAATCGCGAAACGCCAGCGGCCGAAGCAAGACCGCGTTCACCACGCTGAAGATGACGCTGTTGGCGCCGATACCGAGAGCCAGAGTGAGTACGGCGACGGCGGTGAATCCGGGAGACTTGCGCAGCATACGCAGGCCGTAGCGAAGGTCCTGCTCGAGATCCCGCAGCCACGTCACGCGGCGCGTGTCGCGGCATTCTTCCTTGCGCCGTTCGACTCCCCCTAGTTCGAGAAGCGCCTGGCGGCGCGCTTCTTCTCGCTCGAATCCACTGGCAACAAAGTCCTCGGTTTTTCGATCGATGTGATCGCGCAATTCGTCGTCAAGGTCGCTGTCGGCTTGACGTCTCCGGAAGAGCGAGCGCAATCGCAAAGGCAAGGTGTAACGCCAGCGTTCAGGTTCCATTCGATCCCTCACGTACTGCTTGCGCTTACGCTTCTTTGCGTTTGATGACGCGGGAAATGGCGTTCGAAAGCCTGCTCCAGTTATCCGCTTCTCTTTCGAGCTGTCGCCGGCCGAGCCGTGTCAGCGAATAGTATTTCGCCCTGCGCCCAAGCTCAGAGGTTTTCCACTCGGCGGTAATCCACCCTTCTTGCTCCAGTTTGTGCAGGGCGGGGTACAACGACCCGTCGCTCACCTGCAGGACATCGCGCGACACCTGTGTTAATCGCTGGCTGACAGCGAAGCCGTTCATCGGCCCGAGCGCGAGAATCTTCAGCAGCAACATGTCCAGAGTGCCCTGGACGAGATCGGGTGGCTTGCTCATGTTTATGTCCTCGGTAACCGAGACAACGATACTCGCTCTGCCGGCGCTGTGCAAGCCTCGATTCGCAGTCACTCGTGCGACTGTGCCGACTCGCGGCAATTTGTGGGGCCGTTGCCGGGAAGCGAATCGCGCGCTGCGGAGCTGCTACTGCTTGACGCCTTCCCCCTGGTCGATGGCGGTCCAGTGGACTCCGTCCGCCGAGGTTTCAATCGCGACGGTGACGTGGTTCGGTGGGTCCCAGTGATAGACGATGCGCTCTTCCGTCTTTTTCCCGGGGACGATGGAATCCTGTCCGTGTTCAATCCACGTGTTGCCGTCGATGTCCATGCGCGAGACGAATGGATCGTCGCCCTTTTCGCCGGCTGCGTACAGCTCGTAATGCCAATACGAATGATCCGCGCTGTTGTACGCGTCGACGACGAGTGACTCCACAGCTTTGCCGGACCAGACATTGCTGAACGTACACTCGAGATATAGATGGTTGGGAGACCAACGGCAATCTTCGTTCCAGGTCCAGGAGCCGGGCTTGCCCGACTTCGTCTTGAGCGTTTTGCCGTGAAACACCCAGCGGCCCACAGAAACATCGAGTTTCTGAGTTTCGGGAGAGAGGCCCTGGGCTGCGGCGAGCAAGGGAACCAATGCGACCAGGGCGCCCGAGATGAAAACCCAACAGAGAATGCGCTTCATTATGGCCTCCTCAGCGCAGACCCGCTTGAGGGCCGCGGAGCGGAGAGTTTACACCCGGAAGGCCGCGCTTCAAGCCCACCCCGGTCTATTTCACAGGTGAGACTCTGTCGCCAGGTCAGAGCGGAACCCTCCGCTGGGTCTTACTGGAACGCGGGCGCACGTTCATAGGACTTTCGGACTAGTACTTTGCTCCCTACCCTATGAATCGCTTCGCCTATCGGCGTGCGGTGAAGATTTTCCTAGACTTAAATACGAACAGGAAAAACCGGGTGGTTTAGGCGGAGGGTCGCCAGTTTGCCCTTTGTTGCCGACACGGGCGCTAGAGATGAGTTCGATGGAGAGCGTGCTCCAGGTTCGGAATTTGACAATCGAGTACGACAGTCGAGGCAGGGAACCTTACCGTGCCGTCGACCAAGTGTCATTTGAGGTCGCGCGCGGCGAGGTGGTTGGTCTCGTGGGCGAGTCGGGGTGCGGTAAGTCCAGCACTGCCTTGGCGTTACTGGGATTGCTGCCAAGGCGAAACACTCTGGTTTCGGGTTCGGCTGCGCTCTGTGGGAGGGAACTCCTCGGAGCGAGCGAAGGCGAGTTAGCGAAGGTTCGAGGGGCAGGTATTTCGCTTGTGTTCCAGGAGCCCGGAATTTCGCTGAGCCCTGTGATGCGGGTAGGCAGCCAGATCGCTGAAGTGATTCATGCACATCGCAGCTGGGCTTGGAAACGCTGCCGCGCTGAGGCGGTGGCGGTTCTCCGGAGAGTAGGCCTCGGCCCGGTCGAGCGGATTTTTACTGCCTACCCGCACCAATTGAGCGGAGGCCAGCGCCAGCGAATTGTGCTTGCGCAAGCTTTGTGCTGCGAACCTGCGGTTCTTGTCGCCGATGAGCCGACGGCGTCACTGGACGCACGGAGCCAAGCCGACTTCTTGACCCTGCTTCGCCGCATGAAAAACGAGCTCGGAATTTCGATTCTGCTGATTAGTCACAGCCCAGAGCTTCAAGCCAGCCTCGCGGACCGCCTGCTGGTGATGAAAGGCGGCCGCATCATCGAGCGGGGAAGCGTACAGAAGCTGTACGAGAACCCGGCGCACGATTACACCCGCGCGATGTTGCGGCGCGCCGGTCGCGTTACGTCGATACCGTCCGAGGCGGATTTCTCACTTCAGGGGCAACTCGCTCCATGAGCAGCAGCTACAACACCGCGCTACTTCGCGCACGAGGCCTAAACAAGGAATACATCCAGAGGAGTCCGCTTACCCGCGCCAAATTCACCATTCCGGCGCTCCACAACTTGAACCTGACCATTCGGCGAGGAGCCACACTCGCAGTGGTTGGCGAGTCGGGCGCCGGGAAATCGACGCTGGTGCGCTGCCTGGCGCTGATCGAAAAGCCCACGGCAGGGGAAATTCGGTGGAACGGCGTGGACCTGCTGGGATTGAAGAAAAGGGAACTGTTCGCGATGCGCGGCAAGGTTCAGATTATTTTTCAAGACCCAGCTTCGTCCTTGAATCCGGGGATGACTGCCGGAGAAATCGTCGAAGAGCCGCTGGTAATTCAGCGCATTGGCGCAAGAGAAAAGCGGCGCGCGCGCGTTTTGGAATTGATGGAGCAAGTCGGCTTGTCCGCGAAATCGGCAGGCAAGCTGCCCGGGGAATTCAGTGGCGGGCAGAGGCAGCGGCTGGCGATTGCGAGAGCCTTGGCGCTCGGGCCGGAACTGTTGATTCTGGACGAAGCGCTGTCGAATCTGGACCTCGCGAACCAGGAAATGATTTTGCAGCTCTTGCGAGAGCTTCAGTCCGCGCACGGATTGACGTACCTCTACGTGGCACACGACCTGAACATGGTTGAGGACGTGGCCGACGAAGTTGCGGTGATGTATGAAGGCCAAATCGTCGAACAGAAATACGCTCCGGCCATTTTCACAGAGGCACAGCATCCCTATACGCAAGAGCTGCTGGCGATGGCTCCGCCGCTGGAATCGATCATTGCCGCCCGGCGAGAGTGGGACCGCACATGAAATTCCTGGGACGGCGCCTCGCGAACGCACTTTTGCTGCTGGTGGGAATTTCCATTCTCTCTTTCGCACTCCTGCAATGGGCCCCGGGCAGTTTCTTCGACTCCCTGCGGCTTGATCCGCGTGTTTCCGCGCAGGCAGTGAACGGAATGCGCGCCGAATACGGCCTCGACCAGCCGTTCATGGTGCGCTATGCGCGATGGATCGGTTCCGTGCTCAAAGGAGAAATGGGCTTTTCCCTTGCGTACGGGGCTTCGGTCGGGCCACTGCTGTGGGCGCGCGCGAAGAACACGCTGTTGCTCACGACCTCGGCGACATTGCTTGCTTGGCTCCTGGCCGTGCCGATTGGAATCTGGAGCGCTTCTGCCAAAGGTTCGCTGCGCGACAGAATTTGCGGCATTGCGACGTCCACGCTGCTGACGATTCCCGACCTGCTGCTCGCGCTGATGCTGCTGCTGCTCGCGGTACGCACCCGGTGGTTTCCCGCGGGAGGAATGATCTCGGTCGGAGCAGCACATTCGGGATTTTGGAGCGGCGCGGCGGACGTCGCTCGCCATTTGATTTTGCCGGCCTTCGGCCTGGCTTTGGCGACCTTGCCGATTCTTGTGCGGCATGTCCGTTCGGCGATGATTGACGCGCTGGAGTCGCCGTTCATTCAGGCTGCCCGAGGGCACGGCATCCCGCGTTCGCGGCTGCTTTTTCGCTACGCGCTGCCGGCTGCCTCGAATCCGCTGATTTCGCTCGCCGGATTCTCGATTGCGACGATGCTGAGTGCCTCGGTGATCATTGAAGTCGTGTTGAGCTGGCCCGGACTGGGGCCGCTGATGGTTCAGGCCATCCTGGCGCGCGACGCCTATGTCGTGATCGGGGTGGTGATGTTGTCATCGGTGTTCTTGGTGATCGGCAATCTTGTGGCGGACGTTCTGCTTTTCGTGAGCGATCCGCGGATTCGCATGGAGTGAATGTTGAACAGACGCTACAAGCTCTGGGCGACGCTCGCGGTGCTGGCCGCATTTCACGGCGCGATTTTGTTTGCCGGTTTTTTTGCGCCGTACGGTTACTCGACGCAGGATCGGGCGCTGCCTTACGCGCCGCCTTCACAGATTCATTTTGTTGACCGGCAGGGGGAATTTCATCTTCGGCCGTTTGTGTACGGTTTGAAAGATGATCCCGAGAATTACGGCTCATACGTCGAGGACGATCAGCAGGCCTATCCGCTCAGGCTCGTCGTCTCCGGGTCTCCGTACAGACTTGCGGGCACTTTTGCGTTGCGCACGCACCTTTTTGGAACCGACTCGCCCGGGCGACTGTTTTTATTGGGTACCGATGGCTATGGACGAGATCAATTTTCGCGGCTGCTTTACGGTGGACAAATCTCGCTCGCGGCAGGCTGGATCGCAGCAGGACTCTCGATTCTGTTCGGCGGCATCATCGGCAGTTTGGCGGGCTTCTATGGAGGCTGGCTCGATGACGTTCTGATGCGCGGCGGGGAGCTCTTTCTGGCGCTGCCATGGCTGTACCTTCTTTTCGCGGTGCGGGCGGCACTGCCGCTGGAAGTCGCGCAATGGCAGGTTTTCCTTCTGTTGATCGCAGTGATTGGCCTCATCGGGTGGGCGCGGCCGGCACGCCTGATTCGAGGGATTGTTTTGAGCGCGAAGGAACGCAATTTCGTCACCGCCGCCCGGGCCCTCGGCGCCTCAGACGCGTATCTGTTACGCAAGCATATTCTTCCGCAGACTTACGGAGTCATGCTGACGCAGATGACGCTTCTCGTGCCGCAGTATATTCTCGCGGAAGTGACGCTGACGTTTCTGGGTTTGGGCGTGAGCGAGCCGATGGCCAGCTGGGGCACTCTGCTGTCATCCTTGCAGCAGTACTACGTGCTGGTCTCCTATTGGTGGATGTTTCTGCCGGCCTTGCTGTTGATTCCTGTGTTTCTTTCCTACTACGCGGCGGCCGATGCTCTGCAGGAACGCGTCAAGTCCGTTGCGCTGTAAAAGCTCGGAAATCTCTGCTAAGAATTCGGATATGCCTATGGTTCCGATGCGCGGCCTTGTCCCCATCTCCCTGCTTGTTGGATTTGCGTGCATGTTTCCGGTCCAGCGGGCGCAAGGTGTTCAGACCAAAGAAGAGCGGATGGTGACAGGGAGTGCCGTCGGACAGCCCGGCGGCACAATTACCGTTGCCGTGCGTTCTGACCCGAAGACGTTGAATCCCGTGCTTGCCGTCGATGAGTCCACGCGGGAGATCATCGATTGCATGAATGCGGACCTGATCCACATCAACCGGGAAACGCAGAAAACCGAGCCTGCGCTGGCCAAGTCGTGGAGCATTTCACGCGACGGCAAGATCTTCATTCTCCACCTGCGGCGCGGCCTCGAATTTTCCGACGGACAGCCGTTTACGGCCGACGACGTGGTTTTTAGTTTCCAGGTGTACCTGGACGAAAAGATACATTCGCCGCAGCGGGATTTGCTGGTCGTTGGCGGCAAACCGGTTTCCGTAAAGAAAATCGATGAGCTTACAGTCGAGTTTCAATTGACGGAACCCTACGCCGCGGCGGAGCGGATTTTCGACGGATTGGCGATCCTCCCGAAACACATTCTCGAGACTGCCTATAGGAACGGAACATTTTCCAAATTATGGGGAGTGTCCATGCCGCCGAATGAGTTCGCGGGGCTTGGCGCGTTTCGCCTGAAAGAGTATGTGCCCGGCCAGCGCATCGTTCTTGAGCGGAATCCGCACTATTGGAAGGCGGACCGTGCGGGACGCCGGTTACCCTATATCGACCAGCTCGTCTTTTTGTTTGTTCCAAGCGAGGACGCTCAGGTGATTCGTTTTCAGGCGGGAGACACAGATTTGCTGAGCCGCTTGAGTGCCGAGAATTTTGCGGTGCTCCAGCGAGAGCAAACGCTCAGAGGATACAAGCTCGAGGACCTGGGCCCCGGACTCGAGTACAACTTTCTGTTTTTCAATCTCAACAATCTAACCGGGAAAAAGCTGCCAGAGATCGAACGGAAGCAGGCATGGTTCGAGGACACCGGTTTCCGTCAAGCAGTCTCGGCCGCGATTGACCGCGATGGGATCGTGCGCCTTGTGTACAACGGCCGCGCGACGCCGCTCTGGAGCCAGGTTACGCCGGGGAACAAGCTGTGGGTCGATTCGTCACTGGCCGCTCCGCCTCAGTCGCTCGATCGTGCGCGCGAACTGCTGCGAACGGCGCATTTCTCGTGGAACAGCACAGGAGACTTGCTGGATGCCCGCGGCCGGGCCGTGGAGTTTTCCATTCTGACCAGTTCGTCGAACGCCGAGCGGTCGAGAATCGCGACTCTCATACAAGACGACCTTACGAAATTGGGAATGAAGGTGCACGTTGTGTCCCTCGATTTCAGCGCAATGGTCGACAGGCTGCTGAACAGCTTCGATTACGAAGCCGCCGTAATGGGTCTGGCAAGCGGCGACGCAGATCCCGAGTCCGAGATGAATGTGTGGCTCTCGAGCGGCGGCACGCATTTATGGAACTTGACCGAATCGAAGCCGGCGACGCCGTGGGAAGCGGAAATCGACCGGCTCATGAACCAGCAGCAGGTCACGCTCGATTATAAGCGACGCAAGCATCTTTACGACCAGGTGCAGCAAATTGTAGCGCAAGAACTTCCCTTGGTCTGCCTGGCGAGCCCGCATATCTTGGTCGGCGCAAAAAATCGCGTCGGGAACTTTCATCCGGCGATCCTTGCGCCGTATGTGCTGGCGAACGTCGATGAGCTTTATGTCCACTAGCTTGCGAGATGAAGGCAAGGCTTGCCTCCAGGATCGGCAGTGATGTCGAAGAGCCGTCCTGTGTGGACGGATCCCGAGCTCGTCAAAGAATGTCTGCGCGGAGACGAAGAAGCATGGTCGGCGCTCATCGACAAATACAAGAGGCTCATTTTTTCGATTCCCGTAAAGTACGGATTCTCGAGAGATGACGCCACGGAAATTTTTCAGGCGGTCTGCGTTGAGCTGTTGTCAGAGCTTCCCAACCTCCGGCAAGCGAAGGCTTTGCCCAAATGGATCATGCAGGTCGCCGCGCACAAATGCTTTCATCACAAACGTCAAATGCAAAGGACCGAGGCGCGGGATCCAGACGATGAGTCACTCGATGCGGGCGTCCGGGCTCACGCCGAGGGCATCTTCCGCGAAGCGGAAGAGGAGCAAACGCTGAGGAACGCAATTTCCGATCTTCCGCCGCGATGCCGGCAACTGATTCAAATGCTGTTTTTCGAGGAACCGCCGCGTCCCTACGAGCAGCTTGCCGCCGAACTCGGGCTCTCCACCGGATCGATCGGTTTCATTCGCCAGCGCTGCCTCGAGCGTTTGCGCAAACGTCTGACGGAAACGGGATTCTAGTGGCCCCGCAGAAAAAAAAGGGATCGCTCCCCGCGAAATTCGTCGCAGATTTGGCGAAGCTGCCTAGTGATGCGAGCCGGGCACGGTACCTTTCCCGGCATCCGAAGGTCTGCACGCGGAGCGTCGCCCAACAGTTGAACGAAATTGTCCGCACCAAGCTGCGCGTAGATACTCACGAAGCGCTTTCCCTGGCCGAAGCTGCCGTCGCCATCGCACGCAAGTCACGGGACCAGGAGATTCTAGGGCGAACTCTGCGGTCCAAAGCGAACGCGCTTTACATGATGGGCGACAATCAGAAGGCGCTGGACATCCACAACCAAGCCATTCAGATATTCCGCAAAATCGGCAACGCAACGGAAGAAGCGCGTACGCTGATTCCCTTGATCCAACCTTTCATTTTGCTCGGCGAATACGACCGCGCTTTTGCTGCGGCGGAAGAAGCGAAGCAAATCTTCGAGCGCGCGGGCGACAAGCAGCGGCTCGGGCATCTGGAAATCAACGTCGGGAATATTTATCATCGGCAGGACCGGTTCGAGGAAGGCCTTGCGTGCTATGAGCGCGCCTACGAAACGCTGTTGCCCTTTCGAGATGCGGAAGGTCTCGCCGTGGCGCTTTACAACATGTCGGTGTGCCTGATTACCCTGAATGATTTTCCGCGCGCGCTGGCCACCTACCAGCGGGCCCGCGAGATGTGCGTTCAGCACGAAATGACGCTGCTGGTGACGCAGGCCGACTACAACATCGCCTATCTCTATTACCTGCGTGGAGAATACAGTCGCGCCATCGAAATGCTTCTGGCGACACGTCAGAAATGCGAGGAGAACGGTGACGCGCACGTGTGGGCGCTCTGTTACTTGGATTTGTCGGAGATTTATCTGGAGTTGAATTTGAGCGCAGAAGCACAGGATGTGGCCCACGAAGGGTATTTGCGCTTTCAGAAGTTGGGGATGGGCTACGAGGAGGCCAAGTGCCAGGCGAACGAGGCCATGGCACTGAGCCAGACCGGGAAAGCTCTTCGCGCCGTCGAGCTGTTCGAGCAGGCGCGCGTTAAGTTTGTTCGTGAAAAAAATCTGGTCTGGCCCTGGCTCGTCGACCTGTATCAAGCGCTGGTGCTCTTTAACGAAGGCCGATTGTTTGAATCGCGGCGCCTGTGCAGACGAGCCACGGAATTCTTCGAAACTTCATTTCTTCCGGGCAAAGCCGTGCTCTGCCAGTTGCTTCTCGCCCGTGTTTCGCTCCGCACCGGAGACCCGGCGGTTGCGCGCGCCGAATGCCGGAAAGCGCTCAGCCGGCTGGCACCCCTGGAAGCGCCGACGCTGCGGTATCAGGCGGAGTTTCTGATGGGGCAGATCGAAGAAGCGACGAACAACAGCTCCGGCGCGTATGACTCCTACCAGAGGGCGCGCGCCGCGCTGGAGGCGTTGCGAAGCGCGCTCCGCGGCGAAGAGCTGAAGATCGCGTTCATGAAGAACCGCCTCGAAGTATATGAATGCCTGGCGGCGTTGTGCCTGAGCGACGATTCGAAGCCAAATGCTGCCGAGGAAGCGTTTGGATATATGGAGATGGCCAAGTCGAGAAGTTTGGCTGAGCTCCTTGTGCATCACGCGCAAGCGATCCCTGCCACCACGGAGGCGGGACAGAGCGGTCTGGTGCGGCGGATCCGTGAAATGCGCGAAGAGCTCAACTGGTATTACCGGCGGTTGGAGCAAGAGCAATTGCGCAGCACCGACCCCTCGCCGCGGAGAATCGAAGCCCTCCAGAAAAAGGCTCTGGCCCACGAGAACGAGCTATTGCGAGCTCTGCGTGAACTGCCTGCGCCTGAGATCGACTTGGCGTTCCGTCAGCACCAAGCGCTGGCCTCGCTGGAAACAGTTCGCGCCTCGATTCCCCCGGAAACCGCGCTCGTTGAATATTTCTCGATCCGCGATGAGTTTGTCGCGGCTGTATTGACCGGCGGGACATTGGACATCGTGCCGGTTACTCCGGTATCCCGCGCCGTCAATTTGCTCCGCATGCTGCATTTCCAGATGGCCAAGTTCCATCTCGGCACCGAATATACCGAGCAGTTCGAGCGGCCTCTGTTGGAGGCGGCCCAAACGCACCTCTCGGAGTTATACCAGGAATTGATCGCGCCTTTGCGCGAGCGTTTGGACGCAGGTCATCTGGTGATCGTCCCGCACGGCGTGCTGCACTATCTGCCGTTCCACGCTTTGTTCGACGGCGAACGTTACCTGATTGATGACCACACGATTTCCTATGCGCCGAGCGCCGCGGTCTTTTCACTGTGTCAGCAGAAGGCTCCCGCGGCATTACCGAACTCTCTGGTCCTCGGGATTCCCGATGCTGCGGCCCCGCTGATTGAAGAGGAAGCGAAATCGGTGGCTTCCATTCTCGAGAATGCCGAGCTCGTCCTGGGGAGAGAAGCCGATCAGCACCGCTTGCGAACGAAGGGCTCGCAAAGCCGTGTGATACACATCGCGACACACGGGACGTTCCGGCAGGATAACCCCATGTTCTCGGGAATCAAGCTCGGCGACGGATACCTGAGCCTCTATGACCTCTATCAGTTCAAACTCGAAGCGGATCTGGTCACACTGAGCGGCTGTGCCACCGGGCTTAACGTGGTCACAGCGGGTGATGAACTGCTCGGGCTGATCCGCGGGCTCCTGTACGCCGGGGCCCGCTCCCTTCTGCTGAGTCTCTGGAATGTTCACGATCGCAGTACGACTGATCTAATGAGGCACTTCTATAGACGCTTTCAGGACGGGGCTGATAAGGCGTCCGCGCTACAGGGAGCCATGCATGATATGCGCCACCGCTATCCTCACCCCTACCACTGGGCTCCATTTGTTCTGATTGGCAGCGTTTCCGCCGCCTGAGACCGCCCGGTAATCTTTTTTTTGGTCCCCTATATTTTTGAGTCTTGTCGATACCCCTATACATAGGCATGGAAAGATGTTTGGCGATAAGTTACTGAACCAGATGGAGTTGTTCAATTCTTCGGGGGGGGCGAGATGAAGCACTTTTCGTCGGAACAGTGGGCCGATTTCGCAAGAAAGGTCGTCAGGAGAGACAGGAAGGAGCTTATGCAAGGGCACCTCGAGAGCGGCTGCAAGCAGTGCGGCGAGATACTGAAGACATGGACCCGGGTCAGCGAAGCCGCACGGCGTGACCGTTTCTCTGAGCCGCCGGAGGCTGCTACGCGCATGGCGAGAGGCCTGCTGCCGTTACACGGCGAGACAGCTAAGCCGTCGATCGCGCGCCTGCTATTCGACAGTTTTCGGAATCCACTCGTCGCGGGCGTTCGGGCGGCCTCGCCCACTGCCCGCCAAATGCTTTACGGCGTCGGGACTTATCGAATCGATCTGCGAATGGAGCCGCAGATGGATTCAGACCGAGTCTCGTTGGTAGGGCAGGTGTTGAATTCAGCCGACCCGGTAAAAGCAGGTGCTCAGGTCACTGTAACCCTGTTACGCGGAAACAAGATTCTGGGCGAGTCCCAAACCAACTCGTTAGGAGAGTTCCACCTGGAGTGTTCCCTGGAAGGCCAGCTTCAGCTTCTGCTGACGCTGCCGCGCGTGCGCGATATCAGGATTCCTCTCCTGGTCCCCTCGGCTCCAGCGCTAACAGGCAGGCTAGAAGGCACGGATTCTACGTCAGTTACCATACCGCGACCCGATAAGAACGTTCGTACTAGGAAGAAAGGCTGATTCTCGAGAGGCCAAGAATGTCCCTCTTGTACCATTGAGGCTCGCGATGGTCTTAGTAAGACTAGAACTTCGCACAGACGGGACGGCCAAAGGAGCAACACCATGAAACGGTTAGCGTGGTTTTCAATGTTACTGGTTCTCGGGCTATGCCCTAAGGCAGCCTCTGCTCAGGGGCTGCTGGGTGGATTGCTCTCTGGTGTTACACAGACGGTTACCACGGTGGTCGGAGACCTGTTAGGACAACCACAGGCCGTGATTGTGCGGACAAACCAGGGCCTCGCGGGTCTGCAGAGAATCTGTCTGGTAAACAGCTGCACCGTGGTTCGCAATCTCGACGGCCAGAACCAGGTTTTCCTGGTCAAGCCGGCCCAGGGGCTGTTGCCGCAAGTTCTCGCATCGGTGCTCAATCTGGTGACGGGAATCCTCGACGCCGAGCCGGATCAGCTGGTCGTCATACCTCCATCTTCGAACGCCGGGCCATTTCAAACGGCGATTCCCTCGAACTTGTATCAGCAAACGCCGGTCAACTATTACGGTTCTGTCGTTTGGTATGGCTATGCAACACAGCCCTCTGCCCAGGTCATTGACCTGCCGCAGGCTCGCAGTGCCTTTGGCGTAACCGGGGCGGGAATCGTCGCGGACATTGACACAGGCGTCGATCCGAACCATCCGGCCCTGAGGGGAGTTTTGCTCCCGGGATATGACTTCACGCGCAACCAACCCGGCGCTTCGGAAATGCTCGATCTGAATGGCGCGACTGGCTCGGCGTGCAGTTCCTGTCAGGCAGCGTTCGTCGATCAGCATACCGCCGCGATGTTGGACCAGCACACCGCCGCAATGCTGGACGGTACGCCATATTCCGCCTTCGGCCACGGGACCGAAGTGATGGGAATGATCCACTTGGTCGCTCCGACGGCTCGCTTGCTTCCCGTGAAGGCTTTCAGCGCCAACGGTGGCGGCACGTTGTCGAATATCATCAGCGGCATCTATTACGCCGTTCAGAACAAAGCCAACGTCATCAATATGAGCTTCGAGCTTTCCAGCAGTTCAACCGAATTGAGTGATGCCATTAACTATGCGAACTCAAACAACGTGGTCTGCGTAGCCTCGAGCGGCAACGACGGCAAGAACGAGGTGGTGTATCCCGCAGGCCTGCAAAACGTGATGGGAGTTGCCTCGACGAACGATTCTGATCAGCGCTCAACCTTCTCCAATTACGGAAACCAGGTCGTCTGGGTGGCCGCACCCGGCGAGAACGTCATCACCACCTATCCGTTCAGCACCTATTCGGTGACGTCCGGCACATCCTTTACCTCGCCGATGGTTGCCGGTGCCGTGTCCCTGTTAATCAACATGCACCAGCCAATGAATCAATCCACCGCCGCCAAAGCGATTGCAAATGCAAATTGGATTGGGCCAAACATGGGCAATGGAGAACTCGACATCTTCACAGCGCTGTCTTCGGTTGCTCACCAGTAAAACATGCGCAAGGAAGAGTAATGATGCTGACGGGCGCCTCTGAAGGAACCATGAATCTCGCGATCGGTGCGAGGGCGCTCGTCCCAAACCCGATGCGGCGCCCGGCGGCCGAACATTGGCAAGCGCCGTTGCGCATCAAGGAGGTCGAGGAGCAGCTTCTTGCCCTGCGCACTTCGGTGGTCTGCTCGTTCAATCAACTCCTGGACTTAAAGGATCTCAATACCGGCGTTCACAGCACAAGGCTGGCGGAGTGGGCTCTGCACGTAGCCGGAGAACTCGGCCTGGATGAGAAGGGATTAGCCGATATTGAAGTTGCCGCTCTGCTGCACGATATCGGGAAGATCGGAATTCCTGACGCGATCCTCAACAAGCCCTCGCGGCTCACAAGCGAGGAATATGAATTGATGAAGAAACACCCGGAATATGGCTGGGTGGTGCTGCGCCAGATTCCAGGTTTGGAGCGTGCCAGCTTGCTGATTCTCCATCACCATGAGAGCTTCGACGGCAAGGGATATCCCGGCGGTCTCAAGGGTGATGAAATCCCGGTCGGGTCGCGCATCGTCTCGGTGATCGATTCGTTTGACGCCATGGTTTCGACGCGGCCCTATCGCGCTGGGTTGCCGTTCGAAGAGGCGGAGCGACGCTTGTCGGAGGCGTGCGGCAGCCAATTTGACCCTGCGATCGTTCAACATTTCCTTCCTCTTGCTCGCAAAGAAATGCCCGCCGTTTTTGCCGCCGCTGGCACTTCGATCACCATGGCTTTGTAGGACCTTCCACCGCAGAACGGATTAGTGGTTCAAGAAGAACACCATGGGCTCGGTATCGGAAGGAACCGAAGAGATCGCTCGAATCTCCGTCGGTGAGACCAGGTAAAAGACAAACTGCGATGGAAGTTGCAGGGGAGAACCAAAGCTAATCGAGCCGCTGCCGCTGGACGCAACGCTGTAGCTTCCTGATGCGCTAAGGACCAGGTTCAACGTGTCGTTACCGGTCGTTTCGTTGACCTTGCCCGAGAGGCTCGACACACCATCGGAAACTATGGAGCCAACGAAGTCATTCGTCGCATTGCCTCCTGCCCAAGATGACCCGGCCAAAGGCGGACCAAAGCTGAAATAGCTGTCGAAAGACGCGGCCGTAAACGGGCCCGGCGATTGAGCTTCCGCCAAGCCAGAGGAAGCGGCAGAGTCCTGTCCGATGAGGAAGCCTTGACCGGGAGAGATGAGATAAAGAGCGGCAATCGGATTGCCCAAACCACTGATCGCAACGCGGCCGTTCGAAGCGACACTGTAGGTTCCGCTCGCGCTGTTCGTTGAGATTGAGCCTCCGTCATTCCCATTGGCCGCCAGAGTGATGCCACCTGTGCCATTGCCGGAGAGCTCGGCTAGCAAGACGCTCGATTTTCCGGAGCTGTCCTGCCCCGTTGTCGTCGCGATACTGACTCCTGCCATTGAACTCGCATCGAAGGATGACTGCGTCTGCACTATCGCTTCGCCAGTGGTCATAGGATGCGATGCGTCAAGCGGATCGAATCCCATGAACAGTACGTCGGAAGGAGTGACCATGTAGGTGATGAAATTGAGGGAGGCTTGGCCCGGAACGGAAATTGAGGCGCTCCCACGTCCGTTTTGCGCAACGAGAAAGGCTCCGGTGACGCCCGTCACATTCGTGCCCACGGTTCCCGCGTCGTCGGTGTCCACATTGCCGTTCTTGAACAGACCGATGCCGTCGGCTTGAAAAACACCAACGAGAGTATCTCGTTTGCCAGAGGAATCAATTCCCGCCAGCTCGAAAGCGTAATTGCCACTGAAGTTCGCATTGATGAAATTCGGAGTGACGGTCGGCAGCTTCCGAAGAATCCCAGTGCCGCGGGTGCTGGTGGATGTTGTATCAGCTTCTATGAATTGACCATCCCCGTTGCTGTCCAGCGCCACGATGTACTTGTAGACGATTGCGTTGACAGTCAGAGTTATCGTGCCTTGCCCGTTCGGAGTCATGCTGTACGTTCCGCCAATCGCATTACCCTGCGTTGGCCCAGGACCGTTGTCTTGAGTGGTGTTGGGTGCGTCGTTGTTGTTGCTGTCCTCGACGCCTTGCAGGAAGCCTGTCCCATCGGCGGTGAGGGTTCCTCCCATGACAACTGGCCCGTTCGGATTGAAGCCATTGAAGACGAAGACGTAATCTCCTTTGAGCAGGCCGTTATTGCTCGTGGCAGCGATCACAGAAATTGTAAATGTGGCAGATGCCGCTGCCGGGGGACTCTGCGAATCTGTCGCCTGCACCGTGAAGGTGTTCGTCGAAACGCCGGTCGCGATTCCGGAAATCGTGCCGGTCGAGGCGTTCAGGGACATTCCCGAGGGCAATATGCCGTTCGTGAGGGTCCAATTGAAGGGACCAACTCCACCGGTCGTGAGAATTGTTTGGCTGTACAGGTTAGCCGTTTCCGCTTGAGGCAGAGTGGTCGTGACAATCGAGAATGCGCCCGGCGGCCCGACCGCGATGCTCAGTGCTTGCTGTGCAGTTTGCGAGTGATTGTTCGGAGGCAAGAGCGAAGAGTCCGTCACCTGAACCGTGAAAGGGAAATTCCCCTGGGTTGTCGGCGTCCCTGAGATCTGGCCCGTCGCTGCGGTCAGAGTCAACCCGGGCGGCAGTGAACCGGAAGAGATACTCCACGTCAGGGGCGGAACACCGCCATTGGCCGCCAGTGCCGCGTTGTAGAGAGTGCCCTGAGCGGCGCTGGCAAGAGAGCTTGTGGCTACCGACAGCGCTGGCGCAGGCGAAACCGAGAGCGTGTAGGCCTCGGACGCTGTCAAAGGCGGGCTTCCCTGATCGGTGACCGTCAAAGTAAAGTTAAATGTCCCGCCGTCTGAAGTGGTTCGACCGGTAATAAAGCCATTTGTGTTCAGATTCAGGCCGGGAGGAAGGCTTCCGGAAGAAACACTGAACACGAGAGGAGCTACGCCGCCATTGGCGATGACCTGCTCGCTGTAGTCGGCACCATTCAACACCCCCGGCAACGTCGTCGTAGAGATGGTGGGCGCAGGGCTTACAGCAATGTTCAGCTGGGTAAAGACGCTGTTATTCGCATTGGATGTCGCCGTGAGCGTGACGGTGAGCAAATTCGGTTCAGACTTGGGCGCTTGATAGGTCACCGAACTCGGTGTGCTGTTCACGAACGTTCCGCACGCCGCGCCCTTACAGTGACCGCCCGAGAGGGTCCAAGTGACTCCAGCGTTGGAGGTGTCGTTGGGCACAAAAGCCGTGAACGAAATCGATTGGTTCTGATCGACCGCCTGATTTCCACCGGGGTTCAGCACCACGGCAAGCCCGGAGGGTCCCCCCCCGCAGCCGGAGATCAAGATGGCCAGCAGTAACCACGAGCCCAATCGGCAGGGCATTTGTGCCTGCCGCGTCACTGCGGAAGAGTCGTAGCCACACCTCATCGATTCAGCGATCGCCCTTCACGAAATTAGAGTCCGCCAGGACGGTCTTCCCGGCGCCCAGCACGCACTCTGAAGTCCCCGACTCCGAAGCAAACAAGTTGAATAACAAAACGCTCCCGCAGTGTCAACGCGCATGTTGGCACACACGCTCGGATTCAATTCTGTGAAGGCGCTTTCCCTTTAGGAGAATAACGGCCGACGGTCACAGGCTTCTGGATGCGCCCGCCAGGGCTGATGTTGCCCGTGAAACTGCTCAGTCGAGTCCGCCAAACAAGACGTTGGACTCTTGCGCCGTTCCGCTAGACTGTCAAGGTGACCTCAAGCACGCGACAACTGATCTTCCTGATGCTTTTCCGCCTGACGCGCAGCTTTTCGGCAGGAATCATCATTCTGGTCTTTCCTTATTACGTTCTCGAAAACCTCCACCACCGCGCGACGGTTTTGGGTCTCGTTTACATGGCGGCAACCCTTGCGACCGCTGGATTTGCACTGTTGTTCGGGTTCTTGACGGATCTGTGGGGACGCAAAGGTACCCTGATTCTCGCCGGAGTGCTGCTGCCGGCCGGCGCATTTCTCGTTTTTGCGTCGGCAAGGCTGCCGGTGCTTTTTCTGGGAGCGATGCTCGGAGGATTCTCGGCGACCGGCTCGCGAGCCGCGGGAAGCGTCGGTGGAGCGGCGCAGCCGATTCAAAGCGCGGTCATCGCGGAATTCACGACATTGCGGAACCGGACGTTCTGGTTTTCGGTTTTTACGTTTCTGAGTGGCATCATTGGCGGCGCCGGAATGCTGGCCGCGCGGCTGTTCGACGCGCGCGACGCCATTCTTTGGGCAGCTGTTATCAGCGCAATTGGATTGGTTTTTCTGGCGTTCGTCGACCCGGTTGACAATCCCGGAGAGCTCGGACGATTAAAAAGCAGGGTGGTCATCGGCAAATTCTCCTTGACCGCAGCCGTCAATGGCCTTTCGCAGGGATTGATCATGCCATTTCTGATTCCATTTTTTGTGCTCGTTTATCACACTCCGCAATCGAAGATGTCCGTCTATGGGTTCGGCAGCGAAATCGTGGCGGCGATCGCGATCTTGCTGGCGCCAGCAGTCGAAAAACGATTTGGGTTCGTCAAAGGCATTGCCGTAACGCGCGGAATCGGAGCCGCGTTGCTGCTGCTCCTGCCGCTAACAAGGATATTTGCGCTGGCGCTGATTGTGTACTTGCTTACTCCCGCGTTAAGAATACTGGCTGTGCCGGTTCAGCAGACGGCGCTGACGGCCATGGTCAACGAAACTGAAATGGGACGCGCGCTGGCGATGAACCAAGTGGCCCGGCTTGCGACCTCCGCCGGCGCCGTAGCGTTTACCGGATACATGTTCGACCTCTCCGAGATCGCTTTGCCTTTTTACGGATATGTTGTTCTGACCTGCCTGAGCGTGTCGCTTTATTTTCGTTTCTTCGGCTCGAAGCCGGAACTGAGTCCGGAGTAGTTGAGGGAGAATCTCTAGTCTGTCGCGACTGGCGCTTCGCCTTCCCATCGCGCGACAACCACCGTCGCCAGGCAGTTGCCAACGACATTCACCACCGTCCGCACCATATCCATCAACGCGTCCACGCCAAAGAGAAGATAAAACGGCTCCATCGGCAAATGCATGGAGACCGCCGCGGCGAGCACGATCACGAGGCCCGCGCGCGCCACGCCCGCCGTGCCTTTGCTGCTCAGAAGGAGGGTCATCAGCAACACGAACTGCTGCCCCAGTCCAAGGTTGACGCCGGCAGCCTGCGCCATGAAGATCACGGCCAGTGATTCATAGAGGCTCGAGCCCGCAAGGTTGAAGCTGTAGCCCGTGGGCATCACGAACGCGACGATCCCGCGCGGAATGCCGAATTTCTCGAGCTCCTCCATGGCGCTGGGCAGGGCTGCCTCGGAACTGCTGGTGCCAAACGCAATCGTGGTCGGCTCGGCAATCGCGCGCAGAAACTTGCCGAGGGGGATGCGCGCCATCAAGGCAATCGGCAGGAGCACCAGGAGAGAAAATGCAAAGAGCGCGACGTACAAAGTTGCCAGGAGCTTGAGCAGTGGCAGCATCACGCTGAGGCCCATGTGGCCGGTCGTGTATGCGATTGCCCCGAAGACGCCGAGCGGAGCCGTGTACATCACGATGTTCGTGAATTTGAACATCACTTCGGAGAGGCTTTCGGCGAATGCGACCATCGGTCGGCGCTTCGGCTCTTTAACAAGCGCCAGTCCGATGGCGAACAAGATGCTGAATACCACCACCTGAAGAATTTGTCCGTCGGCGACCGACTTGGCGATGTTCTCCGGAAAGACATTCAGAATCAGCTGGCTGGTCGATTCGGTCGCAGTGGGCAGTGCCTGCTGATTTGCCTGCTGGGACAGATGAACGCCAACTCCGGCACGACTGATATTGATTGCGATCAAGCCAATCATCAGCGCAATGGTCGAGACAATCTCAAAATAGATCAGTGCCTTGATGGCCATGCGCCCCACTTTTTTGAGTTCCGCGTGGCCCGCGATGCCGACGACGAGAGTCCCAAACAACAGGGGGGCAATGATGACTTTAATGAGCCGGAGGAAGATCGTGCCGAAGATCTGGCACTTCACGGCGGTAGCGGGCGCGTCGTAGCCAAGCTCAGCGCCAGCGAATAAACCCACAAGAATCCAAAGAGTCAGCGAGCGGCGTGCGGTCGCGTAAATCGCCAGCAACAGGATCGCCAGCCAGCGAATCACCGCAAGCGCCGCCGATGACATGGGAACCATGCGGGCGTGGCTCGCAAGCGACAGAGCCACAGCGGCCGTGCCGACAGCCAGGAACGCGACAAGCAGGCGCTGCTTCCTCATGTGATCACCGATCGAGTCATTGGCGGCGAACGTTAATGCTTCGGTGAGCCGCAAGTCAACAATTCAAATCGCAGGACCGGCCCGAAAAACCAGGCAACCTTATTTCCCGGCATGGATTCTCTCGGAGGTCATACCTCGATCGTCGGTAAACGCACTTTCATTGCAACAATGGCTCTTGGCGTTCAGACACGAATTTAGTATAAAAGGCGGTTCGCATCACCGTGACATGATGCGCAGGTTCGATACTTCAGCCTGAGCGCGCGTTGGAGGGAACGGATTGATAGAAGTTCAAGACCTGACGAAGTCATACGGCGAAAAAACAGCAGTTGACCGCATCACGTTTTCGGTAAACAAAGGCGAAATCCTCGGATTTCTGGGCCCAAACGGCGCGGGCAAAACAACCACCATGCGCGTGTTGACCGGCTATCTGCCTGCCACGCAGGGCACTGCAAAGATTGCCGGCTTCGATGTTTTTAACGACTCGATGGAAGTGCGTCGCCGAATCGGCTACTTGCCGGAGACTCCGCCGCTTTATTTCGACATGACCGTCTCCGGCTATCTGGACTTTGTGGCGCGCATCAAGAACGTGCCCCTGGAAAAGCGGGCGCAGAGAGTCGAAGCGGCGATCGAAATGGCCGGCCTCGCCGAGCAGAGGGATCAGCTCATCAAGCGGCTTTCCCGCGGATTCAAGCAGCGCGTCGGACTCGCGCAGGCGATTGTGCACGACCCGGATGTGATTATTCTCGACGAACCGACCGTTGGTCTCGATCCGAAACAAATCATCGAAGTACGCCATCTCATCAAAGGTCTCGCCGGCAGCCACACCATCATTCTGTCGACGCACATCCTGCCGGAAGTCAGCATGACCTGCGATCGCGTGGTCATCATAAATCACGGAAAGATCGTCGCCGTGGATACGCCCGAGAATCTGACCTTGCAGCTTAAGGGCGGCGAACGAATCCGCGTGGAGGCCCAGGCGCCAGAACAGCCGCTGCGCGACGTACTGCAGAAGATCCCGGGTGCGCAACGGGTTCAGATCGAGTCGGTCGGCTCAAGCGGCCGCATGATCGCCACGGTGGAAGCCAGCCAGGGGCAGGATCTGCGCAGCCAGATTGCGGCTCAGGTTGTCGGGCAAGGCTGGCCGCTCTATGAACTGCGCGGACAAAGTCTAAGCCTTGAAGAGATCTTCTTGCAATTGACCACCGAAGATCCGGCGCAAAAGAAAGCGGAGGAGTCAAAGTAACGATGCGCGGCCTCTACGCGATTTATCGGAAGGAAATGAATCATTACTTCGTGTCGCCGGTCGCCTACGTGGTGGTTTGCATCTTCCTTGTGCTGGCCGGAGTCTTTTTCAACTACATCATGAGCCAGGTCATCCGCTACTCCTTCGAAGCAGGAATGGAAAGCATGCAGATGGGCGGCGCTGGCATGAACATCGACGTGCCGAGCATGGTCTTGCGCGGATTCCTGAGCATCCTGGGCACGATCGTCCTGTTTTTGACTCCGCTGCTCACCATGGGCGTCTATTCGGAGGAGCGAAAACGGGGCACGATGGAGCTGCTGATGACTTCGCCCATCACCGATTCCGACATCGTGCTTGGAAAATTCCTCGCTTCCTTCAGCCTGCTGGTCATCATGCTGCTACCGACGGTTTTCTACGTGATTTACATGTTCGCGCACAGTGCGCCGGCGGCACCGTGGCGTTTAATCGCGGGAGGCTACCTCGGCGTCCTGCTTCTTGGCGGAATGCTCCTGGCGTTGGGATCCTGTTTATCGTCGCTGACCGAGAACCAGATCGTTTCCGGCGTGCTGATTTTTGGCCTTTCTTTGCTTCTTTGGTTGCTGGACATTTTTACTCAAGGCGGGAACAGCGCCTTCGCCAAGTCTCTGCAATACGGCGCGGTTTTGCAGCATTACGATCCATTCATCCGAGGCATCGTCGATACGACGGGGCTGGTTTTCTTTGGCTCCTGGATCGTTTTGGGGATTTTCCTGACGATGCGGTCCATCGAATCCATGCGCTGGAGGCGCGCGTGAAACTCTTCGTGAACGAGGGGAAGGTCCGGGCCAGATGACATCCAAGCGCAGGGAATTTGCCCCTCTTGCAGGTGCGGTCGGTTTGGCCCTTCTTGTCTTTGGTTATTATCTTTATTCAACCAGGGAAGAACTCCAGCTCTCTACTAAAATTGTGCTGATCGTGGGCGGCGTGCTGATTCTGGCCTGGCTCGTCCTCGGATTCCGCAGCCTGTTGGGGTTTTTCTCGAAACGCTCCTCGAAGCTGGGCACAAACACCACCGTGCTGGTCATCGCCGTGCTCGCCATACTTGTGTTTCTCAATTATCTGGGCGACCGCCACCACAAGACTTTCGATTTGACGAGCCAGAAGCTCTATACGCTTTCCGATCAAAGCAAAAAGATCATTGACCCGATTCGCGCCGACGTGCGGGTCTACATGTTTGCAAGGTCAGCGGGGCCGGAAGAACAGCAGGTCCAGTCGATGAAAGACCAAATGGCGGAATACTCAGACGAGAACCATCACATTCATTTCACGGCGGTCGACCCCCAGGAGAACCCCGGCCTCGCCAAGCAATACGGCATCACGAGGATGGGTGAAGTCGTCGTCGTGAATGGAACACACATCGAGCATTTGCAGGATACCGCCGAAGGCGACATCACCTCGGCGATTCTGAAGGCGACTTCAACGACGGTGAAAACCGTGTGTTTTATTGAAGGGCATGGAGAGAAGTCTGTCGACGCAAGTGACGCGAAGGGCCTGAGCAGGGCTTCGGCGGAACTCGAAAAGGAAAACTACCAGGTAAAGTCCGTGAACTTGGTAACCACAGGAAGCGTGCCGTCGGATTGCAGCGCGCTCATTGATCCAGGTCCAACGAAGGCATTCTTTCCGCAAGAAGCCCAAATGGTCGAGAAATACCTCGATGGCGGCGGCAAAGCCATGTTCCTGCTTGATCCGGGAACCGATCCGCAACTTGGCGCGGTGATGCAGACCTGGAACATGAATGTCGGCGACGATTACGTCATTGACGTCAGCGGCGTCGGCCGCTTGCTCGGGATGGGCCCGGGAGTTCCTCTGGTGATTGATTACGGCGAAAGTCCGATTGTTCGGAATTTCAAGGGAACGATGACCTTTTTCCCCCTGGCTCGCACCGTCGCGGTTGCGGACAGTTCGAAGACAACCCCTCAGGCCACCGAACTGCTCAAGACTTCCGACCGCAGTTTCACCGTAGCCAGTCTCGGTAATGGCACTGTGAAATACGATCCGAAGAAGGACCAGCGCGGCCCGCTTTCGCTCGGCGTGGCGGCGGAGAACAATGCCGGCAAGGCTGACGCGCGTCTGGTGGTCATCGGCAATTCTGAGTTCGCGTCGAACCAATGGGAAGACCAACAGCGCGACGGAGATCTCTTTTTCAACAGCGTCAACTGGCTTACCGAAGAATCAAACCTGATTTCGATTCGTCCAAAGGAAGCAGCAAATCGCCGCGTCACACTCACCGAAGCGCAGCAGCGCGAAGTACAGTGGCTCAGCGTGATTTTCGTGCCGCTTTTTGTGGTCGTTATCGGAGTAATCGTTTGGGTGAAGCGCCGCTAGTCGGGCCATGAAGAAAAGCACATTGATTGTTGTGATCGTTGCGGTCGCGCTGGGCGCGTTCGTTTATTTCTACGACAGCAAGCACACTCCAAAGGCAACTTCGGAAGACACATCGAAACCCGCATTCTCGATAAAGGCCGACGATATTTCGGCTCTGACCATTCACAATGCCGGGCAGACGATTTCGCTTTCAAAGCAGGGAACTGCTTGGGATTTGACGCAGCCAGTTCAGACGCGCGGTGACCAAACCACGATCGATGGCCTTGCAAGCGACCTGAGCGGCCTCCAAATCCAGCGTTCGTTTGTTCCCACCGACAGTCTCTCAAAATACGGCCTCGCTAGTTCCGCCGTGAACATTCGATTTCGGGACAAGAAGGGCGCCTCTCACAGCATCGACCTGGGCGACAAGGACTTCTCCAACAGCTCCGTCTACGCGCTCGTTGATGGCTCGAAGCAGGTTGACCTTTTGTCCACTGCGCTCCTGGACGACGCGACCAAGCCCGTGTCTCAGCTGCGGGACCGTTCGATGATCGGCTTGAACGGCGCCGAGGTGACCGGAATAACTTTGAACGAGTCAAGTGGCCGGTTCGCGGTCACAAAAGCGAAGGCCGGGTGGGAGATAACGAATCCGCGCCAAACACTCGCCGACTCCAGTACCGTCGATGCGCTCGTCAGCTCGCTGTCGAGCAGCAAGTTCACCGACGTGGTCACCGAAACGTCGACGGACCTCGCCAAGTACGGATTGACGCACCCGAACTTGACGCTCGATGTCACCGCCCAGGGCGGCAAGCAGTTTCATCTGCTCCTGGCCAAGAAGGGCGATAGCTATTACGGCCGCGACCAGTCGCGGCCCATGATTTTCAGTTTGGACAAAACGGCCTACGACTCGCTGGATAAGACATTCTTCGACCTGCGCGACAAGAGTATCCTCCAGTTCGACCCCGCGGCGATTCAAACCGTTACGATCCAGAACGAAAACGGAACGATCGAATGTTCGCAGGGAAAGGACGATCAATGGTCCGTGGTTCAGCCCGTTGCGGACAAAGGGAAATCTGTTCAGAGCTGGAAGATACTCGATCCGCTGCAGAATACGCGCGCCACAAAAATCTACGACACGCCTTCCGCCTCAGTGCTCGCGCACCTGAAAAAGCCTCTCATACAAATCGCGCTCACGGACAAATCGAGGAAGACCACCACGGTCCAGTTCTTCTATGCAAGTACCGATTCCGTATACGTCCGCACGAGCGCCGCCCCCGAAGTCTATGAGGTCAGCACACAAGTCATCAAAGACCTCGGTTTCAAGATCTCCGACTTGCTCATTTAAATTCAAGAGTTGATCGTTGCCGCCCCTTAGGCAGCTTGAGTGACGCGTAGTTCTTCGCCCGGGACGGAATCCTTCGGCCACGCTGCGATGAGAACAATTTTTCCGCTGATTGGCGAGATGTGTATGTAGTATACATCTGAACCGCTCTCTACTTCGAAGAAATCGGACCGTTTCGGGTCGGCTTCGACGCGCGCTCCGCCGGCCAGCAATTGCCGCAGCGTTTCAACCCGCTCCGGGGAGTGATGCCGGGGATCCTCAATATTCAGTTCGTGCTCTAGTTTCATTACCATAGCCGGTCTCCGTTTTCCGTTCTCGTCTTCTAATACGTCGGAAGGTGCCTAAAAGTTCCAGCCTGCTGTCAAAATAGTTAGACGCAGGTACTCTCGGAAAGTCTCTAAGGATTTGACCAAAAAAGGCGGTCATTTGGAACCTGCCTCGGAACCGGCCCAAGTACCAGAAGGTGATCAATTTGTGACTTGCGCGGCAGGCCCGAAGTTGCGATACTCCCGCGACACAAGGGACGCTCAGTGAAGAAGAAATCCAAGACAAAATCCAAAAAGAGCAGCTCACGATTCCGGAGTGACCGGCGGCGCAAGCACCGTCATTGGCAAGTCACCGTTTACTACCATGACGGGGAGAAATTCGCGCGGGTTTACATTGACAGGGAGCGCGCGACGAGCTTCGCTGAGAGACAGAAGAAGTCTCCGATCGTGAAGGCGACTCGAATCGTCGAAGTAAACTGACCAGCACAAGACTGGAACGCGGAGCCTTGCGCTTGGACCACGTTAGCGTGCGGCGAGCGTGTGTTCGTCGGGGTCTTGTCCCGTCTTGGCTCCGCGTGCTATAAAAGTTTCTCTGGGAAGTTCTTTTCGCGGCCGTAGTATAGGGGTAGTACGACAGCTTGCCAAGCTGTAGGCGGGGGTTCGAGTCCCCTCGGCCGCTCCATTTCAGCGTTTTGAGTCCTGTGTTGCTCTCTTTGCGGTCCGTGTCACGTCGTGCTAGAGTCTCACCTGCTCAGAGCCCATGCTGGCTTATCTCTGCGGACCCATCGAATTCGCAAACGGCGGCGGCAAGATGTGGCGCCAGAAGCTCGCCCCGTTTCTGCGCGACCACCTCGGGCATCGTGTCTACGACCCTGCGGAAGACGAAAAGAAAAACCTGACGGATGAGGAAGTCGCGCACTTCCGCGAATGGAAGACGACCGACATCGAGCGATTTCGCCGCGTGGTGCGAAAAATCATACAGTTCGATTTGGACCTGATCGAAAACAAAGCGGACTACCTCATCTGTTTTTGGGGCGATCCCGGATTACAAAGTGGCGGGACCTCAGCGGAGCTGACCCTTGCTTACCGCAAAGGCATTCCCGTGTATATGGTAACGGAGTACCCTCTCGCACAAGTCAGCGGCTGGATGCTCGCCTGTGCGGATCAAGTCTTCTCTTCTGTGGACGAACTGAAGAGCTTCTTAAGCAGCCGTTTCGGACGCGAGAGGCAGACGCAGTTGTGGAAGGACGGCCATTCGCACCTCACCTAGCAGTCAAACCATCGGTCAAGGCATGCCAAAAATAATCGTCGCGGCCGGTACCACGCGGCAGCCCAAGCTGAACGCTCTGCGGGAAGCGCTCGGCATTTTCGGGCCGGCTCTTCACCCGAGGGCCCGATTCGAAGTGGTCGGCGAAGAAGTTCCAAGCAGCGTGGCGCACACTCCGCTCTCGCGCGCAGAGACAATGTCTGGCGCGAAACACCGTGCACAGGTTCTCGAAGGTCGAGCGCGAGACCGCAACCTGCCGTGGCATTTCTGCGTGGGACTCGAGGGCGGCCTTGACGTTCTCTTCGATGGCGGGAGCCGCCTGGTCTTTCTTGAGAATTGGGCGTATGTGTCGGACCGCAACGGCCACAGCGCGTACGGCCAGTCCGGCAGCGTTTTGCTGCCGGAATCCTTGGCGAAACAAGTCGTGGACGAAGGCGCCGAGCTCGGCATCGCTATCGACACATTTGCCGGTGCGCGCGGCATTCGCGATGCTCAGGGCGCGTGGGGCGTGCTCACGCGAAATCTGGTCACCCGGCAGGACTCTTTTCGCGCGGCCCTGATTCACGCATTTGCGCCGTTTTTCAACGCGGTCGTGTATGGCAGAACTTCCCGGGAATCGCATCGCCGGCAGGCTGGCCGAGGTGCATATTGAGTAGACACCTCAGCTCAGGCATATTAGACACAGAGGATCAACGTGGACATCGTCAAAGGCAATATGGGTTGGATCGAAGTGATCGTTGGCCCGATGTTTTCTGGAAAGAGCGAAGAACTGATCCGTCGCCTGCGCCGCGCCGAGATCGCTCGGCAAAGAGTGCAGATTTTCAAGCCGGCGATTGACCGTCGCTATTCTTCCAGCGGCATCGTTTCGCACTCCGGGCTGGAGATCGCTTCAGAGTTGGTCGACGACGGCGCGAGCGTTCTCGAAAAGGTGCAAGCGCGAACGGAAGTCGTAGGCATCGATGAAGCGCAATTCCTGGGCGAAAGTCTGCTTCAGAGCTGCACGCGGCTCGCGGACTTGGGCAAGCGCGTAATCGTTGCCGGTCTCGACACCGACTTCATGGGACGCCCGTTCGAGCCGATGCCTCGGTTATTGGTGGTGTCGGAAGAAATCACCAAGCTATTGGCCATCTGCGCGCGATGTGGCAATCCGGCGGTTCACACGCAAAGGCTTGTTGCTTCTGAGGAACTGATTGTGGTGGGTGCGGGCGGAATGTACGAGGCTCGCTGCCGCCGATGCTTTGAATCTCAGCTGGCGGCCGAAAAGGCCGAGGAGCAGAGAAAACCGCACGCTAACTCAAAGGCAGCTTCAGGCTGATCGCGGATGCCGCAAGCGATTCTCCCATCCGCCAATGCGCCGCGTCGGTCGTTTTCTGCAGGCCGCGCTTCTTCAACCCGGTGATACAAAGTGCTATGATTTAGCGAAGTCTTAGGAGGCCTTCCTCCGATGCAGCGTGTCAGGGTACCATCGAAGGTCACATGTTTCGCCTAACCAGCCTTGCCGCCGCATTGCTGCTCCTGGCAAGCATGGATTTTCCTCGCATCAGTCTGCTTCCCCAGCAGTCTTCGGCACAGCTCGACGCTGCGCTTTCTTCCGCTTCCTCTCCCCCGGACATTTTTGTGACGGCTGGACAAAGCTCGAAGGCCAAACCCGGAACGCCTCAAGCGAAGTCGCAGCTGGCAATCATCCGTTATGTGGATGAAGAATACGCGCGCGTGGTCCAGCCGCTGCCCTCCGAGAAGCAAGGCTTCCGTTACCCGGTGGGAAAGCCTGTTGACCCCGGGAAGCTGCGCTCGGCTTTGGCTCATGGCTCGGCTGCAAATCCCGGTGACCAGGTGCAGATCACGAACATTGAATTTCGGGAGAAAGAGATCATCGTCAGCATCAACGGCGGAGCAAAGAAGCATTTCAACTGGCGTCAACACGTGCAGGTCGGCGTGACTGGTGCGCCAATGACGACCGTGACCCCGACCCAAAGCGCGCCTGCTCAAAGGGGAGCCGATTTGGTACTGGACTTTGGAGGCCGAGTCCCCGACCTGACACCGGATCAACTCAAAAATGATTTGTCGCCGTTTCTCTCCTTCGGAAGCGCGCACTCCTCAGCGGTAGACTGGGTCGAGACGCTCCCGCCGGAATTTCAAAAGGCCATCAAGGATCACACCGCAATCGCGGGAATGAACCATGATATGGTCCTCGCCGCTATGGGCCGTCCGGATCAAAAGGTCAGGGAATACGATGACAACGGCCACGAAACTGAGGACTGGATTTACGGACGCCCGCCGGAAAAAACGATGCTGGTCACGTTTCTGGGAGACAAGGTCGTCCGTGTCAAGTCATATTGATTCGTGCGTTGACTTTTGTTCTCTTGCACCCTAGCATCGCCATCGTCATGCCTCAGTAGCCTCGTGGTTGCATCTTTATCCCAGGTTCAAGTTCGGAGGAAGCATGGCAGTGAAGGTCGCCATCAATGGCTTCGGTCGCATCGGACGGAATATTTTTCGCGCCTCCATGGGAGACCCGGCGATCGAAATCGTGGCCGTGAACGACATCACCGACGCGAAAACGCTCGCTCATTTGCTGAAGTACGATTCGATCCTGGGCAACTTGCCGAATCACATTACCTCTACAGAAGACTCGATCGTCGTCGATAACCGCGAGATCCGGGTGTTTCGGGTGAAGGAGCTCGACAAGGTCGATTGGCCCTCGACCGGCGCTCAGATTGTCGTCGAGTCTTCCGGCGTCTTCAACAAGGGCACGGAAGCGCGAAAGCATATCCGCGGCTCTGTGAAGAAAGTCGTGATCAGCGCCCCGGCGACGGATCCTGATTTTACGACCGTGTTGGGCGTGAATTTTCAACTCTACGACCCTGCCAAACATCACGTCATCTCCAATGCTTCCTGCACCACCAACTGTTTGGCGCCTTTGGCCAAAGTGCTTCTGGAGTCCTTCGGTATCTCATCCGGCATCATGACCACGGTCCACTCGTACACCAATGACCAGCGGCTCCTCGATTTGCCGCATAAAGATCTTCGACGCGCGCGCGCCGCGGCACTCTCGATGATCCCCACCTCCACTGGGGCTGCAAAATCTCTCCACTTGGTCATCCCCGAATTGAAGGGCAAGCTCGATGGCTACGCGTTGCGCGTTCCCACTCCCGACGTCAGCCTCGTCGATCTGACCGTGAATACAGAAAAGCCCGTCACTCCCGAAACTGTCAATGCGGCCTTTCAGAAAGCGGCTCAAGGTCCTCTCCGAGGTCTGCTCGAATACACCGAGGAAGAGTTGGTTTCCATCGATTTTCGGGGCAATCCGCACTCGGCAATTGTGGACGCGAACAACACACGAGTCGTCGGCTCAAATTGCGTCAAGGTGCTGGCGTGGTATGACAATGAGTGGGGCTATTCGTCACGCTGCGTGGACTTGGTGAAAATGATCGCGAAGAGCCTCTGATGCGCATCAACGGCGGCCTTCCGCTCTCGTTTTCCCAATAAACATGGACAAACTGTCGATTGGTGACCTCAGTCTGAAGGGCAAGCGCGTGTTCATTCGCGCCGATTTCAACGTGCCTCTCGAAAATGGCAAAGTCGCGGACGACACGCGAATACGCGCGACGCTGCCCACGTTGAAGTTGGCGATCGAACACGGCGGCCGTTTGGTCGTCGCGTCCCATCTCGGCCGCCCGAAAGGCAAGCCGGATTCGAAGCTCAGCCTGGCGCCGGTGGCCGAGCGCCTGAAGGAGCTGCTTGGCCGCCCGGTGATCTTCGCGTCCGATTGCGTCGGCCAGGAGGCGTTGTCCAGGAGTCAGGCGCTGAAGAATGGCAACCTTCTGCTCCTCGAAAATCTGCGGTTTCACGACGGCGAAGAGAAAAATGATCAGGAGTTTGCCCGCCAGCTCGCCTCGCTCTGCGACCGCATTTTCGTGAACGACGCATTCGGTGCCGCGCATCGGGCGCACGCCTCGGTTGTGGGCATAACGGAGTTTGTCGACCGGGCCGCCGCCGGCCTGCTGATGGAGCAGGAGCTCTGCTACCTCGGCAAGGCACTCACCAGTCCCGAACGGCCCTTTCTCGCAATTCTTGGAGGCGCCAAAGTTTCCGATAAAATCGAAGTGATCCAGAATCTCATGCGTATCGCCAATGTTATGCTGATTGGCGGCGCGATGGCTTACACATTCTTCCGTGCCAGAAAGTTCACCACGGGGAAGTCTTTGGTGGAAGAAGACAAGGCGGATGTTGCCTTAACGCTGCTCGGCGAAGCGGTCGAGCGCGGCTTCCGAATTGTTTTGCCGGTAGACCACGTTTTGGCGCGTGGCCCCGATGACACTCAGACGCAAATCGCCGGTGTCGAAGCTACGCCGGCTGATTGGATGGGTTTGGACATCGGGCCAAGGACAATCGATCTGTTCCGCAGGGAAATCGCGGCCGCAAAGACGATTGTCTGGAACGGCCCGCTCGGCATGTTTGAAAAGCCTCAATTTGCAAACGGCACGCTCGCAATCGCCCGCGCCATCGCCGACGCAACGTCGGCAGGAGCCACCTCGATCGTGGGCGGTGGCGACAGCGTAGCAGCCGTTGAACAGGCCGGTGTTGCCAAGAAGGTTTCTCATATTTCCACAGGCGGCGGCGCTTCCCTCGAATTCCTCGCCGGCGAGAAGCTTCCGGGCGTTGAAGCGCTCAGCCCGCGCGAGGCCTGATTGCGCCGACCGGTCATCGCGGGCAATTGGAAGATGTACAAGACGCGGGCCGAAACGCGCGAATTCTTCACCGCACTCAGGCCGTTGGTCGCCCGCACCAAACACTGCGAAATCATCATTGCTCCGCCGTTCACAGCGCTTGCCGCGGCTGCGGAGGCTGCACGCGGAAGCCAGATCGCCATAGCCGCTCAGGACGCCTATTGGGAGCCTGAAGGCGCGTTTACCGGGGAAGTCTCCATGCAAATGATCGCCGAGGCGGGCTGCCGCGCCGTCATTCTCGGCCATTCCGAGCGCCGCAGCCACTTTGGCGAAACCGACGCCACTGTAAATCGCAAGGTGAAGGCCGCACTCGCAGCAAGCCTCGCGCCCATCGTTTGCGTCGGCGAGACGTCGGAGGAACGCGACGCCGGCCACACCGAACGTGTGCTCCGTACTCAGTTTTCGGGCGTCACGGCCGCGTTGACCCCTGCAGAGTTCTCGCGTATTCTGTTGGCTTACGAGCCAGTGTGGGCGATTGGTACGGGCTCTACCGCTGCGCCGGAAACCGCCGGCAAATCGCACGGTTACCTGAGAGGCCTCGCAAGAGAGCGCTTTGGCGACGAGCATGCCTCGCAGCTGCGCGTCCTGTACGGCGGCAGCGTCAGGCCAGACAACATCCGCAGTCTGATGGCTCAGGAAGAAATCGACGGTGCGCTCGTGGGCGGAGCGAGTCTCGATCCACAGTCTTTTTCGTCAATCGTTAATTATTAGCGGCACATACGCAAAAGCCGCAGTGGAGTAGGGATGCCGAATACAGTGAAGTGGGTGATCGCTCTGATTGCCGCCGCGTTGCTCGTGTGGCTCGGCTGGCATTTCAATTTTGTGCTGGTGACTCTGCACATCCTCGTGTGCCTGTTGCTGATTTTCGTCATTATGCTGCAAAGCGGCTCGGCGGCCGATCTGGCCGGAGCCTTTGGCGGCGCTGGCAGTCAAACTGCTTTCGGCCCTCGTGGAGCAGCGACGTTCCTGACAAAGGCCACCACGTGGTGTGCCGTTGTTTTCATGATGAGTTCTCTCGCCCTTTCCTTGAAACGCGCCCCGACCATGGCTCAGGGCTCTTCCATTTTGGAACAGACCATGCCCACCGCGCCTACCAGGCACGCACCTCCTCCGGCGAAAGTCCCGGCGCCGGCAACTCCACAGCCTCACAAATAGAGGAACTTCTGCTAGAATCGCAGGTGTCGTTCTTCCTGTGCGGTCGTGGCGGAACTGGCAGACGCATCAGCTTGAGGGGCTGACGGTAGCAATACCGTGGTGGTTCGAATCCACTCGACCGCACCAAACATTTCATCTCACGCCCGACTTTAGTTTCTCTCTGTCTCCGGCGCATTGACGAAAAAGATTTCTCCGATTCTTCCTTGAAATTCCTGCTGCGTGCTGTATATGATGGGCAGTTGTTGATGCCGAAATCTTCACGACAGAGAATTTGTGGCCATCCATAGCTGCGTGAGGTCATAGATTCCCGGAGCGGAGGAAATGCTCTCGCGAAAATCAAGCAATGGTTCCGCGGCGCCTGCAGTCTTGCTCGCAATCGTCCTTTTGCTTCTGGTTGGTTCCACTCTCTATTTCCACATTGCTAAGACTTGGTGGTTTCCGCCGGCGATTACTCCCGTAGGTCATGAGATCGATCAGCAATTCTTTCTGACTTTCATCATCACGGGAATCGTTTTCGTGCTTGCCCAGATCGCGCTCGCATGGCTTGTTTTCCGTTATCGGGACCACGGGCAGAAGGCCAAATTTGTTCGTGGGAACCACAGTCTTGAAGTCATTTGGACCACCATTACACTGGTGGTTTTCGTGGCCCTCGGAGTCATGGCTGCCCGCGCGTGGGGCGAAGTTCATTTTGGCGGGCCGCAGCCGGGCGCGCTGCAGGTCGAAGTCACTGGCTTGCAATTCCAATGGGAGTTTCGCTACGCAGGGACGGATGGAAAGTTTGGCCGGATAAACGCGAAAGACATCGACGCTTCCGTGGGCAATCCTTTGGGTCTCGACGCCAACGATCCCGCCAGCAAAGACGATATCGTTTCTCCCGACCTGTACCTTCCTGTGAACACCCCAATCGAGTTGATGCTGCGCTCCCAGGACGTTATCCACAGCTTCTTTGTCCGCGAACTGCGCATCAAGCAGGACTGTGTTCCCGGGATCATCATTCCAGTTCATTTTGAAGTCGAAAAAACGGGCGATTTTGAAGTGACCTGCAATCAGCTTTGCGGCCTTGGCCATTACCACATGCACGCGATCCTTCACGTGATGTCCCAGGCTGATTTCGAGCAATGGGAAAAGAAGCAGGAAGCGCAAAACGCTCAATGAGGGGCTCAATGAAGATTCGCTCGCAATCTTGCTCTTTATTCCTATGGAGAGAGTGCCGATGAGCGCCCACGTTAGCCCCATTCATCATTCCGAAGCGCCAAAGGGCTTTATCCGGCATTATATTTTCAGCCTCGACCACAAAATCATCGGCACGCAATACATTCTCCTCGGTCTGTCCGCCGTCACCATCGGCATGATTCTTTCGATGATTGTGCGTTTGCATCTCGTCTGGCCAAACGCCCACATTTGGGGATTCGCCAACGGCATCGTTTCTCCTGAGGATTATCTTCGCGTCATCACCATGCATGGCACGCTGATGGTCTTTTTCGTGTTGACCACCGTGCCTCAGAGCGGCTTCGGGAATTACTTCCTGCCCATTCAGATTGGCGCGCCCGACATGGCATTCCCCACCCTGAACATGCTCTCCTTCTGGACCACTTTTCTGGCTCTGCTCGTCCTTCTTGCATCCGCTTTTGTTCCCGGAGGCGCGGCAATCGGCGGCTGGACAGCGTATGCGCCCCTGAGTGCTCTCGGGCAAGTTGCGGGACCAGGACAGGGTTTGGGACAAACGCTCTGGGTTGTGAGCATCGCTCTCTTCTGCGGCGGTTCGCTGATGTCCGCGATTAATTTCCTGGGAACGACCATCGACCTGCGCACCAAAGGCCTTTCGCTTATGCGCATGCCGCTGACAGTATGGGGCTGGTTCATTACGGCATGCCTCGCCTTGCTGGCGTTCGGAGTTCTCTTGGCGGCCTGCATCCTGCTGCTTTTGGATCGCCTTGCGCAGACGAGCTTTTTCATCCCGTCTGACTTGAGCGTAAGCGGCGTCCTTCAACATCACGCCGGCGGCTCTCCCCTCCTATGGCAGCATCTGTTCTGGTTCTTTGGCCATCCCGAGGTCTACATCGCGATCCTGCCCGCCATGGGCATCATCTCTCACGTGCTGTCGACCTTTTCCCGCAAGCCGGTTTTCGGTTATAAAGCGATGGTCTATTCGCTCACGGCCATCGGCTTCCTGAGTTTCGCAGTGTGGGGTCATCACATGTTCATCAGCGGAATGAATCCCTATTCCGCGCTTGCTTTTTCGATTCTCACTCTCGTCATCGGCGTCCCATCCGCCATTAAGACCTTCAACTGGCTCGGCACTCTTTGGGGAGGCACGATCCGGTTCACTGCCGCGATGCTCTTTGCGATCGGGTTCGTCTCCCTGTTTGTGACTGGAGGACTTTCCGGCATCTTCCTGGCGCAGCCGGCGTTAGACCTGTATCTGCACGACACCTCCTACGTGATCGGCCATTTTCACTTGATCATGGGCGTCGCGGCTATCTTCGCCATGTTCGCGGCCAGTTATTATTGGTTCCCGAAGATGTTCGGTCGGATGATGAACGAGCATCTCGGTAAAATTCATTTCTGGTGCACGTTCGTGGGCGTCTACTGCATTTTCATGCCGATGCACTACTTGGGCTACGTCGGGGAGGCTCGGCGTTATGCGAGCACCGAATCGGTGAACTTCATGATGGCTCTGCATCCGGTGAATAAATTCATCAGCTTCGCTGCCTTCTTCACGGCCACCGCTCAGTTGCTCTTCTATTGGAACTTCTTCTGGAGCATCAAGCACGGCAAGCCCGCGGAACGCAATCCCTGGCATGCCACGACTCTCGAGTGGTCTGTTGCGACTCCTGTTCCGCATGACAATTTTGCCGGCGATTATCCAACGGTCTATCGCGGCCCTTACGAGTACAGCATCCCAGGTGCTGCTGACGACTTCGTCCCGCAGCATCTTGCTCCGGATGAAGTCGTCAAGGCCGGATAATCTGGAATCCCATGCCCATGCCGCACCTGACAGCCACCGACGAAATTGAAATCATAGGAGCAGGCGGAGGCGCAAAACCGCCGGCTGGCTCCGGCGGCGGAGACGACTCGCGCCGCGGCGGATCGTCGGCCAATCCGCAGCGGGTTTACGTCACCGGCATAACGATTGCGATGGGCGGCATTTTGATGTTCTTCATGGCGCTCGTTAGCGCCTTCATCGTGCGAAAGGGCCTCGGCGGCGATTGGATTCCGTTCGCCATGCCTCGGATCCTCTGGCTCGATACAGCCATCCTTCTCGTCAGCAGCGGCACTTTGGTCCACGCCCGGCGTCTCTTCAAGCGCGGAGACCGGCCCGGTTTCCGGCACTGGTGGCTCGTGACCACGATCCTTGGCTTGTTGTTCTTGGCGGGCCAATTTATCGCGTGGCGCCAAATGGTCGCCGCCGGCTTCTACCTCGCCTCCAACGCGAGCAATAGCTTTTTCTACGTGCTCACGGCGGCGCACGGCCTTCACTTGCTCGGCGGCATCGCCGCTCTGCTCTTTGTTGGCTGGGGCCGTCTTCGCAAACTGACGTTGTCAACCGGAACAGAAATCGTCAGCTATTATTGGCACTTCCTGGATGGGCTCTGGGTTTTTCTCTTCCTACTTCTATTGCTGGGACGGTGAAGCTTGGCTGAAATGGACATTGATGCTGTAGCAGGAGCGGCTTGGGGCGGCGGAGTTGCTCCCTTCGCCACCAACACCAAAAAACTCGGAATGTGGCTGTTCCTTCTTTCCGATTCGCTCACGTTCTCGACAGCCATCTTGGCCTATGCCTACGTCCGTCTGGCAAGCCCGGCATGGCCGCGCCCGTTTGTGATTTATCCTGCGATCGCCAACGCCACTTTCCTGACCATCATCCTGCTCTCCAGCAGCTTGACCATGGTGCTGGCCGTCGCCGCCGCGCATCGCGACGACGTCCGCAGGGCCGTGACGTACATCATCCTCACGGCCATCGGCGGCGCTGCTTTCGTGATTCTCCACCTGATGGAATGGTTTCGTCTTTTCGCCGAAGGCGTTACGCCCTGGTCCAATCAGTACGTCGTGAATGGCCAGCATGGAGATCCGCTCTTTGGGGGCACATTTTTCGGTCTCACCGGCCTTCACATGCTCCACGTTTCCATCGGCGTGATTTATCTCTGTATCATCGCCACTGGTTTTGGCCGCCGGAAATTCAATGCCGATCACGTTGAAGTCAGCGGCCTTTACTGGCACTTCGTCGATCTTGTCTGGATGTTCATTTTCCCGATGGTGTACTTAATGTCAGTCAATTTGACTGTGAAACCTTGAGGAACCTTGATGAGCGCTCATGAAGCGACCGCGGTCGCGACGCACCAGCCCGGCTCCAAGAAGCTTTTCATGTGGGTCTGGTTTTGGCTTCTGGTTTTGACAGGCGTCGAAGTTCTCCTCGCCTATCTGCGCCTCGAGCCGCACGTGATGCTCGTTCTTCTCATCGGCCTTTCACTGATTAAGTCGGCATTGATCGTCGCCTACTTCATGCATCTGAGGTTCGAGAGAATCGGGCTCTTTCTGGTCATCGTTCCCACTCTGGTCTTTTGCTTGGTCATGATTCTGATATTCGTGTTCCCGGACAGCCTGCGGATCGCGACGCTTCACAACATTCATCCCTGATATTGCGGTGCGGCGGCAAGAGTAAGAGAATAGGGTATGCGGTCAAAGATGCGAACGGTTCGAAAGGCTCTTTCAGCGACCGCGTTGGCTTTCGCTGTTGCGCTGCTTTGTGCGCATCCAGTCTTTGCCCAGGGTTGCGCTCTCTGTTACAACGACGCATCGGCAACCGGCCCGCGCGGCCAGGCTGCTCTTCGCCACGGCATTTTGATTCTGGCAATTCCTCCGATGCTCATTTTCGCAACGATCTTTGCCGTTCTCTATCGTCGCCGTAACTCGCACCACAATGCGCTCCATTCGACGCCGAACGAGAACGCGGTCCATTCTGTCTCCGAAATCATCCTGAACTTGAACTAGTCTGTGGCAGTCTTAATTCTTAAATGAGGTCCATGGAAGGCGGTACTTTCCCGCGAGCGGTCGATCCTTGCCTGCGGGAAAGTACGAAGGTTACTGGCCGTGCTTTTCACCCAAACCGGTGCAAATGGTTACTGCGGTCGTGGGATCAATAGCCGTCGAGTCAAAATCAATGTGTTGGATCTTCCCGTCCTTATCGATCACGAAGGTCGTGCGACGCGCAAATTCGTATCTGTCCCCGCCAACCGGGTACTTCTGGACAATTCCGTAAGTGGTTAGCACCTTGCGGTTCATGTCGCTCAGAAGCGGGAAGGTGACGCCGATCTCTTTCGCAAACGCCGCGTTGGCTGGCATGCTGTCGATGCTAATGCCGAAAATCACCGAATCGCTTGCTTCAATCTTGGCCAGATCAGCCTGATAGGCCTGGAGTTCCTTTTTTCAACCACCGGTGAAAGCCAGAACGTAGAAGGCCAGAATCACGTTTTTCTTGCCCCGGAAGCTGCTGAGCGATACCGACGTACTCTGGTCGCTCGGCAGTGTAAAATCCGGCGCAACATCGCCGACCTTCAGGCTCGTCGTGGCAATTGCCGCCTGCTGATCCTGGGCCCGAGCCGCGAGCGGCAGAAACGCCAGCATCAGCAGCGCTGCGCTCCCGAGCGAAACCATGCGCTTCATGCTCATCTCCTTGAAGTGGAATCACTTCCGACGCCGTCAAATCATATCAGAAAATAAGACAGTGGGTTCGAATTGAACCAAGCGCACCTGGTCCCAGTCTTCAAGGCTCGAATTAGGAGTCTTCCATTTGCAGGTACCGGAACGGGTCCCCGTTGCCGCTGCGAATCTCTGCCCAAAACTCATCCGGTTTTGAGAGAAAGGCCTTCACCACCTGCGGATCGAATTGCACTCCGGAAAACTTCTGGATTTCCGCGCGCGCAGCGCTCACCGGCAATGCCTTTCGATACGGTCGATCCGACGTCATCGCGTCAAACGTGTCTGCGACCGCGAAAATCCGCGCTCCGATGGGAATTTCTTGGCCTTTCAGCCCGCGGGGGTAACCCGTGCCGTTGTAGAACTCCTGGTGTGACAGCACGATCTCTGCGGCCTCTTTGAGGAAGGGAATTCGCTTCAATACGGTATAACCGATGTCGCAGTGCCGCTTCATCAGTTCGCGCTCGTCCTCGGTAAGCGGCCCCGGCTTTCGCAGCACCTGGTCCGGTATGCCCATTTTGCCAATATCGTGAAGAAATGCGCCGCGCGCGATATGTCGCAGCGGCTCCTTGCCGACCTTCATGATCTTGGCGATGAGAATCGTAATGGCCGTAACCCGCTGGCAATGGCCTTCCGTTTCCGCATCTTTGGCGTCCAGGGCGCCTCCGAGGGCCTCGAGCGTATAATCGTAGGACTGTTCCAGATTTTGCAGCGTGATGGAAAGCTGTTGCGTCCGCTCGGCCACCAAATGTTCGAGGTTCCGCTGGTATGACCGGTTTTCCAGCACCAGATGTCGGTGTTCGAGCGCCCGCCTCACGCTGTGATAGAGCTGATCCTTCTCAAAGGGCTTGAGAATGTAATCGTAAGCGCCGGCGCGGATCGCTTCCAAAGCGATGGAAATGTCGTGCATTGCCGTCACCATGATCACGGGAATGTCTTTGTCTTGTTCGCGGAGATGCCGCAGCAAACGCATCCCGTCCATCTCGGGCATTACGATGTCACTCAAAACCAGGTCATGTGAGTTGCTTTTGATCTTTTGGATGGCTTGACTGCCGTCGGGCACCACCGTGCAGGAGTATCCCTGTGCTTCTAACAGCGTGGAAACTACTTCCCGAATTGCTTCTTCGTCATCACAGACAAGTATCTTTTCCCCGGCCAACGCCTTTTCCCCCAGTTCTGCCTGTCGACAATTATAGCGGCGCGGGCTCTCCTGGGCCGGAAGCCTGTTGAGGCGGTGCCGCGTACCAGTTAATGTCGTTGATCGGCAAACCCTGCGTTTTCAGATTGTGGGCGAGGTCTCGATCTGTGGAAACTTCGGCGTGAGGCGATCGATCGAATGCTCCAGACCTGCCGCCAGTCCCGTCAGTAATTCCGTGAGCCGCATCAGTTCGTTCGATGGCAAGCTGTGCAGCGCAAATCGCACAAGCGTCAGGCGGTATAACAGTCGGAATTGAATCCCGAGCCATAGCCACTCCCAGGCCTGCTTCTTCTTGATCTCGGGCGAAAGCGTTGCGATCAGCCGCGTCAGTTGCTCCAGGCCGCGAAAGTCTTGCGCCAGTCCCTCGATGTAGAGCCGAACAACTCGCCGCCGCTCTCCACGCCACTGCCTCGCGAGGCGGCGCGGCGCGCGGCGGTCAATGAACTGTTCGTCCTGCGGCCGAAGGGCGTGCTGCACCTGCGGAAAGTGCCTGCAATTGACGGGCAGAAGGTTCTTGATCTCCAATGCAGCCTGGGCTGGATCCATCTTCGGCTTTCGATTCCCAAACAGCAGCCACAGGAGTGCCAGAAGGAGCGCAACTGCGAGAATGAGCATGAGCACCACGGTCATTTCCACATCTCCAGCAAACGCGTATTCAGTTCCCGAAGCCGTGCAGTCACCTGCGGAGCCAGCATGTCATACTCCCGCCGAGTCAGCAGAGGCAGAATTGGTCGCACCGCGGGCAGGGGCTTGAGCAGTGCCACGAGCCAGCATACGGTGGCAATGTTGAAGGATACGAGCCGCAGATTCTCCCAGAGCGGGAAATACCATCCGAGCCCGTGTTGCATGAACGTGTTGTTCGCGACTTGTACCGCGGAATAAAAGCCAAGTCCAAGCCCGATCCACAGCAAATGGCGCTCGATTCGTATTCCATAATATTTGCAAAAGGCTAAGCCAAAAAGCAGAGTCGCAAGCGCAGCAAGCTCCAACCCCCTCTCCGCAACGAGAATGGCAGAGGCAAGCTGAGGGGCGCTCTCCTTGGCTGCAAGGGCTGCGTCCAGGATCAGCGCCCCGCCGGCCGTAAGCAAGAATGGCCGGCACAGTCGCCATATTCCTCTGTACGGACCGAGCAACACGCGACAGATCTCATAAACGGCCAGCGCGCGGGAACAGACCAGCAGTGCCTCCGTCGTCCAATAAGTGTCAAACGAAGTGCGCGAGGCGAGTGTTGTCAGGTCGATGGCGAGCCAGCGGACCACCTCCGTCGCCAGCAGCAGACCAAGGTATATCGAAAAAAGGGGCAGGTCCCGGAACATCCTGCGACGCACGGCGAGCGAAAATACGCCGAGCTCCAGAATAAAGCTCGCTGCCCAGCGCAAATCCGATACCAGCGCAGGACTCATGGGAGAGGTGCACTATATCATAACGTCCATTCAGGTGTACTTCCCGCGAAAGGCCAAACCGCGGGACCCCCCTCCCGTCGGGGGGCGGAAATGGAGGGACCGGCCCACGACCATCCGTTCGGAAAAGTGTTCAGGGAAGGTCCCCCGCCGGCGTGTGGAGGAAACGGAGGAAACCGGGCCTCCGCCATCAGCGATCGCGGTTACCGTAGTGTTGACGTAGGAGTGACCTGCCATTACTATCGGGCAAAAGCGATAACGGCAAACCGAATTTCTGCAGAGTGTTCTGAAGGGTGGAATAACCGTTTCGAACTCGAAGATGAAAGACCTGGAACAACTCGACCGGGACCGGCGTTTGATCGAGGACTTCACTGCGCGCACTTTGAAGAGCATTCCCTGCGAGGTCTCACGCCTGCTGCACGTCGCGACGCTTCGTGACTTGGCGACCGGCTGTTATCGGCACGACGGATTGGCGAGCATTTACTCGGAAGCAGCTGTCGACCAGGCTCTTGGTCTCTGCCACAAGGAGCTGTTCGAGCGGATACTTGAAACCTCCCTGGAAGATCAGGAAATAGAGATTCGCAAGTGCTTGGGGGGATTTGAAGGGAATGCCCGTGAGATCGCTGCGCGCTGGCAGGAGCACGAGTTCTATAAGTGTCTGATTCCTTCCGGTGTCCCTGTTTATCTGCGAAAGCTATTCTGTTCAAACCTCGGAACCCTGTTGCGGATCATCGCCGATGAGGGCTCTACTTAACGATCAGGCTTATAGAAACGCCCGCTCGGACAGCTCCGTAAGCAGGATAACTCGAATTGAAGTTAATCAAGTAAGAAATCTCGTCAATGCTCACGTTGCGTCGGCGCCGCGCAGGGTCCCTGCCGCGAGGTCCGTCGGCGCACAGAACCCTCGGGTCTCTTGAGGGCCGAAAATGAGAGCCTTGACTTTATATAATTTATACATACACTGCCCTCTTTCATGCATTGCCCGTCCTCCTGTTTTCAGAATGACGGACCTATCCAACTTCGTCTGGAGGCGCAGATGTCGTCCCGAGACCGTGCGGTTGCTCTCGTCGCATTCTTCCTGATTTCATTCCTGTTTGCCGGACCTCTGTTGGCACAGGGTACGCTTGAAGACTACCACCGTGCTGAGCGATTCCTTCGCGGCAATGTGACCCGCTTGGTCTACTCGGCTGGGATGCCCACCTGGACCGGCAAAGGCGACGCGTTCTGGTATTCGGAGAACACCGCACAAGGCAAGCAATTCATTCTCGTTGACGCCGCTCAGAACACCAGTCGCCCGGCATTCGACCATTCCCGCCTGGCCGCCGCGCTCTCGCATGCGGCAGGGGGGTCGTACACCGCAACCAATCTGCCTTTTGCTTTCTTTGACTACACGGACAACCAGACAGCGATCGCTTTCCAAATCGGAAGCACGGATTGGAAGTGCACGATCACCGACTATCGCTGCTCGAGAAGCGCTCCGAACGCCCGAGATGGCCTCGAGAATGTCTCTCCCAACGGTCTCTGGGCAGCCTACGTCCAGGACCACAATCTGTTCCTCCGAAATACTTCCACCGGCCAAACCATTCAGCTCACCCGCGACGGCGTTCCGGGCTGGGACTACGCCAGAGCGCTGCCCGACCTCAGCGCGCTTGTCAGAGAGGGCGTTGGTCGCGGCGAAGACGTCAACGAACGCCCCGAGGTCTTCTGGTCACCCGACTCTTCGAAGCTGGTTACGTTCCGCATCGATTCGCGGAACTCTGGCCGCTTTACAAGCCTCCAGTTCGTTCCCCCCGGCCAGATTCGCCCTAAGGCTTATGACTACGTTTATCCGCTTCCCGCCGAAGCTTTGCCTTCCGCCAGCGTCATGGTCTTCGATGCCCTGAGTGGGAGGCGCGTCGATGTCAAGACCGAGCCTCTCGAAATCCCTTTTCAAGGCGGCCCGGGCTTTTTCGACTGGTTTCCAGACAGCAAGGGCTTCTATTACGAACACGGGACCCGCGGAAACAAGGAAGTTGAGCTTCGCGTCGTCAATGCGGAAACCGGCGACCAAAAAACAATAATTTCCGAGCAGGACGGCCTCTACATTGACCCCGGTGAGCACTTCTTCCGTTATGTTCCCGATCACGGCGGCATTATCTGGTCATCGGAAAAGGACGGCTGGAATCAGCTCTATCTCTATGACGATCAAGGCCAGTTCAAGAACCAGATCACCAAAGGCGACTGGGTCATTCGCGAACTCGAGCACATTGACGCCAAAAACCATCAGGTCTACTTTCTCGCCAGCGGCCGGGAAAAAGGCGAAGATCCCTATTTAACCCATCTTTACCGCGTCAACTTCGATGGCTCCGATCTTCAGTTGCTCACCCCAGAAAACGCTAACCACACCGTCAGCATGTCTCCCGACGGCCAGTACTTTGTCGATTCTTTTTCTCGCGTTGACCTTCCCGGCGAAAGCGTCTTGCGGCGTTCGAGCGACGGCTCCGATGTCCGCGTCCTACAAAAGACCGACATCAGCGGTTTGCAGAAACTCGGTTGGAAGTTTCCTGAACCATTTGAAGGTACCGCCACGGACGGAAAGACCGAGCTTTACGGTGTGATCGTGCACCCCACGAACTTCGATGCTTCCAAGAAATACCCAATCGTCGAGTATGTCTACACCGGCCCGCAAGGCTTCTTCGCACCCAAGACGTTCCTTGCCGGTCTCAACCTCCAATCCACTGCGGAGCTCGGACTGGTCGTCGTCATGGTCGACGGGCGCGGCACCACGGGCCGTTCGCGCGCCTTTCATGAATTCTCCTATCACAATCTGGGCGGCTCGTTCGCAGACCACGTCGCCGTGATTAAGCAAATGGCCTCGAAGCATCCTTACATGGATATTACCCGCGTCGGCATCTTCGGAACTTCCGCCGGCGGCTATGGTTCGGCTCACGCCATCCTGCAGTTCCCCGATTTCTACAAAGTCTGTGTCTCAACTTCCGGCGACCACGATGCGCGCCTCGACAAGGCCTGGTGGAACGAACAATATCAGGGTTATCCGGTTGGCGACGATTATGCCGAGCAGTCCAACGTCACGATGGCCGACCGCTTGAAAGGGCACTTGCTCCTCATCCATGGCGATATCGACAACAACGTCCACCCGGTAGAGACGATGCGTCTCGTTGATGCCCTCATGACCGCAAACAAATCCTTCGACATGCTTTTTGTGCCGAACATGCTCCATGGTGACAGCGGCCCTCACGCACACTATGTCACGCGCCGCCGTTGGGATTATTTTGTTCAGTATTTGCTGGGTGTAACTCCTCCGGAGAATTTCGAGATCCACGAGGCGCCGCCTCCGCCTTTCCGGCGTCGGCAGCAGTGAGTCGCGTCCAGGTGAACGAGACCGCGCCCCTGTAACTGTGCGCGTCGGCGTACGTCTCAATCCATTCGGAATGCAGCCGTGGGAAAAAAAATCAAGGCATGCGCTTTCATACATTCTGTAGTAGAAAACAGACGAAATAATTCGAGCCAGGAGAACTAAAATGCGAATGCTGCAAATCTCGTGGAAATCCTTGTTCTTGCTTCTCGCCGCGATGGCTCTTGTCGCTGGCTCCTGTCATGCGCAGCGCAGGCTCGGCGGAGCCAACCAGGACAGTTTTCGTTTCCGCTTTGTCGGCCCTGTCGTCGGCAACCGCGTCGCTTCCGTCGCCGGCGTCGCCGGTGATCCAAACACCTATTACGCGGGCGCTGCGTCTGGAGGCGTCTGGAAGTCCTCTGACGGCGGCAATCGCTGGGAACCAGTTTTCGACAAAGAGCCCGTCGCCGCAATCGGCTCCGTTTCGGTTGCTCAATCCGATCCCAACGTCGTGTGGGCCGGAACCGGCGAGGCCTGGGCCATTCGCGACACCGACGTGATGGGAGACGGCGTTTACAAATCCACGGACGCCGGTAAAACCTGGACCCACATGGGCCTCGACGAGACGGGTCGCATCGGCCGCGTGGTCATAAATCCCAAAGATCCCGACAACGTTTTTGTGTGCGCTCTGGGCCGCACCACCGGCCCACAGCAGGAGCGCGGCGTCTACAGAACAACCGACGGAGGCAAGACCTGGCAGCGCACTCTCTTCGTCGACGAAAACACAGGTTGCTCCGGCTTGTCCATGGACCCCGAGAATTCGCAGACGCTCTTCGCAGGCACTTGGCAGGTCGAAATGCACACCTACGCCGAATTGAGCGGCGGCCCCGGCAGTGGCGTTTATGTCTCTCGCGATAACGGCGTCACCTGGAAGCACATCGAAGGCCACGGCCTTCCGAAGTCTCCCGTAGGAAAGATCGACATCGCCGTCGCGCCCACAAATTCCGATCGCGTTTACGCCCTAATTCAAACCGCAGGCCAAGGCTCGGTTTGGCGATCCGACGATGGCGGCCAAAATTGGCGCGTCATCAATTGGCAGCGCACCCTCATCGGCCGCGCTGGATACTACATTCGCATCGCCGTTTCGCCCGCCAGTGACGATGAGGTTTACATCGCCAATAGCGCCTTTTTCCAGTCTCTTGACGGCGGCGAGAACTTCAGCGAAGTGCCTTGGGGCGGTGACAATCACGATATCTGGATTGATCCGACCAATCCCAACCGCTTTGCCCTTACCAATGACGCCGGCGTCATGATCACCACCGTTCACGGTCGCGGATTCCACCGCGTCAGCTTGCCAATTGGCCAGATGTACCACGTCGCAGTTGACAATCAGATCCCCTACGATGTCTACAGCAACATGCAGGACGACGGAAACATGCGCGGTCCTAGCACCTCAGTAGGTTTTGCCTTCGGCGGCGGCGGCGATCAACCCGGATGGGATCACGCCATGGGCGGTTGCGAATCCGGCTGGACGCTGCCGGACCTCTCCAATCCCGACATCGTCTGGGCCACCTGCTACGGCGATGAAGTCACGGTGTGGAACGCCAAAACAAGAATGGCCCGCTCGGTCAGTCCGTGGGCTCACACGCTGGATTCCCCTCCCATGGACACCAAATACCGCTGCCACTGGACTCCGCCGATGGCCATCGATCCGTTTGACAACAACACGGTCTACTACGGCTGCCAGGTCATCTTCAAAACCTCCAACGGCGGCCAGAGCTGGACCGTCATCAGTCCGGATCTCTCGACGCACGATCCCAGCCGCATCGTTTCTTCCGGCGGCCTCGTCGGCGACAACCTGGGCCAGTTCTATGGCGAAGTGGTCTTCTCGATCGCTCCTTCGAAGGTTCAGAAAGGACTCATCTGGGCCGGCACAAACGACGGCCAGGTCTGGTACACGAAAAATGGCGGAGGGAACTGGACCAACGTCACCAAAAACATCTCCGGACTGCCCGCCTGGGGGCAGGTCAGCAGCATCGAACCTTCTCATTTCGACGCCGGAACCGCCTATGTCTCCGTCGATTTTCGCTTGATGGACAATCGCGATCCCTTCGTCTACAAGACCACCGATTTCGGCCAGACCTGGACGCAAATCAGCGGAGGTATCCCCAAGGGCGATTTCTCGTACGTGCGTGTCGTAGCCGAAGACCCCAATTGCAAGGGACTCCTGTTCGCCGGAACGGGGAACGACCTCTATTATTCTCCGGACGATGGCGCCAGCTGGAAGCCGCTCGATACCGACCTGCCTCACGCGACGGTCTCCTGGGCCGTCGTCCAGAAGCAATTCCACGATCTCGTCGTTTCCACCTACGGCCGCGGCATTTACATTCTCGACGACATCACTCCGCTCGAGCAGATGGCCAAGGAAAAATCCGAGGCCGAAGCGCGTTTCTTCGAGCCTCGCTCTACCTATCGCCTCGCACAGTTCGGTCGTGCGTTCCTCGATTACTCCCTGAAGTCCGCTTCCAAAGAGCCCGCCAAAATCGAAATCCTCGACTCCGGCGGCACTGTCATTCGGAAGCTTCAGTCTCCCGCGCACCCCGGACTGAATCGTGCGACGTGGGACCTGCGCTACGAGCCGCCACATCTCATCGCACTTCGCGCTCCTGCGCCTGACAATCCGCACATTTGGGAAGACCCGCGTTTCCATGGCAAGGATTCCCGGCCGGTCATTCACTGGGGGATTGAGGGAGCTCAGCAAGGCCCGCTCGTCGCTCCCGGCAAATACTCCGTTCGCCTGACGGTCGCTGGTCAGACGCTTACCGAGCCGCTCACCATTCTGCGCGATCCCAAGTCTCCCGGCTCCGACGCTGATATCGAAGCCTCCATCAAAGCACTGCTTCGCATTCGCGACGATATCAGCCGCACCTCCGATATGGTCAATCGCATCGAATGGATTCGTAAGCAGCTCGAAGACAACGAATCCATGCTGTCGTCGGAAATCAGCGAAGCCAAAGCCGAACAGAAAGGTGACGCAAAGCTCACCGATCTCCTCAAATCCGTCGAGAACATGGACGGCAAGATGCAGGCTGTCGAGTATTCGCTCCTCGCGAAGGCCGACGCGAACAGCGACGACAAGTATTACGTCTCCGCCTACAAGGTCTATCTCAATCTGATTTGGCTCAACGCCGAAATCGGTTCCGGCGGCGGCGACGTTGCCGGCGGTGCCGATTTTGCGCCCACGGACACGGACATGATGCTGCTGGGCATGTACGAAAAGGCGCTTGCGTCCGCGACGGAAAATTATCGCCAGCTAATGGACAAGGATTTTCCGGCATTCAACCATTCGCTCGCGGAAAGCGGCATCGTCGCCTCGCTGCAGTCGGTGCCTGCCGAAGACTCCAGCGTCGCACGTCCGTAGCACGGGCTGCACAGCCTCGCAGCAAGGGGCGGGTCGTCGCGCCCGCCCTTTTGTTTTTGCCTCGGTTTTCCTCACGCGGGGATTTTGGCTAGGGATTGCGCCTCGGTACCATCGCTTCGCGGGATTCTTCCGGAACTCCCGCCTGCAGATGCTGCGCTACTTCCGGTGCGTTTTCACGAACTCCTTCAGCATCCGTCCGGCGTTGTGGATATGCCGTTCCAGCAAATCGCTGGCCGCCGCCACGTCGCGCTTCCGGCAGAGCTCGAGCAATTGCCTGTGCTCCGTCTTGGCCCGCTCGAATGCCTGGGTCAAATAAAGCTGCAGTCGCGTATACCGGTCGCCGTTGTTGTTAATCATTTTGATGATCGACAGGAAGTGCGGCCGGTTCGCCCGCGAATACAGGACGGAATGAAACTGCCAATTGAGCCGCCCCCACGTCCCCACTTCTTCTTTCATCCACAACGCTTTTTCGTACGTTTCCAGAATGGATTCGGCTTTTTCAAAGTCGGCTTCCGTCAGATGCGGAATCGAAACCTTCAAAACCTCGCACTCCAGCAGCGCGCGAATGTCAAATAGCTCTTCGATTTCGTCCGCCGAAAGCGCCGAAACCACCGCGCCGCGATGTGCCACGATTTTAATTAGGCCCTCGGCTTCCAGTTGCCGCAGCGCCTCGCGAACCGGAATGCGACTCACCTGAAAATCCGAAGCAATCGCGTCTTGGCGCAGTTGCTCGCCTTCCTGCACGTCTCCGTGAATGATCATCGCGCGCAGCTTGTCCGCCACGGCGGACGCTAGCGACGTTCGCGGTATCCCGTTCGAAGCCTTCGCGCTTTCCGTTTCGATGTTTTGCTTTGAAAATTTCACGTATGAACGGCTCGCAGCCAGTTGCCCGCCATGCCAGGCCGCCTAAGATATCACAATGCCAACCAACACACGGTATTCGTTTTACGCCTGCTGGGGCGTGCTCGGCGGCCCGCCGTCGAGTTCACATTTCACGATGTCTTGCCCCAGATGTCTCCCACCGTGAACCCTTCCGGAAAGGGATCATCCGCATCCACCACGTACTCCGAGAAGCCCGTAATCCACGCGCGCCCGCTGATTGTCGGAATCACCGCCGCGTAGGTTCCCACTCGCGTTTCTCCGATCAGCCGCCCCGTGAACGTCGTTCCAAGAATTCCTTCATGCACAAAATCACAGTGGAGCCCGAGTTCTCCCTTCGCGTGAACGATCGCCATCTTCGCGCAAGTTCCCGTACCGCACGGCGAACGGTCGAGCGCGCCCGTCCATGATGCCGGCCGGTTCCAGTCGAGCTCCCCCGTCGAAACAATCACCGCGTTCTTCCGGCTCACTCCCGCCGTCGCCGACCGCCCGGAAAGCTGTGCGATGGTAATCCCCCCAATCTCCGGATTCTCCGGATGCGCAACGGGAAGCTGCTCGCGCGCCGCGGCCTTGATCATTTCGCCGATGCGGACAATATCGCGGCCTTCGTCCGGCGCAAGCCGCAAACCAAATTGCTCAGCATCTGCAATCACGTAAAACATCCCGCCATAGGCCACGTCCACGCTCACCGTACCGAGGTGCGGCACCTCCACGGGCGCATCGAGATGCGTCGCAAACGCCGCAACATTCTGGAATGTCACCCGCGTGACCTTGCCATTCTCCATTTCCGCCTCGACTTCCACGAGGCCCGCAGGCGTTTCCAGTTTTAATTTCGTGATCCGTCCCTTCGCCGTCACCAATCCCGTTTCGAGCAGCACCGTGACCACGCAAATCGTATTGGTCCCCGACATCGGCGGATACTCCACCTGTTCCATGATGACGAACCCGGCATCGGCGTCGGCGCGCGTCGGCGGCAGAATCAGATTGCAGTTCGACGCAGGGTACCCGCGTGGTTCCCTCAGCATCAGTTTGCGCAGGTTATCGGCATGGGTACGCAGATACACCATCTTCTCGAACATGCTGTTGCCGGGCACGTCCTCGACGCCGCCCGTGATCACTCGTCCCGGCTCGCCGCATGCGTGCGCGTTGACCGCACGAATTTTCCTATCGATTCGCACTCGAATTTTCCGTGGTCGTCGTTTGCCGCATTTGCGCTAAACTGCGCCGCCTATTATGTCTCTCGCGATTGCCATCGGCAACGCACTAGGGACGCTCTGGCTCCCGATTTGTCGCGCTTGCCCCACAGCCAAACATCGGATATTTTATACAGAGACCTCGTCGCTTTTATGAACACTGGCATCCACCGCTTGCGCGTCATTGACTCCCACACCGCCGGAGAACCCACGCGCATTATCATCTCCGGTGCTCCCGACCTCGGTCAGGGCTCGGTTGCATCCAAGCTCGCTGTCTTCCGCGATAAATTCGACTCCATCCGCTCCGCGGTCGTCAACGAGCCTCGCGGCTCGGACGCAATCGTTGGCGCTCTTCTGTGCCCGCCTTCTGACCCCGGTTGCTCTGCGGGCGTCATTTTCTTCAACAATGTCGGCTATTTAGGAATGTGCGGCCATGGAACCATCGGCCTTATGGTGACGCTCGCGCACCTGGGTAAACTGTCGCCTGGCGAACACCAGATTGAAACGCCCGTCGGCAAAGTAACCGCTTGTCTCGACGGCAACGGCCGCGCCACGGTGCAGAATGTCCCGAGCTACCGCCATGCCACGAAAGTTAAGGTCGACGTCCCCGGCCACGGTCCGGTGACGGGCGACATCGCCTGGGGCGGCAACTGGTTTTTCCTCGTGAACGATCACGGGATGCACATTGCCTTCTCCCATATCGACCGTCTCACCGAATTCACCTGGAACATTCGCCAGCAGCTCACGAGACACAGAATCACCGGCGCCAATGGCCAGGAAATCGACCACATCGAACTCTTCGGCCCCCCTGAGGCTCCTGAAGCGGACAGCAAGAACTTCGTCTTATGCCCGGGCAAAAGCTACGACCGCTCGCCATGTGGCACAGGCACCTCCGCCAAAATGGCCTGTCTCTACGCGGACGGCAAACTGCGCTCGGGAGAGGTCTGGCGCCAGGAAAGCATCGTTGGCAGCATTTTTGAGGGAACCATCACGGAGCGCGACGGCGAATTGCACCCGACGATCACCGGGTCGGCATTTGTGAACGCAGATAGCGAGCTGATCCTCGATCCGCAGGACCCCTTTTGCTTCGGAATCCGAAAATGAAGTTGCCCGTTTATGACGTTCTCATTGTCGGCGCAGGAATTGTCGGAGCGGCGTGTGCCGCCGCATGTGCCGCCGAAGGACTCAGCGTCGGGATCGCCGAAGCCGAAATCATCGGCGGCGGCGCCACGGCCGCGGGCATGGGCCACCTCGTCGTCATGGACGACTCCGAAGCGCAGTTCGCTCTCACTCGCTATTCGCAAACTCTCTGGCAGCGCTTGGCTCCTGAACTTCCGCCGGACGTCGAATATGAAGGCTGCGGCACAATTTGGGTCGCGGCCGATGCTGACGAAATGCGCGCTGTCACCGAAAAAAAACAGTTTTACGAATCCCGCGGCGTTCCAGCCGAAATCCTCGACGCTCGCGCGCTTCACCAAGCGGAGCCCAATCTTCGGGCTGGCCTTCCCGGAGGCTTGCTCGTCCCGCAAGATGCTGTGATTTACGCGCCCTGTGCTGCGCGTTTCCTCGTCGAACAGGCCCAGTCCGGCGGCGCGCAGTTGCATCTTCCACGCGTTGTCACAGAAATCGCCCCCGATGGCGTTCGTCTGAACGACGGCACATCCATCGTTGCTCAGTCGATCGTCATCGCCGCGGGCACTTGGTCCGCAAAGCTGCTTCCCGGAATCGAAGTCCGCAAACGCAAGGGCCATCTCGTCATCACGGACCGTTATCCGGGGTTTGTGCGTCACCAGCTCGTCGAGCTCGGATACTTGAAAAGCGCTCATTCCCTCACGAGCGATTCGGTGGCCTTCAACATTCAGCCGCGCAAAACCGGCCAGATGCTGCTCGGCTCGTCGCGCCAGTTCGACAAAGAGAGCGCCCTGATCGACCACGGCATCCTCCGCCGCATGATCGCTCGCGCCGAAGAATTCATTCCCGGTCTCGGTGGCCTCTCCGCCATTCGCACATGGACCGGATTCCGCGCCGCCACGCCGGACAAGCTTCCGCTCATCGGCCCGATGCCAGGCTACGAAAATCTCTTTCTCGCCGCCGGGCACGAAGGTCTCGGCATCACCACTTCGCTCGGCACGGCGCGCCTGCTCGTCGATCAATTGCTGCAGCGCGCGCCCGGAATTCCTGCAGCCCCGTATTTGCCGGGACGCGTCTACGAGAACGTTCATGCCTGACGTCATCTCCATCACGGTGAACGGCGCCAGCATCACGGTTCCCCTGGGGACAACCGCGCTCGCCGCCATTCTCTCAACCGGCGCATCATCCGTTCGCCGCTCCGTTAGCGGAGCGCCGCGCGGCCCGCTCTGCGGCATGGGCGTCTGCTTCGAGTGCCGTGCCACGGTCAATCACAGGCCGCACTCGCGAACTTGCGAAACTTTATGCGCTCCCGGAATGGACATTCGTACCGGTGACCACGTCAATGACTAGCCGCCGAGCCAGTTTCGATACTCTCGTCGTCGGCGCCGGCCCGGCAGGGATTGCGGCAGCCTGCTGCGCAGCCGAAAGTGGCGCGCGCGTCGGCGTCCTCGACAATAATCCGCGTGCGGGAGGCCAAATCTGGCGCGGCCACGAGCGCAGCGATGCAAGTCCCGATGCCCGCAGATGGTTCGGCAAGTTCACCGCCGCAAAAATCGATTTTCTTCCATCCACCGAAGTCATCGACCAGCTTGAAAACGGCCGCCTCATCGTCCAATCCATCGACGCCTCATCGATCGACGAAGTCCGCGAGCTCACCTACAAGAATCTGATTCTTTCAACCGGTGCGCGCGAACTGTTTCTCCCGTTCCCTGGCTGGACCCTGCCGAATGTCATGGGCGCTGGCGGCTTGCAAGCGCTCGTGAAATGCGGCCTGCCGATCGGCGGAAAGAAAGTCATTGTCGCTGGCAGCGGCCCTCTGCTTCTTGCAGTTGCAGCGCATCTTCGCGAACACGGTGCTGACGTCCGCCTCATCGCCGAGCAAGCCCCCTGGCATCGCGTCGCGCGCTTCGGCATGTCGCTCGCTTTCGAGAAAACAAAACTCGCGCAGGCCTTCGCAATCCGCCGCCAGCTTTCCGGAGTGCCGTACAAAACGAGTTGCTGGCCGCTCCGCGCCAACGGTGAAGAAAAGCTCGAAAGCGTCACCCTCCGCACCGGTGACCGCACCTGGCAGGAGCCTTGCGATTATCTCGCCTGCGGTTTCCACCTCGTCCCGAACACCGAACTCCCCGCTCTCCTCCGCTGCGATCTCCGGGCGGGTTTTGTTCGCGTCGATCAATCCCAGCGCACCTCCATCCCAAATATTTTTGCGGCTGGCGAACTGACCAGCATCGGCGGCGTCGATCTCTCCATCCTCGAAGGCCAAATCGCAGGATACGGTGCATCCGGCCAATCCGCCCGCGCCGCGCAGCTCGCCCCGCAAAAGCGCCGCCTCGATCGTTTCGCCGCATTGCTGCGCGAAACCTTCAGCCTGCGCGATGAGCTTCGCTCGCTCGCCGACGCCGAAACAGTTGTCTGCCGCTGTGAGGATGTAACGGTCTCGCGCATCCGTCATCATTTATCTTGGCGCGCGTCCAAGCTTCATACGCGTTGCGGCATGGGCCCGTGTCAGGGGCGCATCTGCGGGCCGGCCACCGAGTTTCTCCTGGGCTGGAAACTCGATTCCATTCGCCCGCCAATTTTTGCTGCCTCTTTGCAAAGTCTCGCGGTTGCAGCAGCAGCTCGAACAGAAGAAGACCTGATGCTCAATGAGGAGTCTCGATGAACTGGACAGGAGTAATACCCGCAATCACGACATGCTTCGATGCAAGCTACAAAATTGACCATGCATTCGTGACCGAACACTGCCGCTGGCTCGTTGAAAACGGCTGCACCGGCATTGTGCCGCTTGGCTCGCTCGGCGAAGGCTCCACGCTCGACGATGACGAAAAGGTCGCCGTCATTGACACGTGCGTCCGCGCCGTCGGGTCATCCGCCCCAGTCGCCGCCGCAATTTCCTCGTTGCGCACCGACGAAGCCGTGCGCCTTGCCAAAGACGCGGCTCATCACGGCTGCGAAGGCCTTATGATTCTCCCGCCCTACGTCTACCGCGGCGACTCGCGCGAAATGAAATCACATATTTCCGCCGTTCTTCGCGCCACCGATTTGCCCGGAATGCTTTACAACAATCCCGTTTCCTACGGCACCGACTTTCTCCCCGAAGACATCGCCGAACTCGCCCGCGCCCATGCGAACTTGCAGGCGGTCAAGGAGTCCAGCACCGATGTTCGCCGCATTACCGCCATCCGCGCCTTGCTGGGCGACCGCCTCGATATCCTCGTCGGCGTCGACGACGCCATCGTCGAAGGCATTGCCGTCGGTGCGGTGGGCTGGATCGCCGGTCTCGTGAACGCCCTTCCCGCTGAATCGGTCGCTCTGTTCCGGTTGGCTTCCGCTGGCGAAATGGAAAAGGCTCTTGCCATCTACAAATGGTTTCTGCCCCTCCTGCGCATGGACACGGTTCCAAAGTTCGTCCAGCTCATCAAATTAGTGCAGCAGGAGGCGGGCCGCGGCAACGCACGCGTTCGCGCGCCGCGTCTGGAACTCGACGGCGCCGAACTCAAGGAAGCCAAGGCCGTCATTCGCCGCGCTCTTGAGACTCGTCCGCGGCTCCTGGAAGAAAAAGTCGCGCGCTCTTAGGGGTGTGCCATCGTAGAGTTCTGAAAAAGGAGAATCGCGTTGCCACTCACCGGCAAATCAATTCTGGGTTACACATCCGCGGAACCGTGCGGACAGGCTTTCCGCGCCACCAATCCCGCAACCGGCGAACAAATCCAGCCGCAGTTCTACTCCGCCTCGACCGAAGAGGCAAATCACGCCGCGCTTCTCGCCGAACGCGCCTTCCCGCAATGGAGCGCCGCCTCAGGCAAAACGAAAGCCGCGCTTCTGCGCAAAATCGCGGAGAAAATCGAATCCCTCGGCGAGGAGCTGACGAATCGCGTCACCGAGGAAACCGCCCTCCCCGCCGCGCGCGTGAAAAGTGAAACCGCGCGCACCTGCTTCCAGCTCCGTTTCTTCGCGCAGTTCATCGAAGAAGGCTCCTGGGTCTCCGCTCGCATTGACCAGGCCGATCCGAACCGCGCGCCCCTTCCCAAACCTGACGTTCGTTCTTTCTATCGCGCCATTGGCCCTGTCGCCGTTTTTTGCGCCAGCAATTTTCCGCTCGCCTTCTCAGTCGCGGGCGGAGACACCGCTTCCGCCCTCGCCGCCGGAAATCCTGTCGTCGTCAAGGCTCACGGTGCTCATCCCGGTTCCGCCGAGCTGGTCGGCCAGGCCATTCGCGACGCCCTCCGCGAATCGAACGCGCCCGAAGGGGTTTTTTCTCTCCTTTTCGACGCAGGCGTCGACGTCGGCGTCTCGCTCGTCAAGCATCCTTCCATCAAAGCCGTCGGCTTCACCGGTTCATGCCAAGGAGGCCGCGCGCTTATGGACGCAGCCGCGTCGCGCCCTCAACCCATCCCCGTCTATGCCGAGATGGGCAGCATCAATCCCGTCTTCATTCTTCCCGGCGCCATGCGCGAACGCGCCGCGGACCTCGCCAAGGGCACGCACGCCTCCGTGACGCTCGGCGCCGGCCAGTTCTGCACCAAGCCCGGTGTCGTCGTCGCACCTGCCGACTCTGCCGAGGCCTTCGCCGCACCTCTCCGCGAAATGATGCTCGCCGGAGGCGATTTCACTCTGCTCACCTCCCGCATTCACGAGGCCTATCTTTCCGGCACAAAGGCCCGCGCAGACGGGCAAGGCATCTCAAAAGTTTCACAGCCGGGCGCTGCGCCCGCCGCTCCTGGCCTTCGCGTTGCCCCCGCGCTTTTCGAAACCACTGCCTCCGCCTTCCGTCGCGACCCCAAACTCCACGCCGAAATCTTCGGGCCGTCTGCCCTGCTCGTCACTCATTCTTCTCGCGACGAGCTTCTGCAGCTCGCCCGCTCGCTCGAAGGACACCTCACCGCCACAATTCACGGCACCGAGGACGATCTGCGCGACTACGCCGACTTGGTCGCCATTCTGCAATCCAAAGTCGGTCGCCTCATCTTTAACGGCTATCCCACCGGCGTCGAAGTCTGCCATGCCATGGTCCACGGCGGTCCGTATCCGGCTACGTCCGACGGCCGCAGCACCTCCGTTGGCACGCAGGCGATTTATCGCTTCGCGCGTCTCGTCTGTTTCCAGAATTTTCCCAGCGCCGGGCTTCCCGACGAATTGAAAGATGAAAACCCTCTGGGAATATGGCGCCTCGTCGACGGAAACCAAACGCGCGAGCCTCTGGCGTCCAAAACTCGCGCGACCTCTCGTTAGCGGTTTTTCTGATTTCGTCAGGGAATCGGGGCAGGGAAGTGCGGGCCGGAACCCTGTTTCTCGACGCAACTCCGAAGCTGGAGTCTAACCTCGTGCCGCGCTTGGTCGGCAGAACTGAACTTTAGCCCGGTCCAGCGCCCGCCGCCTGACCTTCTCTGTGGCTTCCATCGGTTCCCGACGCGACTGCCGAAATATCCAGCACCGTGATCACGACGCCGTCCAGTCGGTTATCGAGCGATCGGTAAGGCGAAACGCGCAGCTTGAAGCATGCGCCATTCTCGTCCTGCACTTCCTTCTCCGCAACGGTAAGCTCGGCGCTCACCTTGTCAATCATCGGCGTCATGTCGGGAAGGTCTATCGTTGGCTTGATGTTCCGAAATGGCCTTCCAACATCTGCCGGGATCAATCCAAAAATCTTTTGCGCCGATGAAGTGAACCGCCGGATCGTCAGGTCGTTATTGAGCATCACCATTCCAATCTCGCCCACGGCAAGCAATGTGTGCAGGTCGCTGTTGATCATCGTGATCTCGTTGTTGCGGTTCCGCAGCTCGTCATTCACCGTGGTCAACTCTTCGTTCGTGGATTGCAGTTCTTCCTTGGCCGTCTCCAGCTCTTCGTTCGTGCTTTGCAGCTCTTCATTGCTCGACAGAATTTCCTCATTCGCGGATTGCAGCTCTTCGTTCATGGCCTCTTGGCTCTCAATCACCGATTGCAGGTACTCTTTCGTTGCCGCCAGCTCCTGTTCCAGCCGCTCGATTCTTCGCTCGCCTGCCTCGGATCGCTTCCTTTCAAGCCTCGTCTCGCGTTTTCGGTTCGGCCGTTGCTCTCGGCCTCCGTCTTTCGAGCCGCTTTGGTGGAACACAATCATGAAGTACCGTTCCTTCATGTTCCCCATGTGAAGAGGCGCTACTTCCAGATCAATCGTCTGCGAGACCTTGCCGTTCTTAATGACCACGTTCTTCCGCCGGACAGGAGTGTCCTGCCGCAGGGCCTGCGTTACGGCACTGCGAAGCTCTGAGATCAATCCCTCGCGCACCATTCGCAGGATGTTCAGGCTCGCCCGCCCCGAGGGCAGCTTCAGAAAATGGCCCAATTCGCCGCGCGAATGAATCACTTCCAGATCCTGATTCACGAAAACGGTGGCCGGCGCGTATTGCGCCAGCAGCCGCCGGTCACATTCCT
>DASYZZ010000008.1:0-2841 GCA_035945695.1 Candidatus Sulfotelmatobacter sp. | reverse complement strand
TGGGCGAATTGCATTTGGAAATCATTGTCGACCGCATGATGCGCGAATTCGGCGTGCAGGCCAATGTGGGTCGGCCGCAGGTTGCCTACCGCGAAACCATTGTGAAGTCAGCGCCCGCCGAGGGCCGTTACATTCGCCAGACGGGCGGCCGCGGCCAATACGGCCACGTGAAGTTGACTGTCCATCCGCTGCCGAACGCGAGCCACGAGGACATGCGCGAGCTTTCGACCGACGAACTGGACGAATTGTCCAAGCAGGTCGCGGGCAAGGGCGGAAAATGGCGCTTCGACAAAGAGCATCGTTTACTCTTCATCGATAAGATCGTTGGCGCTGCGATTCCGAAGGAATACATTGCTCCCATTGAAGAGGGCATTAAGGAAGCCATGGAAAACGGCATCCTTGCGGGCTACGAAATGGTGGACATCGCGGTGGTCGTCGACGACGGCAGCTACCATGAAGTGGACAGCTCGGAAATGGCCTTCAAAATTGCCGGCTCGATGGCGTTCAAGGAAGCCTGCGGCCGCGCCCATCCGAAGCTCCTCGAGCCCATCATGAAAGTCGAAGTCGTCGTGCCCGAGGAATATATGAGCCAGGTGTTCGGCGACCTGAATTCGCGGCGAGCGCATGTGCAGGGCACGGAAAATCGCGCGGCCAGCACGGTGATTCGCGCGGAAGTGCCGCTGTCTGAAATGTTCGGCTACGCCACGGATTTGCGCAGCCGCACGCAGGGCCGCGGCAGCTTCACCATGCACTTTTCGCACTACGCGCAGACCCCGGCAGCCGTTTCCGAAGAAGTGGTTTCGAAGGCCACAGGCAAGGTCGCGAGGTAGCGGTGGACGAATTCTGGGACAAGTTCTGGTTCGAGAGAAACGCGAAAGAGTTTATCCGGAGGCTGAAGGCGGGCCATGCAGCCGATTCGCAGGCCACGCGCCAGCATCTGCGGCAAATGATGGAGCGGTTGAATTCACCCGAGCCGGCGAATTTTATGAAGGCCGAGTATCCGAAGTTTTTTAACTGACGAACGAACAAGTACACGCTGAGGAGCAGAGCGAGACATGGCGAAGGAAAAATTTGAGCGCAGCAAGCCGCACCTGAACATCGGGACGATAGGTCACATCGACCACGGCAAGACGACGTTGACGGCGGCGATCACGAAAGTGTTGTCGAAGAACAACCCGAAAGTGCAGTTCCGGGCGTTCGATTCGATCGACAACGCTCCGGAAGAGCGCGAGCGCGGAATCACGATTGCGGTGTCGCACGTCGAGTACGAGACGCCGAATCGTCACTACGCGCACATCGATTGCCCAGGGCACGCCGACTACATCAAGAACATGATCACCGGCGCGGCGCAGATGGATGGCGCGATTCTGGTGGTGGCGGCGACGGACGGCCCGATGCCGCAGACGCGTGAGCATATTTTGCTGGCTCGGCAGGTGGGCGTGCCGGCCATTGTGGTGTTTCTGAACAAATGCGACGCGGTGGAAGACCCGGAATTGCTGGATCTGGTCGAGATGGAAGTGCGCGATTTGCTGAAGAGCTATCAATACCCGGGGGACACGATTCCGGTGGTGCGGGGAAGCGCGCTGAAAGCACTCGAGGGCGACGCGAAGTGGGAGAAGACGATCATCGAATTGATGGAAGCGGTGGACAAGAGCATTCCGCTGCCGCAGCGCGACGTGGACAAGCCGTTCGCCATGCCGATTGAGGATATTTTCTCGATTTCGGGACGCGGCACGGTGGTGACGGGGCGCGTTGAGCGCGGGAAAGTGAAAGTGAGCGAGGAGATCGAGATTGTGGGCTTCCGTCCGACGGTGAAGAAAGTGGTGACGGGAGTCGAGATGTTCCGGAAGCTCTTGGACGAAGCGATGGCGGGCGACAACGTGGGTTTGCTGTTGCGCGGCACGGAAAAAGATGAAGTGGAGCGCGGGCAGGTGATCGCCAAGCCCGGTTCGATCACGCCGCACACGAAGTTCAAGGCTGAGGCGTATGTGTTGACGAAGGAAGAGGGCGGGCGGCACACGCCGTTCTTCACGGGCTACCGGCCGCAATTTTATTTTCGCACCACGGACGTGACAGGAGACGTGGCGCTGCCGACCGGAGTGGAGATGGTGATGCCGGGGGACAATGTGGCGGTGGAAGTGAAACTGATCACTCCGGTGGCGCTGGAGAAGGGGTTGCGCTTCGCGATTCGCGAAGGCGGCCACACGGTGGGAGCCGGCGCCGTCACCGAGATACTGGAGTGACTCTTATGATTGTAATAGGCTGGAATAACGGCGGAGCCGGATACGGATTGAGGGTCAGGGCAGCGGATCGCGACCACTACTTCCGACGCGAGTGGCAGAGCGTCGAAATTGAGTTGCCAAATGGAGTGCGCGCAAACGCGAATATCGATAAGGAGTTTTGGGGCCACAAATGCCGTGAGCTGATCAGCAAGGAAGTCGGTCAGTGGCTTCGCTCTGAGGGCCTGGCACCCTGGGGCTATCGCCAACCACCGAAGCTGGTGTTGGAACCTTCGGGCACGAGAAGCTTCGTGTTGAGCCGGGGTCAGAACTAATGTCAACCGGAGAAAAAATTCGCATTCGTTTGAAGGCTTACGACCACCGCATCCTCGATCAATCCACGCGCGAGATTGTGGAAACGGCGCGGCGCACGGGCGCGGAAGTAGCGGGGCCAATTCCCCTGCCGACGATTATCAATCGTTGGACCGTGTTGCGTTCGCCGCACGTGGACAAGAAATCGCGCGAGCAGTTCGAGATGCGCACGCACAAGCGGCTGATCGATATTTTGAGTCCGACGCCGGACACGGTGGACGCGCTGATGAAGCTCGACCTGCCGCCGGGC
>DASYZZ010000007.1:0-289567 GCA_035945695.1 Candidatus Sulfotelmatobacter sp. | reverse complement strand
CTTCTGGGCTTTCGGCTTCGGGCTTTCGGTTCGGCTTGGAACCTTTTTGGTCGTGCATGGCCCCAGAATCGCCGATCTAGATTTCTGGGTAAAGGTTACATGTCACAAGTTGAAAATAAAGTTGCCTGTGGAAAACTTTGGCGCTAAGTTGTATGGAGGGTTGTAGTTAGGTTTAGAGACGGTCTTTTGAGAGCGCGGGAAGGTTGCGCTTTTCACCCCCAGGAAGCAGATATCCACAGGGGAATTCTTGGGCGGTGCTTGCCGAAGCGGCGCGGATAAGCATCTCGTGCAGGGTTATGGAGAAAACCGGGGCGACACTTTGTCGCCGATTCCCTGGCGCTCGAACGCAGGATCCGTCGCCCTAATGCGGATGAGTTGCACGGCGTCGACGAAGGAGGCCCTGATCGCCCTCGCCATCCACCGGCAGCGGATCACCCACGCCGTCGACTGCCTGCGTCCCGACCTCTAACCTTGCCCCGGTGCAGGTGGTCACAACGACCTCTGCTCCGGTCTTTTTCTCCAGGAGCATCCTCGCCTGCTCGTCCAACTCACACAGATGCTCCTTCAACTCGTCCACCATCCCCTGCGCGATGCCCCGAATCACTTCAATCCTCTGGGTGGTCGACGCGTTCACGTCAGGCGACTGCTCCCGCTTTTCCAGCAGCAGGTCGCAACTGCCGATGATCACGCTCAACTTGTTCAGGAATTCATGAGAGAGCAAACATCTCGGTTGGTGCTTTGTGGCACTAGAGTTTTTCCCCACGGAGAGAGCTCAATTCTCCGCCCTATGATCCCGCACGCCTTTGCCTAGAAGCCTAACTCCAAACCGCCGCAAATCAAAGTTCAAATCTGCACACCGCATCCAGAGATAGCGGAGTCCCCACCCGGCGCGCCAAAGCATGCATCCGGCACGCAGCATAGCAACCATATCGCGTTGTTACTCCTGCATAATAATCCCGCTGAGACGATCTCCCGAGGCGCGCGATGACTCCGCAGGAACGCCAAAAATGAACCAACTCTGTATCCTCATCCAAACCGAACAAGACCCTGAGAAATTCGATCGCTACGTCCGTGAACTCATCCAAGTCATCGAGCAGACATCGCAACGCATTCACACAGCCGTTGACAAGCCCGAAACGAGCGCCTGAGGCTCTTCACACACCGCCAATTTCGGTGTATGCTTCGCAACCAAAAACACCGGTTTTGAGGGGGTAAAGGGCCCGGACTTGCCCAGTGCATCCGGGCTTTTTCATTTGCAGCAGCCGAAAAGCTTTCTCCCTAAGGCCGCTGCAACCCATCGCATCACAATATTTTGCGGCGATGTGCCTCTTGACGCTGCGGCTACCAGCGATGCAAGATGAAAAAAATCCGCTCGACTCGTTCACTTTGGGAAAACTTACAAATGACACCAGAAGAACGCGAGCGCATGAACGCGCTCTGCGCCCAAATACAGCAGGAGAAAGACTTCGACAAATTTGAAGAGCTCACCGGCGAGCTGACCCGATTGATCAGCATGAAAGAGCGGAGATTCCCCGAACACAAATTCCTGGTTCCCACCCTCACCAATAAAGGTTGGAGGCTGATACGGGCGGTTGCCACCAAGGTCCTGAAGCCAGTGCACACGCTCGGCGCCGATAAGGTGGAGATCTCGATACCGGACGCAGATGATCTTTACCGCGAGATTCGCCTCGCAAACTCGCTGACCGATAGAAGAGGCAACATGCTCGCACTGCAACCGGGAACTCACGTCGACGTCATCCTCGGCGCCGACCGGGAAAACCTGGTAACGAAATCAACAAGCAGTTGTTGATCAGCACTGCGCGCTGAGGTCGCGATCACAGGAGGATTCGGTTTGGGGAGCGAAAATCCTCACTTCTGGCAACACCGGCCGGAAGTGGGGCACGCGGCCTGATTGTTCGTGATTGGAATCACTGATCGGTGTGAGCGGTGACTTTTTGTGTTGCCGAGCGGGGAGCGACAATATCGGTTCATAGCGTGGAGGTGAAGGGTCCGCTTCCCCAGGCGGCGGACACTTGCCTGCACGAAGACCGTGCGGCGGGCGAGTCGGGCCGGCGAGAACGGTCTCCCCCACTTCGAGCTGCGGGCATGGGATCGCACCTCCTGAGGATCCCTGTTATGCGCAAGACTCTTCTTTTTACTCTGCTTCTCTTCGTTTCGTTCGGGGGAATGATTGCGTGCGGCGGCGGCAGCAACGGAATCAGCGGCCAGAAGGAGCAACCGAGCATCAGTATTTCGCCGATGAATCCGGGGGTTCTTGTCGGACAGTCGTTGCGGTTCACCGCCAACATTCAAAATCTCAGCGACACCCGGGTTGCATGGTCGGTGCAGGAAGAGAACGGCGGAACGATCGCATCGACCGACACGGGCGAACTCTACAAGGCGCCATGGCCGGTGGGCATCTACCACGTGGTGGCGACGTCGGTGGCGGATCCGAGCCTGACCACGAACACGATGGTCGGCGTAACGGCAAAGTTCGCATTTCTGGAAGAGCTTCCAACCGGCGATGCGTTCCCGTTTTCGATGACCCCGATCATGGGCACAGTCGGTACGGATGGGAGTGTCGGCCTCGACAACGTGATCGATCAGGGGCCTGGAACTCCGGTGTCGGTGGCGATGAGTTCGATCACGCTGTCGAACGATGGCACGAAGGCGGCATTCGATGTGGTGACGCAGGACACATCGGGCAATGACTCCTATGACGTCTACGTCGCAAACGCCGACGGGACGGGAAGTCCGACTCAACTGACGGCGACGGGCAATTCTTTCTGGCCGCAGTTTTCGGCGGACGGCCAGCAAATCCTGTACATGAACAATTGGGACATCTGGGCGATGAACGTGGATGGCTCGAACCAGCACGTCGTTTTTTCGGCGGATTTGAATAATGCCGGCGCGTGGTCGGCTACGCTCTCTCCCGACGGCACGAAGATCGCGGCAGAGTTGGACTGGTATCCGGCAACCGGCGGCGGAGCATACTACGACGGAATCGTGATCATGAATGCGGACGGGTCGAATCCCGTTGCGCTGACGGGGAATTCCGGATGCAACGGAACGATGCCGAGCGGCGGCTGGGATGAAATGCCTTCGTTCACGCACGACGGGACACAGATCATGTTCAGCCGTTTCTGTACGGCTGCAAGCATGCTGGACTCCACGGAAACGATGTACATCATCAACACGGATGGAACTGGCCTGACGCAAATCTACAGCGGTCCGACTCCGGGGCTGTGGAACTATAACCCGGTGGCGGTCGCGGACAGGATTTTGTTTCAGTCGAATCAGAACGCGCCGAGTAATTACCTTTTCGAAATTTACAGCATGAACGCCGACGGAAGCGGAGTGACACGGCTGACCAATAATTCTCTATACGACGGCTTTGATACATCGTGGTACGCAGGGCCGGTGGCGGCGAACTCGCTGCAGGTGTTGCGATCGGGAGCGAGTGCGACTCTGTCCCATGCGGCGCAAAGAGCGGAGAAGATGAAGAGACTGCAACAGCGTCGGAGATAAGAATGGAGCGGCGCGCTGCAGGAAGGACGCGGCAATGTTCTTCGCGTGACGGGAATCACCGCTCGGTGTGAGCGCTGACGTTTTTGTTGCAGGGCGGCAGAACGAGAATATAAGGATGCATGTATAGCGTGGAGGTGAATGGTCCGCTGCCAGAACGGACACTTGCCTGCACGAAGGCCGTGCGACGGGCGACTTGGGCCGGCGCAAAACGGTCTCCCCCACTTCGAGCTGCAGGCATGGGATCGCGCCTCCCGAGGATCCCAGTATGCGCAAGATTCTGCTTTTTATTTTTCTCCTTATTGTGACGGCGGCGTGGATGGTGGGTTGCGGAGATTCGGGGAGCAGGAGGATCGTCACTCCCAACCCGAACTTTGTGTTTTTGCAGGATGCCGGAGGCGGCTTATTCACGCCGATGTTGGGGGCATTTACCGTAAACGGAAACACGACGACGTTCACGGCTACGGCGGTAACCGATCCGACAACGAATGAGCAGGTGCAGCCTGCGCCGTTTTATTCGATCATCATGTCGCAGGACGGAACCGAAGGAACATTCGATCTGTTCGGAGGATTGGATGGAAGCAGCAACCAGTGGGACATTTGGGTAGCGAACACGAACGGCGTGGGGAATGCTGTGCAGATCACCAATGATGCGTACGACAATGCATTGCCGCAATTTTCCCCGGATGGGACCAAGGTCGTGTTCACATCGGATCGCAGCGGAAATATGGACCAGGTGATCGTGAGAAGTATTAGCGGTTCCTACGAGCAGATTCCCGCGGTTCCAGCGGGGGTCATGGAGATGTGGGCGCCGACCTATTCTCCGGACGGGACGAAGTTTGCGATGGAATCCTGGGGCTACGACACGAGCGATTTGGAGTTCGCGGGAATCCTCGTGATGAACACGGATGGGAGCAACGCGCAGTTGCTGACAAGTCCGCTTACGACAGAGTGCTACTGTTTCGATACGGCTCCGTCGTACACGGCGGATGGGATGCAGATTGCGTTCGCGCGAGTGGATGAAACGAATGCGGTCGTGTCGGACATTTACATCATGAATGCGGATGGCACCGGGGTCACAAACTTGACGGACGGTGTGGGAGTCAATTTTGATCCGCTGATGGTGACGATCCCGGGAGGAGGGGAGAAAATCCTGTTCGCCTCGAACCGGGACAATCTGGACCTTGCGCTCGAGAACGGAATGGAGCTGTACATGATGAATAAGGACGGCTCGGGACTGGCGAGGCTCACCACGAATACGGTATTCGACGCATTTTGGGCGGCGTGGTACGGAGGGGCAAGCGCACAGGCACAGCAGCGAGTGCCGCATGCCAAGCACCGGCTTGCACGACCAGCTCAGGGGCTGCACTGGTAACTTCGATAGATCTTTGTGCTGCACGTGCCGCGTTCGGCCTGGGCTGAGCGCGGCAATTTTTTCTGGCGGATGCGGCTGACCCTACACGAGCACTTTTTCGTGGACCGAGTTCGCGCTGCGCAGCTGCTTCACTCTCTCGTAGACTTTGCCGTACTCGCGGGCAGAGGCGTTCCAGGAAAAATCTTTGGCCATACCGTTGCGCATCAAGACTTGCCACGAGGTCTGATCGCGGAAGGAAAGCAGCGCCTGCTTGATGGTGAGCAGAAGCGATTCGCCGTTGTATTCGGAGAACTTGAAGCCGGTGCCTCTGCCGGTGCGCGCGTCCCAGGGCTCGATGGTGTCATCGAGGCCTCCGGTAGCGCGGACGATGGGGACGGTTCCGTACTTCAGGCTGTAGATCTGATTGAGGCCGCAGGGTTCGTAGCGGGAGGGCATGAGGAACATGTCGGCACCGGCTTCGATCTTGTGCGCGATGGCGTTATCGTAGGCGACCTTGACCGCAATTTTGTTCGGGAATTGTTTGTTGAGGCGCAGGAACATTTCTTCGTAGGGTTTGTCGCCGGCGCCGAGGGCGACGATGATCATCTCTTCGCGGGCGAGACGGTCGGCAACTTGCGAGATGAGATCGAATCCTTTTTGCGCGGCGAAGCGGGAGACGATGCCGATGACGGGAAGTTTGGGATCGGCGTCTTTGATGCCGAAAGCGGCGAGGAGATCCTGCTTGTCTTTGGCTTTGCCGGAAAGATCCTGCGGAGAATATCTCGCAGTGGCGAACTTATCGGTCTGCGGGCTCCATTCGTCGTAGTCGACGCCATTGAGGATGCCGGTGACGGTGGCGGCTCGGTCGCGGAGGACGCCTTCGAGGCCGAATCCGTATTCGGCAGTTTGAATCTCCTGGCTGTATTTCTTGCTGACCGTGGTGATGAAGTCGGAGTAGGTGAGAGCTCCTTTGAGAAAGTTCACCTGGCCAAAAAATTCCATCTTGGTGATGGTGAAGAGATCCCAGGGCAGCATGAGGAGGGGGAGAGTTTCGGGCGGGAAGAGTCCCTGATAGCCCATGTTGTGGATCGTGAAAACCGTGCCGACATCTTTGAAGGCAGGGTCGTCGGCGTAGATGGTACGCAGCAGAACGGGAACGAGCGCCGATTGCCAGTCGTGGCAGTGAAAGATTTGCGGGACACCGAGGATTTTTGAAGCTTCGAGCACGGTGCGGGAGAACAAGGCGAAGCGCTCGGCATTGTCGGGATAGTCGCCGGCGGGAGTTCCGTAGAGGGCGTCGCGGTCGAAGTACGGAGGATATTCGACGAAATAGAACTGGACGCCGCCGTGCTTGCCTCCGGCGACAACGCTGGAAAAACGGTATTCGTCATCGAAGGGGACCGTGACGCTGCGGACGACTGTTGCAGGGTCCGAGAGCTTGGTCTGGCGATAAAGGGGAAGATAGACGGTGACCTGATGTCCGAGGGCGGCGAGGGCCCGGGGCAGAGCGCCGACGACATCGGCAAGGCCGCCGGTTTTGGAAAACGGGACACCTTCGGAAGCAGCGAATGCGATGTTCATGAGAGCGGGACCTCCCGTGCGCGCACGCGGCGGGGCACGTTATGATGAGAGTAACTGGGGACCGCGGTCCGACAGCTTAAGATGCGAGGACCGACATGAAAGTCTACTTCCCGAGCAAGAGAGGGTCAACGTGCCAAGGGTCGTATCCACGCGACGTCCGCGAAGCAAGCCCAAATTGGGACAACATTTCCTGAATAGCGACGAGGCGGCCGCTCGTGTAGTGGATGCGGTCGGGGATGTGTCGCAGAGCACGGTGCTGGAGATTGGTCCGGGGCGCGGAATTTTGACGTCAATGCTGGCGAAACGGGCGCGGCGGCTGATCGCGGTGGAACTAGACCGGGTGCTGGCGGCGCAGTTGCGGCTGAAATTTGGGATGGCGCGGAATGTGGAGATTATTGAGGCGGACGTGCTGGCGGTCGAAATCGACTCCCTGTTCGGGCCGAAGCCGGGACTGGGAAGGCCGGGGATCGAACTGAAGACGGAGCCGGTGAAAGTTGTCGGGAATCTTCCGTATTACATAACATCGGACATTTTGTTGCGGCTGTTTGAGTTTTCAAAATACTTCGAGAGCATCGTAATCATGGTGCAGAAAGAAGTCGCGGACAGGATTGCGGCCGAGCCTGGCGGGCGGGATTATGGGGTGCTCTCGGCGACGGCGCAGCTTTATGCCCGGGTGGAAAACCTGTTCACGCTGCCGCCGGGAGCGTTCGCGCCGCCCCCGAAGGTGTATTCGACGGTGCTGCGGTTGACGATCGATCCACAGCAGGAGCGGCTGGGCGTGGCGGGAGATGGGTTCATCGACTTCCTGCGGCTTTCATTTGGACAGAAGCGCAAAACTTTGTGGAATAACCTGAAGGAAAAATATGCGGACGCCGGGCTGAAGCAGGCGCTGGCGGAGGCTCGCGTGAAGCCGACAGCGCGGGCCGAGACGTTGAGCCTGGATGAAAGTGCGGCGGTGTATCGCGCCTTGCATCGCGTACACGGCGAGTCTTAGCATTACCTTGTCCTTTCTTTTGGCGAGGAGGGCGTATGACGAGTACACTCCTGCGTCATCCCGCGGTTGCGGGACGATTCTATCCGGGCGACCCGGACGATCTGCGGGCCGAAGCGGAATCCTACCTTTCACAAGCTGAGGGCACGAGGGTGCGCGCGATTGGGTGCATCGCTCCGCATGCGGGATACATGTATTCGGGACATGTGGCGGGAGCGGTGTTTGCGAAGGTGGAGATCCCACGGCTGTGTGTGGTGATGTGTCCGAACCATACGGGCATGGGCGTGCCGTTGTCGATCATGAGCGAGGGCGCGTGGGAGACTCCGCTGGGGGATGTGGCAATTGATCATCCATTTGCCCAGGCGCTGAAGAAGGAGTTCGCGGAGGTGGAGGAAGATACGGCGGCGCATCGAGCGGAACATGCGGCGGAGGTCGAGCTTCCCTTCTTGCAGTTGCGGCAGGCTCAGTTGAGATTTGTTCCGATCGCGTTGGGGACCGGGCGATTCGAAGCATTGGAGAAGCTGGGAAAGGCGCTGGCTCGCGTGATTGGCGCATGGAAAGAGCCCGTGTTGATTGTGGCTTCGAGCGATATGAATCATTACGAGTCAGACGCAGTGACGCGAGTGAAGGATCATATGGCGATCGAGAGGATTCTGAGCCTTGATCCGCGAGGGCTGCATGACGTGGTAAAGCAGCAGAAGATCAGCATGTGCGGATATGGTCCGGCGGTGGCGATGCTGACGGCGGCGCGGGACCTCGGGGCGAGATCGGCGGAGTTGGTGAAGTATGCGACTTCTGGGGATGTGTCGGGAGATCGGCAGATGGTGGTTGGGTATGCGGGGGTGGTGGTTCCTCTCTTGCCTGCTTGATTCGTGCGGATTGCGACGGAGGACAAAGGGGCCCTCCACGCGCGAATGGATCGGCTTCGCCAATCCATTCGCTTGGTCGGGATGACAGAAGTGAAGAGCAGCGCCTGATGGGGTGTTTATTGTGCGGGTCTTCCGGCATCGCTGAAGCGATGCTCTGACACGAACCAGTTCAAACTGAAGCGGACTGTCGCCGCGCATTCATTCGGTACGTCCGTAACTTTTTTCCTTCACAACGTGCGGATAGTCTGGCTGCAAATTTCTGCCTGGGAGAGGTGTGTTTATGGGCGGCCGTTATTGGCTGTGGCTTGGGGCGCGTCTTGCGGTCGGGTTCGCGATTATCGCGTGGGCGTTGAGTTATGTCGGGAGCGGAAATGGGGAAAAGGAATTTCGGACGACACTCGACGCAATGCGGCAAGTGCGCAGCTTTCGCGTGACGATGACGTCGGGGCAGGCGGAGGCGCAGCACCAGGACCTGCTGTGGGAAGTGGATTGCAACCGGGACATCCTGCACTTCAAGCAGCATATTGTCGATCCGTCGAGGGATCCGGCGATCGACTTCCGACAGGATTACATGATGATGGCCGGCAGGGAGTATGACCGACAAGAGGATGGGTCGTGGGCGCAGCCACGTACGTATGCGAGTACGTACTCGGCGAAGAGTTATTGCAGCCTGCTGCAACAGGGCGTCGACAGCCACGTGCTGCCCGAGATCTACACGATGCTCGACCGCGGGGTGCTGCAGAAGGGCTCCAAGAAGACGGTGAATGGAGTTCGCTGCCGCGAGTGGCAGGTGACGTTGAAAGGCGCGACGGCAGGTTTTGAGCATGACACGGTCTGCATCGGGATCGAGGATCGTTTGCCGTATGAGCTGACTACGGATTGGAATCATTTGCATGCAGTGTATTCGGATTACAACAGCGCGATTGCGTTTGATGCTCCGGAGGCGGAGGTGCAGCCCACCGCTCAAACGAATTGATGTGCGGCGTAGAAGCAGATGCTCCCTCCACGCTTGGTCTCGGCGACAGAGGGCTTGGTTGAGCGGAAGTAAAAATCCCCACTTCTGGCGACACCGGCCAGAAGTGGGGCACCCGTTCGCTTCGCATAAATTCAAAGGGCTTCACTTTTCTGAAGCCCCTTGTTTCTTTCATGGATTGGAACGAATCGGTTCAGCGGTGTCCGCCGCCGCTGGCGGCGGGGGCGGCGTGACCGCCACCCATGGAGGAGTGACCCATCTCGGAACCGCGTTCCATCGATGAGGAGCGTCCGGTTGAGCCGCGTCCGGCGGGGCCTCCCATGGATCCACGAGATCCACCGTTGTTAAATGCAGCCCATCTCGCGGGAGCGGTGTTGGCGAAAGCAGGCTGCGGACGAACTTCGGTGAACCCGGACTTTGCGACCTGATGATTCAGGCTCTTCATATTGTTGAGCGAACCCCGGGCGATTCCCATTCCAGCCGAGCCTCGATTCAGGAGCATGCGGGACGACGTGAGAGTCGGAACGACGGTTCCTCCTCGGCCAACGGCGACGGTATTCACTGTTCCGGTTGGCGGGACAAGAGGATGTATGGGGGCGGCGGTACTCGCGGTGTAGTGCGGGACGGGAGTCCAGGAATTCCACCCGCCGGGCTGCCACATCCAGCCGTTGCCGGGTAAGAACATCCAGTTGCCGTAGCGGTAAGGAAGCCATCCCCAGGGATAAGCCGAAGCGAACATGTAGCCCATGCCGGGGTAGAAGCCCCAAGCGCCGTCCATGAAGGGATCCCAGCCGACGCCGGTGAAGAAGGGCTGCCACATCATGCCGTATCCGGGGACGTTGTTGAAGGAACCGTAGTAGTTCAGATCGCTGAGGCCGTAGCCGTAGGGCGAGGCAGCCTGATTCTTGGCGTACTCGTCGTGATAGGCAGAGGCTTCGCGATCCCAGGAGTCGAGGGGATCCTCTTGAATTTTGCTTTCGATTTTGTATTTGTCGCCATCGGCGAGGTCGAAGAGAGCGGTCTTTTTCTTTTCGACCTTGACCTGCCCGGTGGGGCTGTCGACGTCAATGTCGCCCTTGAAGACCGAGAGGCTGGCGAGATTGGCCGAATCATCGATGCGGAAGTGAGCGGGACGATCGAGGGTGAGCTTCTCGCGCGAGAAGTTGAGAGTGAATTCGTCGCCGCTCTTGGCAAGCCAGTTGACGTAGGCGATTCCCCCGGTCAGATTCACCTGAGAAATGCGAGCGCCGGAATCAGCCAGGCTGAGCGTGCTGAAATCGACCGATGTATTGGGGCCGATGCGCATCGAGCTGCCGTCTTCGAATTCGATTTCGGCGCGGCCCGTGTCGCGAGTGCGAAGCTGCGTCCCCTGCGTGATGGGGAAATTGACGAAGGCGTTCTCGAAGCCGACGCCGGTGTTTTTGTTGATCTGAACCGAACCCTGCACGTCGCTGAGGCGGACGATGCGGGCTTGCGATCCGGCGAAGGCGGGCAGAGCGCAAAGCGCGCAGGTCGCAAGAAGAGTCAGACTGAATCTGGATGTAGACGGAGAGGACATGGGGAACCCCCTGGTCAGTGCTACCCCATTAGAACACGGTTTTGGCGCTGGAGTTGTAAAAGTTACGGCGGAAAAGGGTTACCCGATGTTACCTGGCGAACAGGGGGTTGAATTTTTGTACAGGATTATTTGCCGGCAGAGATGGAAGGATTCATTTCCATGAGGCGGTAAGCGCGACCGCGGACGACATTCATGACTGAGGGGTCGTCGTAAATCTCCCTAAGGATGGGCTTTACCGCCTGGAGTTCGGTGATTTCGCCGGTGCGGGCCTCGTCTTCCATGTTCTTGAGTTCGTCATCGAGGGCGAGTTTCTGGTAGTGGTGGAAATAAGTGAGTCGGCGTCCGTATTCGAGCGTGGCTCCGACGCTTTGGAACAGAGCGGTGAGCTGGCCAACGGCCGGGATCGGCGAGTAATTGTATTCGGCTGTACTGTTGTGATCGGCGTCTTTGTAGATCAGCTTTTTCGCGCCAGTGAAGGCGAGCTTCTTTTTGCCGGAGTCGACCTTGCCGGAGAAGTAGTGGGCCTGCTGGGCCAGTTCGAAGATGCGGGCGCGCGTGGCGTCGGAGAAGGTGAAATCGGTCTGATAGTTATCGGTGTCCGTCGAATCGGGGGAGATCCTGGCTATGGATTCGTAGTGCGCGCGTCCGTCGGCCTGCACCTGGATGGAGTAGTGACTGGGACTGGAGTTCGGGAAATCGAGGGTAAAGGTGATGGTGGCTTGATCGGCGGCGCGGGAGAGCGTCGGGAGGAGCGTTAGAGCTGCGACGACAAGTAGAGGAAGAATACGGAGGTTTAAAACAAAGGGTCCCTCCACGCGCGGCTGGATGGGCTGCGCCGATTCAGTCGCTTGGCCGGGATGACAATGATTGGTGAACATTTTCGTCATTTCTCAGAACGATCCAGCTTAAATGATCAGGCAAGAGTTGCTGTTTTCCGCAGATTAGCCGAGGCGGCTGTCTCTACGTGATTTTTTCAATTATGCCAAAGATAGAAGCTCATTGGACGCTTACCGGCCAACGGCGCGTTGCCGAGCCAGGGTTCCGATGGTGTGCAAATGGCAGATTGCGATGGCAAGGGCGTCGGAAGCGTCCATGGTTTCAGGAGGAGCGGGGAGTTCGAGTAAGCGGGTGACCATGTGCTGGACCTGATGCTTCTCGGCGCGTCCGTAGCCGACTACTGACGACTTGATGGTGAGCGGAGAGTATTCGGCGACTTCGAGTCCGGCGGCGGCGGCCGCGAGCATGGCGACGCCGCGGACTTGTCCGAGTTTGAGGGCTGATTTCACGTTGAGCGCGTAGAAGACGTCTTCGATGGCGACCTCATCGGGCTGGTGCTCGGAGATCACAGCGCCGAGGTGCATGTAGATGCGGGAGAGGCGGCGGGGCAGAGGTTCGCGCGGCGAGAGCTTGATGGCACCGCAGGTTAGGCAGGAGAGCTTTCCCGCGGAGTGCAATTCAACGACGCCGTAGCCGGTGTATTCTCCGCCGCAGTCGATACCCAGGACTCGCATCTTCATGCAGTGTATCGCGAAGCGGCGCGTGAAGGCGCGTTGATTTTGGGTAGCGTTTTCGGCATGCATGAATACATGCCCTGATACGAATCGCGTCTTATGGAAAACCGATCCGCCATAAGGAATAGCTGGCGGCCTCGCGGAAGACGGCGATGGTGCGTTGAAAAACACTACGCGGGACCGAGTCGGGGCGGGGCGCAACGTAAACGGGGCCGACGCCTTCGTGCTCAAGGAGCTTACGGATGCGGTAGACGTGATAGGCGTCGCTGACGGCGATGCAACTGTGCAATCCGTTGGCGCGCATGATGACGGCGATGCGTTCGGCGGATTCGGAAGTATCGCTGCCTTGCGTCTCGGCGATGAGGCTGCGTTCGGGGACACCGTGGTGCATGAGATAGTCGCGACCGACGCCGCCTTCGCTGAAGGTGGGGTCGAGGGCGGCTCCGCCGGTAGTGATGACGACGGGGGCGAGCCCGCGGTGAAAGAGATCGAGGGCGTGATCGAGACGGGCGCGCAGCACGGGCGAGGGATGTCCGGAATATTCGGCAGCACCGAAGACGACGATGGCGTCGGCGGGATGAAGCTGCTGCTCGGAGGAGGTGTGCGCGATTTGGATGGCCGTGATGACGACGAAAGAAACGGCGGCCACGGCCACCAGGATCAGCAGACGAAGCCACCAGCGCTTGGGGGGAGGCTGGTTGGCAGAAGAGTCAGTCATCCCTGCGCGAAGAACTTCGAGATCTCATCGGACGGAATGGCGCCCTCGCGGATGATGCGCCAGCGGGCGGTTTCATCGCTTAGATCGACGATGGTCGATGCAATATCGCGGGGAGAATCGCCGCCATCGACGATGATATTGATGCGTCCTTGCAGCTGGTCGCGCACCTGCTCGGCGGTGGTGCATTCGGCGGCTCCGCTGAGATTGGCGGAAGTGGCGGTGATCGGAATGGCGGCCGCGGTGACGACCGCGAGTGGAATCTTCGCGTTCGGAACCCGGAGAGCGACATTGCCTGTGTTGGCCGTGACTTTCAAAGGCAGGCGCGAACCGGCCTGAACGATGATGGTCAGAGGGCCGGGCCAGAATTTGCGGGCGAGAGCGTAGAACTCCTCAGGTAAGGGCTTGGCGAGTTCCTCGGCCTGATCGACGCTTCCGATTAATAAGGAGAGCGGCTTGTGGCGGGAGCGCGTCTTGATGTCGTAAACCTTGTCGACGGCGCGAAGGTTGAACGGGTCGGCAGCCAGCCCGTAAAACGTGTCGGTGGGCATGCCGAGGACTTCGCCGGAACGGATCTGGTCGGCGGCGTATTTGACGAGGGATATTTCAGGATTATCGCTATTAATTTTGACGATCTCGGCGCGCACAGCGCTCCCTTCTGCAACGGCTAGAGGCTCGGATGAATTTGCAAGGCGAAACCTATCATAATACTGGACAAGCCGCATTGCGAGACAGGCTATGATGCGGTGCGAAGAATTCTATGGTTAGAACTGGCGAAACAGCATCGGCGAAGTCTCGGTTGAGGCGGATCGAGGGGCGGCATAATCCGCTGGCGAAAGAGGTGCGGCAGGCGTTCGCGCGGTCGGAGCGCACCGAGGACGGGCATACGGCGATCGAGGGCGTGAAGATTGTGGAGGAGGCGATTCGGAGCGGATTGCGGTTTCGTGCCGTGCTGTTCCGGGAGTCGGCCGAGGGCATTGCAGAACGATTGCTGCCGCAGATCGGGGCGCATGTGGAGACGCTGTCGCTGCCGGATAAGCTGTTTGACGGCGTAGTGCCAAGCGAGAATCCGCAGGGAGTGGCGGCGCTGGTTCGATTGAAGGAATTCTCTCTCGATGACATCCTGGAGCGGTTGCAGATCGGGCCGGTGGTGGTGGTCATGGGGCTGCAGGATCCGGGAAATCTCGGGACGATCTTGCGGTCGGCCGAGGCGTTTGGGAGCGCGGGAGTTGTGCTGGGCGAAGGCACGGTGAGTCCGGCGAATTCGAAGGTGATCCGGGCATCGGCGGGATCGATCTTTCGCTTGCCGGTGGTGGTGGCTAAGTCCAGCGGCGGAAGCGAGGAGATTTCTGGAAAGCTGCGGAAGGCGGGCGTGCGGATGATTGCGACCTCCTCTCACAAAGGGAGCGCGTTGGATCAGGCTTCGCTGACGGGGAGTTTGGCGGTATTTATTGGAAGCGAGGGATCGGGGTTGCCGCGAACGCTGATGGCGCAGGTGGATGAGTTGGTCGCGATTCCACACTCGGAGCATGTGGAGTCGTTGAATGCCGGAGTAGCGGGGAGCATTGTGTTGTATGAGGCGGCGCGGCAGAGGAGAAGCTTCTAGCTTCTAGCTCCGCCGCCTCGCAAATGCGGTAAGGCATCCGGACACCCCGAAACACACCTAGGCTAGGCCGCCGCCGTCTACAACTAACGCGGCTCCCGTGATCCAAGACGACATCGGGCTGGCTAAAAACAATACTGCGTTTGCTACATCTTCCGGGGTGCCGATGCGGGCCAGCGGACGATTCGCGGCTTCCTGCATGAATTTTTGAGAGTCTTCCCCCAGTTGACGGCACTCACTGTGGAGCATGGGAGTGTCGATGTCTCCGGGGCAGATGCAGTTCACGCGGATTTTGTGGCGACCGTGATCGATGGCCATGGCGCGGGTGAGGTTGACGGCTCCGCCTTTCGCAGCGCAGTACGACGCGGCGTTCGGGCCACCTTTGAGGGACCATCCGGAACCGATGTTGACGATGCTGCCTCCTCCGGAGCGGATCATGTGAGGGATGATTTCTCGCGAGAGCAGGTAGATTCCCTTCAGCGTGATATCGAGGGCGCGATCCCATTCGTCTTCGGTTAGGTCGACGACGTTCTTGCGGATGGCGATTCCGGCGCAGTTGCAGAGGATGTCGATCTTTCCCCATTTCTGGAAGGCGGCTTCAGTGGCTTCGCGACACGAGGCGGCGTGGCGGACATCGCACTTGATAAAGATTGCTTCGGAACCGCTGGCCTGAATTTCGCTCGCTACTTGCTGGCCTCTTTCTTCGTCGATGTCGAGGGCGGCGACTTTGGCTCCCATTTCTGCCAGGCGCATCGCGATGCCGCGGCCAATGCCGGAGGCGGCTCCGGTGACCACTGCAATCTTCCTTTCCACCGAGAGAAGTTCGGCGGCTCGGGCTGCGATCTTGGTTGGACGCGTGGTCATCATGCTTCCTGCGACTGGCTTGCGGCTTCGAGGGTGCGGTCGACGTCTTCTTCGGTGTGCGCGAGCGTGACGATGGAGTGCAGAGCTGCGGAGGGCGAGGCATAGATTCCTCGCGGAAACAGCGAGAGCACAAACTTCTGGAAGGCGGGACGATCGACGTGCCGGCAAAAATCGCGATAGTCGCGGATCGCGGACTGGTCGGTGAACATGATCTGAAACATGGGGCCGACATCTTGGACGATCGCGTGGCGGCCTTTCTTCTCGAATAGTTTTCTCAGGCCGGCGCAGAGGCGATCGGCAATCTTCCATGTATGGCGGAACGAGGCGTTGTTGTCGCGGGTGAGGACGCGGAGGTTGGCGCGGGCGGCGAACATGCCGATGCGCGATCCGTTGTGCGTGCCGTAGTGGAGGACGCCGCCCCATTGCAGAGCGTCCATAATTTCGGCACGGCCGACGAGAGCGGCTACCGGCAGGCCGGAGCCGAGCGCTTTGCCAAAGGTGACGAGATCGGGCGAGAGACTGTAGTGCTGCTGGCAGCCTCCGGGAGCGATGCGGAATCCGGTGACGGTTTCGTCGAGGATGAAAACAATTCCGTTGGCGCGGGCGATTTTCTCGAGGCCTTGGAGGTAGCCTTCGGCGGGAGGAATCACGCCCATGTTGGCCATGATGCCCTCGGTAATGATGGCGGCGATTTGTCCACGGTGATTTTCGACGGCTCGCTCGAGCGCGGGCGGGTCGTTCCAGGGGACGACGATCGTGTCGTCGAGGGCGGTGCGATTCAGGCCGGAGCTGTCGGGAATTTTGATGGGATCGGTGCGCAGGCCGACAGCGGCGGGCGGCAGAACGTTGGAGCTGACGAGCAGATCGTCGTACCAGCCGTGGTAGTGGCCTTCGAATTTCAAAATTTTTGGGCGACCGGTCACGCCGCGGGCGAGGCGGACGGCAGCCATCATAGCTTCGGTTCCGGTGTTGGCGAAGCGGACGCGCTGGGCATTGGGAACGATCTTCTGGATCATCTCGGCGACTTCGAGTTCGACTGGCGTTGCCGTCGCGAAGTGCGCGCCGGAAGCGGCTGCTTCGGCAATGGCTTCGGTGACTTCGGGATGCGCGTGGCCGAGCGGGAGGGCTCCGAAAGCCATCATCCAGTCGATGTATTCGTTGCCGTCGACGTCGAAAATGCGGGAGCCGCGGCCGCGCTCCATAAAGATGGGATAGCTGCCGAAATTGGCGGGACCGCGCGAAGACGAACTGCTGGCCTCGATCAGAACGCCAAGAGTGCGCTCGTACGCCTGCTTTGATTTCTGTGTGTTGAAGGACAATCCGAGTCTCCGGGGAAAGTCTGCGACCTAGCATGGTACCGCAGACAGAGGATTCCGGAGGGTTTGGGAGCGCCTGTTCCCGAAGTAACCGCCTGAAAATTCGCGCAATTTTGGCAGTCCTTCACATTCTTAATTCAGGATGCGGCAGCACCCAGGACATCCCCCAGTCAAAACAAGCGCATCCCCAGAGCAGTTGGAGTGGAGGTTCAACTATGAAAATCTCGATTTGCGTGGTGGAGTCGCTGTGCAGGTGGTTAGCTCTCAGTTCGGCTGTCTTAGCTGCTGTGGCGATGGTTCTGTCCGGAACGTCCGCCATGGCGCAGGAAAAAACTCCAGACAATTCTCGCGCTGCCGGATGGGTGGTGATTCCGGTGGAGGAATATCGCGTACTGCGGGCGAAGGCGTATCCGGCGGAGCAGAATCCGGAACCGCCGCCGCTGGATGCGACGTTATCGCGGGTGGATTACAGCCTGAAAGTTGCGGGCGACCTGGCAGCGGGGCGCGCCAATCTCACCGTTGATGTTTTGAAGGATGGATGGGTGCGCGTGCCTGTGCCGACGGGATTGCTGGTGCGCGAGGCGAGGCTCGACGGAAAGCTGGTGTCGCTGGTTCCGGGCGCGCAGGGGAAGAGCGGGAATCATTTGTGCGCGCTGCTTTCGCACGCAGGGCGCTCGGTGCTGGAGCTTCAGATCGATGTGCCGGTGACGGCGATGACGGGACTGGAGACGATTTCCCTGCCCTCGACGGAATCGGGCGTGACGCAGGCGGCGATTGAGGTTCCGCAGACCGGGATTGAGTTGCGAACCATGGGTGGACTGATTTCTGACAAATCCGAGAGCGCCGGAGCGACGAGACTACTGGCGTATGGAAGCGGGAACGAGCCGCTGACATTTTCGTGGCGCAAGAAGACCGAGGATCATCATCTCGATTTACCGCTGCGGATGCGGGGGGCGCTGACGCAACTGACGAGCCTGGCGGAGGATTCGAGTTCGATCTACGCGGAGGTCGCGTTGGATGTGGTGCAGGGCGCGGCGAAAGAGGCGCGGATTCAACTTCCGGAGAAGATCACCATCAATCAGGTCTCCGGCGCTGCGGTTGCGGATTGGGAGATGAAGAATGGCGAGTTGGTCGTCAGCTTTCTGGAGCCGGTCGAGCACAGCGCACGGTTCGTCATCAGCGGAGAGGCGCGGCTGCCGCGAGATGGGATCGTCGACATTCCGCTGATGCGCCTGCTGAATGTGGAACGCGATACGGGCGGTGTTGCGGTGGAGATCCTCGGCGCCGGTGAGATTAAGGATCAGAAGACGGAAGGACTGGAGGATGCCGATGCAACGGATCTGGGAACGATGGTGGCGAACCGGGAATCTCCGGCGCTGGTGGCATTCAAAGCGCGTCCGGGCGAAGCGGGCAAGACGCGAAGCTTGAGCCTGAATGTTGCGCGCTACGACCAGCAGGCGGTGCTGGTGGCGAATGTCGAAGAGGCGCGCTATCAGGTGCTGATGAGCGAGGACGGAAAAGAACTGGTGCAGGCGAAGTACGCGGTCCGCAACAATCAGCGAAATTTCGTGAAGATCACTTTGCCTCCGGGAGCGACAGTGTGGAGTGCGTCGCTTGCAGGGAGGGCGGTGCGTCCGGGACAGTCGCCGGACGGAAGCTTGCTGTTGCCGCTAGAGAAGTCGCGAGGTGGAGAGGATGCTCCGGCGTTTGTGGTGGAGATCGTGTACATGGCGAAAGCTGGGGCGTGGAACGAGAAGGGGAAAGAGCAGGTTACGTTGCCCGCACTCGATCTGCCGATCTCGCGGACGGGGATGCTCTTGTATTACCCGCCGCTGTTTCGCGTGACGGCCGAGCCTGGGACGTTCCGGACGGAGCAGTATGAGAACCCGACTTCGGCGGCCTTGCAGCCGCGATTCATGGGAGGGCTAGAAAGAATTAGGGCGTCGACCACCGCGCCGGCCGCTGCTCCGAAGCAGTTTGATCTGCTGCAGAACTATGCGCAACTGCAGGGCAAGAAAGGCGAAGATGAGAAAGATGAGGAGACGCGGAATCTCCTCAACTCCTACCACGCGAAATCGACTGGCGGAAAGGTGACGGGGATTCTGCCGGTTAGTATTCCCTTCCCGGCGTTCGGTCCGTCGATTTTTCTTGTCTCCGAGCTCACGAGTGAGAACCAGTTTCCCAGCGCTGAGCTGAGCTTCCAGCATGAAAAAAAGGGAGGTGTGCGATGAAAAACCGATTTGCGATTTTGCCGCTGTTGATGGTGTGCTGCACCGTGCTGTACGGGTCGGAAAAAGAATCCACACTTCCCTTGCCGGATTCTGGCAAAGTGACGCTGACACTGGAGGAATACAACCGGCTGGTCGAGATGGCGTCGAAGCCTCCGAAAAGGCCGGAAGTGGCACCGCTTCCCTACTCTCTTAAACATGCTGACGTGAAATTGCAGGTCGTGAACGACGAGGTGCGCGGCTCGGTCGAAGTGGAAGGTGAGATATTCCGCAAAGGAATCAGCCGCGTGCCGCTGGTCAGCGGGATGACGATTCTCGACGCGAATCAGAACGGCAAGGCTGTACCGCTGATCCAGGAGAGTGGAATCCACGCGGCGCTGTTGCCCGGGCCGGGAGAGTTTGCGATCGACCTGGAGACCGGAATGCCGTTGCGGGTGGAAGCCGGGCGCGCGTCGTTCAGCTTGCCTGCGCCGCCAGCGGGCAGCGTTGAAGTTTCGCTGGTGATTCCGGGAGATCACACGATTGCAAATGTGAATCCCGGGCTGATCACCAGCCGCAAATCGGAGAACGGACACACGGTGGTGCAAGCCACGCTTGTGCCGGGGCAGCCTGCAACGTTCTGGTGGGCAACGCGTGAGGTAGTGACGCCGGCGGTGCCGCGGGAAGTGCGATTTCTAACCGATGCGAAGACGCTGGTTTCGGTCAGCGAGGCCGAGATGCGGGTGGCTATGCTGGCGGACGTCACGGTTGTGCAGGGCGATCCATCGGAGTTCCGGGTGAAGGTGCCCGCGGGATACGAGGTCACCGGAGTGACCGGGCCGACGCTGGACTCGAGCGAGACGAAATCGGGAGTGATGACGCTGAAGGTGAATGCTCCTGGGCAACGTTCGCATGAATTTTTGATTTCGATGGAGCGTTCGATCAATCAGACGCAGGCGGACGCGCCATTCCTCAGTTTTGAAGGAGCGCAGCGCGAAACAGGAGAAGTTCTGGTGGAAGGCACGGGGACGATGGAGATCACGGCCAAAGAAAGCGGAGGGTTGAAGAGGATTGATGTGAAGGAAGTGAATCCGTATCTGCGGGCGATGGCGCACTTTCCTCCGCAGGCGGCGTTTCGCTACCACCGGCAGCCGGATGAGACTCCCACGCTCGCGCTGAACTGGGTGCGGTTTCCGGATGGGAGCGTACTTGCGGCCGTGGCGGAGAGCGCGACCGTGACAACGATGGTGACGTCGGAAGGAAAATCGATTACCGAGGTAAAGCTGACGATCCGGAATCAGGCGCAGCCGTTTTTGAAAGTTGCGCTTCCCGCGGGCGTGAACATTCTTTCCGCTGACGTTGGGGGAGAGCCGGTAAAGCCGGTGCAGGGGCCGGATGGGAGCCGGGTTCCGCTGCTCCGTCCGGGATTCCGGCCCACGGATTCGTACACAGTGTCGTTCGTATTCATGCACTCAGGGGCTCCGTTCGCGAAGAAGGGCGGGGCGGAACTTAGCCTGCCGAATATGGATATTCCGATCGATCTGTTGAACTGGGAAGTGTTTTTGCCGGAGCGATACAAGGTGAAAGATTTCGGCGGGGATGTGATTGCGGCGAACCTGGTACCGCCCGCGTTTCGCGCGGATACGGTTGCTTATCAGTATCAGCAGCAGGCGGCGCAGACCATGGCAAGCAATGTGAACATCGGCTCGCTTCTTCCGGGACAAGTGGGAGGGGTCTTGGCTGATTCTAGCGGCGCAGTGATTCCGAATGCGCGAGTTACGGTTACGGAGCCGTCCACCGGATTTTCGATGACTTCGATGACGGATTCGGCTGGTCGGTGGGTTGTGTCGAATGTGCCGACGGGGCGAATCAGGATCCGCGCGGAAGCGCTCGGATTCCAGCCGACGGTCCGCGATGCAAATTACGATGCGAGCGGAGCGTCGACGTATGGCTTTGCTCTGAATGTTGGGGCTATGGCGGAGACGGTGGAGGTCACCGCAGAGCCGATCAATGGGCGCGTTTACTCTGAGTTGCAGGAGATGCCCAAGAAAGCTCCGCAGCAGAATTTTCCCTCCGGGAATGTTCTTGATTTGCAGAAACGTGTTGCGGGAGTGCTGCCGGTCGCGATTGATGTGCCGCGGGCGGGGACGTCGTTCAGCTTTGTGCGTCCCCTGGTGCTGGACGAGGAGACGAAGGTGACGTTCAGTTACAAGAGCCGGTGAGGGTTCCTCTGGACGAAAATTAATCCTCGCTTCAGAAAGTCCCCACTTCTGGCAACACCCGCCAGAAGTGGGGCACCCGGCACTCGGCCCCAGCGCCCTTTCTCTGCCTCCATTCCGGAAAAAATCAACGGAACTCGTGAATGTGACGCACTTTGGCGAATGGCTTAGAATGAGAAATTCGCCGGAGCCCAGATGAGTAAAGCAGAGACATGGAGAGCGTGGGAAGGCCGAGTTGTGGACGGGAAATATCCGCTGCGGCAGTGGCTGGGCGGGTCCGATCACAGCGCGGTCTTTCTTACAGAGATGCCGGGCGGCGCGAAGGCTGCGATCAAGTTCATTGAGGCGGATGGTCCGGACGCGGAGCGGGAGTTTGGGCGGCTGGGTATGGCGGCGAAGCTCAGTCATCCGCACCTGATCTCGATCTTCAATTTTGGCCGGTGCCGGATGGATGGAACTGCACTGGTTTACGCGGTGATGGAGCATGCGGACGAAGATCTGGCACAGATTCTGCCCCAGAGGCCGCTCACTCCGGCTGAAGTCTCCGACATGTTGACGCCGTTGCTGGATGGGCTGGGTTATCTGCACGGCAATGGATTTGTCCATACCAGGATCAAGCCATCGAACGTGCTGGTGGTGGCGGACCAGTTGAAACTCTCGACGGATCAGATCGGGCGGACGGGCGAGCCCATTTCGGCTCGAAGAAGAATTGGCGTCTACGACGCACCGGAAACGAGTTCGGGAGCGGTGTTGCCGGCGAGTGACGTGTGGTCGCTGGGCGTAACGATTGTGATGGCGCTGACGCAGAATGCGGCGTCGGCCGCACAAGCGATGCAAGGGGATCCATCGCTTCCGGGAAACATTGCGGAGCCATTCCGCGGAATCGCCCGAGAGTGCCTGCACATCGATCCCGCGCAGAGATGCACGCTCGAGGATATACGGCGGCGGCTGCAACCTGCGGCGGCTGCGCCAATTGCGGCTCCGCTGGAGCGTTCCCATAAATCCGAAAGCGACTCGAGCCGGCTGCCGGCGTTTGCCATTCCGCTGGTGCTGGTGGTTGTGGCACTGGCGGCCTGGGGACTGTTTCGTTCGCACGGGAATAGCGCTGCGACTCCTCGAGCGGAAACGACAGCGCAGCCTGCAGCGGAAGCGCCTCCTCCAAAACCGACGGCGGCGACTCCGGACCGGGATGCTCCAAACAGGCCAGCGCCGGTCCACACAGAAAGAACACCGACTCCAAGGGCAACATCGGCGGGCGGGGGGGCGGTAGTGCATCAAGTGATTCCGGATATTCCGGCGAGCGCGAAGAGAACGATCCACGGCACGATCAAGGTTGTGGTCTGGGTAGATGTAGATCCGTCGGGGAAAGTGATGGCGGCGAAACTCAAGACGGCAGGGCCGAGCCGGTACTTTGCCGGGAAGGCGCTGTCGGCTGCAGAGCGCTGGGAGTTTTCACCGCCGCAGGCCGACGGACAGCCCACTACGAGCGCATGGCTGCTGCAGTTCCGGTTCAAGCGGAGCGGGGTGCAGGCGTCTCCGCAGCGCGCTCATCGCTAGGTCATCGGCGGCTGACGCAACTTCCACGAAATCTGTCTCACCATGCCGAGCAGAAGCTTGGCATCGTAGGCCTTGAGGTTGAGGCGGAGAATCAGCTGGCGGGTCTTCTTCTCAAACATCTTGTCGGTTCCGGGCTTGATGTATCCGCTGATGCGAAGCGATTCGAGCAAGAGTTCCGTGATCTGCTCGGTTTGAGCTACGGTCGGAAGTTCAACCTTTTCTTCGGCCGGCTCGGCGGGATTGCATCGCGACAATTCATAGAGGCAGACGGCGACGGCCTGACCGAGATTTATGGAAATCTGCTCTTCGCGCGTGGAAATCGTCAGCAGACTATGGCAGTGGCTGAAATCGTCGTTGGAGAGGCCAGTCTTTTCCGATCCGAAAAGAAGTGCGACCCGCCCGTCCTGAAGGCGGGTGCGGATTGCGTTGCCGGAATTTTTGTCGAGATTATGCACGGGCTGATTCAGAGCGCGATCGCGGACGGCCGTCGTTCCGATTACGTGTGTGCAGTCGGAAACCGCGTCTGCGACCGAGCTGAATTCTCTGGCTGCTTCGAGCACGGCGGAGGCACCGACGGCGGACGTCGCATCGTGAAAAGCGAGCTTATAAGGATTGACCAGACGGAGATGAGGAGCCCCGAAATTTGTCATGGCGCGAGCGGCTGCGCCGATGTTTTGGGGATTGCGCGGGCGCACGAGGACGACGACGAGATTTTCCAGATCCGAGAGGGACAAGTGGTTCATTCTAGCGGAATTTGTCCTAGCGATTTGGTCCGCGCGGGCGGGGGCAGGCAGACAATGCGGAAAGGTCGTGCATCCTAGAGATTGGTTGGTCGGGCGATCTGGGCGGTCCTACATCTGTACAGATTCTTGAACTCTGATAGCAAAAGTTTTGTACGCAACCGTGCTGCCGGGCGCGGATCCGGCATCCGGAAAGGGTGATTCGGATCATATACATTGAGGACCAGCCTGAGGCAGTCTTGGCGCGATGCAGGGTAACCTGCCCGGATCGGGAAAGGGGGGCTTCGGGGCGTGTTAAAGAAACTACTCCCAGCGGCGTCGTCCTGGACGTCAGACGTGGCTTCGTTTCGCCGTCAGGAATCGATTTTTATTGCTTTAAACCTGTCGATCCTGGTGGTGCTGTTTTCTCTTCACCTTTACTTCGCGTATTTCTGGGGACGGCCGGTGCCGCTGCTCGTCGCGGCGGTAATGCTGGGCATTGCGCTCAAGGTCGGGGAATGGATCTGGTTGCAGCGGCTTTTCAAGCCATTGAAACCATCGGCTTTGGCAGCTCTGACCTGGGCATCCATTGTTTTCAATGTGGTCCTGGCGACGCTGCTCGCGGTGCTGACGGACAAGGAAGACACTCCTTATTTCGCCCTGATGGTGGTGGCGGTTCTGGAGGCGGCGTTTCGCTTTGACCTGTTCGCGATTGTAGGCGTTGTGGGGGTGGTCGATTTCTCCCTGTTCTGGCAAGTGTGGTGGTTCTACAAAGGCCATCCACCGGTGGATGTCGGAGAGTACTTCGAGGCGGGAATCACTTCTTTGTTGTTTGCGACGGTCGGAGTACTGGTGTGGCTGCTGCTTCGGGACCTGCGGCGGAAGGAACTCCGACTGGCAAGCAACGTGCTTGAACTCGAGCAGGCACGGGAACAACTGTTACGCGAAGAAAAGCTTGCGGTGGTGGGGCGGTTGTCGAGCGCGATCGCCCATGAGATCCGGAACCCGGTGGCGATGATTGCGAGTTCGATCGCAACGGCAAAACAGTCGTCGGGCACGGAACGGGAAGAGATGTTCGAGATTGCATCGGAGGAGGCAAATCGTCTGAGCAAGCTGACGACCGAGTTTCTGGATTATGCGAGCACGCGGCCTCCGAAGATGCAGGAGATCTCGCTGCCGGACACGATCGGCTATGTTGCAGACGCATCGCGGGCGCATGCGAGCAGCAAGGGTGTGCATTTTACGGTGAGTGTTCCGGCCGGAATCAGCGTGCGGGCGGACGAAGGACAGCTTCAGCAGGCGCTGATGAATCTGCTGTTGAACGCGGTGGATGCCTCGCCGGCGGATGGAACGATTGGGGTGCGAGTGGAGGATGGAAATCAAGGCGTCCGGATTCACGTGGAGAACTCCGGGAAAGTGATTTCGGAACCTGCCCTGAGCCGCATCTTCGAACCTTTCTTTACGACGAAGCCGCACGGAACCGGACTGGGACTGGCAATTGCGCGGAATATTGCGCGAGCCCAGGGCGGCGATCTCGTGCTGAGTGCGAATGACGCCGGACGCATTTGCTTCTCGTTGATTTTGCCCGGACATCAAAGCAAGACGAAGCTGTAAGCGGAAAACACCATGGGAAGAATCCTGCTAGTCGACGATGAACCGAACATGCGGCGAATTCTGGCGTCGAACCTGCGCCAGGACCAGCACCACATTTGGGAAGCAGCCGGAGTCGAGGAGGCCAGGCGGAATCTCTCGACGAACGACTTCGATGTGATCGTCACGGACCAAAAGATGCCCGACGGCGAGGGACTAGCGGTGCTGGAATCGGCGCACGAAAATGATCCGACACTCTCGGTCATTATGTTGACGGCGGTCGCGACGATCGAACTCGCTGTCGATAGCATGCGCAAGGGCGCTTTCGACTTTCTGACCAAACCATTTCAGCCGGAAGTAGTACGCGCGACCGTAAGCCGTGCGTGTGAGCGCACCCGGTTACTTCGCGAGAACATTCTGCTGAAAGATGCGGTTGTCCGGCTGGAGGGAACGTCGGAGATTTATGGCGAGAGTCCGTCAATGCATGATGTGCGCGAGCGAATCTCGCGAGTGGCGCCAACGCACGCGACGGTGCTGATCACGGGCGAGACGGGCACGGGCAAGGAAGTGGTGGCGCGCGCGATTCATCGAAACAGCCCGAGAGCCGCCAAACCTTTTGTGGCGGTGAACTGCGCGGCGTTCACTGAGACTCTGCTCGAGAGTGAATTGTTCGGGCACGAAAAAGGAGCTTTCACCGGAGCCGACCGGCAGCGGCAGGGATTGTTTGAAGCTGCGCATGAAGGGACGTTATTCCTGGATGAAGCGGGAGAGATGTCGCTGGCGGCACAAGCCAAGCTGTTGCGAATTCTGACCGATGGGCAGCTGTTGCGCGTGGGCTCCACGCGTCCGCGACGGGTCGATGTGCGGGTGCTGGTTGCGACTCACCGAAATCTAGAGCAGCGGGTGAGAGAAGGACTTTTCCGGGAAGATCTTTTCTACCGGCTTGCTGTGGTGCCGATTCATCTCCCGCCGTTGCGGGAAAGGCGCGAAGATATCGCCGGAATCAGCGACATGTTCTGCCATCAGGTTGCGACTGAATTGAAAACGGCGCGGCGGAGGCTGACGCCGGCGGCTCTGGAAAAATTGCAGACGTATCGCTTTCCGGGAAACTTGCGCGAACTGAAGAACCTGATCGAACGGGCTTACATTCTTACGAGCAATCCCGAAATCGACGCGGCAGACCTCCCAACGGGGCGCCAGGAAGCTGCTTCGAATGGAAACGGCGCGCATGCAGCGGGACTTTCCATCCCCTTCGTAGATTCATTCGACTTGACGGGAGTGCTTGAAAGCGCGGAACGAGAATTGATCGTCCGCACTCTCAACTCCACCCGTGGAGCACAGGCCGAGGCGGCGCGGCGCATGGGGCTTTCCCGCAGCGCGCTGGCCTACAAGTTGACCAAGTATGGAATTCGGTCGACCGATTAGAGTTGCCCTTACCCAGCCCTCCCCATCACACTGAGTTCGGAGAACAATAAAGTTTCTTCACTCCGCATCGCCTCCGGCGTTGCCGAGGGTGAATCCTGTTTTTCCAAAAATCCCACTTGCAAGGCTGTTTCCGCAACGCCTTTTTACCTGCCGGTGAAATTGTAAAAAGTATGTCAAAAGAGCCGATCTGGCGCATAATCGAGGGCAAGGACGTTGTAAGCTGCATTTGTCACACCCGCCTGAGGCTGGGGCACAGGCGGCAAACGCTGGACCGATATCCCCCTCAATAAAGGCCTAAGAAAATCTATGGGGAACCTTGTTACTCCACTTGCGAGCACCCGAAGTATAAATCCAGCGCCTCAGGCCAAACCGGGAGCGCGAATCCTGGTTGTGGAAGACGATCCGGCTGTCCAGAAGGCTCTGCGTCGTCTTTTTGAGACCGAAGGGTACACGGTGGAAACGCAATCGGACGGCAAGTCGGCGATGGACAGTTTTCAGGCGTGCGCTCCGGCGGCCGTGGTGCTCGATCTGCGCCTACCAAAGATTTCGGGCCGGGACGTCTGCAAGGAGATCAAGACGATAGCTCCCGCGCTTCCGATCGTGGTGTTGAGCGCGGCGAGCGACGTTTCGGACAAGGTCCTGCTGCTGGAGCTTGGCGCAGATGATTATGTGACCAAGCCTTTCAGTCCCCGGGAATTGCTGGCGCGAGTGCGGGCGGCATTGCGGCACACGGCGCGTACACCGGAAGCCCAGATCGTGAGCTTTGACGACATTACGGCGGACTTCAAGAAGATGGAAGTAAAGCGCGACGGGAAGCCGGTGGTGCTGACGGCGCAGGAGTTCAAGACCTTTCAGTTCCTGGTGCGGAATGCGGATCGCGTTATCAGCCGCGACGAACTGCTTAACGAAGTGTGGGGATATCAGAATTATCCTTCGACGAGAACCGTGGACAACCACATTCTGAAACTCCGCCAGAAGTTGGAGAAAGACCCATCGAGCCCGGTACATTTCCGCACGGTGCACGGCATGGGATACAAGTTCGTCCGCTGACCCCAGTGAAGGCGTCCCCAGAACCCGCGCGAAATCTTCCAACTCCTCAAGGCGGCATTGTGCCACGGCTGCGTCTGCGTACGCGATTTCTCCTTTCGATGCTTTTGATCACCGCCGGCCTGACGACAACCAGCCTGTTGCTGGTAAGGCGCAGCGTTGAGAACCATGTCCGGCAAAGCATTGCGGCAAACCTGCACGATTCGGTGGCGGCATTTCAGGACTTTCGGCATGAACGCGAAACCATGCTGACGAATGATGTGGCGCTTCTCGCCGATCTGCCGATCACGCGGGCCATCATGACCGGGCCTGATCCGGTGACGATTCAGGATGCGTCGCGGGAAGTTTCGAAGATTGCGAATAGCGATCTTTTTGTTCTCGTCGACCGCTCGGGACAGGTGGTCGCGCTGCACACGAAGACTCCCGGATTCACGCCGGAGGAGGCGGAGAAATACTTTCAGGAATCGCTGGACGACGACCGGGGAGAATCGAGTCATTGGTGGCTGGGAGGGCATCATCTGTACCAGAGCTTTATCGAGCCGATTTATCGCGGATCGCGAACCGATGGGACACTTCTCGGGTTTCTGGTCATTGGATATGAAATCAACGACCGGCTGGCGTCGGAGGTCAGCAAGGTTGCTGGCAGCCAGGTGGCATTTTCGTGCGGGAATGAAGTTGTCGCCACAACGTTGCCTCCCGAGCTAGTGCGGGGCGGCCTTCAACCGATCGTTACCGGATCGGTTCAGGAGGAACCCCGTGATGTGGAAATTGGAAAAGAGCGTTTTCTGGCCACTTCGCTTGAGTTGTCGGGTTCCAGCGACACTCCGGTGCGGTTGACCGTGCTGGGATCGTACGACCAGGCCACGAGGTTCGTGGATGAACTGAACCGCTATCTGTTGCTGCTGGGCTTTTTGGCCGTTCTAGTGGGAAGCGGGATGGTATTTTTCGTATCGCATACGTTTACGAAGCCGCTGGGAAATCTTGTCTCGGGTGTTCGCGCGCTGGAGGGGGGAGACTTTCATCATCCGCTCGATTCAAGCGGAGGGGATGAAGTAGCGGAGTTAACGCGCGCCTTTGACCGTATGCGGAGCAGCCTGCTCAAGAGCCAGCAGGATCTGCTGGAATCGGAGCAACTCGCCACGATTGGGCGGATGGCGAGTTCGATATCGCACGACTTGCGGCATTCACTGGCGGCAATTGTGGCGAATTCGGAGTTCCTGTGCGACAGCCATCTGACTCCGGTGCAGCGCGAGGAGTTGTACCAGGAAGTGCGGACGGGCGTGAATCTGATGACGGATCTGATCGATTCGCTGCTGGAATTTGCGCGCACGCGGGAATCGCTGACTCCGGCGTATGGGAACGTGGCCGAGACAATCCAGCGTGCCGTGCAAGCGGTGCGGCTGCATCCGCGGCACCATGCGCGATCCATTGATGTGCTGTGCGGAAACCAGGTCTCCGGATGGTTCGATCAGAGGAAGCTGGAGCGCGCTCTTTATAACCTGTTGCTAAATGCGTGCGAAGCCGCGCCATCGACGGGAGGAAAGGTGGAGATTGCGGCGGGCGAAGTGCCCGGCGGGATCACGATTTCGGTGGCGGATAACGGTCCGGGCATTGCGGACTCCATTCGGGAACGACTGTTTCATCCCTTCGTCAGTTACGGAAAAGAAAATGGAACGGGATTAGGCCTAGCGGTAGTGCAAAAAATTGTGCAAGATCATGGCGGCGAGATTTTCGTTGAGCGCACGGCGGAAGACGAAACGGTTTTCCGCATTGTGCTGACGGGCCGTGTGAAGGATACATTCCGGACACCGAGTGAGCCGATGGTGGCCGAGATTCCGTCGCTTCTGGCGGCCGACCGCGAAGGCGCAAATCAAAAATCAATTTCGCGTCCCGGACCATAGGCGTATCCGTCTTCCGAGCGCCTGGGCCCGGGCTGTGCAGGAGGGCGGAGTGAAGAGTCATTGGATTCCGGGGGTTCGCGGGGCGGCATTTGTCGTTGCGGCTGTGTTCTTGATCAGCATGTACGGTGCAGCTCAGGAGGGGGCCGGGGCAACTTCTTCCCGGCCGGCCGACAACGCGGCTGCACTGCAGGACTTGCAGGAACAGGTGAAACAACTGCGAGAAATGGTGAATGAGATGCGGGCCGAAAATGCCCAATCCCGTGCTGAGATGCGCCAGCTTCGCCAGGAACTGCAATCGACGCGTGCATTACTGGAACATCCGGCTAGAACTCCGACGACGGAAACGGGCGAGACGGTGCAGGCGGCAGCTCCCGCTGAACCCGCGAACTCTGCGGCCAGTGTGATGACGCAAAACTCGGCCAGCCTGGAAAATCGCGTCGAGAAATTAGAAGAGTCCACTTCCCTGCTGGGTTCGAAGATCGACGAGCAATATCAGACGAAGGTCGAAACAGCATCGAAGTATCGCGCGCGATTGCACGGCATCGTGCTGATGAACGCATTCCGCAACGTGGGAAAGTCCGACAACCTGGACCTGCCGACTTACGCGGAGCCGGTTCCTTTCGGGACGCCGCAAGCAACGGTGGGCGCGACTTTGCGCCAGTCGGAAATCGGGCTGGAAGTGTTCGGCCCGACCGTAGCTGGAGCAAGAACCTCGGCTGACGTTCAACTTGATTTCTCGGGCGGGTTTGCAGCGACTGGCAACGGAGTGAACTTTGGGATTGTTCGTCTGCAAACGGCGAATTTGCGGTTCGATTGGGAGCACACGTCGGTAGTGGCGGGGCAGGATTCACTCTTTATTTCACCGCTCTCCCCCACATCGTTCGCATCACTGGCGCTTCCGGCGTTCGCGTTTGCGGGGAATCTTTGGGGATGGACGCCACAGCTGCGAGTCGAGCATCGCTTCCCGGTAGCGGATCAGCAGACGGTCACAGTGCAGGCCGGGGTGCTCGACAATTTGAATTGGGAATATCCATACAATCCCTTCTATCGCTCGGCGCAGGCGGGAGAACTGTCGGGGCAGCCGGCGTATGGGTTGCGCACGGCGTGGTCAAGAACGGTGAACAATCATCCACTGAGCTTCGGTGTGGCTGGGTACTACGGGCGCCAGAACTGGACCTGGGGACGGACAGTCGACGCCTGGGCAGGAATGGCGGACTGGCAGATTCCAATTCTGCCGAGGCTGCAACTTTCCGGCGAGTTCTATCGAGGACGGGGAATTGGCGGGCTGGGCGGAGCGATCGGGACTTCGGTCGTTTATGGAGCCGATCCCAGCTCCCCATTTAGTCCGATTCGCGGCCTTGATGCGGTGGGCGGCTGGACCCAACTCAAATTTCAACTGACTCCGAAGCTGGAGTTGAATGGAGTAATAGCCGACGACAATGCCTTTGCCCGCGACGTGCGGGGATTTGCGACGGATCAAAATAACTACGCGGCGATCCTCGGGCGAAATCAGGGGGCGCTGGGCAATATCGTGTTCCGTCCGCGATCGGACCTGATCCTGGCGGCAGAACTGCGGCGGCTGCGAACCTTCCCTTTTTACAGCGCGAGTAGCGTGACGAATCAGTTGAATTTTTCAGTGGGGATTTTGTTTTGAAAATTGATCCAGTCCGGTTGGCTTCGATTTTTGCAGTGTCGCTTGCAATGACATTGAGCGGGCAGGCGCAGCAATTGTTGAAGGCGCATGTGGAGTTGAGGCGAGGCGGCCATAATCTGAAAGACGCTTCGCAGGCGGTGGTGTGGCTGACACCCGTGGGTACAACTGTTAAAGCGCCGCTGCAGAAGGCGAATCAGATTCCGCAGCTGATCCAGAAAAATAAAAGCTTCCATCCATCGCTCATCGTGATTCCGGTGGGCGGAAAGGTGGAGTTCCCGAATCACGACCCGTTCTTCCATAATGTGTTCTCGCTTTTTGAGGGGAAGCGATTCGATCTGGGATTGTATGAGAGCGGTAGCACGCGATTCGTGCAATTTGACCGGCCGGGAATTTCCTTCATCTTCTGCAATATTCATGCGGAGATGAACGCGGTAGTAATTGCGTTGGCGACTCCGTACTACGCGATTTCGGACAGGCGCGGAGAGCTTGCTATTCCCGATGTGCCGCCGGGCCGGTACAAGCTCCAGATTTTCCATTCGGCGGTCACACCAGAAGCGTTGCAGGCCCTAGGGCGCGAGGTGACGATTACGGCGGAGGATGGCTCGCTGGGGAGTTTCACGTTGGCAGAAACCGACGTGACGATGGCGCACAAGAACAAGTATGGCCGGGACTATGATCCGCCGGAACCGGACAGTCCGGCGTATGCGAGGCCGTGAAGGACGGCTGTCCCCTTTTGAGAAGAACAGAAAAGGCGTGCCGGGTTGGCACGCCTTTCTCGCCTCTGTCACTGCACCTACGACTTTTTAGAATCGTGTAGCGCTGGGGAGATGCTTTACCGACGTCCGCCCCCACCGGAGTGCCCTCCGCCACCGCCGCCGGAGTGACCACCACCTCCACCACCGCCGAAATGTCCACCGCCGCCACCACCACCGAAGTGGCCGCCGCCGCTCGGGGCGCGTCCGCCGCCTCCATAACTCGGCGGGCGGGATCCGCCATAGCCTGGCGAGCCACCACGCGATCCGCCGTAATTCGGCGACGCATGATATCCGCCGTAGCCGCCGTTATAGGGGCTGCGGGAATAGCCTCGGTCGGAAGGCGGCCGCACGATTGGCTGGCGCATATCGAGTTGCGGGCGGGAGTATGAGCCGCGGTTGTATCCACCCGAGTAGGAACCGTAGCTGCGGGGCGCCGCTGGGGCGGTGCGGTTCCAATAGCTGCCGCTGTTGCCGCCGTAAGCTGCTCCGCCGCGGTTCACGCCGCTGTTGGCGGGGGGAGTAAACGGACGGAAGCCGCTCGATGGATTGCCGCGTGAATTCTGCCCGCTCGAGAAGCTGTTGCCATTGTTTTCAGGCACGGACCTGAATGTGTGGAAACCGTTGCGATTTGCGGTCCCGTACGACTGATTCGCGCCGGTGCGAGCACCCATGTTGCCGGCCTGCGAGTTGCGCGTGTTGCTCGGAGGCGTGAACGGACGGTAACCGTTCGATTGACCGCCCCGCGAATTCTGCGCGCTCGAAAAACCGTTGCGGCTGTTTTGCGGCACCGAATTGAACGTGTGGAACCCATTGCGGTTCTGCGACGAATTCACTGCACCGTTATTGCGGTTAAAGTTACCGGCCTGAGCATTCCCGTTGCCGCGGTTGAAAGTGCCCGCCTGGCGATTGCCGCCAATGGCAGTGCCAGGGCGCTGCATCGAGTTGGCTCCGCGCGCTGCGAACCGGCCACCGGCTGGAATTCCGCCTACATGATTCTGCTGCATCGAAGCCCGCAGAGCGGAGGTTTGCTGGCGGAACGATACCGGCCGCGCGATGTTGTTGTGCGTTCCAAAGAAGCGTTGCGAACCGCCATTGCGAATGGTGCCGGGGGCAGCCGCGCGTCCGCTGGCAGAGAGGCTGGCACGGGTGGGAACCACGGGCAGGTTCCCCGCCATCATGTGCGCGCCGTTCAACTGGGCGCGGGTTGCCGCGACCGCGGTCACGCGTCCTGCACCGAACCGTGATGCATTCACGGTCGACATAGCGCGGAAGATGTGGTTGTTGTGAATGTTATTTATGTTCGAGAAGCGGTTGCCGCCATGCAGCGGACCGAATCCACCGTAGCGACCGTGATTCCAGTGGTCGCGACCCATCCAGCCAAAGCGCCCGCGGTATCCACCCCACCACGGATGGTACCAGTCACATGGACCGGTCGGGAGCCAGCCAAAGCCGCCCCATCCGCCCCATCCGAAACCGAAGCCGAATCCGCCTCCCCATCCCCAGAACGAAACGTAGGCAGGCGCCCAGAACGGGTTGTATCCCGCATAAACGGGACCAGGCCACCAGGCCCATGCATTGTTGTACAAAAACCAGCGTCCGTAGTGATAAGGCGCCCAACCCCAAGGTTCGTAGCCGACCCACGTCCAGCCGTAGTAAGGCTCCCAAACCCAGTTGCCGTCGCGATAGGGGACCCAGCCATCCGGCTCATTGGGAACCCAGACATCGCCATAGTCGGGGACGTTCTGCCAGTTGCCGTAGGCGTCCAGATCCTGGGTTCCGGTGTAGCGGCGGTTGGTGTGACGCCATGAGTTCGCGTTGCGGATGAGGTGATCGCGATCGCTGTTCCATTGATCCCACGCGTCGCGGTCAGGAGCTGCGGAAACCTTGTATTGTGCGGAGTTGATATCGCCGCGAATCGTTGCCATGTCTCCGGCGTTGATTTCGGTGCTGCCTTGCGGAGTGGCGATCTGCGCCTGCCCCTCGCGCACAATCACGAGCGTGTCGCCATCGGGACGAATCTCGATGCGGAATACGCCATCGTGATGTGCCGGGTGAACGGCGACGTTTGGAGTATCGATTTCCGGTTCGGCGTCACTGTCTTTGGAAAGCGTGTAGTTCAGCAGACCCTGGCTCAGTTGAATCTGGATATTTTTCCGAGTCAGATTGGCGATATTCGCTTTCGAGTTCGGGCCGATGCGGAGTGTATTCGCGAAATCGAGTTGCAATTCCACGCGGGAATTGTCGCCGGTCGAAACCTTGTCGCCGGTCATCACGGGCTGATTGAGTGTTGCCGCCGACCAGTCGCCGGAGTCGCCGCGCTGCGTGGAAACGTCGCCGTGAATCAGGCTGACACGAGCGACTCCCTGGTCGGTCTGAGCCGGAGCTTCACCGGTAGGCCCGCCGGGCTGAGCTTCGGTGGGAGCGGCGTTCGGATCGCCGGCGTCCGATGAATCCATCTGCTGAGAATCAGGAGACTGCCCGTCAGGGGGCTGCGGCTGGCCAACTTCTGTTGGCGCGCTGGGCTGCTCGGAAGGGCCCGGACCTTCATCCGTCGTCTGCGCGAACGCGCTGAGCGACAGAGCGCATGAAAGGCCGAGTATCAGAACGGCGAATTTTCCCGTGAGCTTTTTCATAACCCACCTCTTCGTGTCGAACCTGCGCGAATCCGTCTGCATAAAAAAGTCTCGGTAACAGAATGGCAAGTTGCATGCCAAAGCCGGATTGCTGGCCTCATGCAAACCTTTTCTTTTCAATAGCCAAGGAAGCGAATGAGAAAGCTGCCGGCGCGGATAACCGCGAAATCGGCCGACATCAGCCAAGAGTGGTGGTTTTCGGCCACATGGGCCTGATTTTAGACGGACATTATTTCCGCATACATCCGGTGGAACACGTGGACGCCTTTTTCCTGTCCTACGCTGAAACGGCCGCGGGAATAGCTGCGCGAGCGAAGGTTCTTCTGGACGACTTCGCAGATCGCGACGTCCTCGATCTGAATCTGGTGGCTGAAGTCGACGGCGGATTTGGCAGCAGGTGAACTGTGGTCTTTCTCGGGCAAATACCATTCGAAGATCGCCAGCGAATGCTCCGGTTCGAGCGGCACGACGATATTCAGAGAGACGTTGTCGGGATAGCAGTTCAACATCCAGTTGGGAAAGATCCAGAAATAATCGGTGGTGAGATCTTCGCGCGATTCCTGATAGCGGCGGGGAGTCGCGTCTCCGGACTGCGCTCCACGGATTGGGCTGAACTGGCGGACATGGCGTTCGAATGGTTCGACGACATAAGCGTTGCAGTCGAGTTCGCGATTCAGCGAAGGATGAACGCTGGGCAGGTGATATCCCTCGAGGTAGTTGTCGACGTACGTCTTCCAATTGCATTTCATGTCGTAGGTGCGGCGCTCGAAGAGTTTCATGGCGGCGAAAGGAAATTTCTCAGCTTGTGCCGGAAGAGTTCCGAGACTTTGTTGTAGAGGCAGAGCGTTCGGATCGAGATTGACGAAGATGAGGTTAAACCATTCTTCAGCGCGGATAGGTGAGAGTGCGAAGTCTTCGGGATGGAATCCCTCGACACCTTCGATTTCTGTTGCGCTAATCAGAGAGCCATCGAGACCGTAGGTCCATCCGTGATAGGCACAGCGAAAGAGCTTGCGCGAGCCGCAGCCTTCGGCAGCGGGTCCGGCGCGGTGGCGACACACGTTATAGAAGCCGCGGAGTTTTTTATCAGTGCCGCGCGCTATAAGCAGCGGCTCTCCGATAAGTTCGGCCGTGAAGTAGTCCCCGGGATTTGCAACCTGGCTCGCATGCCCGACGACCTGCCATGTACGGGCGAAGATCCGTTCCTTCTCGATCGAAAACGTCTCGGGATCCGTGTAGAGAGATGCGGGGAGAGTCCAGGCTTTGGCGATATCGGCGTCGACGTGAAAACGATCTTCGGGGAGTCGAGATTGCTGGGCATTCATTAAGTTCAACATTCTAGAGCGAAACTGGAGTCTCTGTATGGCTGGCGTACGGCGGAGCTTTCATTTGGAGAACCGAGCGGCTCCCTTTACATGACCCGGAGCTAATCTCCGAATGACATGAATTGTCATTGCCGCGACGGATTTTGCCAGAATTAACCATGAACGTTATGCGAAATCGAGTGGGGGATGTTACCTGTCATTGAAAACAAAGTGGGTATGCGAAGGTTAATCGAAACTAAGGTAACTGGCAGCTTTGGCGCGGTAAGTGCAAACATTAGGCACGACTGGGTCATCCGTGACCAGCAAATCAAAGTACACAAGAACTACGAGGAAAAAAAAGAGATGCGTAAACAGAAGGGTTTCTCGCTGATTGAGCTGCTGATCGTGGTGGCCATCATCCTGATCATCGCAGCGATCGCCATTCCGAACTTGATCCGTGCGCGTATGTCGGCCAACGAGTCGTCTGCCGTGGGCTCCGTGCGCAGCATCAACACTGCTGAAATTTCGTACAACGCTGCGTATCCTGACGTAGGTTTCTCGACCTCGCTGGCCCCGCTGGGTGGAGCTGTCGGCGCTGCCTGCACACCGTCTACGGCGACTGGCTGCTTCATCGACTCAGTTCTGTCAGCCGGAACCAAGAGCGGATATACGTTCACCGTGGGTGGCGGCAGCTGCACGGCCGGCACTCCGCAGAACTGCTACAACGTCCAGGCGAGCGCGACCCAGCAGGGTCAGTCTGGCATCCGCAGCTTCTGCTCGTTTGAAGATGCCGTGGTTCGTTATTCGACGAGCTCCGGTATCACTTCGCCCTGCGCAGCTACGGTTGCGCCGTTGCAGTAATTCTGGTCTGGCAAAGTACCTGGGGGAGGGTACAAGCCGAGGAGCAGCGAACGAAAGTTCGCTGCTCTTCTTATTTTTGGGACGCTCTACTCAGACCGGGCGAGGCGATTGATTTCTCTCCGGTGATTGGGCGTGCACTTTCGGGCGTGATTTCTGCCAAAAAATGTCAGGGTCAGCTGACACTTCCGGTTCAATGACAATCTTTCGGTGCTGCGGAAATGGCTGGCAAATGAAAACAGAACACTTAGGTGCATCCCCAAACTGTTGAATTGGACCACAACGTGCTTCTTATTGGATTGGGTCGCGACGATTACGGTATTTATGAGTTTCGTCGCCGTGCTGAGAGGGCTTCCATGCAGAGGCAAAAAGGCTTTTCGCTCATTGAATTATTGATCGTGGTCGCGATCATCCTGATCATTGCTGCGATCTCGATTCCAGCTTTGACGCGAGCGCGAGTCGCCGCCGATGAATCGTCGGCCGTGGGCTCCGTTCGAACCATCAACTCGGCCGAGATTTCCTACAATGCCGCTTATCCGGCCACCGGATTTTCGACGTCTTTGGCAAATCTCGGTGGGCCCCTGGGCACCTGTACGCCATCAACGGCGACCGGCTGCTTCATCGATTCCGTCTTGTCGAGCGGGAACAAGAGCGGATACCTGTTCACCGTGGCTAACGGCAGTTGCGCCGCTGCGACTCCGCAGGGCTGCTACAGCGTAGTTGCCACGCCCCAATTCGCCGGCTACACCGGAGCCAAGTATTTCTGCTCGTTCGAAGACGCGGTGGTGCGTTACAACACAGTGGCGATCACAAATCCTTGCCCATCTACAACGGCTCCGCTCCAGTAGTCGCGGGTGAGCGGAACGGTACTGCCTCCGCACAAAAGCTAGAGCGATTCGAGGCACGGCGTCTAAGCCGTGCCTTTTTGTCTCTTATCTGGCCGCCACTGCGAAACAGAGCGGCGTGGGGGTGGACTTCCAGCGAGAGTGTTGGTTCTGCACCCTTGCGGCGCTTGAGTGAAGGCAGACTGGCTCGCCGGAATGCCAGCTGTCGGAAACAATGTTGCACGGCATGACGCAGGGCCGCCGCTCCCGTCATGCCACGATCGGCCGATCTAAACGGACCATTCGAACCTAGAATGCAAAAAAGTTAAATCGACTGAGAAATACTCCGCCGCAAGCCACCATCTGGGCGATCAGAATGAACAGGCAACAACCTGCGAATGGAATGATCGGGTGAAGGAAGGATCGGAATCGCTTTAGCGAGTATTCAAATCCGAGGCTGTAGACGAGAGCAAACGGCAGGAGAGTCCCACAGATGATTCGTCCAGAAACGAAATAGGGCAGGGCTCGCGAAGGATAGACGCATTGATGGAAATCAAAGAGAAGCGAGAGCACAGCCAGGAACAAGACGGACAAAACAAGCAGAGATACGCAAACGATGCTGCCAAGTTTCTGGAGCGAGTGGCCTGACTTATTTCGGACCAGGTATACCGCGAAGGCCAGAAGAAATACGTAAGATGTCACTGCATAAAATGCGTCGGGAATCGGCAACCCCATGGAGGTTCCATGCCAGTGATTTTCCCCTCGCCAATAAGTGATCATCAAAGTTTTCAGGAAATAAAAGCTGCCCTGTAGAGAGAAGAGTGGGTGGTGCCAAAGCTCCGTCCATGGACGAAGGGTCCAGCCAAGCATGGCCGTTTTTGCCTTCGAGGCGGTGAACTCGCCCGTAACCCTGCGATTGTGGCCCATCCAGATCAAGGCAGGAGCCAACGCAACTCCGATTGCAGCGCTGATGCTGAGAAGCGCTCGCTGAGGCAAGCTGCTATTCATCGCATCTCGGGCTTGGACGCAGCAGATGATGGCGAAGGCTCCGAACATAACAACGTTCGAGACGTCGGTGAGGAATGAGAGGCTCACAAGAAATCCAGCACTTATGAAGAAAGCAGAAGAAGCCCTTGGGCGCAGCGAAAGGAACAGCAACCAGAGAATCGTAGCGGCGAGCAGCGGAGACAATATCTCTCGATTGATTCCAAAAAACACATCCTGAGGAAAAACTGCAAGCAGTGCAGGTACAGCGACGCATAAAAAATTGTTCTCAGGATAGATCTCCCTGACAAATAAATAGGAAACCCAAACAAACAGGGAATACGCCAATATGTTGAAAAATCTGAGCCAATAGACAAGTGCCCGATCTTTTGCTCCGAAGAATTGGCCCAGGCGGTACCACTGTGCCGCGACGATGTAGTAAAGGGGAGGAGACTGCGCTTCGGAATTGGACTGGCGGCTCCAGTAGTCGAATATTCGGTGGTATTCAAAATCTCTCAGCTGTGGGGGAAGTTGTTCGATCGGAACATCCAAGTGTGCCTGACGTGCTTTGTCGGGTGAGTTTATATACTCGGGAGTTTCATAAAGCGCGATGATTCGCGCGACTTCAGGTTCTATCAGAGGCAGATTCTTCGAAACCGGAATGCCCTTTGCGTATTCATAAACGGTATCAAAATGGAATTGTTCATCGATGTAGTTGAATATTGGAAATGCCGCAGTAAAAACAAAGATCCGGATCGCCGCCAGCACGCAGAGGCCCAAAACAATCGTGAGCTGCTCTTTATGTAAGAACAAATCTATGCGGTCAGCCAATACACCCGCGGACGGTTTGTTTTTTGAAGCAATTTCTGTGGCTGCGGCCATCGTAGGAGTGTTTTACAGATTTCCTCCGCTCAAGATAGCACTGGTGTATCACATCCCAGAATATGACTGATGTAACGTCGTCGATTCACTGCTTCCTGGAAAATCGTTGTTGACACTGAATGCGGGCCGATTCATTTTTGCAATCGGAATGCGGTGCTTGAGCGATTCCGGGAATAAGCGGGGATTGTTACTAACGTACTGCGTGCAGCCCCGTGCTGCCTCGACCCGGCCATAAGGCTCATATAGATTTTTCTTATGGGGACACCCCTGGCAGCAGTTCCGTTACCAGCTGAGACATCGAACTCTGAAGAAAGGCACAAATCCTCGGGAGCATTCTCGTCCCCCAGGAAGCGGACGGTGATTCTCTGTCTGCTGCTCGCGCTTGCCACGGTGGTTGTTTACAACGCAGTCGTTCATAACGGCTTCATTAATCTTGACGACAACGGCTATCTGATCGACAACACTCACGTTCACGCCGGGCTGACTCCAGCCACGGTGAAATGGGCGTTCACGACGTACGATTGCGAAAACTGGCATCCCCTGACGTGGCTTTCGCATGCTCTGGACTGGGAACTGTTCGGCAAAAATACTGCTGGGCACCACTACATGAGCGTGTTGTTTCACGCTCTCAATGCCGTACTTTTGTTCCTGCTGCTGGAGCGCGCGACGGGATTTCCGTGGCGCAGCTTCGTCGTTGCGGCTCTCTTTGCGCTGCATCCAGTCAATGTTGAGTCGGTAGCGTGGGCCGCCGAGCGCAAGAACGTGCTCAGCATGGTGTTTTTCCTGCTGGCGATGATCGCGTATGGCTGGTATGCCGAACGCCGTTCGGTCAAGCGATATAGCTGGGTGCTCGTGCTATTCGCACTCGGGTTAATGGCCAAACCACAGGTGATCACGCTGCCGTGCGTGCTGTTGTTGTGGGACTACTGGCCGCTGCAAAGGTTCGGATCGCGCGAGGATGGCGTTTCGCGCTATGCGCGGGCGTCGTTCGGATCACTCGTACTGGAGAAGGTGCCGCTGTTCGTGTTGGCAGCCGCAGATGCGCTGATTACGATGCGCGCGCAGCACAAGGCGGTCAGCAGCGCCATGGCGTATACCTTTCGCGCCCGGCTGGAGAATGCTGTAGTTGCCTATACGAGATATATCGGACATGCGTTCTGGCCGTTCAGGCTTTCGCCCGCATATCCGCATCCGGGCAATACGATTCCGTTGTGGCCAAGCCTTTCGGCAGGCGCATTCCTCATTCTGGTCACAGTTTTTGTGTTGGCTGCTCGAAAGCGATATCTCATAGTGGGATGGCTGTGGTTTCTCGGCATCATGGTGCCGATGATTGGAATTGTGCAGGTTGGGGATCAGGCGATGGCAGACCGCTATGCATACATCCCATACATTGGCCTGTTTTGGATCGCAACCTGGAGCATTGCGGAATTCGGGAAAGATTGGCAAATATCAAACCGCTGGGTAGCGATCCCGGCGTGCGCCGTAATCGTCGGTTCCGGAGCACTGACCGTGCGGCAGGTGTCTTATTGGCACGATAGTGAGACCCTGTGGCGGTATGCGCTGTCGTTGAACGACAATAATTTCATGGCGCACAGCTATCTGGCGGGGATTCTGACGCTGGAAAACCGGCATGAAGAAGCCATTGCGGAGTACATAAAAGCCGAGAACCTGCACACATACCCGCTGACCCAAGTTGTTTATTTTGCGGACTACGAGTTGCGGCATTCCCACGTTGCGGGGGCGATGGCCGACGCAGAGCGCGTTGTCCAGGGTACGAACGATCCTTCAGCGCGGGAGATGGCGTTCCGGGTTCTGGGGATTGGATACACCCAGCTGGGCAAGCCTGCAGAAGCAAGAGAGGAGTATCGGCAGGCGCTCCAGATCGAACCGCGTGACCCATATGCGTTGATGGGACTGGGACTGCTTTCGTACCGGGAACACGATTTTTCGACTGCGGCGCAATACTTCTCCCGGACTGTTGACGCCGATCCGAGCGACTTTGATTATCTGCTGCTAGCCACTGCTCTGAAACAGTCAGGAGAGCAGGATAAGGCGGACGCCGCGTTTGCGAATGCGCAGCGCGTCTCGAAAAACTGGTCGGAGGCACAGGATAAGGCGCACTGGTTCCTGGCAAACTAGCGGCAACAAAGGCGGCCACCGGCATGACTCCCGTAACGTGGCCGCAGGCTGAAGAACGTGCATCTTTACATATAATGGATCTTTAGATTTTCTTCGGTGAGTGACATCGTTCTTGACCATGCCTGCAATTGAGATTCTGGGACTCGAAAAAACCTACATGGTTGGTTTTTGGCGCAAGCGGCCGAAACGCGCGCTGAAGCCCCTTCATCTGACGGTGGAAACGGGAGAGATTTTCGGCTTTCTCGGACCGAATGGAGCGGGCAAAACCACCACACTGAAAATGTTGATGGGCCTGGTTTTCCCGACCAGCGGGACGGCGCGCATTCTCGGACAGGAATGGACGGAACCGTCCGTCAAGGCGCAGATCGGATTTCTTCCGGAGCAGCCCTACTTTTACGACTATCTCACGGCGCATGAACTGCTCAACTATTACGGACAGCTCTCGGGCGTCCCCGCAAAAGATCGGAAGCGCCGGATCGAGGAAGTCTTACAGCAGGTCGGGCTCACCGATGTGAAGGGCGTTCAACTGCGCAAGTTTTCCAAAGGGATGCTGCAGCGAGCGGGCATCGCACAGGCGATCCTGCACGATCCGCGATTGGTTTTCTTCGATGAACCGATGTCGGGGCTGGACCCTCTCGGGCGGCGGGAAGTGCGGGACCTGATGGAGCAGCTCAAGCAACAAGGCAAGACGGTATTTTTCTCGACCCACATCCTCTCCGATGCCGAAGCTCTGTGCGACCGGGTAGCGATTATTCACAAAGGCGAATTGCGAGGCGTGGGTGCGATTGAGGAGCTGACATCGACTGTGCAGGGCAAGGTGGAAATTATCTGGCAGGGGACGGTCGTGCCGGCCTCGATGAAAGCATTGGGCGTCGAATGCCATGTGAGCGGCGAGACGGTGCGCGGAGTCCTTTCAGAGCGGCAGCAGGACGCCGCGATCGACGCGTTGCGCCGCGAACGGATGCGGCTCGTTTCGATTACGCCGTTGCGCACGTCGCTGGAAAGTTATTTTGTCGAGAAGTTACAACACTCTGAGACAACGGCCGGGACTCTGGTATGAATTCCCGTATTCTTCATATCGCGTCAAATACGTTCCGCGAAGCGGTGCGCGATCGCGTGCTCTACAACCTGATTGCGTTCGCGGTGCTGATCTCGGGAGCTGCGATTCTGGTCGGTCAAATCTCGATTGAGATTGAACGGCTGGTTGTGGTGAATCTGGGACTCACGGCCGTCTCGCTGTTTGGGGTCGTGATTGCGATCTTTATCGGGATCGGGCTGGTTTCGAAGGAGATCGAGAAGCGCACGCTATACACGGTTCTTTCACGTCCGGTGCGCCGGTGGGAATTCATCGTCGGGAAATTTTTCGGCCTGGCCGGAACGCTGGTCGTGAATACGTTTTTCATGGCGATCGGTGTGTTCGCTGCGCTGCTTTATGTCGTTCACAAGCTCTCTGCGCCGGACGCGTTCATTCTGGTAGCGCTTTATTTCATCATTCTCGAGTTTCTGATCATTTGCTCGCTCTCATTGCTGTTCTCGTCTTTCTCTACTCCGCTGCTTTCGGCGGTCTTCGCCTTCTCGCTCTTCGTGATAGGAAGCTTTGCTGACGATCTGAGAGGATTCGCCCGCGTGACGCACGGAATCACGAAGTGGTTCGCGACTGGAGCAGCGTATCTGCTGCCGAATTTCTCGGCGCTGAATGTGATCAGCGCGGTTGCGCATCAACAACACATAGGCGTGCAGTTAATCCTGCAGAACACGGTTTACGCCCTGGTTTATGCGGCCATGGCGCTGAGCGGGGCAGTGCTGATCTTCGAGCGCAGGAACCTGAAATGAGGGCGCGGATTTCAGGCCGGAGCCGCCTTCCATGAATTCAAGGCAGAAAACCACCGTATTCGCGGCAACTTGCCTCGTGATCTCGATGAGCGCTTCGGTATTGCTGCAGCACCATATTGATGAGATCAGGCCGAGGGCAACGATTGAAGATGTGCTTTATGTCAGTTCTCCCGCGATCGTGAAGCGGGCGAGCCTGGGGTTCAACGGCTTGATGGCGTGTATCTACTGGACGCGAGCCGTGCAGTATTTCGGGAACCGCCATCACGACCGCTCAGAGACCTTTAATGAACTGGCTCCCCTGCTCGAAATCACTACCACGCTTGATCCGCACATGATTCCGCCTTATCAGTTTGGCGCGACCTTTCTTGCGCCAAAGTCCCCGAGTGGCGCGGGTCAACCGGATCGGGCGATCAAGCTGATGGAATATGGGATTCAGCATAATCCGGACAACTGGCAGCTTTACTACGATCTCGGTTTTGTTTATTACACCGAACTCAAGGATTACAAGAAAGCCAGCGAGGCATTCGACCGCGGATCCAAGGTCCCGAACGCGCATCCCTTGCTGAAGCTTCTCGCAGCGCAGATGGAAGAGCACGCCGGCGACTTCGCAACGGCCCGAATGCTGTGGACAGCGACGTATGAGGGCAGCCACGAAACGAATATCCGCCAGAATGCGCGCGAACACTTGCGGTGCCTCAAGGTGGATGAAGACGTAACGAATCTGCAGGCCGCAGTGGACCGATTTACCAAGCTCAACGGGAGACCGCCAACGAGTATGTGGGAAGTCGCGATGGCCGAGAATCTGCGAGGCATTCCAGTAGATCCTGACGGCGATCCCTACCAGATCGGTGGAGACGGGCACGTTCTGGTAAAGAATCCAGATGATTTTCCTTTTATCACGCAGGGTCTCCCGCCAGGGTACAAGCGCACAAATCCGGTAAAGTTCCATTCCGAGTCGTAGGGCCCTTCCCTTTCAAGACGGACTCATCATCGGCGTCGCCGGGTTTTTCCGTATCATGCTAGGAGTCTTATGACTTCGGCAACGGAAACCCGACCTAGAATCTCAAAGGCTGCCCTTCAATACTGGAAAGTATGGGCCGAGCAACGGGGAGCCTTTGCCGCCAGTTGGGCGCTATTTAAGACATTCTGGGAGTTCCTCCGCGACTCGACACCATCGAGGCTGCGGCAGCGGTTTGGAGACGCCGAGTACGACTGGGATCATCGGGTCAACACCACGAGCGGCGCTGTGGGATGGCGAGAGCGGCTACTTGGGGTCTTCTACTCCGCTTATCAACCGACCGAACCTGCATCGTTTCACGAAATGCTTGAGGCTTTTAAAGCGAGCGCAGAATTGAACTTCGCGGATTTCACGTTTCTGGATCTGGGATCAGGAAAAGGACGCACTTTGCTGATGGCGTCGGATTATCCCTTCCGGCGGATCGTCGGGGTAGAGTTGCTGCCGGCTCTGAACGAGATCGCGAGAGAGAACATATCCGTCTATAAATCAGATTCCCAGAAGTGTTTCGCTTTGGAGAGCATTTGTGCCGATGGAACCCATTCTCCGATTCCTGATAATGAGGTTGTGATCTATTTGTTCAATCCGTTTCCTGCTGCGGCTCTGCAGAAAGCGGCTGCAAATATGGTCGCGAGCTTCCGCGCGAACCCGCGGCCGATGTATGTGCTTTATCACAATCCGGAGCACGAGAGGATCGTTCTCGAAACTCCCGGGATCCGGAAGATAGCGGGTACGCACCAGTATTCGATATTCAAAGTGACAAACTAGGGTATTCGAGCCGGGTCAAAAGGAAAGGCCGATTCCCCCCATGATCTTGTCGCTACGCCAACTGTAGAGATTGGTCGGATTACCGGCGTTCTCGATAAATCTGAAATATCGAGTCTGGTAGGTGGCCTTGGCGTACCACTTGCCAAAAACGTATCCGGCGCTTGCGCGGATGAAGTAGCCGTGATCAAAATTCGGGTTTGGCAGCGCGACCAAAGACCGTCCGGATTTCCAATGGGGCGAAAACTCAGGGGCCCCCTGTACCTGGATGAATCCTCGCTTGCTTTGGCCGAAGCTGTATCTGACGACGAGCGGGATTTCCAGAAGCTCCATATTGTTTCGGACGAAAAACTGATTGTCCACGGTAGACGGGGGAAGATAGATTTTCCGAACTTGCCCATTCACTCCGATGGACAGGTTGTGGAACTGAAACACGGGCCCGCCGTAAACGGCATATTCCTTGGCATGGTTGCCGGTGTCCGTTGGCAGATCAACTTCGCCACCGGCGACAATTGCGGGCCGGCCAGTTTTGGGGTTCGAATGCAGCACGGTGACCTGGCCGTCAATGTCGAATTCCAAGCCGGAAACTCTGGGCAGCGCTCCGAATCTGTCGGATGTCTGACCCACGTCGATGCCGAATGTGCTGCGCTGGCAATATGCGGGAACCGCTGCCAAGAGAAAAAGACACACTCGGACTATAGGTTTCTTGCAGAGCTTCATCCCTGCTTATCCTCCCTTTTAGGGAAAAATGAACACTTCCGCGGATACGACCCGACACGAAGCGGTTGTTGTTCTTAGGATTGTAATTCTAACTGTCTGATGCGAAGGATGGGGGAATCGTTTTGTGCATCGGGAATCGGGACGAGGGCGGGATGCTGCGAGCGAAGGAATCGGGCCTCCCTGTGCTTTACCGGAAGGCCCCCGCTGCGAAGGTCTAACGACCCTGTTTCTCGAAGACGATCTCGGCTCTTTTCGCTACCAGTTTTTCCTTCCGGACTTCACGCGCCACATCACCCAGCGGCGTTGGTTGCGAGACGGGACCGAACTCCCATAAAGGACGTTCGCCCTGAGCGTAGCTGTAGGTGTTGGTACCTCCGCCGACGATTGGGGTTTCGGCGGCCATAGCGTGCGTCTCGGCGTGCAGCGCATGGGAGGCAAACTCAACGACCTGCGGTTGAGCGGAAACACCAACGGCGGCAACCTGTCCGAGCGCGGCGGCTGAAAACAACAGCAGGAAGACCAGGAGTGTGAGTGTGATGATTTTCATAGTGGTTTCTCGAGTTGCACTAGAACTAATGCAAGCCCGAGTCCAATGTGAATTGCTTTATTATCAATAATTTACATGGAATCCATGATTAAACGCGCAATGTTTTGCATACGTCTGGGGAAAGCTGGGGAAGCAAAGGACGCAGCGCCTGGTCTTCGTGGGGTGTCGGAATTTATCGATGGAAACTGGTTTCCCGCCTACGCCCGCATGGACGACACTCTGCACTTTCGCGCAGCCACGGTGCGGATCAAGGAGAGCGTGAAGTTTACCGCTTTACAAAAAGAGGGACTCGCCAACCGGGGCACCGAAGCGATAGGTCTCACCAGCTATATGAATTCAGGACGATACTTGAAGCTGAATTTGAGGTATGCTGTACTGCCAATATGGCTGATGAAAAGAAGCGCGGCAAAGACATCATTCTGTGGATCATCACCGTTCTCCTCGTTGGCTTGGCGATTTATTTGTACAAAAGGTAGGCCTTAAACAGCAGGCGCTTGGTTTTCGCCGACCTTGCGTTCGATAAACTCTTCGCGTCATCGTCGCAAATCCTCTTTTATTTTCAACCACCCTCATCGCTGGTTCGATTCCCGGAGTCTTCGCTTGTGAGCAGGCAAATCAAAGCTTGCATGCAAAAACATTCACGGTTGACAGCCTTATGAGCGGGACCGCAGAATCGAAGCCACTTTTGTTCCCCGTGTCCAGGGACACTGTGGATCTCTGGACTCCAGCAAAAGCCCCGTTGTTCGTGTTCTAACGATTAGTGTGTTCCATTGACCCTATTACCCTAAGGAGAAGCACGGACCCATGAAGAGAATTCGTGTGCTCAGCTCGTTGGCTGCGCTCGCTATCATTGCTTGCCTTACTGGTTCGGCCATCGCCCAGCAGGATACGATGCCGGCCCATCCGATGTTTGAACATTTAAAGCCGGTGTTGCGGAATGAAGTTGGACGGCCCGCGACGCCGCTCACCACATGGAACGGATCATTCGTTTACAAGAGCAAGACGTACAAGTACAACATGGTGGGGACGGCTCCATCGACTGGCAAATCGACCACCATTCCAGTGTTTGTCATTCCGGTTGTTCTGAACTACAAAAGCTCCAAGGGCACGACTACATTCACCCCGTTCAGCAAGCTATCGAATGGACAGACGGCGGTCCAGAACACGACGTCTTCCCCAATCTTCAAGAGCATGGACTTTACTTCAGGCGGCACCGACCTGGGAACGACGCAATATGTGGACGCATTCCAGCGCGGCAACTTCTGGAGCACGGTTTCGAAGCACCCGGGTTATCACGTTCTGCTTGGAACGCCCAAGACGCTGCCGACTTTGACTCTGACGGTTCCTGCTGCCGACGGCAAAGTAGCGACCGAATTCGGGATCACGGTTGGAACGGCGGACATTAATTGGTTCGACGGGCAGCTGCAGTCCTACATCTCGGCGCACAGCCAGATCGTGCCGAATTCCCTGCCGATCTTCATCACCTACAATTCGTACCTGACGGAGTTCGGAAGCTGCTGCATCGGCGGATATCACAGTGCGTTCGGAAGCAGTTCTGCTCCGCAGGCGTATGCGCACTTCACATATGTCAGCACGGCGGGAATCTTCGCGCAGGACGTTTCCGCCCTGTCGCATGAGGTTTCAGAATGGCTTGACGATCCACTGGTCGTGAACACCAACGGCAACACCGTTTCCTGCGGCGTTCTGGAAGTCGGCGATCCGGAGGAAGGCTTCGCGAACTATGGAGGTTTCCCGTACACCCTGAACGGCTTCACCTACAACCTGCAGGACGAAGTCTTCCTGCCTTATTTCGGGGCTCCCGCCAGCACGTCCGTAAACAACGAAATGACGTTCCAGAACAATCCGTTTAACCTGACGGTTTGCTCGAACGGCGGCTAAACACCTGCATTTACAAGGACCCGCTCCGCTCAGGAGCGGGTTTTTTGTTGTCTATCCGCGGTGTTTATCCACGAGGCACTATTTACGAAAACAGGACAGGACTGACATTTTGAAGTTTTACACATTGACTCGGGGTTAACTCAGCAATTAGAAATTCCGGACCGCGCCGACTTCCACAACCACTGCTGGAGGAAACGGCGCGAACACCGACGGTTCTGGGGTCTCGCGTCGCTTGGTTTGAACGAACTTCCAAGGAGAAAGTAAAGATGACTAGAAGAAGTGTCTCTCTCAGTTCTCTCGCAGCATTATGCTTGTTGATGTGCCCGGGGCTGGCAAGCCCAGGGTTTGCCCAGGATGCACAGGTTGATCATGAACGCCCAATGTACACGGTCATGCCGGCGCATCTCCGAAACGACGTGGTTGCTCCGGCTGTTTCACTCCAGAGCTGGAATGGCTCTTTCACGTATAGCGGAAGCACCTATACCTACAACATGGTCGGAGCGGCGCCTTCTACGAACACAAGTGCGACGATCACCACCTACATCATTCCGGTGAAGATTGTCATCACCAACCGCAACGGCTCGAAGAGCACATACGACCCGTCACACATTCTGTCGAATGGAAATTCGGTCACGACCAATACCCTGGAATCGCCGATTTTTGATTCGACCACAACGTATACGCAGGGCGGCGTGGATGTGGGAACAACGCAGTACATCGACGCGTTTCAGCGCGCGAACTTCTGGGGAACGGTGCAATCCAACACAAATTCGCACCTTCTCTTGAGCGCAACCGTGCTGGCGGAACAGACGCTGAGCCCGTCCAAAACCTACGGGAAAACGGGGTCGGTTTTTGGGTTTACCGCTGCTGAAGTCAACATCAACTGGTTCGACGCGCAGATTCCGAATCTGATCAGCAAGCTTGGAATAAACCCCGGCCAGTTTCCGATCTTTCTCCTCTACGATACCTACCTGACGCAGAACGGACAGTGCTGCATTGGGGGCTATCACAGCTCCGAAGGCAGCACGAGCAATCCGCAGTCGTATGCCGAGGCCACCTACGTCGACCATGTGGGCGCATTCTCGCAAGATGTTTCGGCCCTCTCGCATGAAGTCGGCGAATGGGCGGATGATCCGCTGACGGTCAACTACAACGGGAACAATACGCCGTGCGGCATTCTGGAAGTCGGAGACCCGCTCGAAGGCAATCCCAACTATGGTGCATATCCGTATTCGCTGCACGGGTTCACCTACAATCTGCAGGACCTAGTGACCCTGCCTTATTTTGGCGCTACGACCAGCACTTCGGTGAACGGATGGTTGAGCTTCCAGGGTGAGTCGTTGGGAGTTTGTTCGAACGGTTCATAGGACTGGTTGAGATTTTTCGTGACGAGCCCGCTCGATGAAACGAGCGGGCTTTTTGTTGCTTCGGCGCAGGACTTCTCCTCTAGGGATTTGGTCTGCGGTTCGGGTAATATACTTCGGCTGACTAAGAGACCGAAAGACGTCTCCTCCAACCGTTCCATCTCACATGAACCGCGAATACCACAAGGCATACAGTCAAGAACTGCACCGCGACATGGAAGCTCTGGTTTTCGGGCACGCCGGCATTCCGGTATTAGTGTTTCCGACCTCGATGGGAAAGTTTTTCGAATACGAAGATCGCGGCATGATCGGCGTGCTGGCGCAGAAAATTGAACGAGGAGAGCTGCAGGTTTTCTGTCCGGACGGAGTCGATACCGAAAGCTGGTACAACAAGGGCGTGCATCCGCGGGTGCGGGTGCTGCGGCATCTGCAATACGAGCGTTACATATTGCATGAATTCCTACCCTTTATTCGCTCGAAGAATCGTGCCTCGCAGCTGGCTGTTACCGGATGCAGTTTCGGCGGATATCATTGCGTCAACTTTGCGCTGAAGCATCCAGATGTCGTGACGCACTGCGTCAGTATGAGCGGCGCGTTTGATATCAAGCAATTTCTCGACGGTTATTACGACAACGACTGCTACTTCAACAATCCGCCGGATTTCGTTCCCAATCTGACCGACGACTGGTTCCTGAGCCGATACCGGCAGATGAAGATCGTGCTCGGCTCGGCCGACTGGGATATGTGTCTGGATCAGAACATAAAGTTTTCGGCAATCTTGAATGGGAAGGCGATTCCGCACTGGCTCGACGTGTGGAATGACAATTCGAAGCACGACTGGCCGCTTTGGTTGAGAATGGCGGCGAAGTATTTCTAAGGCCCAGCATGGCACATGACGGAACATTCCCAAGAGAAACGCGTTAAGGACCCTAAGGAAATTTACGGCCGCCTACGAAACAGGGTGCTGACGGCAAAGCGTCCCCGCAGAATTAATACACCGTCAGAACCGACTGAAGCTTGGGGCGTACTGATGGATTGGGGCGTGGTTAATGGCACGGTTACCGTCATGTCAATCATTGATGGTTCTGCAAGCATGTATTTCAGCAACGGCAGCGGGTTCATTGGCGGCGAGGGAATCGCACCAGTACGGGCGGCTGCCGAAAGGGCGGTCGCCGAAACCCGAAAGATACGATTGCCCCAGCAGCCAAGTCGCGAGTTTCCGTTGCCAGCTCCTCACGGTGTCAATTTTTATGTTTCAACCGACGCGGGTGTGTATGCGATCCATACGACCGACGGGGATTTGAGGGCTGTAGGTCATCCGCTCGGAAAGCTTGAGGGCGCTATGCAGGAGATAATCACTCAGTTTCGCCTTTGGCGGGGGAGTGGGTTGCGAGGAAAAAAGCAGAGTAAAAAGCCGAATTGATGGAAGACTTGTAGGGATCCTTCCACTGCGGTTCATCGTCGCCCTTGGGACGATCAGTCCTGGCTGAGGGTGGCAAATCAGGAGAATATTGTGAAGAAGATTGGCCTTTTATTTGGAATGGAGAATTCGTTTCCTCCTGCGGTAGTCGAGAAGATTAACTCGATGCACGTCGACGGCATCAGCGCGGAGTTTGTAAACATCGGCGGCATCCGCATGGATGAGCCGAAGAAATACGACGTCATTATCGATCGCATTTCGCAGGATATTCAGTTCTACCGCGCCTGGCTGAAAAACGCGGTGCTGCATGGGACCATCGTTGTGAACAATCCCTTCTGGTGGACGGCGGACGACAAGTTCTTCAACTATTCGCTGGCGCACAAGATGGGCGTGGCGATTCCGCCGACGGTGATTCTGCCTCACAACAAGCATCCCGAAGGAACGACGGATCGTTCCATGAGGAACCTGATGTATCCGCTGAACTGGCAGGAGATTTTCGATTATGTCGGCTTCCCTGCTTTCCTGAAGCCCTATTCCGGAGGCGGATGGAAGCACGTCTACAAGGTGCACTCGCCCGAAGAGTTCTTTCACTATTACAACCAGACCGGCGATCTCTGCATGACACTGCAGCGCGGCGTGGAGTTCGAGGAGTACTACCGCTGCTATGTGGTTGGGCAGGAAAAAGTACACATCATGAAGTACGATCCGAAGGCGCCCCATCATGAGCGGTATGTGAAGGGGAATCCGCCGCCGTCGACGCAGGCGCTTCGCGATCGAATCGAGAAGGACGCGCTGAGCCTGTGCCGCGCATTAAGCTACGACCTCAATACGGTGGAGTTTGCGGTGGAGAAGGGGGTGCCGTATGCGATCGACTTTCTGAATCCCGCTCCGGACGCGGAAATTACCTCAGTCGGGCAGGAAAATTTCGACTGGATCGTGAATGCGGTCGCCGAAATGGCGGTCAAGCTGGCACAGAGCGGCGGGGCTCCGGCAAAGGAATTCCGCTGGGCGGAGTTTTTGGCAGGAACGCCCGCTGGGAGCAAAGGTGGCTCCGCATCGCCAGGCGACCGAACAAAGCGGAAAGCCTCTAGGACTGTATGAAGCTATCGCTTACTGCCGGCCTGCTCTTCCTCGCGACTCCGTTTGCCTGGGCGCAGACTGCTCCGCCTCCAGACCTGTCCGATTTCACTAAGAGTCCGACGGAACACATCATCGATCAAATCGAAGATCCGTTTCGCGTCAGGACCGTAATGGGAACAATCACCACGACCGCGGGTGAAGAAGGACGCGCCGACGTTCTGCTCGAGATCGAGGGCCCCAACGACGAGCGCATCGTCCGGCACACGCTCACCGACAAACACGGGCGCTTCAAGATATCCAAATTGCCTGAAGGGAACTACCGCTTCAAGGCGACACTTTACGGATTCCAGTCGGTGATGGGGACGATCATCGTCTCAAAGCACGCGCCCGCGACAGCCGATATCAGGATCGAAATGCGGCCCGGGGTCTGACCCGAGTCAGCCATTAAGTAGGGTATGCAATGAAGGGTAAGCCTGTAGCCAAAACGGTCGACGAATATCTGGCTGATGTCCCCGAGCCGGCCCAGGGCACGCTGCGCCACATTCGCAAAGTCATCCAATCGGTCGTGCCGAAAGAAACCACCGAGGTCATCAGCTACGGGATTCCGACATTCAAGTATCGCGGGATGTTGGTGGCTTACGCAGCTTTCAAGAAACATTGCAGCTTGTTTCCGACCGGCTCCCGTGTGCTGGATCGGTTTGCCGAGGAGTTGGCCGGATACCGAACATCGAAGGGCACGATTCAGTTCCCTCCAGACAAGCCCCTGCCAGATGCGCTGCTCAAGAAAATCGTGCGGGACCGAGTGAAGGAAAACCGGGAATGGGATTGAGCACGCGTTCGAAATCCCGGATTGATATACTAATTTCCGCCTAGTTCTTCCCCGTCGATCGCGACGGGACGTTCGACTTTACACAATCCAGGCAGGAGTTTGCGGGCCTACGCGCCCGCTCCACGCTTATGTTGCCGAGCTTCACCATCGGAATCGAAGAAGAATACCAGACCATAGATCCCTCGACCCGGGATCTACGCTCGCACATTCATGCCGAGATTCTGGAGAAGGGCAAGCTGATTCTCCAGGAGCGGGTGAAGGCCGAGATGCACCAATCGGTCGTGGAAGTCGGCACGTCCGTATGCGACAACATCAAGCAGGCGAAGGTCGAACTGAAGAAACTGCGGCGCGACATCATCCGGCTGGCGCGGGAAAATGGATTATCCGTAGCGTCGGTTGCGACTCATCCGTTTTCCGATTGGCGTACGCAGGAGATTCATCCCGATGAGCGCTACAAAAACATTGTCGAAGACATGCAGCTGGTCGCGCGGGCGAACCTGATTTTTGGACTGCACGTGCACATCGGGATCGAGGATCGCGAAACCGCGATCCACATGATGAATCACGCGCGCTATTTCCTGCCGCACATCCTTGCCCTCTCGACCAATTCGCCCTTCTGGCTCGGCATGAATACCGGGCTGAAATCGTACCGCTGCAAGGTCTTTGACAAGTTTCCGCGGACAAATATTCCCGATTATTTTCCGAGTTGGGGCGAGTACGAGAACTTTATCAAGCTGCTGATCAAGACGAACTGCATCGACAACGCGAAGAAGATCTGGTGGGACATCCGGCCGCATCCGTTCTTCAACACGATCGAGTTCCGCGTCTGCGACATTCCGATGCGCGCCGACGAGACGATTGCGATTGCGGCGCTGATTCAGGCGACGGTAGCGAAACTATACAAGCTATATACGGCAAATCAGGGATTCCGGCTTTACCGCCGCGCCTTGATCATGGAAAACAAGTGGCGCGCGGCGCGATATGGACTCGACGGGAAGCTGATCGATTTTGGAAAACAAAAAGAGGTTCCTGCGCGCGACCTGGTTCACGAATATCTGGAGTTCATCGACGATGTGGTCGATGAACTGGATTCGCGCGAGGAACTGAACTACATCCATGAAATCCTCGAGCGCGGAAGCGGCGCCGACCGGCAGTTGCGCGTGTTCCAGGAGACCGGCGATCTCAAGAAAGTTGTCGACTACATCGTTGAAGAGACGGAACAAGGGCTGGCAGAGGAAGAGGAACCAGCAGCCGTTAGAAAGTCAGGTTAATGAGTATTTCTGCACCCTCCAACCACATACAACTCAACAAGATTCCGTTTGACCCGGAGTTTGCCCTTGGCGCGCGCAATGCGGTCAACGTGTGCCTGCGGATTCAGCCGCAGGAACGCGTCTGCGTAATCACGGACGAGGCTACGCTCGAAATCGCTGCGGCGATTGTGGCAGAACTCGAGAAACTGGGCGCCCCTTATCGCGCATGGGTTTTGGAGGAACTGGCGGCACGCCCATTAAGGGACTTGCCACGGGAGATCCTTGATGATCTTGAGATCAGCCAGGTGTCGATTTTTGCGGTGCAGGCGCAGACGAATGAATTGCGTTCGCGCATTCAGATGACCGACGTCGTGAACCGACGCAAGATCCGCCACGCGCACATGGTGAACATCAATCGCCAGATCATGCTCGAAGGTATGCGTGCCGATTTTCAGCGCGTCGACCGCTTGAGCCAAAAGGTGGTCGAGATGGTGCGCAAGGCTTCGAAGATCCGGGCGAAGACCGCGGCTGGGACCGATCTCACGGCTGATCTGAATCCGAACTATAAGTGGCTCAAGACAAGCGGAATTATTTCTCCGGAGAAGTGGGGAAACTTGCCCGGCGGCGAAATCTTTACGACTCCGGGCGAAGTGAACGGAACATTTGTGATCGACGGCGTTGTGGGAGACTATCTCTGCGCGAAGTTTGGCGACCTGCAAGTATCGCCACTCACGATCCGGATGATAGGAAATCGCCTGACCGAGGCTCATTCGGAAAACCGTGAACTGGAAAACGATTTCTGGAAGTACACGCACACCGATGAGAACAGCGATCGAGTGGGCGAGTTTGCCATCGGGACGAATATCGATTTGAAGAACGTGATCGGCCAGATCCTGCAGGATGAGAAGTATCCCGGCATCCATATTGCATTCGGCAATCCTTATGGAGCGCATACCGGGGCAGATTGGGATTCGACAACACACATTGACGTGGTCGGACGAAAGTTCAATATTTGGGTGGACGACCAGCAGATCATGCAAGACGGGAAGTTTCTGATCGAAGCCTGATTCATTGGGTAATTGGGTAATTGAGTAATTTTGTAATTTGGTAATTGAAAAAAGGCGAGGATGGTGTCCGCTGAAAATATTGTGCTGATCCGAAGAGCCTACGCGGCTTTTAATGCTCGCGATATTGATGGCACGCTCGCAACCATGACTCCCGACGTGGATTGGCCCAACGGCATGGAGGGCGGCCGAGTTCACGGTCATGACGGCGTGCGTGCTTACTGGACGCGGCAATGGGGCATGATCAACCCGCACGTCGAGCCGGTCAGCTTCGATGAAGAGGATGGCGGCCGGGTAATCGTAGGCGTTGACCAGGTCGTGAAAGATTTATCGGGGAAGGTACTGATCGATCGAATAGTGCAGCATGTGTATTCGTTGCGGGAGGGATTGATCTGTGGGATGGAAATCCGCGAGTGACCTAATTTAGTAATTTGGTAATTGAGTAATTGAAAAGATTTGTCGTCTTCGGCGACCCTGTTTTTGAATTACTAAATTACGCGATTACCAAATTACAGCATTCCCATGCTTCCTTCCCTGCGCAAGCACTTCAACGAAAACTTCACTGCCGGGAAATACCGCGCATTCCTGCGGCGAATCGATGACACCTGCGGGACTCATGTGCAGTTCCGGCTTTCCGAGACGCCCTGCTTTTTCCCTAAATCCCTGATAGACGGGATGTCGTGCGCCGGGGAGAAATTGATCCGGCAACTGGTGGAGAGCCCCGAGTATCGCCGGAAGTCTGACGAGGCCATCCCTGCTGACTTCAAGGTTCCGAACGAAGCTCCCCATCCGATGTTTGTGCAGGTGGATTTCGGCCTGGTCCGCGACGCAGCCGGAGAATTGCAACCGAAACTCGTCGAGTTGCAGGCCTTCCCTTCTCTTTATGCGTATCAAGGCCCCCTAGCGCAGGCATACATCGATGTGTACGGACTGGATGGTTCGGCATCGGGTCGCCTCAAATACTTGTTAAGCGGGCTCGAACCCGATTCTTACCGCAGTCTTCTTCGCAGCGCGATCGTCGGCACGCACGATCCCGAGAATGTCATCCTGATGGAGATTCATCCTCAAGAACAGAAGACACTGCCGGATTTTTTGCTGACCGAGAAAATGCTGGGCGTCCGGGCGGTCGATATTGTCGATATCAAGAAAGAAGACCGGCGACTCTACTACGAGCGTGGCGGTAAGCGCATTCCGATTCACCGCATTTACAACCGTGCTATCGTCGATGAACTTGAGAGGAAGAACGTCAAGCTGAATTTCGATTGGCGAGACGATCTCGATGTGGAATGGGCGGGACACCCCAATTGGTATTTCCGCATCAGCAAGTTCTCGATTCCCTATCTCAGGCATGTTTCCGTGCCGAAGACGTGGTTCCTCGATCGTCTGGATGAAATTCCCTCCGATTTGGAGAACTATGCGCTGAAGCCGCTGTATTCATTCGCTGGACTTGGCGTGGTGATCGCGCCGAAGAAGGAAGACATTGCAGCGATCCCCGCCGAGAAACGGCCCTATTACATTCTGCAGGAGAGAATGAACTTTGAGCCGGTCATCGCCACACCGTTCGGTCACACAAAGGCGGAAGTGCGCGTGATGTACATCTGGCTCGACAAACTTCTGCCCGTCCTGACAATTATCCGAATGGGGCGCGGCCTGATGATGGGAGTCGACCACAACAAGAACATGGAGTGGGTAGGCGCATCGGCGGGATTGTATCTGGACGAAAGCTGACGGACCCGATTAGCCCGACGTGGCTTCCAGCTTGCGGCTGGCGATGATTCCTCCCACAATTACCGCGCACGCGATAGCGAGGAAGAGCGTCAACCAACCCCAGTGCTCAACGGGATGCCGGAGCACCCGCAACAGATTCCTCCCATAATGTCCAGCGATATAGGCGATGCCGAAGTAGCGGATCGCGCGGCAGATCGTGACAATGGCCAGGAATTTCCCTGTTGCAAAATCTGAAGCTCCTGCCGCCGCGAAGAACATGCTGGTAGGCGTGGGCAACGGAACCAAGGTGGACGCAACCAGGGTACCTTCGCCCCACGTTCTGAATAGCCTCAGGAATTTTGAGACCCGGCTCCTTTTAAACTTGCTGTGCAGGTAGGCCTCGCCAGCACGGCGAGCGAGGCGGAAGGTGAGGTAGGCGCCGAGAACAGATCCGGCGGTGGCCGCTGCAGCGTATTCGTACCACAACGACTGGTGGCTCGCCGCAAGAATAGCAACGACGATGTCGGGCGTGCCGAACGAAGGGATTGGAGAGCTATCGAGAATCGCGAGAAAGAACAGGCCCGCAGCACCGAGGTGCAGAAGCGCCGACACGAGCGGGTGCGAACTTCTCCCCGGGCGATGCTGGACGAACAAGTTCAGCATGTCCGAAATATATCAAGCCGTTCGTTTGTCCTTGAATCGGGCACTCCCGATCAGGAATCAGCCAATCTTCTTAACGATTGTGGTTTCCAGTTCTCTGCCATCGGGCCGGGTGACGAACATCTTGTCGTCATCAAATCTGACCGGGATGGGAGCACCGGGTTCGAACTCTCCGGGATGATAGCCGTCTGAAGAATCCAGCCGGTACTCACCGACGTACTGCACGCCGTTGATTTTGATGACGATTGCCCGGCGAGGTTTGGGGTCGGTTGTCCCTGTCTCCGCACGAATTTCGCTCTCGGCTTGAGCCCAGTTCTCGACATCTCGACCAGAGATTCTCCCGTTGCGAATATAGATTTCCTCGGCCCGACGGCGGATCGCCTCTTGAAGGTCGAGCGAAGGTTGAGCCCTAGCAGAGTCGCAGGATGATGTCGGTTCCATGAAATCTCTCCGAATTCAACGACTGCATGAGGAAAGTTGCCTCAAGTCTATGCTAGTCGATCTAAACCATTGCGGCGATAGCTGGCATCTTACGAATGGACGTATCGAGAGCCATTCCTGGAAGCCTTCGCCAAAGCTTCCCCAGGAATGATTCGAAAATGCGGCGGAGGAATGGCAAAGGTTCGGCGCACGGAGCGGCCGATAAGTAGTTGACCGGACTCAGCGGTCGGCCTAACATTACCGCCGAGCGGGTCACGGCTTCATGATTGGGCAGCAAGTCTCTCATTACCGCGTCCTTGGGAAGCTGGGGGGCGGCGGTATGGGCGTGGTCTATGAAGCTGAAGACCTGAAACTCGGGAGGCATGTAGCTCTCAAATTCATTCCAGAAAACCTGGCCGGCGACCCCAAATCGCTGGAGCGATTTACCCGCGAGGCGCGGGCGGCTTCCCTGCTGAACCATCCAAATATCTGTACGATCCACGGAATCGAAGATAACAACGGGCATCCTTTCATCGTGATGGAGCGATTGGAGGGCGAAAGCCTGAAGCAGCACATCGGCGGACATCCGATGGCGGTCGAGAAGGTGCTCGAGGTTGGAGTGCAGGTTGCGGATGCGCTGGTGGCCTCGCATGCCAAGAACATCGTCCACCGCGACATCAAACCGGCCAATATTTTCCTGACGCCGACAGGGCAGGTGAAGGTACTCGACTTTGGACTGGCGAAGCTGGTCCACAATCTCGGCACCGAAGACGACGCTGGCGCGGACAATTCGCTTACGGCAATCGGCGTAATTCCCGGCACCGCGGTCTATATGTCCCCGGAGCAGGCACGCAGCGAACTGGTGGACGCACGCAGCGATCTGTTTTCCTTCGGAGTCGTGCTCTACGAAATGTCGACCGGCAAAAAGCCCTTCACCGGAGCGAACTCGCTGGTGACTCTGGATGCTGTGCTGCACGCTAAGCCGACTCCTCCTCGCGACCTGAATCCAAAGATTCCGGTTGAGCTCGAAGGCATCATCGGGAAGGCGATGGAGAAGGATCGGAACCACCGCTACCAAAGCGCGGCGGATATGCGGTCCGATCTCGCGCTGCTGAGGAGAGAAGCCGAGTCGGGCACGATCAAGACGCCGAGCGCCACCGCCAAGTTGCGAGTTGCCACAAAGACTTTCGGCAGAGATAACAGGCTGCAGACCTATCTGCTGATCGCAACCGCGGCACTGCTGGTCACGGTCGTATCCGCTGTTGGAGCCTGGTGGTTTAAGCACCGGCAGGCCGCCAATGAAGAGCAGCGAAATGCGATCGCCGTGCTTCCGTTGCAGAACATGAACGGGGATCCCGGCGTCGATTATTTGCGTTTCGCGCTGGCGGACGAACTGACCAGCGTTCTGACCTATTCTCGAAGCCTCGAAGTGCGTCCCTCGTCGGTCACCCGCAAGTACGTCGCGCTGGACCTTGATCCGAAGAAGGTTGGGCAGGAACTCCGGGTGGGGCGGCTAATCACTGGATCGTTCCGTAAGCAAGGCGACCAACTGCTCGTAACACTTGAGGCGATCGACGTCCCAACAGACCGGCTTTTGTGGGAGAACACGATTACGGCCAAGGTTGACGACTTGATCGGATTACAGGAACAGATGAGTGCGGAGGTACAACATGGCCTGCTGCCTGCCCTCGGCGGAGCAGGTGGTTCGATCGAGGCCGCGGCGTCTCGGCCGAAGAATCAGCAAGCCTATGACTTTTACCTGCGCAGCATTGCCGTGCCACACGATCCGGGGCCGAATCGCGAAGCCATCAAGATGCTGGAGTGGGCGGTGGGAATCGATCCGTCCTACGCGCCGGCGTGGGAGGCTCTCGGTCAGAGATACTATTTCGATTCGATCTACGGCGGCGGGGGCGAAACGATGTTCCAGCGCTCGAACTCGGCCTACGAGCGGGCGCTGTCGCTCGATCCGAACCGCGTGATGGCGGCGAGCCTATTGATCACAAACCGGGTGGAACGCGGCGAACTCGGCCGGGCTTACGATGCGGCCACGGACCTGGTGCGGCGGAGACCGCAGAGCGCTGACGCTCACTTTGCCCTCAGTTACGTTCTACGGTATGCGGGAATGCTCGAGCAATCGACGGAGCACTGCAATAGAGCTCGCGATCTCGATCCGGGGAATTTTAATTTCCGCTCCTGCGCGTGGTCATTCCTGGAGATGGGCAAGACGGACCGGGCCAACGATTTCCTGCATATGGACGCCGGATCGGAGTGGGCGGCCTGGGTCACGCCCTACGTCTACCTTGCTGCGGGCAATATGGAAGAGGCGCGTAATGCCGCCAAGAATATGGGGAAGGCGGTCTATTACCATCGCGACCTGATGATCGCCTGCACCGCGGCACAGCGACCGCCGGACATGGCGAAGATTGTGCGGGAAAACGAATCTTCGGTGATGATGGAGCCAGACGCAGAAGCCTGGTATCACGTTGGCGCTCTTATGGCAGCCTGCGGGCAGAACGAACCGGCGCTTCGCCTTTTGAAAGCGGCCGTCCAGCAGAACTATTGCGCCTACTCGGCGCTGCTCGACGATCCTCTGCTGAAAGATCTCCGGAAAGAAACATCATTTAATGAGGTCCTTACCGCCGCCGGCAATTGTCAGAACGTGCTGAAAGAAGAAAGACAGCAGTAGAATCATCCCTGAATCCTACATGAAAAATCTCACGCGGCGTACTCTGCTCAAATCATCTCTTGCAGGCCTGGCGCTGCCGAAGATCGCACCGGCGCTTGGCGAGACCTCGACGCCGCGCAAAGGACGAATTCATCAGTCTGTGTGCCAGTGGTGCTATGAACACGTTCCCGTCGATCAACTCGCGGAATTCTCGGCAAAGATCGGACTGAAGGGCATGGATCTGTTGAAGCCTGACGAATACGAAATCCCGCTCCGCTACGGGCTGATCTGCACAATGGGATACGCAGGCGGAGGGGAGATCACCAAAGCCTTGAACCGCGTTGAGAATCACGCGGCGATCGAGGAAGCATTTCGCGTGAATATCCCGAAAGCTGCGAAGGCGGGCGTCCCGAATGTGATTACATTTTCAGGAAACCGCGCGGGAATGTCCGACGACAAAGGCGCACGCAACACGATCCTGGGACTGAATCGGGTGAAGAAGATCGCGGAAGACAACGGTGTTACGATCTGCATGGAATTGCTCAACAGTAAGCACGATCATCACGACTACATGTGCGATCACACAGCCTGGGGCGTGCGCGTAATGCAGGAAGTAAACTCGCCCAACGTAAAGCTGCTTTACGACATCTACCATATGCAGATCATGGAAGGCGACCTTATCGACACGATCCGCCAGAACTTTCAGTGGATCGGGCATTTCCATACGGGCGGCGTTCCGGGCCGCCATGAACTTGATGGAACCCAGGAAGTTCGTTGGGACGGAGTGATGCGCGCCATTGCCGAAACCGGATTCAAAGGATACGTGGCGCACGAGTTCGTGCCGGCAGGAGATCCGTTCGAAGCTCTGCACAAAGCTGCGGATCTGTGTGATGTATAGAAATAGAGAAGGCTCGGAGGTTCGTCGAATCCCCGAGCCTGAGACTTGCAGGGGTCTACTTGCTTCCGCCCGTTGCGGCCGGAGCGTTCATCATCAGAGGACGATTGAGTTCGAGCGTAAGCTGCGTCCCTGACGGAAGCGTTGCGGAGCGATGCTTCACGAGCCAATGAGTCGTCGTGGCTCCGGCTCCTACTAGACCGCCGACCAGTACTCCTGCCGGTCCGCCGACGAGTCCGCCGACCAACATGCCACCCGCGGTTCCTCCGCCCTCTTCCAGCGTGTCGCGACGGTCGTGGGCGGATCCTTTGAACTGGCCTTCGGAGTTCACGTCGGTTCCGCGAAGATTGGTGTCGGTGAGCGTGGCGTCGAGGTAGAACCGCTCGCCATTGGGCATAATCACAGCTTCGGGGAGGATGCCGATTGTCGGCTTGCCCGAAATGCGGCGGGGTTCGCTGATTTTCGTGACGCGCCCTTCGACGGTTGCGCCGACCGGAATAACAGTCTGACCGTTAATGACCACCGGTTGCGTGACACTTCCGCGAAATGGATCGCCAACTCTGTTGCTGAACGTGGCGAGAGTCGTATCGAGGCGCACCATTAATGCCGTTCCGGCAGGAACTGGCGAACTCGTCTGGGCCGAAATCATCGTCGCCAGCAGAAGGATGGGAAAGAACATCCACTTTTTCATGCAAATCTCCTCAATCCGAAGCTTTTTTGACTTTAGACCACGCGGGAGGCGGGGACAAGCAGCAGCCAGTACATGGGAACCATACGAGATAAGAGGGTGGAACAGTGTCCAAAGGGACAATTCCGAACATGGAAATCATGCGAGAAAAACGATACTGTGGGTGACATTCGTGTAGTGACCTTCCGCTATAATCATGGGTTTCATCCGACACCATGGGAAAGCTCTATCAAGGCGTCGGCTATCTGACCGGAAGGCAGCTGAATTTTGATTCGGGAGCACCGCTGTCGGCGGTCAGGGTCGACGATGACACACGCACTTTATATCCATCAGAGAAAGGTAAGCAGCGCATGTCGAACATTGCAGGCATTCATGCCCGAGAAGTTCTGGATTCCCGCGGCAATCCTACTGTAGAAGCGGAAGTATTTCTGGCCGATGGTTCAATGGGGCGGGCCATCGTCCCTAGCGGCGCTTCGACCGGCGAGCACGAAGCTGTCGAGTTACGCGATGGCGACACGAATCGTTTTCTGGGCAAAGGCGTTCAGAAGGCCGTTGAAAACGTGAATGGCGAAATCGCCGAGGCTCTCGCGAATTGGGACGGATTCGATCAGCGCGGCCTGGATGCCAAAATGATCGAACTCGACGGTACAGAAAACAAAGGCCGGCTGGGCGCGAACGCGATTCTTGCGGTCTCCATGGCGGCCGCCCGGGCATCAGCCCTGAATATCGACATTCCGCTTTACCGTTATCTCGGGGGAGCCGGTGCGAATACCCTGCCCACGCCGATGATGAACATCCTTAACGGCGGCGCTCATGCCGATAACAACGTCGATTTCCAGGAATTCATGGTGATGCCGGTCGGCGCGCCGTCGTTTTCGGAAGCGCTGCGCTGGGGCGTCGAGGTTTTTCATACGTTGAAAGGTGTGCTGAAAAAGCGCGGCTACAACACCGCAGTGGGTGACGAAGGCGGCTTCGCTCCGTCAGTGAAGTCGAACGTCGAAGCGATCGAGGTTGTGCTGGAAGCGATCAATAAGGCTGGTTACAAACCTGGGGAAGAAATTGCCATCGCGCTGGATCCGGCGGCCAGCGAGTTCTATCAGGATGGGAAGTATGTGTTCAAGAAATCCGACAAGTCAGTGAAGACTTCGGACGAGATGGTGAAGCACTGGGCGAAGTGGGTCAATGATTATCCGATCGTTTCTCTCGAAGACGGCCTGGCGGAAAACGATTGGGAAGGCTGGAAAAATCTCACCGACGCGATTGGCGGAAAGATCCAACTGGTTGGCGACGATCTTTTTGTAACCAACGTGCAATTCCTGCAGGAAGGCATCGACAAAGGTGTTGCCAACTCGATTCTGGTGAAGGTCAATCAGATCGGGACCGTGAGCGAGACCCTGGATGCCATCGATCTCGCAAGGCGCAACGGATATACATCGGTCATTTCGCACCGGTCGGGCGAGACAGAGGATACCTTCATCGCAGATCTGGCCGTGGCGACTGGGGCGGGACAGATCAAGACCGGCTCCGCCTCCCGGACCGATCGCGTCGCGAAGTACAACCAGCTACTCCGGATTGAACAAGAGTTAGGGCCAACATCGAGATTTTTGGGATTGAAGGCGCTGAACTATCGCGGGTAAGTCGGCTGCAACGAAGGAGAAGAGCGATGAAGCGGACGCTTGTGGCAATTCTTCTGCTCGTTTTTGGGCTGAACCTTGGCCTGGCACAATCTTCCTCTGACGACAGTCCTGCCACCAAAGATGATGTCGAGCAGCTGTTCACGACGATGCACGTCCGAGAACAGGTGCGCAACATGATGGATGTTGCCATGAAACAATCCAGGGAAATGGCCACGGAAACGCTTCGGAAGAAGATGCCCGACATCAGCCAGAAAGAAGTGGATCGCATGAACGCGATGATGGACGCAAGTCTGAAGGATTTCGATATCGACGGGATGATTGACGATATAGTTCCCGTGTACCAGCACCATCTGACAAAGGCAGATATCTCAGCTATGGCAACCTTCTACCAGACTCCAACCGGCCAAAAGCTGCTCCGCGAGCAGCCCCAGATGACTGCAGAGGCCATGAAAGCGATGCAGCCCCGAATGCAAAACATGATGTCGAGCATGGTGGATCAGGCGGAGAAGATGGCCAAAGAAGCATCAACGGACTCCAAACACGCCGCCCGCGAAGCGAAGCCGACTTCTGACAAGAATTGAGGATTTTGGGATTCGGCATTTCGGCGAACCGGGCCCTGCTAACCTGTTTCGCGTAAGACCAACGACCTATGGCGCACGGCGATATGCGGGACTTGCCTCAACAGCATAATGTTCCAGAACAATCACTCTACGCGATGCTGTTTCAAAACAGCCTCGACGGAATCATGCTCACCGCGCCAGATGGGCGAATTCTCGACGCGAATCCAGCGGCATGCAGAATCTTGGGCCGCACGCGCGAGCAGATTCTGGAGGAAGGCCGGGCCGGACTCATCGATAACACGGACCCTCGAGTGGAGTCCTACGTCGCCGAACGCAAGCGAACCGGAAAGGCTCACGGTGAACTCATGGCGCGGCGCATAGACGGAACCCTCTTCCCCATCGAATTTTCGTCCGTAGTCTTTCCAGGCCCGGAAGGCGAAGCCAGAACCTGCCTGATCATTCGAGACATCAGTGATCGCAAGACCGCCGAAGCCGATCGCGAACGATTGATTCAGCAACTGAAAGATGCGGTGGGAGAGGTAAAGACACTAAGTGGATTGCTGCCCATCTGCGCTTCCTGCCACAAAATCCGCGATGGGCAAGGCAGTTGGCACGTTTTGGAAAACTACATCCGGAAAAACACCGGAGCTGATTTCACTCACGGCATCTGCCCGGATTGCCGGCGCAAACTGTATTCTGAGACTACTTCGCAATAACCGGCTCTCCCTAAAAACTTCGCTCTGCCATCCCTTATAATCGTCGGTCACACAGAGAGGATATCCATTGCCCTTTGACGACCTCCGCCAGTGGATCGCCGCGCTCGACCGCGCCGGCGAACTCAAGCGCATACAGACTGCGACTGACCCGATCCTCGAGATCGCCGAAATCACCGACCGCGTCTCGAAAAGCCGCGATGCCAAAGGGGCCGCGGGCGGTCCGGCATTGCTCTTCCAGAATTGCAAAGGCCACCCGGGTTCGCAGTTGCTGATCAATCAGTTCGGCTCTGACGCGCGGATGAAGATGGCAATGGGCGTCAATTCCTACGATGAGATCGCGGCGCGGATCCGGATGTTCATGGACATGAAATCCCCGCAGGGATTTCTCGACAAGCTGAAAATGCTGCCGCTGCTCACCGAAGCCGGAAAATTTTTCCCACGAACCGTCGCCGCGGGGCCGTGCAAGGAGGTAATCAAGCGCGACAACTTCTCGCTGTTCGATTTTCCCATCCTGAAGTGCTGGCCCAAAGATGGCGGACGCTTCATCACCCTGCCCTGCGTTACAACGCGCGATCCGAAGTCAGGCAAGCGTAACCTCGGCATGTATCGGATGCAGGTTTACGACGAGCGCACCACCGGAATGCACTGGCAGCGGCAGAAAGTCGCGGCCGAACATGCGCGCCAGCGGATGCGCAAGGCAGTCGAAGGAAAATCGGCTGCGGTGGACATCATGGCCCGATCTTCCGGCGGCAGCGTTCTCGCCGAAGGAGACCATCCGTCAGGCAAGATGGAAGTCGCCGTGGCTATCGGAACCGATCCGGTCGTGACGTTCGCATCCATCGTCCCCGCACCACCTGACATTGAGGAATATCTCGTCGCGGGATTCTTGCGGGGCGCACCCGTAGATCTCGTCAAGTGCGAGACGGTCGATCTGGAAGTTCCTGCTGCGAGCGAAATCGTCCTCGAGGGGTACATCAATCTCGACGAACTCCGCACCGAGGGCCCATTCGGCGATCACACCGGCTTCTACTCTCTCGAAGATCTTTATCCGGTGTTTCATGTTACCTGCATCACGCATCGCAAAGATCCGATATATGCGGCGACGATCGTCGGCAAGCCCCCGCAGGAAGACGCGTACATGGGCAAAGCGGTCGAGCGGATCTTCCTGCCTCTGATGCGCCTGAACATGCCGGAACTGGTCGACATCAACATGCCCATCGAAGGCGTGTTCCACAACCTGATGATCGTTTCAATCCGCAAGTCGTACCCCGGACAGGCGCGCAAGGTGATGAACGCAATCTGGTCCTTGGGCCAAGCGATGTTCACAAAGTGTATAGTCGTCGTCGACGAAGATGTCGACGTGCAGGATCTCGGCGACGTTGTGCTGAAAGTCTTCAATCACATCGATCCCGAGCGCGATATTCAATTCACTCTGGGACCGGTCGACTCTCTCGACCATGCCAGCCGCATGCCCGATTTTGGTTCGAAGATGGGCATTGACGCTACGCGAAAGTGGGCGAGCGAGGGATTTACGCGCCCGTGGCCGGATGAGATTGTGATGGATTCGAAAACGAAGACGTTGGTCGACAGCAAGTGGAACGCTCTCGCCAAAGAACTGGGATTGAAATAGCCCTCAATTTTCGATTTTGATTTTAGCGAGCACCTTCACGGCTGCCGCATCTTCCGGCGTCCTCACTTCGATTCTTACGGCTGTTCCCTCCGGATAGCGCTTCGCCTCGGCAATCGTCTTGAGCACTGACGCGGTAAGATTGGCATTCCGAGCCGCAGCAATTGCCTTGTCACCTAAAGCAAACGCCGCCAGGAACCAGCCGGTTCGTGGCCCGAGGTAAACGATGTTGCGCTTCTTCAGTTGCAGGCGCAGCGACCATCCGTATTTCACATATGCCGAGTGCCATTCCGCGGTATCGATCTTCAGATCACGTTGCAAGTCCTCGATAAGTTCATGCCACAGGGGCAGACTGGGGCCAAGAACAGCCGCAACCGCCTTCTCGGTCGGCTTCTTGGCCTGCCCGGCGAAGGGATTCTCCATCCAGGATGCAAGCGGCTTCTTCACTTTAGTTGCGGTGGTCATCGCAATACTCCGAATAAAGTTCGTGCGCCCCAAGCCGCGCCGGCTCCAAACAGCACAATGAAAAAGACTCCGATACAGCGATTGGACACAGTACTTGTGCTCCAGCCCTGGAGCACGGACACCAGTCAAAGCGCGAACAACAATATCGCGCACGCGCCAAGAATTTTGAGCAGCATGATTTCCCCGCCTCCACCAAACGGACAACCGATACCTTGCCCCTGGGCAAGAACAACGTCAGTGATGGCTGTCACGCTCGAAGCCAAGGCGTAGGCCCTATCTCTGAGCTAGTTCGGAATCGATCCGCTAGAGTTGTCTGATCTCTCGCGCAACAGCTCATATCCGGAACACGCCAGTACGGGCAGCCGCGGATACTTCGGAAAACTCGGATTGCTTGCGGAGAGCTGGCATTGATAAAAAACCGAGCCGCGATCCGAGGCGATCATTCGCATGAATCGGCAATTCGCGCAGAGCCCGATTCGCAGCCGTGTGGATTCCGTTTGCTTCTCACTCACACAACCAGAATAGCGCCTGGGGCCTGAGGAGCGATGCGCGAACCTAATCTCCCGCTCTGGACGTTCCCAGCGATCTCAACTTGTTACGGCAATCTGAAGAAAAATTCATCAAACTTTGACCCAGTTTTCCACGGAAATGCCTTGAATCCCCCCAACTTGCTCTGTTATAAGGCGTTCCATTCCAAAGGGGGATCGTAAACGTGAGACTCTCCGCAAGCAGTGTCTTCGTGTATCCGCTTAAGTCCCTTCGGCTGTTCTTGCTCGTTCTGCTAAGCGTCGTGCTCGTGAATGGCTTTTCTTTTGCCCAGCAAACGCTTGGCGCCATCACCGGCACGGTGACGGATCCGTCGGGAGCCGTTGTGTCCGGCGCCACGGTGAAAGCCGTCAATCTCGCGACCAACCTTGAAGTAAGCGCTCAAAGCAAAGCCAATGGCTCTTTCTTGATCCCTGATCTTCCCGGGGGGACGTATCGAGTCACGGTTACGAAAGAGGGCTTCCAAACGGAAACGCACACGCAAATCCTGGTCTCTGGGAACCGCACGACGACGGTGGATACTTCTCTCGTTGTGGGCTCGGCCGGCACCACGGTGGAAGTCAACGCCGTGCCGCTAATGAACCAGGTGGACACTACGATCGGCTATGTCGTCGATACCAACACAATCGAAACGACGCCGCTCGGCACTGGCAGCTTTACGCAACTGGCAATACTTAGCCCTGGCGTGCATGCGGACTTTCTCGGCGGAGGCGGCGCTAACACCGGCCTTGGCAATCAGGCCATCTTCGCCAACGGAAACCGCGACACCAGCAACGCGTTTTCCTTGAACGGAATCAGTACAAACAATCTTTTCAACGGCAATTCCACCAGCCAGGTCGGTGAGAACCGTTTCGTGCTCAACACCGGTGAAAACTTCGGTGCCGGCGGTACCATCCAAACCAGCACGTCGGTATACAGCGCGATTGGCCAGGCTCTTCCCACTCCACCCCCCGATGCCATTCAGGAGATCGCCGTCAACTCTTCGCAGTACGACGCCACGCAGGGCAACAACAGCGGGGCGCACATTAGCGTGCTGACAAAATCCGGCACGAACACGCTGCATGGATCACTCTGGGAACAGTGGCAGAACAGCGATATGAACGCCACGCCGTTTTTCTACAATGCGGCGGGCATCGATCCCCTCACCCATCAGCCTTTTCTGCCGCTCCCTTTCCTGAATCGCAATACTTTTGGCGGGACCATCGGCGGGCCGATTATCAAAGACAAGCTGTTCTACTTTGGCTCCTATCAGGGAGTGCGTATTTCCGACCAGGCAGCTTCCACCAAAGACGTGACTGTGCCGCTGGGCTTGACCAATGACCGCAGTACGCAGGGCATCATTAACATGATCCAGGCGACCTACGGCCAGACGATTACCGCGAACCAGATCAATACCGCCGCCGCGAATCTGCTGAATGCCAAGCTTCCGAACGGCCAGTATCTGATCCCGAGCGCGCAGTACAACGCGACACAAGGCGTGACGCTTGGATACGATGCGGTCGTTCAGGGTCCTAATACGAAGGCCAGCGTTGACCAAGGGATCGCCGGCATCGACTACGTCGTAAGCTCCAAGGATCGCTTGTCCGGGAAATATTATTATCAGAACAATCCCACCACGAATCCCTTTGGCGCGGTCGGTTCGCTCCTCGGATTTGCCCAACAGCTTTCGGCCGGGAGCCAGGTACTTTCCCTCTCGAACTCCGTCGTGCTCTCTCCCAACCTCACATGGGAACAGCACGTGGGTTTCACTCGCCTGAAGGCTTTTGCAAACACGTCAAAAGACTTTACTCCGGGTCAGCTGGGAATCAGCCTGCCGGGTGCGGCGACTTTTCCTGATATCTCAATCAGCACGACCGACCCCACGATCAGTGCCGGAGTGGAGTTCGGTCCCAGCACCAGCTTTGGCGACGGCGGCATGATTCAGAATCAATGGGAATATGGGACTTCCGCGGTTTGGGTGAAAGGAAAACACATCCTCAGCGTGGGGGCGACCTGGGACCACACCCAGCTCAACATCCTCAACTACAATACGAATACCGACACTCTCTACTTCCAGACCTTCCTTGATTTTGTAGAAGGCACTTTGCACGGCGGCGATGAGTTCGCTGGCTCGGCGAGCCGATACTACCGCTCCGATACCATCGGAACCTACGTTAACGACAACTTCAAGCTGCGGCCGAACGTTACGATCACCGCCGGAATTCGTTGGGATATCGACGGACCGCTCTCAGAGAAATACGGCAAGCTCACGACGTTCGATCCGACCAAATACAGTTACACCCAATGTACAGTCGGTGGAGCTCCCGCAGACCCGGCTGTGACGTTTTACAACGGCGGCAGTTGTGATGCAGGGACTGACCAGATCAACAGCTCTGGACTGGAAATCGCCTCGGGAGCCGGCGACTCACTGATGAAGAACCACCAGTGGGGCTTCGCACCCCGCATCGGCATTGCGTGGGCCGTGACCCCGAAGTTCACCGTGCGAGCAGGCTACGGCATGTATTACGACCGTGGCGAGCTCTTCAGTTACCTGTCTCCCAGCGCGGGTTCCGGATTCAACGGCCCATTTGGCGTCACGCTTGCGCCGCCCTTCGTCCAGCCGATCTCCGTGTTTCAGAACGCGACGCTCTCTCAGCCATTCGGCACGACTCTGCCACCGCCGCCTCCGGCCACGGCACAAGCCTTCCTGTCTTACCTGCCGAACCTTCAGCAGACGGCATGCGGATTCCCGGGGTGCTGGCCCTCTAACAATCTTTTTGGTCCTTTCCTGTACGGCGGGTACGACACCAACAACAAACTGCCTTATACGCAGAACTGGACGGTCGATCTCCAATATCAGGCCTCCAACAATTGGATGTTCGAGGCAGGTTATGTCGGCAATCACGGCACCCATGCGGTGCTGCCCATTGCCTTCAACCAACCCATCATCGCTACACCGACGCATTCAGTGAATAATCAGACCAGTTCCTACGGAGGCACCACTCCGTTGTTCCTCGATACGGAGCCGGTCTTTACCAACGAATTTGCCGGCAACGCGCCGATCCGCGTGCCGTATCCTGGCTACGACATGAATGCCGTGTCGTATAAGGCGGAGGGCATCTCCAACTTCGACGCCTTGCAACTCCAGATTCACAAGCGCCTCTCCAACGGCCTGCAATTCACCTCGTCTTACACCTGGTCGCATTCGCTGGACGAGCAAAGCGGTTTAGGCTTGTTTTTCACCGGAAACAATCCGCTCAATCCACGCGCGAACTATGCCTCCTCGGATTTCGATCAGACCCACGTTTTGCTGGTCAACTACAGCTATACGATTCCGAAATTCGTGGAGAGCGGTGCGTTGCGTTACCTCGCCAATGACTGGACCATTGGTGGCCAGACCGTGGCGCAGAGCGGCCAGCCATTCAGCGTCTACGATTTCTCGGGATCTGTTGCGAGCCTCTACTATGGCACCAGCAATTACATTGGAAACCCCATTGTGCCGCTGGTACCAGGCGTAAGTCCCGCGCAGGCAGCCCGCCCGGGCCCCAATTGCGCAAACTATTCGCGGGAAATCTGCAAGATGAATTCTTCCGATTTTCTGCCCCAGTTCGTGGCTCCGGGGACCAATGGAGTTCCTGCTTGCGATGCCAGCGGCTGCGATCTCTATGAGTCCTTGTATGGAAATACAGGGCGGAACACTTTCCGAGGCCCATTCCAGGTGCGCTTCGATATGAGTCTGTCCAAAGACTTCCAAATCAAAGAACGCTTCCAGCTAAAGTTCGAGGCTGACGCGTTCAATATTTTCAACCATCCTGATTTCGACGCTCCCAACAACAATGTGACGTTCTTTCCCAACTTCGCGGGTCCACCGTCGATTCCTCCACAAGGCAGCTTGGGCCTGATCCAGCACACGATTGGCAGCCCGCGATTCCTGCAGCTTCAGTTCCACCTGTCCTTCTGATGAGGAGCCAAGGGAGCGGTCTGTCGGCTGGAAGGCGAAATGTCCAACGAGGGCTGATCAGCGTGGCGCTGATCGCCCTCATTCTTTCGCAGAGCCCCGCGGCTTTGGCATGGGGCAATGATGGACATACCGGCATCAACCGCGTCGCGGCACAGAAAATTCCTGTCTCGATGCCGCTCTTTTTTCGGCGGGCCGTTACGGAAATTGCTTATCTCGGCCCGGAACCCGACCGCTGGCGCAGCCCCACCGAATTCGCGCTGAAAAATTCCCAAGAACCCGACCACTTCCTCGATATGGAGCGCGTCGAGTGGCTCGACCGCCTTCCTCCCGGACGCTACGAATTCATCCGCAAGCTCTACGAAAAGCGCGCCTCGACCACCGATCATCCTGACGACTATCTTCCCGAGCGCGTCGGCTTTCAGCCCTATATCACGATGGAGGTTTACGGCCGGCTGAAATCCGCGTTCCGCGATTACCGCCAGCTCCGCGCCGCTCATCAACCGACGCAGGCGGTGCAGCAGGCGATCATCTTCTATGCCGGATGGCTCGGTCACTACGTCGCCGACGGATCTCAACCGCTGCACACCACGATTCAGTACAACGGCTGGGTCGGGCCGAATCCCAACGGATACACGACCGAGCACCACATCCACAGCCTGTTTGAGTCGACCTATGTTGGTGCGAACGTCAAGGCGACGGACTTTGCCGGGCTCGTCCATGCTCCCGAGCGCCTGGACGATCCATTCGCCCAATATCTCGCTTACCTGCGCGACTCGCACGCTTTGGTCGAGAATGTTTACGAACTGGAGAAAGCCGGCGGCTTCAACGGAAAGGGATCTCCAGCCGCGTTTGAGTTCACCACGCACCGGCTCGCCGCCGGATCGCAGATGCTGCTCGACCTCTGGTACACCGCGTGGCTCGAGAGCGCGAATCCGGTGCCGGAGCATCCCGGTGCCGCTCCGCCTGCAAAAGCTGCCGCTCCGGCCAAATAAGCGCCGTTCAACGCGGTTCGCTACTCACGCTCGCGACCTGCGAGTTACGATCTCTTTCGGTATACTGAATACGAGCATGCCAGTTCTGAAAAACATCGCCGCCATTGCAAAAGGAATGAGCATCACCTTTCGGGAGATGTTCCAGCCGACTACGGTCGAGAATTATCCCGATGGTAAAGGTCCTCTGCGCGGCGCGCGGATTGAAGCGCGCTACCGCGGCGCACACGTCCTGCAGCGCGACGAAAACGGCCTGGAAAAATGTGTGGCCTGTTTCTTGTGCGCGGCGGCTTGCCCCTCGAACTGCATCTATATCGAGGCGGCCGAAAACACCGCCGAAAATCGCGTCAGCGGCGCCGAGCGTTACGCGAAGGTCTATAACATCGACTACAACCGCTGCATTTTCTGCGGATACTGTGTCGAAGCCTGTCCGACCGACGCCATCACGCACGGCCACGGATTCGAACTGGCAACGTTCAACGCTTCCAACCTCGTTTATCGCAAGGAGCAGATGCTGGCCCCCCGGCCAGCACACATGGGAGCCAACATCGTTTTCAATCAGGCCGACGTGAATGGGGGAGCGCCGACAGAAGTGGTGCCGGGGAGCTAACCTTCGAGAAGATTTCGATGCATTCCCCCGCCAGTCTTTTCATAGACCGGCGTTCGTGTATACAGAACTTTCATCGCCACGAATTCACCCGGATTAACGCGGACTCTTTCTTTCGGTCGACTAGCTAGAAGCTAGCGGCCAGGAGCTGGAAGCTGAGATGGCTGACTTCTTACAGACTGCTAAAGAACGCGTCGTCATTTACGACGGTGCGATGGGCACCAACATTCACCAGCGCAATCCCACTCTGGATGATTATTGGGGCAGAGAGAACTGCAACGAAGTGCTGGTACTCAGCCGTCCCGACATCATTCGCGACATTCATGCGGACTTTTTCCGTGTGGGCTGCGACGTGGTCGAGACCGACACATTTCAGGGATCCAGAGTTGCACTCGCAGAATTCAACCTCGGCGACCGCGTGCACGAGATCAATGTGAAAGGTGCGAAACTCGCCAAGGAGATTGCGCAGCAATTCTCGACACCGGATCGGCCTCGGTTTGTCGCGGGCTCGATGGGGCCAACCACAAAACTACCATCTCTCGGCCACATTGGCTTCGACGCGATGGTCGCAGCATATGAAGAGCAGGCATTGGCGCTCATCGAGGGCGGGGTCGATATCCTGCTGATCGAGACCGCGCAGGATTTGTTGCAAGTCAAGATCGCCACCGTCGGTGTACTCGAGGCCATGCAGAAATCGGGCAAGCGATTGCCCTTACAGGTCCAAGTCACGCTTCAGGACGAAAGAGGAGCAATGCTTCTGGGCACCGAAATTGGTGCTGCTCTGACCGCGCTCGAACCCTTCGACATCGATGCGATTGGAATCAACTGCGCAACCGGCCCAAAGGAAATGAACGATTCGGTGCGCTACCTGGGACTGAATTCGACAAAGCATATTTCCGTGCTGCCCAACGCAGGACTTCCCGAGAACGTCGGCGGACATCCGGTCTACAGACTCACTCCGCAAGAATTAGCGGACTACCACAAGCACTTCGTCCAGGATTACGGCGTCCGCATCGTTGGCGGATGCTGCGGCACCACACCCGAGCATCTGAAAGCCGTTGTTGATGCGGTCTCTGGCGTCGAACCCGCGAAGCGGGACGTCAGGCGCACAGCCTCGGCCTCGAGCGCGTACACCAGCGTCTCTCTCGATCTCGAACCCAAGCCGCTGATTGTCGCCGAGGAGATGAACACGACCACCCGCGTCGATCATTTCCGCAAGCTCGTTCAAGGCAAGAAATACGACGATATTCTGGCGCTCGCGAAAAAGCTGGTGAACGAGGGATCGCACATGCTCGACCTGTGCTGCGCGATTGTCGGCGAAGACGAAAAGGGATACATCTCTTCGATTCTCGAAAAGATCGCCACGCGCGTGCCTGCTCCGATCATGGTCGATTCCACGGAGGCAGACGTCGTTGAAGAAGCTCTAAAGCGGATTCCCGGACGCGCCATCATCAATTCGATCAATCTCGAAGACGGCGAGAAGCGAACTTCAAAAGTTCTGCCCATGGCCAAGCGCTATGGCGCGGGAGTCATCGCGCTGACCATCGATGAAGACGGCATGGCGCTGACCGCCGATAAGAAAGTTGCGATCGCGCACCGCATCCACGATCTGGCCGTCAATAAATACGGTCTCGATTCGTCGGATCTGATTTTCGATGCGCTGACCCTTCCGATCTCAACCGGGCAGGAAGAATACCGAACAGCCGGGATCGAAACGCTGAAAGCCGTCGAGAGAATCAAGAAAGAACTGCCCAGCGTCAAAACTATTCTGGGCGTCAGCAACATTTCCTTCGGCCTCGACGCCTATCCGCGGCGCGTGCTCAACTCCGTCTTCATGCATGAAGCCGTCGATCATGGCCTCGACATGGCCATCGTCAACTACACGAAGATTTATCCGCTGTACAAGATTCCGCAGGAGGAAGTCGATCTCGCGCGCAAGCTGATTTTCCGCGATGAATCCGCCGGAGATCCGCTGCAGGTCTACATGGCGCATTTCGCGGGCATGAAGGGAAAGCCTGCCGCTTCGACCACGGCACACGTCGATACGCTCTCTGTGGAAGACAAGTTGAAGTTCGCCATCATCAACGGCGAGAAGTCGGTCGGAGAGGGGGCGAACAAGAAATCTCTCGAACAACTCCTCGAAGACGCGCTGACAAGTTATTCGGCGCTGGAGTTGATCAATACCGTCCTGCTCGACGGCATGAAGACTGTTGGAGACTTGTTCGGCGCGCGCAAGATGCAACTGCCTTCGGTGCTCGATTCCGCGGGAGTCATGAAGCAGGCGGTCGCTTATCTCGAGCCGAAGATGGAGAAGAAGTCCGGCTCGCAGAAAGGCACGATTGTGCTTGCCACGGTGAAGGGCGACGTCCACGACATCGGCAAGAACCTCGTCGACATCATCCTGTCGAACAACGGGTTCCGAGTCATCAATCTCGGCATCAAGCAGCCCGGCGATTCGATCATCCGCGCAGCCCAGGAACACGGCGCCGACGCGATCGGCCTCAGCGGACTGCTTGTGAAATCAACGCTCGAAATGAAGTACGTAATCCAGGACCTCGAGCGGCAGAAGCTCGAATTCCCAGTGATCTGCGGCGGCGCCGCGCTCACGCGCAAATATGTCGAAGATGATCTTCGCCGCGAGTACACGAAGGGCGTTTTTTACGCCGATGATGCCTTTACCGGATTGCACATCATGGAAGATCTCGCGACCGCGGATGGCGCGCGGGACGCCCGCATTCGCGAAGGGCGGACGGTGAAGGAATACGCCAAAGCAGCGGCGGTCGATGAAGAAACCGGGCCGGTTTTTGCCGAGCGCAGCGCGGTCGTTACCGATGCGCCGAATATTCCGTCGCCTCCGTTCTGGGGCGTGCGCGTGCGCAAGGACTACGATCTGCGCGAGATTTTCCGTTATATCAACGAGACGGCGCTGTTCAAGAATCAGTGGCAGCTAAAAACGGCATCGCAGTCGGACTATCTCCGGCTGGTCGAAGAGAAGTTCCGCCCGATCCTGCAAAAACTGGAAGACGAAGTCGCATCCTCGGGGCTTTTCGCTCCGGCAGTCGTTTATGGGTACTTCCCTGCTCAGGCCGATGGCAACGACGTCATCGTGTACGAGGCACCGAAGGCCCAAGCTCGTCCGTGCGGCACGCGCTGGGAACAGGGGATTCCCGAAATCCTGCGCTTCACGTTTCCGCGCCAGAAGGAAGGACGACGTCTCGCGATCTCAGATTTCTTTGCTCCGAAATCTTCCGGCAAGATGGACGTGATCGGATTGTCTTTGGTCACGATCGGCCCGAAGGCGAGCGTCGAGACGCAGCGGCTGTTTGAAGCCGGAGAGTACACGAAGTATCTATATCTGCATGGCCTCAGCGTCGAGACGGCCGAGGCTCTGGCCGAATTCCATCACAAGAAGATGCGCGAAGACCTCGGCATTGCCGGCGAAGATGCGCCGGAGATCCGTGACCTCTTCCACCAGAAATATCGCGGCTCGCGGTATTCCTTCGGATATCCTGCGTGCCCGAATCTTGAGGACCAGACGAAACTGTTCGCGCTGTTGAAGCCCGAAGAAAATATCGGAGTTCGGCTGACTTCAGGATTTTTGCTTGAGCCTGAGCAGAGCACGTCGGCGATCGTAGTGCATCATCCAGCAGCAAAATATTTCGTGGTGTAGCGGGTTCGTTGCGAGGCAAGATCCTTCAACTACGCTCGGATGACAAAGCGAAATGCACAGGTCTTTCGCTTCGCTCAGGATGACAGCTCTACGCGAACTTCCAGCGCGTCGACTTGCCCTGAAAATGCCTTTCCCAGAGCGCGAAGACGACCTGAGGACGCACCGCAAAGACCGGCTCTTTCATCGACAGCATGTCATCTTTCATGCTCGACAAATCCCATCCGTACTTTCGCTCGTAGGCGGGGATAAGTTTTTTGCGCGCATCCACATCGGCGATCTCAGCAATGCCCTGGACGATGACGGCTTCTTCGGCCTTCTCTGTGCAAACGATGCAGTGGGGGTTCTGTGCCAGATTCTGCGCCTTGCGCGACTTGCCTCCTGTGCTGAAGAGGAACCGTCCGTCCTGCCACAAGCCCCAGACAACCATCGTGTGCGGAGAGCCGTCGGGCTTCACCGTCGTGATCCAGTAATTGTGCGATTTCTTCAATCGCTGTTCAGCCCACGACCAGGGCAGGAGACCTTTCGTCCCTTTGGGAAAGCCGTATCCGGGCGCGTCGATGCGGCTGGATTTGGGTGTGCGGACTTTCTTTTTTGCTGGCATCGGATCAACCAAGCTCTACTTCATGCGGCCAAAATGCATGAGTCCTTCGCTTCGCTCAGGACGACAAAGCGATTCGGGTTACAGATTCTTCTTCGTCCACTGATCGATGCGATCGAGCGCCTGCTTCAGGTTGTCCACCGAATTGGCCACGCTGAAGCGCAGGTAGCCTTCTCCGAATTCGCCGAACGCCGTGCCCGAAAGTGCTGCAACTCCGGCTTGCTCGAGCAGTACGTCGGCAAGAGGCTTCGATTTCCATCCCGTCTGCGTGACGTTCGGGAAAACGTAGAACGCGCCTTTGGGCATGCGGCAGGAGAATCCCTTGATCTTATTCAATCCGGCGACGAATACATCGCGGCGATCCTGGAACTCATTGCGCATGTGATCGACCGAACTCTGATCGCCACGGATCGCTTCGATCCCGGCAACCTGCGTAAAACTCGCAGTGCACGAATTCGAATTCGTCATCAGCCGCGTCATCTGCGCGGCGAGGTCGGGACGCATCACGCCGTATCCCATGCGCCATCCTGTCATGGCGTAGGTTTTCGAGAATCCATCGAGCAGAATCGTGCGCTCGCGCATTCCGGGGATCGACATGATCGAGAAATGCTGGCCTCCGTCGAAGAGCAGACGGCTGTAGATCTCATCTGACAGAACCATGATGTTGCGATCGCCGATGGCCTCCGCGATTTGCTCGATGTCGCGGCGCCGCAAGACGCCTCCGGTCGGATTCTGCGGCGAATTGATGATGATCAGCTTGGTGCGGTTGCTGATGAGCGCCGAGAGTTCATCGACGTTGAGGGCGAAGTCGCGCTCTTCGCGCAACTGGATCGGCACGGCGCGTCCGCCGACATAATTGATCATCGATTCATAGATCGGAAATCCCGGGTTCGGATAGATGACCTCGTCGCCATCGTCGATTAGAGACAAGATCGTGAAGAAGATAATCGGCTTTCCGCCAGGAACTACAACCACTTCATCACTGCTCACTTTCACGCCACGCGTGCGGCTGACATATTCGGCCAATGCCTGGCGCAGATCGGGAAGTCCGGCCGAGGGACCGTAATGCGTCCATCCTTTGTGCAGAGCGTCGACGGCTGCTTCGACGACGTTGGCTGGAGTGTCGAAATCGGGTTCGCCGATCTCAAGATGGATGATGCTCTTTCCCTGGCGTTCCAGGGCGCGGGCTTTGTTCAGGACCTCGAAGGCAGTTTCGGTACCTAACCGGGACATACGGCGGGCAAGCTGAAGCTCGTGGGCAGTGGCCTTTTCCATGTCAGAACTCCGGGCGGGAAAAACCCTCAACAGCGCAAACGGCTAATTATACGCCGGAGGCATAGCAACACAGGAGAGGCGATTATTCCGAGACGCTGTGCTCTTCGTTTTGGGACCGAAGGATGCGGTCGACAGAATACGGCGCGCGGCGGCTGGGTTCGTGATAGTGGCGGACCTGCATTTCGCCGAGCAGCCCGATCGCGAGCAGGTTCAATCCGCCGAGGAGCAGGCCTAATGCGGCCATCATCAGCGGACCGTGCGTCGTCATGACGTGCACATGCCGAACATACTTCTCAATGCCAAGCCAAAACACCAGGCCACTGCCCGCAAAGATGCTCATCATGCCGAAGCTGCCGAAGAAATGCAGCGGGCGTGAGAGATAACGCAGCAGGAAGCGGATCGTCAGCAGATCGAAGAAGACGCGGAACGTGCGCGTGATGCCGTAGTGCGAGGCGCCGCGCTCGCGGTTCACATTGCGGATGGGAACTTCACAGATGCTCGCTCCGTGCCAGGACGCAAGCGCGGGAATGAAGCGGTGCAGTTCGCCGTACAGCGGAACCTGCTCGAGAATGTCGCGGCGGTAGGCTTTGAACGTCGTGCCGAAGTCGTGGATGTCGACGCCGCTGATCTTGGCCATCATCCAGTTGGCGATGCGCGAAGGAATCCGGCGCATCCAGAAATTATCAACCCGGACTTTGCGCCATCCACTGACAATGTCGTATCCGGCGGCAATCTTTTCGAGGAAGATCGGAATGTCGTTGGGGTCGTGCTGAAGATCGCCATCCATGGCGATAACGTATTCGCCACGAGCGTGATCGAATCCAGCTGCAAGGCCTGCGGTCTGGCCGAAGTTGCGGCGCAATTTCACGACCGTTACGCGGCTGTCGACGGCTGCGATCTCGCGCAGCATGGCGAAGGTGTGATCGCTTGATCCATCGTCCACCAGAACGATTTCAAAACTCTCGCCGTGCGATTCCATAACGGCCTTGAGGCGGTCGTAGAGGTCGGTAACATTCTCCTGTTCGTTATGCAGGGGTACCACGATGGAATACTTTGGCACGGTCTTATGATTATACAGAAGGCAGTACTCAGTACGCAGTACTCGGGTACTCAGTTGACTACTCTGAAGTGCCGGATTCCGGCTCGCGCTTTCTCTGTTGCTACGGTATCTACCCGATGGTCACTGAACGGGGGCTGTCGTATCTTGTCTCTAGAAAGTTCAACGGGCAGCCATAGGATAGGGTTCGCGGTACGCGACATTGTCCTTCTCGGCTGTCCTTTTTGTTTTTAGCTGCCGGGGTCTCCGCCTTGGACTCCCTCCCTGCATTATGGGTCTCGCTGCTTTCTTTCTGTAAGCCCTTGCATCCGAGGGGATTGATCGGTTAATCCGCCCTCCGGGATCTGGTGGAATCAGTGAGTTAGCGCGTTAGCGGAACTGGCTCCCGGTTCCTCCAGCCTCTTGAGGAACGGGAAGAATGGACTGACCTCAAATGGCATCTTTTCGGCAGCCGATAGGGGACGCGCCTCTTGTCCCTTGCGCATCTCGATCTTGTCCGACCACGGATCCAGTGCGAGTCGCGAGCCCAGGGGCAGTGCGGCGATCTGCTGCACGTTATCCGGTTGCAAATGCTTCCCCGGATCGGCCGTGGCTTTCATTCCCACCAAATGACTGCTTCCGAAGTCGTTGCTGAATCGCCCCTGCAGCAGATTCGGCAACTGTGGAGCGTGCGCTTGCAGAGCTTCGAGGAACAATCCGGCATTTGCGATTTTGTCGCCGTAAGGGGACTTCGAAAACATTTCAAGGCCCTTTTTGTCGGCGGCAGCCTCCTCTGCCGGGTCAAAGTGAAAATCGAGATGGGCGAAAATCTGCAGATCCGAAAAGGGCAATGCCAGTCCGGCCATATACTTCTCGCCGGTCGAGTGATTCAGGACGATGTGCGCGAGTTCGTGGGATAGAACCGCAGCCAGCGTCGCCTCGTCCGGCAGCACATCGATCAGTCCCCGGCTCAGCACGATCGTCCGGCCCATCACAAATGATTCCAACGGAGTCGTGAGCAGCACACGGCAGCGAATGGCTGGAATATCCAAATTATTCGTGACGAGGATGTTGTTCACGACGGTCTCGAGAATATGGTCGACATTGCCATCCGGCGCCATCAACCCGGCGACCTGCAGTCTTTCGACCACCCTGTCATCGGCGGAATACTCGGAACTTCCCAGCGTGTATGTCGGACTCAGATTCTGCGAGGCTTCCTTCCGCTTGGGATCGACCCACGTCGGCGTGTCCGTCATCCGCTTCGCATATTCCCTGTGGTCGCCGGCATTCGCCAGATCGTAGCCCCATATGCGCGTCTGCGCCTTAAACCACAAACCGTGTTGCGTCGGGTCTTTCGGATCAGATTCCTCGGTATAAACGAACGCCGGCGTCCAGATGATGCTGATCGTGTTCGTTCGCCAACTGTCAAAGTGGAACGACCGCTTGGCGAAATCTTTTGACCTGAATGTACCCGTGAAGCGGACGATGTTGTAGTTCTGATCTTCAACCCAGATCCGTCCAATAAAACCGCGGTTCTTCGTCTTCTCGTGTGGCGCCACGTTCAATACCGCGCACCGGACATCTCCAAGCGTCTCCCATCGGACGAATTCAAAATCGTAGTTGTCGGTGTTGAAATTATCGATATCCGGGAACAACGATTGCGCGAAACCACTTGCCGCAAATGATTCGGAGTCTTTGGGCAGCCTTTTATCCCGGCTCGCCTCGTCACTGATGAATGCCAGAGTAGTTGCGCCTTTTCCTGTCAGATCGAGGCGGCTCAGGAAATAATCGTCATCCTTCGGCACAGTTCCCAGAACCTGGTCAGGCGTTTGTTCCTGAACATAAGTCTCAACAATCGGCCGGTAGTTGCGGACCAGGGCGATCATGCGGTGTTCCTGGCGAATCGCAGATCTGACGACTTCCCCCAGCGTGACGGACTTATGGGCCGCAGCAGCAGGCGCAGATTGCCCCGGCGGCTGAGCCTCCTGGGCAGGCGCAATCGCAATACAGATTGCGACGGCACATCCAATTTTGGAGAGCATTCCCACAGAAAACATGCAGAGACTAGTCTAATCCTGGGTCGGCTCCCACGAGCCGCATTCTGAAAATTATTGTTTTCGGCCGTTGTCCGCCCGGACCAGAGTTATGGACGCCCGCGCACCAGCAAAACCCCGCATCCCGCCTGCTAGAATCTCATCTACTAGAGTGCATGTTTCCTAAGAAGCTGCGGCCGCTGCTGCCTTATCTGAAACGCTATCGCCGGGGGTACGCGTTTGGCACCGCCTGCGTATTTTTAACCAACGGCATCTGGATTCTGTTCCCGCTCGTGCTCGGCAAAGCGGCTGACGACCTGCACGAAGGCGTTACCCGCCACAAACTGCTCGTCTACGCCGGGATTCTACTGGGGATCGCTGTCAGCAAGGGCATCTTCCAGTTCCTGACTCGATGGGTCGTGATCGGTATTTCGCGCGATATTGAGTTCGATCTTCGCAACGATCTCTTCGCCCGCCTCGAAGACCTGAGTTATTCCTACTATCAGCGCAACCGCACCGGCGACATAATGGCGCGCGCCACAAACGATCTGAACGCCGTCCGTATGCTGCTTGGCCCGGCGATCATGTATTCCGCGAACACGCTCGTCTATACCGTCGGCGCGCTGGCATTCATGATCTCGATTAGCCCGAAGCTGACGCTTTACACGTTTCTTCCCCTTCCTGCGGTCAGCATCATTATCCAGACCTTCGGACGCCGCATTCACGAGCGTTTTGAGCGCATTCAAGCGATGTTCTCGGACATCTCCGCCAGAGCCCAGGAGAATTTTTCAGGCGCGCGATTAATCCGCGCCTACGTGCAGGAGGACGCCGAGATTCGCGCTTTTGAACGCGAGAACAAGGAATACATCCGCCGCAGCCTGAAGCTGGTTCGCCTGATGGGCATGCTCTGGCCGACGCTCGAACTGATGCTCGGTTGCGCCGTCGTTCTAGTTCTGTGGCTCGGCGGACGTGAGGTGATTGCCGGCAATTCGACAGTCAAGCTGGTTTCGAACCTCGGAACGGGACATCCCGGAATCACCAATACACTTCTTCTGGCCGGAACCATGAGCGTCGGCCAGTTCGTTTCATTCAGCACCTACATGATGCAACTCACGTGGCCCGTGATTGCTTTGGGATGGGTCATCAATATCTTCCAGCGCGGCACTGCGTCGTTGATTCGCATCAACGAAATCATGCAGGAGAAGTCCGAGATTCAAGATGTCCCCGGCGCGCAGGATCGCGAGATTCGCGGAGAAGTCGAATTCCGGGGCCTGAATTTCAGTTACGACGGCAAACAGGTTCTAACTGATGTGAACCTTAGAATTCCGGCCGGAAGCAGCCTCGCGATCGTGGGCCCGACGGGATCGGGAAAAACTACGCTCGTCGACCTCATTCCGCGCATCTACGACGCGGAACCTGGCATGGTCCTCATCGATGGGAAACCGATCCGCGAATACTCGCTGGCCTCCCTTCGCAAGAACATCGGATTTGTGCCGCAAGAGACGTTTCTATTCAGTGATCGCATCGGCGAAAACATCGCTCTGGGAGTCGATTCCGCCAGCGAATCTGAAGTTCGCACGTCAGCGGAAGCGGCAAATATTGCCGCGGACATTGAGAGCTTCCCCGAAGGCTACGAAACCATGGTCGGAGAGCGCGGCATCACACTCTCCGGTGGCCAGAAGCAGCGCACCGCCATCGCCCGCGCGCTGATCCGTAATCCGCGGATTCTGATTCTCGACGATGCGCTCTCCAGCGTTGACACCCAGACGGAAGACAAGATCCTCAATCACCTGCGCGATGTGATGCAGGGACGTACAACCATCTTCATCTCGCATCGCGTATCGACAGTCCGCAACGCCGACCGCATCGCCGTGCTCCACGGCGGACGCATCGTCGAACTCGGCACCCATGACGAACTCCTCGCCCTCAACGGCTATTACAGCGATCTCTACAACAAGCAATTGCTGGAAGAAGAACTGGCAGAAGTGTAAGCCTTTGTACCTGCGTCATTCCGAAGCCCGCGCTTCCACCAGCGCGGCGAGGAATTCCTTCTGACATTGCCTTGACAACTCGACATCCGCGAGCTTTTAGACTTAAATCGCTGGGGGTTCCAATCCTTTTACCCATGCAGCGGATCGACTCCGAGGAGATTCTCGATTCCAGCACCTGCCCGCCCGCCGAGGTGGAAGATTCTCTCCGCGATCTCTGCCGTATTAACCGATGGTTCGGCGGAGTCTCCACGACTCGCGATCTGATTGCACAGGTCTCCTGTGCAACCGGGAAGAAGCGTTTTTCGATTCTGGAGGTAGCCTCCGGATTTGGCGAGGTACCTCGGGCTGCCGGCCAACAGCTTGCGGCCCAGGGAATCACCGTCGATGTAACGGATCTCGATCGTCTGCCCACGCACCTCAATCGCGGACACCGCGCCCTGGTCGCCGACGCCCTCGCGCTTCCCTTCTCCGACTCAAGCTTTGATCTCGTGACCTGCAGCCTGTTTGCGCATCACCTCCGGCCTCGCGATCTTTCCAAGTTCGCGGATGAAGCCCTGCGCGTGAGCCGATGCGCGCTCTTAATCAACGATCTGATCCGTCACCCGGTTCATTTGGCGCTGGTTTATGCCGGGTTTCCACTTATGCGCAGCCACGTGTCACGCGTGGATGGCGTCGCATCCGTGCGGCGAGCTTATGTCCCGTCAGAAATGCGCCAGATTCTGGCGAACTGCAACCACTTGGCTCATCGAATCGAAATCTCACGCCACTACCTGTTTCGCATGGGCGTGATTGTTTGGAAATAGCCCGCTTCGTCACGCGTTCTCCATTTGCGGTATCATTCGCACAAATGGCGAAGAATCCTCCAAATTTCGAAGTGACCTGTCCCTGTTGCAGTGCGGTGCTGAAGATCGATACCCAGACGCGCGCCGTCATCTCGCATACCGCTGCCGTAAAGCCGAAAACGTTCAACGACATGGAGGCCGCGGCCAAAGCCATGCGCGAGCAGGACAGCCGACGGGAGTCGATTTTTCAGCAGTCTGTCGAGGCGCAGAAACACGCCTCGGATTTGCTGGAAAAGAAGTTCCAGGAAGCGCTGAAAAAGGCCAAGGAAACTCCCGACACCGGCAAGCCCATTCGGGACTTCGATCTCGACTGATTCATGCCCGCGAGCCGCACGAATCAACTTTTACTGCTCGGCCACCGGGGCGCGCGAGGCCTGAGGTCTATCCCTGAGAATTCCTCCGCCGCATTCGACCGCGCCCTTGCGGATGGCTGCGATGGCTTCGAATTCGATGTTCGACTGACGGCGGATGGCCAGGGAGTCATCTGTCACGATCCACGATTCAAGAGGTTCGAGATTGCGAAAACATCAGCTCAAGAACTGAAGGCTCTGGCAGGTTTGCACGAGGTTCTATCCCGCTATCAGGAACGCGCATTCCTCGATATCGAACTGAAAGTCGCCGGCTCAGAAAAAATCACGGCAGATCTGCTGAGAGAGTTTCCGCCCCGTCGCGGATTTGTCGTGTCGTCCTTCCTGCCGTCAGTTCTGGACTCCGTCCACGGCGAAGACCCGAGTGTCCCGCTCGGTCTGATTTGCGATAAAAATTCACAGCTGATGTGGTGGACAAAACTTCCGGTCAATTACGTGATTGCCCATTCAGCGCTCGTGAGTGCTGCGCTGATCGATCAGTTGAAAACTGCGGGGAAGAAGGTCTTCGTTTGGACCGTGAACACCCCAACGCAGATGCAGCGATTTGCCGCTCTCGGGGTAGACGGGATTATCTCCGACAAAACAGAAGTTCTTTGCCGGACCATTCGGGGCTAAGCACACCCGCTGTCATCCCGACCGGAGCTTGCCATTCCGAAGAGAATGGCATGCGGAGTGGAGGACCCTAGGTTCAGGCTAACAATGCGAGAACGTAGCTAATCCGCAGCCGCTTCCAAAGCTGATCTGCCAATGGCAGGCCGCTGTAAGAACGCCGTGCGCTCCGTTTCAAAGGCTTCGAGGTTCGCGCCCATATCGTGTTCTTTCCAGCCCAGCACAGCGCCAATTCGGAGCGCTGCCTCGCGGCTGCAAGACTCCGACCAGCAGGCTCCCAGAGCAACCGGAACCCGGCGGAGCAGAGCGTCTGCCAGCGTAACGGCCGACTCTTTTCGATACGCTTCCACGACCTCGGCAATGATATGAGAAGTATGCGGGCAGATCGGCGCACGCATCTCGGCGCTGACCAGCGCCATGCGGGCTATATCCATGGCACGCTTTCCATGCCACTCCATCAACCCGCGAGCCGTCTCTTCGCTGACCGAGCCAGCGCGGGCAATTTCGATCACTTCCTGGTCGAGCATCGGATCGAGAGTGCTTCCCGGTCCGACCACCAGTGCTTTCGGCTCTTCGACCGTAAGTCCGATCTTGCGCGCACACTCGCGAGCCAGAGATGCCGCGGTCGTCAGTTTGCCGCCAATCACCGAGATCAATCGCGACGCACCGTCGTCCGCATGATCGTGCAGGAAGTGCCGGCGCGTCACCGCCGACGGTTTGTTTCCCGGTGAGTTCGGCAACGGCCGGATCCCGGCGAAGGCGTACTTGATGTCATGCGCAGTGAACTTTGCTTTCGGGAAGAGTTTCAAGACAGTCCGCAACAGATATTCGACTTCTTCGCTCGAAGGAGACGTCCTTGCCGGGTCTCCTGAGTCTGGCACCTCCGTCGTACCAACGAGGATCTGGTCATTCCACGGCAGAACGAACACGGGTCGGCCATCGGCGGCTTCCGTATACAGTGCGGCCGTTGGCGCTCCCGGAAAACGCGGAAGCACAATATGTGATCCGCGCACCCCGCCCACCATCGGCTTGCCCGTGCGGACGGTCGAACGCTGGCAGATGCGATCGGCCCACGGACCGGCACAGTTAAAAACCCATCCGGCTTCGACCCGCTCGTCTTTTCCGGTTGTCTTGTCACGGAGCAGAACGCCTCGAGCCCGGCCTTCGCGGACATCCACCGCGAGCACTTCACAGTGATTCCGAACGACCGCCCCGGCATCTGCCGCCTCGGTCATCCATTCCGCAACCAGCCGCTCAGGAAATTCGCACTGGGCATCCTCGAAGTTCAGCATCAACCACTGATGTCCAGCGTCCAACGAGCGTTGCACCCGCATCATTTCCATCTCACTCGGCTCGTTCGGCTCGTGGCCTGCAATTTTCTGATAGAGCCAGAGTCCGGCGCGGACTTTCATCGCGCTCCGCTGGCTCTGCTCATTGAGAAGGAAAAGAAACTGGATCGGGTGGACCAGATGAGACCGCTCGCGCAGCAGCCTTTCTCGCTCCCGTACCGATTCCCGGACCAACGCCAACTCGCCATGCTCCAGATATCGAAGGCCGCCATGGATGATTCGCGTTGAGCGGCTCGTCACGCCAGAGGCAAAGTCATTCTGCTCCACCAGCAGCGTGCGTTTCCCGGCGCGCGCGCACTCCTTGGCCACGGCTACACCGTTAATGCCGCCGCCGATGACGACGACGTGAAAGTGCTGGCCTTCCAGTGACGCGCGGGGCTTTAGGGCTAAAGTCATGATTTTCAGCTAGATGCCACAACCTGCAGGTCAGACGAAAGGACTCGCGACCTGGCTCAACACGAATGCCAAGCTTAATTTTGCGCTCTGGAACCGGTCGGAAAAAGGTAACGATGGTTCAACTCAGAACCGAGCCGATTCCAACTTGGACGCTTTGAAAATGATACCCAAAGTAACTCGCCCCCGTCAGTCGCCCATTTGCAGAACCGGCCGCCTCACCGGCGGCCGGCATGATCGCAGAGCGCTTGAGAACTCGTCAGGCGGTGCGTCTCAGATTTGGTGATTCCACGATTTCCTCGCTGAAAAGACGGATCATCTCGCGATTGAACGCCGGAATGTCGTCTGGCTTACGGCTCGTCACCAGGCGCCCGTCGCTGACCACCTCCCTGTCAACCCAGATCGCGCCGGCGTTCTTGAGATCCGTCTTCAACGATGGCCACGAAGTCAGGGTGCGTCCGCCAACCGATCGCGCTTCGATCAGCGTCCATGGACCATGGCATATCGCTGCCACCGGTTTACCGGAATCCGTGAAGTGCTTCACAAACTTGACCGCCTCCGGCATCATCCGAAGGTGGTCCGGATTCATGACTCCGCCCGGCAGCAGCAGCGCATGAAAATCTTCCGGCTTGGCCGATTGCAGCGGGATGTCGACGGGAATCTCGTTTCCCCAACGGTCGTGATTCCACCCTTTTACCTTGTTTTCGGCCGGGGAGACGACCATTGTCGTCGCCCCCGCATCGTCCAGAGCTTTCCTCGGCTCGAGCAGTTCCGCCTGCTCGAAGCCGTCGGCCACCAGAATTGCCACTCTCTTGCCTCGAATCGTATCGTTTGCCATTTCTTCCTCCTTGTATGAATGCAGTTATCGCTTGAAACTGTTTCGTGTGTTCCGCGACCAACGGGATGAGAATTGTGAGGGTAGGATGCGATCGCTTCTGATGCGGTTGGCGCAACCGGCTCGCTCCCAGAGCCGTTGCGCGATCAGGCGCGTTGCCTCCAGCCTCGAAGCTCATTTACATTGGTTGCCAAATGACCACGACTGGAGAACGTTTCGAGCGGGCTGTCGCGATCATGGAGCGCCTGCGCGCGCCCGGCGGCTGCCCCTGGGATCGTGAGCAGACCTTCGATTCCATCAAGCCCTACACCCTCGAAGAAACCTACGAAGTGCTCGAAGCGATCGATAATCGCGACTGGCCCGAGTTGACTGGAGAATTGGGCGACCTGCTGCTGCAGGTGCTGTTCTATGCCGAGATGGCGAAGGAACAATCCTCCTTTTCCATCGATGACGTGCTCGATCGTCTCTCGACCAAACTCATCAACCGCCATCCGCACGTCTTCGGAGACGTAAAGGCCGACACCTCAGCTGAAGTCAAGCGCAACTGGGAAGCCCTGAAGGCCGAAGAAAGAAAGCTGGGCGAGAAAAAGGATCCAAAGAACAACAGCGGCGAACAAAACACCCGCAGGTCCATCCTTGCAGGGATATCTTCCGCCATGCCCTCTCTGATCGAGGGTCACAAATTGAGTTCCCGCGCCGCGCAAGTCGGATTCGACTGGCCCAACATCGATGGCCTCTTCGAAAAGCTCCAGGAAGAGACCGAAGAACTCCGCGAGCAGCTCAAGCAATTCCCGGCCCCGGGACCTCGTCCACAAGGACGCGGCATCGCGGGATCCGGCCGAACCGCTGTCCCTGAAGAAGTCCAGTCGCGGCTGGAAGAAGAAGTCGGCGACCTCTTTTTCGTCCTCGTAAATATCGCGCGCTACTTATCGATCGATGCCGAGTCCGCGCTCCGCAAAACAAATCGCAAGTTCAAGCGCCGCTTCCAGTGGATGGAGGATCAACTTCACGCGCGTGGACGAACCGCCGACGAATCTTCGATGGAAGAACTGGAGAATCTCTGGCAGCAGGCAAAAGATCACGAGAAATCCAGTGCTGCGCGCCAGGAGGAGCGCTCCGCATAATGGCCGATTCCATTGTTCTGCGCCGCTGCCACGACATTCAGGATTTTCGGGATTGTGTGGCTCTACAAAAAGAAGTCTGGAATTTCACCGACGCCGAACTCGTTCCCCTGCGCATGTTCGTCGTCGCCGATAAGGTTGGCGGCCAGGTCATGGGCGCCTTCGACGGCAGGACTATGATCGGATTTGCACTGTCGGTTCCGGGCACCCGCTCCGGCCATGTCTATCTGCATTCGCACATGCTGGCCGTTAAAAAAGACCACCGCAACAGCGGTCTCGGACGCCGCTTAAAGTTGATGCAGCGGGAAGACGCTCTCGCCCGAGGCATCGAGCTGATCGAGTGGACCTTCGATCCGCTCGAGATCAAGAATGCGTATTTGAACATCGAAAAGCTTGGCGCCATTGCCCGCCGGTATAACATCAACCAGTACGGCATCACATCGTCGCCACTGCAGGGGGGCCTGCCCAGTGACCGCCTCATTGCGGAGTGGTGGCTGAAATCAAAGCGGGTATCCAATCTCCTGCAAAACGGGAAAAATGGCTCGTTCCCCACCGAATTCTCGATTTCAGTCCCGGCACAGATTTACGAATGGAAGGCGAATTCTGACACACGGGCCAATGCTCGACAGGTTCAGGAGCGCAATCGCGAACAGTTCCTGCGCGCTTTCTCCGACGGGCTGGCGGTCCTGAATTACGAGCGCGACGCCGAAGGGAATGGTAAATTCCTGCTTGGCCGCTGGGATGAAAAGTGGTCGTACGCCTCGGAGAAATAGCGCAGCATCGAGGCGCCCGGGCGGTTGTTCGATGAAAGATAGGACTGAATTACTGACCGAACCATGAAAATCGAAGCCATCACTCTCCGTGAAATTCACATGCCGCTCGTCCATTTCTTTGAGACGAGCTTCGGACGAACCTACAGCCGCCGCATCCTGCTGGTTACCCTTCATTGCGAGGGAGTCGACGGCTGGGGCGAGTGCGTGGTGGGGGAAGATCCGTTCTATAGCAGCGAGTGGATCGAGACTGCGTGGCCGACTCTCCGCTCGTATCTCATTCCGATGCTTCTGGGCAAACGCGTCGACTCCGCGCGTGAATGCCCTGCACTCCTCGCCAAGGTGACGGGGCATCGCATGGCCAAAGGTGGACTCGAAAATGCGCTCTGGGAGGCCGAATCACTGCAGAAGCAAGAGCCGTTATGGAAATTGCTCGGTGGCGCGCGCAAGGAGATCCCCTGCGGCGTTTCGATCGGCATTCAGGATTCCGTCGAGCAACTGCTGGAAAAGATTCAGACCGAGCTTGCCGCCGGATATCGGCGAATCAAAGTAAAAGTAAAACCGGGCTGGGATGTGAACGTTCTGGAGCGGATCCGCTCCCGCTGGGCCGACATCACGCTCAGCTGCGATGCCAATTCCGCCTACACTCTCGACCAGACGGAGCACCTGCGCAAGTTCGATCAGTTCAACCTGCTCATGATCGAACAACCGCTCTGGAACGACGAAATCTATTACCACTCTCGCCTGCAGAAAGAATTGCGCACCGCGATCTGCCTCGACGAGTCCATCATCAACGCCCGAAGCGCAGCCTTTGCCGTAGAAACGGGCGCGTGCCGCATCATAAATATCAAAGTGGGGCGCGTCGGCGGTTTCAGCGAAGCGTTGAAAATCCACGATGTCTGCCAATCGCACAATGTCCCCGTCTGGTGCGGGGGAATGCTGGAAACCGGCATTGGACGCGGCCAAAACATCGCCCTGTCAACGCTCCTGAATTTCAGCCTTCCCGGCGACGTCTCGGCGTCGAAGCGTTATTGGAAAGAAGACATCATCGAACCGGAAGTCGAAGTCTCTCCGCAAGGAATGATTGCGATCAGCGATAAGCCCGGCACCGGCTACCGTCTCAGAACAGACCTCATCGAGAAACTGACGGTGCGCAAGGAAACATTCAGCGCCTGAAGCCCGGGAGGCTGAGCACGTTCCAATCAGGTTATTGTGGAGTTTTCTGCGCCGGCAGCGCTTCCGATTCGCGCAAATGAGCCGATTTCTGCTGCTCGCTCCTTAACAACTCGACGCCTTTGGCAAACGGCAAATTATCCGGCACTCGCTGGAAGTTACTGAGAGTCTCATCGGAAATAAGGCTGATTCCCTTGAACAACAGGATTTTCCCGGTAATCTTCAAACCCATTCCAGTCATTCCCCAACTGCCATCGCCAAGATCAGCCTGCTGTACGCGGAAACGGCCGCCCTTGTCCAGGTGACCAATTAGCCCCCACCCGAATGAGACGTCACGGAACAACGTACCGTCAATAAGGGCAAGTCGATGCGCTGTCGGATCAATCAGAAGAGTACCCTGCATTCCTTCCAGTACCTGCTCCACGCGGCTGGGGGGAGAATAGGAGGGATTCGGCGTGAATTTCAGCCGTAGCAACTCTTCTCCAGGTCTGCCTCGCTCGGCGTTTCCCGATTCAACTCCGTCATACTGATAACGGAAGGCGTCCGGCAGCGCTCTCAGGATCTGCAAGGTCCGTGCCTCGTCTTCTTTTTCGCGGGCACGTTTCTTGCGAAGCTGATCCGGATTGCTCATCAGCCAAACCAGATGCCCTTCTTCCGCCTGCTTTTGCTGCGCCGAAAGTGGCTGGTCGTTCACGGCCACCAGCATCCCGGCCATGGCGTCGTTGGTCTCGACGTAGATTCGTGTCTGAGTTCCACGCGGCGTCTGCTTGCGCGACCGGAACATGTGCTTGATTGACGCGTCATTCGCCGCAGCCATTTCCTGGGCCACAGTTTCTCGGACAAGGTCGTCCGCCGGGATTTGCGGCAACTTTGACTCTGGCGCTTGTGCGACCGCCGACGTGACGAGAAGGACCACGCACCAGAACGGCAGACAGGCTTGCGCTCGGCTTGCGTTGCGGAGAAGCACTTTACGCTTAGTGTAGCAAGCTGGAGCAAACAGTTGTGAAACCTGCATTGCATGATTGGATGCGCGCTGGTTGCTTGCCGCTGATTGCGGGAGTTGGGTATAGTCGATGGGAGCGAAATGGCCGTTCGCAGCTGCCTTCCCAGCGTTTTCGGTCGTGTGGTGATCCGTTCCTAAGGAGAAAATTCCATGAGTGCTCCAATTTCGGCAGATTTGGCGCAAATCGGTAAATCGGTCGTCATCAAGGGCGAATTGAGCGGCAGCGAGGACCTCTATGTCGACGGACAGGTCGAAGGCACCATCTCACTCAAGAACAATAATCTGACGGTCGGGCCCCATGGGCAGGTTAAAGCCTCTGTGGAGGCAAAGGGCGTCGTGGTGCAAGGCAAGCTGGAGGGCAATGTTCAGGCTAGCGACCGGGTGGAATTGCGCAAGAGCGCCGTTCTGACCGGCGATATTTCCACGCAGCGGATCGCGATCGAGGAAGGCGCCTACCTGAAAGGCAAAGTCGATATTCAGGGTAAAGCCGAGAAGGCCGCAGGAAAGTAACTCCTGCATTGCCGATTCTCGAATTAGAGTAAGGGTTCAGATGTGAATTTGAGTCCCAGAGCCTCAACCCTTGCGGCCCGTGTTAAGCCAGGCCATGGGCATTCGTCACGCAGAATCTCATGAAGCTTTTTCGTAGTTCGTCGGGTGGCGCCCAGCGCGACACGGCGCAACCCGTGCAAAAACTGACACGCCGTTCCAGCGGTCTCGGGGAACTTGCCCGCCTCTGGGACAGCGAAACGCCCCTCTGCGTGCTTGACTTGGGCTCGACTTCGCCCTCGAACATCCGTTTCTTCACCGAACGCGCCCACAAGATCTACAGTGAGGACCTTCTCGTCGCATCCACAGAATCTCATCTGGTTACCAAGGACGAGCAAGGAAATACCGTCCTCGACAGCCGCAAGTTCCTGGCCGACAACCTGCAGTATCCTGCCGCACATTTCGACGTCGTCCTCTGCTGGAACTTGCCAGACTACCTGGACGAAAGCCTGGTTCGCCCTGTAATGGGCCGGCTTTGGTCGGTTTTGAAACCCGGCGGCATGCTCCTGGCATTCTTCCATACCAAGGATGCCGGTCCGGATTCCCCCTGCTACCGCTTTCACATCCTTGAGAAAGATGTTCTCGAGATGCAGCGCGTCATCGTTCGCCGCGAGGCCCGGCGTGGTCCGACCGGCGCTGTTCATACGGCGATCAGCGACGGCTTCCGCCTGCAGCGGGTTTTTAACAACCGGCACATCGAAACTTTATTCCGCGACTTCGCTTCGATTAAGTTCTTTCTGGCCCGGGATAACGTGCGGGAAGTCCTCGTAGTCCGGTAGCCATCTTCCACGTCAGCGGTGAAGTTTAATGGGAAAGATGTGGAAGACGTGAAGCATCTCCCACCCCAGCAGGACGACCGACAACAGCACAACCATAACTGCCATCATCTCTCCAAAGTTCAGGCCGCGCCGTGAGGGTTCCATGCGTCGGCCCGCCAGGGTCAGAATATTGATCGTCGCGAATCCGAAAACAACCGCCCACAAGACGTTGTACACATCCTGCCGCGCCCCGCGATAGAAAATCGCAACCACAACTCCCAACGCCGTTGCGGCATAAGCGCGGACCGCTACATAGACGGCGAGCGCCGTCCGAGTACCCCGCGCAAAGCCAGAGATTAATGCTGCTGTGGCCAATAGCGCCATCTTCCTGAATAGAATCGCTGATATGAACTGCACGCCCTTGGTACTGGATATTACATCTTCTGCGCGCGCAGTTCACCAGTCGGAGGAGCACTGGCAACTGCTTGATCAAGATGCCTCCAACTCACGGCGTTCGTTAATATGGTTTCATGGCCAAACGGCGATTCATCTTTTTCGATGTCGGGAACACGCTTCTCTTCCCCAACCGCGCTCGCATGCTCGCGCCGTTACCGGAGGAAAAGCATCCGTCCCTCGAACAATGGCAAGCACTGGAACGCCGCACCAAGGCCGAGTTCGACCGCGAAGTAACCAGCGGCAGAGTCGACCACGGCTTCTGGTGGACTTTTCACACACACCTGCTTCGGGAGACAAACGCGCTTGACGATTCCGTCCGCGACCAGTTGGTGCGAAATACCCAGAACTCCGCCAACTGGGATCAGATTCTGACTGGTACCCGCGACGCTCTCGACCGTATCCGCCAACAGTATTCGATTGCTGTGATCTCCAATGCTGATGGCAAAATCGACGCCGTGCTGCGCCGCTGCGGCATTTGCGACTGCTTCGCCAGCATCACCGATTCCGGAAATGTGGGCCACGAAAAGCCTCACCCGGCCATCTTCGCCGCCGCTCTGCGTGAAATGAAGGCCGACCCGGCAGACAGCCTCTACGTCGGCGACGTGTATTCTGTGGACTACGTGGGCGCGCGAAACGCTGGAATGCAGGCCGTGCTCTTCGACGTGGCAGGAGCCTATCGCAACCGGGCATTCCCGCGCGTTGAATCGCTCAACGAACTAGAAGCCTGGCTGCAGCAATAATTCATCACGTTCTGGGGAAAGAATCATGTTCGACAGCACACGGATCTTTCTGTTCTTCACCGCAGCGACCCTGCTCGCCATCGCTCCCGGCCCCGGCATGCTTTACGTTCTCGCACGCTGCCTCGCCGGAGGTAAGCGCGAGGGCGTCCTTTCGGCCTTCGGAACATTCCTCGGCGGAATGGTCCACGTGATCGCGGCAGCTCTCGGAGTCTCAATCATTCTTGCCAGGTCGGCGATTGCCTTCGCCACCGTGAAATACGTCGGCGCCGCCTATCTCTGCGTGCTGGGCGTGCGGATGATTCTCGACGCGCGTAAAGATAATGCAGACGCAGTACCACAGGACCTGAGGCCGGTCCGCAATCCGCTCTGGCAAGGAATCGCGACCGAGGTCCTCAATCCCAAGACGGCTCTGTTCTTTCTCTCGTTCATCCCGCAATTCGTCAATCGCAGCAGCGGACACATCTTCCTGCAGTTCGTCACTCTGGGGACGATCTCGGTCATGATGAACACCTCTGCCGACCTCATCGTGATTGCTTTGGCTGGCCCTCTCGGCGAACGGATCCGCTCGTCGGCGACTTTTCGCCGTCGTCAACGAACTGTCACGGGAGCCATCATGATCGGCCTGGGGACTTACCTGGCAACAAGCGAGGGCAAGTGAATCGGCGGCTGAAAGGTATCCCGATGCGGGCAGCGCTTCTTGCGCTTCTCATTGCGCCACTGACTCAAGCCTTCGGACAGAATGGACACCCGCTGCCCCGAATCGGGGGTCAGAATTTTGCTGGACAAGAGACGATTCTGCCCGAAGCCGCCTCGGGCAAAATCGCGCTACTGATCTTCGGCTTTTCCAAAGGATCGAGTGCCCAGACCGGTGCCTGGGGAAAAAAGATCTCCGCCGATTTCGGAACCCGCCCCGGCTTCGCACTCTATCAGTTGCCCGTACTCGAGGACGTGCCGCGTTTGTTCCGCGGCATGGTAATCTCCGGGATTAAGAAGGGCGTCCCCGAAAGTCAGAGAAAAAACTTCATCCCAATTCTTCAAGGCGAGTCAGAGTTAAAGAAAGACCTGCAGTTCAACGAATCCCGCTCGGATGACGCATACCTCCTGCTGCTCGATCGAAACGGCACAGTCCTTACGCAATTCCACGGTCCGCCCAATGATCCGCTCTATTCGCAAACGAAGGAAGAAATTGAGCGACTGCTGAAATAACTTTTCTGCAGGCGATTAGATTTCCAGAATCTGGTGATCGTGGCAGTCGGAATGGACTGTTTCGCAGATCTCGTCTAACAATTCCCGCCCATACTTAGCGAAAAAATAAATCCCGCCGATGCCGCGCTCTTGCAGGCCTTTGTCCGGATACAGTGCCTGGCTCAATTGCTCCGCGTGACGCGAAACCAGTTCGCTTTTTTGCGTTTCCGCCCGCCCGGCCTGCGCGTATAGCTTCTCCAGTTGATGCTGCATTTTCGAGCGCGACGTCTCAGCCGCATCAACCAGCGTCCGGTCGAGTCTCTCGAGCTTTTCTTTCAACGTTGAGAAATTTGAATCGAAAGCCTGCTTTGCGTGATCGAAAGCAGCCTGCAAATCTTCAGGCAGACTCTTCGCCGCGATCTCACGGCGCAGAGATTCCGGCCCCTCGAAAACATCGGTCACCGAGATCTCATGCTTTTCAAGCAGGCGCTGCATCTTCGGCTCGACGATCGTAGCCGAAAAACGCGGCAAGATCGGCGTCACGCGTCCAGCCAGGGCTTCATACACGACACCAGCCTGCGCAAAATACGCGGTCTCCGCAGCGCCGCCAGTGTAGGTGAGCGTCGGCAGCAAATAGTCCTCGACCACGGGCCGCAGCAGCACATTTGGACTGAACCGCCCCGGATCCTCATCGATCTGCCGGACTAGCTCGGCTCGCGAAAGTTTGTCCTGGCCAGCATCGCCGCCATCGACAACAAAGTGCTCCGCCGCGCCCTCGCCGCTGCGATGAATCGGTGTCCGGGCTCCATTCTTCGTCGTGAACAGCAACACCGAAGACTCTGTCACCTTGACCTGCTGGTGATAGCCCGCCGCTTCGAGCGCTCTGCCTCGCTCCAGCAGAGACGCCGTCAGTTCTTCACAGCGTTCGATGGCTGCCCGATAGATAGGCGCTGCGACCGCCGCGAGATCGACATCCGAAGCATCGAGCAGAATCACGCCCCAGTCTGCAAAGATGCGCGCACAGAGCCGCGCAAACGCAACGCCCAGCCCTTCTCCGGGACGATAGCAGTCGCGCAAGAACTGCGCAGCATCGGAGTCTCCCAGCAAAGACGTCGCCTGCTCGACCACTCCTGCAATCTCTTCTGAAAAATGAACAGCACTCACGGGAGCACCAGCAACAGCATGGCTGGCCGTTTGCAACGTTTGCAGGCTTCCATCGGGTCCGGGAATCGAAACGTGATTCACTTCGGCCAGATCGTGATCATAAGTGGCAAGCCAGAAGACCGGAACGGTTTCGATGCCGCCGCCGGTCGCTTCCTCCGCCAGCTTCACAGCAGTGAGCGCCTTATAAATCGCGAACATCGGTCCGCCAAAAAGACCGACTTGCTGTCCCGTCACAACCGCGGCTGCGCCCTTCCGCAGCCGGTCAATATTCGCCAGAGTTTTCGATGACGCTCCAAAATTCTTGTTCTGCCGCTCCAGAACATCGGCCACTTTCGCGCGCCGCGAATCGTCATAAGAAATCTTCGCGGACTCTTCTTTCATCCACTCCGCAAAAAGTGGCGAGCGAGGATAAAAAGGCCGAATCGCCGGAGAATACGAAAGAAAATCGCTGAAAAGGCGCGTGGTTTGCGGGATCTGGGAGAATGGCAGACAGTGAGCCTTCACTGACAGAACTCCTGACAGTCAGGTGTCACTCGTTGCCTCTCGTTCTGAGCGAGGTATGGAATCATGGTTCAGGGTTCGCCGCCGTAGTACAGATGCCTGAAATGGCAGCAAGATGCAAGATTATGCTGGAGATCGCTCCTAAGGTAAAGTAAGCATGCATTCTTCGCGCAAAAGCAACTCTTGCACCAGACAGAAACACGCATAGATATTCGAATTAAATGGCACCCGCGACCTCATCCGAGTCAGTCTCTTTGAACATCACTCTGCCTCTGACCCTCGAGGGCGCCGTAGTCCGCCTCGAGCCAATTCGCCGCGAGCACGCCGACCTCTTCTGGGATGTCGCCCAGAACGACTTGGAAGACATCTTCCGCTGGATTCCCTACTCTGTCCGAACTCGGGAAGACTTTCACCAGATTGTTGACAAAGCGCTGAACGAGCAGCAGCGCGGCGAATCCGTCGTTTTCGCAACCGTCGAGCGTAGCTCAAGCCGCACCATCGGCAGCACGCGTTTCATGAACATCGACCGCGCCAATCGCCGTGTGGAAATCGGTTCGACCTGGATCGCACCAGCCTGGCAGCGCACCGCAGTCAACACCGAGGCGAAATATCTCATGCTGCGCCACGCCTTCCAAGTCTGGGGATGCATCCGCGTCGAACTCAAGACCGACGCGCTCAACCAGAAGTCGCGCAATGCGATTCTTCGCCTCGGCGCGAAAGAAGAAGGAACCCTCCGCCGCCATCTGCTTACCTCGACCGGGCGCGTCCGCGACACCGTCTACTTCAGCATCCTCGATCACGAATGGCCAGAGGTAAAAGCTCGCCTCGAAGCGCGCATGTCTGGTTCGCCGGTTTCTCTCTGAATTCTCCCTTCGAAAAACTCTTGGTCGGAATGGCTGCCAACCGTTATGATTCCTGCAATTTCGCGCAGACATTCACGCGCGATCATTCTTAATGTCGAGTTGACCTTGGAGAGCGTATGGAAGGTACACAAGTAGTGTCGCTGTTCGTGGCAGTCATCGTTGGCATTTTTGTACTTGGAACGATTCTAAGCGGATTTTTCCAGGTCCACACGGCCGAGGCCGTCGTCGTCCAGCGCATGGGCAAGTTCCAGCGCGTGGCCAGCGCGGGCATCAACTTCAAGCTGCCTTGGCTTGACCAGATTGCCGGACGTCTCGACCTCCGCGTCCAGCAACTCGCCTTGGATGTGGAAACGAAGACCAAAGACAACGTCTTCGTCAAAATACCAATTTCGGTGCAGTATCACGTCATTGCCGAGCATGTCTACGAGGCATTCTACAAACTCGCGAATCCTCGTCAGCAGATTTCCTCCTACGTCTTCAATGTGATTCTCGGCCACGTGCCGAAGATGAATCTCGATGACGCCTTTCTGCAGCAATCTGACATCGCCGTCGCCATCAAGCAAGGCCTCGACGACGTCATGCGGACGTACGGATATGCCATCGATCAAGCTCTTGTCACTGACATTCAGCCCGACGACAAGGTCAAGGCTGCGATGAACGAGATTAACGCCGCACAGCGCGAGCAGGTCGCGGCCACCGCACGCGGCGAAGCGGAAAAGATCATGAAAGTTAAACAGGCCGAAGCCGAAGCGGAGAGCAAGGCCCTGCAGGGTCAAGGCATCGCCAACCAGCGCAAAGCCATCATTGAAGGCCTCAAAGAGTCCGTCGAAGCGTTCTCCAAAGCCGTCGAAGGATCGACTCCCAGAGATGTCATGATGCTGGTCCTGGTCACGCAGTACCTCGACACCATGAAAGAAATCGGCTCCAACGACAAGAGCAATACCATCCTGATGTCGCATTCGCCGGGAGCCGTCAGCGATATGTTCCGCCAGATGCAGGACGCGGTCATGATCGGGCAAAAAGTAGCTGGCGTTGGAGCGTAACGTCAGAAAAGGTTGGTTTCGAGTGAGGCGATGAACTGGATGCCAGGAATGATCTTACCCAGCAACTTCTTATCGTTGGTTAGGAATAGATCGGTGCCCGCTGAAGCGGCGCAGGCCAGATGAATGGCATCAGGTGAACCGACGTTCAGGGTGCCGCGAATCCTCGCATAGTGATCGGCTGTGTCGGCTGTGAAGGGCACAACTTCCGACAACAGGCTTACCAGGGCGTTGCGGACCTCATCTACCCTAGACATTGGCCCTTTTCGATACACGCCGGCCAGAACCTCACCCACTGTAACCGCACTCGTAATGAGTTCATCACTGCGTTCACTCATGCGGGCGTGGATCGACGCAACCCGCTTGGCAAAATGCGGGTTGTCGTCCAGCCAGTAGATAAACAGCATGGAGTCCCAATAGATCCGGCTCATTTGCGTTCATCCGCGTCGCGGAAAGACGCACGCTCGGCGCGTAAATAGGCTTCGCCCCCTCCATACTCGGCGAAGACGTCTTTCAATGCACCGCGGAGTTTCTCCCATGCTGCCTGCCTGGATTGCGGCGTACCACCAAGGCCATTTGGCGAGCGCGGCCCTGCTGAATCCCCGCCATCAACGAATTCGTAGGTGTACGTAACCGTGGTACTCAGACCAGACGGCGGCCCGCTTTCGGAGATGAGACGCAACCCATTCGCCTGCAGGAACTTCCTCGACTTCAGAGCGCTGCAGACTAACGATACTCGGTTCCGCAGTTTCGACTCTTTTTGCACTTCGCCGACATTGACAGAGAATGTCACCAATCCCTGACGACGAGCGGTCTCTACATAGTTACGGCTAACTTGTTCCCTAACTCGATCAGACGTTGAACTTGCGCTGACAGCCATGAGCCTGCCTCCTCCGTCTGCTTGACGCAACCTAATTGTTGCATTGCATGCATAGCACGTCAAGCAATACATACATGTATAGGCAAGCTCACTCGCAGAAAACTCGCACCTTCACCTTCGTGTTCGCGTCCTTCTGATCGACATCGACCGTCAGATCGTTGAGGTGTTCGACCAGTTCTTCCAGATTTTCCGGCCTGATCTGCGTCAGATCGATCGGAAGTCCCTGCTCCTGCATCGCATGGTTCGCGCGATGTAAGGCCTGCGCAGGCAGCAGACTTGCCAATTTCACTCCCGCCCGCAGCAGTTGCATCGGCACACGGATGTTCACCTTCGTCGGGCCATCGTGTCCGCCGTCATCTTCGGAATCAACCACCACGCGAAGATATTTGGGACGGCTCTTCCCTGCCGATAGGCTTTCATCAGCCGATCTCGATCGCGAAGATTCTTCGAACGCGGAGATCAGCCGTTCGGCCTCATTGGCGTTGATCTTGCCCTCCGACAGCATCTGCAAAATCTGGCGGCGGTGTTCGTTCATAGTCGACTCCTACAAAATGTGAAAAGACATTCCGGCGCTGCGATGTTCCACTTCTAATTGCGTATCCGCCAGCGCGTTCAAAACCTGCCACAGGACCGCGACTCCGCGAAAAGGATTCACGCGGCAAATGAGACATCCGACGAAAATAAATGGCGATAACAGAATGGCGAGCGGCAACAGTAATATCCACACAAGGAATAGCGGAACCCACAGACGGAAAGTGCGGCTCTCCTGGTTGCGCAAGCTGACAACAGCGACGAAGGGAATCATTTCAGCGCCTCCATCTCACGGATTGCCTCCTCGGCGGTAATCTCTCCCTGCTGGAGGCGTTCGAGGATCTCCGATTTCGACGGCCTTGGATTGGTCTCGACAAACTCCAGGCTGTCAGCAATTCGCGTCAGCCGTGATTTCACCGTCGGATAGCTCACGCCAAAAATGCGCTCCATCTCCTTGATGGATCCATGGGAACGCACGAACGCGGTCACGAATACCTGGTCCTCCATGTCGAGTCTCGCGAGCTGCGGAAGTTCGAACCGCCCTTCGATCGCAATGTCCTTCTCAACCAGCCGGACCCGCTCGACCACGATGGGCTGACCTTGCGTTAGCTGCGTCAGTTCCTGCCAATCTTTGCCTGTTTTTTCCATACTAGGAACTCTTACCCGATGCCATCCCGTTAAAAGCACAACAACAATAGCTCATTTTATTAATAATGTCAATTGTTAACTTAAATAACTTAATTAATGGCGATTATAATTTTGATTTTCCCAATAAAGAAGCCGCCCGGTCAGGCGGCTTTTCCGCTGTAAACGGTTGAATTTACTGGCAAACTGGACCGGCATCGGACAGGAATGTCCCGTTATTCGAAAACCATCCATTCACCGCTTCCGAGGGCGCACCGAAGAACCAGTTGAAGAATGCCAACTCCTGCAGGCTATACGTATAGCCATTGGGCATGGCAATCTTCGGCGCCAGTGAGCCGGTCAATGGATCACCCACCTCCAGATTTGCCTGGCAACCAACCACCTGCCCGGTATTTCCCCATGCAGGCGTTGCGTTGTTGATGTAAGGATCATTCATCCATTCGGCAGCTTCATGCGAAATGATCGCCGTGTCGTTCGCCGACGAGACGAAGAATCCGCTGACGTCGAAATCAAATGGCGAATATGTCTGCAGCCCGGTTGCTTCGACCGCTGCGGAGTGATATCCGCCCGCGCAGCAGTTCGCCAGATTCGTCGGATCCCCGATCGGCATCGCCGTGTTGTACATCATGAGCATCGGGAATGTTCCCGGCGTCACTCCGGGCATCTGGCTTATCGCATTGACGACCATCGCATCCACGAAATAGATGTTGACGAGGCCCTCCGGCCCGCACATAGAGAACGTGGGCTCGAAAATGTCTGCCGGCAGCGAGAGACCCTGGGTTGGGGGCACTTTGATCACGAGCGTCGGCAGAATCTGCATGGGCGAAAGTAATACGTGATAGTTGTCCTTGTCGATCTGTGACCAGAAATTCGCGCGCTGAAAGGCGTCGACGTACTGCGTGGTGCCGACGTCCGTTCCTCCAAAGTTGAAGTCCGCGTTCTTGAACATCGGCGATTGCGCAAGCAGGCGGATCGGCACGTCGTTGTTTGTCCCTGCAAAGCAGGCGGGGTCAGGCATGGTCGGGTTGGACTCCGCCCTTCCCTTCGTCGTGGTGATGATGCCAGTCGTCAAATCCACTGCAGTCGCTACGCTCTGGAATTCGAATTTAATCGGGATTACCTGCGTTGGCACGCTGACCGAAGCGGCGGATCCCATGGTCGATGGCGGCGCGCCAACGATCAGCCCGGAGTACTTATTCCCATCGCGCGACGACATGACGCGGTAGTTCCACACCGGCAATTGAATGCCACTGCTGCTGCCGTTCGTGGACGCGGTGTTGATTCCGTGTGTGATGACTGGCGGTGGTTTCAATTGAAACCGGTGGCTTGTCGGGGACTGAGCCAGGGCAGTAAAGGCAAATAGGCAAAAGGTGAGGGCAAGCGAAAACAGACGTGCAGCGGTACTTCGCATTTTTCCTCCTCAGGAAGGTGGGCGTTTCTAATTGGTGGAACTTAGGGCCGGTATGTCGGCAATGGACGGACCTTCGAGCGGAGATAACGGAAGACGTACCGATTGCCTGGTGCGACTGCAATGTACTTCAACTTACATATCGGCTGTCAATCGGGTGGGCTACCTATAACCGAACTTTTACATTGTTTTGACAGCTGCGTTGTTTTGTTTCGTCACCGCACGGAAGCGCGCAGAAATCGGCAATGAATCAATGACTTCGGCTTGCGCATCGAATAGATTGGTTGATTTGACTTCCACTCTGGCAATGCTAGTCTGGAAGTGGATCTTTGCATGGCCAATCCCACCAGTGGGGGCGTCACGGCTTCGACGGAGATGCTTGCGGCCAAGAGGCATGCCGGGGTGCACACACCCGTAATCGCGTGCAAAATGATAATTGCCAATCAACAGATGGCATACGCAGCCTAATTAGTTAGGCAGCCGTCCCAGGAGGCTTTGCTCGCGGGCCTCCGAAGGACGTCGCACAGCGAGCTGCTCTTCCCTTCTACGTCTGGGATGGGAGGTTAAGACCACAGGCTAGCGGCTCGCGTTTCTTGTCCGTTCTGAGCGCGCGCCGCGAACGTCTTGGGGTAATGCCCAAGGCATGAACTGGACTACGCATGTAGGCTCTTGACCAGTGACATTTTCGGACGCGGGTTCGACTCCCGCCGCCTCCACCAATTCATCTACCGAACCACGTCCACTACAAGCGTTGCCCATTGCCCGCAGCGGGTCGGCCGGCATATCGGGAATCCGACGGTCCACTCATTCCTTCGGAGCGCAAAACTCGAACCGGAAAAAACTCAGAAAACTTCAGGCGAGAGTTGGAGCCGGGGTACGAGTCCGAGGTTTGGCGTCCATCTACCCAGCATGGCATCATAGGATTACCTCCGGATGCGCAGCTCTCGACCAGCAACGTTCTTCGCGATCGTACTGACCCTGGTTTTCAGCTTCTCCACGGTGTGCTTCGCTTTTCCCGGCGGTTCAGTAGAGCACGCCAGCCACGCTCAAGGCGGCTGTCACGGCCATCATCGGCCCATGCGCGATCCTTCTCCAATGCATAGTTGTTGTTTTGCCGCACATCAAGTTCCGGCGGCGACTTCGATTAGCGCTGCTCCGGCATCTCTTGATCCCACAGCAGATCCCGCATTAAGCACTCTGTCGATCGGCGAGCTTGACGCCATAATCACCCCACCGGCTGAGATGCTCAATACCTCGCCTCCGCTGATCACCGTCCTTCGTATCTGATCGCTTCCGCCTCCCTGAATTCGATTTACGGATGCGGGTAGCGTCTGCCCTTTTTGGCCTTTCTCAGGAAAATCGAGGACCCGGAATGTCAGCAAGCTTGAAAATGTGTGTTCTCTCTCTTTTGTTGGCCCTCTTGACGGTGCTGTCCGCTTCGGCACAGCGGTCGGATAAGAACGAGCAAAAGCGATCCCAGCCTAATTCCCAAAAGCAGCTGTGCCCGACCATGCCGGGGATGGAAACGCCCTGCAGCCCAAATGGACAGCAGCCCCACGGCGCGATGCAAAACATGGATCACAATCAGATGCCGGGAAAGCGTGTGAACGAACAACCCGAGACCTTCATTGAAGCAATCGTTCATCACGGCGCCTCCGGCACCAGCGCCGAACCAGACTCAACCCCCACGCCGATGCTCATGACCACCAAGGGCAAGTGGATGATGATGTTCCACGGTGAGGCTTTCGTGAACGCCATCCAGCAGAGCGGCCCTCGCGGTGCGGACAAGGTCTTTTCCACCAGCTGGCTTATGCCCATGGCGCAGCGGCAACTCGGACCAGGAACGCTTACCGCAAGAGTGATGCTGAGTCTCGAGCCGGGCACGATCACCGGCCGGTACTATCCCGAACTTTTCCAGCAAGGCGAGACCGCGTACGGGAAGCCCATTGTTGACGGCCAACATCCTCACGACTTCATCATGGAATTAGCGGCGCTCTATGACCTGAAAGTTGGCGCGCAGAGTCTGCTTTCGTTCTACTTCGCCCCCATGGGTGATCCGGCGATGGGACCGACTGCCTATCCACACCGCGCGTCAGCTTCAGAAGATCCAATCGCCCCGCTCGGCCATCATTTGCAGGATTCAACCCACATTTCGGATGACGTTATCACCACCGGATTCGCCTACAAGCTGGCTCGCATCGAAGCTTCGGGATTTCACGGACGCGAGCCTGACGAGTTCCGCTGGGACATCGATTCGGGCAAGATCGATTCCTGGTCCATTCGCGGAACCGTGAATCCTGCCCAGAACTGGAGTGCGCAGTATTCTTTCGCGCACCTGACAAGTCCCGAGGCGCTGCATCCAGCGGAAGATGTGCAGCGAATGACTGCGTCCATCATGTACAACCGGCCAATCCCTCGAGGAAACTGGGCGAGCACGCTCTTGTGGGGACGCAATCGCAGCCTCGACACCGGGCTCGTCTGGAATGGCTACCTGGCGGAGTCCACACTCCGATTCGCGGTGCGCAACTGCGTTTGGGGACGCATCGAGAACGTCGATCGAACAAACGAACTGCTGCTCAAGAACCAGTTCGAACCTCCGAATTTTCAAGAGAGCATCGTCGGACGCGTGCAAGCCTACACCGCAGGCTTCGAGAGGGATTTCGATTTGTTCCCTCACCTGGCGACCGGTTTGGGCGCGCAACTGACGGTTTATTCAACTCCCGGAACCCTGGTCAGAGAGTACGGAAGCCATCCGGTAGGTGTGGTCATGTTTTTCAGGGTTCGACCTTTCGGGAAAGAACGTTAAGCCTTGATCGCATTTGATGTTCTTTTTCAAAATATTGGCATTCCGAGAAGGCGATCAGTTCACCTTCAGGGCACAGCAGTGGCGCTCGTGGTCATCCCACACCGTCACGAAAAAGGAAGGGCAGCTTTGTTAAGCCTCTTCGGCATCCAATGCTTCATGTTCTTCCGGACCAGAGGTGATCTTCGAATTCGAACCTCACCCTGGGTTTGACGATCGATTCGTGGAGCTTTAGACTCCTTTCCACTGCGATGCGTAAGATGCTGCTCAATTCGGCGGCCTTGATTCTCTTAGCTGGCATGCTCGGAGGACAAATCACCGAGTTGTTCGATCATTGGGATCACACCGCCCAGACCGGCCGGGATGTGGACTACATGGTTGTCGTTATTGCAGCATCTCTTGGGGTGGCGTTCCGGCTTGGAACAAAGCTCCTCTCTACGTGCATCCGGTTCTTCACCCCGTCGAAATTGCTGGATGTTGTCCTGTCCGCGTTCGGCGGATTTCGAGTCAGCCCCGAGCCACTCGACACAGGTCCCCCGCCTCCAGGTCTTTCTCCTCTTCGAATCTGAAGCTTTCTGCTGTGCTCGGCACTGCTGAGGCCCGTGTGCCTTGGCGCGTCTCCACTTTGCGCAGCGGGGAGCCATGCAGATTTCCAGATCCATCGTCGCTCTTTTCTTCACCACAGTGCTCGCTGGTTGCGCGGTTCAGCACTATCATGCGGCACCAATCTCGCTCGCCGAAAATGGCCGCTCTCTAAACGCACGCACTCTACAGGACGACGGCCTGCGAGCGTTCCTTCGCGACAAACTGCCTGCGGATTCAAAAGTGTGGCCCCTTCAGGAATGGACCTTGCCGCAGCTTACTCTGGCAGCGTTTTACTACAGCCCCAGTTTGCAAATCGCCCGCGATCAGGTCGCGGAGGCTGAGGCCGCAGTTGTCACGGCGCATGCAATGCCGAACCCTGCGATTCAAGCCGACCTGGGTGGAGAGACGGCGCCCGAGAGTCCATGGCTTGCAGGGGCCGGCTTCTCGCTTCCAATCGAAACCGCGGGCAAGCGGCGACATCGCACAACCAAAGCACAACTGCTCGCAGATGCCGCGCGCTGGAACCTGGCGAGTACGGGATGGGCGGTTCGCGCGCAGGTTCGCGCCGCCCTGCTGGAATATGAGGCTGCCAATCGAACCCTGCAGTTGCTGAAAAAGGAAGATCGCCTTCGTACCGAGCAGGTGCAACTGCTGGAACAGCGCCTTGCGGTTGGCATGATTCCCCGGCCTGAAGTTGATACCGCCCGCATCCAGCAAACGCAAGCGCTCCTGGCCGTCCAGTCGGCGCAGGGGCGAATCGCGCAAGCGCAAGCTTCGCTCGCCGCAGCGATCGGTGTCCCCGTTTCAGCTCTCGGCAATGCCAGCATCTCCTGGCCAGACTGGGATCAGCCTCCAGGCGCAGAGTCGCTGAAGCCCGCTCAAATTCAGGAAGACGCCGTCCTGAACCGCATCGATATCAGGGAAGCTCTTGCGAATTACAGCGCGGCCGATGCCGATCTTCGGCTGCAGATCGCGTTGCAATATCCGAACTTCGATCTCGGCCCGACTTACGCCTTTGAAGAAGGCGCGCATCTGTTTTCGCTTGCGACAAGTCTGGTTCTTCCCGTTTTCAATCGCAATCAGGGTCCGATCGCTGAGGCGGTTGCGCGCCGGCAACAAGCGGCCAGCCAGGTTCTCGCCGTACAGGCTGCCGGTGTCGCCGCCAGCGAACAAGCCTTGGCCAGATACATCGCGGAACTCAACCAGCTGTCTCAAACAAGGCGGCTCATGCAGCAATCGCGTGCACAACAGGAATCTGTAAACCAATCGTTCCATGCGGGACAGAGTGATCGAGTAGCGCTCAACGGCGCGCAACTTCAGACGGCAGTTACTGCAATCGCCGAACTCGACGCGGTGGTACGTGCTCAGCAAGCGCTTGGCGATCTGGAGAACTCGGTTCAGCGGCCGCTTTTAGCAGGCGACATTCAGCCCTTGTCGCCGCACGCCGCTGCACTCGCAGCAACGAGGAGGAAATGATTATGAGCAGACCCATACGATGGCTCCTTGCAATTCTGATTGCGATCACTGCGATATCAATAGCCTCGGCGGTCTACGTGTCTGCAAACCACTCCGACACCGATGAAGATGAACAAGAGGCCGTCAAGACGCCCTCGCACGTTTTCGAACAAAATGGCGTCACAATCATCACTCTCGATCCGGCAACACAAGCGCGCGAGGGCATCCGAGTCGAGCCTCTCAAAGAAACGGCCAGCCATGACGAGTTGCGGGCTAACGCTATTTTGCTGCCGGTAAACGATCTCGCAACGCTGCGAAACGCCTACGTTGCCGCACAGACAAAACTGAATCGCGACAAGGTCGATCTGTCTATATCCCAGAGCCAATATGAGCGGACCAGGACTCTCTACGGTGAAAACCAGAACATGTCGCTGATGGCTATGCAAACCGCTGAAGCCGCGTATCGCAACAACCAGGCACAGGTGACGGCCGACCAGCAAGACTCGAAGCTGCAACTGGACACAATTCGCCAGCGCTGGGGAGATGCTGTCGCGAAATGGGTCTCCGACGGCAGTCCAACCCTCGACGCGGTCCTGGAGCAGAGCGAGTTTCTGGCGCAGGTCGTCTTCCCGCCAGGTGAGGTCGCAAACGCGCCAGCGACGCTGACGCTGACTGCGCCCCGAAACACTCTGATCCGCGCCAGATTAGTGTCGCCCCTGCCGCAGGTAAACCCTCAAATCCAGGGAATCAGTTTTCTGTACCTCGTTTCGAACCACCTCGGCATGGCCGTGAGCATGAATCTCAGCGTGCAGGTTCCAGTTGGGAGAGCCATGAAAGGGGCAATCGTCCCGGAGAGCGCAATCGTGTGGTGGCAGGGGAAAGCCTGGGTATACGTGGCAACATCATCCAGGACCTTCTCGCGGCGCGAGATTTCAACCGCCAATCGCGTCTCCCGGGGCTATTTCGTCCCCAGCCCTGCCTTCAAACCGGGAACGAAATTGGCTACGGCGGGCGCACAAGCGCTGCTTTCCGAAGAATTCCGCAGCCAGATACAGCAGGAGGACTAGCGAATCATGTTGACATCCATCGTTCGTCTGTCCCTGCGGCACCGTGGCGTAGCCGTAGCTCTGGCATGCCTCCTGCTTGGATATGGCGCTTACTCACTCAAAGGAGCCAAATATGACGTTTTCCCCGAGTTCTCTCCGCCGGAGGTCGTGATCCCGACCGAGGCAACGGGACTATCCCCGGAACAAGTCGAATTGCTGGTGACACAGCCGATTGAAAATGCAGTGAACGGTGTGTCCGGCGTGAAATCGGTGCGCTCGTCCTCCATTCAGGGATTGTCTGTAATTACTGTGCTCTTCGATGACAGCACAAGCATCTACCTCGACCGCCAGGTCGTGACGGAACGTCTCGCTACAGTTGCAGGATCGCTCCCATCGGGTATAACGCCGGCGATCGCTCCACTCACCACTTCCACAAGCATTGTTATGGCGGTCGGGCTCACCTCACAAACGAAATCGCCGATGCAAGTGCGCACGGCCGCCGACTGGACCGTCAAGCTTCGCCTGCTCGCCGTTCCGGGTGTATCGAAGATCGCTGTTTTTGGAGGAGATGAAAAACAGTATCAGATACAAATTGATCCTCAACAACTCACGCGGCACGAGATCGGGATGAACGACGTCGTTGCTGCTGCCAGGCAAGCTACCGCCATTCGCGGCGCAGGCTTCGTCACGACTCCAAATCAAAGAATCGTGCTGCAGTCCGAAGGACAGGCGACCACCAGTTCTGAGTTGGCAAAGACGGTCGTCCTTCAGCAACAGGGTGCCAATCTCACGCTTGGAGATGTCGGACGCGTCACCGAAGGCGCCGCGCCTCGATTGGGAGCTGCCTCGGTAATGGGCCAACCCGCTGTCATGCTGATGATCTCCGCTCAGTATGGAGCCAACACGCTGCAAGTCACCCAGAATCTCGATAACGCCCTGGCTGAACTGCGCCCGGCGCTCGAAAAACAAGATATTCACCTGGACTCGGGAATCTTTCGCCCCGCGCGATTCATTGACACCGCGCTCCATAACCTGCGCACATCTTTGATCATTGGCGCAATTCTGGTCGTCATCGTCCTCTTTCTATTCCTGTTTAACTTCCGGACCGCGGCAATCTCATGCACGGCCATTCCTCTGTCGTTGCTCGCCGCGACCATCATCATCGAGCGCCTCGGTTACACGCTGAACACCATGACTCTGGGTGGCATTGCCATCGCCATTGGCGAAGTTGTCGATGACGCCGTGATCGATGTCGAGAACATCTATCGGCGCTTGCGCGAAAACCGTGCTCTCGCCGAGCCCCGTTCCATATTTCGCGTCGTGTTGGACGCTTCCATTGAAGTTCGGAGCGCCGTGGTTTACGCCACCTTTGCGGTCATTCTGGTCTTCTTTCCCGTGCTGATGATGAGTGGCGTGGCCGGTAAGATCTTCTCCCCCCTCGCCGTGACTTACATCTGGGCGATTCTCGCCTCGCTCGTAGTCGCGCTGACCGTCACCCCCGCGCTCGCGATGATTTTGCTGCCGCACTCTGACCTCCGCGCAGAAGATCCTCCGGTTGTGCACTGGCTGAGACAACGGTACGAACGCTTGCTCACGCGAATCGATCGCCATCCAAATGCCGTAATGGCCGCGGTGGCGGCGCTCGTGTTTGCCGCCGTCCTGGCCATTCCGTTTCTCGGCGGCGAATTCCTTCCCGACTTGCGCGAAGGTCACTTCATCGTTCATATGACCGCCGTACCGGGCACGTCATTGGACGAATCCATCCGGATGGGCGACCGGGTGACCGGCGCGTTGAAAAAAATCCCCTACGTTCGTGAGGTCGGACAACGGGCAGGCCGAGCCGAAGCCTCCGATGATTTCTCGGGTACTCATAGCAGCGAGATAGAAGTTGACTTGGACAATTTGAGCGGCGCGCAAACCGACAAGGCCCTCGCAGCCATTCGCAGAAATCTCGCTAAGTTCCCCGGCGCGGCCTTCTCGGTGAATACATTCCTGACCGAGCGCATTAACGAAATTCTTTCTGGATATACCGGGGCCGTCGTCGTCAACATCTTCGGCGCCGATCTCAACACACTCGACGAGCAGGCGCGCCACATCGCCCGCATGCTGGCCAGGATTCCCGCGGCGCAAGGCGTCCAGATCCAGTCGCCGCCAGGCATGCCGCAGGTTACCGTTCATCTGCGGCCGGCCGATGTGGCGCGCTGGGGTTTCGATCCTGTTCAGGTTTTGGATGTGGTGCGAACTGCTTTCGGCGGAGACGATGTAGGCGAGGTGTATGAGGGCAATCAGGTCTTCCCCGTCAGCGTGATTCTCAATCCTCAGGATCGAGAATCAATTTCATCCATCGCCTCTCTCCCGATTCGCAGTCCACAAGGAAACTACGTTCCCTTGCGGCAGATTGCTGATGTCTACGAGAGTTCCGGTCGCTACCTGATCTCACACATCGGAGCACGGCGCGTGCAATCGGTCACCTGCAATGTGGCTGGAGGTAACGTCGCCGGATTCGTCAACACCGCCAAACAGCGCCTCGCTCGATTGGCAATGCCGGCCGGAGTCTATGTCGAATTCAGCGGCACAGCGGAGGAGCAGTCACGCTCCCAGCAGGATCTGCTCGTGCACGCGGTAATCGCGGGAATCGGCATTGTCCTCCTGCTCTCGATCGTCATGCAGAATTACCGCAACCTGCTCCTCGTACTCGTGAATCTCCCGTTCGCTCTCGTAGGCGGAGTTCTGGTAGCGCTCGCCACCGGCGGAAATGTCTCCCTCGGATCGCTGGTGGGGTTCGTCACCCTTTTTGGAATCACACTACGCAATTCCATCATGCTGATCTCCCATTACGAACATCTCGTGCAGGTGGAGGGAGAGCAGTGGAACTGGCACACCGCGCTGCGAGGCGCATCCGAACGGCTTGCGCCCATCGCCATGACTGCACTGGTAACTGGTCTCGGATTGTTGCCGCTCGCCATCGGCAGCGGGGCCCCGGGTAGGGAGATCGAGGGCCCCATGGCAATCATCATTCTCGGCGGACTGGTGACTTCGACCGCTCTCAATCTTCTCGTGCTGCCAACCTTGGCCCTCAGATACGGAAAGTTTGAACAGATTCCTGCCGACCTGGACGGGGCACGTTGAATCCCTTTGCCGGTTGCCCCATTTCTCGCCCTACCTCTCCCCCGCCCGTCTCTTCCCCTCCACCATCACCCTTCTCAATATCCGGTTAATTCGCGTCTGGTATCCCGGACCTTTGGACTTGAACCAGTCCACCACTTCGACATCCACCCGCAACGAGATCCTCCGCTTCCGTGGACGGTTCCAGCGCGTGTCTGCGCCCCCATCCTCTTCCGCCAGGACCAACAGATCGTCATCCGCCGATGCGTGCAGCTCGATCACTTTCCCGCGCCGCGACCGCGCCAACTGCCGCTTTGCTTTCTTGCGCTTAGCTGTCATGACGTAATCGTACACCCTTCCTCGTCATGACGATACGTTCCTGCAGGAACATTTCGTATATACAAACAACACTCCCCTGGCGCCGGCCACGAAAGCACAACTGAACCGATGTGCTCGTGAATCAGGCCAGCGCCAGGGGATGAATGTCGGAGAGAATACGCGACTTTACTTCGAGTGCTTGTCCGCGTAGATGCGCTTGCTCATGCGATTCGATTCGCGGTTGAGCTGGCGCTGGTCCTGCTTCGTGAGATGGCCGTTGTCCTTCCTCATATCTCTCTTTTCGTTGTGCTGCAGGCGCTGCTCGCCGCGTTCCAGGCGGGCGGTCTGCCCGGGCCGGAGTTGCCCATTTTTTACGCCGTTCGCAATGCGATTCTGCTGTCTGGTTTCACGCCGGTTCACCTGATTCACACGCGGATGACCAGGGTCCACCCGTCCCGCGCCGGCGCCTGAAGTGTTTTGGGTTTGAGCAGAGGCTGATCCGGCAAACATCAGACCACCCACTGCCAGGACTAGGAGTGACTGCGTGATTTTGTTTGTCATGCGTGAGTAAACCCCCGCCGCGAAGTTTAGTTCTGCAATCGCCGCACACAGCATTACGAAGGGACAACTATCGCGTAACGATTAATCGTGGTAACCACGTCAATGATTACTATCGTGCTCTGCGTCGCTCGTTTGGCAAGCCGCAACTCCAAGCGCCAACCAGCAAGCAATTTCGAGGACCCAGAGATCTGCGAGCAGGAAGTCACGCGCGATAACAGCGCCCAGTGGTGGACCGATCACTCGACGATTACGACGTCTGCATGGAAACCGGATCAAGCGAGCCAAGAAACCGGAACATTAACACCTTGCCCATGTCGCCCGAATTCCTGCACTCAAAATTTGATAAGGTGAAGAAGCGCGAACTGGTTCGAGATTGCGCTGCGAATGCCCGACGATCAAAATCCGGCTCCCTACATCGAGTTCCGCGATGTCTCCAAAGCCTTCGGAGACAATGTCGTGCTCGAGCATGTCAGCTTCAACGTTTTGCCGGCAGAGACCGTCTGCATTCTTGGACGGAGTGGCGTCGGCAAGTCCGTCTCGCTGCACCACATCATGGGATTCCTGAAACCCGACTCCGGACGCGTGATCGTTGCCGGTGAGGACATTACCGATTTCAGCGAAGAACAACTCGAACTCATCCGCAAGAAAGTCACCATGGTCTTCCAGAACGGTGCCCTGTTCGATTCGCTCACTGTCGGCGAAAACGTCGCCTTCCCTCTCCGCGAAACGCAGGAGCTTAGCGAAGAACAGATTTTTCAGATTATCGACGGGTTGCTGCAAATGGTCGGCGTGCAGGAAATGCGCGACCTGCTTCCGTCCGGCCTGTCGACCGGAATGAAGCGCTCGGTAGCCATTGCACGCGCACTCGCGGCGCGCCCAGAATGCGTCCTCTACGACGAGCCGACCACGATGGTCGATCCCCTGATGGCGCAGCTGCTCGGCGACCTGATCAAGCGCCTGAAGATCCAGCTGAACCTGACCAGCATCGTGGTCACCCACGACATGCGCCTTGCCAAGAAGCTTGCGGACCGCATCGTCTTTCTCCACGAAGGCCGGGCCATCTTCTTCGGCCCCTACTCCGAAATGGAGAAAAGCTCCGAGCCCATCATCCAGGAATTTCTGGAACTAGACGAACTGAAACTGGAAGCGTAACGCGTCTTCAAGGCGTACTCGACAGGTCGGACCGCCGGCTTCAACGTTCCTGCCTAGTATTGCGCCAGGTCTTTCATCGCCAAGTACAGGTCGTTCGGCTGCGGCAGGACCGCGTCTTCGAGGATTGGCTGGTACGGGACGAACGTGTCTTTTGCGGCTACTCGTCGAACGGGCGCATCGAGTTGATCGAATAAATTCTCGGCGATGCGCGCTGCGATCTCCGCGCCATAGCCCCAGCTCAACGTATCTTCATAGGCGACAAGCACGCGGTTGGTCTTCGCGACCGACGCTGCAATCGTCTCCCAGTCAAACGGATTCAGCGTGCGCAGATCGATAAGCTCGACCCTGGTTCCCTGCTCGCGTTCAAGCTTCTGAGCGGCCTGCAGCGCGCGGGGCACCACAGCACCATAGGTGATCACCGTCATGTCCGTTCCGGGATGCACGATTTTGGCTTTGCCGAATGGAATCATGTACTCCGGCCCCGGATACGCGGCGCGCCCATAGGATTCGCGATAGAGCCGCTTGTGCTCGAGGAACAGCACAGGATCGTCGCAGCGAATCGCCGTACGCAGCAATCCCGCGGCATCAAGAGCATTCGACGGAAACACCACGCGCAATCCCGGAATGTGGGTAAAGATGCTCTCGCCGCACTGCGAGTGATAAATCGCGCCACCGGTGAGATATCCGCCGATCGCTACGCGGATCACGCACGGCGCGGAGAATCCATTATTCGAGCGCCAGCGAATCGTCGGCAGTTCGTCCCGCAACTGCATCATCGCGGGCCATATATAGTCGAAGAACTGCACTTCGACTACCGGCTTCAGCCCGCGCGTCGCCATTCCCGTAGCACGGCCGACAATTGCGGCCTCCGCCAGCGGCGAATTGAATACGCGGTCGTTCCCGAACTCGCACTGCAGGCCGAAGGTGAGCTTGAAGACTCCGCCCTTCCCTTTCACCAGCTTGCGCTTCAAATATTCTTCGCGGCTGCAGTCGGCGACGTCTTCGCCGAAGATCACGATGCGCTCGTCGCGTTTCATCTCATCCCGCAAAGTCGCGTTGATTAGATCGGCCATCGTCTTGGCCGCAGGTTTCTTGCCGTCGGATGCTTCCGCAGCGACCGGCTGCGTTTCAAACATCGGCGACGTTACGTCCACATCCGGCGAATAAAGGAAATTCATCACCGACTCCGGCGCCGGAGGCAGTGCTTCCAATGCTCGATCGACCGCGACCTGCAACTCTGCCTCAACTTCTTTTTCCAGCTGATTGATTCCCTTGTCGTCGAGAATGCCTTCGCGCAGCAGGAACATCTGCGTGCGCGTCACCGGATCGCGCTGCGCATCGCGCTCGCGCTCGGCATCCGGACGATACAAACGCTCGTCATCCGAGAGCGAGTGCGAATACGGACGGATCACGTGCGCATGCACGAACGCCGGCCCATGCCCTTCGCGGCAATACTTGGCGGCGCGCGTAAACGCGGCGTAGCTCGCCACTGGATCGGTGCCGTCGACTTCTTCGAAATGGAAATTGGGGAATCCCGACACCAGACGCGAAATGCTTCCGCCGGCCGTCTGCACTTCCACTGGCACCGAAATCGCATATCCGTTGTCTTCGACGCAGAAAATGATGGGCAGCTTGCCCAGCGCGGCGACGTTCATCGCCTCCCAGAATTCGCCTTCGCTCGACGTGCCATCGCCAAGGGAAACGTAAGTGACTTCGTCATTCTGGAAGCTGACGTTCTTGAACTGCCGGTAGTCTTTGGAATCCGATGGAATCTCTGCGGATTTCGGGTGCCGCGCCAGATAACGTCCGCCGTCGGCGCATCCCACCGCCTGCAGAATCTGCGATCCCGTGGGCGACGACTGCGTCACAATATGCAGCTCCGGATAGCTCCAATGCGAGGGCATCTGCCGTCCGCCCGAACTGGGATCATCCGCCGCGCCAACTCCCTGCAGGAACATCTGATAGGGTTCGACTCCCAGAGCCAGGCACAGCGCGCGGTCGCGGTAATAAGGATAGAACCAGTCGTAACCCGGCTTCAGCGCTAGTCCGGCCGCAACACCGATGGCCTCGTGGCCGGCCCCCGACATCTGGAAGAAGATTTTTTGCTGGCGCTTGAGCAGTATCTCCCGGTCGTCGATACGACGGGATGTGTACATCAGCCGGTAGGCTTTAATGAGCTGCTCGCGGCTAAGTCCGTCATAAGACTTGGACTTTTTTCCGCCATTGGCGGCGAGGGGCAGCTTGGGATCGGTTTTTGTAGTGGCCATCCGAATTCCGGTTCCTCACTGTTTAGATTCTCACCAGCGTTGCGGCGATTCCACGCAACGCGTGGAACCTGTTGGATTGTATATGGGAACAGGAGGTTGGAAAAGTCCGGAAGGCTGAAAAATTGAGCAGATCGTGGTCAGACCACGTGACCATCGTCACTTGAGTCCGGACTTCCAACCACAAAGCCCACGAAGTCGCACAAACGGTTCGAAAGATTTCCTTCGTGTGACTTAGTGTCCTTCGTGGTTAATCAAGCAGTAACCATCTCTGCGAAATAGCGCCTCTGGAAATACAGCGCCACATTGACCAGGCCAATGAGCGCGGGAACCTCGACCAGCGGCCCAATCACCGCCGCAAATGCAGCCCCTGAATTGATTCCAAAGACCGCCACAGCGACGGCAATCGCCAATTCAAAATTGTTGCTGGCCGCGGTAAACGAGAGCGTCGCGGTTTTGGAATAATCCGCTCCGAGCTTCCGTCCCATATAGAACGACACGAGGAACATCACCACGAAGTAAATCAGAAGCGGAATCGCGATACGCACCACGTCCAGCGGCAGCCGCACGATGTAGCCGCCCTTCAAGGAGAACATCACGACGATCGTGAACAGCAACGCGATCAGCGTGATGGGGCTGATCTTCGGAATGAAGCGTTTCTCGTACCACTCCCGGCCGCGCGCACGCAGGAGCGCAAAGCGCGTGACCATGCCCGCCACAAACGGAATCCCGAGATAGATGAAAACGCTCTTGGCGATATCGCGAATCGAAATGTCCACAACCGAGCCGCGCAGTCCGAACACTTCCGGCAGCTTGGTCACAAAGATCCAGGCGTAGACCGAGTAGAAGAGCACTTGAAACACAGAATTGAAGGCGACGAGTCCGGCAGCATAATCGGTGTCGCCTTTGGCCAGTTCATTCCAGACAATGACCATGGCGATGCAGCGCGCCAGCCCGATCATGATGAGTCCCGCCATGTATTCCGGATAGCCGCGCAGAAACGTGATCGCCAGAACGAACATCAGCACCGGGCCGATCACCCAGTTCTGCAGCAACGAGAGGCCCAGGATTTTCTTGTTGCGGAAGACTTCGCCCATTTCCTCGTAGCGCACCTTGGCCAGAGGCGGATACATCATCAGGATCAGGCCAACCGCGATCGGGATCGAGGTCGTCCCCACGCTGAAGCGGTTCAGGAAGGGCACGATGCCGGGCATCTTCCAGCCGCCGAGAACGCCGACAAGCATGGCGGCAAAGATCCAGAACGTCAGGTAGCGGTCGAGAAAGCTGAGTTTCGAGGAGACTCCTGAATTCATTGTCTTACTCCTCAGGAACGCGTTGGAAACGACGACGACAGCTGTTTTCCGATTCTGTTGAGTTCCTTCTTGAGCGACATCTCGTCGAGCGTCGAGAGCGGCAGGGACAAAAAGAGACTGATCCGCCGATCCAAAGAAATGAAGGCCTCACGAAAAGCCTGCGCCCGCTGTTCCCCGCTGCCGCGCACTGCAGCCGGATCAGGTATGCCCCAGTGCGCCGTCATCGGCTGTCCCGGCCAAACCGGGCAGACTTCTTTCGCCGCGTTGTCGCAAACGGTGAAGACAAAATCCAGTTGGGGCGCGCCGGTCCTCTCGAACTCGTCCCAACTCTTGCTCCGCAGACCGTCGGTCGAAAGTCCCGCCGCCTCGATTTCCTTGAGAGCTTCGGGCCGAACCTTTCCCGCCGGATGGCTGCCCGCACTGTAGGCGGTAAAGTTCGGCGCACCCTTCGCATTGAGGATCGCTTCCGCCATAATCGAGCGCGCGGAATTGCCGGTGCAGAGGAACAGAACGTTGTAGTGGCGCGGCATGGTAGTAGCTCAATTGCAGCAAGTCGAAGCGCAGCAGGAATCTTTGGCAGCGCCTGGTTTCACCGCGCGGATGAACGCGCTCATAAACTTGCCGTCGATCTGCGCGGGATCGAGCTTCAAGGGAATCTGCTGGCCCGATAGAAATTCAAGCGCATCCTCGGCGCGGTAGATGCGTGTGGGTTCAATTTCGACTTGTCCAAAGCCTGCCGCCGAAAGTTTTCCGCGATATTCGTTTTCCTCCAGCGCTCCGGCAATGCATCCTACCCAGGCGAGCACGCTCTGGCGAATCTCGGGAAGCATCTCGCCGCGGGTCACGACGTCGGAAACGGCAATGCGTCCTCCCGGCTTCAGCACGCGAAACGCTTCGCGCAGCACTTTATCTTTGTCGGCAGAAAGATTGATTACGCAATTCGAAATGATCACATCCACCGAATTCTCGGGCAGCGGAATGTGCTCGATCTCTCCCTTCAGGAATTCCACGTTCTCGAGTCCTGACTTGCGCTTGTTCTCATTGGCGAGCTCGAGCATTTCGTCGGTCATGTCGAGGCCGTAGGCCTTACCGGTCGGCCCAACCCGCCGCGCGGAAAGCAGAACGTCGATGCCTCCGCCCGATCCGAGATCGAGGACCGTCTCGCCCGCCTTGAGTTCCGCCAGCGCTGTGGGATTCCCGCAGCCGAGCGACGCCAGCAGGGCCTCTTGGGGAATCTGCCCAATCTGCGACACGTCGTATAAATCGCTGGTGATCGGGTCGCAGCAACTCGTGGCGGGTGCGGCGCCGCAGCACGAGCTGCCTCCGGTTTTCACGCGCAAAGCGGCCTCGCCGTATTTCTGTTTCACGACTTCCTTGATATCCGTTTCCGTGGTGCTCATAGAAGGGCTCCTATCTGCAAATCTGAACAATGTCCTGCGGCTTGAGAGCTTTGTTGCGCGTGCAGCACTCGGCATAGAGAAACTGCAACAGTTCCTGCAGCGCGGCGGTATTGGCGGTGTAGCGGAGAAAGGTGCCTTCACGCTTCACTTCGACCAAGTCTTCGTTGCGGAGCTTGTCGAGATGATGCGAGAGCGTTGAATTTGGAATTTCCAGCTCGCCCTGAATGTCGGCGACGACCAATCCTTCCGGATGCGCCGAGAGCAGCATCTGCATAATCCGCAGACGCGCCTCATTGCCCATGGCGGAAAACATGTCGGCGTATTTGAGGACGCGCTCGGCAGATTTGACCGCGGCTTTGGCAGAAGGTGCAGCCATATTTCGATAATACTAGAAATATAAGATGCGTCAAGAGAATTCAAAACCAGCCACGGATTCCACCGATTCTCACGGATAAATCAGAAAGAAGGAAAAAGACTTATCCGTGAAGATCCGCGCAGATCCGTGGCTGAGGGCTGACTGCTGATTGCCGAGTGCTATTCTTGGATTGCACATGATTCGTACGCATCGGGCATTCGATCCACATTCCATACAGCTGGTCATCTTCGATCTTGACGGCACTCTGATTGATTCGCGGCTTGATCTTGTTCATTCCGTCAACGCTTCCCTGCGCCACATTGGCCGTCCCGAACTGCCGGAGAACATCATTGCCAGCTACGTCGGCGACGGGGCGCCCGTACTCATCAAGCGCGCGCTCGGTGGCGAGCAGATCGAGGAGGCGCTGGTCGGCAAAGGGCTGGAATTCTTTCTCACGTACTATCGCGAGCACAAACTCGATCACACCACCGTGTACGACGGCGTTGCCGAAGCGCTGGCCGCGATTCAGAACGCGTCGAATGGCAATCCGCGAAAACTCGCCGTGCTCACCAACAAGCCTGTGAATCCGTCGCGTGCCATCGTCGACGCTCTCGGGCTGCGGCGGTTCTTCGCGCAGGTCTACGGCGGAAACAGCTTCGAGACCAAGAAGCCCGATCCCGAAGGCGCGCTCCAGTTGTTGCGCGAAACAGGAGTACGACCCGAGCAGGCCGCGATTGTCGGCGATTCGCACACCGACATCGAAACCGGACGCAATGCCGGACTCTGGACCGTGGGTGTCACCTATGGCTTCGCGCCGCAAACTTTGGCCGACGCGAACCCGGACGTGATGGTCGATCATCCGCGGGAACTGACCGAGATTTTTGCGAAGTCCGAAGTCACGAAGTGAGAGGCTTTTTCCGGGGGGGGGCTTTGTCAAGAGGCCCCAGCGAATCGGTTGCATCATTATTTGTGCACTCGAGACGTAAGCCACTGAAAAGCAAAGTAGTTCCAGACTTCGAGGCCTGTGGTAATTATTCCTCCTAAACAATTGATTACACTGTATTTAAATCTCGTCGTTAAATCGATTGGCAATTATCCCATCGCGTCAAGTAAGGAGAGCAGCGACGGGGCTTAGTGGAGAAAATTCGGTGCTGCCTTGGCCTTGTGTTTTTCGAGGATCGTTTTCGCCTTCTCGATGGTCAAGTAGAAGCACTCATTGTTCTGGAATACGTGATCCATCTTGCTTCTGGTTTTGGCGAGGCATAGATGCAAGAGGCTTCCCGAAGTGACGTTGACTTCCCAGTTCTTTTCTTTGTTGCGCTCGGTGAAGTGCAGATAGGTGAGATGCACAAACAGATCAGCAACCTGAAGCTGCGGGGTTTCCTTGGCGGACGGGAAAGCTATATTGCCCAGCCGCTTTTTGGTTTGCCAGTTGACGGTATAACCGGAGTCTTTGATTTGCGAAAACAACTCAGTCGCGTAGCCCGAAAAAGTGCGATCCAGGCCGAAGAAAAAATGAGCCTTCGCGCCCGCAGGAGTGTAGTCAGTCACCTTTTGCAGACACAGTTGGAACGGCACAAAGTAGGGTTTGCTCGGCGCACCTGTGCCGCCAGATCGCCCCGCATCACCTGTGAACCATTTGCGATGCCCTTGGTCCATCTCCTTGAAGTCCGACACGATGACTCCTGCACTGATCGCGAATATGTCGTACTTAGTAATGCAGGTTGCCAGTTCTCGCAGCATCGACTGATGATTTTGAGATTTGATGAGGTCTTTCGCGTGAAAGTCCTCCAATTCAAGATTGTACTTTCGCAGAATAGTGCGCCAGCCACTCTCGATTTTGCGCCAAGCATTCTGTCGTCCAAAATAGCCCGCAATGACGCACACCTGTGCGCCGTCGTGGATGCCGCTCTCGTCAAAATAGGCTTCGACCATAGCGATAATCTTCTCGTGCCCATCTCGCGGGTGAATCAGCTCAATGAGTTCATCAATTTTGAACGGTTGACTTTTCGACACCATTGCGCCACACTCCGGTCTAAGGAGCACAGCGCTAACGCAAGATGTATATGGCGAATCAACCCAAATCGTCGGCCAAGACAACAGAGGGTGACACGCCGCAAAAGCCTTTTACGTTTGTCGATTTCGACAGGATGCTTGAGCGGGCGATTAAACAGCCCGCTCGAAAACCCGCTCCAAAATCGAAGTGAAGATCAGGTTCCCCTGATCCCGCCTGTTGTATCGGAACGAATATTCGTCCAAATAAGTCTGCAAGTACTTCTTGCTGACGTTGTGATAGACGCCAGCGATCCCGCGTTTCACCAGACTCCAGAATCCTTCGATTGTGTTGGTGTGAACGTTGCCCAACACATAGACGCCTTGGCTGTGCTGAATCCGCTGATGGGTGTAGCCCATCTTGTCGAGTCCAGTGTAGGAGTGATGCTCATCGGTGAAGATCACCGATTCCGGGAGCACGCGCTCTTTCGCAACGCCGTGGAACGTGGCTTTAGTCGCATCATTTGCGACGCAGGCAAATACGCGCCCTTTGCGTTCGACCGCGCCAACTACACAAGTCTTGCTTGGATCATTCGGAGACGGACGCCCACGCCGCGCCTGATACTTTCTGTGACGCCTCCCGCCAACATATGTTTCGTCCATCTCGACCGTTGTACCCTCCAGTTGCATGTCAGGTTCGGACAGCAACGAGCGAATCTGCTTGAACATTCTCCAAGCAGTTTTGTAGGTGACCCCGGTTTCGCGTTGAATTTGCTTCGCGCTGATCCCGCAGCGAGTACTGCCCATCAGGTACATGGCGTAGAACCACTTCCGCAGCGAAGTACTGGAATGCTCAAAGATGGTCCCGGCCATGGGCGAGATCATGGAACCACAATAGTCGCATGCATAGGCCGGACGCCCCGTTACGCGATGGTGCTTGCGTTCCTTCTCGCACTTCTCGCAATAGGCCTTGCCATTCGGATAGCGTTTTTCCTTCAAATACTCAAGGCAGGTTTCATCATCAGGAAAGCGATCCAGAAAGGTTTCCAGAGTCAATCGAAGATGAGCGGGTATGGTCTGTCTGCGATCCATGCCCATACTTTGCCATATCTTCTACTTGATGTCAAGGGATAATTGCCAATCGATTTAAGTCTCCGATAGCGCGCGCCGGATCGTCCGGCATTCCAGTGTTCAGGTCCGCTGCGTTTCTCCCCAAAGCGGTTCTCAAAGCCTCCGCGCAAGCCATTTCTTGAAGCAATCGGATCGCGACTTCTCTGCTCCGAAGTAACTTTCCTGCCGCGCTTTGACGGAGTACACCAGAGGGTTAGGAGGGACTCGCGCCCATGCCCTTCCGCAATCGCTTTCCGATTGTCGCGCTTTCGACGATCCTTCTCTCGCTGTGCGTTGTTGCGCAGGTGCCCGCCACCCTGACCGTATCCCCGAACAAGGCCACCATGCTGGTCGGCGAGACGCGCACCTTCCGCGCTGTCGGAAAGGACGGACGCATCCGCCCCAACGTGCGCTGGGAAATATCTCCGAGCTACGCCGCCGAGGTCGCGATCAATGGCGACGAAGTTACGGTGACGGCGCGGGAAGCCTCTCCGAGCGTGATGCTCACGGCGTCAGTGGAAGGCGACTCGGCCAATGCCTCGATTGAGATTCGCGCTGCGGGCGATATGAAACCTGGCACGACCCTGTGGTCGGTTGCGCCAACTCCGGGCTGCAAGGCCACGCAAATGATTCAAGCCGTGCCCAGCGCGAACGGGCCTGATCTGTACGTGCAGGAAACCTGTCCGGACGGAACGATGCTGCGGGCCCTCACCTCCGACGGGCGGGAGTTGTGGCGCAAGATGCTTGCCGGAACGTCAGTCGGCGCCGCGGTTCCGACTTCGAACGGTCCTTATATCGGATTCCTTCCGAACGGCCCCACTTCGCCGGCACCCAGCAAGCCCGCCGAACCCGCGGGCGCGCACATCGGCCACGGAGCGTCGGTGTGCGACGCGGTCTCGCCAGGCATGACTCGCGGCGACGCGTTGAATGCAGTTGCAGAACACAATGTCAAACTTGACGCGAAGCAGCGCCCAAGGGACACCTGGATCGTCGAGGAACAAGGTTCCAGCTGCACGATTTCATTTGACGCAACGACGGGGAACGTGGTCAAAAAGAAGAAGACTATCGTCACCGACTAGCGAGGAACCGCCACCGTTGCGCGCCAATCCGAACGGAACTTCTGCTTCAGGATTCACTCCCGCCGAACTTCGCAAGCTGCGCAGCATGAAAAGTCCCTACGGCATACAAAAGTTTCTCGACGACATGCCGTATCACCTGGAAGACACGGCATGGTCTCCGCGCAAGGTGCTGGCCGAGCAGACTTCGCATTGCCTGGAAGGGGCGATCTTCTCGGCGGCAGCGCTGCGCGCCAATGGATATCCTCCGCTGCTGCTCGATTTCGAAGCCGAGCACGATACCGATCACGTCATCGCGATCTACCGCCAGGACGGCTGCTGGGGCGCAGTCGCGAAGTCGAACTACACCGGATGCCGCTGGCGTGAGCCTGTCTATCGCACGCTGCGCGAGCTGGCGCTCAGCTATTTCAACGCCTACTTCAACATGCGACGCGAGCGCACGCTGCGGCGTTACTCGGTCCCGGTGAACCTGAAACGCTTCGACTCACAACACTGGATGACCACCGACAAGCCGGTGTGGTTCATCGTGTATCACCTGTTCGACATCAAGCATTATTCGCTGCTGACCAAGGCACAGGCCAAGCGGCTGCACAGAGTCGACGACCGCCTGTTTGAAGCGGAGTGCCTGGGCAAGGCGCATAAGGGCAAGTAGGGGAATCCAAAGTTTCAACGTTTCAAGGTTTCAAAGTGGCATTTTTCCCTACGAGGGAAGGTTCTCTTCCTTTTGGATTCTCCGTGCCTCCGTGTCTCCGTGGTAAGAAATCCTCTCTAAAGCGCCTCAGCGGAATGCCGATGTTATCCAGGGGCCGAAACGCGGACCGCGTTTCCTCGCGGCGCGTCGAATCTGGCGCTATGCTATGGAGCGTGCCGCCAATCCGGATGCTCGGCCCGGAGGGGCGTCGACGTGGGAGTACACAGTCATTTGTCACCAATTGAGACCGGCGAATACGTAGAAGCGCGCCGCCATCCGCGATACAAACTCGAGATCGACATCCGCATCTATGCCCGCAACCAGCAGGTCGTCCGCGGACACACCGTCGATATCAGCGAATCGGGCGTCTCGGCCATGCTGCGCGTCGAGGTGCCGCTGGGCGAGGTGGTGCGGCTGGAATTCACGTTGCCTACGGGCGAGGTCGAGGTGCATGCGCTCGTGCGGCAGCGTCAGGCCTTCCGCTACGGCTTTCAATTTGTCGAGGACAGCTTTGCCCAGCAGACCATCACCCGAGCCTGCACGCAACTGGCAGTCGAACAGACTCTCCGGCAAAATGAAATCTCCTGACGGCAAATTTCACCACAGAGACACAGAGACACGGAGTTGGTGACGAGTTCGCATCTTTTACCGGCGGATAGCAACTTTGTCCCGCCAGTTTAGTTAAGATACCTGCATGCGGTCCCGCCTCCTGCTCGTCGCGCTTCTCACTTTCTGTTGCACAGGCTTCGCCCAGCAAGCAGACAATTCCGCCACTTCGCCGGCAGCTTCTGAGGCGAACCAACCTGCGGGCAAGGCCACCTCTCCCGCCCCCGATCTCACCCCCGGTCCAGACGGCAAGCTTTCGCAGCAGCAGATGCAGGAACTGTTTCGTGTTGTCGCCGACAAGGATTTGGAGAACCAGAAGCGCGAGCGCGATTACACCTACGTCGACCGCGAGGTACAGAACAAGCTCGACGGCAACGGCAACCGAAAGTCCACCGAAGAGCGGACCTACGACGTTCTCCAGATCGCCGGCGAAGAGGTACAGCGCCTGACCGCGAAAGACGACAAGCCGCTCGACGCCAAAGAAGCCGCGAAACAAGACGAGAAGATTCAGAAGATCATCGACAAGCGGAAGAATGAGTCCGACGCCGACCGCCGCAAGCGCGAGGAGAAGGAAGAAAAGGATCGCGAGGACGGCCGCAAGTTCGTGAAGGAAATTGCCGACGCCTACAATTTCACGCTCGTCGGAACGGAAATGGTCAGTGGGCGCCCGGCCTGGGTGATCGACGCCGAACCGCGTCCCGGCTTCGAGCCGCACATGAAAGACGCGAAGTTTCTCACAAAATTTCACGGCCGCGTATGGATCGACCAAGGCGATCTGCAAATGGCCAAGATGGATGTCGAAGCGGTCGACACGGTCTCAATCGGACTATTCCTCGCCCGTATTCATAAGGGCACGCGCGTGATGCTCGAGCAAACTCGCGTCAACGATGAAGTCTGGCTGCCGAAGCACCTCACGTTCAAGCTCGACGCCCGAGTCGCGCTCTTGAAGGGCTATAAGATGGATGGAGAAAACATCTATAGCGATTACAAGAAATTCCGCACCTCTTCGAAGATTGTCGGGATGGGCGAACTCCCGGAAGAGAAAGGCGACCCGCAACCGAAATAGCGGTTATCGCGGTGGCTCGAAGGTAACGCGCTGGTCCGGCATTTCCTTTGACTTCGGCGTTTTTCGGATGTATCTCTTTAGTGCGCCGCCGTCATGTGTAAACGAATTGTGCTGCTGCTGTCGCTGTTCCTCGCCTGGCAGGCATTCGCCCGCGATAAAGCCGAGAACTGGATCCAGGTTTCCAGCCCGCACTTCGTGGTCGCAACCAACTCCAACGAGAAGGACGCGCGCAAGGTTGCCGACCAGTTCGAGCGCATGCGGTCGGTATTTCACGCATTGTTCCCCAAGCTTCAGATCGATCCCGACGCTCCGATTGTCGTGCTCGCGATCAAAGACGAGAAAGACTTTCGCGCTCTGGAGCCGGAGGCCTATCTCGCCAAAGGTTCCCTGAAACTGGGAGGCCTTTTCCTGCGGGCGCAGGACAAGAATTATGTCCTGATGCGGCTCAATGCCGAGGGTGAGCATCCGTATTCGGTCGTCTATCACGAATACACGCACCTGCTTCTTTCGAAAGGCGCCGAGTGGCTGCCGCTGTGGCTCAATGAAGGACTCGCCGAGTTCTACCAGAACAGCGACATTCACGAGAAAGACGTTCAGTTCGGGGAGCCGAGTCCCGAGGACCTCCTGTTCCTGCGGCAGCAGAGGCTGCTGCCCTTGCCCACGCTGTTCGCCGTCGACGCGAACTCGCCTTACTACCACGAAGAGAACAAAGGCTCCATTTTCTACGCGGAGTCGTGGGCGCTGGTGCATTACATCATGCATAAGGATTTCAGCGACAAAACGAATCGCCTGCAAAGTTACGGAGAGCTGCTCGCAAAGAAAGTCGATCCGATTACCGCCGCCACAACGGCTTTCGGAGATTTGAATCAGATGCAGAAGGTGCTGGACGGTTACGTTCAACACGGCCAGTACCAGACGTTCACGATGAAGACGCAGACCCAGGTCGACGACTCGGCGTTCAAGGTACAGCCGCTGACGGAGCCGCAGTCCGATGCGCTGCGCGCCGATTTCCTTGCCTATAACCAGCGCACCAAAGATGCCCGCGCGCTGATCGACCATGTGCTGCAGGAGGATCCAAAGAACGTTCAGGCACAAGAGACCATGGGATTCATCGAATTCCACGAAGGGCATCTGGAAGAGGCGAAGAAGTGGTATGCGCGGGCCGTGCAACTGGACTCCCGGAGCTATCTCGCGCACTACTACTTTGCCGCCATCTCGATGCAAGCCTCAGGCGCGGCGAGCGACGAGGCAGCCGTGGAAGCGAGTTTGCGCAAGGCGACCCAGCTCAACCCCAACTTCGCTCCGGCCTTTGACCGGCTGGCGGTATGCCTGGGGCAGCAGCATCGCGATCTGCCCGAAGCGCGCATGATGGCCCTGACGGCGGTTACGCTCGATCCAAGCGAGGCCTCGTACCGGGTCAATGTATCGAACATTCTGATGGAAATGGGCCAGGCCGACAATGCCGTGCGTGTCTTGCAGGCGGCACAGAAAGTGGCAAAAAATCCGCAGGAGTCGCAATGGATCGATAATGCCCTCCTGCGCACCCAGGAGTTCGCCGAAAGCCAGAAGCGCTTCGCCGAACAACAAAAACGCGTGAGTGAGGAACAAACCACAGTAGATGCGAGCGGCGACGTTCCGGAAGTGAGCAATCCGCCGCGGCTGGTGCATCGCGACTTCGTTGCAAAAGGGCCGCATCGCTTCGTGACCGGAGTGCTGCAGAATGTCCGGTGCGATTCTTCGTCGGATATGGACCTGGCAGTGAAGGCTGGAGCGAAGACATTGGAGCTCCACACCGACAACTACTACAAGATTCCGTTCAGCGCACTCGGCTTTCAGCCGAGTGGAGAACTGAAGCCGTGCAGCGATCTTGAGGGGCGCCCGGCGAAGGTTGAATACGTCGAGTCGGCCAAGCCATCCGAGGCGCCGCACGTCGTCTCCATCGAGTTGCACAAGTAAAAACTTCTGAGCGCTGCCAGCGCTTATAATGCGAGGTTCCGCTGACGCGGGCCTCATTTTTTCTCTTGTTGCGACCTCTGACGCGGGACTTTCATTCCTGTTTCTCGTGAGGCAAAGGATGCCATCGTTTACCCGCCGTGATGTGCTTCGCTCTGGACTCGTTCTCTCCGCTTCCACCCTGGTTCCCAGCTCGATGCAACGCGCCAACGCTTTGCTCGCCCATTATGGGGATGTTCCCTCGGCGGAGGCTTCGAGTGCCGTCGCTCCACGCGAGCGGCTGCTCTTCGACTTCGGCTGGAAATTCATGTTCGGCAACGGCGACGATCCGCGGCGCGACCTCGGATTCGGCATGGGACAAGGAGACTTCTCGAAATCCGGCGACTTCGACTTTGCTACCGCGAAGCTCGATGACTCGAAATGGCGCATGTTGAACCTGCCGCACGACTGGGCGGTCGAACTGCCCTTCGTGTGGGACGAGGAACAGCAGTCGCACGGATACAAGCCACTCGGCAGGAGATATCCGGAGACGAGTGTCGGCTGGTACCGGCGGGTGTTCGACATTCCGAAAGAAGATGAGGGGCGGCGCATCTCCATTGAGTTCGATGGCGCCTTCCGCGATGCGCTGGTCTTTCTGAACGGATATTTCATCGGCCGCAACGACAATGGCTATGCGCCCTTCTGCTTCGATCTCACCGATTTCCTGACTTATGGCGGAAAGAATTACCTGATGGTCCGCATGGACGCCAGCTTCGGCGACGGCTGGTTCTATGAAGGGGCTGGTATCTACCGACATGTGTGGCTGACGAAAACTGATGCGCTGCATCTTGCGCGGTGGGAAAGCTACGTGCGATCCGCACCTCACACCAAGGGCAATGCCGGTTGGCTGGATCTGGGAACGGTTGTGGAGAACGAAGGACGAGATGCCGAAACCTGCCTCGTGCGCTGGAAGATCCTCGATGCGGGGGGCAAAGTTGTGGCAACGGTCGACACAAAGCCTCAGTCGATTGCAGCTGATGGCTCCGCGACGTTTACCGCCGGCGCGAACATAGAAAATCCCACCCGCTGGTCTCCCGAAACGCCTTATCTCTATACCGCCGTAGTCAGCGTCGAAACCGGCGGTAAGGCGCGCGATGCCGAGCGGGTGACGTTTGGCATTCGCAGCGTCCGCTGGGATGCCGACAAGGGATTCTTCCTCAACGGCAAGCGCGTCGAACTTAAGGGCACCTGCAACCATCAGGATCACGCCGGGGTCGGAGCGGCCCTGCCCGACCGCTTGCAGTGGTACCGGCTGGCGATCCTGAAAGAAATGGGGGGAAACGCCGTCCGCACCTCGCACAACATGCCGACGCCTGAGTGGGTCGAGGCCTGCGACCGCATGGGCATGATGATGATGTGCGAGACACGCATGATGAGCGACAACCCGGAAGGCATGGCGCAACTGGAAGTGATGATTAAGCGTTACCGCAATTCGCCCTCAATCATCATCTGGTCGATGGGCAACGAAGAATGGATCATGATGAACCAGCCACAGGGCGTGCGCGTAATCGATCGGATGATCGAGCGGACGCATGAACTCGATCCCACACGCCTTTGCACCGCGGCTGTCAACGCAGCCTTCGAGACACACTTCCCTGAGCAACTCGACGTGATGGGATACAACTACAACCTGAAAGTGATCGACGACTGGCACAAGAAGCATCCCGCAAAGCCGGGCGTCGGCACAGAAACTGCGAGCACGGTTTGCACGCGTGGAATTTACTCGACCGATAAAACGCGAAACTGGGTGAGCGCCTACGATGTGAACCACACCGACTGGTCTGAAGTGGCGGAGGACTGGTGGACGTTCTATGCCGCGCGCGAGTGGCTTGCGGGCGGATTTGCGTGGACAGGCTTCGACTATCGCGGCGAGCCGACTCCGTATGGTTGGCCGTCGATCAACTCGCAGTTCGGCATCGTCGACATGTGCGGCTTCCCCAAAGACAATTTCTTCTACTACAAATCGTGGTGGGGATCGGATCCGGTGCTGCACTTGTTTCCGCACTGGAATTGGGCGGGGCGCGAGGGCGAGCCGATCTCGGTGTGGGTGCATTCGAATCTCGACTCGGTGGAACTGTTCCTCAACGGCAAGAGCCAGGGATCGAAGAAAGTTGAGTCGTTGAAGCATCTGGAGTGGAGCGTGATCTACGAGCCCGGCGCGCTCGAAGCGCGCGGCACGAAGGACGGCAAAGTCGTGCTGACCGAAAAACGTGAGACGACGGGCGATCCGGTGGCGATCCGTCTGACGAGCGACCGTACCGAGATCAATGCCGACGGAGAAGATGTCGCGGTGCTGACGGTGGAAGTGCTCGACAAGGAAGGCCGCGCGATTCCGACAGCGGGCAACAAGATCAGCTTCAAAGTTTCTGGCGAAGCCGCGCTGATAGGCGTGGGCAACGGCGATCCGAACTGCCAGGAGTCGGACAAGGAACCGGAGCGTAGCCTCTTCAATGGGCTGGCGCAGGTGATCGTGCAATCGACGCGCACGCCCGGGACGATCACGGTGGAGGCGTACTGCAAGCCGTATCCGCGGCCGGTTCTGCCGGCGGTGAATGTGACGATTACGACGAAGAAGGTGGAGTTGCGGCCGACGGTGTGACGGCAGCCGCCTAGGGGACCTCAGGTTGTCTCAACAAGCAGATTCCACTTCTCGGGCTATTGGCTGGCGCCCGCATAGCGAGAGGCAAACCGCCCCCTGTCTTCGCCGAATTGATCGAGAACACGGAGTTGAACCCTCGCACGAGTTCCTACCTCTCTTTGCCAGCCACGCGAGCTCGAAGCCTTGCCAAAGGATCGGCCGGTTGCTGCTTATTATCAGTCCCGGCGGGAATACATCTCTGGTAGGGTTCCCATTGATAGTTGTCGACCAATTCTCAAAAAGCTGACCCCTCTTTGCAATCTATAATGTCCCGGTCCGGAAGACGGAGGCCCCTATGACGGCACGCCGCTTCTCCCTGCTGGTTCTCGCACTCGTACTAGCTGTTCCCGCCATCGCCAAAGACAAGAAGAAGGCAATCCTGCCCGGCTACATTCTGCAGGCACGCACCGTCGCGGTTGTGATCGATCCTGATGCGGGCGAACCGTTGGACGAGCCGAACGCGAATGTCACCGCTCGCGACAGTGTCGAAAAGGCGCTGATGCAATGGAAACGATATGACGTTCTGATGGACGGCATGAATCCCGATCTGATCATCGTGGTCCGCACGGGCAACGGAAAGACGTCGCGCCCGACGGTTGCCGGCGGCCCGATCGACCGGCGTCCTGGATTTGGACAGGGCACCGACGACACTATTCGCATCGGAGCGCAACAGGGACAAGCTCCGCCGCTCAGCGATCCCAGCGCCGAGCCGCCGAATCGCGGTCCGCACGTGAGCAATGAGGCCGGCCCCTCGGAAGATTCATTCACCGTCTATCGCGGAGACGTGACCGATCCGCTGGACGCTCCCGCAGCCTGGCGCTACGTGGCTAAAGATTGTTTGCGCGCCCCCGAAGTGACTGCGGTTGAAAAATTCCGCAAAGCCGTTGCCGACTCAGAACAGGCGCTGCAACAGCAGGGGAAGAAGAAACCGTAACGGGCGGCAGAATCATCACCGATACATCTGCTTTGGATTAAAAGCATTTTTCTACAGCTCGGAATGCAAATCGAGAAGACGCACGGCGTCACGTCGCCACAGAGGGATTTTGTGTAGCTCGCGTCGCCGGCTCGGGCAGTTGCTGTCCGCAATGCGCGCAATTCGCCCAAGTGGGCTCAATGGGCTTATTACATTTCGGGCACGTTGGTTGCAGCAAAGCGCCGCAGCGCGGACAGAATGGGAATCTCGCCTTTTCGACATGCCCACAGCTGGGGCACGGCTTCGGCAGAGGGTCGCGGAGAATGAAGTACAAGATTATCCCGATCGCATCAGGAATGAAGATGGCCAGCAGCGTCCACAGTACGGGCCGCATCTGCCGCCGCTTCGCATCGCCGTAGACGTATCCGACGAGCGCAACCCAAGCCACCAGGACCAGCATAAATCCGTAAATGAGCAGCGCTTGACCCCAACGCGGCCATTTGCCCATCTCCGGATCCGTTGGTACGACAAAGAAGAACAACGGTACCGTGGTGCACAAATAGGCGAGCCATGCAACGATCCACGCTGCCTTTGGAATCACGCGCAATTCTTTGGTGAAGCGGCTCATGCCAGCCTCCTTTCGCCGCGCTGCCGGATTGCCAGCATCACTGCGGCCACGCCTCCCGCGAGCCACCCTAGCGCGGTGAACGCGGCAAAACTGATCCATGTGCTGGTGAACATCGGCCCGAGCAAGTTCCCGAAACGTCCGCTCACAAAGTGGAAAGCCGGCCAGCTCGCAATCGTCATCAGCCACGCAAACGCCACCAAAACAATCAGTACGCGGCGGTTCCAATCGTGCTCGGCCTGTTCGGCGAGCCTCGCCTCCGCACGCGCCAGCGTGGCCCGCACCAGCCACGAAGAAGGCTGGGGCGTCGGCAATCGGCGGAGTTCGCTCGTAATCGGCTGCCAAGCTTCCAACTCGTTCGAGCAGGCGATGCAAGAGCGCACATGCTCGGCAACCTGCTTTTCTTCTGCGCTCGTCAGCGCGCCGGCTGCGGCCAGCGGCAGCAGTCCTCGAATCTTGTCGTGCTCGCTCATAGCCATACTGCTCCGGGATATTGTTCTTCCAGTGCGTAACGCAATTGTTCCAGCGAACGCCGCAGCCGCGACTTCACGGTTGACACCGGAACCGCTGTCACCTGCGCGATTTCCTCGATCTTCATTTCATCCTCAAACCGCAGGGTGAGAACTTCGCGATAGATCATCGGCAGTCCCGTCATGGCCTCGCTGATCTGTGTCCGGCGCTCGGCCGCGAGCGCCTGATCGAGCGGCGTGTGGTCTTTACTCGGAAGCCGGTCCGCCACGGTTTCGCTCTGCCAGCTGTTGGCGAGCGGCTCAGCGAGCGGCTCGTCAAGGCTCTGCGGACGAATCCGGCGCAAATGATCGATGGCCAGGTTGCGCGCCAGCGTGAACAGCCAGGAGTCGAAATTGCGGCTTGCATCAAAGGAGCGGATCTTCTCGACCACTCTCAACCATGTTTGCTGGAACAGGTCTTCCGCCTCGGCGGGCTGCCGCACGATGCGCAGCAGGTACCGATACAGCCGGTTCTGGTACCGGGAAACCAGCTCCGAGAGAGCGTCCAGGTCGCCCCGGCGAAGCCGGACCACGTCCTCATCCACGGCCACAAGCCCCTCCAGCGATAGTGCGGTCGCCCCCACCATACTCGTAATACGGATGAGTGCCCAAAAAAGACGCAAGAGGTGCTGTTGCCGGATTGGTGTAGCTATCTCAATCACAGTAAGTTTTGGATACTCCTCGTATCTTGCGTCCTTTTGATGTTCTCGCCCGTATTCCCAGAGTGCCCGAATGCACGATACAGAGCGCAGGAGCGCAACCTAGATCCTGCATTAATAAGAGGGTGACATGCATGACACAAAGGAGCGGTTGTCTCAATTGTGGCTCTTCGCGTTATTGAACTATCTGTATGCCGACGTGCTTGCCCTGTTCTTTATTGTTGGCTCGCAAGATCCAGCCCCGCATCTCCCACAGTGGGCTCTGCTGGGGTCAGCGGTCTTGATGGAAATACCGATCGCCATGATTCTGGCGTCGCGACTGCTTCCGTTTAGAGCGAACCGGCTGGCGAACATCGTTGCAGGTGGCATTGAGACTTTAGCCGTCGTTTCGATGCAGTTCGTTTACCCTTTGGCCACGGGTGCCTGGCACGAGCAAATGTTTCCGTCGTACATTTTCTTCGGGACGATCGAAACGGTGTGCACCTCGATCATCATCTGGAATGCGTGGACTTGGTCAGGGGTTGAAGCCGCAGTTCGTTCGGAGCGGATCGTCCGCCAAAGGGAAGCTGGGATCGCTTCTTCTTAACTGCCGGATTGCTCAGCCTGATGCGTACTTCGCGGCCATTCAAGTACAATTCGACGCTGCATGCTGCGAGGAGTTTGTATGACGAAATTGTTGCTGTTACTGGTTTGTCTGGTTTCACCGGTGATCGCTCAGAACGTTCCAGAGGGACTTGGGCAGGGCTACGACGGCGAGTTGACGCATGTAACCAGTCAATTGCTGGCCTTGGCACAGGCCACGCCCGCAGATAAGTTCGGGTGGCGGCCGGCGGCCGGGGTGCGCTCAACGAGTGAGGTGTACATGCACATCGCCGTCGCCAATCTTTATTATCTGAGCGTTGTAGGAAAGGAGATAATGCCATCTGAGATCAAACCGGGCTTTGAGAAATCGGTAACGGCAAAGGCTGACGTGATCTCCTGGCTGAAGCGTTCGTTAGATGCTGCGCGCGACGCGCGGGCCAAGGAAACCCCCAAGGAGTTGGAGCGAAAGGTTGAGTTTTTCCAGCGAAGCACGACAGCCGACGCCGTCTATCTCCGCCTGATCATTCACTGCAACGAGCACATGGGGCAGCTTGTCGCTTATGCGCGCATGACAGGGGTAACCCCTCCGTGGTCGAAATAGAGCCGCCGAACGACCTGAGAATCGGTCGAGGATCACCGATATCTGGAGATTACCGCGAGGTAACCGAATAACCCGAGGAATGTAAAGCCCACTGCGGAAACAACGAGCGTAGGGATCCAGAAGAACAGCAGTCTCAGGATAGTACGGCCGCGACTGGCCGCGAAGAATAGCCCGAACGCTGGTATCGCGACAATCCAGAATCTAGGTGAGAAGAGGCTCTCCACGCTTAGGCCGACCAGCGCTGCGAGCCCGGTCGCTTTCGATCTGCTGAGAAAGGGCCAGGCAAACACAAACTCCGCAATGAACAATGCAGCTATGGCGCCGAGAACGCCCTTGGCGTAGTTCATGGCTCTTTTCCGACGGCAGCATTATGCCAGAGTAGATGGCGGTCGTCGGCAGTTATCGTCTATATCTCCCTCGCGCTGATGCGAACGTTTTACTGTTTCGGCGGGGCCAGGAACCACGGCGTGGCTGTGTCGTCGGTCTTGAAGAAGTTGAGAAGCTGCGTGGCGGCCTTGATGCGGCCGACTGGATTCGAGGGATGCGTTCCGTCTGACTTCGAATCCTGGCAGGTCCAGACCAGGCCGTCGCTGCGCGGGATCATGCCGTTCGTCCAGTAGTACGGACCCCAGGACATCCACGGGGCTACGACCGGTCCGAGCGCGGGGTTGTAGTTGAGGTCGGCGTTGCCGTTGAGCTGATCCTGAATCGCGTTCTTCACCGCGAATCCCGACTCGTAGGCGTAGGGCTCGGGATCGAGGTTGGCGACGCCGTTCGAATATCCCGTGTAGTTGAAGCTGGAAAAATAGGCGACCTTGATGTTGGGAAACATCGTCAGCAGAATCTGCGAGATCGATTCGAGCTGCGATTGCAGGTTGGTCATGTCGGTTGGGAAGGTTCCCGAAGGGCCTCCGTCAACGTCGTTGACCCACGCTGCGACAACCTGCTTCGCGGTCACGCCGGCGTTGGGCAGATAATTGTTGGGAATCACGGTCCAGAAGGCGCTCGTCGAATTCGACAGCAGATTCGCGGTGGCACCGCCGGTCGCGCCGTTGACGATCACCAGGCTCGGATTGAGCGACGTATCGCCATTGGTCAAGCTGACGAATTCATCGAAGAGCTGCTGCGGCGCGGACAATCCAATCGAGACCATCACATATTTTCCGGTCGGACTTGGATTGCCGTTGGCATCGAGCGGCTGAATTCCTTGCGCGAGGCCGACGCCGTAGGAGTCGTCATCGGACGGGCGCGCATTGCTGCCGCTGGCGTAGAGTCCGCCTTCCTCCGCGCCGAGATAGGTGTTTGTGCCGAGGTCGGAGATGGGCACCAGCGGATTCGTCGTTCCGGCGATATTCCAGGAAATGTTGTTGCAGGCCGACCCGGTCTTGGCGTAGACGGGGACCGTCAGGACCGAAGTTGCAGTGGAGGGCGGCACGTTGGAATCTGTCGCCTGCACCGTCACCGGATAATTCCCTACTGCGACGGTCGAGGCTACCGTTCCAGTGATCGTGCCCGAGCTCGAGAGAGTCAATCCCGAGGGCAGACTCGAGCCGGATGCGAGCGACCATGCGACCGCACCGACTCCGCCTGCCGAGGTCAGCTGGGCCTGATATGCGTAGGACTGCGTGGAACTGGGAAGCGTGGGAAAAGATATGATCCCGAGCGCGGTTGCGGGCGATCCCGAGCCGGATAGATTGACGACCTTCGATGCAACTCTATTGAAGGTGAGCTGCAGTTCTCCGTACTGCGCGGTGAGCGCGGTTGGAAAATAGCTGACCGTCAGCGTTAACGACTTGCCGGGCCGGATAGAAGTTGTGGTGGTGAATCCGGTCTGCGAGAACGGATACGTCGCGGTAACGGCAGTCAGATTGAAAATATCCGAACCGGTATTGGTAATGGTGAGCGCCTGGCCGGGGCTCGTGGTGCCGAGCGGCTGCGCCGCGAACGTCAATTGGCTTGTGTTCAACGAAGCTATGGCGAGCGGATCGGTTCCCGTTCCACTCAGATTAATGCTGACCGGTGCGGAGGATGAGAACGTGAACTTGATCGATCCATTGCTGGTGCCGCTTTGCGGTGCAGTGAAGGTAAGTCCGAAATCCGCGTGAGAGCCGGCGGCAACTGTCACAGGAGCGCTGCCGCTTACCAGCGTGTAGCCGGTTCCGGTGAGCGAAACCGTGCTCACGGTGAAGCTCGTTTTGCCCGTGTTGTACACGCTCACGAGTTGCACCGGGCTCGCGGTGGCGACGGGCTGAAATCCGAACGCCAGGGAGGCCGGAAGCACCAGCGGTCCGTTGCCGGCGTGGGCGATTATTGACACCAGCAAAACCGCCAGCAGAGCGAGATTCCATCGCAACGCGAACCGTGGGGTCGTCTTCCGCATGGGGTTGGGATTGTCCAATGATTTCGCGCGGAAGGCAATACTTTTCTGTACGGAAAAACCAATACCGCGGAGGAAAGTAAGGAATTGAAAACGCTATTGTGCAGGCAATGAAGATTAATTCTCCTCGGCGACCTCAGCGGTATTCATTTCGTAGTGTCGAAAAATCCGAATACTGCGTAACCCGTTGATTTCGTGTATATTCCCCACGACCCATGCCCACCTTCTACGACCGGTTTGTCGAGTGTGCCGAGCGCTGGCCAAACCATGTTGCGCTCGAACTGCAGCGGCACGATCAGATTGAAAAATGTACGTACAGCGGCCTGCATCGCATGGCAGAGTCCGTTGGCCGGTGGGTCACAGAGAAGAACTTCTCTAATGGATCGCGGCTGGCGATTCTGGCCGACAACCATCCACGATGGGTCGCGTGCTACCTGGGGATCATCGCGTCGGGGTGTGCCGTTGTGCCGCTCGATACGGCGCTGCATTCCGATCAAGTGAGCAAGTTGCTTAAAGACAGCGGCGCGTCGGCTGTGTTCTGCGATGCAAAGCATCTTCCCGTGATGCGCGTTGCGGCTGGCGAACTGAAACTGGGCGTGGTGCTCATGGACCCGGAACGCATGGGGCAGTCTTCCGGCGAACATTCCGCTGAAGATCACTGGCTGGGACAGTTGCCGGAGATCTTTGCCGCCGGGCCGGGCAACTTCAAACCCATCGCCGCGAAAGATGACGATCTCGCGTCCCTGCTCTACACCTCAGGCACGACCGCCGACCCGAAAGGAGTGATGCTGACTCACTCCAACTTTCAGGGCGAGGTGGGTGCCGTCTTCAACTGGGTCGATCTTGGGCCGGACGATGCCCTGCTAGGCGTCCTGCCGCTGTTTCATGTGCTGGCGCAGATGGCGAATCTTCTGCTGCCGCTGGTGAAAGGCTCGCGCGTCGTCTATCTCGAGACGTTGAACACGACGGAACTGCTGCGGGCTTTGAGCGAGCGCAACATCACAGCGTTCGCGGTGGTTCCGCAATTCTTTTATCTGATTCACGAAAAGCTGATGCAGGAGATCGGCAAGCGCGGCCGCGTCACGCAGAAGATTTTCGGCGCTATGGTCGCCGTAAACCGCACCCTACGCAAAGTTGGACTCAATGCCGGCCATGTCTTCTTCCGCAAAGTTCACGAGACGCTTGGGCCGAAGATGCGTTATCTCGTCACGGGCGGATCGCGCTTCGATCCGGAAATTGCGCGCGCATTCCGCGATCTCGGCATCGACATCCTTCAGGCGTATGGGCTGACCGAGACTACCGCGGCTGTTTTTGCGAACTCGCCCCACGACAATGAAATCGGATCGGTAGGCAAAGCGCTGAAGGGGGTGGAGGCGAAGATTGTCGATCTGCAGCCGCAAGAAGAAGGCCCGGCAGTCGGCGAAGTCGCCCTGCGCGGCGCGGTGGTGATGAAAGGATATTGGAATCGTCCGGATGCGACTTCGGCCGTGCTGCGCGACGGATGGTTTCTGACCGGAGATCTCGGATACTTCGATTCGCACGGGCACCTGTTTCTTACCGGCCGCAAGAAAGAAGTCATCGTTCTCAGCAATGGCAAAAATGTGTATCCGGAAGAGATTGAAGCGCATTACCTGAAGTCGCCGTACATCAAGGAAATCGCGGTCATGGGGCTTGAAGGCAGGCCCGGCGAAGGACGCGATCGCCTGCATGCGGTGATCGTCCCGAATTTCGATGTGCTGCGGCAGCGCAAAGTCGTGAATGCGAAAGAAGTGATCCGCTTCGATATCGAAGGCCTCTCGCCGCAAATCGCTTCCACCAAGCGCATCAGCAGCTACGAGATCTGGCAAGACGATCTGCCGCGCACGACTACGCGTAAGATCAAGCGCTTCGAGGTCGAGAAGCGCGTGCGCGCGAATCAGGGGAAGAAACTGGCCGATGATTCGGACGTTCCCGCGGAGAAACCTCTTACGGCAGAAGAAACAGCGTGGCTCGACAAGCCCGAGGTGCAGCGCGGACTCAAGGTTCTGCGGGAAGCATCGAGTTCCGCACCGCAGCAGATGCGGCCCACGCTGAATCTGGAACTCGATCTTGGCCTTGATTCGATGCAGCGCGTGGAAGTTCTCAGCCGACTCGAAGAGGAGTTAGGCGGCGACGTCGAGGAATCACGGCTGGGGGAAATCTACACGGTGCGCGATCTGATCGACGTTGTTCTGCAGAGCGCAGCCGAAGGGGCAGGCGGCCCGGGTACGCGGCCTGCGTTCGCGGGATGGACGGCGATTCTCTCCGAGACGCCCGACGATCCGGATGTGCTTGCCCTCGCGCATCCCAACAAATTGAATGACACGTTCTGGTACGTCGTTTCGCGAATCTTCCAGATGATTGCACGCGACCGCTTCGACCTGCAGGTGAGCGGTCTCGAGAAGCTGCCGGCAAGCGGCGCTTACATCATCTCGTCGAATCACCAGAGCTTTCTCGATCCGCTAATCCTCGCGGGCGTTGTGCCTCAGGACGTTTTTATGCGGGCGTTCGCGGTGGGCACGAGCGAAATTTTCGGAGAGGGATTCATGCGCCGCCTGGCGCGATCGATCAAAGTGATTGTGGTCGATCCGGACGCAAATTTGGTTCCTGCGATGCGCGCGGGCGCGTTTGGTCTACGCAACGGGGGCGTGCTGATTCTTTATCCGGAGGGTGAACGCTCGATTGACGGCACGCCGAAGATCTTCAAGAAAGGTGCGGCGATCCTCTCGATTCACTTGCAGGTGCCGATCGTTCCGGTGGCGATCGATGGCTTTTACGAAGCGTGGCCGCGGAACAAGGGATTCCAGAAATTCGCTCCGCTCAAGATGAAGATTGGCGACCCGATTCTTCCGCCGCCCGAATCGCAAGCTTCAGAAGCTGCGTACGAGAAACTCACCGCAGAGTTGAAGGAAACGGTGGTCGGGATGTGGGACGAGATACGAAACAAAGGCTAGATCACCACGGAGACACTGAGTCACAGAGAACCAGAGAACTTCCTTTCAATCCACTCCGTGTCTTGGTGACTCTGTGGTGAAAGGCTCCGACTAGGCGCCTGCGCCCGCCGCCTGGCCGCCGAAGGCCTTGCTGAATCCATTCAGGATGAGCGAATCGTAGCGGTTGCCGGCGCGCTTCAGCAATTCTTCGCCGGCTTGCGACGGCGACATCTTCGTGCCACGCTCGCCGCTGATGAGGCTTTCATATTCGTCGGCCAGCGCGAGGATTTGAACTTCGAGCGATGCGTCGATGGTCTTTTCGCCGTTCTGCCGCAATTGGCGCTCGGTCAGGAAGATTGGTATGGCGCGCGTTAACGAACCCGCGAACTGGCTGAGTTTCTGAGAGTCCTGCTTGACGCGAGACTGACCACATCGTAAATCTTCTTCCGAAATCTGCGCGGCTTTGCACAAGACATCATTGGCAATGCCGAGTTCCTTCATATTGAAGAGGAGGGCTGCCGTGCGGACGTCTTCCACAGTTCCGGAGTCAAGTCCGGACGCCTCGGCAATTTCGGTCGCGCACATCGAGATGCGGTAGGCATGCGTATTGCTGAATTTCTGGTTGGCAAGAAAATTCTGCAGGATCACCAGCATGCCTTCGTATCCGTCGGCCATGTCGCGAAGGGTCTTCTGATTTCGTTCGTAAAGCGTTCCGGTGGAATATCCCGCGATCATGAGGGTGCCGCCCCAGACAGCGAGATCGAGCCAGCGCGCAAATGGGAGATCGGCTTTCTTGGCGAACATCGCGGGGTTCGCAAAAATGAGCAGCGCAACCAGCACGATGCTGGCGACGGCGGTTAAGGTTGCGTGGCGGCGGCCCAGGTGATACGCGGAGTAAAGCGTGGGCAGGAAATAGAAGACGAGGGCCATCTGCTGCGACGCGACCAGGAAATTCAGCAGCGCAGCAATCACAACCAGAAACAGCAGCAGCCACAGTTCCGGATTAATCTTTCTTACACTCACAGTGCCTCCAGGGGCAGAGGTACTGCAATTCTGGCCCACAACCTGCGTTCTGCTATTTTCGATGAAAGAGAGGGCGAGCCAAAATTACGGAGGTAATAATGGGATTGGGTAATTGAGTGACTGGGTGATTGGGTGATTGAGTGGTTTGAAAAAGTTCGCGGCGTTTTTCTTTAATTACCAAATTACAAGATTACCCAATTGCAAAATCTGTTCTTCATTCAACAATCAGAAATCAACAATCCTTAATCATTTCGCTCGCGGGTGGGTGGAGTCGTAGACCTCGAGGACGTGCTTCATGGAAAGCTGGGTATAGCGCTGGGTTGTCGCCAGGCGCTCGTGGCCGAGCAACTCCTGGATTGCGCGCAGGTCCGCTCCTTCTTCCAGCATGTGCGTGCCGAAGGCGTGCCTCAGAGTATGCGGATGCACATCGGGCGAGAGTCCTTTGGCGACGGCGATCTTCTTGATGATGCGGCCGACGCTGCGCGTGGTGAGCCTGCCTCCGCGGCGATTGATCAGGAGGGCTGGAGTACTCTTGCGCGTCTCGGCGAGCGTGGCTTGCCGCGCCGTGAGATACGGTTTCAGCGCAATCTTCACCGAATCGCCGAAGGGCACGTAGCGCTCCTTCTTCCCTTTTCCGCGAATGAGGATCGCTTCGGCGGAGAGGCGAATATCGTCAACGTTGATTCCAGTGAGTTCTGAATTGCGGATGCCGCATCCATAGAGCAGTTCGAGCATCAGGCGGTCGCGTTCAGGAAAGGCCGCGGTCTCGGGCATTTGGCCATCGAGGACGGAGTTCATTTCTTCGATCGTCGGAACGCGCGGCAGCTTTTTCGGCAGCTTCGGAGTAGCCACCAGTTTCGCCGGGTTCTGCTCGACGGCTCCTTCGCGCGCCAGCCACTTGTAAAGCGATCGCACGGCCGCGAGAGATCGTGCGACGGACGTCTTGCTGAGCCCCTTTTCGTAGAGTTGGGAAAGGAATCCGCGGATCGCGATGTGATCGATCTGCTTCCAGTCCCGCGATCCGGCATAGGCGGCAAAGTTCGCCAGATCGGTGCTGTATGCCTTGATCGTATGCGGAGACGCGTTGCGCTCGCGGAGATGACGCAGGAAATCGGCGACGGCGCGAGAGACGATGGGCTTTTCGGTCATGGGGTCCGATTTTTGAATTTTGTAATCGGGTAATTTTGTAATTTGGTAATTTAAAACCCTCGCTGTAGGCAATTTTTCAATTACTCAATTACCAAATTACCCAATTACAAAATGCCTTTCTTCATTCGACAATCAAAAATCAACAATCAACAATTTCTTTTCGCGCGCGGATGATGTTTCTGATACACGCTGCGCAGTCGGTCGAGAGCCAGATGCGTGTACACCTGCGTCGTCGAGATATCGGAATGGCCCAGGATCGTTTGGACCGTGCGCAGATCGGCTCCGTTTTCGACCATGTGTGTGGCGCAGGAGTGCCGCAGCATGTGCGGAGAAGCGTGGCGTCCGGAGGCTGCCGAGGCTTCTCCTACCATCTGCCAAACGCGTTGGCGCGTCAGTTTGCGCCCGCCTCGGGAAATGAATAGCAAGGGAGAACTTCGCAGCGGAGGAGTATCTGACTTCTTAGCGGCACTGCGGCTGCGCGATGACGCCAGCGATGGGCGCGCACTCTTCAGATATTCCGTCAACGCATCCTGTGCCGGCTTTCCGAGTGGGACGATTCTCTCTTTATCTCCTTTGCCGCGGACAAGCATGTAGCCCGATTCGAGCTTCAGATCCTCCATCGCTGCCGTGCAGAGTTCCGAGACACGCAGCGCCCCCGCATACAACAGTTCGAGCATCGCGCGATCGCGAAGTGCGAGAGCAGCGTCTTTCGAATCACAAGGATGCTCGGCCGACACTGCACGAGACGCGAGCGTCGCCTCGATTTCATCGCGCGCCAGCGATTTCGGCAGCACCTTCCACTGTCGTGGCGATTCGATATTCAGCGTGGGGTCGTGTTCGATGCGCTTGTCGAGCAATAGATAACGATAGAGATGGCGCAGGGCTGAGAGCTTGCGTCCTACGCTGCGTCCGTCAACCTGATGCGAGAACAATTGCTGCAGGAACTCGCGGACATCGTTGCGGCCCGCGGTCAGCAGGAGGCGCTTCTTCTTTTCGAGAAACTCGGCGAACTGCGAGATGTCGGTGGTGTAGGCCGTGATCGAGAGGCGGGCTAGGCCCTTCTCGATTCGCAGATAATCGAGCAACGCGGATAAGACACGGGCATTGGGTTCAGAAGCCAAATGTCAGCTCACGACTGAACAAAGGTCCCTCCGCTCGGCATGCCGTTACCTTTGGGAACGACATGCTCCGGTCGGGATGACAATTATTTTTAGTATGCGCGTTATCGGACCCGCGGAAAAGTGGCGAGGTGGATGCAATGACTGCGGAAAAGGCGAAACGGCATCACTTTGGTCCTTTCACCTCGCGCAGCACCTCAACAGCGTACAAGGCTCCATCTGGAGTCTCTTCGTGCTTGAAGTAGGCGAAGGCATTGCGCCGTTCGGCGAGGTGCTGGCCAAGTCGGTCGATCATCGCGCACCGCTCTTCGCCAGTGTAGGTCGGCTTGCGATAACGGTAGTAGGCAAAATTCGCGGTGACGATGTCCGGAGTCGTCATCGTTTCCGTCTCGGCCACGCAGAGCGCGACGTTTTTGGCTTTCAGCAGCTCCCACGTTTCATCGCCGAACCACGAGGCGTGACGGAACTCAAATGCGGCCGGAACCGTGCGCGGCAAAATGGCGAGGAAATCCTTCAGCAGCGCCGCATCCATCTTGAGATTCGGCGGAAGCTGAAACAGTACCGGACCGAGCTTCCCTGCCGCGGCCAGCGGTTCAATGGTCGCCAGAAAGCGTGGAACGAAGTCTTCCGTTCCCTTCAACCGCTTGATGTGCGTGATTACCTGGTGGGCTTTGACGCCGAAGCGGAAGTCGGCCGGCGTGTCCTGCATCCAGTTGTGGATCGTGGTTTCTTTCACGAGTTGCCGGAAGGTGAAGTTCACCTCAACCGTATTGAGCTTAGTGGCGTAGTGCGACAAGAATTTCTTCTGCGCGAGCTTCTCGGGATAGAACGCAGGTCTCCAGCTCGGATAGGCCCATCCTGAGGTTCCGGCAAAGAGTTGCGCCATGGTGGGAAATCACTATGCAACGATATCGAGGGCGATTATACCTTGCTGCGCTTTTGTCGCGGCTTGGCTTTCTTCGCGGATTTCGAACGACGCGATTTCCGTCCGCGATGATCGCCATCATCCGCCTGAGCTGCCAGTTCGATCGGCTTATGCTCGCCTTCTACGACTTCTGCAGCCGCTTTCAGATCCGGCAATTTCTGCTTCAAGTGCAGCACCGGCTCGAACAGATCTCCCATTTTTAGGAACCGCGCGACGGTCTGCTTGGACTCGAAGACGAGCAGGCCAGCATCTTTTTTCTTCAGTGTGCGATCGACCTCGTCCCATGTGATGGGCGTCGAAACGGTCGGATGCTCGCGCGCACGCAAGGAATAAACGGCGATTGTCGTCTTGTGTTCGTCATTCTGGCTCCAATCGACGAAGACTTTGTGGGTGCGTATCGCCTTCTTCATGTCTGAGACGACGAGGTCGCGATGCTCCTGCTCGAGCAACTGCGCCAGCGCGTGCGAAAACATTTTCGTCGCGTCGAATGTAGTCGGAGTGTTGAGCGGCACGTAAATCTGCATTCCCTTCGATCCGGAAGTCTTCGGAAAGCTGTGAAGATTGAAATGCTCGAAAATCTCGCGGAGCCAGACGGCGACCTGGCAGCATTGCACGATATTCGCCGGGGGTCCGGGATCGAGATCAAATACCATCTCGGTCGGGCATTTGATATCTTCCGCGAGCGCGAGCGACGGATGCAACTCCAACGCCGCCAGATTCGCCAGCCATACGAGCGTGGCGAGATCGTTGGCCAGGATGTAATGAACGGTGCGGCGGCCTCCTTCGCTCCAGATCGGCGCGGTCTTGACCCAGTCCGGCTTGTGCATGGGAGCGTTCTTTTCGAAGAACGGTTCGCCGTCGACTCCGTCGGGATAGCGCTTGCGGGTAAGGGCTCGTCCTTCAAGATGAGGGAGGATGGCGGGCGCGATCCGCACGTAGTAGTCGATGACATCCTGCTTGGTGAAGCCTGTTGCGGGATACAGGACCTTCTGCAGATTCGAGAGTTTGAGGTGCTGGCCCTGAATCTCGATGGTGGAATCCATGAACACTCCCAGTGAACGGACTGCGCGAGCCCCGAAAAACTATTGATAGATGGATGCCGGAATCGGTGATCGGGGATTTCGATTTTATCGGACTGCGCCCGCGGTTCGCTTAAAAAATCGAGCCAAAAGGTGATTCCGCGGTTTGACAATCGCATGTTTCCCCACGTACTTTCAAACTTCTAGCCTGCTGGTCCGTCCAAAGGATGTTTTTAATAGTGCGATCCCAACACTGCGATCTGCCCAACTCGTCGGAGGTCCGATGAAACACCAAACGTTGAACATTACATGCGTTCTTTTGATTCTTTCTGCGCTTGCCTTCGCCCAGGATGTTGTCTCATTTGAGAAACGGGTAACCGTGAAGAAGCTCCCCAACGGCCTGACGCTCATCGTCTGCGAGCGGCCGGAGGCGCCGGTCTTTTCGTTCTTCACGCTGGTGGACGCCGGATCGGCGCAGGATCCCATGCGCGAAACAGGCCTGGCTCACATGTTCGAGCACATGGCGTTCAAGGGCACTGACAAGATCGGAACAACTGACTATGCGGCCGAAAAGCCGGCTCTCGCGAAAGTTGAAACGGCCTATGCCGCTTATGTAGCCGAGCGCGACAAGACGGTCGGCCAGGACAAGGCCAAGCTTGCCGAACTCGAAAAGGCGTGGAAAGACGCCATTGCGCAGGCCGACAAATACGTGGTCCCGAATCAATTCGGCAAGATCGTCGAGCAGAACGGCGGCGAAGACATGAACGCCTTCACCAACTACGACGAGACCGGATATCACTATTCCCTGCCCGAGAATCGCCTGGAACTCTGGGCCTATCTCGAGTCGGAGCGATTTCTGCATCCGGTGATGCGTGAGTTCTACAAAGAGCGGAACGTGGTGATTGAAGAGCGGCGCATGCGCACGGACAGCAATCCGTTCGGACGCCTGCTCGAACAATTCACGGAAGAGGCATTTGCAGCGCATCCGTATCATCGTCCGACCGTCGGATGGATGTCGGATCTGAATCACTTTTCCGCTACCGATGCGCAGAAATTCTTCGACAAGTATTACGTCCCCTCGAACATGATGGTCGCGGTTGCCGGTGACGTGAAGCCCGCGCAGGCCATGCCGATTCTTGAGAAATATTTCGGACGCCTGCCCGCCAGTCCCAAGCCGGATGAGACGACGACGGTGGAACCTCCGCAGGATTCGGAGCGCCGCGTCGTGCTGATGGAGCAATCGCAGCCAATCTACATAGAGGGCTATCACCGGCCCGACTACCGCAGCAAAGACGACGCGGTATTCGATGCGATCAGCGATCTGATGTCGGAAGGACGAACTTCGCGGCTGTATCGCGCGTTGGTGCGCGACAAGAAGATCGCGTCCGCTTCTGAAGGGGTCACCGGATATCCGGGCATCAAGTATCCGCACCTGTTCGCGTTTCTTGCCGTACCGTTGCCCGGGCACAAGCCGCAGGAAATGGCCGACGCGATTCACGCGGAAATCGATCGGCTGAAGAAAGAAGACATCAGCGACGAGGAATTGAAGATGATCAAGACGCGCGCGAAGGCGAACCTGATTCGCGGCCTTGACGATAACGAAGGGCTCGCGACGCAACTTGCCACTTACCAGACGCGTTACGGCGATTGGCGGGAGTTGTTCCGGTCCGTGGACCGGATCGAAAACGTCAGCAAGGCTGACATCCGCCGTGTCGCGAACGAGGTGTTCGTCGATACGAACCGCACGGTGGGAATTATTGAAACCGGTGGTGGCGGCGGATCGTCTGGCGGACGGTCGTCTGACAGTCAGGGAGGTGGGCAATGAAAAAGTCTTTCCTCTTTGTTCTTCTAGCTGCCGTGAGTTTGATTCCGATGCCGCGGCTCTCCGCGCAGGCCACAGACTGGAAAAAGGTTCCGATTCCGCAATTGCCGGCATTCAAGCCGGCCCAGCCGAAGCGGGTTGAACTTTCGAACGGCATGGTGATTTTCCTGCAGGAAGATCATGAACTGCCGCTGATCAACGGGTTCGCACGCATTCGCGGCGGCTCGGTGAACGAACCGGCAAGCAAGGTAGGGCTGGTCGATATCTACGGAGAAGTCTGGCGCACCGGCGGTACGAAGACGCAGACCGGCGATCAGTTGGACGATTTTCTGGAAGTGCGCGCCGCGAAAGTCGAGACCGGACCAGGGCCGGACTCCACCAGCATTTCTTTCTCGTGCTTAAAGGGCGATCTCGACGACGTATTCAAGGTTTTTGCGGACGTGCTGCAGAACCCTGAATTCCGCGCCGACAAGATCGATATCGCGAAGAAGGGCGAGCAAGATTCAATTTCGCGCCGTAACGATGACATCAGCGAGATCGCGCACAGGGAGGCGATCAAGCTCGCTTATGGCAAAGATAATCCCTACGCGCGCGTTCCCGAGTATTCGACGGTTGCGCCGATCACGCGCGAGGACATGGTCGCGTGGCATCAGAAATATGTTCACCCGAACAACATTATTCTCGGCATCAGCGGAGATTTCGACGCCGCGGCAATGGAGGCCAAGCTGCGTGCTGCATTCGACTCGTGGCCGAAGGGACCGACACTCCCGAAGAATGAGATCGAATATTCTCCGGCGAAGCCCGGGTACTACTTGATTCCCAAAGACGATGTAAACCAGAGCAACATTCGCATGGTTGCTTTGGGCACGACTCGCGACAATCCGGACTATTACGCCATCAGCGTCTTCAACGAGGCGTTTGGCGGAGGATTTTCATCGCGCCTGTTCAACGACATCCGCACGAAGCGCGGGCTGGCTTACGGCGTTGGAGGGGGCATTGGGACCAATTTTGGCCATCCCGGCATTCTCCAGATCGCGCTGGGGACGAAGAGCCAGAGCACGGTCGAATCGATTCGCGCGACGGATGAAGACATCGACAATCTCGCGAAGGAGCCGATCACAGCGGAAGAAATCCAGCGCGCCAAAGATGCCATCCTGAACGCGTTCATCTTCCGGCTGGACTCGCCCGACAAGATTCTCGCCGAGCGCATGACGTACGAGTACTACGGATATCCGCCCGACTGGCTCGACAAGTATGAGTCCGAGATCAAGAAAGTCACGCCGGCGGATGTGAACCGGGTGGCGCAGAAATATTTGCACAAGGACCAACTCGCGGTGCTGGTGGTGGGCAACACGAAAGACTTCGACAAGCCGCTTTCGACGCTGGGCGAGGTGAAGAACATCGACATCACGATTCCACAGCCTCCGGCGGAGAAAGAGGCGTCGCAGGCCGCGTCGTCGAATCCCGAGGGTAAGGCTCTGGCGCAGAAAGTTGCCGCCGCTATGGGAGGTCTGCCGAAACTGCAGGCGATCAAAACCATGCGCGTGAATCTCAATCAGAGCAACGGCGGCGGCCCTGCGACACCGCTGGAGGTCATCATGGACTTCCCGGACAAGATGCACGTTGAGGTAACGACTCCGCAGGGAAAACTGACGATCGTGGTGTCGCCGGATGAGGCGTTCATGGCGATTCCCGGCATGGGATCGCGCAGCATGCCGCCGCAGCAGAAGACTGATATCATGGCGCAACTTCATCACGATCTTGTATACATCGCGCAGCACGCGGATGACCCTGCCTTCACATTTGCCGCTGCGGGAACGGAAAAAATCGGGGACACCGACGCCGCCATTCTCGATATCGGCGGTGCGGTTCCGTGGGTCCGCTGGTACATCGATCCCAAGACCGGCTACATTCTTCGCGAGAAATATAAAGGAATGGGACAGATGGGATCGTTCGACGGCGAGACAGAACTCACCGATTGGCGCACTACGGACGGACTCACGCTGCCTTTCAAGCACGACAATAAGCAGAACGGATCCGCGACCAGCACCTCGGAGTATCAGAAGATCGAAGTCAATCCGCAGCTGGATCCGAAGTTGTTTGAAAAACCGGCGGAAGCGGCGACGCCGAAGCAGTAAGGTGGGCTGCGAGGAATCCCTGCTTTCGACAGTAACTTTCAGGTAGGGATGCTTCGACTCCGAACGAGTCCGCTTCGCGAACTCGTTCTCCGCTCAGCATGACAGAATTCCCTTTGCCGCTTCCCGCGACGACCGGGGCGGCTGTCCCTACGCCGGCGCTTACTGGATCATCCTGATCTTGGTTCGTGACGCGAAGCGGCGGTAGTTGCGGAAGGTAATCTCGTTCAGTTCGATCTTGTGGTGTCCCTTTTCCAGGCGCACGCTGGAGCGAACCGGCAGCAGGTAGTCGCGCCCGGAGATTCCGACGAAATCGTAATCGACCGTCATGGAAGCCGCATGGACCGCAAACGAATGCGGAATGTTGTCGGCTTCGAGCGTGATGCGCCGGACTCCGCCGGTCGACAGGTCGAGATAGACCAGTCCGTGGAATCCGACGGCAGCGTCCGCGTTTCCCTCGGTCAATACGATGGTCGCGTTTTTGCCATCGACGCGATAGTTCAAGACCTGGACCGTGCCGCTGCCGTCTCCCAGAGCGGCGGCCTCTTTCCACTGGAACTCGGTTTTCGAGGAAGGCTGGAATACCAGATTGAGCATGGCTCCGAATTCTCCGACGGAGAGAGGCCAATTCGAATCCAGATCGGCGCGTTTCAGCGTGCTGCGTTTTCCGTTGACTTCCAGCGTCGTTCTAGACTCCCTGTTGTCGTGATAGCCAAGCAACTCGGCGAGCGAGTCGCGATGCTTCCAGCGACCGTTGCCCGAGGCGTCGACGGAGCGGTTTGTGACTTCGATGCAAAGAAAGTTGGGCAGCGTCTTGGAGTATTCGAGCGCCCGTTTTCTGGCCGCCGCGATCATGTTGTCGATTTGCTGCGATGATGGCGCGGGCGACTGATCCGCCGGCAGCGCTTTAATTACCAGTCCCTCGCGTCCGGGCGTCTCGTTGCCGGGAAGTTGCATCCCTGTGCCAGCGAGCGGCTCGGCATCTTCCTTCGTCATAGGGGCAGGAGTCGCAGAAGCAACCGTGACTCCTGCGGGGCCCTCAATCTTAAATGCGATTGCCTGCTCCGAAGTCTTCGCGCCCTGTGTTAATCGTTCGATGACCTGGTATTGACCCGGCGGAAGGGTCGCCGTTTGAATCGAGGTCAAATAGGGAATCGATACCGGTCCCGTGGTTTTTCGAACGGTCAGCGGCACCTGTGCAATGGGCTCTCCGCTCTTCAGCACTTCCATTTGGAGGCGCGCCGCTTCCTTTGCGTTCGCGTCCGGATGCACAACGAAGTAGAAAGAGAGTTCCTTCGTTCCCTTGGGCAGGACATTCGACAATCCCGGCACGACCTTGCCGCTGCCGTATCGCATGGGCTCTGAAGGATCTGCCTCCTGTGGCACGGGATCGATCCGGCGCACCATGGTGATATCGCTTAACAACGGCCCATCGCCGGAACGGGGAATCTGGAACGAAACCCGCTGCGCGCCGATTTTTCCGCTGTTCTGGTCGACGACGGCGGCTTCGAGCGTGTAATCTCCCGGCTCTTCCGTGAAGTGCCGCTGCATGGTGATAAATAGCGGCTGCGAATCTTTCGAAGTCAACGATCCGTGACGCGGAATATCTTCGCCGAAGTGCTCGACCACATCTCCGGCCTTGTTCTTGACCTGGGCAGCGATCGAGACGTGAACAGCATAGAGATTCGAGTTCGGATCGTTTTGCGATTGCAACTCGCCGAGCGGGACTTCGACTACCAGCGAGTTCTCGTTGCCGGTAGGAAGATCGCCCAGCCGCAACACCTGCGCGCGGAATGGCACTTCAGCGGGCAATGCGGCCTCTGCCAGAACCTTCAGCAGCGGAGCTTCAAAGGGACGGATAGTCTGTCCCGTGTCAGGTGGCAAGGCGAAGTATCCGGCGCGGGAACTGATTTTGAGTCCGGCCCGCAACGGCTTAACCGTAATCGGGCGGAACTGTCCGTCATAGTCTTCAATCGGAGATTTGTAGGACGCCTCGTAGTAAGTCGTCATATCCTCGATCATGCGACGGAGGGGCTTCTTCATTCCTTCGCCGGAGGCCACATAAGCCCCGCCCGTGCTTTCGGCCAAGTTGGCCAAGGGGCTCTTGCTCGGGTCCGTTTCGCCCATTTCATAGCGCTCGTACTGATTGCTCACCATGGGCGCCAAACCTGCGGGCGCTTGTGCCACTGTCTGGGGCTGGCCGTTCGCTCCCGTGGTCGTTGCGGAAACTGGGCCGGCTTGCGCGGCCGCAGCCCGCGCACCGCCCATTGCGGTCATCGCCATCAGGTTCTGATCGATCTGTCCAGTCAGGGCATTGGCGTCGATCACGTAGATGCTGACGCCGGCGCGGTTCGCAGCGCCGATGACATCGCGTATCCGCTGTTCAGAGCTTGTGTCCGCATGCATCCCCTGGGTGAAATAGATGACGGTCTTACGGCCCTTAAGGGTGCGCTCACTTCGGGAGAGGGCCAGCAGTCCGCCAAGTCCCGGCTGCGTGTGCAATTCCTGTGACGCGCGCTGCGACTCCTGAAGCGCGGCGAACAGGACCTGGGCGTTCGCCCGCTGATCGGCTGAGACTCGCACTCCCGAGGACTCGATTCCGGTATGAGCAACCGAGATGAGTTCCTTTTCTGCAGACTCGAGGGCTTTGGCGCGATCGGGCTTTTCATCGTCGGTGGCAAACAGGATCGCATCCATCAGGTGCTGGCGATTGTCGGTGAAACCCTGGTAGAGCATCAGGCGGGTCTGGGCCGTCATCACCGAGAAGGAGAAGCCCTCTTCCGGCACCATCTTGAGGATTTTGCCGGCTATGTCGCGGGCGTTGGTGCTCGCCGAAGAATCCATTTGGTCAAACAAAAATGTGATCAGGTGTTCGCCGGTTTTCCCGCTTACAAGATGGAGCGTCGAGATCTTGACCGCCACTCCTCCATCAGAAACAGCTATGTCTTCCGGCTTGAGATCGGGAACCAGCTTTCCTTTCTTGTCGCGCACGACCAGGTTGAGAGAAACTTCATTCACATTCACGACCGTGGTTTGTTTGCTGGTGGTCTGCGAGGCGGAAGGTTGCGGTGCGGCAGCGGGGGATGGCTGGGTTGTGGGGGAAGATTGCTGTGCAAAGCTCGCACCGAGCACCGCGACCGACAAGAAAATCGATATTGTGGTGAAGGCAAAAAATTTTCGCCCGGCAAAATGACTGATATTGAACATGAAGGACAACGCGCCTCCGGAGCAGACGATAAGGGCCGGAAAAATTCTGCGCCTTTGGCAGTCGGTTGTAAAGCGGGCGATGAACTCTAAATCGCGGCTTGGAGCGGTTCATTGTATCCGGCTTCGTCGCCTGAGACGGATTTCGGGACCGGAATTGTCACCGTTATCCTGGTGCCCGAACGGTCGGACTCCACCTGCATGGTGCCGGAGAACTGAGCAACTCGCTCTCGCATGCCTCGAATTCCGACCCCGGAACCGCCAGACTGAATTTCGGCCAGCCGTTCCGGAGAAATGCCCTTGCCTTCGTCTCGAACTTCCAGGACGACCGAGTCTTTGTTGCGAGCGAGCCGGATGAATGCGGTTTTGCTGCCGGAGTGACGATGGATATTGGTCAGGCATTCCTGTACCAGGCGGAAGATCACCAGCTCTAATTCCCGCTGAATTCTCCCGAAGTTTGCGGAAACATCCAACGAAATATTCAAGGCGGTGCGTTCTTTCAGGCCCTGCGCATACCATCCCAAAGCTGAAGTCAGGCCGTTTTCGTCCAATAGAGGCGGATGCAACAGGTAGGATGCCGTCCGGATCTCCTGCTGCAACTGTTGCACGATGCTTTCGGTGGCCTCTGCCGCCTGAGACATGCCCGGCGCTTTTTCCTTCACTCCTTGTGTCAGTTGGGCCAGCGTCATTGCAAGAACGGCCAATGTCTGGCCCGCGCTGTCGTGCAATTCGCGGGCAATGTGCCGCCGTTCTTCATCCTGAATCAGGAGCAGCCGTGCCGAAAGATTCCGGATGTCTTCCGATTGCTTCAGCAATTCGGTCGTGCGCTGCTCCAACTGGCGGGTTCGCACCTGCACCTTTTTTTCCAGAGACTCGGCGAGGTCGCGATAAAGCTGTTCGCCTTCGGCCTGCAGCCGTGTAATCTCCAAACGGGCGCTGATGCGGGCGAGCAGTTCGCGCGCGGAAAATGGCTTGATCAGGTAGTCGTCTGCCCCGGCCCGCATTCCTTCGACTCTGGATTCTTCTCCGGCACGCGCAGAAAGCAGCACAACGGGAATTCGGCGCGTGCGCTGATCGTCGCGGATCGCCGCGAGCAACTGGAAGCCATCCAGCCCGGGCATCATCACGTCGCTCAAAATCAAGGTGGGCGGACGCCCGCGCGCTGCTTCCAAAGCAGCTTTACCGTCGGACACGGTTTCCACATCGTACTGTTCCGACAGCAGGCGCGAGAGATATTGGCGCATATCGGAGTTGTCATCCGCAATCAAGATTCGAGGGCGCGCTCCTCGCCCCGCCATCGGCGGGCACGGAATGGGAAGCAATTCGTCGGTGGGAATCTCATCTTGCACATTCGCAGAGTCAGGAAGCCAGCGTAGCGCCTCCTCGACAAAAGGCTGTGCCCCGCTGGCGGTCGAAGTCAGACTGCGCCCGCCGCCGAGTTGCGCAGATGCGAGATGGTCTTGCCCGAACGGGATGCTGACCACGAACGTGCTTCCCTTCCCCAACGTACTTTCGACTCGAATCAAGCCGCCATGCAGTTTCACGAGTTCCTGCACCAGAGCCAAACCGATGCCAGTGCCCTCATAGGTGCGGCTGCGAGTATTGGGCACGCGATGGAAGCGCTCGAACAACCGGGGAATCTCCTCCGGAGGAATACCCACACCCGTATCGCGGACTCTCAACTCGGCAAATTCTCCAACCCGGGCGAGGCTGACGGCAATTTCGCCGTCGAAGGTAAATTTGAAGGCGTTGGAGATCAGATTAAGAACAATCTTTTCCCACATGTCGCGATCCACGTAAACGGGCTCATCCAGCCGAGGGCAATCGACGACTAGCTGCAAGCCTGCTTTATCGGTGGCAGATCGGAACACACTGGCCAGCTCCGACGTAAAGCCGGCCAAGTCTGTCGCCTGATAAACGGCATCGACGCGTCCGGCTTCGATGCGGGAGAAATCCAGCAGCGTGTTCACGAGCCGCAGGAGCCGCACACCGTTACGATTTGCCAGTTCGATCTGTTCTTTCGCAGTCGGAGTCAAGTGAGTCTGGCTTCGCGCCAGCAGATCCTGCAACGGAGCGAGCATCAAGGTGAGAGGAGTGCGAAATTCGTGGCTCACATTGCTGAAGAAGGCTGTTTTGGCGCGATCAATTTCGGCGAGAGCTTCGGCGCGTTTTCGTTCTGCTTCATAGGCGTGGGCGTTGGCCATGGCAGCCGAGATCTGGCCCGCGATAAGGTTCACAAATCCGCCGTAGCTGACATCCAGCGGACGATACGGGTTCAAAGCAGCGACGAGTACTCCGGTAGGAGCACCTTGCGCCTGACTCGTGAGCGGAAGCAGAAGAGCGCGCCAGGGGGATTTGTCCCAAAAACCGGAGGGCAGAGACGCGAATTTTGCCTGCAAATCCTCGACGATCACGGAATCTTTTCCGCCGAGAAGTTCCCCAACAGGCCAGCTTTGCTGCCCCTGCAGTTCGATCGATTCCGGTGCAGCCGGATGACCCGCGGGAATACCCGTCTGGCACACAAGGCGCGCCTGCCTGCCATTTTCGTCGAACAGGTACATCAGGGTGAACGGCAGGTCTTTCTGGTTTTCATCGAGGCAGCGGTTGACGGCCACGACGACGTCGTCTTCGGTGATGGTCTTGTTCAATTCGGCCGCCAGCGAACGCAATGTGTTGAGCCGGCGGTCACTGATGACACGGTCCGTTTCTTCCGTGACGACGCAAAGATGTCCTGCAGTCTTGCCGTCGTCGCCGAAGAGCGGACTATACGAGAACGTGTGATAGGTTTCTTCGCGGTAACCGCTGCGCTCCAGGAAGAGCATGAGGGCTTCGTCCCATGTCGCCTCGGCGCTTCGCAAGACTCTCTCGATTCTGGGTCCGATATCGCCCCATATTTCTTCCCACACTTCCTGGGATCGCTTTCCCAATGCCCACGGGTGCTTTTTGCCGAGCGTCATCTTGGCATAGGCGTCGTTGTAGAGGAAGGTGAGCTCCGGTCCCCAACTCATCCACATGGCGAAGCGGGAGGCCAACATCGCCCGTACCACAGTCTTGAGGCTTTGCGGCCACTGGTTGATCGAACCGAGCGGAGTCTTCGCCCAATCGAACTCGGTCACCAACCGGCCAAGCGCGCCGCCGCGAAATGTTTCTTCGGTGGGTGCAGGTTCGTCCGCCGCCGCAACGGCCAGCGCCTGCCTGCGGTTGCCGAGGACGTGCTCAATCGTCTCCGGCAAGTCTCGGGACAAGTCGGATTTCGAGACATACCCTTGCGCATTGACAGCGGCGGCTTGCTGGCGAGCAATGCTGGGATGATTCTGCGTCACCACGATGACTTTGCAGTCAGGCAACTCCCTGCGGATGATGCGGGTGGCCTCGAGGCCGTCCATCCGGGGCATGTTGATGTCCATCAGGACGAGGTGGGGACGCAGTTGCCTGGCCTTTTGGACCGCGTCGATGCCGTCTCCGGCTTCGCCGCAGACACACCAATCAGGTTGCGATTCGATGAAAGACTTCACCGTTCGCCGGAACAATTCGTGGTCGTCGGCAATCAGAATTTGGACAGCGCTCATCGATTTTCGGTTGGTCCTGAGTGCCCTCCTAGGGCGTGGACGAATTGGTGTGAACGCAAATCTGGGAACCGCTGTTTATTATCGCGGCAACTCGCGGGAATGGACCTACAGTTTTCTCTGTATGCATCTCGGTTGCCGCTCTAATTTGTAGGAATTACGACACCCCCCGGAAGTCCGGTATTGACGCGAACTCGGTCCGGCGGTAGCATAGGCGAACAAAAGGCGAATCATGGCCTCTCTTCCCTTGCTTCCGATGGGCGACAAACCCCAGCTTATTGGCATTGCCCGCCTTGCGGCCGAGGGGGAGTCTTTGCGCGAGGGGCACAATGTCGAGTATTTCACGCTGCCCTCGAAGTCTCTGCTCAATCGCTGCGTCAGCCGGCGGCAGATGCCCTTCACCTGGACAATTAATCCGTACCGGGGATGCGAGTTCGGCTGCCGCTACTGCTATGCGCGGTACACGCATGAGTTCATGGAAATGCGCGACGGGATGGAATTCGAGCAGAAAATCTATGTCAAACAGCACGCCGCCGATCTGTTGCGGCATGAACTACGGAAGGTAAAGCCTCATGAATCAATTGCCCTCGGCACCGCGACCGATCCCTACCAGCCCGCCGAACGCCGGTATGGAGTAACGAGAGCGATCCTGGAGGAGTTCGCGCGCCATCGCGGATATGAACTCGGCATTGTAAGCAAGTCCAATCTGGTCACGCGCGATGTGGATGTGCTGAAGGAGGTGGCGCGGGCGAACAAGTTGTCGGTGCATATTACGATCACCACGCTTGATACCGAACTGGCGCGGATTCTGGAGCCGCGGGCGCCGCGTCCGGATCTGCGACTCCAGGCCGTGCGCGCGCTGGCTGAGGCGGGATTGCGGGTGGGGATCAGTTGCTCGCCGGTAGTTCCCGGAATCACGGATGCTCCGGCTGATCTGGAGGCGCTCATCCGCGCGGCGGCCGAATCGGGAGCGGACTATGTTTTCGCGAATCCCCTGTTTTTAAAGCCGTGCTCGGCTGCGGTATTTCTTCCGTTTCTGGAGCAGAATTTTCCGCATCTGGTGGAGAATTACCGGCAGCGGTATCAGGATCGCGCGTTTCTCCCGCCTGCTTATTCCAAGCGGCTTTCGGAGTTGATCGCGCGTTTGCGCGAGAAGTACAAGCTGACTCGGGCTCATCGGAGGAGCAGACCGGCGTTCGCCACGAAGTGGCCGGTCGAAGCATTCGATCAGCAGATGAATTTATTCTAGTTTTTTCAGGGGCTGAAGCCTTCGCGTTTTCGAGGTACGGCGGCACGGCTAAAGCCGTGCCCTTTCACGGACCTTTCCGATTCGATCGGCATAGGAGGAGAAAAGAAATCTGTTGGTAGAGTCATAAATTAGGCAATTCCACAATTTCTCAATTTCTCAATCACCCAATGACTCAATCGCCGGATGGCTCAATGATCGGTTCCCTTCTATAATTTCGTCGTAAGCGATGGCGACATATTCCCAACCCCCTGGACAAGCTCCGGCCCAGCCTCTCCCGTTCGGCATGCGATTGCGCAATTTCTGGCGCCGGGTGACCGAGGGGTTGGAACTCAGCCAACTCTGGTCGCAATTCGAGTCGGAGGCGCGCGCCAGCTATCGTCTGTACTCGAAAGACGTCGCGGCGAAGACGCCGGAAGGCTTGACCAATCGCGGACGCCACCTGCACGTCATCAAGGAATTTTTCTGGTCCGTATTCGAGAAACTCTCGCCCGCCCGCCGCGTCCTGCTGCTGTTTGCGCTGATTCTGATGGTAATTCCTCAGGGAGCGTTCCAGTTTGAGGGCAAAGTCTATGCCGTCGAATTCGATCTCCACTTCTGGGGCGGCCTGATTCTGCTTCTGTTATTGATTCTGGAAATTGGCGATCGGGTGGTGATGAAGCGGGACCTGCAGATCGCCAAGGAAATCCAGACATGGCTTCTTCCGGGCGCGGCGCCGCAGATTCCCGGCCTCGCGGTAGCGTATTCGACGCGTCCGGCCAACACGGTGGCGGGGGACTACTATGATGTGTTTCCTCGGCCGGGCAAAACGAACGACCAGAACCGAGTGGTGATGGCCGTGGCGGACGTCGCCGGTAAGAGCATTCCCGCCGCGATGTTGATGGCGACGTTTCAGGCGAGTTTGAAGACTCTTTCGACGGCGCAGGTGGCGTTGCCTGAACTGGCTGCCAATATGAATCGTTACGCCTGCACGAACAGCCAAGGCGGATTGCGGTTTACGACGGCCTTTCTCGCGGAATATGACGCGGCTCACCGTACGGTCGATTACATCAATGCGGGACATAATAATCCCATCCTGCGGCACGCCAGCGGACAGATCGAGCGCCTCGATGTCGGAGGACTGCCGTTCGGGATCATGCCCGAGGTGCAATATCAGTCGGCACAAATCACGCTTGCGCCGGGCGATTGGCTAATCATTTTCACGGACGGATTAGTGGAAGCCGAGAACGCGCGCCAGGAGGAATTTGGGGAGGCGCGGTTGCTCGCCGCGATCGAAACGTATAAAGCTGTGGAACCGGCCGAGATGCTAAACCGCCTGATGGCGGATGTCGATCTCTTCGTGGGAAACACCCCGCAGCACGATGATGTGACTTGCATGCTGTTGAAGTCGGAATAGCTCTAGTGAATTAACACGCAAAGGGCACGAAGTTCCACGGAGGAACACTCCTGAAGAATTCCTTCGTGAGACTTCGTGTCCTTTGTGGTTGAAAGTTTTTAGGATTCTTTCTCCGCCTCGTCGGCGATGCCGATTTTTGAGAGCCGATAGCGCAGGGCGTTGCGCGAAAGTCCCAGTAGACGCGCGGCCTGGCTCTTGTTGCCGTTCGCGCGGCGCAAAGCTTCCTGCACCATCTCGTCTTCCCATTGTTCGAGCGTCATGCCGTCGGGCAGGAATCCGGTGCCGCCATTCCCGGCCTTCGAAGGGCGCGCGTCAATGTGAATGTCGGCGGCTTCGAGCGTCGGCCCCTTCGAAAGCGCGCAGGCACGCTCGATCACGTTTTGCAGTTCGCGAACGTTGCCCGGCCAGTGATAGGCGACGAGACTCTGCATTGCCTGGGGCGTGATTCCCTCGATGACCTTGCCCGAATCCCCCGCAAATCGTGTGATGAACAGATTCACCAGATCGGGAATGTCTTCTTTGCGCTCGCGCAGCGGGGCGATATCGATAGGCACAACATTCAGGCGATAGTAAAGATCCTCGCGGAATGTTCCCTGCTCGAGTGCTTCGCGGAGATCGCGGTTCGTGGCGGCGATCAAACGAACGTCAACCTTAACCGTCTTCGTGCCGCCCAGGCGCTCGAACTCGCGTTCCTGCAAAACCCGCAGCAGTTTGACCTGCGTTGCCGGAGGCACGTCGCCGATCTCATCCAGGAACAGCGTGCCTTTGTCCGCAAGTTCGAACTTGCCCGGCTTGCTGGCAACAGCACCGGTGAAGGCTCCCTTTTCAAATCCAAACAACTCGCTTTCAAGAAGGTTCTCGGGAATCGCGGTGCTGTTGATTTTCAGAAATGGTCCTGAGGCCCGCCGTGATTTTTCATGAACAGCGCGCGCAATCAGGTCCTTGCCGACTCCGCTCTCTCCGCCAAGCAACACTGTCGCGTTAGTGGGCGCCACACGCTCGACGGTCGCCAGCACTTCCTGCATTCTGGGACTCCGCGCCACAATATTCGGATGGGAATAGCGTTTCCCGAGCGCCTCACGCAGTGACTGATTCTCTTCACGCAGTTTGCGGACGTCCAATTCCTTGTGGATAACCATCCGCATTTCGGTCAGCGAAAAGGGCTTCAGCACGTAATCGCTGGCGCCGGCTTTCATGGCCTCGACCGCGGTCTCGACGCTCCCGAAAGCCGTCATCACCACGACGGGCAACGCGGGATTCTGGCGCTTGACTGTCTGCAGGAATTCCAGGCCGTTCATGCCAGGAAGTTTCAGGTCGGTTAGAACCAGATCGATGGGATTCTCGCGAAACAGCTTGAGGCCGGCCTCGGCATCTTCGGCAGAGAAAGTAGTGAATCCGTCTTCGCCCAGATTCAACTCAAGCAGGCGGCGCATCTTGGCTTCGTCTTCGACAATGAGAATGGCCGCCATTCGTCCTCGTTCCTCTTACTTCGTGTCCTAAGAAATTACCAGATGAGCGTTGTTCGCTGCCGGAGTTGATTCGTTGACCGCCGGAAAGAACATCACGAAACAGGCGCCCTTGCCCTGTGGAGCGGCGCCCGATGCAGGTCGCGAGCTTTGCACGCGGATCGAGCCATGATGGCCATCCATGATTTTTGAGACGATCGAAAGCCCGAGCCCCACGCCGGTTTTCTTCGTGGTCACAAATGGATTAAATATCTGCTCGCGTAGTTCGGGAGAAATCCCAGGACCAGAATCCGCGATGCGGACTTCGACTCCATCCACGGCATCTCCATCGCGTTGCCTCTGGCGGGCGGACGCCACATTGACGTGCAATTCGCCGCCGCTTGAATTCATGGCGTCGTAGGCATTCTGAATGATATTCACGAACGCCTGCTCGACGAGGGCTTCATCGATCGGCACCTGCGGAAGACCGGGCTCGTAGTTCTTCTCCACCCTTACCGGCGCGCCCTTCCAGAATTGCGCAACGTCATTCATCGCGCGATCCAGCACCGAGGTTAGATCGCGCGGCGCGAGGTCGGCGTGGAGAGGCCGGGCGAAATCGAGGAACCGCGTCACCAGCGCGCTCAGCCGGTTGGTTTCCGTCGAAATGTAGCCGGCCAACTCGGTCGCCAGGGGATCCGCCTGCGCCAGCTTTTGCGTCAGCATCTCCGCGGATCCCTTGATGACGCCAAGCGGATTACGGATCTCATGTGCCAGCCCGGCAGACAATTGTCCCAACGCCGCAAGGCGTTCCGATCGACGCGCCTCGGCCTGTGCCTGCTCAAGACGTTTATTCGTTTCCGCCAGCGTTTCAGCCAGTTCCTGATATCGCTGAGTCTGTCTCCGGCTCTCGACTATGAAACGATTCACGACCATCGCCGCAAGGAAGAAGAACAGAATGCGGATTCCCAGCCGTCCATAATCGTCGGCGGTGATCTCGTACTCCTGCAGCGCAGGATAGAGATACGCGCAGTATGTGGCCGAAGCCAGCGAAGTCCACGCCAGAGTGCCCCAAGGACCGAAATATTCCGCGGCGGTCAGAATCGGGAGAAAGTAGATCGGGTAGTAATAGCTGTTGATGGCGACTTCTTCGCCGGTGTGATCGATCAGGGCCATGGCGAGTGCGATTTTCAACAGGACGACGTACGCCGCACCGCGCTTGGGGACGCGGGCTACGATCCACCCTTCTATTACCTGCAACAGACCGAATCCGACAATAATGAGTTGCTTGTGCCATTCGACTTCCGGAGGCAAAAGTGCCAATCCGGCCAGCAGTACCAGCCACAAGACATCCATCCAGTTGAACGTTGCAGGTTTCGTTTCGCTCATCGCACCGGCCGAAGGATCACAAACAGAAACGCCGGGAGGAGTGCTGCCCTCCCGGCGCTTTTCTTCTCGTGGTCCGCACGCATACCTCATGCGAACCTATCACATCGCAAGGCCGTAGGGTTAATGGCCTTTCTTCGGAGGCTTCTCCTGCCTCTGCTCCGGAGGCCGCGATTGCTGCTTCGGCTGCGGAGCAGGCGAGGCACGCCGCTGCTCCTGTTGTTGATGCCACTGGTTGAACTTCTGCTCTTGTTGCTGCTCCTGCTGTGGCGTCCGCTGTTGCACTGGAGGTGCAGGCCGCACCAGCGGAGAAGTCTGCCGAGGCGGCTGGTTCGCCTGCTGCTGATTCTCGCGGAAATCGCGGTTGGTCGGCTGCATGCGATTCTGCGGTGGTTCGGCAGTCCGGTTCACCATCTCCGAGTTACCCTGCTGCTGGTTCTCGCGGAATTCCCGATTGGTCGGCTGCTCGCGCTTCTGCGGAGGTTCGGCAGTCCGGTTCACCATCTCCGAATTGCCCTGCTGCTCCGACGTACGAGGTTGCGTGTTTGGCATCTGGCGCACCGGCGGATTGCTGTCTTTTGGAGGCGTGAACTGATGGAAACCTCCCTGATTTTGAGCCTCCCGTCCACCCTGATTCGCCGGCGCGGGTTGCGCTGGCCGCGCGACGCGCACCAACGATTGCTCGTTCAGACGGCCGCCAGCTCGCGCCTGACGTTCCATGATGGGCCGCGGCGGAGCCGGAGGCGTCCTCACTGCAACGACTGGACGGCTCAAAATTGCCTGCGGAGGCCGCCGCGAGATCGGGCGTCCCGCGCCGACTACGCTTGTGCGAATCGGCTCGGCCGACACCATGCGATTCACCGGAGCCGATACCACTTCGCGCGTATCGACTCTCATAATGTTGTGCGCCACCGGACGCGCATTTACGAACGTATCGCGCGAAACGACAGTCACGCCGCCGTTGATGCGCTGATTCACGTAGGTGATGTTGTTGATCGTCGTGCTGCGGTTCACGATCACCGTGTTGTAGACGTTCGTGACGCGCGTGATGTTCACGGTCGTGTTGGTGATGTTGACATTGTTCACGTAGGCGCGGCTCACGTGATATCCGGGAACGTAAACTTCGCCCGGAGCCAGCGGGAACCATCCCACGCCAACGCCCGCCGAGAAGTGGAATCCCGGGCCGCCGCCGACGAAAGCCACCAGCGCAGGCGCCCACACAGGCCGAACCACGACCGGTCCCGGCACCCAGAACCATCCGCTGTTCACATAGGCCCAGCGTCCGTAATGGAAGGGTGCGAAGCCCCACGGCTCATCTTCAACCCAGGTCCAGCCCCACGGCCCAACATAGACCCAGTGTCCGAAACGATACGGAGCCCAACCGCCGACAACCACTCGCGGATGCCAGCACGGCCCGTAGCCGGCGACGTAACTCCAGTCGCCGTATTCATCGAGATCTTCATAGCCCGTCATTTCGCGCGAAACATAGTTCGCGGAATCGGCGCGGTCTTCGCGGTCGTCGCGCGCAAACGCCCAGCTATCGAAATCGTCCTGCTGAGGAATCTGGCCGAGATCGTAATCGAGGTGCTGCTCGTTGCCGGTGAACGTTGCGGACTGGTCCGCGACGACCGTGTAGGTGAACCCGCCACCCGTAACGCGTCCGCGTCCGTGCCAGACGGTGGTGATGGTCTGGCTCCCGTCTTCGCTGACGTCGAGGCGGTACTCGCCTGGCTGCAGGAGCGTAAAAGCCAGATTTGGCGTGTCGACTTCATAGGAATCATCGTCGTCCAAATGACGCACGCGAACGATCAGAGATCCTTGCGCCAGCCGGATCTGCGTCGTGTGGTCGTCGAGGGCCAGGAACGTGATGCCGGTCTTCGGCCCTAACCGGATGGCGGTCGAGCCGACATGAACTTCGGCTCGCGAGTCTTCATCGGCCCACAGATCGTCGCCGGTCACCATCGGACGATTCGGGACAGCGCCGACCCAATCGTCTTCTCCGGCTGGGCGAAATGAGATCGAACCCTCCGAGAAATTCAAACGTCCGACTCGCGCCGGTGGATCGTCGGCGGGCCCTTGGTCGTCGTCGTCTTGGGCTCTGGCCAAGGTTGAAAATTGCAGAGCGAATGCGATGCCTGCTACGAGTAACGTCCAACTCCACAACTTGCGTCTTTTCATAATGTCGCCCCAAACAAGAAATCATAGTTCGTGCTGATCTTACCGCTACGGGATTAAACACGATAGCGCCTGTTTAGTTTCCTGGCACGCGGAAGTGCTTCGCGCAGGATGATTTGTAAGAAACGATCGTCCGAAAAAGAAGTCCGTCCTGCCGAAGCGATCAGTGGGGCGACAGGACGGGATTGTGAATTTTCGTAAAGTTAGTTTTTCATTTTTGGTCGCTGGCAAGTATCAACGATCTTCGTCGGATCGATGGCATCTTTGTCCACCTGCTCTTCTGCGATCTTCCCATCCTTACCGATGAGGAAGTTGACGCGGCGCGGCGCCTGGTATTCGTCTTTGTAGATTCCGTATTCATGAGTGACTTTGCCGCCCCAATCGCTCAGCAGCGGGAAGGTAACTCCTATTTGGTCGGCAAATGCTTTGTTGGCGAAGGCGCTATCCATACTCACACCCAGGACCTGGGTGTCGGCAGCTTCCAGTTCTTTCAAATGCGACTGGAAGTTTTTCATTTGCTGCGTTCAACCACCGGTGAAGGCGAAAATATAAAAAGCGAGGACGACGTTTTTCTTGCCCCGAAAATCGCTGAGCTTGACGTCTTTGAGATTATTGCCGTCGAAGTATTTCAGCGAGAAGTCGGGGGCTACATCACCCACTTTGGGCATATTTGGAGCCTCCTTGGTCGGCCTGGCTGAGGCCGGGACCATGATTGCGAGTGAGCCAGCCAGCACGAACCCCGCTGCCAGCAGGCTTGCACGTTTGGTTTGCATGTTGGGACTCCTCCCACTGGAGTCCCGCCCAGAATACTCCACCGGCCCTTTTGCGGTAAAATCAGGTTGCCACTCGGTAACCCTGCCGCGCACCTTTCACGTTGCTCAGGCCGAGCGCTTCACAGTACATTTCATTGCGGACCTGGTTTCGCACATCGCGGAGTCGGCCATGAATAACTCCATGCGCATTGCAACGCTGAACGACATCTTCTTCAAGGCCGTCGAACGCAATCTCGACCGGATGATGCTCTACCGCGAGGCCGGAAAGTGGATCCCGATCTCGTCCCGCGAATTCGGCCAGGCCATTTCGCGCACGGCGCATACGCTCCTCGCGTGGGGAATTCGGCCGGGCGACCGCGTCGCGATCCTCAGCGAAAATCGGCCCGAGTGGTCCACGGCGGACTTTGCCAGCCTGTTGCTTGGGGCAGTCTCCGTTCCGCTGTACACGACGCTGACCCCGGAGCAGACCGCATTTTCGTTAAACGATTCCGGATGCCGTCTCATCTTCGTTTCCACCGACCAGCAGTTGCACAAGATCCTCTCGATCGTCGGCCAGACGAAGCTGGAAAGAATCATCGTGATGGATTCCATCGAGTTCACCGGGGATCTGACTCCCTTCGCCAACCGCTGCGCGACGATGCACCAGATCATGAGCCAGGGACCGGATAGTCTCGGCTCTGAACTTGAGTCGCGCGCGCGCGCGATTTCGCCGGATACGTTGGCGACAATCGTCTACACCTCAGGGACGACGGGAACATCGAAAGGCGCAATGCTGACGCACGACAACATTGCGTCGAACATCATGTGCTCGATGTTGGGATTCAACATGCGGCCCGGGCTGATCAGCATTTCTTTCTTGCCGCTCTGCCACATCACCGCGCGCCACGTGGATTTCGCCATGATGTATCACGGGGTGACGCTGGCGTATTGTCCATTTATTGATCGCCTGCCGGAGGTCTTGCAGGAGGTTCGGCCATCTTTGTTTGTGGCTGTGCCGCGTGTCTATGAAAAGATTTATGCCCAGACGGAAGTGAAGGCTAAAGGATTCCCCAAGCGCGCCGTTTTCGACTGGGCTCTGTCGGTGGGACGCGCGCACAAACCGGAGATCCTCGCAGGAAAAACTCCTTCGTCCTTTAGTTGGAAGTTGGCGAACAAACTTGTGTTTTTGAAGATTCGCGAAGGAATGGGCGGGAAGGTTGAGACCTTTATCTCTGGCGGCGCGCCGCTGGGACGCGAACTTGCCGAGTGGTACGCGACGGTGGGGATCCGGATTCATGAAGGCTACGGGCTCACGGAAACGTCTCCAGTCATCGGAGTCAACACTCCCATCAATCACCGCATCGGCACCGTAGGGAAAACTTTGCCCAACATCGAAGTTCGCATCGCCGAGGACGGAGAAATCCTGGTCAGAGGCCCGTCGGTCTTCAAAGGTTATTGGAACCGTCCGGAGGAGACGAAAGCCGCGCTCGTCGATGGCTGGTTTCACACCGGAGATATCGGCAATATTGATGCCGATGGATATCTCTCGGTGACCGACCGCAAGAAGGATCTCATCAAGACCTCGGGCGGAAAATTTATTGCGCCACAGCCGATCGAAAATTCGCTGAAGCTGAATCCGCTGGTGGGAGTGGCGGCGATTCTGGGCGACCGGCGCAAGTTCCCCGCCCTGATCGTATCGCCGAATTTCACGCTGCTGGAACAGTGGGCGCGGGCGAATAACATCGCCTTTTCTTCCCGCGCTGAATTAGTCGCGAATCCGAAAGTGCAGAGTCTCTACGAGGAAATCGTCGAGGGCATCAATCAGAATCTTGCCCGCTTCGAGAAATTGAAGCGCGTGCTGGTGGTCGCAGACGAATTCACTGTGGCGGACGGCTCGATGACACCCACGTTGAAGCTGCGTCGCCGCGTCATCGAAGACCGCTACCGCAAGCAGATTGATGACTTGTATGCGCAGGCCGAGGCGGCCAGCGCGACCTAAGGATTCCGTCCGTAGCCATTACCCCACCAGCCGTCAAATTCACTACAATACGTGCATGTCGGACTCATTGGTGATTGCCGGACGTTCTTTCCGCTCCCGGCTGATTGTTGGCACGGGAAAATACAAATCCTTTCAGGAAACTGCGCGGGCGCTCGAAGCCAGCGGCGCCGAGATGGTCACGGTCGCGGTGCGGCGCGTCAATCTCGACCGCAGCAAGGAGTCGCTGCTCGATTACATCGATCCCAAGAAATACTTTCTGCTGCCCAACACCGCCGGTTGCTATACCGCGGATGAAGCGATCCGTGCCGCCCGCCTCGGACGCGAGGTTGGCATTTCCGACTGGGTGAAACTCGAAGTCATCGGAGATCAGGCGACGCTCTATCCCGATGTGCAGGCAACGCTTGAGGCGACTCGCGTGCTGGTAAAGGAAGGTTTCAGAGTTCTGCCCTATACATCAGATGACATTGTCGTTGCCAAGCGCCTGATCGATGCCGGCGCGGCTACCGTTATGCCTCTGGGCGCGCCGATCGGCAGCGGCATGGGAATCCAGAATGTGGCCAACATTCGAATCCTGCGCGAGATGATTACGGGCGTGCCGCTGATCGTGGATGCAGGCGTAGGTACGGCTTCTGACGCTGCGATCGCGATGGAACTCGGAGCAGATGCAGTGCTGATGAATACGGGAATCGCGAATGCTCAGGATCCCGTGCTGATGGCAGAAGCAATGAAGCACGCAGTGCTCGGTGGGAGGCAAGCATATCTCTCGGGCCGCATGCAGAAGAAGCTTTACGCGACCGCCAGCTCGCCGCTGGAAGGCGTGGTGCGTTAAATTCTCCGAGCAAAACGAGAAGGGCGGCCGCAGCGGCCGCCCTTACATTTCAATACCCTACTTCAAACTTCACAGCATCTTCACGCTTTCTACCTTGATCGAATCGCCAGACACCATCCCCTTAACGGCCACGTGATGGCCTTCATGGGCCTTCAGCGCATCGGGATTCTCCACCTTCAGCACCTTTTCATCGCCGTCGGTGACAACCACCATGCCCGCGCCGCCGGCCAGGCACTTCTTTGTGCATGCCTCAGCCTTGGCATTTGCGCCCTTTGCGCCGCACTTGTCGTCGGTAACCCATCCCTTCACAGTCGTGCTCTTCCCCATGTCGGACGCCATCGCTGACAAGCTGCATACGAGACACGCTGCAAAACAGACTGCTAGAAGCTTTCTCATGGCCGGTAGCTCTCCTTTGTGTGATTCAGATTGCGGCCCCACGCCGCAGAAACGGTGACGGGAAGGGTGTCATCTGGCAACAATCCCGTTGATTCGTGAACTGGAATATACCACAGGCTTCGCAGGCAATTGTCAGCACAATGGAAGGAGGTTGCGCGGCAGGAAAATTCGCGAACTATTTTTTCGCGGTGCGATTCGTGTTGGCCGGAGGCTTAGGCGGAGCGGGCGGAACGTAGACATATTCTCCAGGCCGAGCGTAACCGAGCTGTTCGCGGGCCTCTTTTTCGATCGCGCCCTGATCGCTCTTCAACCCTTTAATCTGTTGCGTGTACCGCTCGTTCTCCTGCTGGACGTCGGCTACTTGCTTGCGTAGTGCCTGATATTCCGCACGCTTCTTCTTGTAAACGACCATTCCGTTCGCACCGAACATAACATGCACAAACAGTGTTCCCGCCAGCACGGCCACCGTAATCGTGGCAATGCGGCGGCGCAGGGCATAGACAATGGAAGCATAGGGCCGAACACGCTCGATCCAGGAAGCGGCAATCGCTTCGGCCTGCGGCGCGCGCTGGGAAATCGCCCGTAGCCCTTGTTCGGGACTGGGAAAGTGGCGAGCTGGGAAACTCGCAATCTTTTTAAGACGGTCTACCAAAAATGCCTCACTGAAAAATCCAATTCTTTGCGGCCGCGCTTAGCGTTTCCAATCCCGCTTCGCTGCGAGCTTCGCTGTAAACCCGCACGACGGGTTCCGTGCCCGACAGACGGTAGCAGACCCACGATCCGTCGCTGAAGACCAGCTTCAACCCGTCCTTGCGAACCACTTCGCTGACCCTGTGTCCACAAAACTCGCGTGGATCGGACTTCAACTTCTCAGTGAACTTCGTCTTCACCTCCGGCGTCAATCGGAAGTTCTGCCGAAGCGGATAGAACGAACCAACCTGGTTACTGATTGCCTTCAGCTGTTCGCCGAGCGACTTGCCTCTCCGAGCGACGGCTTCACAGCAAAGCAACCCGGCGAGCACGCCGTCTTTTTCAGGAACATGATGGCGAATGGACAGGCCGGCGCTCTCTTCACCGCCGATCGCGATCTTGTCCTGCATGATCAATTCGCCAATGTACTTAAAACCTACGGGTGTCTCGTGCAGTTCGACGCCGTGAAACTGCGCGAGCGCATTGATGAGATTCGTCGTGGCCACGGATTTCGCGACTCCGTTCTTCCACCCGCGGCTTTCGACCAGATAGTCGAACAGCAGCGCGATCACGTAATTCGGCTGCAGGAACGTTCCGTCGGCATCGACGATGCCGAAACGGTCGGCGTCGCCGTCAGTGGCGATTCCGATCTGCGCTCCCGACTCCTTCATCGTTTTGCGCAGATCCTCGAGGAGATGGTCGTCGGGCTCGGGAGCGTGGCCGCCGAACAGTACGTCGCGGTAGTCGTGCACCGTCGCCACCTCCAACCCCGCGGAGCGCAGGAGTTCGTCGGAGTATCCGCGCGCCGCGCCCCACATGGGATCGAAGGCCACGCGCAGGCCGGCTTTCCGAATAACGTTGAGATCGATGATCTCCCCAAGACGCTTCAGGTAGGCTGGCTTGGGATCGAGCGATTCTGCTTTTAGGGTGGTGCCTTCAGACTTGCCGGAGGGCCCGCTGTCGCCCGCGACGATTTCCGCCTCGATCTTTTTTGTAACCTCGGGAAGCGCGGGACAGCCGTCAGGAGTTGAGAACTTGATGCCGTTGTACTCCGGCGGATTGTGCGATGCCGTGAAATTGATAACGCCATCGGCCTTGTTGGCGATGACAGAGTGCGCAAATGCTGGAGTGGGCGCCGCCTCTTTCACGACCAGCGGAATAATGCCGTGCGCGGCGAGAATTTCCGCAGCCATCGAGCAGAAGGTCTCGCCCAGAAACCGCGGATCGCGGCCGACGATCACGCGCGCTCCCTTCGGCTTCTGCGATGCGACGTAGCGGGCGATTCCGCCCACGGCGCGGCGCACGTTGGCATAAGTGAATTCCTCGGCCATGACCGCACGCCATCCCGAGGTTCCAAACTTGATTTGCGTTAGCATAAGGCTCTGCTCCGTTGGCTTGAATGTGTCACGCGTGACGCGAAACATTGAGGCCGAACGGCTGATTTTATATGACCGACAAGCGAATCGTCCTGTGCACGGCGGGATCCGAAGAAGAGGCCCGCAACATCTCGCGCTATCTCGTCGAGCAGAAACTGGCGGCTTGCGTGAATATCGTCCCGCAGATCGAATCAATCTATCGATGGGATGGCAAAGTCGAATCGAGCCGCGAATGGCTGCTGCTGATCAAGACGACGGTGGCGAAGTTCTCGAAGGTACGGGATGCGATTGTCGAGTTGCATTCTTATGACGTTCCGGAATGCATTGCAGTCAACATCGAGGATGGGAGCTCAGATTATCTTCGGTGGATTGAGGAGTCGGTGAAGTGACTGTCAGGCGGCGCGGCCGCGGAGGTTCAAGCGCCAGTAATCGAGCAGGAATGGCGGATCGTCCTTGGCTGCTTGCTCAGTGAGCGTGTCCATAAATTCCGCACGTAATTCTTCGGTCGGCAGCATCTCCAGATGAAGCCGGAAAATGATGTTGCGGACGAATTCTTTAAAGTGACCCGCGTCGTCCATCGAGGTGGGAGCTGCCTCGACCGAAGTTTCGACGTCGACAAATCCCGCACGTTGCAGCGTTTCTGCTCCGCCTGCGGCATCCTCAAAGAGCCATGGCTCGCGAAATCCGGCCAGGAACGGTGCGAACTTCGGAGTCTCGGACAGCCGATTCGCCCGCTCACGCAAACGCTCGATGTTTGGTCCGCCTCCGCACTGTACCTCCAGCCAGCCTCCCGGAACCAGAGCCGCGTGAAGATTTCGGAACAGGCGATCGTGATCGAGCACCCAATGGAATGCCGCCGTGCTCACGATGACATCGAAGGCGTGTTGAAATGGAAGATGCCGGAAATCGCAGGCGGCAAGACTCAATCTTCCGCCGAAATCAGCGTTCAGATGCCCGCGTGCCGAACGCAGCATGTTCCGGGAGAGATCGATTCCCACCACGCGTCCATGCGGCAATGCCTCGAGCAGATCGGCGGTGAGTCTTCCAGTACCGCAGCCCGCATCGAGCACGCGCTCGTAACCGCGCAACTTCAGACGCCCGAGAACCTTCTTGCCCCAACTGACCTGCGGAGCTGAGAGGCGATGGTAGACGGCAGAATTCCACTCGCGGGAGTCAGCTTGGGATTCATTGTTCGATGTGCGCGTCATCCTAAGGCGCAGCCTTTAGCGCCGAAGAACCTATGCATTCGCGCGCGGCGCCGGTGCTGCATGCAAAATGCATAGGTCCTTCGCGCAAAAATCGCGCTCAGGATGACATGGCTCTGAATGGCCTCGGTATCATCAATAAGCTTTGCGCAGAGCACATTCATTTTCCCCGCCATCATCCTGAGTAATAGCAGCCTTCTTTTCAGTCCGTGTGAATCCGTGGCCGGCTAGATCGCGTTCAGCGCCTGATCCAGATCGGCGAGAATGTCATCAACATCTTCGATCCCCACCGAGATCCGCACCAGGCCGTCGGTGATTCCGATCGCCTTGCGGCCCTTCGGACCGATTGCCGCATGCGTCATGGTCGCCGGGTGGGAGATCAGCGTTTCGACTCCGCCCAGCGATTCTCCCAGAGAGCAGACGCGAACTTTCTTCAGCATCTTGTTAGCATTCTTCAGAGATCCGGTTTCGAAGGAAATCATTGAGCCATACCCGCTCATCTGGCGTTTCGCCAGCGCGGCCTGAGGATAATCGGGCAGTCCGGGATAGAACACATTCCCAACTTTTTTATGCTTCGAGAGGAAGTCGGCCACGATTCGCCCGGAGCAGTCGTGAATCTGCATGCGCGCGGCCAGCGTCTTCACTCCGCGCAAGATGAGCCAGCATTCAAAAGGAGACAGAATCGCGCCGGCGCATTTCTGGAGATAGGCCAGCTTGTCGGCGTGCTCTTGGTGCGCACAAACAACCACTCCGCCCAAGCCGTCGCTGTGGCCGTTGAGGAATTTCGTCGTCGAATGCACGACCATGTCGGCGCCGTGCGAAATCGGCTGCTGAAAGTACGGGGACATGAATGTGTTGTCCACCACCAGCAAGACTTTCTTGCGACGGCAGATCGCGCTGATTGCAGCCAGATCGGTCAACCGCATCATGGGATTGGTCGGGGTTTCGACGTACACGATGCGAGTGTTCTTGCGGATCGCACGCTCGACATTCTCGGGCTCGCTGGTGTCGATGTAGGAGAACTCCAACCCGAAGTTCACCATTACGGTATTGAACAGCCGCGGCGTGCCTCCGTAGAGATCGTTGCCGCATAGAACGTGATCGCCCGCCTTCAGCATGCTCACGATGGCATTAATCGCGGCCATGCCGCTGGCGAAAACGCGCGATGCAACTCCGCCTTCGAGCGACGCGAGATTCTCTTCCAGCCGCGCACGCGTGGGATTCGAAACACGCGAATACTCGTATCCCTTGTGTTCTCCGATCCCCTGCTGCACATAGGTCGAGGTCGGATAGATCGGGACGGTAACGGCTCCGGTGAGCGGATCAGGTTCTTGTCCGTCGTGGATGGCGCGCGTGGCAAAGCCCAGCTGTTCAGTTTTCTTCATGGAATTCTTGCGAAGCCCCAGTCTAGATGCCGCCTTCGAAGATCTTCTTCGACAGATATCGCTCGGCAGAATCGGGAATGATCGTAACCACCCGCTTGCCCATCCCGAGTCTCTTTGCGATGCGCAGGGACGCAGCTACGGCCGCGCCGCCGCTCGATCCCGCGAGCACTCCTTCTTTGGCCGCGAGTTCTTTCACCATGCCGAACGCATCCGCGTCGCTGACCATCATCACTTCGTCACAGACCGATCTGTCGAATGTCTTCGGAATAAAACTTGCGCCGATGCCTTCGACTTTGTGCGGACCCGGCTGGCCTCCACCGAGAATTGACCCTTGCGTCTCGACGGCAACAGCCAGCACGAGCGGGTTCTTCTCTTTCAGAAACCGTGCTGCCCCGGAAAAAGTGCCGCAGGTCCCGCAGCCGATCACGACGGCATCGACGCGTTGGTCCATCTGCTCGAAAATCTCGCGCGCCGTTGTCTCGTAGTGAAAGTCGGGATTGGCGAGGTTCTCGAATTGTCCGGCCATGAAGGCCTTCGGATCGTTGGCGACCAATTCTTTGGCACGCTTGATCGCTCCAGCCATTCCCTCAGCGTCAGGAGTGCGGGAGACCTCAGCGCCTAGCGCTCTCATGATCGTGACCTTCTCTTCCGAAAAACGCTCGGGCACGAACAGCTTCACCTTGTAGCCGCGATTCACGCCGATAAGTGCGAGGCCTATCCCGGTATTGCCGGCCGTCGCCTCGACGATCGTTCCGCCCGGAGAGAGCTTGCCTTCCCGCTCGGCGCGCTTGATGATGCCGATCGCGGCGCGGTCTTTCACGCTTCCGCCTGGATTCAGGTATTCGAGCTTGGCAAAGACGTCGGCCGATCCGGCCGGGACCAGACGTTTCAACCGCAGCATGGGAGTTTCGCCGACAAGTTGGGTGATGTCGTCGGCAACGCGCAGGCGGGGCATTTCAGACGTTTTCAAACTCACCCTACAGGGTACGCAGTGCGGCGCGCGCACGTCAATTCGGATGAATTGCGAACTCCATTGCTTGAACCATGGAGGGCACAAATGGGCGAGGCCGCAAAGAAATGGCTGGGGGACAGCCCGCTACAGCTATAATGCCGCCCATTCCACGATTGGAGAGGATCCGCATGCGACGTTCGGCCGCAGTCCTGCTTATTTTGTGCCTGGCATTCCCCTCGATGTTTCTCGGCGCGAACGAGGCTCCACTTACCGGATATTCGGCGAAATCCAGCCAAAGCGAACGCGACTGGGAGGCGAAATTCAAGGCCATTCCCGATCCGGCCAACTTGCGCGAGTACATGCAGCGGCTGAGCGCCAGGCCCCACCACGTCGGCTCGCCGTACGACAAAGATAATGCCGAGTGGATTCTCGCTCACTTTAAAGAGTGGGGACTCGATGCGCACATCGAGACCTTCAACGTGCTCTTCCCGACTCCGAAAGTGCGCGTGCTGGAAATGGTCGAGCCCACGAAGTTCACCGCGAAACTGGAAGAGCCCGCGCTGGCGGTCGATCCGACTTCGAATCAGAAATCGGAGCAGCTTCCGACCTACAACGCTTATTCAATCGACGGCGACGTGACCGCACCGCTCGTGTTCGTGAACTACGGGCTTCCCAAAGATTACGAGGAACTGGATCGGCTCGGCATCTCGGTAAAGGGCGCGATCGTGATTGCAAAGTACTACCAGTCGTGGCGAGGCGTGAAGCCAAAGGTTGCTGCCGAGCACGGCGCAATCGGATGCCTCATCTATTCTGAGCCGCGCGATGACGGGTACGGCGTCGACGACGTTTTCCCGCAAGGCCCCATGCGGAATCCTGAGGGAGTGCAGCGCGGTAGCGTCATGGATTTTGCTTCGGCCAGCCCCGGAGATCCGCTAACGCCCGGGGTTGGCGCGACTCCGGACGCCAAGCGCCTCGCATTGAAAGACGCCAAGAGCCTGAGCAAGATTCCCGTTCTCCCGATTTCTTACGGCGATGCGCAACCGCTACTGGCTGCACTGAAAGGCCCGATGGCTCCGGAAGAATGGCGCGGCAACTTGCCGATTGCTTATCACGTCGGGCCCGGTCCGGCGAAAGTTCACCTGAAAGTGGCGTTCAACTGGGACATCAAGCCGGTCTACGACGTCATCGCGAAAATTCCCGGCAGCGTTGCGCCGGACGAGTGGATCATCCGCGGCAATCATCATGACGCGTGGGTGAACGGGGCGGAAGATCCCGTCTCGGGGCAATCCGCTCTGCTGGAAGAGGCTCGCGCGCTCGGAGAACTCCTGAAGCAAGGCTGGAAGCCGCGCCGCACGATCATCTACGCGGCCTGGGATGGTGAAGAACCAATGCTGCTGGGTTCTACCGAGTGGGTCGAGACGCACGCCGATGAATTGCGGCAGCATGCGGCGGTCTACATCAACTCCGACGGCAACGACCGCGGCCTGCTCAACATGGGCGGATCGCACACGCTCGAGCAGTTCGCCAACGGCATCGCGCGTGACATGCAAGATCCGGAAACGAATATGACGGTGTGGCAGAGGCTGCATTTGTCGGAGATTTCGGATGCGAAAGATGCAGACGAGCGGAACGAACTGCGCACGCGGCCCGACATACGAATTGCCGCACTTGGCTCCGGGACTGATTTCACCGGGTTCCTCGATCATCTCGGCATCGCCACGCTCGACATGAGTTACGGCGGCGAAGATCCGCAGGGGATTTATCACTCCATCTACGACGATTTCTACTGGTACACGCATTTCTCCGACAAAGATTTCGTCTACGGACGCGCGTTGTCGCAAACCAACGGCAGCGCGGTGATGCGCCTTGCCGATGCGGACATTCTGCCCTTCGACTTCACGGATTTCGCCGACACGGTGCACAAATACACAAGAGATCTCGAAAAACTATTGGCCGACAAGCAGGATCAGGCACGCGAGCGCGATAAAGAACTCGATGAAGGAGTGTTCAAGGCCACATTTGATCCGCGGCGGCCGACCGTCGCTCCGCCGCGCGAAGAGGTACCACCGCACCTGAATTTCGCTCCGTTGGAGAACGCCGGCGACGCCCTGACTCGCAGTGCTGATCGCTACCGCAAAGCGCTCGCGGAAAAAGGCGAGGCGCTGAGCGATGGCACAGCGGAACAACTGCGTGCTCTGAACGCAGATCTGATCGAGAGCGAGCGCAAGCTCACGAATGACGACGGATTGCCGCGGCGTCCGTGGTACAAGCATCTGCTCTATGCGCCCGGAGTTTATTCGGGATATGGTGTGAAAACCGTGCCCGGCGTGCGCGAAGGGATCGAGCAGAAACGATATGCGGAGGCGGATGAAGAGATCCTCCGCGTCGCGAAAGCACTGGAGCAGGAGTCGGGGCTGATCGATTCGGCAGCGGCGTTGATTGAAGGGCCGGGCTCGGCGAAGTAGCGGCGGTCACCATTCTTAGTCCGCCCGAGATTCCTCGCCCCGCTGGTGAAAACACGAGGCTTCGGAATGACGCATTCTGGTAGCACTGCAGAATTTCTTAGACGCTATTACGGCTTGGAACTTGCGACGGATTGTGCTCCCGCGTAGTAGCCGGTCTTGGTGCGGACGACCATCTTGCCGTGTCCCTTGGCTTTGACTTCGACTCGGATCTGGCGGAATCCGCCCGCTGACTGCGGATTCGTGGGCTTATACCCGATCGCATATTGATTCCGGATATCGCCCGCAATCGTGCGGCTGATCTGATCGACTTCGTCGAGTGTCTTCGGGAAGAATGCGATTCCGCCGGTGCGCTCGGCGATGATTTCCAGCGCGCGCTTGGCCCGCCGGGGATGTTCCTCGTCTCCCAGAATTCCGATCGCGTAAACGGCCGGACCATTTTCCTGCTGCAGTTGCTTGACAGCCTGCTCGAGGGTCTCACTGCTCGCGTTGTCTTCTCCGTCGGTCACAACGAACAGGACTTTCTTTTCGAGGCGGGCATTCTGCTTGGCGTGGTCAGCAGAGGCGACGATCGCGTCATAAAGAGCCGTGCCTCCGCGCGCATCGATCTTCTCCAGGGCTTCCTTCAGTTTCAGCAGGTTGTTGGTGAAATCCTGGTCGAGATACTGCTCATCGTTAAAATTCACGACGAAGACTTCGTCCTGCGGATTGCTTGACCGCACCAGATTCAGCGCCGCCTGATTCACCTTGCCGCGCTTCTCCCGCATCGAGCCCGAGTTGTCGATCACGATTCCCATCGCGACGGGAATGTCCACGTGATGAAACGAAATGATTTTCTGCGGCTTGCCGTCTTCATAAACCGTGAAGGCTGTGCGGTCGAGATTGGTGACCAGATGCTGGTGATCGTCTACCACAGATGCATGCAACATGACCTCGTCTACGTCTTTTTTGAAAACGAAGACGCCCTGATCGTTGAGATTCCTTTCTTCGTCGCTCTGCTTCTGGTTATCCTGAGGCTTCGAAGACGCGGCAGGGGGATCGGCCGGCTTGGTCTGATCCTGGGGCGCGGCGGCCTGTCCCTGCGCGTGCAGGGACATTTGCATCACGGCCCAGATGGTGAACGTGAGAAAAAACAGATTCCTGGCGACTCTATTCGGCAGGCGCGTAATATCCCGTCCTGGCATACACCCTAAGTGGAGGCAATCCTTTCGGTGGCAACAATTTCACTTTTATCTTACGCCATTTGCCGTCACGCACCACTTTGGTTGGACGGTATCCGAGAACATATTGGTTGCGTAGCTCGACTCCGATCTTGGTGGCAACGTCGCTCAAATCGTTGGGATTGTCGATCGTGAAGGCGCGTCCGCCGGTCAATTCCGTGATCTCACTCAGCAGTTCGGGTCCCAACCGCTCTTCGACGGCGGAGGCATACCGGTCGTAAATGCCGATGGCGTAGATCATCACGTCGGCTTCCTTGACCAGCGATTTGATCTCGTTCTCGGTGTAGCGGCTATGATTGTCGCCGCCATCGGAGATGATCAACAAAGCTTTTTTGGGATACTTCGCCTCCCGCATCTTGCGCACGCCCATGTAAATGGCGTCGAGCAGGGCGGTGCGATGCTGCGGAACGGCAAAGACCAGCCGGTTCTGAATGTCGTCGACCGAACTCGTGAAGTCAGTGATTTCGTTCGGCTCGTCGTTGAAGGTGATCATGAAGAATTCGTCTTGCGGATTTGCCGTCTTGAAGAATTCAATGACCGCCTCTTTGGCGCGGTCCATCTTGCTGGTCATGCTGCCGCTGGAATCGAAGATCACACCCAGCGATACCGGGGCGTCCTCGCTGGAAAACGTGCGGATCTCTTGTTGCTGGCTGCCTTCATAAAGCTGGAAATTTTCTTTATCGAGTCCGGTGACGAGGCGGTTCATGGGATCGGTGATCGTCACGGGAACCAGCACCAGATCGACGTTGACCTTCAGCGGGCGCACGTGAGCTTTCATGCCGTCCGTGGTTGACGCCACAATATCGGGTTTAGGCGCGTCTTTCGGCTTTTCTACTTCACGCGGCTGGACGTGAACATCGTTCACGTCGGTAGTCTGCGCGCCTGCCGTCACGACGGAGCACACACAGACGATCAGGGCGAGGGCGACACATCGCCCTATCTGCACCGCGCCCGAAGCACACTTTTCCCGCAGCAGGAATTGAGTCGGATCCCAAGTGAGAGCCGAAGAGTCACTCCGAGCTAAGGCCTTCGGGCGAGATGACCAACGCCCTTTGGCAAGGCGGGCCATAAATACCTCGATGTCGCGGATGTTAGCACAGGTTACGCCGTGCGGCGCAGTGTTTTTGTCAAATCCGAGAGACAAGTATTTTGGATCACACCGAAAGGAACCCCGCGAAACTGCCCGTCCGGCGCGCCATCCGTCTCAGACCGGTTCTTGCATCTGATCCTCGACGCTAACTTGTTACAATCAAAGGTCTCCTACAAACTCATGGCCGACATACGCCCGTTCCCTGCTTTGCGCTACAACCTTCGGCGACTTACTGCCGCCGAGGTCGTCACTCAACCTTACGACAAGATCACTCCTGCCATGCAGGAACGTTATTATGCGGCGAGCCCGTACAACCTCGTCAGGATTATCCTGGGCCGCCGCGAACCCAGCGACAATACTGTGGAGAACGTATACACACGTGCCGCTGCTTACGCGCGGGACTGGCGCAAGAATGGTATTTTTCAGCAGGACGCCGCGCCTTCAATCTATAGCTATTCCCAGACATTTACTGCGCCCTCCGGACCGAAGTTTGAGCGCCGTGGATTCATCGCGTTAGGACGGGTCGAGGATTATTCCGCCAAAACAATTTTTCGCCACGAACAGACGTTGGCGAAGCCTAAAGCGGACCGGCTTGATCTGCTTCGAGCCACCCGGGCTCACTACGAGCAATTGTTTTTGTTGTACGAAGATTCCGGTCAGATTGACGACTTGTTGCGGCGAGGGGCTGCATCGGCTCCGACCATCGACGTTGCTGACGAATACGGAGTCTCGCATCGCGTCTGGCAGGTAAGCGATCCGGCAGTCGTCGGATCGATTCAAGCCGAAATGCGCGATAAGCAACTTGTCATCGCCGACGGACATCACCGCTATGAGACGGCTTTGAATTTCCGCAACGAGTGCCGCGCGTCTTCCAGAAAGACCGATCCCGAGGCGCCGTATGAATTTGTGATGATGACGTTCGTGAACATGAACGATCCTGGCTTGCTCGTGCTGCCCACGCATCGCGTCGTGCACTCTCTGAGATCGTTTTCGGCGGATGAGTTTCGAAAATCGAGCAGAGAGTTCTTTGAGGTAGACGAGGTCGATGCTTCAATCGACGCCGCGAAAGCAACGGCCCTGCTCAAGGACAAGGGAAAGACTCGGACGGCACTGCTGGCCGTCACCCCGAACGGCGCGTTGATCCTGCATTCGCCGAAGCCGGCCGGGGCTCGCTTTATGACGGGACTCTCTTCGCGCCAGCAATCGCTTGACGTCGTGCAATTGCACAAGGTTCTGCTCGAAGGAGTACTGAAGCTCTCGGAGGAATCGATTCGCAATCAGGAGAACCTGTCGTATCTGCGGGATGCCGCCGAAGCGATTGCTCTTGTTCGTAAAGGCGAGGCTAATATCGCATTCCTGATGAATCCGTGCCCGGTGCAGAAGGTACGCGATGTGGCCTTTGCCGGAGAAGTCATGCCGCAGAAGTCGACCGATTTCTATCCCAAGCTGCTCAGCGGACTGACGGCCTATGCCCTGGATTAGCGGCCGACAAAACAGTCCGGCCACGAAGCACAAGCGGCAGAGGTCTCGTCGGCGGGTGTTCTCGGTCTGCGCCATTTTTTTCGCGGTCCTTCTTTCTCTCTCTGCCGCCTATCTCTCCGGCGCGCCGGCCGACAAGCATCTTTCCGTCTACTCCGTCGCCGCGAATTACGCTCTGCCGCTGGTCCAGCGCGAGGGTCGAGATTATGTCGGCTTGCTCGAACTGCTCGAGCCTTTAGGACAGGTGACCGCAAAGGCGGACGGTTCCAAGTGGCGCATCCGTTACAACAGCAGCATCGAGGGAGACTTCCAGGTCGGAAAGAATCATGCGCTAGTCATGGGACGTGAGGCCGATCTCGGCGGCCAATTTCTGATGGAGAATAAGCGCGGACTGGTTCCCGTCGGCTCACTAGGATCGCTGTTGCCGCGTTTCCTTGGAGGACCTGTGACGCTGCATGAGGCCGCCGGGCGGCTTTTCATCGGCAGCATTGCCACGCATTTCACGGCATCGCTCGCGGGCGAAAATCCTCCGCGCCTGGTCTTTCACTTCACCGCCCCGGTCAATCCAATCATCGCGACAGAACCCGGTTCGCTGCGGATGACGTTCTCGCGAGAACCGATTGTGTCTCCGGCGTCGCCGACGCTGACTTTCGGAAACAAGACGATTCCGTCGGCCATTTTCAGCGAGGGCAATGCCGCCGCGGCGATCACGGTGAATGCTTCTATTCCTGTGATGGCGACATTCAGCAGCGATGGCAGGACCATCACAATCGCCCCCACGACCGTCGCAGTACAGAACATCCCTCCTGCGAATCCGCCGAATGCGGCACCGCCAACTTCCGCTCCTGCTCAGAATCAGCCAACCGCCGCTCCAACGACCGCCGCCAATCCGATTCCGCGGCGTTACTTTGCGGTTGTGGATGCCAGTCACGGCGGCGACGATCACGGCGAAACTCTCAGCACCACGCTGATGGAGAAGGACATTACGGTCGCTCTTGCCCGCAGTTTGCGGCAGGAACTTGAGAGCCGTGGCATCACAACGCTCGTGCTGCGCGACTCCGACGCTAATCTGGCGGTCGATCAGCGCGCGGTATTCGCCAATGCGGATCGCGCCGCCATCTACGTTGCGCTGCACGCGGCTTCTTTTGGGCACGGCGTTCGCGTCTACACCGCGATGCTTCCCTACGGAGGCGACGACCGCGGACCATTCCGATCCTGGACCACAGCTCAGCGTGCGGCGCTTCCCTTGAGCCAGACGCTTGCCGGCCTGGTCACCAGCGAGTTGCAACGCCGCCAGATTCCGGTACACGATCTGCCCGCTCCACTGCGTCCACTGAACAACATCCTCGGACCGGCCATCGCGGTCGAGGTCGCGCCGCAGGGTTCCGATGTGTCGCAGCTGACCGCGCCCGATTATCAGCAACTGGTCACCAGCGCGGTCGCGACCGCCATCGCTAACGCGCGAGATCAGTTAGGAGCTGCGCCATGATCCCGCGGCACCTGGCCATAGGAATGGCTGTGCTGCTCGCGGCGGCGCTCGTTCTGGGCGGCTACGCGTGGCACATGCGCAAGGCCGTCACGGCGGCTCCGGAGGTTGCGACCGACGCGAGGCCGCTTGCGCCTCCGGTGGCGGGACCAACCGAGCAGGTCGTGCTCTTCGTGGCTCACGATGAGGACGGCTCGCTTCGCGCCCAATCCGCGCAGATTCCCATGCCGTCGAACCGCCAGCAGCGCGCCGAGGAATTGCTCCGGGCATTGTTGTCCATCTATCTCGACCACAACTCGCCGCATGTTTTGGGCCCGGGCTCTGAAATCCATAGCGTGTTCCTTATCGATCCCGGAGTGGCCGTTATCGATGTGAATGGTGCATTTGCGGATACCCACCGCTCCGGCGTGCTGGTCGAGGAACTAACGGTCGCGTCAATGATTCACACGATTTCTGCCAACACTCAAGGGATTTTGAAGGTGAAAATTCTGGTGGACGGGAAGCAGCGCGACACGCTGGCCGGCCACGCGGATTTGGCGTCGTATTACGACGTGGGCACCGTCAACCAGCTAGCCACCGAATTGCAACCCGGCCAGTAGCAAGTTTGCCGGACGAAATCCCTGGCCACGGATCTTCACGGATTCTCACGGATGAGGCATTCGGTCTGCGATTTATCCGTCTGATCCGTGGCGGTTTGATTAAGCTTTTTCCAGGGCTTCGATCTCTGCCTTCGTGCGTTCCAGAATTTCGCGGATTTTGTTGATCTTCGACGAATCATCAAAACTGTCGCGCGCCACCCGGAGCGCGGTCTTCAAAACAGCAGCTGCAGGACGCGCCACTTCCCCACCCTCTGGGCTGATCAACCATCCCCCGGCTTCCTGAGCGCGATGCCAGATTCGTTTGATAGTCTCGGCTTCGCGGTGGACCTCAGCCTTCCCGGCATCCGTCAGCGTGTAGGTGCGCTTTCCGCCAGAAGCATCCGAGCTCACCATGCCTTCATCTTCCAGTTGCTGCAGAGCCGGATAAATCGCTCCTGCGCTTGCCTTATATACGCCGCCGGACTTGGTCTCGAGTTCTTTCATCAACTCGTACCCGTGCTTCGGACCGGATTCCAGCATCGAGAGCAACGCCAGGCGTATCTCTCCGGGCCCGAAGAAACGGCCCCAACGGCCTCCGCGTCCCCAGGGGAAACCGCCACCCACAAACGGAGCGCCCATCGCGCCCCGGAACCAACTTCCACACCTTCCGTACATAAAAGAACTCCTTCAAACGTTAAGCTGCATGCCTCTTAGCAATGAGCTTTGAGCGGTGAGCCAGAAGCCAGAGGCTAAGGGCTTGTCATTTCATTAGATCTTGCGATAACTATATCTATCGATATATCTGTTGTCAATCACTTTATTGCTCGAAATCTCAATGCGTTACAATCCCGACCATGTTCTACCGCTCGGATAATCGTGCTCCTGACCAGTTGCGCCCGGTAAAAGTCACACCGGAATTTATCTCTACGGCTGAGGGCTCGGCTCTGATCGAGGTTGGCAACACGCGCGTCATCTGCACTGCGTCAATTGAAGAGGCAGTGCCGCAGTTCATGCGCAATACCGGCAAGGGATGGATTTCGAGCGAATACGCCATGCTTCCCCGCGCCACGCTGACTCGCACGCCGCGCGAAGTTTCCAAGGGACGCCAGAGCGGACGCACGCACGAGATCCAGCGCCTCATCGGCCGCTCGCTGCGCGCCGTCACCGACCTGACGCGCCTCGGCGAGCGCACCATCTGGATCGATTGCGATGTGATCCAGGCCGACGGAGGCACCCGCACAGCATCGATCACGGGCGCGTTTGTAGCCCTAGGCCTCGCGCTCGAAAAGCTGGTCGACGCCGGCACGCTGCCCGCAGTCCCGCTAAAGGATTTTGTCGCCGCCGTGAGCGTCGGCATTGTTGAAGGCGAAGTTCTGCTCGATCTCTGCTACGAAGAAGATTCTCGCGCTGACGTTGACATGAATTTCGTCATGACCGCCAGCGGCAAGATGGTGGAACTGCAGGCCACCGCCGAACACCAGGTCTTCGACGACGCGCAGCTGGCGAAGATGATGAATTACGCGAAGAAAGGCGTGCAGGAACTGGTGGAGAAGCAGAAGGCTGTGCTGAACCCGGCGGTGCTGGCGCAATGATTCCTGAATAGCTAAAGAGGTTGGGTTTCTGACCTAGAGCAGGCTGGCGAGGAGTTCGTGTTTCTTTGGCGCGAAAGGATTCGCCACCGTCACTCCATGCCACGTAAACCCATCCTGCAGGTCCTCAGAAAGCAGCAAGCGGCAGCCCGCGGCGGCGGCCGTCGATAGCATGATCGCATCCCAAATGGTTAAATTGTGATCGACGGCGAGATCGGTTGCAGCCAGGAGCACCGACGTCGAAGTCTCGATTAGCGCGTAGGCATCCCCCCAGCTCAGAATCGCAGCTCGCGCCTGTTTCGGAGAAATTCCCGCTTTCCGGACGAGCACGTGGAACAGCTCACCTAGCGCCTGCACAGGGATAAAAACGCTGCTAACGGGTAGCTTCTCAACGATCTCAACCGCAGCCTTCTTTCGAGACGTGCCGTTGATCCCTTCGACATAGGCGAGGATGTTCGTGTCGAGGGCGATTCTCATAAGGTCAAAATACCGGTGAGGGCTTACTCGTAGAGGTCTTCTCTTCTCCAACGTCCCACGTCAATTACGGGCTGCGAACGCACGCGCTTCAACAGAAGCGCTCGCCCCCGCGTCGCGGCCGTGTTCTCACGAACCGGCGAAATGCGAGCCACAGGCCTTCCATGACTAGTCACGACATAGCTGCAACCATCCCGCACTTCTCTGAGAACCTGCGAGAATTTCCGATTCGCGTCGGCAGAAGAAATGGCTTTTTCCATAGAGAATTTAAGTAGTTATATTAACTACTTTTTCGTGTTTGGTCAAGATTCGATATGTGCCATTCTGGGAAGCCTCCCAGAAGCGGAATGGAGGGCTCATTTTTTCACTTCTCCGTCGCCAAGTAACCTTTACCGCAAGTTTCCCCAGAGCTACGGTGAGAAGACCGCGATGGGAATTCTGCACCGCATCGATCGACGCCGCGAACCGCGAACTGAGGCTGACCTCCCCGTCACCGTTTGGGGCGTCGACACACGCGGAGATCGTTTCGTGCAGCGGGCCAGCGCTCGCGAAATAAGTTTCAGCGGAGCACTGCTTTTCGGCCTTGAAGCCGAACTCCGTTCGGGCGATGTTATTGGGATTCTGTACTCCGGCCGCAAAGCGCGATATCGGGTAATCTGGGTGCGCTACAGCGACGCGGTTCAGAAGACGCAAGCCGCAGTGCATCGCATCGAACCTGACGCGTGTCCTTGGCAGGAGCTTTTGTCAGCGCAGCTGGCACATTCGGCGGACACCGACAAGTAGAGTTTCTGAAGCCGGTTCAGCACCGTTCGCTCCACCAGACAACCGAGGCGGCTTCCCTGATATTCACTGGCGGCTGGAGGCGGGCAGCTGTTTTTACGCGATCCACACTGTTTTCGCGTTCAGGAACTCGCGAATCCCGACTGCGCCCAACTCGCGCCCATGACCAGACTGCTTCACGCCGCCAAACGGAATGCGCGGATCCGAGGCCACCATCTTGTTGATGAACACCATGCCCGCTTCGAGTTCGTTGATGAAGCGCTGCTGCTCTTTTTCATCGTTGGTCCAGGCGCTGGCGCCCAGGCCGAACCGGACGTCATTCGCCAGCCGAATCGCCTCATCCTGATCTTTCACGCGGAAGATTGACGCCACCGGCCCGAAAAATTCTTCGTTATATGCCGGAGACCCCTTCGGCACGTTCGTCAGCACGGTGGGCGCGTAGAAGTTGCCCTTGCCCTGCAAAGCGTGTCCCCCGGTCAGCAACTTCGCCCCCGCAGCGACCGTCTTCAGCACGTCCCGGTCGAGATCTTTTACGGCGTCAGGCGTCGAGAGCGGCCCAAGTTCTGTTTTCTCATCGAACGGGTCGCCGATTTTCAGACTTTGCATCTTCGCCACGAATTTCTTTTCGAACTCATCCGCGATCGGCTCCGCAACAATAAACCTCTTCGCGGCAATGCACGACTGCCCATTGTTTTGCACGCGCGCTTGCACCGCGGTTGAGACCGCCGCATCCAGATCGGCGCTCGGCATCACGATAAATGGATCGCTTCCCCCCAACTCCAGCACGACTTTCTTGATTCTCTTGGCCGCGCCGACTCCCACCTGAATGCCGGCCTGCTCGCTGCCGGTTAAAGTGGCCGCCACGATCCGACGATCGTTGAGGAGCGCATCCACCTGAGCAGATCCGATCAGCAGAGTTTGAAACGCGCCTTCCGGAAAGCCGGCCTCGCGGAAAATGCCTTCGATGGCCAGCGCGCACTGCGGAACATTCGACGCATGCTTCAGGAGACCGACATTTCCCGCCATCAGAGCTGGAGCGGCGAATCGAATCACCTGCCAAAAGGGAAAATTCCACGGCATAACGGCCAAGATCGGCCCGATCGGCAGGTAGCGGATGAAGCTTTTCTTCGCCCCGGTCTCGACCACCTCGTCGGCCATGAATTCGGCAGTATGTTCGGCATAAAAGCGGCAGGCCGTCGTGCACTTGACCGCCTCGGCAACTGCCGATTTATAAGTCTTGCCCATCTCAAGCGTCATCAGGTGGGCGAATTTCTCTTTATCGCGCTCCAGGATCTCGGCCGCTTTCAGCATGCGTTGGGCGCGCACGGCAAATGGCGTCTTACGCTCCGCCTGAAACGTCGAGACGGCCAGTTGAAGCTTCTTCTCGATTTCCGCAGGGGAAAGCGGCTCAAATGTCCTGATTACCTCGCCCGTGGCGGGATTGACCGTTGCAATTGCCATGTCAGTTTTCCTTTGTTTGTCACCGACTGCCGATGCAGTCCTCAGATTCGCCTCACACTAACGTTTCAATCCCCTGCCTTGTTCCCGAATCTTCTTTCGGCGGGGCTAGTGAGAATTGGTCATACCACTATACCACCGCTTGCCCGGGCATACCGTGGCCTTTCCGCAATCTAAAACGAGTGAAAATCCTGCCATCTGGGTTTAGGCACGTCAGACTCTAATTCCCAGTACTCCCCTGAGGTCTGTCAGATGGGCCGAACTGCGCTGTTTTGTCTAGCCGCTCTCCTTGTCCTCTCGACTGCTCTCCTCCTGATGACCAATGCCTGTGGAGGAGGTACGTCACGCACCCCGATTCCCCCGGGAAAGATCCAGCACATCGTCATCGTCTTTCAGGAGAATCGCACGCCCGACAACCTGTTTCAGGATCCAGTCCTGATTAAAGCGGGTGCGGACATTGCGCAGAGCGGGTTGAACTCCTCCGGCCAGACCATTCAATTGAGCCCCACGCCTCTGGCGATCGATTATGACCTCAGTCATTCGCACTCCGGGTTTGAAGCCATGTATGACGGCGGTAAGATGGATGGCGCCAATAACGTTACCATCACCTGCAATGCAACGAACCCGCCGTGCCCTCCTGCAAATCCTCAGTATTTGTATGTGAACCCCTCAGACGTGCAGCCCTATTTTCAGATGGCGGAGCAATATACCTTCGGGGATCGGATGTTTCAGACGAACGAAGGCCCCAGTTTCCCGGCCCATCAGTTCATCATTTCGGGCACGTCGGCTCCGACTGCCACCAGCAACAATTTTGTCGCGGAGAATGCAGAGGGCATCACAAACCCGGGAAACAACACCGGTTGCACCGCGCCGCCATCTGAATTCGTTTATCTGATAAACCCGTCCGGAAGCGAACCCACCAAGATATATCCGTGCACGGACCACCCGACATTGACGGATGAACTCAACAACAAAAACATAGGCTGGCGCTATTACACGCCGTCGGCAGGATCGCTGTGGACCGCTCCAAATGCAATTCAGCACATGTGCGGACCGAACGCCACGCCGCCGAATGCGACGGCCTGCGTCGGCTCTGATTGGGTGAACCACGTTGTCCTGTACACCACACAAAACCCGGCCCCGATCCTGACCGACATCAGCAGCAACCAGCTCCCGCAGGTGAGCTGGGTGATCCCAGCGGGCCAGAACTCCGACCATGCCGGCAACACGGACCGGACCGGCGGCCCGTCATGGGTCGCATCGATCGTAAATGCCATCGGAAACAGTCCCTACTGGGCGAACACCGCCATCGTGGTGACCTGGGACGACTGGGGAGGCTGGTACGATCACGTGCCTCCCCCAAAAGTTGTTGACGACGGGACGAGTTGGGGATCGGGCTATGTTTACGGTTTCCGCGTGCCGCTGCTCGTGATTTCGCCCTACGCGAAGGCCGGATACATTTCGCACGTCAATCACGATTTCGGCAGTATTCTGAATCTGATTGAAGACAATTTCGGCCTCGCCTCGCTCGGCTACGCCGATGCCTACGCGAATGACAATCTGTCGGACTGCTTCAATTTCAATCAGACTCCGCTGACATTCAAGACCATTAATGCTCCAATACCGGCCGAGCATTTCCTGCGGGACAGGCGTCCGGCGGAGCCTCCAGATGATGATTAGCGCGGTCTTTCACCACGGAGGCGCGGAGCCAGTGGCAAAAAAAACCGCGAAAAGCAGCCACGCACTTCGAAGAATATCCGCGAACGTTTGGCTATAATTCTTCTCAGCGGCTCTGCGCCTCCGTGGTGAGGCAATTTTCCTTTGCGTTGGGGCGAACTTCCGTTGCGCAGCGTGTCCAACCAGTCAACGGGTCTGGTACTTTTGTTTCGGCGGATCAGCCTGCAAGTAAACTAGAATTGAAGCGATCTATTAACGAAGAGGCTTGATCGTGCATCCAAGTATGGGTGCCCACATCCTCCCTATTTTTCACTGACTTCGAGGCAATATGAAATTGTTGAAGATATGCCTGATTTCTCTGTTGTTAGGCAGCATAGCATACGCCATGCCGCTGAATTCGTCGGCTCGCTCGGTGGTTCCCGCGGACCTGCTCCAACTGATCTCGGTGGACTATCGCGCTCTGAAAGATTCGCCGACGGCAATGGCGCTGAAGGCGCAGTTGATGCCCGACAACATCAAGCAGTTTGAAGCGGCCCTGAAGGCCGTCGGGCTCGATCCCGATAAAGACATCGACACGCTGACATTCGCATCGTTCCGCACCGGAAAACAGGGCGTGAAGACTGTCGGAGTCGCCACCGGACCGTTCAACGAGAAGGCCGTCCTGAAAAAAATGCGGCTGCAGAAATATGTGCCCAAGAAGTACGGGCAGTCCGAAATTTATCCGATGGACGGCGGCTTCGTCATGAGTTTTCTTGACGACAGTTCCCTGCTCTTCGGCGATTCGACCTCGATCCGCTTCGCCCTCGACACCCGCGACGGCCAGAATATGGGAATCGACACGAACGGCGACATGGCTGACATGATGACTGATGTCGACTCCTCGCCGGTATGGAGCATCCTCGATCAGCAGGGCACGCAGAATGCGCTGCACTCGGCGATGGGCGACGCGTCGAAAATCGCCGATTACGAGACGATCAAAAAGCATCTCGTCGGCTCGCGCTATGACATGACCTTCACCAGCGGCGTGAATTTCGACATGACGGTCGTGACCTCGGATTCGACCACGGCCGCCACGGTCGCCTCCCTGCTGAAAGGCTACATGCTCTACAAGAAGATCAGCGCTACCCCGTCCGAAAAAGTCGCGGTGGATAACACCAGCGTCGACTCCGACGGATCGAACGTCAGCGTCAAGTTCAAGGCCAACGACCAGCAGTTCCAATCGTTGATGCACTCGGAACTGTTTGCGGCCGTCACCCACTAGAGACGTCCTGAATAACAACAGGCACCAAAGAACTCTTCGGTGCCTGTTGTTTTTCAGCGCTCCATTCATTCTTAAGCGTTGTCATCCTGAGCCGCGGATTTTAGCGGCGAAGGATCTATGAATTTGCTTGCAGCGTCGTTGACGCCGTCAAAATGCACAGGTCCTTCGCGCCAGGAAAAAAGCGCTCAGGAAGCCAACGCTTTCCAAGTCCATGCGAGATTCGACACCGCCTTTCACCTTCTCTCGCGCTTCGCTGCGGCCCAGCCTTCCTTCACCACCTGCCGGGCGCGTCCAATGGCCAGCGCATCTTGCGGAACATCTTCGGTGATGCACGATGCTGCCCCGACATATGCTCCCTTGCCCACGCGCACAGGAGCCACCAGCGTACTATCGCTGCCGATAAATGCGCCGTCTTCGATGACCGTCTTGTATTTGGCGACGCCGTCGTAGTTGCACGTGATCGTTCCGGCACCGATGTTCACCTTCGAACCAATCTCGGAGTCTCCGAGATAGGTCAGGTGGTTCGCCTTCGACCCCTTGCCCAGCTTGACCTTTTTCGTTTCGACGAAATTTCCCACGTGCGCCTCTTCGCCGATTTCGCTTCCGGGGCGCAGATGAGAGTACGGACCTAGATTCGCGCCGGACGAAACTTTGGATTCTTCGATCGCGCAGCCCGGCAGGATCGACACCCGGTCGCCGATCTCCGAATCGCGGATGACGCTATACGACCGAATGCGGCAGCCTGTGCCGACTTTCGTCTTGCCCAGCAACTGCACGTACGCTTCAATCACGCTGTCGGCAGCGATCTCCACGTCCGAATCGATCACGCACGTTGCGGGATAGAAAATCGTCACTCCATCGGCCATCAGTTGCCGGCACTTCGCCAGACGCATATTTTGATCGATGTCCGCCAGTTCCGCCCGCGTGTTCCCGCCCAGTATTTCGTTCGGAGTCTCCGTCTTCCAGGCCACCACGCGCCGCCCAGCTTTGCGCAAGACTCCAGCCATATCCGTCAGGTAATACTCGCCATGCGCGTTGTCGGTCGAAAGGCGTTCGATGTATCCGAAGAGATCCTTCACACTAAAGACGTAAAATCCTGAATTGATTTCGCGCAGCTTCTTTTGCGCGGCGCTGGCCGCCTTCTCTTCCACGATCTCGCGCACTTCGGCGCTGCGAGCACTCTTCCGCAGCACACGGCCATATCCGGTTGGAGTCTCCAGTTCGGCGCTCAGCAGCGTCATCGCAGCTTTTTCTTTTCGATGGAAATCACGCAGCTTCTGGATAGTCGCTGGGGTTATCATCGGCGCATCGCCCGAGAGCACAATCACATCGCCATATCCAGCCAGCGCTTCGCGCGCGACCATCAATGCATGGCCGGTTCCCCGCTGCTCTGCCTGCACGACGAAATTCACGCCCGTATGTTGCACGGCCGAGCGCACGCGATCTGCTTCGTGTCCAATGATCGCGTACACATCTTTAGACGGGACGAGGCTTACCGCAGCACGAATCACATGCTCCAGCAGCGGCTTGCCGCCTACTTCGTGGAGAACTTTGGGAAGCTGCGATTTCAGCCGCGTTCCTTTGCCCGCGGCCATTATCGCGATTGCCAGTCCGCCGGAAGAACCAGAGTTCGCAGCCCCACGAATATCTTTGGAAGAGAACTGCCTGATCGCTGAACGCTCGTTCGATTTCTTCATTCGACCTCAATATACCTTGCTATTGGAGCGATAACCATTTCGGCCACTGGCTGTGCACTACAGCCCCAGTCCGCCATCCACGGTCAGAATTTGCCCGGTAATAAACTGTGGCGCGGTCGCGAAAAACAGAATGGCCGCCCCGATTTCGTCTGCGCGCCCGTTACGCCGCATCGGAGTCTGCTTCGCCATGCGCCGCATAAACGCCGCCGCGGATTTTTCACCCAAATCGATCATTCCCGGAGCCACCGCGTTCACGGCAATCTCGGGCGCCAGCGCCTTTGCCATCACTTTGGTCAGCATGTGAAGCGCCGCTTTCGACGAGCAATAATGCGCGTGCGTTGCCCAGGGCCGGAGTCCTCCGAGCGACCCCATGTTGATGATTTTCGCTTCGAGCGGACCCGATCCCTTGCCTCGCTTTCGCCGCATCCACTTCAGGGCCTCGCGCGTCACAAGAAACGGCCCGCGCGTGTTCGAGGCAAAAATCGCATCCCACTGCCGCGTGGTCAGTTTCTCGAAGTCCGCTGTTTCGTAATTCGCGGCATTGTTGACTAGAATGTCGATCCGCCCCAATTCCCGCCCGGCTTCTTTCATCATGTCACGGACGCTGGTCTCGTCCGTCACATCGCAACGCAACGCAAATGCACGCACCCCAAATCCTGAAAGATCGACAACCGTCTCACGCGCCTCGCGCGAGGAATTGCGATAGGTGATCGCCACGTCAGCCCCCGCGCGGGCCAACGCCAAAGCAGACGCCCGGCCCAACCGCCGCGCCGCTCCTGTAATGAGCGCAGTCTTTCCTTTCAGCGGCTTGTGGAGATCGTCGGGCATGGACGCAATTCTATCGCCCCGCGACGAGAATACGACAACTTTGCCGGCTCGATGAACATCGAATGGAAAGTTCCTGTTTACCCGCGCTAAAATCTTCCCAGCATGCCAGAGCTGCGCAACGTAGTGGTCTACTCGCGCAAGGGATGCCACCTTTGCGAGGTGGTCAAAGAGAGCCTGTCCAAACTCTCCCGCCGCGGCGGCTTTACTTGGCGCGAGATCGACGTCGATACTGACGCAGAGCTTCGCCGTCAGTTCAACGACGAAGTCCCTGTCGTCTTCATCGACGGACGCAAGGCGTTTAAGTACCGCATGGACGAGCAGGAATTTCTTCGCAAGCTGGCGAACTGAGGCCGGAGCCAGTCCGCTGTTCCACCTTTGGTTCCCTGCTCGGTCGGCGCGACTGCGTCTTCTACTTGCTGTTCAACCCCCATCGGGTGGACAATACTGCGTGCTTGGGGAGGAATTCCGTGGCGAAATACCGTCAACCGGGATATCAGGATCGAGATCGCGAAGACGAACGAAAAGGCGCCGGGCAGCCTCGCTCCGGAGGAGGTTCTGCTAAACGAGACAATACCTTCGGACCGCGTCCGGTCAACATGCCCGGAACGCGCGCGGTTTCCCGTTGTTCACAATGCGGAACCGTTCTGCAGAACACTTCGGGCGAGGGTACGTGCCCGAAGTGCGGATTCGAACTGCATTCCTGCAAGCAGTGCAGCTATTTCGACCCGGGCAGCCGGTTCGAATGCATGCAGCCGGTGAAAGAACGAATCGCCAGGAAAGACGCGCGCAACGACTGCTCGCTCTATGAAATTCGTGTGACGCGCGAAAAAGAGACATCTACTCCGGTGAGCCTCCGCCCCAGCGATGCCCGCGCTGCCTTCGAAAATCTCTTCAAAAAATAAAAGATCTGCTTCCGGCTATCGACTCTCGGCTTCGGGGGACTCTGGCGCTAGGGTCCCTTGCGGGTTCGGAAATGACAGAACGCCCAGGTTCGAAAATCAAGCGCCCAACTCCAAGTGTGAGGGTGCGAAGTCTGAAATCTGACGGCTGAAGTCTGAAGTCTGAGATCTGGCGCCCAATTCAGGGTTTCTGTGTCGGCCGCAGCAGTACCTCACTCATGAATGACTGCGGCGCCTGCGTTACCAGCATCGCGACGGCATGTGCGACATCTTCTGGTTGAAGCATCTTCTTCGGGTCTTTCCCGGCGTGCGGACTCAATTCTGTATCGACCGACCCGGGACAGACGACGGATGCGCGAATATTATGTGCGCGAAGCTCCTCGGCCACCGAGTACGTCAGCCCGTTCAATCCCCATTTTGAGGCGGCGTAGGCCGCCCCGTTGGGGAGAGCGTTCTTCCCCGCCAGCGATGAGATGTTGATGATGTGCCCGGAATGCGCGCGAATCATCATCGGCGCGAAGCAGTAGATCGCATAATAAACACCTCGTAAGTTGGTATTCAGAATCCGATCCCAATCCTCCGGCAGCATATTGTGCAGCGGTTCGTTGAATCCGCCGACACCGGCGTTGTTGACCAGAATATCGAGACGCTTGAATGTGCCATCCACGCGGGCAGCGGCATATTCCATCTGGTGCAGCACGGTAACGTCGCATGGGATGACTTCAGTTTTGCCTCCCTCCTCCACAATCTCGTGAGCAGTTTCGTCCAAAGTCGATTGCGTGCGTCCGCAAAGAACCGCGGTCGCGCCTAAACTGGCCAACTTGCGGGCAATCGCGGCCCCGATGCCGCGCCCGGCGCCTGTTACAACTGCCACTTGACCGGAAAGAGGGTGAGCGGTGTCCATATATCGAGCATCTCCTTGCAGCGGAGGCAGCAAACATCCGCGATCTCCGCTATGCGCATCTTAGCAATAAAGAGGAGCATGAATGGGAACCCGCTTGCCTTCGGCAACAGAGGTACTTATAATCCGGCCAACCGGGATGAAACGTTTACGGTGCATCATCTCATTGATGATGCCTCCTCTCCCGGGGTCCCTGCCAGGAAGCCCGGCATTCCAAAGCAGGATCCGAACGCAATGCGGTCCGCGGAATGCAGTTGCTGCTGAATTTGCGGAGTAGAGATTCCTAAGAAAGTATTTCCCGAAAGTCCAAGGAGCCATACTGATGAAAAAGATTCTGCTTACGGTTGTGCTTGGGGTAACGGTGGTCGCGGTCGGAGCCAGTACTGCGCAGCCTGCTCAGGGACAATCGGCGACGCCAGCGGCCCAGGGCCAGGCAGCGCCCGCCTCGCAGTCTTCGGGGCCGGTGATCAAAGATCCTGCGGAGTATAACGCCTATGTCGCGGCCATACAGCAGAAAGATGCGAACGCCAAAATCAGCGGCCTTGAGGCGTTCGTCACCCAGTATCCAAATAGCATCATGAAGACGCAGGCGCTCGAGATCCTGATGCAGACCTACCAGCAAACCGGCAACATCAACAAGGCGATGGAAACAGCCACGAAATTGGTTGCAGCCAATCCCTGCCAGGTGCCTGCATTGACCCTGCTGACCTACGTCGATCGCGCCAAGGCGCAGAGCGGCGATCCCAACGGCAAGCAGGAATCGGCCGACGCCGAAAAATATGGACAGCAAGGTCTCGACTGCCTGCCGAAGTTTGCCAAGCCCGAGGGCACCAGCGATGCGGACTTCACCAAAATGAAGGCCCAGATGAGCGAGAACTTCCAGGCAGGCGTCGGTTGGGGAGCGTTGCAGGATAAGGACTACAAGAAGGCTGCCGACAACTTGAAAGCCGCCGTAGATGCGAATCCACCCGACTCGCAAAAAGATCTGAGCTTGTTGTATCCGCTGGCTCTTGCTTACCTCCAGCAGAATCCGCCTGACTATCAGAACGGCATCTGGTACGCTGCGCGCGCTGCTGCCGTCGCCCCTGCGGCCAGCCAGCCTGGAATTGAGAAATATGCGAAGTCACAATACGTGAAATTCCACGCCGGTGACGACGGGTGGGACGATGTCTACAACGCCGCCAAGGCCGGCAGCCCGCAGGTTCCGATCAAGCCGGCTCCGACTCCGGCCGAGCAGGCTCACAACATGATTACGCAAACTCCTCCGGACAAAATGGACTTCGCCACGTGGGAATTCGTTCTGAGCAACGGCACGCAGGCTGATCAGGATACCGTCTGGAACGCGATCAAGGGCAAAGCAGTCCAGATGAACGGCACAGTGATCAGCACGACCCCCGAGGAGTTCCAGATCGCCGGCAGTTCGGACGACATCGATGCGAAGAAGGCCGACATCACCCTGAAGTTCGAAGAGAAAGTTCCTGCCAGGCTCATTCCCAAAGATGGAGCCAGCTTTGATTTCCAGGGCGAGCCCGCTTCCTACACTCCTAACCCCTTCATGATGGTCATGGAGAAGGGTCAACTGCTGCGAGCCAAGCCCGCCGCGCCTGCTCACAAGGCGCCGGCGCGCCGTAAGCCCGCCGCGCAGTAAAGATGAACGAGCCAAAAACTAAAAGGCAGCCTGCGAAGGCTGCCCTTTCTTTTGCGGGTTGAATAGCGGTGCTACCGCCGATCAGCGGTCGAAGCGGAGGCTCAGCGCCTGGCTTCAGATAGTTGCCGTTGACCAGTTCTAGCGAACGATCTTTTTCTCCATCGTTACCGGCCGTGCGCTGCGGGGCGGGCGCTTCACGCCATCCCTCAACTGGCGGACATCAATTTTCAATTCCGTAATCGTACGGCTAAGCGTATTGCGGTGCATGCCGAGTTCGCGCGCGGCGCGGCACTGGTTGCCCTTGTTTTCCTCTAGAACCGTCAGGATGAACCGTTTCTTGAATTCGCGCACGCCCTCGGAATAAAGAATATTGCTGCGGTACATTTGCAACACGAGTGCTTCCAGTTGATCTTTCACAGTGCGTCTCTCTCTTCGGCTGGATTTTTCAGTGCACCGTTTCTATTTGGGCGGCGACGATGGAGTCTGGCTGAAATTCTGAGGCGCCTGATGGATCAAATCGAGACCCTGATAAAAGCGCGTCCGCAACTCCGACGGAGCCAGCCAGATCGCCGCGCGCCCAACCACCAGGAAATACGGCGCCAGCTCTGAATGCTGCAACAGCCTCGAAGTCGGCGCGAACGCCGCCATTCCCATCAGGATCACCGCTACCATCAGACCGCCCTTCAGCAGCCCCAAGATTGCGCCAAGGAAACGGTCAAAGCCGCTGAGCCCGGCTTCCTTCATGATCCATCGTGCAATCTTCGCGGCGATGCCAAACAGAAGCACGATGGCAAAAAAAATTATCAGGAAACCGAGAACCTCAGCTAACCACGGGTTCTTCAAAAACGTCTCAAACCACTCGGCCAGGCTGCGATACTTCCAGGCAGCCACCACGTAACCGACGATGAGGCCGCCCAGCGTCAGAGCTTCGGAAAAGAAGCCCTGCATCGCCGCGGCCACAACGTTGATCAATACAACAGCAACAATAAACCAATCCGCGACCATCATATGGTGAGCTCGCGGGAATTCGTTCCACGTAGCTGATCAAACATCCAGCTTTCGACCCGTCAGCTGGGAATAAGCCTCGAGGTACTTTTCGCTGGTCCGCCGCGCCACCTCCGGCGGCAGCGCCGGTGCGGGCGGCTGTTTATTCCAGTGAATCTGCTCGAGGTAATCGCGAACGTACTGCTTGTCGTACGAATCCTGCGCCCGGCCCGGAGCATACTTGTCCGCCGGCCAGAAGCGGGAAGAATCCGGAGTAAGAACTTCATCCGCCAGCGTGATGCCCTGCGCCGTGCGTCCAAACTCAAACTTGGTATCGGCGATGATGATCCCGCGCTGCCGGGCATAATTCGCGGCCTTCTTGTATACGCGCAACGCCAGGTCGCGCAAATGGCTGGCATTTTCCACGCCAATCGTGTCGCACATCTGGTCAAACGAAATATTCTCGTCGTGCCCTGTCGTCGCTTTGGTTGACGGTGTGAAAATCGGCTCCGGAAACGCATCCGACTCTTTCAGCCCCGCCGGCAACGCAATGCCCGACACCTTTCCCGTCGCCTTGTACTCTTTCCACGCCGAGCCGGAAATGTAGCCGCGCACAATACATTCCACAGGGAAGATTTCCGCGCGACGCACCAACATCGATCTCCCGCGCAACTGGTCGGCGTACTTCTTCACCTGCGGAGGATATTTCTCCACATCAGCGGTGATCAGGTGGTTCGGAACCACGTCGGCCAGGAAATCGAACCAGAATAGCGAGATCTGGTTCAACACCTGTCCCTTGTGCGGAATCCCGGTGGCGAGGACGTAATCGAACGCGGAAATCCGGTCGCTGGCGACGAACAGCAGTTGCTGGTCATCGATGTCGTACACGTCGCGTACTTTCCCGCTGGCGTGCAGTTTGAGGTCAGGAAAATTGGTCTTTAACAGAACGGAATCGAGGAGATCAGTGCTCATGATCAGATTTTACAGGTTAGAGGCGAGGCGTATTCTAGCTGACCGGGAAAAATTGTCAACGATTCTCGTCACGTGCCGTCATCTGTACGGCAATTGCTGTAGCCAGAATCACATTGAGAACAAAGCGGATGACCCATCACCTTATCGGCGGCAAAAATTCACCTCGATCGCTTTGTGGAAAAGCTGAGGATGGGCGTGGATAACTGGACCACTCTCGCGAGAAAGGCCCCAAACAAGACACGCCGCCCGTCATAGAAGGAGAATGTTATGAATCGAATCGAAGCACGCTTAGTGGGCGTGGAACTTTACTTTGACGACCTGGAGCGGGCGAAAGCCTTCTATTCCTCTACTCTTGGGCTGGAAATCTCAGATGACGAACCCGGCCATCACGCAAAGTTTAACTGTGATAAAGGATTCCTCTGCCTCGAGCGCAAAGGGGTTGAGTCGTATCCGTCAAAGGACAAAGCGGTGTTGTTCTTCGAAGTCCCCAATCTCGAAGCGGCGATTCGGGCAATCGGGAAGGAAAAGCTGGTTCACTCAGAGCGAAGTTGGGCCGTATTGCACGATCCCGAGGGACACAACGTGCTGCTGCTGGAGAAAGCGAAATAGTTGCGCTATTGTGCTCCGAACCGCACCGAGACCAGCTTCGACACGCCCGGCTCCTGCATGGTCACGCCGTAGAGCACCGGAGCGATGCTCATCGTCTTCTTGCTGTGCGTAATCAGCACGAACTGCGTCTGCACGCTCATCTCTTTCACCAGTTCGGTGAATCGCCCGATGTTGGCCTCGTCCAGCGGCGCATCGACTTCGTCCAGTATGCAGAACGGACTCGGCGCGAACTGGAAAATTCCCACCAGGAGCGCCAGCGCCGTCAGGGCTTTCTCTCCGCCGGAAAGCAGCAACACACTCTGCAGCCGCTTCCCCGGAGGCGACGCCACCACATCAATGCCGCTCTCGGCGCTGTTCTCCTCGTCGGTCAGCTTCATGAAGGCGTGGCCGCCGCCGAACAGCTTCTTGAACGTCGTCTGGAAATTCTCGTTGATCTTGGCGAACGCCTCTTCGAACTTCTGACGCGAAATCTGATCGATCTCCTTGATCGTCGCCGTTGTATTTTCGATCGACGAAATCAGGTCTTTCCGCTGCGTCTCAAGGAACTCGTGCCGCTCGGCCGTCTCCTTGTATTCCTCGAGCGCCATCATGTTGACCGGACCCATTCCTTCGAGCTTGGCCCGCATCTCGCGATAGGTCTGGTCCTCCGCAGCCAGTTGCTCGCCAATCACCGTGGTCAGCGTCGTATCGGCCATCAGCGCCGCACGCTCGACCCCGAGTTCATTGAGGCAGGTCTCGGACATGTATTTCGCATCGGATTCCAGTTTCGCCACCGCCGCTGACAGTTCTCCGCGGCGATCGCGCGCTTGATCCAGAAGCATGCGGCTGTTCCGCAACAGCTCTTCGATTTCCGACTGTCGCGCCCGCAGTTGTTCCGTCTCAAACTGCAGCAACCCTTCGCGCGTTTGCGCGGCATTGCGCTCGGCGTCGAGCTCTGCTGCGTTCTGGGCGAGTTGTTCATTCTCGGCTTCGCGCTGCAGTTTCTCTGCCGCCGCCGCTTCGATCTGCGATGCAAGCGCGTGGACCCGTTCACCCATCTCGGCAAACAGAGCTTCGATCCGCAGCAGCACGCCCGCAGCTGAGCGATGCCGCTCTTCGAGCGTCGCCACCCGCGCGGCATGTTGCGATGTCGTCTGCGCCGACTCTTCCCTGCGCTGCCGGAGTCCGGTCAGCGTCTCCTGCGCCGATGCAATCTGCTGCTCAAGGTCAATGCGCTTGAGTTCGAGCACTTCAATTTCCGACTGCCGCGCACAGAGAATTCCCTCCTGCTCGGCACGTTCCGCCGCGAGGCGCTTTAACTCCATCTGCGCCACATTCAGCCGTTCGCTGACCCGCGCCATCTCCGAGTCGAGCTGCTGAAGCATGTGGCCGGAGGTCATCACTTCACGTTCGGCGTCGCGCTTCTCGCCTTCCAACCGTTCCAACAGCGCGCTGAGATCTTTAATCTCATGTCCCAGATTGAGCACGCGCGTTTCTTCCTCGCGTAGCGCCCGCTCCAACTCTTCCAGCCGACGCAGCACTTCGCGCAGCTCGCGCTTCATCGAGAGCGGTCCTTCGGTTCGCTGCTTTCCCCCCGTGACCGTCACGTTGTGGAAACACTCGCCCGCCTGCGACAGGAAGAAAGCATCCGGATTCTCCAGCGCCAGCCCGCGCGCCACATCTGACTGCGGCACAATGTATCCGTCGCGCAGCTTCGGCAGAATCACTTCCAGCGACTTCCCGAATCCATCCAGCACGCGGATCGTATTCTTCAGCGGAACAATCTGCGCCGCCGGAGGAGCCGAGTGAGCGGCCTCATCGAGCACAAACGAGAATTTCGCCTGCGCATCTTCCGGATGCACCAGGAACGTCGCCCGCCCATCCACATCGGTACGCAGCATCCGCAGGCCTTCATCTGCAGCATCCCACGATTTCACCACGATGTAGTTCAGTTCATCGCGCAGGAAATCTTCGACCACGCGCTCGTATCGCGGCTCGACTTCGAGAAAATCCGCCAGAACCCCAACTGGTGCGAGTCCACCCTGCATCACGCCCGACTGAAACAACCGCCGGACGGATTCTGTCGAGTATCCATGCTCGGCGATCACCGCCTCGAGCGATCCCTTCTTGCCCAGCGCCGTCGCAAATTCCGCCCGCAGGACGTCGAGATTCGTCTTCGCCCGCGTTTCTTCCAGCTTCTTCGATTCGATCAGCCGCCTCAGCTGGGTGATCTCTTCCGCGATCCCGCTGACGCGTTGCGTGACACTTTCAAATTCCAGCGCGAGTTGTCCACGTTGTCCGCCAAAAGCTTCGACCTGCACGTTGGCATTCGCAATCTCCGTTTCGAGCCGCCGCGCCTCCCGATCCGAAGCCGCGAGCCGTTCTTCCGCCTGCGCCAGCTGATTGCGCAACCGCGATGCCTGCGAGACCGTATCGAACATCGCGACCCGCGACTCTTCCTGCTGTCGCTCGATCTCTGCCAGACTGGCGGTCGCTGCGGCCGCCTCTTGCTGACAAAGAATCAGATCATTCTGCGCCGCCGCAAGATCGGCCGCCGCCGATTCCAGAATCTGCCGATTCGATTCCCGCTCCGCTTCCAACGCCGTCAGCCGGTGCTTCGCCTGCGCCAGCTCCGCCTCCGCCGACGCCGACCGCACCAGCAGTTCCGCGCAGCGCTCTTCGTTGTGACGCCGACGCGCCTGCGCCCGATCGATCTCCATCGCAATCTGGCTGATGCGTTCGCGGTTCTCGCGCAACTCGGTGTCGATGGCGTATCCGCGCTGCGTGCGCTCCGCGTGCTCGGCCTCGAACTGTTGCACTTCCTCGGTCCGATGCTGCATCTCTTCGGCCAGCGCGTTCAACTGAGAATCGAGCTCCGCACTCTCCTGCTCGATCACAGCAAACTTGCTTGCGAGCACGACTCGCAGCTTGGCCCTCATCTCGTCCCGCAAGCGCGCATAGCGCTCCGCCTTCGATGCCTGCCGCTTCAGCGAATTCATCTGTCGCGTGACTTCTTCGAAGATGTCGTTCACGCGCGACAGATTCAGCTTCGCGTCTTCCAGCCGAGCCTCCGCCAAACGCTTCTTGGTTTTGAATTTCGTGATCCCCGCGGCCTCTTCGAGAATCGCCCGGCGATCCGTTGGACGGCTGCTGAGAATCTGCCCGATGCGTCCCTGCTCGATCAGCGCATACGATTCGGGCCCGAGGCCGGTGCCCATGAAGAGTTCTTGAATATCGCGCAGCCGGCAAAGCTTGCCGTTCAGCAGATACTCGCTGTCTCCCGAGCGGAACAACCGCCGCGTCACGACAATCTCTCCCGCGCGGAACTGCACTTGATTGAACTTCCGCCGACGGATCTTCAACACCACATGCGGCGCCGGAGTCCCCACCGAAGTTCCCGCCGCGGGCGCCGTCACGTTGTGTGCCGGAAGAGCAAAAATCGGCTCGTCATCGGGAAACGCAATCGCGATCGTGTTGATCTTTGACCGCGGCACTTCGACTTCTTCCATCCGCCCGGGCTGCGATTCTTCTACGGCCTGCTCGGTCTCGGCCGCCGCACGCGCCCGGATCGCTGCCTCATCCCACTCTTCTGTGATCTTCGCATCCGGATCGAGTGCCCCGTCCGGGGCAGCGGACGAGGCGCTCTGATCTCCACTCGGCATTTCATCTTGAATATCGACTTCCGTCGCGGCGTTCGCGTCGGAGCCCTTGTAAATATCCGGATCGATCAGCGTCAAACTGACTTCGGCCATTCCGGTCGGCTTGCGGTCGCGCGTCCCGGCAAAGATCACGTCTTCCATGCGTGATCCGCGCAGCGTCTTCGCCGACTGCTCGCCCAGCACCCACGAGATCGAGTCCGAAATGTTCGACTTGCCGCATCCGTTGGGGCCAATGATGGCCGCCACACCGTCTCCGTGGAACTTGAGCTCGGTGCGGTCGCAGAACGACTTGAACCCGAGAATCTGCAGTCTCTTCAGTTTGAGCAACGTGAACTCCTTCGGACCAGTGGCCTGCGGGTCGCCGATTTCCGGCGGCATTCGCCAGAAACAGGGATCCGCCTGTTTACTACAAAGATTCTTCTCCGGCTTGGATGCTCATCAAGCACCCTTCCGGACCCGTTCTGCGCAAACGGTCTCACCCCAGGCTGGCGAGGGTGGGCACAAAGTTAAGCTACTGTACCGACGATATTCCGCCCGCGTCAAGCAATATAACACTATATATAGTGGGCCTTTAGCGGATACCGCCCTGTATTGCACAGACATTGCACCAACCGCGCACAACTTCTGTGGAGACGGAAAAAGAGGTGGGAGAACCGCGAGAGCAAAATAAGGCTAGCGCAAGGCGATCCGGGAATCAATGAGGATCTGAAATCGCGGGACCAAACCATTTTCACATCAAAGTTTGGGGGTGCCCCATTTCCGGCCGGTTTTGCCAGAAGTGGGGCTCTTGGCAAAGAGGATATTAAGAGGCATCTACCGCATCTCGATCGTGGAACTTCCCTGCACCACGCCGCTCTCATTCACCGCGTCGACGGTCACAAAATAAGGCACGCCCACATTCAAGCTCCCCACATCCACGCTCGTCGCCCCGTCGTACACCTGATAGTTCTGCGTCAATTCCTTCGGATTCGTCCCCAGCCGGACAATATAAAACTCCGCCCGATCTGCGGCCTTCCACCGGATCGTCGCTCTCCGCCCATCGGAAGCATTCCGCTCGGCCTGAACGCCTGCCACTCTCTCCGGCAACCGCGCAGTTCCCTTCCCAAACACGCGCAGATCGCTCAGCGAAAACTTCGCCCCATTCGGAGAATGCACATTCCGTATCCGCACATATCGGGCTTTCACGGCCGCGGGCAGCACTTCATAATCATCCGGCGAATCCTTCCCGGCCTGCGCATGATCGATCGCGCTCTTCCACGACTTCCCGTCGGGCGAAACTTCCAGAACGTATCGATACCCGTCATTGCTCCGGCCCATCGCCGTGCTGCCTTCGTCGGCGAAATTAATCTGGACCGCCTCAATCGTCTTCTCGCCCCCGAGATCGATCTCGAACCACTCGCCGGGGTCGCCCGTTTTCGCCGACCACCACGTCCGCACATCTTCATCCACAGCCTTTTCCGCCTCATGCCCTTCGAACAACGACGATGCCGAGACGCTCTTCTTGCGCGACAGCAGCATCCATCCCACTGGCCCGCGATCTCCATCCACATAATGCGGATAGTCTCCCAGATACGTATCCGTCACAAGGTCTCCGCCATTTGTGAAGTACGTGGGAAACAGCCCCAGCCGACGCTCAAACATGTGGCGCACTGAAATTGTCATCGTCGAGATGTGCCAGAATCGCCCGTCCAGCGCGGCAAACGTGCTGCTGTGCCCCGCTCCCGCGATGAATCCAGTCGGCTTGAACGAAAACGGACTGTAAGGCGCATACGTGAACGGCCCCATCGGATTCTTCGCCGTCAGCACTCCATCCGCATACGTTTTGAACTGCGTCCCGGGCGCGGAGTACTGCAGGTAATAAAACCCGTCGTGCTTGTTCATCCACGAACCTTCAATCCATGTATCGGCCTTCGGGTCGTCATTGCGATCTCCCGGCACTTCCCATCCGCGCGTCTCTTTCGCTCGGCTTTCCGGAATCCGGGCCTCGCGGATCTTCTGAAACGTCTTCGGATCGAGCTCCGTCACCCGCAGCACATCCTTGCCGCTCACGCCGTCATACATATAAAGATGTCCGTCGTCGTCGAGAAACAGGTCCGGATCGCCATACCCGGTTCCCATATCTCCGGCCACCGACCAATTCCCCGAGGCCGGATCGTCGGTCACATAAACTTTCGTCGTTCCATCCCCGCTCGTCAGGTAAACCTTGCCATTCATCACTAGCGCCGTCGGAGCGTAATGCTCCACCGGATATCCATCCGCCTCGACAAATTTCCAATGCAGCAGATCCGGCGAATGAAAATATCCGCCCGACTTTGACGGAAATAGCCAGTACTCGCCACGAAACACGATCATGGTCGGATCAGCCGCCTCCCTCCGGCTCACGCCGTCAAGCTGAAATCGATAAGGAAGGTCGATCGGATTGCAGTACGTCGAGGTGCGCGGTGGAGTCGTAGCATGCTGATGCGCTGAGCCCGCGAGAGAACATACGGAACAGAAAAGAAAGGCTGTGAAGATCAACGATGACGAACATTTCATGCGGATACTCTACCGCAATCATGTTCGTTCACAGACTTCCACCGTGTTTCCCTCGCCATCAAGGAATTCGAAAAACTTCGTGCCTTGTCGATCCTCCTGAAGCGGTCCGGCGTTGACGCCATCGGCAATGAGTCGTCTCCGAGCCTTCGCAATGTTCCGTGCGAAGAACACCGGAACAGATCGCGGGGTCATCGGGTCCCGTGGCACAAGGATTACGGGGTATTTGTCTGGATCAAACTGCAGCGCGACAGCGTATGGGCCAATCTCGTCTGTGGGAGAGAGTTTCCGAAGGCCAAACTTCTCTGCGTACCATTGTGAGGTCGCGTTAACGTCGCGCACTGCGACATACATTGGCTCCGGTACCACCAAGACCGACGCCAATGATCGGCTTGGCTTCACACTGCTGGTGAAGAAATACCTCCTCTTTAGCCAGCTATACACGAGACCCGTTCCGCCATACAGGGAAAAGAATGCAAAACGCCAATGGCGGTCAGCAATGACTCCAAGAATCGCTGTCCCGTACAGCAGATAGCAAAGCACGACCAGCCAGGGGATCAGCGGTTTTATGGTCACATTCCCGTATTCCGAAATGATGTACAGCATTCCCCACAATACGAACGGCGTCAGCATAACCACGATAACTGGAGTCGGAGGAACATGCATGATCAGTGCACTCAATGTTACCGCGCTTCACTTACTTCTCATAATTGCGCAATGTTCCAGCAATTTTCGGCAGGCCGATCTTCCGCAACAAATTCTGAAACCGTGTTTCCCCTCGAAGGAAATCGAAGTACGGATGCACGTTCAGGAAGATCATCCAGGCGGCACGCTCATCGTGGGCTTTCTCCAGCCAGTCGAGCGTGAGATCTTTGTCGCCTGACCCTGCATACACGGCCGCTACGGCGAACGATGATACGTACTTCCTCACCGATGTATCCCGCAGCTCCGCGATCACCTTTCGCGCCTCTTCCCCGTCTCCCGCCGCTGCGCAAGCATGCCCGTAAGCTGCGACGAACAACGGCCAACGGCCCGAAAGATTGGCACTCATCCTGAACTCGGCGATCGCTTTCTCGAGTTGTCCGGTCTGTTCGAGCGCGAGGCCAGAAACAAAATGCGAAGCAAAGAAGTTCGGATCCATCTCCACCGTGGCCAACCCTTGCTCCAGCGCTTGGTCATATTTCCGCACGAAGTACAGGAGCAAGCTGGAAGTAGCGTTGATCGACAACGAGAGAGGGTCGATCTCCAAGCCCCGCCGATTCTCCCGCACCGCCTGCTCCTGGCGTCCCAGAGCGGCCAACTCCATCGCGTACCACTGGCGGGCAATCGGATAGTCGGGATCGAGTTCAAACGTGCGATGAAATTCGCGTTCTGCTCCTGCCCAGTCCCAGTCGTAAAACAGTTTCACGAAGGCTTCGGAAGAGCGGGCTTCCGCCAGACTTTCATCGAGGGTCAACGCTCTGTTTGCCGCCGCTCGCGCCTTAGGCAGTCCGTCGCGGGGAGAGATCATGTTATTAAAGACCATCATCGAATAAGAGTCGGCGATTCCCGCATACGCCAGCCCGTAAACGGGATCCAATTCGATGACCTGGTTGAAGTAATCCAGCCCTTTTTTCACAGCGTCTCCGGTGCGCCTGTTCCAGTAGTAGCGCCCCTTCAGATACAACCGGTACGCCTCGGGGTTCTGCTTGCTGCGTTTGGGCAGCAGCGTATGTGAACCGCCAGTCAATTTGACTTCGAGTTTCTCCGCCACGCTCTGAGCGATCTCGTCCTCAACCGTGACCAGATCGTCGATGCCGCGGTTATACCGCCCCGCCCACATGACGCTGTTGTCGCGGACATCGATCAGTTCCAGGCTGATGGAGAGCGCATTGCCCCGCGTCACCATGCGGCCTGCCAGTACTGCATCGACCTCGAGTTCCCTTCCCACCGCAGAGGGATCGATCGCTTGTCCCTTATAGCGGAGCACCGATGCCCGGGAGATGATCCGCAAACTTGAAAGCTGCGACAGCCGCGTGATCAGGCTATCGCTGACGCCATCGCTCAAGAACTCGGTCTCGGGATTGCCTCCACTGTTCTCGAGTCGTAACACGGCGACCCGCAGGATGGATGGGTCTCTGGGCGCTGGCGCGGGAGCTTCGGGCGAGAGAGTGCGCCCCGACTGCCGCGCCACCCATGCATCAATTTCTGACTTGTACGCAAATACTCTGGGCTGGTTGTCATCCCGGTCGCCACTAAGCCGGCGGACCGGCAGAGATTTTTCCCGCTCCCATCGCTGGACAGTACGCACCTCTCGGCCCAGATACTTCGCGATCTCCTGCCAATAGTCGAGGCGGTCAGCGGGGCTTAGAGCCTCCACCTTGGATTTCGGCTTGTGATCCTGGGTCGCCATTTCCTGTCACGCAGGTGGGGAGGGCCGTGCAGGTGGGGGTGCCATGCAGGTATCGGTTATCTAAAGTATTTTGCCGCCCGGCACGTCGGGAGAGTGTAAACGGTTTCTCTGACTCTTTCAAACGACCGCCAATTGACCGGCAATCCTCCCCGAAACAGACCAAAGCAGCCGCTTCTCTACGATCACGACAAAATACGACATTGTGCGACATGCGTATCCCGTCGCTTGAATCGTCGCGGGCAAAAGGTTGACATTTCACGGCGAGACTTGGCCACCTTAGGTGGTAAACTCTCCGATTCGCTTCTCTCCTCCCCTCAATCTGTAAGCGCTCACGCGCGCCAATCTGTTAGGGTTCCGGCCATTTGTTCACCTCACCGCCGTGCTTACTTGTAAGCACAGCAGGAGAAAAACCCCAATGAAGGATTTCAATTACCGACTCGCTCTCGCATGCGCAGCCTTGATTCTGGCCCTGACTCTATGCGCCCAGGCACAAACCATAACGTTCTCCGACCTCACAGGTGTCGGCACCGGGGGCACCGGATGGGAGCCCTACAGCACGGTCACGCAAGCGACCGATGGAAATTTCTACGGCACAGCCACCAATGGCATTATGGGCGGTGGTGGAAACATCTTCCGCATGACGCCAAGCGGAGAGGTCACCAACTTCTACACGTTTGTTTGCAGCCGGACCAAATGCCCTTACGGGGCTTTTCCAATGACCGCGCCCATTCTCGGCACCGACGGCAACCTGTACGGAGTGACCTCTGCCGGAGGCAATGCACCCGGCGGGGGCGGAGTTTTTTACAAGCTGACCGTGCAGGGGCAATTTACGGTCCTTCACAGCTTCGGCCAAACTCCTACGGATGGCACGTGGCCCCAGGGGATCACATTGGGCAGCGACGGCAATTTCTATGGTGCGACCGTCTACGGAGGAAACAGGAGCGAGCAACCGGGCGTCATTTTCAAGCTCACTCCGACGGGTGAGTACACTGAACTCTACTCGTTATGCTCACGAGCGGCCTGCGCGGACGGCGAAAAGCCGTTCTCTCCGCCAATCGAAGGAAACGATGGGAACTTCTACGGTGCAACCACGACGGGCGGAGCCAACGGTGGCGGGGTCATCTACAAGATCACTCCTTCCGGCCACTACTCGGTGATTTACAACTTCTGCAATCCGGACGACTCTCACTGTACCGGCGGCTCGCTTCCCTACGCGATCACCAAAGATGCGGATGGCAACTTTGTCGGTACTACTTACAGCGGAGCCTTCAAGATCACACCAAGCGGACAGTTCTCGGTCCTGAACACACTTTCCAGCGCCCAGCATTTCGGTTCGCCCTATTCGCAACTGATCCTCGGCAGCGACGGCGCCTTGTACGGGATGATGGACGGCGGCGGGTCTGGATCGTGGGTGGGACGAGTTCGAGGTGCGATCTACCGAGTTACGACCACCGGCGACGCCAGTACGCTCTACGCCTTCTGCCAATGTGGGGGTGGCACCGGTTTCAACCCAATCTCCGGACTCTTTCAGGGCACAGACGGCAATTTCTACGGCACCACCGCATTCGGCGGCATCGGCCCAGATACCAACGAGGACTGGGGCTACGGCACGGTTTTCCAATACACCAGTGGCCTCGGTCCGATCGTCGAAACCGTCCCCACCGCCGCCAAAGCTGGCAAGCAAGTCCTCATCCTCGGCAACCACCTGACCGGAACAACAGGAGTGATGTTCAACGGTGTGCAGGCGGATTTCACGGTTGAGTCAGATACGTACATCAAAGCGACAGTTCCAGCCGGCGCGACGAGCGGCACAGTTTCGGTCCTTACGCCCGATGGAGCCCTCAACAGCAATCCAAAGTTTGTCGTGACCAGGTAGTCGTCGCGAGCGGGCCCGGGGCGAACCCCTCTGCCATCCGGGCCCGTCTTTTAGCCATTTTCCACTTCTGCCCGCCTTTAAAAATCAGGAGTACAGACCATGAACTTCTCCCAACTCACGAAAGATATCTGCAACGAAATCGAATCCACCCTCGCGTGCTACTGGAGCGGCCCTCGCCCTGGACGTCAGCCCGCGAATGACGGCAAGCGTCAAGCCACAAAGCGTGACCTTCGTCGGCAGGAAAACTTCCGTGGTCCAGGCGACAGACGGAGGTTTCTAGGGCGTGGGATACTCCTGCAACAGCGCTGAGATCTTCCGAAGGTGAGGACGCCAGTAGGTTCCGTCACCGCACCACGCTGAACCTGAACGGCAATCCGCCCTTCCGCGTGGCACAGTAACGAGTCAGATACGGTCTCAGTGCCGTAACGCGGCACCGGGCCCGACCAGGCCCTCCCTAACCTCAGGGTTTTCCAGTATTCCCGCCTGGGGTTTCCCCGTATGTCGCTTCCAGATAGATTTCTTTACACTGTCGTTACACTCGCCCGAGCCCCGATACAAATGCCAAGACGCGTTCTGATAGCCGACGATAACGATACGATCCGGAGAACGCTGTGCTCGGAAATCGCCCAAGTTGCAGGCATCGAGGTCTGTGCGACCGTATCCAATGGCATCGAGGCAGTCGAGGCGGCTGTTTCCCTTCGTCCGGATGTGCTTATCGTTGACCTCCTCATGCCCGGCCTCACCGGGATCCAAGTGGCCGGGATCCTGAAAAGAAATTTGCCCGCTGCAAAGATCATCCTCTTCACGCTCTATTCGGATGTGATCACTCCCCAGATGGTTCTTGCTCTCGGTGCAACGCTTATTTCCAAGGCCGACGGACTTCCCGCCCTTGCGCGCGCCCTGAAAGAAGCACTGGACAGCAGAACTCGAGAGGTGAACGAGGGTCTTGCCCGCGCGGTGCGCGAACGGGCGATCCAACCCTCGGATCTGGACCTGCTCACCGACCAGGTTTCCGCGCCCCTGACTCGCTGTAGCCGCGATCTGAAATATGTGTGGGGCAACGAACGGTATGCGAACTTTCTTAAGCGTCCCGTTGAGAAGATCGTGGGCCGCTCCATTCTGGATATCGTCGGCAAAAGTGCGTTCGACTCATTGCAGCCGTATTTCGATCAGGTGCTCCGCGGCGAGAACGTTTCATATGAGATAGAAGTGGAATATAAGTCCGCCGGACGCCGCAAGATCGCCGCTGCCTACAAACCGACGCTCGATCCTAACGGACGTCCCGACGGCTGGTTAGCCTACGTCGAAGACATGACACTGCAAGCAGATCTCCCCATAGCGGGCTAGGACACGGCCTATTGGTGGTGACTTACCACACCTGTCCGGTCAACATTCAGCACGGCTGCCTCAGCTTTCCCGAGTTGCGACGATAACAATTCAGTTACCAAACCCCGATCGTGCAATGTGTCGGCTTCTCGCCGGCGCACTCCAGATATACTTCGCTGTCCTTTGGAGCACGCATCACTTCGCCGAATTTCAGCGTGTAGCTCGCGTAGCCTTTGAATTTCGCCACACAGGCCGCGCTGTCGTCTGCATGTTTCGGATTATGCTCCACCTGAATGCACTTCATACGCGTGCCCTTGGTTACGTATTTGTGGCTGACTATGCCGGACTTATTCGGCTGCCCTTGGCTACTCTCTATCCGGGATTCTGGCGGAAATCCTCTGCGCGAATCGTATTCGTCGTTCTCTTGCGCAACTACGACACAAGAAATACCCATGACTGCGAGTGCAGCAAGCGCAACTCCCCATCGTGACTTCATCTGAACCTCCTTGCGCTCATATACTTCACAGAATAGAACGGGATCCGGCAGTTATTCTTGCACTCATAAGCAAGTTTGTCGGTTATTGTCAGCAGAATCGGTGCCCCGCACCGCCGCGCACGGCCCACGATTTCGCGATATCGCTTCCTTCATTCTGTGCTATGTTACGTTGTCGCTGAGAGCTCGAAACTGGCGCATTGTGAACATTCTCCGCACCCTTGTCCTTCTACCCTTGATTGGCGGCACGCTATATGCTCAGACTAGTCCCACAGCGCCGTCATCTTCCGTGCCACCCGCTCCGGAAGTGCCGTTCACTGTAAAGATACTCAGATCGGTTCCCGCCCAGTACCCGCCCGACGCCATCGCGAAGCATACTCAGGGCACGATTTCAGTAACGGCGGTGGTGCTGCCGACCGGCGCGGTCGAGCGCGCCGAAGCAGCAGATGGAGATAGCATTCTCCAACAGGCCGCAATAACTGCGACGAAACAGTACAGATTCAGAGCAAGTAAAGGTCCCATCAAGTGCTGGGCGCAGCTAATATTTGATTTCCGGCTGAGCGATGCCGCCACTGGTGCCTTGCCTGTTAATCAACAAATCCTAGGCCAGTTGGTTCACGCCGAAGAGTTCCCCACCTTCGTTCGAGTTTCGGAATTGGCGATGGAGAAGACGCGAATCAAGGTAGTTGGTCCGAATTACCCTCACCGCGGGCCGGACCCGGTCGCCGAAGGAACCGTAGTTCTGAAAGCTCATATCGGCACCGATGGAAAAGTCCAGGACGTTCACTTGATCTACGGACCGCCTAAGCTCGAAGGAGCGGCTGAAGACGCGGTGCGACAATGGGAATACAAGCCTTACGTCATCATGGGTGAGGCCGTTCCCGTCGAAACTGAGATTACGATGAAATTCGGCGGACCCAGCCAGCATCCGCTGCCCGAGGGAGCACTAGAGTGGATGACGCAAAATCCGGGCTCGGTTGTGCAGCAGACGGAGATTCACGAAGCTTCCGCATTATATCCAGAAGCCGCCCGCCCGAAAGGACTCCACAGCGTTGTCGTTATGGCGACGGAAATTGACGCAAATGGAAAGCTGAATGATTTGCACGTCGTCGACGGCGATCCTCTGTTCAACCAGGCGGCGCTTCAGGCAGCCACAGCCCAGTTCATTGTCCCGCACGGGAACAATAGCTCTGGCACACGGCAGGTAGCTATCGTTGTGCGGTTCGTGAAATGAGGGCGCGGCCGCACGCGGCGCGGGCCGATTCCCGCCGAAGATGAACTCGTCCGCCAGCTACGCGAAGCAGGCTACGCCGCTGTTGAGACAAGAAATCTCTCTCCCGGCGACCGATTCGTGGCGTTCCAGGCATTTCGCGCGTAATCCGCCAAACCGTGTCGATCTCAAGACGTATGCGCTTTTCCACACCCCGGTGTGACATCTGCCCTAGCCTTCCACAGGCTGCCCGCGCAATCATGGCCGAGGCCACGACGGTGCTCAGACATCGCCAGCCGTCCCATTTTGGAACTAGGTTTCCAACGAGCGGCTGCTAAGTTCTTTGAAAACAAGATTTTGCCCGCAAGCTGTTGATTCCGGATATTTTATTTTCCATTTTCCGCTAACTTGATGATTCCAGAGATCCAGGGGGGAGGGGGGTACAACCCGCGCTTCCGACAATTTCAATTTTCCCGGGGTGCTGGACCAGCACGTCGTCCAATTTTTTTTCGCGCGAGTCTCGCTAGTCAATTCCAGGACCCATTCTGCCGATAACTCCCCTCAGGAGTGCTATCGATGCTCGAATGGTACTGGATCGCGTTGCCGGTTCTGGTGAGTCTCGCCATTTACCAGCAGATTCGCATCTATCGGATTCACCGCGAATCGAAAAAGCGTGAGGAGATCTTTCAGATCGTTACCGAAAACGCCGCCGACATGATCGCCTTGGTCGACGTCAAAGGACGCCGCTTGTACAACAGCCCTTCGTACAAGCGGATCCTCGGCTACTCTCCTGCCGAGCTTGGCGAAACCTCCGCCTTCGAGCAGATTCATCCCGACGATCGCTTTCGCGTCATTGAAGCCGCTCGCGAAGCGCGCGAAAGCGGAGTCGGCAAACAACTCGATTACCGCATCAAGCACAAGGACGGAAGCTACCGCGTCTTCGAGTCTCTGGCCAGCACGATATGCGATGCCAACGGCGAAGTCGCGAAGATGGTGATCGTCAATCGCGATATCACCGAGCGCAAGCGCGCCGAGCAGCAGCTTGAGCACAACCTGTTTCACGATCCGCTCACCGGATTGCCAAATCGCCGCTCATTTCTCGAGCGCCTGCAAATTTCATTCGCGCGAACTCGCGGCGATTCCAGCCGGATACACACGCTGCTCCTGGCCAACGTCGATCACTTCAAGATCTTCAACGAGTCGATGAGTAATGACACCGGCGATCACATCCTCGGCGAAATCGCGCGGCGCATGGCAAGTTGTCTTCGGCAGGATCCGACCATCGCGCGCAACGCCAGCGCCGAAGCTCCGTTGTTTCGGCTTGGCTCCGATGAATTCACTATCCTGCTCGAAACGGTTGCCGATCCCAGCGATGCCATGCGCATCGCGCACCAGCTTCAGACCGCAGTCGCGGAACCATTCACAGTCATTGCGCGTGAAGTGCGTCCCTCGCTCAGCGTTGGCATTGCCCTGAGCACATCCGCACACGAACGTCCCGAAGACATTTTGAAAGACGCCGATATTGCCATGCGCCGCGCCAAAACGCTTGGCGGATCGCGCTGCGAGGTCTTCGATGAAGTCATGCATCGCCGCGCCGTGGGCCGACTGAAACTCGAATCCGATCTGCGGGCCGCGCTCGCCGAGCGGCAATTCTCTGTGCACTATCAGCCGGTCCTTCGCGTCGACAATCGCAGCGTCGTCAGCTTCGAAGCTCTGTTGCGTTGGAATCATCCCACGCAGGGATTGATCTCTCCCTACCGCTTCATCGAGGCCGCCGAAGATACCGGGATTCTGGTCTCCATCGGACACTGGCTAATCATGCAGTCCTGCCGCCAATTGCGCGAGTGGCAAATGAACGACTATGGGCAACGCCAGATGAACATCACCGTGAACGTCTCTGCCCGCCAGTTCGCGGATGCGCACCTCGTGAATGATCTGCAGGAAGCTTTGCAGGAAACCGGAATCGATCCGTCGCGGCTGCAACTTGAGATCACGGAAAGCATCGCCGCTGCTGATCCGAAGATGACGATCACCGTGCTCTCCCACCTCAAGCACATGGGAATCGGCGTCGTTCTCGATGACTTCGGCACTGGATCGATTTCACTGCGAGGGCTGAGCCAATTCCCTGTTGACGCTCTGAAGATCGACCGCTCGCTGGTTCACGAGATGCAAAGCGATCGCGGCAGTTCCGATATTGTGGAACTCATCATCTTTGTCGCGCACAAGATGGGAATGAAAGTTGTGGCCGAAGGAATTGAAACCGTGCGACAACTCGAGCGCCTCGCCGAACTGGGCTGCGAATTCGGCCAGGGATATTACTTCTCCCAGCCGATGGACGCTAAAGCCGCCCATCAATTCACGCGGCAACAAATCGCGTCATCCCGCGCTGTTGGCGGAAAGTAATACTGTCGCCCCAACCGCTCTACCGCGTTCCATTCCCCGGCGAAACCACGCGTCCGTATTCAGTCGCGCGACTCAGTCGGTCGAACATGCGCCAGGTTTCCAGCGAGATGTTGCTGATCGCCTCTTCGCCATCGCGCTCGTTCAGCAGGTATCCAGTCATCACGCAGATCACATACGGACGTCCTTCGACAAACACGACGCCCGAGTCGTTTCGCACCGCTTCCAGTTCTCCGGGCTTGTTGGCGACCTTGAGATCAGGAGGAAGATATTTTGGGATGAACGACGATTTGTTCGTGCTGAGCATCTTGAAAAATTCGGCTGTGAATTCCTTGTTCAGAACCTTGCCGTGATAAATGGCATCGAGCAATGTCATCATCTCTCGCGGCGTTGAAATGTTCTCCCGCCCTTCTTTCGCCGCTTGCAGGTCCATCATCTTGCGGCGCAGGCGCGTATGCGTCAGGCCCAGCGAATCGAGCATGGCGTTAACGTTCTGCATGCTGACCCGGTCGATCAGCACGTTGCAGGCGGAGTTGTCGCTCACCGCGACCATCATGGTCGCCAGATCCTGCAGGGTTATGCGCGTCACTCCCGGAGTCAGGCCGTTCATGATGTCGCTGTCCCGAACCAGATCGGACGATTGCACTGTGTAGAGATCTGTCAGTTTCAGCTTGCCCTGCTGCGCCTGCAGATAGAGATCCGCCAAAACCGTGATCTTGATCGAACTGGCCTGGGCAAAAACCTCGTCCTCATTCAAGTAATAGTGATCCCCGGTCGTTAGATCCTCGATGGCAAGTCCCATGACGCCATCGAGACCTTCATCAATCTGCCCGATTTTCGCTTCGAGTTTCTGCCAAAGTATCTTTTGCTTGCCTGCAGAAGGCGCTGATGTTTGGGCGAGGCAAGTTGAAAGGAATAGGACAAAACAGAACAGACATCTACCCAGTGTTCTCATGATGGCAGAGGATTGTAGCAGGCAGATACGCCGATTAACCTTCGATCTTCGCTTCCCTCAGGTGCTTGACTGCGGTTTCCGAACTCACCGGCGAATAGTAGACCTCTTTGAAGGTGTACGACTTCGCTTTGGCCGGAATCACCGGGAGAATCTCGATGTGCCAGTGATAATCCTCGTCAATCGTCTTCCAGTAGCCGAGATTCTTCGAGGGATGCAGCGTGCTCGGAGAGGTATGCAGGACAAGATGAAATTCCTCCGATACGGAGCGGATACGCTGCAGGGTTCGCCGCAGCAGAGCGGCGAGATTCACGCGCAGGCCCGGACGATTCAGTCCGGTCCGTTCGAATGATGCTTCGTGGTTGCGAGAAAGTATCCATGTTTCGTAGGGGACGCGCGGCGCGTAGGGACCAATAGCCAGGTAATCGCCGCGAGCCTCGATCACGCGTTGCGCCTCGCGCTCTTCCTGCTGCAGAATGTCGCAGAAAACACACCGCTCCTTGCTGACGAAGTATTCGCGCCCAGCGCGCAGTTCGTAGAGCACGCGGCGCGGCACAAACATGGTCGCCGTGATCTCCGACGTCGGATGCGCGAATTCCTGCCCCGCATTCTTGCCATAATCCTTGAACAGGCTGACGTACTTGATTCGCGGATCGCGTTTGAGATCGAGGATTCGCTCGGCGGCGAGGCGGAGAAAATGCCCGATCTCGTCATCGCTCGCCTTCCACAGATGGCGGTCATGACTGCGATTCTCGACCAGCACCTCATGCGCACCGACGGAATGCATGCGGTCGTAGAGGCCGTCGCCGCGGCGTCCGGGCTCGCCTTCGATGCGATACAACGGCGTGGGATGAACAACAGACCGCGCGGACCAGGACGTTCCCGGCGCGTCAGGAGCGTTGGCGATCACGTGCGGTGGAGAGGCCGCGTCCGCGCAGAAACGGCACGGTCCTTCCATGCGGGGCGCCGCGTCTCCCGGATCGTCCCCGGTGATAACCCACGAGCGAGTGATCGGATCCTTGCGCAGTTCCATCGAACAAGGAAAGGAGAACACCGACCGGGAGCGGAGTCAATAACGATATTGAGCGATACTTTGCATCACAGTGATACAAATCACGCGATGAAGAAGCGCGCGGCGCTTTGTTATAATCCGCCGAAGCCCGCACAGATGACCGAGCCGTCCACTCCGCTGATGCGGCAGTATGCTGCCGTCAAGAAAGAACATCCCACCGCGCTTTTATTCTTCCGCCTGGGAGATTTCTACGAGCTGTTCTTCGACGATGCGGTCGTCGCGGCCAAAGAGCTGCAGATCACGCTAACCTCGCGCAACAAGGAAAAAGGAATCGCGGTCCCGATGTGCGGCGTGCCCTATCACGCGGCCGAGGGATACATCGGGAAACTGATCCGCAAGGGATTCAAGGTTGCGATCTGCGAGCAGATGGAAGATCCGCGGTTGGCGAAGAAACTCGTGCGCCGGGAAGTGACGCGGGTGGTCACGCCCGGAACCGCAGCAGACTCATCGCTCGGATCCGAGGAGAACAACTTTCTGGCGGCGCTGGCGCAGGTGGGAGATCGAGTGGGCTTTGCTGCGCTGGATCTGTCGACTGGCGAATTTCGGGCAACTGAGTTCGCTGGCAACGACGCGATGCGGCGAGTGCAGGAAGAACTCGAGCAGTTGCGGCCCAAGGAATTGCTGTATGGGTCAGCTGCGCCGCTGTTCGATGCTTCCGCAAAAGCTCAGCCCGGCTTCGCCCGGCTGGACCCTTCGGCACCGCTCAGGGCAGGCAGCGGAGCGCGGCTGTCTCCACCTGGTTCTCCTTCGGGGTCAACCAGTGGGCGCCTTACTGAAACTCCTTTGGAGGATTGGATCTTTTCGCCGGATCATGCTCTGCCGCTGCTGGAGAATCATTTCGGCGTTTTGTCGCTGGAAGGATTCGGACTGGCTGGACGGACCGCGGCAGCTTCTGCCGCGGGAGCGATCCTTTATTACGTGCGCTCGACGCAGCGCGGATCGCTCGATCATGTCGACCGCATCGGCTGGTATGAGCGGCAGAACTGCCTGGTGCTCGACGCGGTCACGGTGCGGAACCTGGAACTGATTGAACCGCTGTTTGCCGGGACTGATTCCGGCGTGACGCTGTTTCGATCAATCGATGCCGCCGTGACGCCGATGGGCAAGCGTCTGCTGCGCGCTTGGTTGCTGCGTCCATCGCTCGATCTAAGCGAAATCAACGGACGTCTCGATTCTGTCGAAGCGGGCGTGAAAGACATTGTCGCACGCGAGGAGTTGCGCCGTGCGCTTGATGGCGTACTCGATCTGGAACGGTTACTGAGCCGGGTCACGCTGGAGACGGCGAATCCGCGGGACGTGCTCGCACTGGCCGCGTCGCTCGGGAAAATCCCGGCGGTTCGAGTGGCGGTCGCGCGGCTTGGCGCTTCGCGGCTGCAGGTTCTGCACGGACTCCTTGACGAGTTGGGCGACCTACGAGAGCGAATCGAGAAGACGATTGTTCCGGAACCTCCGTTGAGTTTTGCCGATGGCGGAGTGATTGCATCCGGGGTCGATCGCGATCTCGACGAATTGCGCGATCTTTCTCGCAACAGCAAGGCCGTGCTGGCCCAGATCGAGCAGCGCGAACGGACGCGCACAGGAATCACGTCGCTGAAAGTGAAGTTCAATTCGATCTTCGGCTACTACATCGAGATCTCCAAGGCGAACCTGCACCTCGCTCCGCCAGATTACGAACGGAAACAGACGCTGGTCGCGGCCGAACGTTTCACAACTCCGGAATTGAAAGAGTACGAGGCGAAGATTCTCGACGCACAGGAGAAGATTGTCGAAATCGAACGGCGACTGTTCACAGAGTTGCGCACGGCGATTGCAGCGGAGGCGAAGCGGATCCGGCAAACCGCGCTGGCGCTGGCCGAAGTGGACGTACTGGCCTCGCTCGCGCACATTGCGGCGCTGCGGAATTACTGCCGACCGACTTTCATGGAGTCCGGCGAACTGGAGATTATTGAGGGACGGCATCCGGTAATCGAACTGCAAGAATCCGCTGGCGGCAGCGACCGGTTCGTTCCCAACGATCTTTACTTAAACGACAAGACGCACAACATCCTGCTGCTAACCGGGCCGAACATGGGCGGTAAATCGACCTATCTGCGGCAGACGGCGTTGATCTCGATTCTGGCCCAGATGGGTTCGTTTGTTCCGGCACGAGGCGCGAAGCTATGCGTTGTAGATCGCGTATTCACCCGCATTGGAGCGAGCGACAACCTGGCGCGCGGACGCTCGACGTTCATGGTCGAGATGACGGAGACGGCGGCGATTCTGCATACGGCGACGGCGCGGTCGCTGATCCTGCTGGATGAAGTCGGCCGCGGCACGGCCACATATGACGGACTCGCGATCGCGTGGGCGGCAGTCGAGTACCTGCACGCACGGGTGCGGGCGAAAACACTCTTCGCGACGCATTACTTCGAGCTGACCGAATTGGCCGAGCAACTTGAGGGCGTTAAGAATTTTCATGTCTCGGTGAAGGAAACGGGCGGTGGGATCGTCTTTCTGCGAAAAGTCGAACCCGGCGCGGCCGATCGCAGTTACGGAATCGAAGTTGCGAAACTTGCTGGATTGCCGAACGAGGTTGTCGAGAGGGCTCGCGAGGTGCTGGTGCAGCATGAATTTGCCGAGCAGCAGGCCACGGCGCATCTTTCGCCTGGGGCAACACCTCCGGCGGCACAGTTAACAATCTTTACTCCCCTGTCGCAGCCGGTGCTGGATAAATTGCGCGAAGTGGATTTGAATCGGCTTACGCCTCTGGAAGCACTGAATCTGCTGGCGGAATTGAAGAAAGAAGTTTAACCACGAAGGCCACGAAGGTACACGAAGGAATGCTTTCGCGCGATATAGGGCAACTGCTCATCATGGGATTCGACGGGACGGAGATGAGTTCTTCTCTTGCTTCCCTGCTCGCGCGGATTCAGCCTGCCGGCGTCATTCTTTTTGCCCGCAATATCAAGACTCCGGAGCAGACCTGGAGACTGCTGCGCGACTGTCGGGAGTGCGTCCGGAGTCCGCTATTCACTTGCGTTGATCTTGAAGGCGGAACTGTCGATCGTTTTCGGGATGTACTTGAGCCAGCGCCTTCTGCGGCGGATGTGTTCGCTACCGGGGATCGGAGAATGTTCCGAAAACACGGGCGCGTCATTGGCGAGAACTGCCGGGCTTTGGGCTTTAATGTAGATTTTGCTCCGGTGCTTGATCTCGCGTTCGCCGCTTCGCGCAGCGTGATGGGATCGCGAGCGGTGTCGGCAGATCCGCGGCAGGCATCCCGGTATGCGCGCGAGTTTCTCGCGGGCTTGAAGGACTCCGGCGTTCTGGGATGCGGAAAGCATTTTCCCGGGCTCGGCGAGGGGAATCTCGACAGCCATCACGAACTGCCGGTGATCGAAAAGTCTCTGAAGAAGATGTGGGCCGAGGATCTGCTTCCCTATCGAACCCTGCGGCGGCAATTGCCGATGGTGATGGTGTCGCACGCGGCGTACCCGAAGGTGACGCGCGAAAAGATTCCGGCATCTCTGTCGAAGGTGTGGATCACGGACGTATTGAAAAAGAAGATTGGCTACAAGAATCTGATCGTGTCCGACGATCTGGAGATGGGCGGCGTGCTTTCCGCGGCGTCGGTCGGCGATGCCGCCGTCGAGTTTGTACGCGCCGGCGGCGATTTGTGCCTGGTGTGTCATCGCGAAGGCCGCGTGGTGCAGGCGTTTGAGGCGTTGACTCGCGCAGCTGATACGGACAAACAATTTGCTCGGCGAACTGCTGAGTTGGCAAGACGCATTGCGGGATTCCAGAAGAAATTTGTAAAGCGCGCAGGTAGAACTCCTTCGGAAGCGGCCGTCGAGAAATTGACGCGCCGCTTGTGGGAGTTCAGCGAACAAGTCCGGCTGGAGATTTTGAAACGCGACGAAGACCGGCGGTCGAGGGCATGAGCACGAGGCCGATGATCGTCGCGGGAGTGATGAGCGGGACCTCTGCCGATGGGATAGATGTCGCACTGGTGCGGATCGGCGACGGCAATTCTTCCGCGCGGAGGGGCAATCGCGGCATGGGGCCCGGCGGGATTCGGCTTCTCGGGCATACCGCGTTTCCCTATCCTCGAAAAGTTCGCGGTGCAGTGCTGGCCGCGATGAATGCGTCATCGGCGAGCGTGGCGGATCTTGCGCGGCTCAATTCTCTTCTCGGCGAGCTGTATGCCGATGCGGTTCTTGAGACGCAGCGAGCGTTTCGGACCAAAGCCGATCTGGTGGGATGCCACGGGCAGACTCTCTATCATCAGGGAGAGACTCTTCGCTTCCTCGGACGGAGGGTCGCGACGACGTGGCAGACGGGCGAAGCGGCGGTGATCGCGGCTCGGGTAGGAGTCCCAGTTGTTTCGGATTTTCGTCCGGCAGATATGGCGGCCGGCGGCAAAGGAGCGCCGCTGGTTCCCTTCCTTGATTACTTGTGGTTTCGCGATCAGCGCGTTGGGCGCATCGTACAAAACATAGGCGGCATCGCAAATCTCACCGCGATTCCTGCGGGCGGCGAAGCAAAGGCCATCTTCGCGTTCGATACCGGGCCGGGAAATATGGTGATCGATGCCATTATGCAGGAGTTGTTCGGAAAGCGGTTCGATCGCGACGGAAAGATTGCCGCGTCGGGCGAGGTGATCGAGGCTGTAGCTGCGAAGATTCTGAAAGGACGCTTATTCCGCGCGAAGCCTCCGAAAACGGCCGGGCGGGAGGAATTTGGACGAGAGTTCGTGAGCGAGTTCTTGCGAGGTTGCCGCGGAGCCAGCAAAGCAGACGTCGTAGCGACAGCCACGGCGTTGACCGCGCGCTCGATTGCGGATGCAGTGCGCCGTTTCGTGATCGGGCAACCGCAAGCTCCCGGAGTCCGCTCGGCTAGACGAAGACGGACTGACCATAATTATCGTGAGTTGATTCTTTCGGGAGGAGGGGCGCGCAATACGACTCTCGTAGCCATGCTTGCTGAGCAGTTAGCGCCGCTGGGGCTTGTCACACGATTCTCGGATGAATTTGGGCTACCTTCCGAGGCGAAAGAAGCAGTGGCATTTGCGGTGCTGGCGTACGAGACTTGGCATCGCAGGCCGTCAAACGTGGCGTCGGCTACTGGAGCTCGGCGCGCGGCGGTCTTAGGGAAGATTTCTTATGCGTAGCGTCCTGCTTTTTTTGAACCGCGGGCAGCGCGGACATGTTGCCTGCGCGACAGCCAGCAGGACGCCGACGCTCCTGGCTCGCTCCGCTGCCACGGGAGTGGCCATCCTGATCATCGCTGTTTTAATTCCCACTCTTTCCTGTTCACGCAAGCCGGACGCGAACACGCTGGTCATGCTCATCGAGTCGAGTCCCACGAATCTCGATCCGCGGGTGGGGATCGATGCGCAGTCGGAACGCATCGACAATCTGATCTTCGACGATCTGCTGTCACGCGGGGACGACCTGAATGTCGCGCCCGGACTGGCGGAAAAATGGGAGATTCCCGATCCGCTGACCTATGTCTTTCATCTGCATCATGACGTGAAGTTTCACGATGGACGGCTTCTGACCGCGCGCGATGTGAAGTGGACGTTCGATTCGCTGCTGCAAGGCAAAATTCGCAGCACCAAGGCGGCGAACTACAAGTTCGTCGATCACATCGATGCGCCGGACGATTACACGGTCGTTTTTCATATGAAGCAGTCCGACGCTCCGCTGTTGTGGAATCTGTCGGATGGCGCGATGGGGATTGTGCCGTACGGCAGCGGCGATGAGATGACGCTGCATCCGGTCGGGTCGGGGCCGTTCAAGTTTGTCAGCGCAGAAACCGATCGCGATGTCGTTCTCGAGCGCAATGAGGATTATTGGGGAGGAAGCCCGAGGGTTCCGCGCGTGCGGTTTGCGGTTGTGCCCGACGAAACGACCGAGGCGCTCGAGTTGCGCAAGGGCAGCGGAGATATCGCGATCAATTCCCTGACGCCCGATACGGTGGTAACGCTGGCGCGCGATCCGAATCTTCAAGTCGAACGCGGGCCGGGAACGCGGCTGGCCTATCTTGCATTCAACCTGCGCGATCCGATTCTGAAAGATGTTCGGGTGCGGCAGGCGATTGCCTATGCGCTCGATCGCGGGCCGATGATCAAGTATCTGTGGCGCGGCGAGGCCGAACCTGCCAGCAGCATTCTCCCCACGCAAAGCTGGGCGTACAACGGCGACGTGCAAACGTATCCGTACGATCCCGAGAAGGCAAAGCAACTGCTCGATGCCGCGGGCTATCCGGAAGTAAATGGCGTCCGCTTCCACATCGCCATGAAGACGTCAACCGATGCGAACACGCGAATGATGGTCGCGGTGATGCAGCAGCAATTGCGCCAGGTCGGGATTGCACTCGACATCCGCAGCTTCGAGTTCGCAACGTTCTTCTCGGATGTGCAGCACGGGGCGTTTCAGCTGTACGGGCTGCGCTGGATCGGGGGGAATGAAGATCCCGATATTTTTGAATATGCGTTTCATTCGTCGAAGTTTCCTCCAAATGGCGCGAACCGCAGCTATTACCTGAACACGAAGGTCGACGCGCTGATCGATCAGGCGCGGCAGGCGATCGACCCGAACGTGCGCAAGCCTTTGTATGGCGAGGTGCAATCGTTGCTGGCGGAGGATGTGCCGTACATCAATCTGTGGTATCTGGACAATGTTCTCGTGCACACCAAGCGGGTGCAGAATCTGCAGCTTAATCCCGCGGGGAATTTTGATTTTCTGCGCACGGCGGAACTGGTGCCGAACGCCCAGTAACAAGCCACGATATCCCGATGTTTTGCTTGTTGGGCCACCTGCCTCGTCCCACCCTGCGTGTTACCATCAACTCTAATCTCCACGCATGCGCATTCTGTTCATTGGTGACATCTTCGGCCGGCCCGGACGCAACATCGTCAAAGACCGGCTTCCCGGCATTGTTCGCGAGCGCGCAATCGATCTGATCATCGCCAATGGGGAGAATTCTGCCGCCGGGTTCGGTATTACCCCCGCGCTGGCCGAAGAATTGTTCGAGCTTAACATCGACGTCATCACCACCGGCAATCACGTCTGGGACAAGCGTGAGATCGTCGATTATTTCCAGATGGTCGAGGGGAATGGGCACGGTCCGGCGCGCCGCGTGTTGCGGCCCGCAAATTACCCCGCGGATATGCCAGGATCCGGCATCTATCAGGGATTCAAAGGGAAGATTCCTTATGCGGTGATCAATCTGCAGGGGCGGGTGTTCATGGCGTCGAATGATGATCCGTTCCGCACGGCGGATCAACTGCTGAAGAACATCCAGGCCAAAGTGATCGTCGTCGACATGCATGCGGAAGCTACGTCCGAGAAAATTTCGATGGGATGGTATTTGGACGGACGCGTCACTGCGGTGCTGGGCACGCATACGCACGTGCCGACCGCAGACGAACGCGTGCTTCCCAACGGCACGGCCTACATCACGGACGTGGGCATGAGCGGGCCTTACGACGGCGTGATCGGGGTCAGAAAAGAACTGGTGGTTGGCAGGTTCCTCAACGGCATGCCCGTGCGCTTCGAACCCGCCACGGGAGATGTGCGGCTTTGTGCGGTTGTGATCGATTGCGATGAAAACACTGGCCGGGCGCAGAAGATCGAGCGGTTGATGCTGTCTTAGAACCACTTGCCATCCGCCCATGATGGACGTAGCTCGCTATGTCTCTGCGGAATGGCTCGTGCAAGACACTCCGATTTTAGCGTTCTTTTATTGCATTTCTTAGGAGTGAATCCGAAGGTACCAGGCCCTAGTGGTTGAGTCGCGGGTGCCCTGAAGCCTTTAGAATCGGAAGCGATGGGGAGCACGTCGAGGATTTGTGCAGCGGTGTCTCTCGCGGCCGTGCTGGCCGTGTGCGCGTTTGCGAGCGCGGATGAGACTGCCTCAGCTCCCCCGATCCGCTGCGATAATGGCCTGGTTGGCGGCGTCAACTGCATCCCCAGTGCAAAGGATCTCAAAGAAGCCCATGCTGCCTACAAGCGGGGCAAGAAACTCGTCGAAAATCAGCAATTGGAAGACGCACTCACGCAGTTCGAGGATGCAGCAAAGCTTGATCCGCTGAGCGTCGAATTTCTGCGGGCGCGCGAGCTCGTCAAAGCACGGCTCGTCTTCGGCCATATCCAGAGCGGAAATGTGCTGATGGCCGAGGACGCCCGCAGGCGGGCGGCGGGTGAATTTCGCGCGGCGCTTGATCTCGATCCGGAGAACCAGTTCGCCCAGCAACGCTTTGCGGATGCCACACGTGAAGGGGATTTTAGCGCGGCGGCGCCGACACCTTCGTGGCGCCTCACCGAGTCGGTGGAACTCCATCTTGAGCCGGCCAGCAGCGTTGCCACCTTCCATTTCACGGGTGACGTGAAATCGTTGTTCACGCAGTTGGGTGCGGCCTATGGCATCAAAGTGCAGTTCGACGATTCGGTGCAACAGCGGCCCGTAACATTCAATATTGAAAATGTGGACTTCTTCACCGCCCTCCGCCTTGCGTGCCAGGTTAGCAAGACGATGTGGACGCCGCTGGATGCGCATCAGATGATGATCGCGGCCGATACTCCGGCGAATCATAAGCAATACGACCGCATGTCAATGCGGACCTTCATCCTGCCCGCATATTCCACTCCGCAACAAACGTCGGAAGTGGTAACGATCCTGCGAAACATGTTTGACCTGCGCTTTATCACTTCCGGCCTGTCGGCGAATACGGTTGAGTTACGCGGACCACCGTACGCACTCGACGCTTGCGCGAAACTGCTGGCGCAACTGGATGAGGGCAGGCCGCAGGTGATGCTCGATATCCGCGTCTTTCAGATCAGCCACCAGTTAACGCGCAATATAGGGCTGCACATTCCCGACACATTTAACCTGTACAACATCCCGGCGGTGGCCTTGGCCGGACTGGCGGGACAGAACATCCAACAACTGATCAACCAGTTGATCGCGTCCGGCGGCATCAATCAGGCGGGAAGCACCGGGCTCGCGGGCCTGCTTTCGCAGCTGACCGGCCAGCAGAACTCCATTTTCAGCCAGCCGCTGGCAACCTTCGGCGGAGGCCTCACGTTCAGCGGCGTCAGCCTCGATCAGTTGGCCGCAGCTCTGTCGGTCAACGAATCGTGGGCGCGAAGCCTCGACAATATGACTTTGCGCGCCATTCAGGGAAACGAAGCTTCGTTTCATCTCGGGGAGCGTTATCCGATCCTGAACGCCAGTTACGCGCCGATTTACAACTCGCCGCAGATTTCACAGGTGCTCGGAAACCAGAGCTACATTCCGCCATTCCCGTCGGTCAGCTACGAAGATCTTGGGCTGAGCGTCAAAGCGAAGCCGATCATTCACGGCGACGGTTCGATCTCGCTGCAACTGGAAATGCAGGTACGGTCGCTCACCGGGCAATCGAACAATGGCGTGCCGATCATTTCGAACCGTGAATTCAAAGGCAACGTCACGCTGGCGGATGGAGAACCGGCGTTCATTGCCGGGGAAATTTCGCGTACCGATACGATCTCCATGAGCGGAATTCCCGGACTGGGCATGATTCCGGCCCTCAACATGGCGATGGTGACCAATACCAAACAAGAACAGGACGACGAACTGATGGTCGCCATCACGCCGCACGTGGTTTCCAACTTTGTCCGGAAGACCCCGGAAATCTGGATCTCGGAACGCTAGAAACCACGCTCCGAGCGCAAGCGTTGAGGGCCGAAGCACAGGATCTCTCCTCGGCTGTGCGTCCGCTTCCAGAAAGCAACACTCCGGTCACGCTGACCGCGGGCATCAAGCCCGTGATTGACTATGGGTTCTTCTCAGCGAACTCTACGAGTTTCTTATAAACCTCGAGCAGTTCGGGCTGAAAATTCGAAATCGGACGGCCATTGATAAACAGTGTCGGAGTGCCCGTCACGCCCACCGACTTGCCCAGCGCAATCGACGCATCCACGTGCTCCTTGGTTTCGGGCTTCGCGACACAGGCCGTAATCTCGGGTCCCTTCAGGCCGGCGTCTACAGCGATGGCAGTCAATTTTTCGTCTGCATTTTCGGCCGTAATATCGGCCTGTGTTTCGTACACCTTGGAGATGAATTTCCAGAAGTCATCGTTGGAAGCGCGCCCCACGCAGTCGCTGTAGAGAGCACCCTTCAGCGCCCAGTTGTGCATCTCCAGCGGAAAGTTCTGGAAGATGAAGCGCGCCTGCGGCTCGGCAGCCACAAGTTTCTCGATCGGGTCCTGAGCCCGCTTGCAGGCCGGGCATTGCAGGTCTCCGAACTCAACGATCAGCACGGGCGAATCTTTCGGTCCCCTCGAAGGTCCAGTAATCCCCTTCTCAAGCGTTTTGTTGACGGGATCGAATGGACGGGGCCCGAAAGGAATAATGTCGCCAACCAGAGCGTGCTTGCCGTCGCCGCCTACAAAGAAATGCGTGACCTGCTGGCCCTGCGGGCTGGCAAGAACCACAACGACCTCTGACAATCCCGGAATTTTCGAAGGCTTGATGCTCGAAATCTTCCAGGTCATCTCCGGCTCGTACCCAAACTGCTGGTGCAGGAAGGCATCGACCGTGGCTTCCGAAGGCAGATTGTCGGCTGGAGAAGCGGGCTTGTGCTCCGCACCCGCGGGCTTGGACGCGTGAGTTTGAGCCTCGGCAATCGTGAACGCCAGGAGGACGACACAAATCAGGTTGAGGAGACGACGCATAGCTTCCTTTCGCAGTGCTGTACTGGAACGAATGGGAAAAACAATTTCAGGAACGCGTAGTAACAGCATACATAAAAAGCGAGATTCACACGTCGGACTTTGCGGCGATGGGAAAACGCCGTCCGTAACCGAAAGCCTTGGGAGAAATCTTGATCCCGGGAGCAGCCTGTTGCCGCTTGTACTCGGTGCGGTCGATCATGCGGACCACGCGGCGTACGGTCTCGATGTCAATCCTGCGATCGGCGGCAATCTGCTCGATGGAATGCGAATCTTCGACGTAGTCTTCGAGAACTGCATCGAGCACTTCGTAGGGTGGGAGCGAATCACTGTCTTTCTGATTCGGCCGCAATTCGGCCGATGGCGGCTTTTCCAGCGTGTCCCTGGGAATGACCTGACGGCGCGAGTTCACGTACTCACTGAGGCGATAGACCAGTGTCTTTGGCACGTCGGAGATAACGGCGAGGCCTCCCGCCATGTCGCCATACAAAGTACAGTAGCCGACGCCGAGTTCGCTTTTGTTACCTGTGGAGAGCACGATCGCGCCAAACTTGTTCGATAGCGCCATCAGCAGCATGCCGCGGGCGCGGGATTGCAGATTTTCTTCCGTCACATCTTCGCGCTGTCCGGCGAATACGCCCTTCAGCATCTCTCGATAGGCTTCATAGGCGGGATTGATCGAGATCAGTTCGAAGCGGATTCCGAGACTTTTCGCGAGCGTACGGGCATCATCGATCGACCCCTGAGACGAATACGGCCCAGGCATGCCGACTCCGACCACGTTCTCCGGACCGACAGCATCGGCGGCAATAACCGCGGTGAGAGCCGAATCGATGCCCCCGCTGAGTCCGATGATCGCTTTCTGGAAGCCGCATTTGTGCATGTAATCGCGCGTCCCCAGAACGAGTGCCGAGTAGGCGCTGGCTACGTCGCCGGCAATCTGCTCGTGCATTTCGCCGGTCAAGGTTTGCGAGTCGAAAAAAACAAGATCTTCTTCAAACGATTTCCCTTGGGCAATTACGTTGGCTTCGCGGTTCAGAACGAGGCTCGATCCATCGAACACGAGACTGTCGTTTCCGCCGACCTGATTGACCAGGACCACCGGAACTTTGTGCTGACGCGCGATGGAGGCCAGCATGTCGCGGCGAAGTTCGCGCTTGCCGATCCAGAAAGGCGATGCGGAGATATTAAGAACAAAATTTCCGCCGGCCTGGATGAGCGACTCGACGGGATCGACGGTGTAAAGACGGCGCGACCAGAATTGCTTGTCGTTCCATGCGTCTTCGCAGATGGTGAGGGCCATGCGATTGCCGCAGAACGGAAACAACTGCTGGTTTTTGGCGGGAGCGAAGTTGCGCATTTCGTCGAAAACGTCGTAGGTGGGCAGCAACATCTTCGACTGGATGAACGCGACCTTGCCATCCATCAGCAGCGCCGCAGAATTCATGACGTTTTTGCCCGTGTCGGAATCAGCCGGAGTGACGAGACCGCAGATCACCGCAATGCCCGCAGTTTCCGTGGCAATCCGCTCGACGGACTCTCGATTGTGCTTTACGAACGACGCACGTTCGACCAGATCTCGCGGAGGATATCCGCAGACCGACAGTTCGGGGAACAAAATGAGTCCGGCTCCGCCGGCCTTCGCGCGGCGGGAGAACTCGATGATTTTCGCAGCGTTGCCCGCGAAGTCCCCCACAGTCGGATTGATCTGCCCCAGGGCAATTTTCATGCATCAAGTGTAAAGCGCGCGTCGGCACATTGCACAGAACGGAACTTAGTTCGCCGTTTGCGCCCCCCGCAGCTCAAATCGTCGAGACAATCCCGACCTGCTACAATATCGATTTTGCGTCATCGGAGGTTTTCGAACGTATGCGCCAGCGTATGCGGGCACTTTTCAGTTTCTTCTTTCTGTTTCCAGCGGCGTTCCTCTTGCTGGTTTCTTCCGCCACAGCACAATCAGGCGAAGCACATCCTTGGAATAACACTAGCCTGTCGCCGGACGAGCATGCATCGACGGTCGTGAAAGAGATGACGCTCGACGAAAAAATTTCGATGCTCCACGGCACGGGCATGGTGGGATTGGGCCCGGTGAGTCCTTTGGCAGTCGGTGCGAATGGCGGCGCCGGGTACGTTCCCGCGATTCCGCGGCTGGGCATTCCCGCGATCCAGATGTCGGATGCCGCGTATGGCGTGCGGAGCAGCGGCGAGAATGGACGATATTCGACCGCGTTGCCTTCGGACATTGCAGGCGCGGCGACGTGGGACTTGGATGGCGCCTACGAATATGGCGCTCTGATCGGGCGGGAACTGCGGGCTCAGGGCTACAACATGTCCCTGGGCGGAGGCGTCAACCTGACACGCGAACCGCGGGATGGGCGCACGTTTGAATACATGGGCGAAGATCCGATACTGGCAGGCACGATGGTCGCATCGGTCATGAAAGGGGAACAGGCACAGCATGTGCTGGGCGACATCAAGCACTACGCGCTGAACGATCAGGAGAGCGGACGCAACGCGGTCAACGTGAATATCGATGAGCGCGCGGCCCGTGAGAGCGATCTCCTGGCTTTTGAGATTGGCGTGGAGAAAGCCGATCCCGCCGCGGTGATGTGCTCCTACAACCGCGTAAACGGCGATTTTGCCTGTGAAAACAAATATCTGCTGACGGACGTCCTCAAGAAGGATTGGAACTACAAGGGTTTTGTCATCTCCGATTGGGGAGCGACGCACAGTTCGGCCAAAGCTTCGGCGGCCGGGTTGGATCATGAAGAACCCGGCTGGCACTTCTATGGCGACGAATTGAAGCAGGATGTGCAGTCGGGCAAGGTGCCTCAGTCGGAACTCGACGATCATGTGCACCGGATTCTGCGCGCAATGTTTGCCACGGGTTTGATCGACGATCCGCCGCAGAAGAGCGTGGTCGACGTCAGGCACGGGTTGGAGGTAGCTCGGAAGATCGAGGAAGAAGGAATCGTGCTGCTGAAAAACGACAATGCGCAACTTCCTCTCGACGCATCGAAGGTGCACAGCATCGCGGTGATCGGGCCTCACGCCGATGTGGGCATGATTTCCGGCGGAGGCTCGGCGCAGGTGGATCCTCCGGGCGGAAATGCGATCATGCCGCCGGGAAAAGGCGCCACGCGCTGGATGCAGCCGGTGTGGTTCCCCACCTCTCCGCTCAAATCTGTCCGCAAAAAATCCGACGGCGCGAACGTGCAGTTTGATTCGGGCGTGGATCCGGAATCCGCAGCGAAGCTGGCGAAGAATTCCGACGTGGCGATCGTCTTCGCGTATCAGTGGGAGAGCGAAAGCATGGACTTGCCCGATCTTTCGCTGCCCGAGCATCAGGACGAACTGATCGAGAAGGTGGCGGCGGCGAATCCCCACACGGTAGTCGTGGTCGAATCGGGCGGCCCGGTGACCATGCCTTGGGTCGGCAAAGTCCCGGCGATTCTCGAAGCCTGGTTCGCAGGCAGCAGCGGATCGGATGCGGTCGCCAATGTTTTATTCGGAGTAGTAAATGCCACCGGGAAATTGCCGGTGACTTTCCCGCGCAGCATCGAGGATTTGCCGCATCCCGCGATCGTGCAGCCACCGCCGGAATCCAGGCCCGGCCGCGGACATTACAAACCGGGCGGACTCCCGCCCTTCCAGGTAACGTACAACGAAGGCGTCAAGGTTGGATACAAGTGGTACGACGCCGAGAACAAGCCTGTTCTGTTCCCGTTCGGCTTCGGGCTTTCTTATACGACGTATTCGTATTCGAATCTGCACGTCACGCCGGAAACAACTTTGCATGTTTCGTTCACGGTGACGAACACCGGAAGTCGCGCAGGAGCGGAAATCGCTGAAGTTTATGCTTCCCTGCCCGCCTCGGCCAATGAGCCTCCGAAGCGACTGGTGGGATGGAGCAGAGTCCAACTGAAGCCCGGCGAGAGCAAAGAGGTCACGGTCGAAGTGAATCCGAAGTATCTCTCGATCTTCAACGTGCAGCAGCATGGATGGCAGCTGATTCCGGGCGAATATGGAATCATGGTCGGCGGGTCATCGCAGAACTTGCCGCTGAAGCGGACGGTAGTTCTTAAGTAAGACCTATCGGTCTATCTCCGCAGCAGCGGCGAGAACTTCGGGCACCACGCTGTCAATGTCAGCCTCCGTGGTGCGGTGATTGACAATGCACGCCCTGAGGCAGAACTTGCCTCGAAGTGACGCGTTCGAAAGATAGATTTTTCCACGTTTCGTGATCCGGGCGAGAAGGGAGGCGTTGAAGGGATTCAATTCCTCCTCCTGTTGCTGCCCGACTCCGCGGTGGCGGAAGCAGACGGCACTCAGTTCCCCGAACGCCACCAATTCCAATTGGGGTTCTTTCTCAATCGCCGACGCTAAACGCCGCGCCTGTTCCAGATCTTTTCGGATCGATTCTCGAAATGCGTTCACGCCGTGAAAGCGCAACGAAAGCCACAGCTTGAGGGCGCGGAACCTGCGCGAAAGCTCGACGGATTCTTCAAAGAACGCGAATCCCTCAATCGGGTCGGAGTTCAGAGATCGCGCGTAGTCGCCGCTATAGGCAAACGCTTTTTGCGCGGCTTCCGGCGAACGATACAGCAGGCATCCGCAATCGAGCGGCTGATAGAGCCACTTGTGAGGATCGAGAGAAACCGAATCTGCCAGGTCGAGTCCTTCGAATTTCTCTGGAGCCGCTATTGCCGCGAGGGCGCCATAGGCCCCATCGACGTGAAACCACATGCCCTGGCGTTGAGCGATCTCGGCGATGCGTCCGAGCGGATCGATCGCTCCCGTGTTGACCGTTCCGGCTGAACCGACGACTGCCAGGGGAATCTTGCCGGCATTCTTGTCACGCGCAATTTGGCGATCGAGTTCCGCCGGAATCATGCGAAACGAAGAATCGGTAGGAATCAGGCGCATATTTTCACGCCCGATTCCAAGCAATGCTACGCTCTTCGGAATCGACATGTGAACTTCTTCGGACGCGTAGACGACTCCGCCTGCGACAATTCCCTTTTCATTGGCTGCGGCATGAGTCTCGCGCGCCATGGCGAGGCCCATCAGGTTGGCCGACGATCCGCCGCCCGTGAGATGACCGCGAAAGCCGGGACATCCAATGGCCTGCGACAGCCAGCGGACGACCGCTTGTTCGATCGCGACCGCGGCCGGGCCCGAGCGCCACGCCGTCACGTTCTGGTTCACAACGCTGGCCAGAAGATCGGCGACGGCGGCGACAGGCTCGCCAGAGCCGAGCACGTATCCGAAAAAGCGTCCATTCTGTGCGCGAGAGAGGCGCACGACATCCACAAGTCCGTTCAACGCATCCGCGCCCACGCCCTGCTCGGGAAGTTTTGTATGAAACAAGCGTTGGGTCTCTTCGCCGCTTGTAGCCGGTGAGATCGGCCGCTGGTCGAGCGTTTCGAGATAGTCGGCAGACAACTGGGTTACACGGTCGGCCAGGCGACGAAATTCATCGCTCGAAATTTCGAGTGGGTTCATAAGTTTCTTCAATCGCCCGCGGGAAAGACCGTGTGCCGCGGCTTTGGCTGGGGAGCGGGGCCTTTCGCATCCTGCCAGAGCACGCGATTCAAATTGGTTGCGCCGGCGGCGTCGGGGCGCGAGAAATCCATCTTCATGGAAATGTTCGCGCCGGGAGCGTCGCGGTGATTCCTTTCGTAGATCAGCCCATTCCTCTTGTTCCGGTAGTCGGCCTTGTACGGGGGCTGATCGCCGCCTCCGGAGAACAATCCGCTCATCAGCGGAGCGTACGCATCATTCACGTTCATCGGCGGCAGCCCCAGCAGCGTCTCCATCGTGTGCACGACATTCACCGTCGTGTAAAAGCGATGTTCGACATTGGGATGCTCCGAAGATCCCGGCGAGTATTTGCTGATCACGAAGGCGATGGAGCGATGAGCGTCAACGTGATCGGCGCCATCCTGCGCGTCGTCTTCGAGAACGAAGATCGCGGTATCGTCCCAATAGGGACTGTGCGAGACAGCGTCAACAACGCGGCCGAGTGCCAGATCATTATCGGCAACGTTCGCGGCCGGACGCGCCTTGTCAGGGCGCGTGCCGCCAGTGTGATCGTCGGGCAGGTACAGCAAGACGAAAGATGGCAACTCGAAGCGCGGGCCTTCGTTCTCTTTGCGCGCGCGCACGTACGCGGTGAACTCATTCAGGAATTCGTCGGCCCGCAGCTGGTCGGGATAATCCGTGTTGAAGTCTGGGAAAAGCGGGTCGTAATGGTCTTCCAAGTTCGCTTTGCTAGGTTTCACACCGCTGAACAGCGGCACAGCCCACGGCCACGGGCTTGCGCTTCCATGCGGATCACCCACGTTCGGCGGCAGCGTTCCGCCCTGCTGGACCACTGTGCGGGGACAGGGCGATTCCAGTTCCCGGGGCGTGGTCGCGCTGGCATCGGAATAGTAGCCATTGCACCACTCGGCATTCACGAACTCGCCGTAGTCGCGGAAGCTGACATTGTTGCGCGCGAGGTTGTCCCAGAGAAAACCGGTAGAGGGATCGTCGATATCGGGCAGATTGTGCTCGATGGGGAATTCGTCGGCGTTTTGGCCCTGGAAATCGTAAGTGCGCTCCTTGCCGCGATAGGCGATTTGCCAGGTTTTCTCGTTGTAATCGGAGGTGATCGCGGCGGTCGACCACAGGTGGCCGTCGCCGGAGACTTCTCCGCTGTCGTAGAAATTGTCGAGCACTCCGAACTGCAAGGCCAATTTGTGTTCATTTGGCGTGATGTCTTCGCCGTACATCGTGAGCGAAGGATCTCCGTCGCCGACCTTCAGGTCTCCGAGAATCTGGTCGTAGGTGCGGTTTTCCTTGATGACGTAGATGACGTGCTTGATCGGATTCTCGCCCGAAGCGAAAGTGATCTTGCCGGGATCGCTGTGAAACAGGTTGTCGCGTTCAACCGTTTCGGTGAGTTGCGGAAGTTTCTGCAGCGTGGACGGGATGTTCAGGCGGGCGATGGAGCCTTTGAGCAGCGTCGGAATGTAGGCATGCTCCTTGTGCTTGGTCTCGTAGACCGTCTTGCCCATCATCCTGTTCGGGCCGGCGCCTTCGCCTTTGGCGGTGGCGATGAGCAGGTCGTCGCCGTGAACCGCGAGGGCTGAGGGGTACCAGTCGGTGGGGATGAAGGAAGGCCCAACGAAAAACATGTCGGGATACTGGGGACCGTCCGACACCTGCGAGACATCAAGAACAGCAACGGCGTCCAGAGACGAATTGGCAACAAACAGGCGTTTTCCGTCGCTAGTCTGCGCGAGCGCAATCGGCTGAGCCCCGCCAGATGTGGCACCTGCCCATAAGGTGCGCAGAAATACAAACGGGTTTCCGCCATCAGGGTCCACGACCGCAATCTCATCGGTGTTGGACAAAGTAACATAGAGCGATTTTTCGTTCGGACTAAGCAACATCGCAGTCGGATGCGATCCGGGGGCCACTGGATTCTTGGGCTTTTTGACGTCGATCCAACGCGCGACTTTGCCTGTCGTCAAGCCCAATTCGGCAACTTGCGATGCGTTCCATAGGCTGCACCACGCGCGGCGGCCGTCTTTCGCTGCGACGCACATGTACGGATAAGTCGCTGGCACCAGATCACCCGTGCTCAAGTCGAACGTGTGGGATATCTTTCCGGTCGCCGGATCGAGAAGAATGACGTTGTCGGAAAGATTGTTCGCGACGAGCAGTTCGTCATGCCCATGCGCGGCGACGACAGCTATGCCCGCAGGATAAGGAATCGCCACAGGCGGGGGGGCTTTCAGGCCCACCGCTAACTTCTTGCCTGGGGGCAACGGCTGCAACGGAATATGAATGAAGCGCTCCGGCTTCACTGTCCCCGCCGAAAAGCTATACACGGCGATCCCATTTCCCGTGTCGTTCGGCTTGGCTCCCGTTGGATCGGTCAGCGATCCGACGGAAGCATAGAGATGTTTTCCGTCGGAACTGAAGGCTAGGCCGAGGAAATAGCTTTGGTGGGCGTCGTCGCCGAGGCGGGCGTCGGGGAAGTCCGCGATCTGGTTCGTGTTCAGGTCGAGCACCGCGATGGACTGATGCGCCATCGTCTCCTGGGTTCCATAGCCGTCATTCAACAAGGCCGCGTAACGGCCATCGGGGCTGATGACCATGGTCGCCGGAAAGCTGTTCGTGCTGCCGATTCGTCCAGGCGGGGGCACAGTGAGCATTTTGCTCGTCGGCAGCATGACTTGTGATTGACCGTTCGATGGAGTTTGCGCGACGAGTAGTGCACAGGCGAACACGACGAACAGGGAAAGACGAAGAGCAGCAGAATTCACGGGACCTCCGCGAGAGAATGACGGGAGAAACGAGCGTAATGCAAGGGATGGCTGGTGGTCAAAGCGCACTGCCTACCCGACAAGTGCTCGGAATGGAGAATGGTGGAAAAGAAGAGACATCGGCTGAGAACACAAGGTCCCTCCAGGTGTTGCCTGCCCGGCTTCGCCAGTCAGGCGCCTTGGTCGGGATGACAGACGGTCAACTACAGTCCCGACGCGCGGCTGGTGGGGCGCTCCGTGTCCTGAATTGGCTCATCCGGATGCACGTTGTGCCGGACATCGGATCCCTGCACCCAGAAGATGACGTCTTCGGCGATGTTGGTGGCATGGTCGGCGACGCGTTCCAGGTTGCGGGCGACGAGCAGTGCGTCGAGCGCCTGCCGAACGATCTCAGGACGGTCATTCATCGTCTTTACGAGCTGGATGAACGCATCGTCGCGCATGCGATCGATCACGTTATCCATTTCCAAGACGGCCTGGGCCAGTTCGACCTTGCCTTCGATGAATGATTCAAGGGCGCGGCGGACCATCGCGCTAACAGCGGTCCCCATGCGGCCGATATCCACGGGAAGATCCGCGGCGGGAAGTTCAACCATATCCATGACGCGTTCGGCGATGTTGACAGCCTGATCGCCGACACGCTCGAGGTCGGAATTGATCTTCGTGACCGCGAGGATGAACCGCAGGTCGACCGCCATGGGCTGCTGCATGGCGAGCAGGTCGAAGGCGGACTCGTCGATCTCACGTTCGGCGATGTTGATCAGGTTCTCGCCTTCCAGAATCATCTGGCAGCGGGTCAGGTCGCGCTCGACGTAGGCCTGGCGGGCGCGGTCCACCGCCTGCTCCGCCAGTCCTCCCATGCGAAGCAACCGTTCCCGTAGATCGTCAAGCCCTTGCTGAAAGCGCGTGCGCATTTACGAACCTTCCTTGTCCGGTCGTTCTTTATCCGAATCTGCCGGTGATGTAATCTTCCGTCTTTTTGTCGGACGGCTTGGTGAAAATCTTTTCCGTCTTGTCGAACTCGATCATCTTGCCCAGCAGGAAAAAGCCCGTGAATTCGGCCACTCGCGCCGCCTGCTGCATATTATGAGTGACAATCACGATGGTATACCGCTCTTTCAGCTGGAAGATCAACTCTTCAATTTTTCCGGTCGAGATTGGATCCAGAGCCGAGCAGGGTTCATCCATCAGCAGGACTTCCGGCTCCACGGCCAGCGCCCGCGCAATGCAAAGACGCTGCTGCTGACCTCCGGAAAGACTGGCGCCGGATTTTTTGTGGAGATGATCCTTGGCTTCATCCCAGAGCGCCGAGACCTGCAACGACCGCTCGACGATTTCATCCATCTTGCGGCGGTCATGAAAACCATTCAGCTTCAATCCCGAGGCAACGTTGTCGTAGATCGACATCGTCGGAAATGGGTTCGGCTTCTGAAATACCATGCCGACGCGCCGTCGCAACTGGGTCGGGGAAGTTCCGTTGTAAACGTCGATTTCGCCGATGCGAATCCGCCCCTGCACATGCGCTTCGGGAATCGTCTCGTGCATGCGGTTGATGCAGCGGATAAACGTGGACTTGCCGCATCCCGAAGGCCCGATCAGCGCGGTGGCGTGATTCGCGGCAATCTTCAGATTGATGTCGTAGAGAGCCTGGCTCTTGCCATACCACGCGTTCAGGTTCTCGACCTGGATTCCGACTCCCATAAAATTAAGCCGTTCCGAACGATCCGCGGCGCACGACGTAGCGCACGGCCGCGACCGCACCCACAATTAAAATGATCAGCACCAGGGACCCGGCCCACGCCTGACGATGCCAATCGTCATACGGAGAATTCGCATAAACAAATATCTGCAGGGGCAGCGCCGCGATGGGCTGGTCGTAGCGCAGGCTCCAGAACGTGTTGCCGAACGCCGTAAACAGCAGCGGAGCCGTTTCTCCAGCTACGCGCGCGAAGGCGAGCATGATTCCGGTGATGACTCCGGAGGTCGCGGTGCGGAGCGTGATCGAGAGTGTCGTCCGCCAGCGCGGGACGCCGAGGCCGTAAGCGGCTTCCCGCAATGCCTGTGGCACGAGCAGCAGCATCTCTTCTGTAGTGCGGGTGATCGTCGGCACCATCATGATCGCGAGAGCGACGCCGCCAGCGAGGGCTGAGAAGTGTCCCTGATGGACCACCACGATCGCGTACCCGACGATGCCCATCACAATCGAAGGAACGCCGTTCAGAACGTCGGCTGTGAAGCGAATGGCGCTGCCAAAGCGGTTGCGCCCGTACTCGGCGAGATAGATTCCGGCTCCAACCCCGAAAGGCACGCCAATCAAGCTGGCGATGCCGAGAATGATGATCGATCCGACGATCGCATTTGCCATGCCGCCGCCCGGTTCTCCGACCGGCTTGGGAGTCTGCGTCAGAAACGCCCAGTTGATCGAGCCGATTCCGCGATAGACGAGGTAGCCGAAGATCGCAACCAAGGGCGCCAGAACGATAAAAACGGTGCCGATCGCGGCTGCGGTCATCGCCTTGTCGGTAACGCGGCGCCGCAGGCTGATGGGCCGAACGGTTTGAACAGCAACGGCCGCTTCAGACATGTCCCCTCGCAGGCTGTCCACGAGTTACGGTCCACACCATTAATTGCGCCAGGGCATTCACGATGATCGTCACGATGAAGAGGGCCAGGCCAATTTCAATCAACGCCGAGCGGTAGACATTGCCGGTGGCTTCGCTGAATTCGTTGGCCAGAACGCTGGCCATGCTGTATCCGGAGGCGAATAAAGATTTCGAAATCTGGGGCGTATTTCCGATGACCATGGTGACCGCCATGGTTTCGCCGAGCGCGCGTCCGAGGCCCAGGATGATGCCGCCGACGATTCCGGCACGGGCGTTGCGCAGCACGCCGACCCGGATCATCTCCCACCGCGTCGCCCCCAAGGCAAGGACGCCTTCCCGCTGGTTCTGTGGCACGACGCTCAGCACCTCGCGGGTGATCGACGAGATGATCGGGATGATCATGATGGCGAGAATCACTCCGGCCGCCAGCATCCCAATGCCATAGGGCGGCCCGGAAAATAGGCCGGTCCAACCGAACGTCGCCGAAAGGAAGGGCTGCACGTAGTTCCGCAAGATCGGAACCAGAACAAACATTGCCCACAAGCCATAAATCACGCTGGGGATGGCCGCCAGCAATTCCACAAAAAACGACAATGGCCCGCGCAACGCCTTCGGACACATTTCCGTCGTGAAGACGGCCACTCCAACGGACAAGGGCACGGCGATCACGAGGGCCACAAGGGACGAAACAAGCGTGCCATAGATGAACGGCAGCGCTCCGAACTGCTCGCTGACCGGGTCCCAATCGCTGCCTGCGAAAAATTTCAGGCCGAAGGCATGCCAGGAAACTGTGGACTGAGATACCAACTCATAGACAATCAGTACGAGTACAGCCAGAACCGCCAGCCCGCAGGTGGTGATGAGAAACTTGAAAATACGATCGGGAATCTCGCCCGTCGAGAAGTGTAAAAGGGGGGCTGGCCTGACTGCCGTAACCTCATTAAGTCTCGTCGCATCAACGGGTTGCGGTCCAGGCATATCAGGCCGAGAGAATGCGCGATTGGCCATCGCCCCTACCCTAGCAGAGGCTTGTTACAACGGTGTTAAAATAACTTAGCTTTTCGGCGACTCCCAAGTTCCCCCGATAACCCTCTTCCCCGTGAGGATTGGAGCAGTCCCTTGCCCCTCAATCTTGGCTTGGGAACGTTGCTCGTTCACGAAGAGACAGTTTTTATGGCGAATGCAATTCATCCCACGAAGATTATTTTCCGAAAGATGGAACGGGAACTTCTGCGGCTCGAATCGGACCAGCGGCCGGACGCAGTCCACAGCTTTCGAACTACTTCGCGGAGACTCGAGACACTGCTGGAGCAGGTCGCGTGCACCGGAGGACGCAATCAGGCAAAACTTCTCAAGCTGTTAGGCCGGCTTCGGCGGCGGGCCGGCAATGTCCGCGATGTGGATGTGCAGTTGGCGGCGCTGCGAAGCCTTAAGGTTCCGCTTGAGCCCAGGCGCAAGACGCAGTTGACTCAATCCCTGATTGAGCTTCGAGCAAAGCATGAGAAGAAGCTGCGAAAGTTGCTTAAGAGGAAGGTGGTCCGAGAGATCCATAAGCGGCTGAAACGCGCCCTGGAAGCCTCGAAGTCGGCAAAGAGCCGCGACCCATTGGCCGTTGCAAAGCAAATCCTGGCGGCCGTGCCAGTTTCTTCTGGGCCGGTGAATGAAGAGTTGCTCCACCGGTACCGTATCGCCGTCAAGCAAGCGCGCTACGCGGCGGAGTTTGCTCCTAAGTCTCCCGAGAGCGCCGAATTGATTGCGCAACTGAGACAGGCGCAGGATGCGCTGGGCAGCTGGCATGACTGGTCCACCTTGACGCAAACCGCGACGCAAACGCTGGGAGAGATCAATCAATCCCCGCTCGTTGCCGCCATGCACAACGTTACCCGGGGAAAGTTCAGGAATGCCGTGGCCACGGTTAGCACGGCAAAGGAACAAACCCGAGAAGAAACTCCTGCCGCGGACGCTTCCCGCAAGCTGAGCAAGAGCCCCACCCCAACCGGGCCTGCACGCGCGGCAGCCTAGCTCTTTCGTTTCAAGGCCGCTCCAGATCCAAACGGCGGTGACGCGCATCCCTTCCGCATGTAAACTGTGGGGCTTCCTATGCCTACTTTCGCCGCCGTCGATATCGGCTCCAATTCGGTCCGGTTGAAAATTGCGCGGTTGCAGGGCGGACGCCTTCGTCCCCTGCACGAAGACCGTGAAGTTACACGGCTTGGCGAGGGAGTATTCGGCTCCGGCTTCCTGACGCCCGATTCCATGGCGGAGACCGTGAAGGTGCTGCGGCGGTTTCATCGCGCGACGCAGCAGGTGGTGACGGATTCGGTTCGAGTGGTCGCCACGAGCGCTCTCCGTGACGCGCGCAACTCGCAGGCTTTTCTTGAGTGGGTGCGTTCGGCGACGGGCTGGCGGGTGGAAATCATCTCGGGCGTGGAAGAGGCGCGGCTCATTCATCTGGGTCTTATATCGGGCCCGCGGATCGACCGTGCCCCCGCGCTGCTGCTCGATCTTGGCGGTGGCAGTTGCGAACTGACGGTCACCCATGGCGGACATATCCGTGACGCTGTCAGTCTTCCTCTGGGCGCGGTCCGCCTGACGAACGAATTCCTGCGGCACGATCCGCCGCGCAAAGGCGAACTGAAACGCTTGCGCGGATTCATCACGCGCGAGGTCAACCGTATTGTGGATCGGATCGCGACGGCAAAGGTGAAGAACGTGATCGCGACTTCCGGCACCGCGGCGGCACTGGCCGCCGTTGCCAGTCATTTGAAACACGGCACAAGCCATCAGCGCAACGTTGTTTCCCGCTCCGAGATGAGCCGGATCGCGAAGCGGCTGTCAAAGCTCCCGGTTGCGGAGAGAAGAAAGATTGAAGGCATCGGTCCGCGGCGCGCGGAAATCATTGTGGCCGGAGCCAATGTCTATCACGAACTGGCGGAGCGCCTGCACCTGAAAGGGTTCCGCTTCTCCCCGCTGGGCTTGCGCGATGGAATCCTCGCCCAGATGGCTGCCGACTACGATCAGAGTACGCGCTCCGGCAAGCAGGTCGAGTCCGAGCGCTGGGAATCGATCCTGAAAGCGGTTGCGCACTATCACGTCGACCGCAAACACGCGCTGGATGTGCGCGATGCGGCGTCGCTCCTGTTCTCGGCGTTGCGTTCCGTGCACAGCCTGCCGCCGGAGTACCGGGAATGGCTCACCGCCGCGGCAATGCTATATGAAGTCGGCGATTATGTGAATCGCAACGGGCGCCATCGTCACACGAACTACGTCATTTCAAATTCCGAAATCCTCGGTTACACGCCGCAGCAGCGGCGCGTCATCGCGGCCATCGCGCGCTATCTGGGGAAGTCAAAGCCGACTCTCGAAGACGGCCCGATGAAGGTGATCGATCCGTCGGAGCGCGGAAATGTCGAGAAAGCGATCGTGCTGCTGCGCCTGGCGCGCGCTCAGAATCTGGGACGCAGCCGAGCGGTCGAGAAGGTCCGAATCGCAGTGCGCTCAGCCGAAGTGAAGGTGACTCTGGTGCCGCGGCGGCGGATGGGCGTGGACCTTGAACTTTGGGCGATTGAAAAAGAGCGAGATTACTTCCGCGAAGTGTTCGGCCGCGAACTCTCCACCGCCGTGTCGTAGAGAGTTCGCAGGACTTTCGGCGTCAGGCACCACTGCAGGGTCCCGAGAGTGCGCCGCATTTCAACTTTGGCGACCGCGCCTTTTTTCAATTCCGTCGAAGCCTCGCACCCGGAATCGCAGATCACCGCTCCCAGGAATTGGCTCAGGTTCGGATTGTGTCCGACAACCATAATGGCTTCCTGCTTCGAATATTTTTCGAGGAGCTTGCGGAACTCGGCAAGCCCGGCTTCGGGGCGAAGCGCGTTGTCGGTCTGCAGCTTGCCCTCGTAGCCGAGTTCGTTCCCGACCAGCGAGGCCGTCTGCGTGCAGCGCTTCAAGGGACTGGAGATGATGGAATCGACCTGGACGTTAAGCGCCGTGAGAGCGCGTCCGATGTATCCGCATTGCTCGATTCCTTCTTTGTCGAGCGCGCGCTTCTCATCTTTTTTGGGATTGGCGAGATGCTCGCCGGCGCTTGCATGCCGTAAGAAGTAGAGAATCATTGCAGCTTACCCTTCCCTCTCTGCCGCTACTCTACGCTTCCGGGACGCCTTCGCTTTGGGCTCCGGCAACATCGCAGGCGCCTTGCCCTCGGCCACCGCCATCAGAAAATCCTGCGCGCTGAAAGCCGCGGCTCCTGTCGGCGGGCGGCGATTGCGTTTTCCGTGCAGCGGTTGCCAGGCCCGGATATAACTGGCATCTTTGAGCAGGATTCGCGCCTTGCGGTTGTCCGCAAGATACGCGTCGAGAATTTCGTGGTGCACGCGCTGGCGCAGCATCTCGTCGCGCAGCGGGACTAACACTTCGACGCGTTCGTAGAGATTGCGCGGCATCCAGTCCGCGCTGCCGATATAAATTTCTTCATCGCCGCCATTGCCGAAATAGTAGATGCGGCTGTGCTCCAGATAGCGCCCAACAATGCTGCGTACGCGGATATTCTCGCTGACCCCGCGAACGCCAGGACGCAACGCACAAATTCCGCGCACGATCAGCTCGATCTGCACTCCTGCCTGCGATGCGCGATAAAGTGCCTGAACAATATTCTTGTCGAGCAACGCGTTCATCTTACCAATGATGCGAGCCGGCCGTCCCTCCCGGGCATGCTCGGCTTCGCGATCGATCAAGGCGAGAGTTTTCTCCGCCAAATCGAGCGGGGAGACGAGAAGCGGGTCGTAGCTGGGGTTTTCCGCGTATGCGGTCAGGAAACTGAAAACATCGTGCACCGCTCGCGTGATCTCAGGATTCGCGGTGAAAAGACTCAGGTCCGTGTAGATGCGGGCGGTGGTTGCGTTGTAGTTCCCTGTCCCGATATGCGCATAACTGCGCGTCACTCCATCCGGATCGCGGCGCACGAGCAGCGACAACTTGCAGTGAGTCTTAAGTCCGACAAGGCCGTGAAAGACCTGGACTCCGGCATCCTCCAGATCGCGCGCCCAGCGAATATTCGAAGCCTCGTCAAAGCGGGCTTTCAACTCCACGACCGCGGTAACTTCCTTGCGCGAAGCAGCGTCGATGAGCGACGGCACAATCAGGGAGTGTTCGCTGGTCCGGTAGAGAGTCTGCTTGATGGAAAGGACACGCTCGTCCTCAGCCGCGGATTCAATGAATGAAACGACCGCGTCGTAGGAATCGAACGGATGATGCAGCAGGATGTCGTGCGAGCGCAACTCCTCGAACAAGTCTTTCGACTTCGATGTCAGGCGCAGTTCCCGCGGAGAGAAGGGACGATACTTCAGATCCGGACGGTTGACCTGCTCGTACACGTTGAACAGCCGCACCAGATTGACAGGACCGCTGACCGGGAACACCTGCCAGGGGTCCAGTTCGAATACCGTGCGTAGGCGCTCGATAATCTCTGGATCGGCATCGGCTTCGATCTCCATGCGAACGGCGTCGCCCTTGCGGCGATTGTGCAGTTCGGTGCGCACCGATTCGAGCAGGCTGCGCGCCTCTTCTTCCGCCAGATACAGATTGCTGTTGCGCGTCACTCGAAATGGCGCGGACGAAACGATGTCGTAGCCGTGATACATGCGGACGGCATGGTGCGCAACGAGATCCGCAAGAAAAATGAAGTCGGCCGTCTCCTTGGAGGGCAAACGAATCAGCCGGGGCAGCGCTCGTGGAACCGAGACTACTCCCGTATAGGTCAGTGCAGAGCGACGGCGGCGCCGCAGCAGAAACCCAAGGCACAGAGCCTTGTTGATGACGCGCGGAAATGGATGCGCGGGATCGACCGTGACCGGAGTGAGCAGCGGATCGAGTTCCTTCTCGCAGTAATCGTCGACAAAACGCACGGCTTCCGAATCGAGTTCATGCAAGCCGAGCACGCGGATCCCGTTTTCGGCCAGAGCCGGGCGCAGGCGCGCATTCCAGCAGTCGTACTGGTCCTCAACAAATTCGTGCGTGAGTTTGCTGAGAATGTCGCGCTTTGCGGTGAGCGTGAGACCGTCGGGACCGGCTTCGTTATAGCCATCCTCAATCTGCTGCATCATCGCGGCGACGCGCACTTCGAAAAATTCGTCGAGATTGCTGGCAGAAATCGAGAGAAACTTCAAACGCTCGAGCAGGGGATTCCCCCCGTCCTCGGCCTCCTCCAGCACGCGCCGGTTGAAGGCGAGCCAGGAGGTGTCGCGATTGAGAAAGTACTGGGGGTTATCCAGCGAAATTCGAGCCATGTGCCGTGCTTATTCGATTTTGCCTTGAGTTTGGGCCGTAACCTGGCGCTTGCACCGCACTGCGCAAGTCAAATCCGGGAAGCCCAGTATAGAACATCCTTAGCCAGGGCGAGTTGCCGTACTCGGCAACCACGCGATTCGCATGGAAAAAGAAAAGGGCACCGGAGCTCGATTCTGTCGATCCCGGTGCCGAAAAAGTGCATTGCGGCTCGTTACGGCAGGTAATACCGGAACGAGGAGAAGACCATGTTGTCGATGCCGTGAGGCTCAAATCCCGCGCCCGACCATGTCGTGCGGTCCAGATAGGAGTACTGCAGGCCCCACTGAATTCGGCCTTTTGGACCGCTATGGATTTTGTGCCAGAAGCCGGCCGTGCCCTCGATCATGACGCGCGTATCGGCCGTGCAACTGGATAAGCCGCCCGGAGCAAATCCGCCCGAACCGGGCCCAGTTTCGGTGTAGCAACCCGAGTTGTTGAATAGCGGTGCTCCGTAGCCGACTTCCTTGCCAGTGACTGGATCGACTGACGCGGCTCGTCCGGCATACTCCGCACCAACGTTGAAGTAGACGTCGATTTTCGGGTAGTGCAATTCGAGCGTCGTCAGACCCTGAAGGCTCTTAACCAGATATAGGGTTCCATCGGCGTGAACTGCGGTATCCGCAAGACCAGTCGATCCGTAGCGGCCGATTCCGCTGCCGCCCAAACCGTGAAGTCCGAAGTCGACGTGCTTCTGAGCGAAGGACCAGCGCGCGTTGGCGCCGATGCCGCCGCCGTTCTTGGAACTGTTGAAGGCGGCCGTAGCGTTGGGGCCCGGCGTGCTGCTGGTGCCGCACGTGGTTGTTGACAAAACATCTTCGCAGGGGAAGACGCGGTCACGGAACCGGCTGAAAATTCCGTAAACCTCGTAGTGCCCGAATCCCGGTTCGAAGACCATCTTGGCGACGAGGTCCGGGGACGGATTGAACGAATAGGTCGTCTGGTTGTTATAAAGACCACCCAAAACACCAGCCGTGCCAAGCAGGAAATTATTGGCATTGCCGTGGCTGGTCAGCGTCGCCTGCGCATTTTCGACCGCAAATCCGAACCAGACCTTGTTGTTGAGGTTCTTCACGACGCGGAAGCCATACTGCCGCGTCCAGCTGAAGCCCACGTGGTACTGAGGATCAATCGTCATCGGAAGAGCTTCCGTGCGATTGTCCATGCCGACCTTGGTTTCAGTCACAAGACTCCACTGCTGGCCCCCGGTGAAGCTCCAACCATTATCCAGAGCGGCTTTGCCCCACATCTGCCGTTGCCGGAGGGTGTAGCTGTTGCTCTCGTTGTTATTCGAAGTGACGCCTGCGGAGAGGAAGTCAGCCTCATAGTAACCACTCATGGCAACCGAACCGGATTTGCCTTCCGCGAGCATCGAGATACGCGACTGACGTCCGGACCCGAAGAATTCGGAAATGTTCGTGGTCGAGGCGCCCGGCATGGGAACGGTGTTGAACGGCGTGTTGATGTCGCCACCCAGCCCACGGGTACGGTACACCGATTCAGCCGCCAGGAATCCGCCGGGAGTAATGGTGATTCCCTTGAAGTGAATCGTGGTGGCCGGCTCGGCAACGCGCTTTTGCGTCTCCTGCACGCTCACGACGGTGTTGGCGACGTTGGTCTTGAGGTCGCTGACATCGTTTTTGAGTTCCGTGACGCTCTGCTGCTGCTGGGTAGCGGTGGATTGCGCAGCGTCAGCTTTGCTGGCGGCATCGGTCGCTGCGGTCTGGGCCTGTTGAACCGCCTGGTCCCGCTGCTGCAATTGTTCCTGCAGTTGCTGGATTTCCTTCTGTTGCTGTGCCAACGCGGCCTGCTGCGATGCGATTGCATCTTTCAGAGCCTGGACATCAGCGGCTGTGATCGGCGCTGATTTCTTTTTCGGTTTCGGCGCAGTGCTGGTTTGCGCCACCAGTCCTGTCGCCAGCAACATCATTGCGCACAATTTCCACGCAGACTTCATTCGCCCTCTCCTTTTTTGTACCTGCGGTAAATGGAAATTCCCCAAAAATTTCCGGGGCGTTACTTGACCTGTTTGATTGCTTCCTTCTCTTTGGCCGCCACATTTGCAGGGAGCGGCGCGTATGCCAGGGCAGACGTCATGCTTTGCCCATCAGTCAGCATCCAATTCACAAAGTCGTTGAGAATCTTTCCGTTGGCTGGGTTTTTGGATTGTACCGGAACCAGCAGCCACGTGAAGCTCGAGATCGGATAGGCATCCTTCCCGGGGGAATTGGTGATGGAGACGCGGAAGTCGGGCGGCATCTTTGGAGCTGCTGCTGCCGCAGCGGTCACGCTTTCCAGAGATCCCTTGACGAAGACTCCCGCGGAATTTCTGATGCTGCCGTAGGGAATGTTGTTCTGCAGGGCATAGATCAGTTCGACGTAGCCGATCGCTCCCGACAACTGCCGGATCATGCCGGACACACCTTCATTCCCTTTGCCCCCCATTCCGAGCGGCCACTTCACCGAGGTGTTGCTGCCGACCTGGCTCTTCCACTCCGGGCTGATTTTCGACAGGTAATCGGTCCAGATGAAAGTCGTACCGCTGCCGTCGGAACGGTGCACCACGATGATCTCTTTATCGGGAAAATTGACTCCGGGATTCACCGACGTAATTGCCTTGTCATTCCACTTGGAAATCTTGCCTAGATAAATTCCCGCGAGCGCTTCGGGGGTGAACTTCACTTCGCCTGTTACTCCGGGAATGTTGTACGCAGGAACCACGGCGCCCAGCACGGTGGGAAGATTCAGAATTTTGCCTTTTGCCGCCTGCAGTTGCGTATCAGTCATCGGCATGTCGCTGGCGCCGAAATCCACGGTGCCGGCGGTCATTTGCTGAATGCCTCCGCCGCTTCCAATTGCCTGATAGTTGATCTGAATGTCGGAATGCAGCTTGTGGTACTCGCTGAACCACTTCGAGTAAATCGGATACGGGAATGTAGCGCCTGCTCCGTTCAGCGTGGTCTGCCCCATGACCGGCACGGCCAGTACGACACACACCAACAGCAGCAAATTTTTGCGCATTGCCAGGTAACTCCTCCTTTTGGTTGATGACCAATGTTTCTATCGGCCCTGTGTTAAAGGAGGGTTACAGACGGGTGAATTTCTGATGAATGGGCGAACGCTTTTGCCGCTCAGTCACTTCGCAGCAAAAACGAAACGCACGAAGAAAACGGAAAACAGTTCAGTGGTTCGACTGCAGGCGTGCAATCTCTCTCGGAAACAAGGTATTGCCAGGAAACTCCTGACGCAGGCCCGAGAGCAACTGCACGGCGGCGGCTTTGTTCTTTTCGCGGACGTAGGCGATGGCCAGAAGGATGCGCGCGAAGGGTGCCAGATAATGCCCATGCTCGGCGGTTGTCTTCAGGTCGTCGATGCCCCCCTGCTTGTCGGCCGGCAGACCTCCCATGCGCAGAACCCAGCGCACGGGAGCGGACATGCTGCCGATTACGTACTTACTGAATCCCCTCGCCAGCAACGCGTCGTAGCAATTGGGACAGACCGCGAGCAAGTGCTGGGCGTCGATGGAAGCCTCTTTCGTGTAATGAAGCGAGGTGAGATTGCGTTTCTCGATGAGCGCGGCATAGTCGGCCTGCAGTCCGGAAGAGAGCGTCAATGCAAAAAGCGCGTTACTATCGTTGGGATCTTTTGCGAGTCGGGCATGAGCCAGATTCTCGGCGCGATTGATTTCCGCCTGGAATCGGTTCCGCAAATGCGGATCGGGCGTCTGCTTCTGCCGCTTTAAAAAAGCTGAGTTGCTCTCGTAAAACTGCGCCTCGAGCACGCCAAGGCGATTGAACTCCGAGAACAGGAATCCCGCCGCCTCGCTGACGGGTCCGACTGGATCATCAGGGTGAAGCTGTTGCCAATTCGCAAAATCACGCTGCGCTCCCGCAAAATCGAGGTTGTACAAGCCGAAGAATCCGCGGTCGAGCGGGGTGCCCGCAGCCGTGCGGGGAATATCCTTGGACTGGGCAAATGGGGATAGAACGCAACAGATCCAGAGAACTGTGACGATGCGCCAAGTCCGCGCATCTAAGCCTACGATGATCTTTCTGGGCTTGTTTGGTCCATGATCAGTTATTTTGGTTGGTTGGCAATCGAAACCGGCTAGGTACACGTACTGTTGGATGACAACCTACGCCAAATGACTGCCCTGCGTTGTAAAACATCTGTCACTTTGAATAAGAACCCAATCCAAATTCGAGGATAGACAAGTCCATGAGCGATTCCGCGACTCGCTTTGCTCCCGGCTGGCCGGGCATTCCGCCGCGTTGGACTTCGAGCGCAAAAACTGGCATCGGCACCGCGCTCAACCAGCACAGCAAAGTGTGGTTCACGTTGAGCCACGGGATTCTGAACGAAGTCTATTTCCCTCGCGTGGATCAGGCCTGCACCCGCGACATGGGATTTATCGTCACCAACGGGAGCGATTTTTTCTCCGAAGAAAAAAGGCACTGCCGCTTCGAGATTCGGCCTTACGAATCTGGCGTGCCGGCTTACGAACTGACAAACACATGCAACTCGGGACGCTATCGCATTCACAAGGAGGTCTTCAGCGATCCCTACCGCAATGTTGTGCTGCAGAAAGTTCGTTTCGAGCCACTCCTGGGGAAGCTGTCGGATTACCGCTTGTATGCGTTGCTCTCGCCGCACCTTGCCAACAACGGTTCGCGGAACACCGGCTGGATTAGTGACTACAAGGGCTTCCCCATGTTCTTCGCGGAGCACGATGGAGCCTCGTTGAGCTTCGCCGCGTCCACCAACTGGAAGAAAATGTCAGTCGGATTTGTGGGCACGTCGGATGGCTGGCAGGATCTCTCGCAGCATTTTGAAATGGATTGGGAGTATACGCGAGCGGAGAATGGGAACATCGCATTTACCGGTGAAATCGACTTAGCCGCATGTAACGGCGAATTCCTGCTCGCGATGGGATTCGGCGCCATCTGGACCGAAGCCGGACAGCAGGCTCGGTCGACGCTTTTCGAAGATTACGCGGAACTTCGCGAGCACTTCGTGTCGCAGTGGCAAAGCTGGCAGAACAAACTGCTCAAGCTGGACGATCCGGAGCGCCAGCACGATTTGTATCGCGCCTCGACCACCGTTCTGCGCACCCATGAATCCAAAGATTTTCTCGGCGGCATCATTGCCAGCCTTTCCATTCCATGGGGGTTCAATAAAGGCGACGAGGATCTCGGTGGATACCACCTGGTATGGCCGCGAGACCTGGTCGAGACCGCAGGAGCGCTTCTTGCTTCAGGAGCGGTGAACGATGCGATCCGCGTGCTGCGGTATCTGGAGGCGACGCAGGAAGCCGCCGGCAACTGGGCGCAGAATCTCTGGCTGGATGGACGCCCCTATTGGGGCGGCGTGCAGATGGACGAGACTGCGTTTCCGATTCTTCTGCTCGATCTGCTGCGCCGCGAAGGTCCGGAGAGTCTCGGCAAGCTGAACCGCTGGTGGCCAATGGTGCAAAAGGCCATCAGCTTCATTGTCCGCAACGGACCCGTAACCCAGCAGGATCGATGGGAAGAAGATTCAGGATACTCGCCCTTCACCCTGGCCGCCGAAATTTCTGCTCTGCTCGCGGGCGCGGATATTGCAGAGTTGACCGGCCATCCCGACCAGGCGCAAACGATGCGCGACGTGGCCGATGCGTGGAACGACAACATCGAGCGCTGGGTCTATGCGACCGGGAGCGATCTGGCGCAGCAACTCGGCGTCGAAGGATACTACGTCCGCATCGCTCCTCCCGAAACGGATGGTGCGTCTTCACCAACGCAAGGGTTCGTCCCCATCAAGAACCGTCCGCCGGGACAGGATGGCGAACGCGCCTATCACATCATCAGTCCCGATGCGCTGGCGCTGGTTCGCTTCGGACTGCGCGCGCCCGATGATCCGCGGATTCTGAATACGCTGCGAGCGATTGACGCTCTGCTGGCGGTCGAACTCCCGCAGGGACCGTGCTGGTATCGGTATAACGGCGACGGTTACGGCGAGCATCGGGATGGATCTGCGTTTGACGGAACAGGGATCGGGCGTCCCTGGCCGCTGCTCGCGGGAGAACGCGCCCACTACGCGCTGACCGGCGGCCACGTCGATGAAGCAGAGGCACTGCTAACCGTTTTGGAGAATTCCACGGTCGGTTATAGCCGGCTCCTGCCCGAGCAGGTCTGGGACGGGTCGGACATTCCTGCTCTGGAGTTGTTCCGCGGCAAACCGACTGGCTCCGCATGCCCGCTGGTCTGGGCGCACTCCGAGTACATCAAGCTGCGCCGTTCCATTCGGGACGGGCGCGTTTTTGATCAGCCTCCACAAACGGTGAAGCGCTACCTGCAGGAGAAACACGTCCGGCAGATTTTCGGATGGCGATTCAACAACAAGCCCCGTTCGATTCCACGCAATAAGACCTTGCGGATCGTGATGTTGTCGCCTGCTCGCGTGCATTGGAGCATCGATGGCTGGAAGACCACGCACGATACCGACACTCGAGATACCGGATTAGGAATTCACATTCTGGACTTGCCCACCGCTTCCCTGCCCGCGGGAGGAGAAGCAGTCTTCACTTTTTTCTGGCCGAGTGAGAATCGATGGGAAGGGACGGACTACCGCGTGCTTATTGAGAAAAACTAAAGGTGAGCTCAGTTGTCGGGATTGGAATAACACAATTCGACGACCGTGCAGTCGTCACTTAAGGGATTTCCAGCGCAGAACTCAGTCACGGCGGAAAAGATTCCTTCCAGCGTCGGAGATTTAATCGCTGCGGCTTCCAGCCGGAAATCTTCGAAGAAGTCGCCGCCCGGATTCTCGGCTTCCGTCACGCCGTCAGTGACAAGGATGAAACGATCGCCGGACTTCATCTGACAAGTGGCGCTCTCGAATGTCGCGTCCGCAAGCAGTCCAACGGGGACGTTGCCATGCGGCGGCCGGATCACTTCCCCGGCACACACCAGCAACGGAGGTACGTGCCCGCAGTTCACATATTCCAGTTCGCCGTCCCGGCGGAGCCGGGCCAGCAAAACGGTTGCGTATTTTTCGCCGACTAATTTGTCGGTGAAGAAGCGGTTGACCGCGGCAATCACGTCGAGCAGCGGCATGCCCGAAAGCAGATGCGAATAGATCATTCCCTGCAGGGTGGAAGCCAGCAGAGCGGCCGAAACTCCCTTGCCGCTCACATCGGCAAGCACGACGGCGAGACCCTCTTTCGTATTCAGCGCGTCGAAGAAATCGCCTCCGATTTCCTTGCAAGGCAGATTCTTTCCGCGAAGCCGGGCAAACGGGACTTCGGGAATCTTTACCTGCATCAGCCGCTGCTGGATGCTGGCCGCAATGCTGAGTTCCTGCTGATAACGGCGCGCCTCCTCTTCGGCCTGCACCAGGCGGGCGTTCTCGATAAGCGACGCGGCTTCTGTCGCGATCGCATGCAAAATATCGTGGCCGACGCCGGTGATATCTCGCGAGGCGAACCGGGAGTCCACGTAAAGAACTCCCATCGCCTGCGCCGAGGCGGAGGAAGGAACCGGAGTCTGCGCATCGCGCGTTGCCTGCACCTGCAATTTGCGCAATGGAATGCAGACCACGGTGCGCAGATCGTACGCGACAATGCTCTGACGTCCGGCCATGTCGAGAGACTGGCTCGTATCGGTCAAAAGGAATTCCGAGTTTGACCGCATCGACTCCTCGAGGATCGAGTGCGAAATGGTCTTGTCGTCGAGCAGGGGCTCTTTGTTTTTGTTGCGTCCGGCCGAAAGCCGCAGATTGCCGTCTTCGTCCTTCAGAAAAACGAATGCCCGTTCGGCCTGGGTCAGTTGCAACGTGACGTCGAGCATCGTGACCAGGATTTCTTCGAGGACGCCCGCGGTATTCAGCTTTCGCGCGGCTTCCAGAAAGAGCCGGAGCGTTTCCAGTTCGGTTGTTTCCGGCTTGATGCCGATGACGGAGATCTGGCTGAGGAATTCGCGTGCCGTATTTGAGGTGGCGTGCGCGGGATTGAACAGCACATAGGCAGAATCGCGTGCGCCAAACTCCAACCGGTCCCCGCGCTCCAACTTCTGCCGCTGGATGCGCTCGCCATTCACAAACGTGCCGTGCTTGCTGCCCAGATCGACGAGGAAAAAGTCCAGCCCCTCTTGCATGATCTGCGCGTGGTCGCGCGAGACGCGCGGGTCGGCGATCACGAGATCTTTATCAACCTTACGGCCGACGGTAAATGGAGTGCGATTGAGAACGATGTTCTTCTGTTCGCTGCCCTGCACAAACACGAGCGCGGGAAATATCCCGGAGCCTGAGCCGTGATGGCTGGGATGAGTAATGGTGTTCAGGGCCATGGACGGTCATTGGGCAGGACTGTTGGCCGGGAGAAATGCCAGGTGGCCCCACCTGCTGCACCAGACTACTCTGCTTTCGCGCCCTGCCGCAAGGTGCGCGGAGAGGGCGTTTGGAGAAGGTCTTTTTGCGCCAGCAGGACGTTCCGGCTCACCCAAACCAGTGCCAGCACGGTGATCGGGATGGCGAGGCTGGTGTAGATCGGCAGCGCCCATGCATTGAGTACAACCGCCCGCGGCAAAAAGAAATTCGCAATCATTAATCCGGCCGCCGCGATCCAGGGCCAGAAAACTGTCAGAACTGCGATCGCGGTCAGGCCTCGCGAAATTGCAGACTTCGCCCAGAGATCGCGAATGGCTCGCACGATCAACATCAGGACCGGTATCAGCAGAAGGTGGTTGTAGGGAGCAAACATCGGAATCACGGTTAGCGTCGTCGCCAGGACCAGCGCGAGCGAATACTGAAACTCCGAGGAAGTTTCCGGCGCGCGCCTCCAGCGCCAAAGGGCGATCAAAAGCGCGATCACCAGAAACGCAGAGACGACGCGGCCCGCGATCGGCGAAAGCAGAACGTCCAACACGGAGCGCCCTCCGCCCGTGTATTGGTAGTAGGCCGCAGAGGCCGCGCGGAATTCCTGAATCCAGCCGGGTAGCAATACTTCGGCACCCGCTACCAGGGCCGCTGCGGAGAGAGCCATGCTCCAGAAGAGTCGCCGCCGTTGGCACCAGTTGCCAAAAACCCATATGCAGAGCCACAACACCACAAGAAATACGAGTTGCGGCTTGATGCTCGCGACTGCCAGAGCAATCGCCGCCCAAACCAATCGCCCGCTCGAGATCGCTGCCATTGATATTGCGATAAGCCCCGCAACCAGGAGCGTCAGTTGCTGCAACTTGAATCCCTGAATCGCGGGGAACGATCCGAGGACAAGCACAATCCAGATCAATTTGGAGCTGAGGCTGAGGTGCCAATCGAGGGCACGCAGCCACAGAAGCACCGAAGCCGCCGTCAATGCGACAAGAAAATAAAGAAAGAGTCGCTGCACTACGGCGAACGGGAATCCGATCGTGGGAGCCAGCACAAACACGACATACAACGGATACGCGAAAGCCTGCTGGTCCTTAGGATCATTCGGGCGCGAAGGGTCGAGCACGCGGCCGTAATATCCCTGCTGAATTTCAAGCGTGAGGTCAGAACGATATGGATCGCGATGGTGCAGCAGCAATTCGCGCGCGCCCAGCCATCGCGGATAGAGATCGGACAGATTACCGCGCGGAATGCCACGCACCGCTGAGTCCGTCTGCTGATGTGGAATCGCGATGCGCTGCACCCACAGCCACATTGCCACCGCGGCCAGGGCCGCTCCGAACAAAAAGTAAAGTCGTTTCGACATTTCTCAGACAGTCGATAATGCGGCCGTGTCTTCGACAGGCCTTGTTCTCACAATCTCGCCCCGAATGGCGAACAACCACCACACCAGAAAGAAAGCCATCACATTGATTCTCTCCCAACGCAACCACAGAAAAAACCAGAGCGGGCTGACCAGTACTGGAATGACGGGCAGAAAAATATTCCATTCCAGCCTGTCCTCGGCAACGAAATCGGCGACGAGAACCAGGGGCACGATCAGCAACGAGAGATCGTAGGTGTTCGTGCTGTATCCCGCCAGAACGGATGCAATCACGGCGCAGGCAAAGCAGAGTTCGAACACCCGCCGATCCTCCGTAAACTTCCGAAGCCCGGCTACTGCGATCAGAAGAGCAACCGCCGAAATGAGGGCGACCACCCTGACGATCCACCCCGTGCCGCCCGAAGATGGCCACCCGCCTAGAAGGCCGAGCAAGTTCGGAAGTTGCCGCAGCGGAATGCCTCCAAAGGAGGGCACCGAAACAATCCGCCACGCGTAACCGGGATATTGCAAAAGCCCATCCCAGCCAACGAGGGCGAGGGAGATCGTGAACAAGAAGCTTACGACCGCGATAAAACCTAGAGCCAGTTTTCTGCCCTTCCAAAAGATCAGAATCAAGACTAACGCCAGGATCAAGTGATACTTGAACATTCCGAAGCCAAACCAGCAGCCGGCGGCAAAATCTGAACCTCGTTTCAGACCGCGGAAGGCGAGAGCCAGCAACAGTAACAGCAGGATGGAATCCTGCCCTTGATGAAACGTAGCGAACACGGGGAAAAACGCCAGAAAAGCCAGAATCAAAACCCACAAAGGAATTCTCCGGAGCACGCTGGACGACTTCCTTAATATCAGTGCAACTCCCACCAGCATTCCCAAATTCACCAAGTCCCACACGACAAATGCGACCGGATACGGAAGAAAAGTCAGCGGAACAAAAGCCACCGCTTCAAAAGGTGGATGAATAAACGGCAGCGGACCACGCCGGATGAGCGGGTTCGAAGTGAACTGCCTCTGAACCGCCTGTTGGACCCGGGAGTCATAAAGCTGCGCTCCCCGACCCTCGCGCAGGATTCTGGCGGCTGTGTAGAAGACGGTGAAATCCGGATCGCCTCGCGCAATGCGATTCCGGACGTGCCAGAAAAAAAATCCATGTGTCGCGACCACGCCTACGATGAACAGCAGACCTATGGCTTTATAGGATCGCGACGAACCCGATCTGGGCTTGGAGATGTTCAATTATGTAGATCGGTGATTCTACCGCCCGCTGACGCTTCTTTCTATCGCCAAGGGGGGAACCCGTCGGCACGTCCACAGCCCTTGGATCAGAGCGAAAACGAACGCAATCCACACCATAACCCGCAACGGTTTTGGTACACTTATGAGCCTCGGAAGACGCGTATCTGCTTGATTACGGAGGGGTGTTGGCGGACTGCAAGAATTTGCCACTTTCCTTCAAGATGCGGGTATGATGGCACGTAAGTCGAGTGGCAGCGAGCCGCACTCTAACGTTCCCAGCAAGGCTCGCGCAGAACCATTCTTAAAGTGATCTCAAAAGCGCGGCAGGAGAAAAACACAATGATCCTAGAACGCATGCGTGGGCTTTGGTGCGAAGAAGAGGGGCAGGACATCGCGGAATACGCCGTAATGCTGGCGGTCATTCTGGTCATCGTCGTTGGAACCATTCGTCTCATCGGCTCGAACGCCAACAACGTCTTCTCAAACGTCGCGAGTTCGATCCAGTAACAATCAGTCCGCGAATTTCTACAGATTAAAGTCGTTGAAGGATCCGTATGAACCGCACACGTTTGTTGATGATCGGCGTGATTGCCGTTGCCTTGGGCCTGCTGACAAGCATGTACGTCTATAAGAACCTGCAGAAAGGCAGTGGAAGCGGCGACCCGGGCATGGAGGTTATGGTCGCGGCCGACGACCTGCAGGTCGGAGCGCGTGTGGAAGAGAAAGACATCAAGGTCATCCACATTCCCGCCGCGGATCTTCCTCCCGGCGCTCCAAGAAAGAAATCTGAAGTGTTGGGCCACGGCGTGATTATTCCGATCTCGAAGGGCGAATTTATTCTGCCGAACCGCCTGGCTGCGGAGAACGCCGGGGCTGGACTCCCTTCATTGATTCCTCCCGGGATGCGCGCCGTCTCGGTCCGCGTGAATGAAGTCGTTTCTGTCGCGGGATTCGTTACTCCCGGGACGCGCGTCGACGTTCTTCTGACCGGAACGCCGGGAGCTTCCGGCGACGAGCAAACTACCACCGTGCTGCAGAACGTGGCCGTGCTTGCTTCCGGCCATACGCTCGAAAGAACATCGACCGGTGAGGCGCAGAACACCGCGGTGATCACGCTGCTTGTTTCGCCTGACGACGCGCAGCGGCTGACGCTGGCCAGTTCTGAAGGCCACATTCAGCTTGCGCTGCGCAACCCGCTAGATACCAAGCAGGATGACGTGCCTCCTTCCATTTCGCGAGCGTTGTACAAGGGTGCGATCCCGCCACCTACGGTGCATGCCCCGGTTCATCATGTGGCGGCCCCGAAGGTTGCTCCGCCGCCGCCGGCGTCAACAGGAGTCAGCGTCGAGGTTTATCAGGGAGACCGGAAAGCGCAAGTCGTGAATTGTGGCGATCAGGGGTGCGAGTCCAAGTGATTCTTACGGGTGGTGGTCCGCAATCTACCTCACGTCTCACCGTCAAGTTTCCTTCCACGGAGACCCATCTGAAAATGAAATTGCGCACTTCGTTGTTGGGGGCTCTGCTGCTTGCGGCGGCATTCGTTCTGGCCGCGCCCGCCGAAACCGTGCAGCAGGCGGAAACCACGCCCCAGTCCCAAACTCCGGTTCCGACACAGACCCAGACCGCGACCCTTCCCAGCCAGTCGCAGCAAGTGCAAGGATCGGCGCCACTGCGGGTCATGGTGGGCAAATCGCTTCTGATCAACACGACCGAACGACTCAAGCGAATATCGATTACCGACCCTTCGATCGCGTTTGCCCAGGTCATCACGCCAACGCAGATTCTGGTGCATGGCAAGGCTCCGGGAGAAGTTTCGCTCCTGATCTGGGATGAACTGGAGCGCTCGCGCAGCTTCGACCTTCGCGTGGATGTCGACGTCAGCGCCTGCGCCGAAGAAGAACACCGCGTGTTTCCCGACGAGCAGATTTCCGTCACGCCTTCCCGCGCCGCGATTGTGCTCTCGGGACACGTTTCCAACGAGGATGTCGCCAAGCGCGCGGGAGAACTCGCGGGAGCCTATTCTCCAAAAGTCGTCAACGTACTGACGTTTGGTCCCGAGGGAGCGCAGGAGATTCTCTTGCAGGTGAAGTTCGCCGAGGTTGACCGCACTGTGCTCACCGAAATGGGCGTCAACTTCCTGTCGACGGGCGCAACCAACACGATTGGCACGACAACCACCGGACAGTTTGGCGGCTTCGGCCAGCAGAATCTGACCACTCTAAACGGCAAGACCACGTCGGAGAGCCAGACAATCAATAGCGTCCTGAACTTATTTTTATTCCGCCCGGATATCAATTTCGGCGCGATCGTCCAGGCGCTGGAAACGAAAAATCTGCTGCAGATTCTCGCTGAACCGAACCTAATAGCGCTCAATGGAAAACAGGCCAGCTTCCTCGCCGGCGGCCAATTCCCTTTCCCGATCGTGCAACCGGGCGCGGGATTCACCGCGGTGACGATCTCATTCAAAGAATTCGGCGTGCGGCTTCAATTTACGCCTGAGATCATGCCGAACGGGAACATCCATTTGAAGGTTGCTCCGGAAGTCAGCACGCTCGACTTTGCCAACGCGTTGACGATCTCCGGGTTCACCGTTCCCGCATTGAGCACGCGCAAGGCGGAAACTGAATTTGAGCTGCAAGACGGCCAGAGCTTCGTGATTGCCGGGCTGATGGACAACCGCGTAACCGACATTTACAACAAGATTCCCGGGCTGGGCGACATCCCCATTCTTGGGACTTTTTTTCGCAGCAAAAGCCTTCAGAAGAGCAATTCGGAACTGATGGTGTTATGCACGGTGCATCGTGTGTCACCGAACACGGAGCAACCGGCCGGGCCCAAACCGGCTCAGCCGTACCTGGACCCAGGCAAGTTTGATAAGAGCAAGTAGTCGCGATTTCCACGCTGGAAATCGCCCGGAAAGTGAAAGAGACGCAAGAAGCCGCAGGGTGTTATGCCAGAGCTTTCAGTCGTTATCGTTGCCACCGACAATGAACAGCGCGCGCTCCTTCAGGTGCTCGTCGATGGGACCAGCGTGGCTCGCACGGTGCACACCTGCGCGAATTTTCCGGTGGCCGCGTCCGACCCGATTACCCGGCGGGTGCGGGCGGCAAATCCGGATGTAACGCTCGTCGATATCCCCTCTGATAATGCTCCCGTGGCGCTTCGCGCTATTGAACTGCTGCATCAGGAACTGCCGGATACGGCAATTTTCGCGATCGGAACGTTGAATCATCCGCAGGTGATCGTCAACGCCATGCGCGCAGGGGCTCGCGAATTCATCGAGCGGCCCACGAACACCACCGATCTCCTCGAGGCCTTCGTTCGTCTCACCAGCGCGCAGCGCCGGGGCAAGCAGGAAGGCTTGCGCGGCAAGGTCTTTTCCGTCATTAACGCCAAAGGCGGAAACGGGGCTACGACTGTTGCTGTAAATCTCGCCCTCGCGCTGCAATCGGCGTACGGGCAAACGGCGCTGGTGGACCTGGCTCCTCTGGGCCACGCCGCGCTGCACATGAATCTGAAGCCGGTCTTCACCGTAGCCGACGCGACGCGCAACCTGCACCGCATGGACGCTTCCCTGCTTGAGAGCTTCATGACGCGCCACAGTGGCGGATTGCAGTTGCTCGCAGGTACAAACGTTCCGGCAGCCGTCGACCCATCGACCGCCGAATTCGTTCGTTTATTTGACATGCTGGTCACGCATTATCGCTACGTCGTCGTCGACGCCTCATCGCGCTTCGATGCGGCCAGCCGCCTGATTGCCAGCCTGTCGGAAACGGTTCTTCTCGTTGCTTGCAGCGATGTGGCTTCGCTCTGGAGCGCGGCCCGCGTGCAGCAATATCTGGGAGAAACTGGAAGCCGCGAGCGTGTGCGTCTGGTTTTGAATCGCTACCGCAAGGTTCCCGGATTCAGCGAGGCTGACGCCGAGGCCGCGGTTGGGGCGAAGCTGATATGGCACGTTCCCAATCAATATTTCGCAGTGTCGAATGCGATCGATCGCGGAACGCCGGTCATGGATCAGCGCAATTCTGAAATCGCGCGCTGCTTTGCTGGGTTGGCGCAGGAATTGACGCGCAACGATGCGGAAGTAAAACGCGCTGCTTGGTCGCTATTCAAGTCGGTTTAGGATGTAAGGGGCTATGGCAAATCTTCAATCGTTCGAGCGCACCGATTACCAGCAGGTCAAGGCCGACCTGCACCGCAAGATTCTCGACCGGCTCGATCTCGAAAAACTCGGCAAGACCTCGGGCGATTCGGCGCGCGACGAAGTCCTGGTCGTTATTCGGAGCGCGGTCAACGGAGAAGTCGTTCCTCTCAGCTTTGCCGAGCGCGAGCGCCTCTCGCGCGAGATTCTCGACGAGATCTTCGGACTCGGCCCTCTGGAACAACTGCTGAAGGATTCCAACATCTCCGACATTCTGGTGAACCGCTACGACCGGGTCTACATCGAGAAGTCCGGCAAGCTCGAACTCACGACGCTGGCATTCAAAGACAACACGCACCTGATGCAGATCATCGAGCGCATCGTTTCGCGCGTCGGACGGCGCGTCGACGAATCCTCGCCGATGGTCGACGCCCGCCTGGCCGACGGATCCCGCGTAAACGCCATCATTCCTCCGCTTGCTCTCGACGGCCCATGCCTCTCGATCCGCCGCTTTGGGCGCGAACCGGTCACGGCGCGCCAGATGATCGAGAATCAGACGCTCACCGAATCGATGCTCGAACTGCTCTCGGCCATGGTGAAGGGCCGCCTGAACATTCTGGTCTCCGGTGGAACCGGCGCTGGTAAAACCACGATCCTGAACGTGCTTTCCGGATACATTCCCAATGTCGAGCGCATCGTCACGATCGAGGACGCGGCCGAACTGCAGTTGAAGCAGGAAAACATCGTCCGGCTGGAAACGCGCCCGCCCAACATTGAAGGCAAGGGCGCCATCCGGCAGCGGCAACTTGTGATCAACAGCTTGCGTATGCGCCCTGACCGCATTGTGGTTGGCGAGGTACGCGGTGAAGAAGCTTTCGACATGTTGCAGGCCATGAACACGGGCCACGAAGGGTCGTTGACCACCGTTCACGCGAACTCTCCCCGCGACGCCATGGCTCGTATCGAAAACATGGTCTCGATGGCCAATCTCAATATTCCGGAGCGGGCGGTGCGACATCAAATCTCGTCGGCGGTTCACGCCGTGATCCAGATTGCGCGTCTGTCGGATGGCACGCGCAAGGTCATCAACATTTCCGAAATCACCGGCATGAACGACGATACAATCGCGATGCAGGATATTTTTGTTTTCGAGCGCAGCGGGATTGACGAGAACGGAAAGGTGCGCGGAGCATTCCGCGCCACCGGAATCCGCCCGAAATTTGCCGACCGTCTGGCAACTTCCGGTGCCCGGCTGCGTCCCGCGCTCTTTGAGTCGAAAGCTGAGGTTTAGGGTCCTATGTCTGCAGCTCTGATTGCGCTGGTCGTCTTTGCGGTGGTCGCGGCAATTGCGTTCGGTGCGTTTTCGTTCATCGACCAGCGCAACGCCCGCGCCCGACTGATCAAAGAACGTCTCGCCAACGAGCGCAAAGCGCCGGAGCTTGCCGCCGAAGAGGAGCTAGCCCTTCTGCGGGACGAGCAGCTAAGCGAGATTCCAGTCCTCGATACGCTGCTGCGCCGTTCCGCCCGCGTCTCCGACTTGCAGAAGATGCTTTCGCAGGCGGGCATGGAGCAGCGTGCAGGAAACTTCTTAGGCCTTTCTGCAGTCGCAGGAGTGGGAGCCTGCATCATTGGGTACCTCTTCAGCAACCGGATCGAGGTCGCCTGGTTCGCACTGCTCATCGGATTCATCCTTCCTTATTTTTACGTTTCGATCCGGCGGAAGAAGCGTTTCGATAAGTTTGAGGAACTTTTCCCCGAAGCCATTGACACGCTGGCTCGCGCCGTCCGCGCCGGACACGCTTTCACAACTGCGCTCGAAATGATTACGAGCGAGATCGCCGAGCCGATCGCCGGAGAATTCCGGCAACTCTACGAAGAACAGAAATTCGGCATGCCGGTCCGGGACGCGCTCATGAACCTGACCGAACGTGTTCCCCTGGTGGACGTGAAGTTCTTTGTCACCGCCGTGATGTTGCAGCGCGAGACTGGCGGCAACCTCGCTGAAATTCTCGATAATCTTTCGTACGTCATCCGCGAACGCTTCAAGATTCAGCGGCAGGTTCGCGTTTACACGGCGCAGGGGCGGCTTACTATGGCCCTGCTGATGGGAATGCCGCCCATCATCGTCGTGGCGATGTTGCTTTTGAATCCCGGATTCATCCGCCCGCTCTTTGCGGATCCCATCGGCCACACGCTGCTCGTGGCCGGAATTACCTTGCAGACCGTTGGATATTTCGTGATCCGGAAGATCATCCGGATTCAGGTGTAGTGATGCCCTTGCTGTTGATTATCGTGATATTCATCACCGTCGTGATGGCAGTGTTCGCGTTCGGCGCTGCGGTCGTGACTCCCAGTTCCGTGCTCGGTGCGCGCCTGCGTGCACTCGGCGGACAGCAAGCCCAGCCCGTCGAGAACAAGCCCGCAATTCGCGAGCGACTCGAACAGGCTCTCGATCCACTCAGCAAGGCCATACCGCTCTCGCCCGCCGATGTTTCGGAAACTCGCAAGCTGCTCATTCAGGCCGGATTCCGCGACGCCGGTGATGTTAACTACTACTTCGGCGCTCGCGTCCTCATGGCCGCGATTGGCTTCATAGGAGTCGCGGCATTTCTGGGCTTCGACAATGTTCCACTGCTGATCGGCATTCCGGCTCTTGGATTCCTGCTCCCGCGCTTCGTGCTGAAGCGCATGATTAAAGATCGCCAGAATCGAATCCGCCTCGGACTGCCCGACGCCCTCGACCTCACCGTGATCTGCGTCGAAGCCGGACTGGCTCTCGACCAGGCTCTAATGCGAGTCGGCCAGGATTTGCACCACGCCCATCCCGACCTCAGCGATGAGTTCCACCTCGTCAACCTCGAGATGCGCGCAGGCAAGCCACGCGCCGAAGCCTTGCGTAATCTCGTTGAAAGAACCGGGGTTGACGATATCCGCTCCCTTGTTGGTACACTGATTCAGACCGACCGCTTCGGTACCAGCGTCGCTCAGGCTCTCCGCGTGCACTCTGATTCCCTCCGCACGGAACGCCGGCAACGCGCCGAAGAACAAGCTGCAAAAACCACGATTAAGATGGTTCCCCCGCTGGTAATCTTTGTTCTGCCCTCGATCATTTTCGTCACGATTGGTCCGGCCGTGATTCAATTGATCCGTCAACTGGGACCAGTCAGCGGAAAGTAGTTCGCGGATCCAACTAGCGTCGGAACTGGGTATAGGGCTCCATGGCAGTTCTTCCACCACAAGGAAAGGCATTCAACCAGACCCGCCAGGCCTATCTGGCCACGGATTTGGCCATCGCTGACACGCATTGGACCCGCCTGCGCGGACTCCTCGGCCTCAAGCTTGATGACTTCCGTAACGGGTGCGGGCTCTGGATCACCCCCTGCCATGGCGTTCATACTCTGGGTATGGGGTTCCCGATCGATGTGGTCTATCTCGATCGCGGTATGAATGTGATTCATATTCAGATGGAGTTGAAGCCCTGGCGCTTCGCTCCGATTCGCGGTCAAGCCGCCTCGGTTTTGGAACTGCCGTGCAAGATTGCCGCAGAAACTCGTACTGCTGTAGGGGATAAAATCGAAATCACCGTCGCCAAGGGGAACGCCCGACCATCCGCATGAGTGGAACGCTCCAACTCGTTGAACCCGTTGAGGTACGGGATACACACGATGAGCCCAAGCTGCTTGTCGAGTGGTCATCGCGGTGGCCGGAATTCCTCGGTTCGATCGGGCCCGCTTTGTCGCGGTCGCAAGCGCGACTGGCCGGCGAAGCCCCGTTCGGGTTGATTCCTCTCCGAATCATGCTTCCTTCTTATTTGATGGAAGCGGTCCTGATTTTCGCGGCGATTCTGATTCCGGCAAAGATCGCACAACTGCGTCCCTATGTCGCGCCGCGGGTTGCTCAGCATGACGTGATTTATTACACGGGCGATGAACTTCCCCGGGTCGAGGATCTAGGTGGAGCCGAAGCCGGCACCGCCGGGCGCGCGGGCGGCGATGAGACGCATCATCGCACCCAGACGATCAAAATTGCGCGAGGTGGATCGCTGGTTCCCGAGGTCGCGGACGCACCCAATCTGAAGCTTCCATCATCAACAGATGCCGTCGCCAACTTGCTCGCGGTCAGACCCGATGCCGGGCCGCCTCCCGCCGAAGGATTGCGCTCGTCGCGCAATGCTCCCAATCTCGCAACGAGCATTGTTGCGCCGGCTCCGAATGTCATTCGCGATTACACGCGGAATGGTGTGCAGATGGATGCTGTGATTGCTCCTGCGCCAAACATGCCGCGCGATCGCGGCCTGATCGCGCCAACGTTTAGCGCGAACTTGATTCCGCCTGCGCCCAGTGTCCCGGACAGCCACAAGCTTGTGGCTCCGGCCATGACACCCGCGGTCATTCCTCCGGCTCCGCATGTTGCGCGCAACCGCACGATGGCATTGCCGTCGCTGAATGCTTCTGTAGTGGCCCCCGCTCCGACTGTCACGGCGGACCGCTCGCGGTCTGGAATGGCGCTGGCAACGAACGTCATCCCGCCGGCTCCGCATGTTGCCAGCCGGCAGATGTCTCATGCGCCGGTTCAGGTGACGAACGAGAATATCGTCCCGCCGCCAGTTTCGGCCCCCGAGCGTGCAGCTTCCCGCAGCGCCCGGCTGACTCTTCCTGCTCCGCAGGTCGTCGCGCCGCCGCCCTCGGCTGATCTCGCTTCTGAAATGCACCGCACCTCGCCGGGCGGCGCCGATCCGAGCCGGTCCGTCGTCCCTCCGCCCCCGTCGCAAACAGGCGGATCATTCATGAGCAGCATCATCGGCAAGATCTTTGGCGCAAGCGAAGTCGTTCCTCCGCCGCCCTCGGTCTCGTCGCGGCAAAACAATACTCCCGGCGCGTCGCTGGCCAACAACGTTGTTCCCCCGCCGCCCTCGGTCGGTGAAAACTCCAGCGGCGCAAACCCAAACGGATATCGCAACGGGCAGGGCGCGTCCTTGAGCACGAACGTGGTCGCGCCACCTCCATCGGTTGGAACTGCCGGGGGGACTGGCATACGTGCTCGCGGCGCCGCTCCCTATCTCGGGGCTCAAAGCGTTGTTCCTCCGCCGCCCCAATTTGCAGGCGCGGGCGGCGGAACAGGCAAAGTCGGTGGAGGAGCGGGCGCTTCCGGCGGAACTCTGCTGGCGAATAATATCGTGCCACCGCCGCCATCCGTCGGCGGTGGAAACAACCCCGCTGGCTCGGGACTCGGCCGCCGCGGTGCAGGTCTTGGCGCTCCGTCCGATGTCGGCTCGAATCTTGCTGCTCCGAAAAATGGAGGCAGCGGCGGCAATACAGGTGCGGTGATCTCGACCCAGCCCGGCCCGAAAGTCGGCGTTCCAATTACCAGCAGTACCGGCTCGCTCGCGATGTCGCCCTCGGGAGCTGCCAACGCGGGCATCGGCGGATCTGGCGGCGGCAACGGAATCGGTCACGGCAACGGACCGGGCAGCGCATTGAACGGCTCAGGAACCGGCGCGGCAAACTCCGGCCCGGGACGCGGCTCCGATCCAGCGGCTCGCGGGGGAATCTCGCCCAATCCGGGCCCGGGAGGCGCGGGCAGCATGACTTCCGGCAATCCGCCTGTTCGGGGAGTTGAGATCAGCGGCGGCAGCAGCATCGTCACGCTTCCCTCATTCGGTGATGACCCGGCCCCCAACGATCCCAACACTCCCAACCGGACGAATGTAAAACAGCGCAGCGCGCTCGACGTGACGATTGTCGCGACCGCGAGTTCCGGAGGCGCGTTCGAGCCTTACAAGAAGCTGTTGCGCGGCGTGCAGTACACGACTTATCTGGAGACCTCGCTGGGTACCGTGGTGATGGAATTCGCCGACGAGAGCGCCACCTCACATGCGTTCGGCTCTGCGCTTACCGCGCCGTCCCCGATCCGCGTCGATCTTCTGGGAGGAACGCCGCGCGGCCGAATGGTGGTTGCTTGCACGCTCGACACATCGGGGAATATTGGCAACATCAAAGTGCTCGAGGCGGGATCAGGCATGATGACGGCCAAAGTCGTCGCCGCCCTGCGCAGCTGGAAATTCCAGCCCGCCAAACGCGGGGATATACCGGTTCAGGTCACAGCGATCCTGGGCTTCGGCATCAACACCGACGATCGTTTCTGACCAAGACTCTTCACCACGGAGTCACTGAGTCAGGGAGAATAACCAAGAAATAGAGGATTCCGACCTCGCTATCACCCTTGTCGATCGTTAGCTTATCGAGACAATCGGCGGGAAAGAATCTAAGGACTTACCGATATAAGCAAACTTCGTGCCTCCGTGTCTCCGTGAAAAAGATCTGTCACGCCATGACCGGCTTCGAACTGGCGGAAGGAAGTTTGGCGGCTTGCCACGCGTCGAATCCGCCGACAACATTGATCACGTTCTTGAATCCCGCCCGTTGCAGCAGGCTGCTCGCGATCATGCTGCGGTAGCCGCTCTTGCAGTGGACCGCGAGGGGCGCGTCGTGATCGATCTCCGGCGCGGAGACTTTGAAATTATCCAGCGGCCACCAGGCCGCACCGTCGATATGTGCCGCGTCCCACTCAGGCCCGCGGCGCACGTCGAGGACGCGCATCGAATCGGATTCCAGGCCGCGGCGTAATTCATCTACGGTCATCTGCGCCACGGTTGCCAGCGGCAGTCCAGCCTGCCTCCACGCACAAACACCGCCAGCAAGGTAGCCATCGAGAACCTCAATGCCCACTCGCGCCAGTCGCAGGCGCGCCTCTTCAACTTGCTCCCCGGTATCTGCTATCAACACGGGATGCGCGGCCAAGCCCAGCACCGTTCCCGCCCACGAGGCGAACTGTCCCGAGAGCGCGATGTTGACCGACCCGGGCACATGCCCGGCCGCGAAATCGTCCGCGGGACGTACATCGAGTGCGATCTCGCCCTCGCGCAACATCTCTGCGAGTTCAGCCGGAGCAATTGCTCTCAGCCTGGGCAAATCCGACAAAGCCGCTGCTCCGGTGCGATTGATCTCGGCATCCTTCGAGAAATATTCCGGACGCGCCGGCAAATTACTTGTCAGCTGCGCGATGAACTCTTCCCTGCTTTTGATCTGCAGCGCGTAATTCGTCAGGCGCTCGGTGCCAATCGTCGACGAGCGTTCTGCGCGCATGTTCTTGCCGCAAAGAGATCCCGCCCCATGCGCCGGATACACCAGAACACTGTCCGGCAACGCCATCAGCTTGGAATACAGACTGTCGTAAAGCAGTCCTGCGAGTTGCGCCGGAGTATGTCTGGGGGAAAGATCGGGACGCCCGACATCGCCGATAAAAAGCGTGTCGCCGGTCAGCACCGCCCAGGGCGCGGCAGATTTTTCCGAATCTGTAACGACGAGGCAGATGCTCTCCGGAGTGTGCCCCGGAGTCTCGAGCACCCGAATCGAAACCTTGCCGAACTGCAATTCAAATCCGTCGCTGACCGGAACGTGCGGGAAAGTCGCCCCAGCCTGGGCTCCCATGTAGATCGTCGCGCCCGTACGCAAGGCAAGTTCCTTGTGTCCCGAGACAAAGTCGGCATGCAGATGAGTCTCGAAGATATGCCGGATCTTGACCCCAAGCTCGACAGCCGCCTTCAGATAAAGATCTACGTCTCGCTGTGGATCGATGACCACTGCCTCGCCTTCGGAGGCGAGCATGTAGGAAGCATGGGCCAGACATCCCAGATAGAACTGCTCGAAGTACATAGGAGTTCCCCCAGACGCCTTGAGATGCTAGACCAAATCCGGGGGGAATGCCATCGGGAGGAACCCGAACAGGAAAGAAAACTCTAGGCCGGCAACGGAGTAATGAACTCCAGGCCAAAGCAGAAGCCGTTTTTCGAACGCACGATCGCGGGAATGCGTGACGGCGTCGGCGTGTCGATCTCGATTTCCAGCAGATCCCCGGGATTCAGCAGGATACCCGCGTAGAGCACCATGCCGCCCTGGCTCATTTCGGTGCCGCGGCCTTCCACAACGGTCGTCGAGAACCCTTTCGACGTGACCACGCGGACCGGCAAGTCCACCGGCAAACGGTCCCATCGGCGCGTATTGCTGGAGTTTGACATTGTCGGATTATCATCCCCGAACGGCTGCCCACGGGCAAATTACTAAGGTGAATGCAACGAAGTGCCGCCGGGACAGGAACTTGGCGAGCGACATCAGGGGCAATGATTTATCACCACGGAGATTCTCTGTCAGGAAGATTTGCAGGAAAGAGCAAAACTCCGTGCCTCTGTGCCTCCCGTGGTGAAAGAAGCTCTCAATGCGACGCCGCCACTTGCGCATGCTTATGTTTCGGGCGATACCATTTGAAGTAGACGAGCGCCGCGATTCCCCCGGCCACGCCAGCTGCGATCAAGGTATACAGGAACGGCCGGTAGTAGCGGCTGAGCCAGCGGATAATCGCGGTTCCATAAATTCGCCCCAGAAGCGCGACCGCCACAAATCGAACCGTCCTGCCGGCCGTGAGTGCGGTCAAGAACTTCTTCCGCGGGTACTGCAGCACACCGGCCGCCATCAGCACCGGCACCAGCGGGAATGGCGGCGGCACGATCGCCCCGATCGCGACGGTCGAAAACGCTTCCTTCTCGAACTTCTTGTAAACCTTTTCGGCCCTCTCTTTTCCGATCTTCTTTTCGAGTCCTTCCTTGCCCCCTTTTTCCGCGAGATAGTAAGTAATGTAGCCACCTACCACGGCTCCTACGACAGCCATAAACGCGTAATAGAGCCACAGACGGCGGTCCCGGGCGGTCAAAACGATGAGAAAGAAATCCATGCCCCCCGGGATCGGAATGACCGAGTTGTCAACCAGCCCGACAACGATCAACCCCGGGCCGCCGAGCCGCAGAACCCAGGTCCACAGGCCTTTGCTGACCCCCGCTAGAGCAATCACACCCACCCTCCGGTGCTTAGAGGCAGGAATGCGTGCTGCTGATGCTGGCGAAATAACCTACAGGGCTTACCAGCACAGCCTGCGAAGGCCAAGAGTACTTGGCAAGAATTCGTGGGTTGCCCGATTCTTGATTGACGATTGTTGATTGGAAACCAGGGCTGCCGGAAGGTTTTGCGAGGGTTTTATTCAACAATCAAAAATCAACAATCAACACTCGAGGGGCGAAATTGCAGACCAACTCGGGGCTATTGCGAAAACATCCTAGGCTGTGATGACTCCACCGTTCCCCGGATGGCTCGATGCCCTGTCATGGGCTTCGCTCTCTTTGTGCCTTGCTTGCAGCTTGATCATTGTTGTCTACGAACTGCGCCGCCCGCAAAAGATGATGATCATGAATATCGTCTGGCCAATTACGGCGCTCTACTTCGGGCCGTGGGCGGTGTGGAGCTATTTCAAATCCGGCTCGAAGATGACGCGAGAGCACATGCTGCAGATGCAGCGGGAGATCCAAGCCGAACTCCACGAGGAGCGGCATCCGAACGTACGACGCATGCGCTCGCCGAAAGATCGCGGGGAAAGCGGGATCGCGCGGGAGCAGGTCGCCGTTTCAACAATGCATTGTGGCGCGGGCTGCACTCTCGGCGACATCGTTGGCGAATGGTCGATCTACGGCACCGGCTTGACCATGGCCGGAGGAGCGCTTGCAACCCGTCTTCGCCTCGACTTCCTGCTGGCTTGGGCATTCGGCATTGTGTTTCAGTACTTCACCATCGCACCCATGCGCGGACTATCGGTCGGCAAAGGATTAAAGGCCGCGATTCGCGCAGATACGCTATCGATCATCGCATTCCAGATCGGCATGTCCGCCTGGGCCGCGCTCTCCTACTTCGTTCTCTTCCCCAAGCCGCACCTGCGTGCCAACGATGCGGTCTTCTGGTTCATGATGCAGATTGGCATGGTCATCGGATTTCTCGTATCGTACCCGGTGAACATTTTTCTGATCAGAAAAGGCTGGAAAGAAAAGATGCCGCAGAACAAATCGGAAATCAAGCAGAACATGCGGCAGTCGCAAGGACCAGCGGAACGAGTTGCCTGATTCGTTTTACTGCACAACGGGATACCGATTCATCATCCGTGCCTCTCTCCTGATCCTGCTAGTATGGCGATTCGTGCGTCCATAAGCCCATGCCCGAAAACTCGCATCGTCATTGGAATGGTCTTACGCGGAGGTCGAGCACGATCCTTCTGAGTGCACACCGGGAGGATGCTCGGGTTCGATGATCTCTCCCGATATCGCTCACATTCTCATCCTGGCGATTATCGCCATCAGCATCGCGCTGATGCTCATTCGTCCCCGCGGCATAGCGGAGGCGTACTGGATTGGCGGCGGTGTCGTCCTGCTTCTCGCCCTGCGCCTGATCACTCCAAAGCTTGCCCTGCGCGGCGCTGCCGAATCGATTGATGTAGTTCTGTTTCTGATCGGCATGATGCTAGTTTCCGAGCTGGCCAGCGAACAGGGAGTCTTCGACTGGCTCTCCGGCTTTGCCGTTCATAACGCGGACGGCTCCTGCTTCCGGCTGTTTGCGCTCGTGTACCTCGTAGGAACGGCGGTCACAGTTTTCTTGTCGAACGATGCTACGGCGGTGGTCCTGACGCCGGCCATTCTCGCCGCGGTGCGGAAAGCCAAGGTGCAGCCGCTGCCCTACCTGTTCGCGTGCGCGTTCATCGCCAATGCCGCGTCTTTCCTTTTGCCGATCTCGAATCCCGCGAACCTGGTCGTTTTCCACGACGCGATGCCGCCCCTCGGACGCTGGCTGCTCGCCTTCGGAATCCCGTGCGTTTTCTCGATCGTGGTCACGTTCTGGATTCTCCGCTGGATATTCCGCAAAGAACTCGCCCACACCATCGACCACACGGTCGATGCAAAGCCACTGACCTCGAATGGCAAACTCGTTCTTGCCGGAATCGGTGCAATGATTGCCGTCCTGCTCGCGTGCTCTTCGCTCGGAAAGGATCTCGGCCTGCCCACTTGTCTGGCAGCGATTGCGGTCATAGCGTTCGTTTGCCTTAAGGAGCGCACAGATCCGCTCCCACTTGCTCGCGGAATCAGCTGGGAAACATTAGCCCTTGTCGCCGGGCTCTTCATCATGGTCGACGCCGTGGAAAGCATCGGAGCGCTCCGCCACACCCAGTCTTGGCTTGCATGGGCGCAGCATCTCGGCCTTGGCGCCGGCGAGTTTGTCACCGGATTTGCGGTCGGAGTCACCAACAACCTCGTTAACAATCTTCCCCTCGGACTTATCGTCGGGAGCACGGTCCACTCCGCTCACGCCACCGGCCCGGTCGCCGATGCGGTGCTCATTGGCGTTGATCTGGGACCGAACCTCTCGATCACAGGATCGCTCGCGACGATTCTCTGGCTCATTGCCTTGCGCAAAGAGAAGCTCGAAGTCAGCTTCTGGGACTTTTTCAAGGTCGGAGCCATTGCCATGCCAGCCGCCATGCTCGCCTCTCTTGGCGGAGCCATCCTGATGCACATCTTTTTCGGCGTGTCTTAGCTATGTACGAGGGTGCAGGACCGGACTGCAATCCCGATCCGGACCTGCGGTCCACCGACCTGTGACCCGGATCACACCAACACCAAAGCCTCCCACGATAGATTGATCAGTGATTCAACCCAGCAGGATCAGCTTCGGCGGCACTGCCGCGATTGTCACCAGCATGGCGCTGATCGCAGGCCTCGACGCTGCCAATGCCGGCAAAGCCAGCGTTATCAGCGCATTGCTGATCGCAGCCGTAGCCGATAACCTCACCGACTCGCTCAGCGTTCACATGTACCAGGAATCCGAGCGCCTCGCGCAGAAGGAAGTGTTCCTGGGAACTCTGAGCAATTTTGCTACTCGCCTGATCGTGTGCATGAGTTTTGTGTTGATTGTCCTTGTCTTGCCCGAGCGCCGGGCTGCGATCTGGGGCATGGCTTGGGGACTCTCATTGCTTGTCGGCCTGACCTGCATTCTCGCCCGCTATCGCGATGTCAGCGCCCTCTCTGAGGTCGCTAAACATCTGGCCGTTGCTGTGGCCATCATTCTCGTAAGCAAGAACGTCGGGCGCTGGATTGCGACTCACGTGCTGTGATCACGGAGGTGCTGGAAGGCTGAAAGGCTGTAACAAATTCCCCAAAATCTGCATTTCTCAGGAGAAGGAAATCTTATGAACGCTACCCTGAACTTCGTATCGTCCGCCCGCTGGACCGAGGACCGCAATGGCGTCGTTACCGGCCATGACGTCCAGCCCGCAATCAATTTCTCGGCGCCGCCCGAGTTCCAGGGAGAAGCCGGCATCTGGACGCCCGAGCACTTTTTCACGGCCGCGATTGCAGCTTGCTTCATCAACACGTTTCAGGCCATCGCGATATTCTCAAAGTTCAACGCCGCCGCCCTGGAAGTCTCAGTCGACGGCCAGATCGAAAAACTTGAGGGCGGATACCGCTTCACGCGCGTCACCGTTCGCCCCTTGTTGACGATTCAGAACGAGACGGAGCGGGAGCGCGGCCTGCGGCTGCTCGAGAAGGCCGAAAAGGCCTGCCTCGTCTCGCGTTCTTTGCAGAGCGAAATCGTGCTCGACCCACGGATCGTTGTGGCACCGGCGTTGGCAACTGTGTGAGCGTTTGGCGAGTTTCAGCATAGAATGAATATCGTGACTCGGAGTTCCTGATGCCGCTTTACGAATACCAATGCCGCCGCTGTGGCCACATCTTTGAGAAGCTGCGCCGTATCGCGGATGCCGATAGCGAGCTTGAATGCCCGAAGTGTGAATCCGAGGACGTCGAACGCCAGTTCTCCACCTTCGCATCTGGAGGATGCGGCAGTTCCGGTTCTCGCGGATTCACCTGAGCCCGCTAACCGCGACCGGTCTGGTCGCCCAATTCACGCTACTTGCCGCAAATCCTACCTGTAAGGTTCTTGGCGTCCCCTGCATATACAATGGCGTGTTTTGCATAGCGCCACCGCCCGTCAGCGTCTAAAGTACATCCCATGACGAACGTGAAAGCGTACTCTGCCTCCAGTTCTACTTCTCCTCTTACCCGAACCTCGATTTCCAGACGGGATCCAACCGAACAGGATGTGCAGATCGACATTCTCTACTGCGGCATCTGCCATTCGGATCTGCATCAAGTGCGCAACGAATGGGGACAATTTCTTCCCACCGTCTACCCCTGTGTTCCCGGACACGAGATTGTTGGCCGAGTCATCAAAGTCGGCTCGGCAGTCAAGAACTTCAAGCCCGGAGACCTGGCCGCTGTGGGCTGCATGGTCGACTCCGACCGCACTTGCCCGGAATGCCGCGCAGGTCTCGAGCAGTTCTGCGCTAATGCCACATACACCTACAACTTCCCCGATAGGCATCTCGGAGGCGTCACCTACGGCGGTTATTCGGAAAGCATCGTCGTCGATGAGCATTTCGCGCTGCGCGTTCCGTCGAACCTGAAGCCGGCAGGCGCTGCTCCGCTGCTCTGCGCCGGAATCACCACCTACTCGCCGATGCGCCACTGGAACGTCACCAAGGGAAAGAAAGTGGGCGTGGTTGGCCTCGGAGGACTCGGCCACATGGCCGTCAAGATCGCCCATGCGCTCGGAGCACACGTCGTTGTCTTCACGACCTCGCCCAGCAAGAAGGAAGATGCGCTCCGCCTCGGCGCCGACGAAGTGGTTCTCTCCCGCGACGCCAACGAGATGCAGAAACACGCCGGGAGTTTCAACTTCATTCTCGACGCCGTCTCCGCCGATCATGACATCAATGCCTACCTGAATCTGCTGGCCCGGGATGGCAATCTCACGCTGGTCGGTGCGCCGTCGAATCCCCTGCCGGTTGCGGCTTTCGGGTTGATCATGGGCCGACGGAGTCTTTCTGGCTCGTCGATTGGCGGGATCGCCGAAACCCAGGAGATGCTCGATTTCTGCGGAAAGCACAATCTCACGGCTGACGTCGAAGTGATCCCGATTCAGAAAGTCAATGAAGCCTACGAGCGGCTGCTGAAATCCCATGTGAAGTACCGCTTTTCGATTGATATGGCCTCTCTCAAATCTGAGTAATCCGATGAACAAACACTTTCGCTTCTCCGGCAGCACGTTTGGACGGTTGGAAGACCTTGGAGTCCGCGCCTCCGCGGTTTTGCGCAGCGCCGGGCTTCCCCAGTCGTTTTCCGATCAGCCCCGCGTGCTCCTCAAGACCCAGGAGCTTTTCGCCCTGTGGCGCGCGATCGGCGAAGTCAGCACAAATCCCGCAATAGGTCTTCAACTCGGCACAGAGAATCGCACCGAGCGATTTCATCCCGTCGGTCTCGCGGCCCTTTCATCGGAGAACTTCGGCGCAGCGATCGACCAGATGGCCCGCTACAAGCAACTCACCTGCCCGGAGGAGATCGTTCAGGAAAAGGATGACGAAGAGTGGAGCATTCAATTCTGCTGGCTGCTGGCGGATGAAGTCGAGCCACCGGTGCTGATCGAGTGCGCCTTTTCGTGGGTACTCTCGATTGGCCGCCACGGAACTGGGACTCGCCTGTCTCCACTCCGCGTGGAATTCATGCAGCCACGCGCCCACACAAAGACGATCGAGCGCCACTTCGGATGCCCTGTCATCTGCGGTGGTTCGCGCAATACGATAGTCTTTAGCGCCTCGGATGCTCAGCGCCCCTTCGTCACGCGCAATGCCGAGCTTCTCGCCATGCTCGCACCCCAGTTCGAGGAAGAACTCAAGCAGGAAAGCAAGGACGAACAATTCGCCGAGCGCGTGCGAGTCGCGATTCAGCAGAAGCTCACGGGACGCCGTCCCACGATCGACGACATCGCCGACGCGCTACACGTGAGCTCCCGCACGCTGCAGCGGCGCTTGCAAGATGAAGGCTCGAACTTTCAACGCGTGCTCGACGAAGCCCGTCATCAGCTGGCCCGCCACTATCTCAACAATTCCGTTCTCGAGTTGAACGAAGCTGCGTACCTTCTCGGATATGAAGATGGAAACTCCTTCGTTCGCGCCTTCCGCACGTGGGAGGGCGTTCCCCCGGCCCGCTGGCGCGAGTTGCAGCGCACGCAGGCAGTTTCGTAAACGCGGCCCAAATTTCGAATTCTTAAGGAGAAGCAATGCAGAAACGCAAACTTGGAAAGAGCAATCTGGAAGTGTCGGAAATCGGCTTCGGCTGCATGGGATTGAGCTTTGGCTTCGGCCCGGCGGTCGAGAGACAGCAAGGGATTTCCGTCATCCGCGCCGCCGTCGAACGCGGAGTGACGTTCTTCGACACCGCGGAAGTGTATGGTGCATTCACCAACGAAGAACTCGTCGGCGAAGCCTTGGCTCCCTTTCGTGACAAGGTGACAATCGCCACTAAGTTCGGGTTCAAGATCGATCCCGCTACTGGCAAGCAGGCCGGTCTCGACAGCCGTCCCGAGCACATTAAGCAAGTCGCCGAAGCCTCTCTGAAGCGTCTCAGAACCGACAGGATCGACCTGTTCTACCAGCACCGCGTCGATCCAAACGTTCCAATCGAAGATGTTGCCGGAGCGGTGAAAGATCTCATCCAGCACGGAAAGGTAAAGCACTTCGGGCTTTCGGAAGCCGGAGTAAAGACGATCCGCCGCGCGCACGCAGTTCAACCGGTCACGGCGCTCCAGAGCGAGTATTCGCTTTGGTGGAGAGAGCCCGAGGCCGAGATTATTCCCGCACTCGAAGAACTCGGCATCGGATTCGTCCCGTTCAGCCCGCTGGGCAAGGGATTCCTGACGGGCGCGATCAATCAGGACACGAAGTTCGACAAGAACGACTTCCGCAACATCGTCCCTCGATTTTCAGAAGAGAACCGCAAGGCGAATCAGGCGGTGGTCGACATGATCGGCAGGTTCGCGCAACAGAAGAAGGCGACTCCCGCGCAGATCGCTCTTGCCTGGGTGCTCGCGCAGAAGCCGTGGATCGTTCCGATCCCGGGTACGACCAAGCTGCATCGCCTCGAAGAAAATCTCGGAGCGGCCAACATCGAACTCACATCCGCGGATCTCCAGCAGTTGCAAAACGCGGCGTCGAAGATCCCAGTGCAAGGCGCCCGTTATCCGGAAGAAATGCAGAAACTGGTGAACCGCTGAAAATAGATGAGCGGCGAGGAGCCGGAGCATGAAAAAGCTATTTGTGGTCGTCGCAGTTACTCTGCTGTCTGCAGTGGCGCTCGCGATAACACTCTTCGCCGGACCGCGTGACGGTAGTCCAGCCGTTCGCGACCGCTTCGTCGGAGCGTGGCGGCTGGTTTCGCTGGAGGAGCCTGGTGCCGACGGCAGCATTCACAAGGCCGAATGCACCGGGCTGCTCGTATACACGGCCGACGGATATATGTCCGTCCAAGTGATGTACCGCAATCCGCAGCTGAGCACCAATGTTGCTCCGGTGCAATACTCGCAGGGCGGGTACGAGGCCTCGTTTGGCCGATATGAGATCGACGACTCTCGTACTTTTACTTTCCACGTCGAAGGCGCGCTTGTCCGGACTCTTATCGGCAAAGACTTGAAGCGGCTGTACGAATTCTCCGGCAATCAACTGATCGTGAAATCGCCAGACTCGAACGAACACTGGCGGGTGGCTTGGGAACGCTATTGATCGCTCGCACGTTTGACCCGCGCAACCGTCATTGCTGAACAGGAAAGGAATTCAATCTATGGAAATTAAACGAGCCGGCTCGCAGCCTTCCGCCAAGGGACCGTCCGACTGGTTCACAGGCACGGTCCGCATCGATCCACTTTTTCAAGCGCCAGACCCTGCGTTTGTTCAAGGCGCGAGTGTCACGTTCGAGCCCGGCGGGCGCACTGCATGGCATACGCATCCGCTTGGACAGACTCTGATCGTGACCTCAGGCTGCGGCCGGGCTCAACGCTGGGGCGGACCGATCGAAGAGATTCGCCCGGGAGACGTGGTCTGGTTTGCTCCCGGAGAGAAACACTGGCATGGAGCAACGGCCACAACAGCCGTGACGCACATCGCCATCCAGGAAAAGAAGGACGGCAAGGTCGTAGATTGGATGGAGCACGTCACGGATGAGCAATATGGGAAACAGCTGGATGCCTGAGTGTCCTCAACAACGGCGTACAAACCCTGGGCTCAAATACCGAATCACAAGTACGAACGTTGCAGAATTACCGCATCCCTGAAATCGACTCCCAAAACGCAAGGCTGCAGTTTCCGCAGGAGGCGCACATGCCCACCAAGACCACCAGTCTGAAAGATCATCTCTCCCGAGTCCACGAAATCCACATCACCGTCACCGGCAGGAAATCCGGACGTGCCATCACCAATCCGGTATGGTTCGTATTTGAAGGCGACACGCTCTACTTGCTGCCAGTGCAGGGATCTGCCACGCAGTGGTACAAGAACGTGGTTAACAATCTTTCGATACGAATCAGGGCAGCGATGACTGAGGAAGAATTCAAAGCTGTGCCTATGACCGGCGCAGCCACAGTGAAGTCGATAGCTGACAAGTTCCGTGCCAAGTACGGCGCCGAAGATGTGAAGAAGTATTACTCCAGATTCGACGCCGCTGTCAGCATCCGCATCGATTGATGGCTTCGCGATCGATCACGCGGATCGTCTTCGCCGCAATTCCTCGTTCGTCCCGATCGCGGCACTTTCCTGCTGCAGAATCGAAGAGTCTGCCTCGATAACTTTCGCGTCGAATCGATGCACAAACCGCGGAATCGCGATTACACTGTTTCCGAAATTGTCAGGAGAAAAAATCGATGCCATTCCTTTGCTCTGGCCATCCCGCCACCCCGAAATATGAATCCCGCGCCATCCGGTTCGCCATCAGCCTCGTTCTGCTGATCGTCTTTCTGACCGCATCCTTCGCGGCTGCCCAGAAAATCGAAGTGTCCGTGGATGCCTCAAAGCCCGGAGCGAAAATCAGCCGCAACCTCTTCGGCCAGTTTGCCGAGCATCTCGGGCATGGCATCTACGACGGCATATGGGTCGGCCCCGACTCCACCATCCCGAACACACGGGGCATCCGCAACGACGTCGTGGCGGCACTACGCGCGATTAAAGTGCCGGACGTTCGCTGGCCCGGAGGCTGCTTCGCCGACGAATATCACTGGCGGAACGGCGTCGGCCCTGAGCGCAGAGTGACGCTCAATCCCAACTGGGGCGGAGTCATCGAGCCGAATACATTCGGCACCCACGAATTCATGGACTTCATCAACCAGATCGGCTCCCAGGCGTACGTCTCCGTGAACGTCGGTTCAGGCACACCGCACGAAGCCGCAGACTGGCTGGAGTACATGACGACCGCGCAGCCTACAACGCTTCAGAAAGAGCGAGCTGCGAACGGCCATCCGGATCCTTACAAAGTCGCATTTCTCGGGATCGGCAACGAGAGCTGGGATTGCGGCGGCAACATGACACCCGAATACTATCTCGACCAGATGAAGGTCTATAGCCGGTTTGTCCGAAACTACAACCCGGCGCAACAAACGGAAGATCAGATGCTCAAGATCGCCGTCGGCCCGGGCGGCAGCGGACCGCGCTGGGACGAATGGACCGACACCATCATGAAGGCCTACCAGAACCACTCGTGGAGTTGGGACATCAACGGCCTTTCCATGCACAGCTACACGGTCGTGCAGTGGCCGCCTTCGTTCAAGTCCGTCGGATTCGGCGAAACCGAGTACGCCCAGATTCTCAAGTCCACTCTCGACATGGATAACCTGATTAAAGAGCAGTCCGCCATCATGGACAAGTATGATCCGCAGAAGAAAGTTGCGCTTGTGGTCGATGAATGGGGCGCATGGTACGCGCCGCTGCCGGGCAGCAATCCGGGATTTCTCGTCCAGCAGAACAGCATGAGGGATGCAATCCTCGCGGCTCTGAACCTGAATATCTTCGCCCGCCACGCCGACCGCGTGCGCATGGCGAATATCGCGCAGATGATCAACGTGCTGCAGGCGACGATCATGACCGACAAGGAGAAGATGGTTCTCACGCCGACCTATTACGTCTACAAAATGTATGTGCCGTTCCAGGACGCGACTTTCCTGCCGGTTACCTTTGAAGCGGGCGCCTACACGCATGACAAGATCAACCTGCCTCGAGTCGACGCCATTGCGGCGAAAGCCTCCGATGGAAAGCTTTGGCTGGAAATCACCAACGTTGATCCGAATCAATCCGCCGATCTCGAAGTCAATCTCGCCGGGGCAAGCACGAAAGGCGCGTCCGGTGAGACTTTGACTGCGCCTAACGTAGACAGCGTCAACACCTTCGACGCCCCGAATACAGTGGTGCCGAAACCGATTTCGGTAAAAGCGCAAGGAGGCAAGCTAACGCTGAAGCTTGAGCCGAAGTCTGTTACGGTCATTTCTCTCGAGCAATAACGCCGGGATGCACTTTCGAGATGAGTTCCTGCGGACGTTCGCTCTAATCAACCCCATGAGGTCTCAAAACGCGTGATTCATAGACATGCTCCGAGAGCAATCGCCTCCGTTGCGTTCCTGTTTTCGACATTCATCGCCGGTTTCGCCCAAGCCCCGCAAGCGCCGGCCGCCAAGCCGCTCCCGTTTCTCAGCCCCATTTTTGGCGACAACATGGTGTTGCAGCGAGGAAAGGAGGACACGATTTGGGGATGGTCTGATCCGGGCGACAAGATTCAACTCAGGTTTGCCGGCAAGACTGCCTCGGGTGTAGCAGGAGCTGATCGCCGATGGGAGATCAAAATTCATCCACCGCATGTGGGCGGACCCTACACCATGACGATCCAGGGTCATCAGACGGTCGAACTTCACAACGTGCTGGTCGGCGATATCTGGCTCTGCGGCGGCCAATCGAACATACAGGTCAGCCTCGGCTACGCAAAGAATGGCGAAGAAGAGGTCAAGGCCGCGAACTATCCGCAGATTCGTTTCTTCACCGTGGCCGCTCATGTCGCATATCACCACGCCGATATTCCCGACGGAAATTGGACGGTCGTCTCGCCCGATACCGCTGGCAAAGTATCGGCAGTCGCTTACTACTTCGCGCGAAAGGTCCAGGAACAAATCCATGTTCCCATCGGACTCGTCATCGACGCGCTCGGCGGAACTCCTGCCGAGGCATGGACCAGTGCCGCCGCGCTTCGTCCGCTGAAGGATTTCGACGTTCCTTTGGCCGAACTCGATAAATTGTCAGAGGCAGGCGCGCCCGAGTACGGCAACTACATCATGCACTGGTATGACGAGTACGATGTCGGGCTGAAAGGAAACTGGGCTGCGCCCGAGTTCGACGATGCGGCCTGGAAATCCGTGAACGTTCCTGGAGGCTTCGCCGAACTCGGTGTTCCCGACACGCCTGCGGTCGTGTGGTTCCGCAAAGAGATCGTGTTACCCGAAACGATCCCGGCAGGACGCGCTTTAATCTTCCTCGGATCCATCGAGCGCATGGACACGGTCTATATCAATGGCAAAGAAGTTGGCGCGAGCGCATGGGTTGAGAATCCGCGAGTGTATTTCATCCCCGACGGCGTGCTGAAACCGGGCAAGAATCTTGTAGCGATCCGAGTTCTGAAGACCAAACCCGGCGGAGGATTTCTCGCCAAGCCCGACGCACTTCATCTGACGCTCGGTGACAAAACCAGCATCCCGCTTGCCGGACAGTGGAAGACACAGTTAAGCGTGGACGCGCGCCCGCCGCATCCCATGCCGATCGGCTACGAGAACTGGCCCGTAATGCCGTCCGTGCTCTATGAAGGAATGCTGAAGCCGATCGCTCCCCTCTCGATTACCGGCGCGCTCTGGTATCAGGGAGAACAGAATTCAGACCGCGGCTTCCAATACCGCAAGATTCTTCCCGTCATGATCGCCGACTGGCGGCAGCTTTTCGGGCAAGGCGATTTTCCGTTCTACATCGTAAGTCTGCCGGCGTTTCAGCATCGCAGCGACACCCCCACCACTGACGGATGGGCAGAGACACGGGAATCGCAGGCGCTCACCGCGACGAGTGTCCGCAATTCGTGCCTCGCCGTTACGATCGATACCGGTGACGCCGACAACATTCATCCCAAAGAAAAACGCCCCGTCGGCGAGCGCCTCGCTTTCTGCGCGCTGGCGAAGTACTACCACAAGAAGATAGCTTACTCCGGACCAACTCTCGTCTCAGTGAAGCGACTTCCCGGCTCGATCCGCCTGCGCTTTGCACACACCGACGGAGGCCTGGTCGTGAAAGGGGCGAAGCTGGAAGAATTTTCGATCGCGGGAGACGACCACAAATGGTACTGGGCCGACGCACGCATCGAAGGCAAGACAGTAGTCGTCTCATCTCCCTCCGTTCCGAATCCGAAGGAAGTGCGCTATGCCTGGCAGTCGAATCCGGCGGCGACTCTCTTCAACGGAGCCGGACTGCCCGCCGGGCCTTTCCGTACCGATACGTGGCCGGGCCTCACGGACTCTCACCGGCCGTACTGATTCATAACCCTGTAATCTGAAACAATTGGAAATCTTGCCGGGCACGCTGATCCATCCAGTCCTCGCTTATGTCATCGCTGTCGTCTTTGTCGCGACACTGATTCGTTCTTCGTTCGGTTTCGGCGAAGCGCTGGTTGCCGTGCCCCTTCTGGCGATACGCATCCCGATTACGATTGCCGCCCCGTTGGCAGTGATGATCTCGGTTGTTGTGGCTACGGTCGTTGTCGCTCAGGACTGGCGTCACGTGGAAATGCGCAGCGCCTCGGGATTGATCCTGTCATCGCTGCCAGGCATCCCAGTGGGCATTCTGTTGCTCGCCCGGGGCAATGAGCATATCGTCAAGACACTTCTCGGAGTTCTCATCGCCGCCTTTTCCATTTATTCCCTCGCGGCGAAAAAGCCGCGACGTCTTCCCGAAGATCACCGTGGATTGCTCGTCGGTTGCGGCTTTCTCGCCGGCGTCCTTGGCGGAGCCTATGGGATGAATGGCCCGCCCCTCGCCATATACGGCGCGCTTCGCGGATGGTCTCCGCAACACTTTCGCGCGACTCTGCAGGGATACTTCCTGCCTGCAAGTCTTCTCGGGCTCGCAGGATACGCCGCCGCCGGACTCTGGAACGCCGCCATCACCCGCTATTTTCTTTTCTCGCTTCCGGCGGTCGCGGTCGCGACCCTACTGGGACGGGCGATCAACCGCCGCTTGAGTGGCCACGGCTTTTTCCGCTTCGTGTACGCCGGGTTAATTGTGATCGGCAGCATCCTGATCATCCAGTCCACCAGATGAACAGATGCCCGCTCGAGAAGCGTGGCTTAAGGAGTGAAAGCTGACAGCAGGCCGCCTGCTATCCTTGTTGCTTGCTTGTCAAGGAGCCGCGCATGCAAATAACCGGCATCCCGTTCGTCCTGACAGACTGGGCTTGCGTTGAGCGCACCGAGCATAAGGGTGAAACGGGCACGTCGTACTGGCAAACTCAGACGTTCAGCGATATCCGCGTTCGCATCGTCGAGTACACCCCCGGATATCTGGCAGATCACTGGTGCAATAAGGGACACATATTGTTGTGCCTCGAAGGCCAACTCGAGACTGAGCTGAAAGATGGCCGGAAAATCAGGCTCACGCCAGGCATGAGCTATCAGGTCGCCGACAACGCCGAGGCGCACCGCTCCTCAACCGCAACGGGAGCAAAGCTTTTCATCGTGGACTAAGGGGGACACGAACCCGGCGACGGAAGACAAAAAGACACATGAGTGCCGGCGCTGACTATGAAAAGAATGGCGGGAACGACGGCACTCGAACCGGCGGCTTCCGCCGTGACGGTATCGGCAGCAGGTGAGAGGACGGTCGAGTGAATGCGGGCAGGCGCTATCCACGATGGTTCACTCAGGACTGCGGCCGAGCGAAGCGCATACTCGATTTTTTCTGGTGATGTACTCTGAGGACTGGATAAAGGGTGGTGAATGATAACGTCCTCTATCATTCATGATCTACAGGGCTTCGGTAGGCTCTACTCCTTGGAACCAGCACACAATCGGCACACGGCAGTCTGAGGGCGAGCGGATTTGTCACGCCTCCTAAGGAATGGTCGACTGATCGGCCGTCAGCCAGATTCGAGCATCCTCTTTGCCGCGAAGAGTGGCGTTCAGGTCTTTCCAGCAATCGGATAATCATCCACACGGTGGTTGATTGTCATCCACATTGTGGACGATAATTCCCACATGCTTCGACGCCACCTTGTAGGCCGACTTCTGGACGCTTTGACCGACACGCCGGCAGTTCGCCGGCTAGCGGGTTTCGGTGACCTTCACCGCGCCGTCTTCGGGCGCGAGTTGCACCTTTCCAGGTGGTACTACCGAGACCGATACCACCAACTCCAGCGGCGTAGCCACCTCCTCGGCTTGCACGGCCAATAGCACGGCTGGGGCATTCACGGTGATGGCAGCGACGAGCGGGGCGAGCAGTCCGGCAGACTTTAGCCTGACTAGCGTAGCCGTCGTCACTTCGGCCAACTTTGTGTTCTACGCCAGCGGCGAAGACAACGGTGGCGGAACCGGAGTGAACTACTATGCGATCGTGGGGGCGCTGACCATTGACTCCAATGGCAACGTACTCGGCGGCGAAGAAGACTATAACGATGCGTTTGGCATTACCTCTCCGAACGAACCGACCCCTGACGCGATCGCTGCTGGTGGCACTCTGGTCCTAGATCCAACAACCGGACTTGGAACCCTGACCATCACATCCAGCAACACGAACACGGGCGTATCGGGCCTTCAGACCTTCGCCGTGCAGGTTGTCAACCCCGGCCACGCACTGATCACGCAGTTTGACGGGTCGGCAGCCTCGTCTGGAAGCATAGATCTGCAATCTGCAACCGGGATCACCGGAGGTAATTTCTCCTTCGCCATGTCCGGCGTCGATTCTGGATATAACTCCTGGGATTTCGGCGGAGTCTTTGCCCCCAGCACCGGCGCCGGCATCGTGGACATTAACGATGGCGGCTCGGTTTCTGTCGGCAACAGCTTCACCAGCAATTCGGGCACGCCGGATGCGTTTGGTCGTAACGTGGTAAGCGTCTCGAATCCGGCCATAAACCTTGCTACGTACACGGTTGGCCCGGAAGTGATGCGCATGATCGATGTGGATGCATCGGATGCAGCCGTTGGCTCAGCCTATGGGCAGGGGACGGGCACGTTCGACAACACGTCCCTGACCGCTGGGGTGTTCGCCGAGATTGGCCAGTGGAGCATGACGTACGCGACGGCTGGCCAATTCGCAACTGACACTGCCGGCAATATCACGTCCGGTCTAGCGGACGATAACGAACTGGACAACGGAATCCAGTCATTTGGTAATGACATTTCCGGCAGCACGTACGATCTGGTCAGCAGCGGCGTCAACGGGTACGGCTCGATGACACTGGCAAATAACAACAGCATTTCACTCCTGGGTGTCTACATGGTGGACCCAGCCCTGAACATCAACGACCCCAACAACACGGTGGCGGACATGGGCGGCGCTCTTATCGTCGACCTTTCCTCCTCTGGCGTTACGCCCGGCGGCATGGGCGTCATCACTCCGCAATCCGACACAACCTCCACGGATTTCAGCGGCAACTATGCCGCCGGTTTCCAGGACTTCAATTACTTCGAAAGCGTCGCGTCTTGCGGGGATTGCGAATTCGACATGGTCGGTCCGTTCACCATGGCAAGCGGTGGGGCGTTGAGCACGGCATCCATCGGGGCCGACGACAGCGATCCGCTGGGTACCATCAGCGGGGTGGAAAGTACTGGCGATACCTACGGTTCAACTCCGCTACCCGTGGCCGCCGGCTATTTCACCATGCTGGGATCCAACGGCACACCCAATCCGCTGAACGCAACGATCGATGGCTTGTCGGGATCTTTCGACGCCGATATCTTCCAGGCCAGCGCTACGATGTTGTACTGGATTAATGTCGATGCCACTGACACCTCTGTCTTCCTCGGAACGCTGCAGGCGCAGAGTTCGGTGGCCAAGGCACGTGCGGCCCATGGGCGCACGACAAGAATTCAACCGCAGAAGAAAACCACCAAGACAACCTTTGGCGCAAAGCTGCGCTAGATCCTTTCGAAACCCATCCGTCGCGCACTCCGGTGCGCCACTTTTTTTTGTGAGTTGGCTCGATTTTGAAAAGGAGCCCCCTGCGACCGCACCATTGGAGTTACGAACACGACGACTTAGGGCGAAAGCGTATTCGGCAATGGGTCGTGATTTCAGTCATTGGGCCCGAACCGGAGTGTCCCGGGAGGGCGAGTTCCCGCACTTCATTCGCGTTGGTTCCTCCAACTGCCCCGAGAGTGCCGCTGCAAACTCTCTTTTTGGTTTAAGCCTCACGCGGAAATTTTTTGCAGCGCCGCACACGCCGGAGGTGCTCACAAGGAAGGCACGGTCTTTAGCATGAGGTCGGCGGGCACACTGACAAGGCTTTACAGTTTCTGCTCGCAAAAGGGTTGTGCCGACGGCTCCAGACCGGAGGGCGTCACGCAAGGAAGCGACGGAGATACTGGGAAGTTACATACTACGGTGGCAGCAAGAATGAAGGCACTGCCTTCAGCCTCCCAAAGGATTGGCTGCCGTTCTCCAATCGCAAGAAAGCATTCCCCATCCTGGCCCGAACTCCACTGCAATCACACTCGGACGTGATTCAAATCACCGCCTCCTAGCGAAGTGACCTCTACGCTGTGCGCAAGACGTTCACGATTTCTGGGGTCAGAGAGACCAGTCGAGGACGCAACACCATCTCTGCATGGAGGTCAGCAATGCTCCCCCCACTTCCGAATCGCCATCGGCCCGCTCCTGTTCTCCTCATAGCATTCCTCGCATCGACGTTGGCGATGACCGCCTGCGGCGGCAGTAGTTCCTACATCCATCAGGCTCCTCCACCTCCTGTCATTAAGAATTCCACGGTACAAATCAATATCGGCGACGCGCCGTGCGACCGTGTCATCGCTTTCGCGACCGACATCACCTCGATGATGCTGAACAACAGTGACGGAACAAGTGCTCCCATCATTTCTTCTTCGACCCCATTCGAGATGATGCGTCTGGCGGCCACCATGCAGCCGATGAACGTGTTGGCGATCCCGCAGGGGACCTACACCGGGGCCAGCATCACGATGGCTTCGATGTCGGTCACGTATATGGACCCGGTTTCTCGCGCCATCCTGCAGAAGACGGTCGCCGGCCCCATCAGCACCAACGTTTCCTTTGGCCAAAACATGATCCTGGGCACCAATCCAATGGTGCTCAGCTTTGATATGGACATGGCCAACTCAATCAACATCGATGCTTCCGGCAATGTCGCTCTCACGCCGACTTTTCACACCTTAATAACGTTGGCTCTGGCAGCGGAACCGATCCGGAGAACGGCATGATGGAGCACCTTGCCGGTTCCGTTTCGAGCGCGTCGGGCAGCAACTTCGGCATGTCCATGATGCAGAGTGCTCAGCCTCTGAGCTTCACAACAAATGCGGGCACTCAGTTTGTGAATATGGGCGGAATGGGAATGATGTCGAATGGTGTGCTGGTCATGGTGGATGCCATGCTGCAGGCGGATGGGACAATTCTGGCGCAAAGGGTGCAGTGGGGCATGGGGAACGGCGGAGCGATGACCGACGGTATCGTGGCCAACGTAACTGGAATGCCGCCGGCTCAGATCGGTCTGGTTGTGCAGAACGGTTCGGGACAAGGCATGATGTCCTCCTTCTTCTCCAACAACGTGACCGTCAATCTGGGCAGCGGTACCGCGTACGGCATGAACACTGACGGCATGGACATGTCGAACCTTCCTTTTACCCCTAAGTTTGACGCGAGCCACATCTACCCCGGCGAGCGTGTTCGATGTTTCAGCAGCGGCGCCATGGGCTCCGGCGGTAAGGGCGGCATGGGTGGCGGCGGAATGATGGGAACGTTGACCGCTTCCGAGTGCGACCTGGCACAGCAAGGCTTCCGCGGAACAGTCTCGGACTATTCTTCATCTGGCGGACAAGCGACATTCACGATGACACTGGCTTCGGATTGTTATTTTTCTGCAATGACCGACGCGAGCACAGTGACGGTTTATCAGCAACCGGGTACGGAGTTGTATGGTTTGACGAGCATCGCGAACGGTCAGTCCGTCGAGGTGAGGGGATTGATGTTCAACGACAACGGCGTTTTCCGAATGGTTGGCCGGCGTATTTTAAATCCCTAGCTCCGAACTTCGGAGCCTCTGGACTGGCCTTGGCACAAACGAAGGCGATACACGAGGCGTGTGACCAGAGCGGGTGTTTTGACCATGCTGGTGGTCACGTTCCTCTGGCCGCGACCCCGGCGATCGTCCGTCTGGTTCCAATGCGTGCGATGACACCGGCGGAGCACGACCTGCTGCCTGAAGATGGCCCAGGAATGCGGCTCGTCGATGATGCCATCCAGTCATTCCTGCTGCCAGGTTCAACGGCGCGAAACTGCTGTTACTCCGGTATCGACCTGTTCTCCCACTCGCTCGTTCGAGGCCGCGATAGTTCCGCAGACGGCGATTCTGCCTATCGCGAAGACTTCAGACTTTGTCAGCACGACCGCGTTCGAAGCCCCCCCGCCCGAGTCCTTTCCGCGCCGTCGTTCCATCCTGCGTATCTAGCTCTTCCGCGAACGGATCCAGCAATCCTGTGGCGAACTGCGCGTTCACTTGCGCGGGACAAATCTGCGGGCCCTCTTTCTTGAAATCAGTACGGAGGGGTGCGTTTTCCCGGGGAATCAAGCCCGTTTGACGGAAATCCAGTCCGCATTTATACAACATCCCCAGATGTCGCCAAATCGACTTGAGTTTGGTGATTTGCCTAAGGAGTTCATTATGTCCGCATCCCAGCCATCGAGGTTTGCTCCCTCTCCGAGCCAGTCCGGGCCAAGAAATGAATTGGTCTTCGAGCCACTGTTGGACAGCGATGAAGCAGCAGAGTTGCTCCGAATTCACCCAAAAACTTTGCAGCGCATGGCTCGCAATCGCCAGATTCACGGAATCCAGGTCGGGAAACTATGGCGCTTCCGCGCCTCTGACCTGGAGACTTGGCTGAGAACGAAGAAGGCAGGCTAAGCCGCGGCCTTCCACAGGTTTTCGCTATCGACCCGCCGGTCCACTTGCGCTAAGCTGAGGCAGCCATCCGTGTCGCCTCAGCGAAAGGAGAATTGATGAGGCGCACGAGTCATCAACACGGCAGTCTCAAACTGGCGGATCGCAGAAAAGGAAGAGTCTGGGAATTCCGATGGAGAGAAGTGCAAATCGACGGCTCGGTTCGCAGAAAGAATATAGTCGTCGGAACGCTAGAGGAGTTTCCAACCGAGGCAGCGGCTCAAACCGCCGTCGATGCAATTCGTCTGACTATCCACCGTCAAACCCCTCAACAACTGCTAAAGAATGTGAGCGTAGAAACCCTCGTCAAGCACTATCAGGAGCACGAGTTGCCGGACATCTTCGCCAAGAAGAAGCCGACCGCCGGAAGCGCAGACGAGAATCACAAGTCCTACTCCACCCAATGCGCATACGACATCTACCTCAACAAATGGATTTTGCCCCGGTGGCGGTCCTACCGTTTGTCCGAGGTGAAAGCTGTGGATGTCGAAGCCTGGCTGAAGACATTGCCATTGGCGCGCGGCAGCAGAGCCAAAATCAGAAATCTGATGAGCGCTCTGTTTTCTCACGCGATTCGTTGGGAGTGGACGGAACGAAACCCAATCAAGAGTGTGCGTCAAAGTGCAAAGCGGATGAGGACCCCGGATGTTCTGACACCCGAAGAGATCATGGGACTACTCAAGAAACTGCCAGAGCCTCTTCGAACAGCGGCAGAACTAGATGCCTTCACTGGCTTGCGACGTGGAGAATTGATTGGGCTCCAATGGGCCGACGTGGATTTCGAGAATCTCGTTATTCACGTTCGCCGTTCGGTTGTGATGATGGTTCAAGGCACTCCCAAGACAGAAGCTTCCGCAAAAGATGTGCCCCTCGACGCCGCTCTTGCAGAATCTCTCCTCAAGCTGCGACTGACCAGCCCATACAACCGAGAAACCGACTGGGTTTTTGCTTCGCCCACAAAGAAGGGGAAGCAACCGCTCTGGCCGGACACTCTCTGGCGACGATATGGGAAACCGGCGGTCAAGGCGGCGGAGATCAAGAAGCGCGTTGCGTTTCACACCTTCCGGCACACGTACACAACCTTACTCACTCAGAACAGCGAGGACGTGAAGGTAGTGCAGGAACTTCTACGCCATGCGAACAGTCGAGTCACACTCGATTTGTACGCACAGGCTGGAATGCAGGAAAAGCGGGAAGCTCAAAGCAAACTAGTGCGGATGGTACTCAACAAAGGAGAGGCACTGGCCTAACTGGACCAAATTGGACCATGAGCGAAATTGCCAATTCCCTGCAAGTGCTTGAAAGGAATGGCGGGGACGACGGGACTCGAACCCGCGGCCTCTGCCGTGACAGAAGTGCTTTTGGTCATAACTCATTGAAAACATGAGCACCCTTGGCTACCAAAAGCACTGTAAGTCATTGAAAAAATCCGTAGGCAATATTCCAGCACCCTCGCCGGCACCCTCATCGACCTCTGCTTTCTGGTTACAGACCTCTGCCGTGTGGGCAGGAGGTCGCCGGAACCCGTCATTTTTCCCGTGGGTGCGGGCCAGGGTGCTGAAAAGGGTGCTGAAGCGCCCTTGCGAGAATCTCCGCCGCGTTTTCAAGAGGATACCGAACTGGCCTCTGCCTTTTCCGAGCCCATATATCCCCCGTTGTGACTTGGCATTGTCTCCAAAAGATGCAATTCCGCCGATCTTGCAAATGGAGTAGGATGGAATAGGATTGAATCCTGTTCAGGATTGGAGGTCTTCCATGCGTTCGACACAGCAACTCAGCATTACGCTGCCCAACGAAATGGCCGATCTGATTCGTGCGAAGGTAGCCACGGGCGAGTACGCCACGGAAAGCGAAGTCATCCGCGATGGTCTGCGGACACTTCTTGCCCGCGACCGTGCCGTCGAAGACTGGCTGCGGGAGACGGTCGCACCCGCATACGACGCGCTCAAAGCCGATCCATCTCGCGCCGTATCTGCGGGGCATGTGCGCTCTGCCCTGTCGAATGCCCATAAGAAGGCGCTTGCGAAGAAGGGATAATGTCCTACACCGTTATCTTCACGCCCGAGGCCGAAGCGCAGCTTGTTGAGCTGTACATCTACATTGCAGCGGAGGCGTCCCCCGAGATCGCTGCACGTTTCACCGACGGCATCGTGATGTACTGTGAGAGCCTGAGTACCTTCCCCGCTCGTGGAAACCGGCGCGATGACATCCGCCCTGGCCTCCGCATCACCAGCTACCGAAAGCGCGTCGCCATCGCCTTCCATGTGGATGAAGACCGGGTCAATATCATCGGAGTCTTCTATGGAGGTCAGGACTATGAAGCGGCCTTGCTCGAAGCTGAATGAGATGACTCAGTAGACAGCAAGAAGGGCCATCTCTGGCCCTTCTTGTTCTTTGCTCTGGGAATATGCTTGCGGCAGGGATGCTCCCAGAAGCCTCGAATTGAGATTAGCACGCACTCAAGGGCAGATCGAGCACAACTTGCAAAGATGAGTGTGCAACGGCTTGTTGCACAATTTAGGCACGGTATCGGAACGCCCAAACCCTCCACAATTACGGGCTATAAGACCGCTTCCATCCGGCGTCGTCATTCCAAAATGGAATGACGCTCGCTCAAAAAGTCATTGGACGTTCCCGCCGAGCGCCCTTAGCGTTGCGCCTAGCTGACGACACCATGTCAGCGGAGGTGCAGAATGCTGAGAGTCAGCCGCTCATTCCGATTGGAAAAGCCTCTCAATCGGTCGTCTAATTCCGCCGCTAAGCAGCGGCCACAACTCCTCTCCAAACGAAAACTTCTACATGCCGCGCACATCATGGGACCGACGCTCATTGCTCTGGCCTTTGCCGGCGTAAGTGGCGGCGTCGCCCACGCCCAGGGAACGATGGATTTCTCTGGGGCGCAAACGCTGATGTCAACCTTCAAGACTTTCGCCATGTACGCCGGGGCCGTTATCTGTCTCGGCGGTCTCATCTTTGCCGGAATCCGCATGATGAGTGGACGTTTTCAAGACGCAATCCCAGGGCTTTTCGGCGCTCTTTTTGGCGCTGGAGTGCTCGGTTGGGGAGCCGGATGGATAGGCAGCCTGACCGGGCAGTCGATGTAGGAGGTGCATCGACATGGCCAAGCGGGGAGAGCCGTTACCGATCAATCAGGCGCTTAATAGGCCACGAGCCAAGCTCGGATTGGACCTCAGCGCATGGATGGCGATCGTCTTCGTCTGCGTAACGGTTTTCCTCGTTGGGTTTCGCCTCTTGGCGATGGTGGCCTTCCCCACGCTTGCCGTGAGTGCATGGCTCATCGTTCGCAAACACCCGAAGATGTTTCAGCTCTGGGGCCTGAGCCTCA
>DASYZZ010000006.1:0-2181 GCA_035945695.1 Candidatus Sulfotelmatobacter sp. | reverse complement strand
ACGCTGCGCCCGCAGAGCGAGCAAGGCAAGCTGAAGCACTCGCTCACCGACTACGAACAGCGCCTCGAGCGCGAACTCGGCATCATCCAGCAAATGAAGTTCCCTGGCTACTTCCTGATCGTGTGGGACTTCATCCGCTATGCAAAAGATCACGGCATCCCAGTCGGCCCAGGCCGCGGATCGGCCGCCGGATCGCTGGTTTCGTATGCTCTCGGCATTACCGATATTGATCCTCTTCAGCACGAACTCCTGTTCGAGCGCTTCCTGAATCCTGAGCGCGTGTCCATGCCCGATATCGACATCGATTTCTGCATGAACCGCCGCGGCGAGGTCATCGACTACGTTACGCAGAAATACGGCCGCGACAACGTCGCGCAGATCATCACCTTCGGCACCATGGCCGCCAAAGCCGCGATCAAAGACGTTGGTCGCGCGATGGACATTCCCTACGCCGACGTCGACCGCATCGCCAAGATGGTCCCGACTCAGCTCAATATCACGCTGGACCAGGCCATCGCAGACTCCCCGCAACTGCATGAAGCGTACGAAAAAGACCCGCAGATTAAGGAATTGCTGAACACCGCGCTGAAGCTGGAAGGCCTGGTGCGAAACTCCGGAGTGCACGCCGCCGGAGTCGTGATCTCGCCGCGCCCACTCACTGATCTGGTTCCGCTGCACCGCACCAAGAACGACGAAATTGTGACCGCCTTCGACATGGTCGCCATCGAAAAGATGGGCCTGCTGAAGATGGACTTCCTCGGCCTCACCACGCTCACCATTCTCACCGACGCACTCAAGCTGATCGCGCAAACGCACAGCAAGGATGCCGGTATGCCGGTTTTAAGCAGCGATCAGAATTGGCCGAAGCCGGTTCCACTCACTCTCGATGACATCCCACTCCAAGATCCGGAGACCTACGAAAAAGTCTTCCACAAGGGCCTGACCTCCGGTGTCTTCCAGTTTGAATCCAATGGCATGCGCGATGTGCTGCGCAAGTACCAGCCCAATTCAATTGAAGATCTCACAGCTCTCAACGCGCTCTACCGGCCAGGTCCAATCCAGGGAGGCATGATCGACGACTTCGTCGACCGCAAGCACGGCCGCAAGAAAGTCGAATACGAACTGCCGGAACTGAAGGAAATCCTCGAAGAGACGCTGGGCGTGATCGTGTATCAGGAACAGGTGATGCAGATCGCGAACCGGCTCGCGGGATACTCCCTCGGTGAAGCCGACCTGCTTCGCCGCGCCATGGGCAAGAAAAAAGCCGAAGAAATGGCGCAGCAGCGCGAGCGTTTCGTCGACGGCGCGGCCAAGAAAAAATTCCCGCCTAAGAAGATCGAGAAGATTTTCGATCTGATGGCGCAGTTTGCAGGATACGGTTTCAACAAGTCCCACTCCGCCGCCTATGCCCTGCTCGCCTACCACACGGCTTATCTGAAGACGCACTATCCAGTAGAGTTCATGGCGGCGTTGCTAACGTCCATCACGGGCGACACCGACAGCGTCGTGAAGTACATCAACGAGTGCCGTGAGATGGGCATCGCCGTGGAAGCGCCGGATATCAACGTTTCCGACGCCAACTTCACGCCTCATGGGGAATCGATCCGCTTCGGACTCGCTGCAGTAAAGAACGTTGGCGGAAATGCCATCGAGTCGATCGTCGCCGCACGCAAGAAGCTCGGAAGTTTCAAGTCCATTTTTGAGTTCTGCGAGCATGTCGACCTGCGTCTACTGAACAAGCGTGTCATCGAATCGCTCATCAAAAGCGGTGCTATGGATTCCATGGGACGCCGTGCGCAACTCATGGCCGTCCTCGACAAGGCCATGGAGCAGGCGCAGAAAGCCCAGCGTGACGCCGAATCCGGCCAGCATGGCCTGTTCGGCATTTTTCAGCAGGAAGAAGCGGCTACGGAGAACGATAAACTGCCCAACGTTCCTGACTGGGACGAGCACACGCGCCTCGCCGCCGAAAAAGAAATTCTCGGATTCTTCATCAGCGGACATCCTCTGCAGAAATACAAAGACAAGTTGCAAGACTTACAGGCACTCAGCGTGGAAGAACTCGCCGCCATGACCAAATCGACCGGCAAAGACGAGACCATCGTGACGGCCGGCATCATCGGCAACGTGCGCGTGCTTAAGTCGAAGCGCGGCGACTTCTATGCCCAGGCCTCGCTCGAA
>DASYZZ010000005.1:0-37367 GCA_035945695.1 Candidatus Sulfotelmatobacter sp. | reverse complement strand
TTTGCTATAGACCCTTGCTTGCCCTCCGTCCCAACCTTGCGGTCAAGATGGTGACTTCGCTTGAGCCCCGGACGCCGCACCAACCGGAAAAACTTAAGAAGTTGTCAAAGAACGAGTATGTTTTTACTCCTTCTATTTTTTTCGTCAACGAAAAATACGCGCTTATAAGTACATGCTGTTTCAATCGAGTGCAGGGCGTTCACAACCGCGTGCCGCAAAATAGTGCAATCCGGACCTGCAATTCTTACGAATGTGGCTCCTGTTGCGGTTTTCGCGGCATTGCGATTTGCGAAATTCTCAAGCTCTCTCATGTGACCAGGTGCACAGACTGTGAAAATCGCGCACTTCGCTTGTCTGGCAAGGGTTTTGCCTGATTTTCGGCTGGCAGGAGATTTCGGCTCGAGAAAGTTGTCAGGGTGGAATTCTGCAGATTCTTCTTGACAATCAATAAACACTTATATAAGTATTTACTTATGTCAGATAGATCCGACCTCGATGCTTCTTTCGCAGCCCTCGCTGATCCGACGCGCCGGGCGATTCTTGCGCGATTAGCGCTGGGAGAGGCGACAGTGAACGAACTCGCGGAGCCCTTCGAAATGACCCAACCCGCGATCTCCCAGCATCTGAAAGTGCTCGAACAAGCGGGGCTGATCGTCAGCCGGATCGACGGCACACGACGTCCGCGACGCCTGTCGAAAGAGGGCATCGACGCGATGGATCAATGGCTGGCTATGCTGAGGAAAGCTCTGGAAAGAAATTACGAACGGCTCGATCAGGTTCTGGCCGCGATGGGCTCAAATTTAAAGGGAAAAAAGAGATGAATACTATGACTGGACTGACCATGAAAACCGAAGGCGATACACACATCGTGATAACCCGGCATTTTGCCGCAACACCGGAAGCTGTGTACCGTGCGCACACCGATCCCAAACTACTGCAGCAGTGGCTGCTTGGCCCGGAGGGATGGACAATGCCGGTCTGCATCAACGAGGCGCGGCCCGGCGGGAAGTTCCGGTACGAGTGGGCGCATCCGAAGAAGCCGGGCTTCTATATCGCTGGTGAATTCCTCGAAGTGGTTCCTTACAGCAAGATAGTTCACGTCGAGCGGATGTATTTGCCCGATCCGACGCCGGAAAATCACGTCGAGACGCGCCTCGAGCCGGAGGGCAACGGAACGCTAATGACAATGCGTATGACGCTTCCTGACAGCAAGACGCGCTCCATGATGCTCGCCAGCGGCATGGATAAAGGCATGGAAATGAGCTATGCGCGGCTGGAAACCATGCTGTGAGGTGCGCCTGGCTTGGGAGAGACACGGGCTCTCCACGCGCCGAGGGGTCGGCATGCGCCGATCCCTGGGCTTGGCCGGGATAACTGGACTGGCAGGAGTAAGCGTACTGGCTAAATGTCCGCGCGCTTCTTCGCGGGAGCGTGGGCGTTCTTTCCCGGCGCCCGCTTGCCTTTGCCGCTATCGACCAGGTCGGCAATGGTCGTGTTCTCGAGGATTTTCGCTGCCGCATCTCTCACGGCCAGGAAGACCTCGTAGAGCGCGCGATGATCGGCGTCTTTCGCGATGAGGCCGCGCAACTGCTCGGCATCGCCCATGGGAGCCAAGGGTCCATCGACCAGCCGGATGATATCGCTCAATGGAATCTCAGAGGGGTGACGACGAAGCTGGTATCCACCTCGCGCGCCGCGGACACTGTTAACGATTCGGGCATTCTTCAGCTCGAGGAGAATGAGTTCAAGGAATTTTTCCGGTAGATCGCTTTCTGCGGCAATCTCGCGGATCTTGATCGCCCCTTGCTCGTGCTTGCGCGCCAGGGTCATCATGGCCTGCAGCGCGTAGAGTCCTTTTTGCGAAATCTTCAATCCGGCTTTCCTCCAAGGTCCGCCCTGCATTGTCGCCTATTTCCTTGTTTCTGCATAGACAAAGCAGGGATCCAGAACAGAGGCTGGGGGCTGGGGCTAAGGATTGGTGAGGAGTGGCTTGTGAAAAGTAGTTAGCAATTCGGACACTTTTGTGTTCCATGAACGACTTTGCAGTTGCATTGTGAGGAGAGAAACGGATGGCGTCGAGAAAGATTACTGGCCGCTAGCCAACTGAACCACTGCTTTGGTGCCATCGAAGGGACTCGAACCCCCACACCGTTGCCGGTACATGGACCTGAACCATGCGCGTCTGCCAATTCCGCCACGATGGCAAGTGGACTTCAGCCGCGGCGGGCGGGAACGCCGCCGCATCAGGAAGACCTGCATCCCTATTCTACAGTCCTTCTGTCGAGTGTCAATCGCACGCGGCATTCCCCGGGGTGGATTCGGAGCGGCTGGCCACAATCGCGAAAGGAAACATTTTCGCCATCCACGACACCGCTCAAGTCAATCAGGCGATACAAAAATGATGGCGCAACTCGACCAAAACCAGGAGTTGCGCCAACATGTTGTGAAACCGAAATGCGAAAGACGAGAGTTGAAATCAGGCTTATTCCAGCTTCGCGTTCATCGAGATCTTCGCGTTCAGGACTTTCGAGACAGGACATCCTTTTTCAGCCGCCTCGGCGTATTTCTGGAAAGTCGCGGCATCTGCGCCGGGGACTTTGCCCACAACATCAATATGACTGGCGGTGATCGTCCATCCGGAGTCGAGTTTCTCCAAGGACAAGGTGACGGTTGTGGAAATGCTTTCGGGGGTGAGGTTGGCTCCGCCGAGTTGCGCGGAAAGCGCCATGGAAAAACATCCCGCATGTGCGGCAGCAATCAATTCCTCGGGATTCGTTCCTGGAGCATTCTCGAAGCGTGTGGAAAAAGAATATTGCGTATTGTTCAGCACCCCGCCGGGAGCCGAAAGCGATCCTTTGCCATCTTTCAGCCCGCCTTTCCAAACCGCACTTGCCTTGCGTTGCATGATGTTCTCCTTGCAGATTTTTCTGAGATGAAGTCCCGCTGTCATTGTAGCCGCAGCGACGAATCTGCGTCACGGCTACGGAAAAACCTGCAGGAAATTTTTAGGATTGCAAATGAAAGTCGGACGACAAAGGGAAATGAATTTCCTGCCAGTTGAACCCTGCTCAGAGTGGCCTATTCAAAATTCAAAAATCAACGATGGATCAATAAAAATCGGAGCAGCTCAAGTAAAAGCCGCACTGCGGGCATTTCAACTTGCATCGGCTCTCGCGCAGCTTCGATGAGCAGTTGGGACAATACTGGCCCGGATCCTCTACCTTCGCTCCCGCCCCATGTCCGCCTTCTTGCACTTTGGCGGACAACCGTTGTTGGTCCGTTTCCATTAAATTGATTTTTTATTGATATCAGAGATCAAGCGGCCTTGTCATTGGCCATCGCAGAAGTCCGGCTCCAGCAATCAGCCAGGATAAGCCAAGCTCCGAGGCGCCGCCAGACTTTTACGTATTTGCCACGCTCGGTAGTCTTGGTCCCGTCGGCTTTCCGGACAAGCACCGAGAATCGTCCCAGTTCCATCGCCATGTCCCCGGAGTGATCAACGCGGGTGGTCTCGAGCCGCAAATCGCTGTATCCGGCCTCGCCCATCTGGCGAAGCAAGCGCTCGACTGACTTCTGCCCATAGGCACCTTCGTCCTGAGGGGCCATAAGAACGCCGTCGCTGGCGAACAGATCGGCGGCCTTATCGTAATTACCTGTATTGAATGAGGTTGCGAAATCCTGGGTGAGTTCGCGCAGTTGAGTCTGCACATCCGCAAACGGACGGAAATCCGCTTGGGAGCCTGCATAGGACCGGTACATCTACTACCTCCTGGGGGAAGGCAACCAGAATCCGCACTTGCCCACGCTAAGGCGGGTCTGTAAAAAGCTGGTTCATTCTAGCGCAGTTTGTGTTGTGAGAAAGAGAAAAGTTTTCGACAGCGGGATTCAAATTTCGGATGCAACCGCTGCGCTTTGTTTATCTCTCAAATGGAACCGATCGGCTGGGAAGCCGCAACAGGCGTGAATCCGCGCTGATCGAGGTTGCCGGATTTTTCGCTGGTTCGACCTTCAGGCCGGGGCGGCGGTCGCGTTCGGCAATCTGCCGCTTCACGCGTTCCATCAGCAACATGAGTTTTTTCGCCTCATGATCCCTCTCTGCCTGCTTGCACATTTTCTGGAAGTCTTGCGGAGCGTAGGAGACGCGATTTGTCATGGGGGATATTTCCTTATGAATCTAATAAAGAGAAGCCATAGCGTATCTTATCTGCCCCAGGTTGCCAACCCCCCGAATACCGTATCCAGGTAAACCGGGCGTTTGGCAGCGGTGCGGCTGTTCCTGGTCAAATTCCAGCGACACGTGACCTTCGTTACGTTGAGCGAGTGACCAAATTCCCGGAAAATCGACGCTGGACCATTCCCTCGGAAGGGACCGAGTGTGCGTTACCGGCAACTGCTAATTGCGTCTTTATTTCTGGCATGGGCGACGTCATTCGCGTCCGCACGCGACCTAGCCGTCATTTCGAACAAAAGCAACGCCCTGTCCGGAATTTCCATTGCAGACTTGGTGAAGGTATCGAAGGGGCAGACCAACCGGTGGCCAGATGGAAAGGCAGTCACGTTCATCATGCGGGCCCCGGCATCTCCAGAGATGAAATTGCTGGTCGAAAAAGTGTACGAGGTTCCGGAGTCAGACGTTAAGGATCTGATCGTCTCCGCGAACCATGGGCGCCTGGGCCATCCCGCAATCATTATCGTGGATTCGGACGAAGACCTGGTCAATAAGGTCGCCTCGATCCCCGGAGCAGTTGGAGTTGTGGATGTATACGCGATTAACAGCAGCGTTGCAGTGGTAAAGGTGGGCGGGAAACTTCCGCTCGAGCCCGGATACCTGCTGCACGGCAACTAATGCGTCAAGAGCCGGTCGAAAGTCAACCGCAGGATTGCAGAAGCAATTGTTCGCATGAGCAAAGACAAGAAAGCTCTAGCCGCTGCCGCAGGCGCTGACGCTGGCACCGCCGCGCCGGCCCAAGGATCGCAGGCCAAAGTTCAATATACCCGCCGTTTCCCGCGCTTCGTCATTGATGTCAGGTTACAGGTCAAGATGTTTCAGGCAGGGGAATTCCGGTCCTGCTGGGGACGCTCGACCGAGATGGGGCAGGATGGGATTGGCGCAACTCTCACGGGGAGCCTCGAACCCGGCGAGATCGTCACCCTTGAAATCCCGCTTCCGCTGACGCCGTATCCGATCAAAGTTCGCGCTATTGTGCGCTATCGGCAGGGTCTCCGCTACGGATTTGAATTCCTCACATTGAACGATCATCAGCGCGACACGATCCGCCGCGTTTGCGAATATCTAGCCACGAAGTCCTAAGGAATCAACACCGCTCTGCGGCCGGGGAATTTGCGTTCCCAAACCTCTTCGACATCGCAGAGGGGTAGTTCTTCTGTTTCGATTCGGATTGCCCCGCCCGCAACGTTTGCCAGCAGTTTCTGGATGGCATCGACCCACAGGTCAGGGGAGGCCGGAGCATTGCCGCTACCCGCACCCAGAAGTTCGAGCCTCGAACTCCGCAATGCCGCGGCAGGGAGCGAAATCGCTGCTCCTGCGCTCTCGCCTACTTGCACCCAACGCATTCTCGATGAGCCAGCGCTTAAATCTTCTCTGCTAATCGCAGAGAGCAAGGCGGCGGCCGGGGATCCCCAGAGATAATCGATAATCACGTCAAAGCCGGCTTCTTTGGTCAGACTCTCAAAATCGTGCTTCAAATTTTCCATTGACTCGCCGATTCGAAGTGTCTCGTGCGCGCCGAGATCCGGGAGCGTAGCCAGGATTTTCTCGTCTCGTCCGGCGGCAACGATCCGTCCAGCGCCCAAAAGCTTGGCCATCTGGATTGCGATTTTCCCCGTGACACCGGTTGCGCCGAGAATCAGAACGCTCTGGCCCTGAGTCAATTCCGCGCGCCACTTCAGGGCTCCCCAAGCGGACAAACCGGGATTGAATACCGCCGCCGCGGTAATGTCGTCCACGTTATCGGGAAGAGGAAAGCAGCGCGGCTTGGCGACGACCGTTTGCTCGGCCATCGCGCCATACGGGGATCTGGGCAATGCAAAGAAAACTCTGCTGCCATTTTCCAGACGGCCAACTCCGTCGACACCGCAGGTGACTGGGAAGTTGCGAAACGCGCTGTAGTGCGAACCGGCAGCCATTTGCTTGTCGACAGGCTTGAGCGCGGCGGCTCGTACTTCTACGAGGACTTCGCCGGCTTGCGCGACAGGATCCGGAAAGAATTCAAATCGGGGAGATCGGCCAATGCCGTGGAGTACAGCTGCTTTCATAATGGGTGCAAAATATAGACAGGTTATAAGCGGGCGCCATTATATCGCGCGGACGCTTGCCTTGTTCTCTGATGCTTCTGATAGCTGCAACCGCGGCATGCTCTTCCGGCCCTATCAATGAATGCCGGGCGATAGCATTGAAACAAGCTTTCGTAAAAAACCAATTCATCGGCCGCGGCATCCGACCGTTAAAATAACCGCAGCGGCATGCGTGCTCTCCTGCTCACTCTCGTCGTGGTCTGCACCGCCGCTGCGCAGTCCGTTCCTGTTCCGACGATTACGGTTGTCGACGAGAACGGCGTTGCTGTGCCCTCGGCCCGAATCAGTTTGCAGTCCGCAACGCATCCTGCGATTCACTGCGAGACCGATTTCAACGGGCGCTGCCATTTTCCCTCGCTGGCCGCCGGAGAATATGACCTCGGTGTCGAAAAAGAGGGCTACTACGCGCTCACGCAGCCGAAAGTTCAGATCTCGAGCGGTTCGAATATTGAAGTCGCGATTTCACACCAGCAGGAAGTGCGCGAGACGGTGAATGTGCACGAATCTCCGCCGGCGATCGACGCTTCGCAAATTGCATCGCAGGAAACGATCAGCGGGCTTGACGTCATCGACATCGTTTATCCCGATACCACCGACTACCGCAACGTGCTGAACTTTATTCCGGGCGTGGTGCAGGATCAGGCTGGTCAGCCGCATGTCGCGGGAGCAGAAACCTATCAGACTGTGACGATGCTTGACGGATTCAATGTGTCGCAGCCCGCGAATGGTCAGTTGCTGGTCCGCGTCAGCACGGATGCGTTTCGGTCGATTCAGGTGGAACCCTCGCGCGAGCCCGCCGAATATGGCAAGGGGTCCGGTGGCGTGCTGAAGCTCAATACCGGTATTGGGGACGATCATTTTCGCTTCTTGGCGACGGACTTCATTCCGTCCGTCCAAAACAAGCACGGATGGCGATTCGACCAGTTCCTGCCGCGATTCACATTTTCCGGGCCGATCGAGAAAGGAAAAGTCTGGTTCTACAACGCATTCGACGGCGAATATGACAACCTGGTATTCACGGAATTGCCCGTCGGCCACGACAACGATCACACGCTTCGGCTCGACAATCTCACAAAAATACAAAGCAATATTACGAACCGGAACATCCTGACGACGAGCTTTCTGGTGAATTACCTTCACGACCAGTACGCTTATCTTTCCCCGCAAAGCCCTCAACTTGCGAATCCCAAAGATGTCGAGACCGCGTACGTTGCCAGCGTGAAGGACCAGCACTATTTCAATGGAGGAGAGCTTCTCGAGTCTGGAATCGCGTTCGATCAGTACAATCTGCAGCTCACGCCGTATGGGTCGCTTCCCTATTTTGTGAACATCAACACAGCAGGAGGAAACTACTTCCTTGCCGCGGAAACGCACGCGAACCGATGGCAGGCGCTGTCGAATATTTTCCTTCCATCGCACCATTGGTTGGGACGCCATGACTTGAAATTCGGAGTCGATCTCGACCGCCTGTCATACGATGCGCAGTTCGAACGCACGCCAATTTCGTTTCTCAGCGACAACAACACGCTCACGTCTCCAGACCTCTGCCTCACGGCTGTTCAGGATGCGACTTATCCGTGTACGCGATATTCGACGTTTTCGGCCGCGCCGTTGCATTACCAATACAACTCGGAGATCAGCGCCTACGCCGAAGATCGATGGGGTATCACAGACCGGCTGCTGATTGAGCCGGGGGTGCGACTCGATTGGGATGAGATTATTCGACAGGCGGAGATTTCGCCGCGGCTCGCCGGGGCTTATGTTCTCGACAACTCCGGCAACACGAAACTATCGGCGGGTATCGGGCTTGTTTACGAAGAGACGCCGATCTTTCTGGTCGCCCGCCCTTACGCAGGATCCCGCGAGGACACGTTCTACACCAGCAACGCCAACTGTGTGCCAACTTGCGTGAGCACGACGGGGCCGGTCGCCACGAACTTCACTGCCGATGCAAGCACGCTGAACGTACCCCGATTCGTGAACTGGAGCGTCGCTCTCGAAAAGAAACTTCCGGCTTCGATTTACCTCAAGGCTGAATATTTCGAGCGGCGCGGCTCGCGAGGATTCGTCTATAACACTCTGAACGGGGCGAGCAGCGGCGACTTTGTCCTGCAGAACACGCGCGACGATCGGTATAAGGCTTTCCAGATCACCTTGCGCCGGAATTTCCGCGAATCTTACATGCTGATGGGCTCGTATACCCACTCGAGCGCGCGCTCGAACCAGGTGCTCGATTTCAATATCGATAATCCGATCCTGAGTGCCCAACAGCCCGGCCCTTATCCATGGGATACGCCGAACCGGTTTCTCTCCTGGGGATACTTCCCCCTTTTCAAGCTGCCCATCGTTCATCAATTCGAGGTGGCCTACTCGATCGAGGCCCGCACAGGCTTTCCGTTCAGTGAACTGAATCCGCAGCAGCAATTGCTAGGCTCGGCCAACGCTTTCCGCTTCCCTGAATATTTTTCACTGAACCTGCAACTGGAAAAACGTTTTCACCTTTTCGGATATTATTTGGCCCTGCGGGGGGGGTTCGACAATATCACCGGGCGCTGCAATCCGTTCGTTGTTAATAGTGTCATCGATCCTGTGAATCATCCGGCGCCGACGTTCAGCGCGTGCCTTGGCCGAGCTTTTACCTCCCGCATTCGATTCCTCGGACGCAAGTAGGGAACATCGGGCAGATTGCAAAGCTCGCAGCGCGATATAATGGTGCTCAACACTTGCATCGAATCTCCGTCTCCTGTCATCAGAAACGTTTGGAGGATAAAAATGGCTCACGAACTACCGCCTTTACCTTATGCCTATGACGCACTGGAATCGACGATCGATAAGCAGACCATGACTCTGCATCACGACATGCACCACGGCGCGTATGTGAAAAACCTCAATGCCGCCATCGAGAAGCATCCGGAACTCGCCGGCAAATCTGCCGAGGATCTGATCCGCGACCTCAACGCGGTGCCCGAGGACATTCGCGGCGCAGTCCGCAACAATGGCGGAGGACACGTCAATCACACGATGTTCTGGAAGATCATGAAGCCGAAGGGCGGAGGCGATCCCAGCGGTCCGATTGCAGAAGTGATCCAGAAGACATTCGGCAACTTCAACGACTTCAAGACCAAGTTCAACGATGCGGGCGCGAAGCAATTCGACTCCGGATGGGTCTGGCTCGCGGGCAAGTCGAATGGCGAAGTGCAGATTATCAGCACACCCAATCAGGATAATCCGATTTCGCAGGGACTCTATCCGATCTTCGGCAACGATGTCTGGGAGCACGCGTATTATTTGAAGTACAACAACCGGCGGCCAGAATACCTTGCTGCGTGGTGGAACGTGGTGAACTGGGACGAGATCAACAAGCGCTTTGCCAGCTTCAAGGCTGGGGCTTCGACCCACGAACCGGCGATGGCGCATCGCTAAGTTCTATCGGGATAAAACGAAGCCCTCGCCGCGGCGAGGGCTTCTCGTTTGTGGTGGAGATTTACGCCGCGCTCTCTGCACTCTTTGCGTACTGCTCCGGATGCTGATCGAACTTTCTCTTGCAGTCATCCGAGCAGAAGCTGTATTTCCTGCCGCCGTATTGCGATTGCGCTTTGGCGTCCTTCTCATCGATTTTCATGCCGCAAACCGGATCCGTTGTCATTGCTTCACTCCCATATGAAGGATTCGTTCTTCACCTATTGTCGGCTTCGAATCTCTCAGGGGCGCTCGGGTGATTCCTGTAATCAGGGCGGCATTCAAAAATGGCTAAGGCCTTCGATTGATCACTCCGCCCTTCATCACAAAATCCACTTTCTCCATGATCGAAATGTCGTTCAGCGGGTCGCCCGGGACCGCAACAATGTCGGCGAACTTACCCGCTTCGACTGTGCCGAGCGAATCTTTTTCTCCGAGCAAGTCGGCAGCGGTTGACGTGGCCGAGCGGATCGCCTGCGCCGGAGTCATGCCGAACTTCACCATCGACGCGAACTCCTTGGCAGGATCGATCTTCCAGTCGAATCCACCGGCATCGGTACCGAAGGCAATCTTCACACCCGCCTTCATCGCGCGGTGAAAGGTGTCCTCGTGAATCTGGATCATTTTGACCCAGACCGGAGCGCCCTCGGCAGCGCGGCCCTGAGCGACGTATTCTCCTACAAAGATCGTCGGCACATAGAACACTCCTCGCGAGGCCATCGTCTTCAAATCTTCGTCGGAGATGTAATTTCCGTGTTCGATCGTGTCGACTCCCGCCTCGACCGAATTGTGCACGCCATTCAGCGCCATCGCATGCGAAGCGACTTTGTGACGCTCGCGGTGGGCTTCATCGACGATTGCGCGCAGTTCCTCCAGGGTGAATGTCGGGATGTCGTCGAGCACGCCGTCTTCGCGCACGTGATACGAGCGATCGCTATAGACTTTGATCCAATCGGCGCCGTGGCTAATCTGTTCGCGGACGGCCTGCCGTGCATTATCGGGGCCATCCACGATCTGCACGCCGTGCGGCACGACGACATTCGGAGCATATCCCTGAAGCGGATAGGCTCCTGTCACATCGAGGGCGCGCGTGGCTACCTGCATCCGCGGGCCAGGGATGATGTCGTTGTTGATCGCCTTCTTCACGTCCGCATCGGCGTAACCTGCGCCTTCCGTCTCCAGATCACGAATCGACGTGAATCCGTAATCCAGCGCTCGCCGCGCATTTACGGTAGCCCGAATTGTGCGGTATTCCGGAGATTCTTTCAGGAGTTGCTCATCGTAATCGGCGGCCGTGATGTCACCGTTCAGAAGAATGTGCGTGTGCGTGTCGATCAGACCGGGCAAACACGTCTCGTGAGAGAGGTCGATCACATCTGCGCCGGGCGGAACACTCGTTCCAATTTCTTTGATCTTCTCGCCCTCGATTACGACCACGACGTTCTTGCGGAGAGTATCCCCGCGACCATCGAAAAGATTCCCGCAGCGCAGGGCAGTGGGTTTGCTGCTCGTTTGCGCCCACGCGAAAGCAACAAAAATCCCTAGCCAGCAACACAGAATCCGACCGATTACTTTCCGGCTCATGAGCCCTCCTCGATGCACAGTAAATGGACGGCAGAATCCTACCAACGAAACGAGGGGGAGCCAACATTTCGTTGAAACCTCCGCAAAGTCCACAGCGAGTTCTGGACACAAAAAAAGCCGGGAGGCTCAGGCCTCCCGGTTCAAAGTGGAAAATCGTAAGCGGCTAGAATGCCCAGCGCAAGGAGAACTGAATCAGCCGCGGGGTGCCGGTTGAGTTCACGATTTGTCCGAACGGACCGTTGCCGGTGCCGCCTGAACCGACCCATGCGAGGTACGCTTCAACGTCGGTCACGGCTGGATTGGCGAAATTGGCATGGTTCCAGAGGTTGAAGAAGTCCGCCGTGAAGCGGATGTCCTGGTGTTCGCCAATCTGGAAGTGCTTGATCAGCGAGGCGTCCCAGTTCTGCTCGCGCGGTCCGCGGTAGATATTCCGGCCAAGATCTCCGAAGCCTGTGGTGCAGTAATTCGGATCGCTCAAGCATTGTGTCGGATAGAGCTGCGGCGCCGGGGTAAACGCACTGCCATTCACGTATCCGCTGACTGCGCGCTGCTGGATACTGCCGCTGCTCAAAGCGCTCCCGATTGTGGCTCCGGGAGCGAGACTCGCCCCCAGCAGCGGGGTGCTGCCCTGTCCCAGGAACGCGGTTCCCGCGCCCGAGTCAAGAATCGAGAACGGAGTGCCTGACTGGAAGATCGTCACGCCGCTGACCGCCCATCCAGCAAGCGCACCGTGCACGAATCCGGACGAGTGGCGGAACATGGGCAGATCGTACACATACGTGACGGAAAGCCGATGCGGGCGGTCGAAGTCAGAGAGTCCCCGCGAAGCGTTGATGTTGCTCTGATCGTTGTACGCCGTGTTAAAGGCCGTGTTTCCGCTCGAAGTGGCATCGATGTTCTTGGAGAACGTGTAGGCCGCCTGCAGATAATTGTTGCCCCAACGTCGAGACAGAGTCGTCTGCAGCGAGTGATAGATCGAGTAAGCATCGTTCGCAAAAATCTGGTAGCCGCTATACCCATTCAATCCCGGCGTCGGAGTCCGCGCGATCGCGTTGGAGAACGTGTTGTCGGTGATGGTGTAGTTGTTGCCGCTCGTGTCGGTCACAGTGAACGGATTCGACGGAGTGGCGTTGACGGACTGAATGCCGTCACGGGTCTCGCGGAGATGCAATCCACGGGTCCCCACATAACCTACTTCGAGCACCCAGCTCTTTCCGAGTTCCTGCTGCAACGTCAAGTTCCACTGCTGCGTGTTCGGAACCACGAAATTGCGCGGAACTTCGAGCACGAAGAGGTTTTGCGTCGAGTTCACGCCGGGCCCGGTGGTGCAGTTATAACTCGCATCCTGCCCGCTCGGGCTGTTGGGAGTGAAGCTCGTCAGCCGCGCCAGGCACGGAATCCAGGCGGCAGAAAGTTGTCCGGCAGCCGGCACCGCGTTGGGATTCGTCGCGGGGGTTCCGGTAAAGAAGTTCGAGAGCGTGAATCCCGGTGTTGTCGGGAAGAACACGATTGGGATAAACGGCGACTGGAAGCTCAACTGATCGACCGCGCCGATATCTTCGCGAACGTAGTACAAGCCATATCCGCCGCGGACCGTTGTTGTGTGATGACCCATGACATCCCAGGCGAATCCGACGCGTGGGCCCCAACCGGTATACACGCTGTTCTTGAAGGTGGAGCCGGCCGCGTTTCCAGTGAGCCCGGAAACTCCCAGCTTGTTCACGCAGCTCGGATAAATAAACGGATACGTCCCGGACTTCGTCAGATCGGATTCGATGTTGCCGATGTGGCAATCGCCATCGCTCCACGCGCCCATGAATTCCGTGCGCAGCCCGATATTGAGCGTCAGGTCTTTCGTTGCCTTCCAGTCATCCTGCGCGAATACGGCCGAATCGTTCTGCCGGTAGGCGTGGTTGTACACGCCGCCGCCGCCAAAACTGAATTGCACATTCCCGTTCAGGAAGTTTTCAAAATCCGTCAAGCCGTTGAGCGTGTTGGTGAAGAAGAGCTGCCCGTTGAAGACCTGCGGGAACTTCTTGTCGAGCAGCACACGGATGTATTGTCCGCCGAACGTCAGCGTGTGCGAGCCTTTCACCCAACTGAGGTTCTCGACGAAGTTGTAGTTGTTCTGCGTCTGATACTGGTTGGCGGGAGGCGTCGGGCCGAACTGAAATCCCGAACTGGCCAAGGTGAATTTGTAGATGCTGCTGGTCAGATTGCTGGTCGGCCGGTTGATGCCTACATCATTGGCCGTGACGGGATCGACGTTGATGCCGCTGTTATTGATGTGAACGAGACCGAAGCGGAAATCATTCACAAGGCGGGCATTGAACACGTGCGTTTCGGACAGGCTGAAGAAACGGTCATGGAGCGGCAAATCATACGGGAAGTTCAGGTCGGTTCCGCTTGCCGGCGCACCTAGAGAAGCCTGCAACCCGCCTGCGCCGAATGGAATTTTCTGCTCGGAATTGGAGAAGAAAAATCGCGCGGCAACCGAGTCGCGCGAATTTCGAAACTCGTGGTCCCAGTTCGCCGTGAACTGATCGTCAGTGAACGAACCGGGTTTGCTGACCGTGAACTGGACCGGCGTTCCTGCCGCGGTTCCGGCCGGCACGTTTGGCAGGGGAAAGAGATATCCGTTCGCAGGCGCCCCGAACTGATTGCTCTGGAATGCCATCAGCGATGCCGCGACGGGATCGATCGAGATTCCACCGAAATCGTTCGACAGGTTCTGCATGGCCTGGGCCGAAGTGCCGCGATCGGCGAGCGGGACGTAGGGGACAAAAGTGCTGATCAGGGTTCCCGGAGACTCGCCGCTGCGCTGCCGCGTCCCTTGATAATTGACGAAGAAGAAGCCGAGCTTTCCACCGGGGCTGACCGGGCCGCCGAGACTGCCTCCGAAAATGTTCTGCTGAATCACGGGACGCGGCGATCCGCTTCCCTTCAGGAAGTACTCGTTCGAATCGAGCACGGTGTTGCGGAAGAATTCGTAAACATCGCCGTGAAATTTGTCGGTGCCCGATTTCAGAATCGCGTTGATGTTTCCGCCGCCGTTACGTCCCTGGCTGGCGTCGTAGAGCGAAGTCTGAACTTTGAATTCCTGAACCACGTCCGGATTGGGCAGCGGCGTGGTCGTCAATTCAGCCACGTTGTAGTCGGTCGCGCTGATGCCTTCGATCGAATAGTTGTTGTTGTCTTCGCGCTGGCCGTTGACGTCAATGTGGACTACGCCGCGCCCCAGTTGGGAGGCCGCGTTCAACTCACCCGACGCTCCCGTGGACAAGGTGAGCAACTGCTGGAAGTTCTGAGTGGCCAGCGGGAGAGCGCGGATGGTGGAGCTCTCGATGGCCTGACCTGTCGTCGCGTCGCTGGTGTCGACCGTCTGCACTTCCGCCTGCACTTCAATTTTCTGTTGCACGGCTTCAGGCGCAAGCTTGGCGATGATATGGGTGGTTTCGGTGACGCGCACTACGATGTCGGCAAAGCTACCTTGCGCAAATCCCGCCGCCTGCACCGTCAGCTTGTACGTGCCGACTGGAAGCAGAGGCGCTGTGAACGAACCGTCGGGTCCGGTCTTCACTGCGCGCTCCAATACATTTGTCTCCTGGTTAACAATGCGGACGTCGGCATTCGCAACGACCGCACCGCTTGTGTCTTGCACGGTTCCCGTGATGGCTCCAGTAGCTCCGCCTTGCGCGAAGCCCTGAGCGGCCAGAGCCAGTGCGATGACACCGAGAGCAGCAATCCTGATTGCATTACTCGCCATGGTCTTTTCCCCCAACATTGTTGGAATTCAGGTTTTTCTATTGAAGCGTCACGAAAGGAAGACATCGGCAACAACGGGAAGAGCATGGCATGGCAATGACGCGCGTCGGCCGCTTCCGAGCGCAACGTCCGGGAAAGAACAACCGGTTTTCCGCCATAGCCTTCTGGATACAGCTGTCCCTGCAAATGTCTTCGTGGAGTGGGAAAAGCTTAACCAAGGATGTTGTCTAATTTCAAGTGGAGAACGTGCGCGAATGTAATTGAGAAGCTATCTCATCAACAGCGAGGCGAAACATCCCTCGAATGTTCGAGGGGATGTAAAGCTGCTCAGGCGCTCGTCCGGCTCAGAATCGCGTTCTTCTATCCTTCGCCGAACTCCCGGTATCTCTCGAGGACATCCCGCTCCGAGACCACGCCTTCCAGATGGCGGAAGTCGGCCCGGCTCACGACCGGAATCAGCGGCCAGCGGTCGACATAGCGCAGAGCCGTGTCCAGTGGATGGTCCGGATGGAGGTAGGGCACGTGACGAATCGGCAAGAGCGCGCCCAGATTTTGAGAACCCTTGTCTTCCGCCAGGAGCGTGCGCAATTGTTGCTTGGTGATCGTGCTCCATCCGGTCGGGCTCAGGCGAACGAGCAAATGATCGTTTTCCGAATGCTCCGCCTTCTGCACTGCCTGGTTTACCGTCTCGTCGGCGTCGAGCACCGGCCCGTCCGCCTCCTGCATTGCGTCCTCCACCCGAAGGACATCTTCTTCCCGCTGCTCCTCCATCGAGGGCAGATCCAGACCGTCCTGCCGTGTCAACAGATCGAAGATCGGGATCGGCTGCAGCCCGCGTGAAATTAGATACGCAAAGGTGTTCGCAATAATGACTGGCACGATAATCGAATAATTTCCGCTGACTTCCAACACCATAAAGACCGACGTCATCGGGACGCGCAGGAATCCTGCGAACAAAACTCCCATACCCACGAGGGCGTAGGTTCCGGGAGATCCGGTCAGGTGGGGCAAGAAGAAGTGCTGGGCGCCCTGTACCGCCGCACCCAGCATGGCTCCGATAAACAATGTCGGAGCGAACATACCGCCAGGTGTTCCGCTGGTAAATGACAGAAGCGTAGCCAGGATTTTCAATCCTGCGAGTATCGCCAGGAACTGCCACGTGAACTGTCCGTGCATGGCCTGATCCATGTATTCATATCCGGCGCCCATGACCTGTGGCGCTCCCAATACGGCAATGACTCCGATGAGCAATCCTGCGATCGCGGGCTGAAGATATTGTGTCCAGCGCGGCATTGATTTGCAGATCGGACGGAGCGCAGCAATCCCGCTCGAGAACGCGACTGACGCAAATCCGCCCACAACTCCCAAGGCTGCATAGGCCAAAAGCTCTGAAGGACGCCTCAATTCAACAGCGGGAATGCGAAACAAGGATTCCGATCCGAGGAACCAGCGCATGACTACCACGCTGGAAACGGCCGAAAGAACCACGGATCCCAGAATTCCTGCTGTCCAGCGACCGATGACTTCCTCAATGACGAAGAGCACGGCGGAGATGGGAGCGTTGAAGGCTGCGGCGAGTCCCGCGGCCGCGCCGACGGGGGCGATCAGCCGCATGCGGTCGCGCGACAGCCGCATTTTGCGCCCGAGCACCGATGCCAAGGCAGCGCCGATCTGCAGGGACGGATCTTCCGGCCCGAGGGAATGTCCCGATCCGATCGCCAGCGCGGAGCAAATGAACTTGCCGATCGCGGTCCGGACTGGAATATGGCCGTTATAGATGTACAGGGCTGCTTTGGTTTGGTTGACGCCGCTGCCGCGTGTCGCGGGAAAGAAATGGAGCACCAGAAACGCGATCACCAGACCGGCCAGCGACGGAGCGAGCAGCAGACGTTCCTTGCTCAGTACCGCTCCCGTACCCAGCAAGTACAATCGACACCAGTCAATCGCGTAGCGGAAACATACGACCGCCAGCCCGGAGAAGACTCCGATGAATACCGAGAGCAAGAGAAAAAATCTCTCTTCGCGGAACACAGTGCGCCAGAGCGTTCCGCGATACCGCCCGGAAGTCGCGGTTCGCTGCTGAACCTGCTGTTCGTCGGTCAGCACATCAGTTTCAGAATTTGACGGCGAATCCACTTTATGTTCCCTCGCGCGATTTCGCGATCAACGCCAATGCCAGATCCTCTCCCGTCGGGGTTCCGCATACCAGGGTGGATTGGCGCTCGATACGGAACACCAGGTCCATGGCGGAATCCACCAACTCCGGATTGCCTCGCAGCTCACGGGGCGTAATCTTCGGCTTCATTGCGTTCCACTCATCATTCAGGCTTGAAACTCCGCCCCCCGGATGTACCCCATTGCCCTGGACCGGGCATTTCTTCAGCCGTTGTCCCGCGATGTCGAATGCGTCCATAACCCTGCGGCTGCGCTCGCTCGCTGAGATCTGCCTTTGGAAAGGATCCAGGTGCAGCACCAATTCCGTAGTCTTCAGAAGGCTGGCGCTCTGGGTGTCCTTCGGATTTTCCGCAACCGCCTCCTGCAGATAGCGTTCTGCGATTTGATATCTCTGCAACTGGAAAGCGGCATTTCCAGCGCCCGCGAGCGCCGCCTGATTATGGCGGTCGGTCCTCAATGTGATGCGAAAGGCCCCCAAGGCATGCTCATAGTCCTGTGCTTGTACGAACAATTCGCCAATCAACTCTTCCCGCTTCGGCTCGTCTCCGATGTTCTCGGACAGCGCAATCAGTTCGGACTGAGCGTCGGTATACGCGTGGATGCGCAAGAGCAATTGGATCAGTTCCAGTCGCGCTTGATGACGGTTCTCGTCCTGATCGCTCGGCCACGCCGCATACACTGCATCGTGGTAGTAGCGGATCGCTTCCTTGGTTTTGCCCTGGTTCGCCGCAATGCGTGCCAGTTCCAGATTTACGAGCCCATTATCCGGCTCGCGGTCCCACAGATTCAGCAGGTATGCAGAGGCCTCCCCGGTGTGCCCTTCCCCGATCAGCGCCTCCGCCAGATTCAGTTGATAGGAGTAGTTGTCCCGCGAATAGAGCAGCGCAGCGCGAAAATCGCTTATAGCCGGCAGGTAATTCCTGGCATTCAGTTCCGCTACGCCGCGCGTGAACCAGCGGTTTCCCAGCGCCTGCCGCTGCGACTGATACATGCGCGACAGTCCCGTTACGATCAGGAAGAACACTATGGCCAGTACCGTCAGCACCGCGAAAATCACGGGCTGCTGCCGGAAATACAGGCGCAGATTGAAACGTCTTTTTATTTTCTTGTCTTCTTGCTGGAGCACAATCCGGTCTCTAACCCAATTCTATGCGGATATTTCAAGCGGAAGCAGATTCCCCGGGATTTTTAATGATTGGGCGGCCCGCACAGCGTGCCGCCCGGTAAAGTTCATAGTTCATTGAGCCATTGCAAAATGATCTTTACGGTTTTGCGCCCAGCACTGCTCATTGTCCTCGCTGCAGAACGGCTTCTCTTTCCCGTAGCTGATCGTTTTCACACGATCTGCCGAGACACCTTGCGACAGCAACTCTTTCTTCAGCGATTCCGCACGGCTCGTTCCCAACGCCAGGTTGTATTCTTCCGATCCGCGGTCGTCGCAATGCCCTTCGACCATGACTGTAATCGAAGGATGCTGCACGAGGAACGAAGCGTCGCCTTGAGCCGCGGGAGCCTGATCCGGACGAATATTCGCCTTGTCGTAGTCGAACAGGACGTCCTTCACGTTCTGGGCAAAAAGTTCAGCATCGGTCGGCGAGGGAGTTGTTGCTGCCGCCGCTTTCTCATTCACGGTCACACGGGCGGAAGCGTCCTGCGATCCGCCGGGGCCTTTCGCGGTGAGCGTGTAGGTCATTGACTCGGTCGGCGTCACAGTCTTGGATCCTGACGCTGAGACTGCGCCGACCCCCGCAATCGTCACATCGGTGGCATTGCCTGTCTGCCAGGTCAGTGTGGTGGGTTGTCCCTGCTCGATTACGGCAGGATTCGCGGCCAGAGTTGCGGTCGGCGATGGCGGAGCCGGGGGCGCTGGCGGAGTGGCCTTCGCGGCCTTTTTGCTGCAACCCGCAAACGACAATACACCAATAAGTATGGTTACAAGCGTTACTGCCTTTACATTTGTCACTGGAATCCTCCTCAATACAGTTCGAACGAAGTCTGAAGTGGCGGAAAGACTTTGGACGGCCACGACCCATGGAAAATGCCCGCCTGAGCAGAATCCATCGTCGGCAGCGGCGCAAAGGGAGTTTTGGGGAGCGTACTACAGAGAGGAAATCAGCAACGCAGGACTAAACCGCTCCCGGCCGAGGAGCTTCCGAACCGAAATTCTTCGATTTGCATCATTGCCCACGGCATCAGCGCCAGCGAGCAGGCCAACCATAGTCTGAGCGCGTTCAGTCCAGCCTGAATCACCAGACGCAAACGTGCCGCGGCCCGGATGGCCAGCAATGCTGTTACCGGCCCGTGTACAACCGAGTATGGCCCTTGCATCGCCGGAAAAAAGAAAACCGACAATACACACACCACCGCCAAAACGGCAAAGCCATACCCAATTCGGTCCAGATTCATTGCTGTGTATTCTCATTATACCTAGGCAGGGCGGAGTACCCAGTGTGGAAAGCCGTGCGAGAGCCCTACTACTAACGTAACGTCCGGAAAGGCAACATTGAGTAACGCAATATAAGTCAGGTATGCGGATGTGGCGAGTGTCACGCCTCGTTCCGTCCCCACAACCTTGCAGGCTCCGACATTTCTTGCAGGTGTTCCCAATCCTTTGCCTTGAGAAGATCGAAAGCAGTAAGAATGCCCACCAGCTCACCGGTTTTGCGATCAATAACGGGACATCGGCCTAACTCTTCCTGCACGAAGCGCAGGGCCACGTCGTGCACGACTTCGTCGGCATAGACGAGTGGATATTCTCGCTGCGCCAGGTCCTCCGCCTTCGCCTCGGGCTTCGCCGCAAGCAAATCGCTTCTGCGGAGCATGCCAACAATGTGCGCATTCGCATCGACGACCGGAACCGACCCGTGATTCATCACGTCGGTCAGGAATTCCGAGACTTGCTGATGCCCATGCACGGTATCGACGTCGGCTTTCATGACATCACGCACACGCATCAGCTTCATCGGATCGACCGTGTAGGCGTCCGGAACGAGGGTTCCGCGACGGACCAGCCGTTCCGTGTTGATCGTGGTCCGCATGAAGTAATGCACGGCAAGGTCCGCAACGACTGCGACCAGGAAGACCGGCAAGAACGCGTTGTAGGCTCCAGTCACTTCGAGCATGAACAGAATTGCGCTTGGAGTGGCGCGATAGATGCTTCCAAACAGCGCCGCGGTCGCGACCATTCCATAGATTCCAATTGCCGAAGAATTCGGGAGCACCATGTGGACGAGTGAACCGAATGCCGCGCCCAGGCTTCCGCCGATCATCAGTGCCGGAGCGAACGTTCCGCCCGAAGCGCCCGATCCAAGTGCTACCGCAAACGATGCCAGCTTGGCTACGCCAATTCCGACGAGATGGTGAAGCGGTTGGGGGACAGCCAGTATGTTGGCAATCACGGCGTATCCCGTGCCCAGAACCTCTGGATAAAACAGACCCAGGATTCCGACGAAGAGCCCGCCTAGAGCCGGAATCAGCGGGAACCACACTTTCATTTCTTCGAAGAATTCTTCGCAGATGTAAAGAGCGCGCGTCATCAGCCAGGCAAGTCCGGCGCACAACACGCCAAGCAGAACGAAGAAAGGCAATTCCGCAGCGTGGAAGTGATAGTTCGTTTGCAGGGGAAATACGGGCAGCCCGCCGCGGAACCCCATCGCCACCATGGTCCCGGTCGCGGAGGCGAGCGCAATCGGAATGAACGATCGCGCGCGGAATTCGAAGACCAACAGTTCGATCGCCATCATCACGCCGGCAAATGGCGTCTTGAACACGGCTGCGAGCCCAGCGGCCGCTCCGCAGGCCAGCAGGATTCTTCGTTCTGCGGGAGATGAGGGGATCATCTGGCCGATAATCGATCCCAGGGCCGCCCCGGTTTGAATGATCGGACCTTCGGCGCCGAACGGGCCGCCGGTGCCGACGGTGATCGCCGCGCTCAGCGGCTTGAAGAAGCTCACGCGCGGTTTCACGACGCTGCCCTTGGTCAGCACTACCGCCATGGCTTCGGGAATGCCGTCGCCTTTGATCTCCGGAGAAAAGTACTGTACGAGCAGGCCTACGCCGAGTCCCCCGGCCGCGGGCAGGAACAGATGCCACCAATGATGCGGCGCCGTGTTTGGCGGAAGGTAAGCGCTGCTCCATTGACCGAAGAAGAAAAGGTCGGTCAGAAAATTGATGGCGCGCAGCAGGGCCTCGGCCACGAACCCGCCCAGTGCGCCCACGCCAATCCCGAGGAGCGAGATTACCAGCAGCCGCTCCCGTGGCCCCGAACCCTTCTTTCCTGATGTTGCATTAATCGTATCTTGCATAGTTATGACCGCTTCGCCTAAATTCGGCTACTCACACCGCACCCCGTTCCGCAAACATTGCGGACTCTGACGAAGTAACTTGTGAAATGGATTTCTAACGCAGATGTTTCATCCAGCTTTCGCCGTTCTGGTTCCAATAACTGTTCGTTTCTTCGGAGCGTGCTTCCCCAGACGCAGTTTCTGCAGCGCAGCAACCAGCCTCGGCCCCGCGGATTGCAATTGCTCGTGATGATGCATCGCCAACTCGCTCACCACTCGTTCCCCTTTCGGGGTCAGTGCAAGCAGCACTTCCCGCCGGTCGTCCGTTCCCCGTTCCCGCCTCACGAATCCCCGCGATTCCAGCCGGTTGATCAATTCCACAGCGCTGTGATGCTGAACCTGCAACCGGTTCGCCAGATCCCGTATCCGAGGCCGCATTCCCGCCGGCATCCCTTTAATCTGCAGCATGAATTGGTATTGCTGCTTCTCGATGCCCGCCGCGTGCGCCGCCTGCTCGCTGAAGCGAAGGAATTTCCGGATCTGATACCGGAACTCCGCCAGAGCCTGATAATCCGCCAGGGTGAGCTTTTTCATGCGCCGATTGTATCGTGACCCGATCATCTCCGACAAATATATCGTATCACGATATATGTATCGTATCACGACATATTCCGGCAACAACCATCTGCGCCAAACGCGGTCCGCACGGAAGGACAGCAGCTTTGGGGCCGTTTCCTGCCCTCATCATTTAAAATGAGACCTCATGCTGACAGGCTCGGAAATCCGCAGAAAGTTCCTGGACTTCTTTGTGCAAAAGGGCCACAAGGAAGTGCACTCGTCGTCCCTCGTCCCGGCGAACGACCCCACGCTCTTGTTCACCAATGCCGGAATGAACCAGTTCAAAGACGTCTTCCTCGGACTCGAGAAGCGCGACTATTCGCGGGCCACAACCTCGCAGAAGTGCGTCCGGGCGGGCGGGAAGCACAACGACCTGGAGAACGTCGGCTTCACCAACCGGCATCACACGTTTTTCGAGATGCTCGGGAATTTCTCCTTTGGCGACTACTTCAAGAAAGATGCAGTCGCATACGCGTGGGAACTGATCACCTCACCCGAATGGTTCGGAATTCCCAAAGACAAGCTGTACGCGACCGTTTTTAAGGGCGAAAACGGCGTGGAGCGCGACAGCGAGGCCTATGACCTGTGGCTCGGGCAAGGCGTTCCGAAGGATCGCATCTTCGAGATGGGGATGAAGGATAACTTCTGGCAGATGGGCGATACCGGGCCCTGCGGGCCGTGCAGCGAGATTCACTACGACATGGGCGCGAGCGCGTCGGACCAGGGGCACACGGATTGCACGTTCGGGTGCGAGTGCGGGCGGTATGTGGAGATATGGAATCTGGTTTTCATGCAGTTTGATCGGGATGTCTCGGGCAAGCTGACTCCGCTGCCGAAGCCCTCGATCGATACCGGGATGGGGCTTGAGCGCGTGACAGCGGTGCTGCAGGGCGTGATCTCGAATTACGAGACGGATCTGTTTACGCCCTTGATTAAGCGGGCGGCGGAGTTGACCGGGGCGTCGCTGAAGAAGGAACTGAATAAAGAGGCGCATACGAAATCGGCGGCTTCGCTGCGCGTCATTGCGGATCATTCACGTGCTGCGACGTTCCTGATCTCCGATGGAGTTCTGCCGTCGAATGAGGGGCGCGGGTATGTGCTGCGGAAGATCATCCGCAGGGCGATTACTCATGGACGACTGCTCGGACAGACGAAGCCGTTCCTTTATCAGATGGTGTTTGCGGTCCGGGATCTGATGCAGGATGCGTATCCTGAGTTGAATGAGACAGTGGAGCGCGTTTCGAAGGCTGTGCGCGCGGAAGAGATTCGATTTGCGAACACGCTCGAACTCGCACTCCGCGAACTGTACAGCGAGATCGCCTCGGCGGTTCGAGAAGCATGGGAGTCCCACGAAAAGACCGTCAGAGATGTCCGAGGACTTACTACTCAGGAGATCGACATTCAAGAGGCTCACTACGCAGCGCTACTGACGCAAAGCAATAGGGAAGAAACCCTTGCCGCTGTTAGTTATTTTCTTGAGGTTCTCAGCCGCTGGTTGGATGTCCCGGTGGAACTCGCTGGAGCCAAGGCTTTCAGACTTTACGACACATTCGGCCTGCCCAAAGATTTTATCGAGGACGCCTGCCGCGATCTTGGAATTCGGTTTGACAGTGCCGGTTTCGACCGTGCAATGGATGAGCAGAAGGCCCGCGCTCGCGCCTCCTGGAAAGGTGCGGCGAAGCAGACTGCGAATCCCGCGTATCAGGCACTGCCGAAGTCGGATTTTGAAGGATACCGGCAGACACGGTCGGACAACTGCGAAGTGCTCGCCATTATTCACAACGGAAAGGGCGTGCAGCAGCTTGAGGCGGGATACGAGGGCGAAATCATTCTCGATCACACGCCGTTTTATGCCGAAGCGGGCGGGCAGGTTGGAGATCGCGGGTGGCTGTATTCCGACGATCACAACACTGTCGTCGCTGATGTGAAGGGCTGCTACTACCCGATCCAGGGAGTGCGCGCGCACCAGGTGATCGCGAAATCTCCGATCCGCGTGGGAGCCAAGGTGGATGCTGTCGTGAATACTGACGTCCGCGAGGCGACGATGCGGAATCACACTGCGACGCATCTGCTTCATGCCGGACTGCGCGAGGTGCTGGGCAAGCATGTGAAGCAGGCAGGATCGCTGGTCGCTCCGGGACATCTGCGGTTTGACTTCTCGCACTTCACGGCAGTCGCAGACGAAGAACTGCAGGATATCGAGGACATTATTAATAAAGAGGTACTGCGCAACCGGAAGGTCGAAACGATCGCCGACGTTCCGATCGACGTCGCAGTGAATGAATACCATGCCATGGCGCTGTTCGGAGAGAAGTATGGGGACAAGGTCCGCGTGATCCGGATTGGCGACTTTTCCACCGAACTTTGCGGCGGGACGCACACTGCCGCGACTGGCGAGATCGGGCTGATCAAGATTCTGAAAGAAAACAGCGTGTCGTCGGGCGTGCGGCGCGTGGAGGCGATTACCGGCGAGGGATCGCTCAAGCACTTCCGGAAGGATCACGAACTGGAGAACGTGGTGTCGGGGTTCGTCTCTCCCACCCGTTCGCCAAAAACACGAAAGGATGGGACACCCGCTTCTGATGTAGGGTCCGACGCTGAAGAATCCTTCTCTCCGGCTGAGGCGTTGAAGGCGGAACTCGAGAAGAAAGATGCTGAGATCAAGCGACTGGCGCGGGAACTTGACCTGGCGCGGATGAAGTCAGCGTCGTCGTCGGCAGCGAATATTGGCGAGAAGGTGAAAGAAGTCAAGGGCGTAAAGGTATTGGCGCATCGGGTGGACAATCTGGAGCGCCCGCAGATGCGCACGCTGGTCGATCAGTTGCGGGACAAGATCGGATCGGGCGTCGTTGTACTGGGATCTGCATCGGACGGGAATGTTGCGCTGATTGTGGGCGTGACGAAGGATCTTGTTTCGCGCGTGCAGGCGGGCAAGGTGGTCGGGAAGGTTGCGGAGAAGGTCGGTGGCAAGGGCGGCGGGCGTCCGGATCTGGCGGAAGCTGGTGGCAAGGATGCGTCCGCCCTGGATGCCGCGCTGGATGGGGCCTATGGCGTAGTGGAGGCGCTGCTGGGGTGATTTCCGATGATGAAGTCAAAGAACGGCTCTCGTTTGTGAAGCACAAAGAAAAAGCCATCTTCCTTATTGATTTCAGCCACTGCAAGATCAGGGAGATGCTGCTGCTGCTCGATCAGGTGCGGGCGGCTGTCGCGCGGCACGAAAAGGGTTCAGTGCTGACTCTCGCGGATTTCACGGGAGCAGAGGTCGACAAAAAAGTCGCCACGCGAATCAAGGAGGTGCTGACGCTGGATCGTCCGTACGTAAAAAAGTCAGCGTGGGTGGGCGCCGAAGATTTACCACACGTGTTTTATGAGAACTTCAAAAGCTTTTCGCAACGCGATTTTCCGACGTTCAAGACGCGGGAAGAAGCGATGGACTGGCTGATCAGGGATTAGGGATCTGGGGCTCGGGATCAGGGCCTCCGCTAACCGGGCTTACGAACTTCCAATCAACACTCCCGTTATAAATACCAGCACGCCGCCGAGTCCGACCTGCAGCGCCGCAGTCACCCACGGCGTATCCATGTAGCGGCGGCGAATCCACGTAATTACCCCAAGTTCGGCCAACACCACCGCGCCCGCCGCCCATAGCGCCAGGCGGAAATCGTTGATCAAAAATGGCAGGGTGTGTCCAATGCCCCCGAGAGCGGTCATGAGGCCGCAGATCACTCCTCGCACCCAGGGATGTCCTCGTCCAGTGAGGCTGCCGTCATCGGATAGTGCCTCGGCAAATCCCATGCTGATGCCGGCTCCAGCAGAAGCCGCCAGGCCAACCAGGAATGCGTCCCAGCTCTTCTGGGTTGCGAGCGCCGCTGCAAATACCGGGGCCAGCGTCGATACCGAACCATCCATCAGGCCTGCCAGCCCAGGCTGCACGATCTGCAACACGAACAAGCGGCGCTGCGCGACCTCTTCGTCAGCCTTCACGTTGTCGGGCAATTTCTGCTTGTCGAGTTCCTGGGCCCGTACTTCGTGTCCGCGCTCTTCCGTCGCCAGATCGTCCAAGAGCTGCCGGATACTGGCATCCTGCGTTCTGGCTGCCGCTTTTTCATAAAATCGGCGGGTCTCAACCTCCATGGTCGAGGCCTCTTTGCGCACGGCTTCAATGCGGAGCGGGCGCACCAGCCACAAGGCCGGACGCTCGACGAATCCGCGGACGTCCTGCCGCCGGATGAGAGGAATATGCTCGCCGAACTTCTGCCGGTAAAGCTCCAGCAACCGCCGGCGATGGCCGGACTCTTCCTCGCGCATGCCTTCGAACATCGAGGCTGTTGCCGGATAGTCCGAGCGCAAGCCTTCGGCGAAGTCCGAGTAGACGCGCTCGTCTTCCTCCTCGAGGGCAATCGCCAGTGCCAATACTTCGCGTTCCGTGAGCTCTTCAAACTTTTTCATGACGCCATAGATTACAGGTGCGTGCCGCCATCCGACAATCTGCAATTACGATTTTCTACAATCCGAAATTCAGGAGAGCGCCGGTATCTCAGTTGCCACTCGCTGGGGAAAACGAGGCGTCGGCTTCGATGCTACTATCCAGTGCATGGCCCTCCGGAAATCTGCGCCTTCAAGTAAAAGACGCCCGCACGGCAAGAAGGCAAGGTCATCGGGCGCGGTCGAGCGCCGGCCGGAACTCGTCATCATTACCGGAATGAGCGGCTCGGGGAAGGCTTCGGTCCTGAAGGCGTTCGAGGACCTGGGCTACTACTGCGTCGACAATCTTCCGGTGGAACTGATTCCTCAGTTCGCCGAACTGGCGCTTCGCTCGCGCGGCATCCGCCGGACCGCGCTGGTGGTCGATGTCCGGGAAGGGACGAAGCTCGAGCAACTGCCGGGGATCGTGAAGTCAGTGCGGCGCATGATTCCGACGAGAGTCGTCTTCCTCGAGGCCTCGGATGCCGTTCTGCTCCGGCGTTTCAGCGAGACGCGACGCCCCCACCCTCTGGGCACGGACTCTCCTGTTAAATCAGCGCTAAAAGAAGAGCGCCGCCATCTCAGCTCGATTCGCCGCCTCGCCGATTATGTAATCGACACCTCGAAGTTCAACGTCCATGAACTTCGGGCCTACATCAACGAACGATTCCTCGAGCACTCGTCTGAGAAAAGCATTCTCGTCTCTTCTGTGAGTTTCGGATTCCGCCAAGGCGTGCCGGAAGATGCGGATCTGGTGTTCGATGTGCGGTTCTTGCCCAATCCGCATTTCGTTCCGGAATTCCGTCCTCTGACCGGCCGTGATCCGCGGGTTGCGAAATACATTCGCTCGTTTCCGCAGACGCGGGAATTCATCAAGCGGATTTCCAAGCTGCTCATCTACCTGCTACCCCATTACGTGCATGAGGGAAAAAGCTACCTGACGATCGCGTTTGGCTGTACCGGTGGGCAGCATCGGTCCGTGATGATGGCGGAGGAAGTCGGGAAGCATCTGCGGCGGGCAGGATATCGAGTCAAGGTCGTGCATCGCGACAGCCCGAATTGATGCTGGCGGCCACATGACAAAGGCACCGTATCCCCTTCAACCCGAGCCGATGCAGAAGAGTTGGCTCGAACGAAATGCGAATTGGAAGATTCCTCTCGGCTGCCTCACGCTGCTGGTTCTCATTGGCGCATTTGTGGCAATCGTGCTGGCGATCGTCACAGAGTCTTTTCATCACAGCGATGTTTACAATCAGGCGATATCCCGCGCACCTTTAAACCCACTCGTGCGGGAGCAAATCGGCGAGCCCATCCGAGCCGGCTGGTTTATTTCAGGCGAGTTGAGTGTCAACGGAAGCTCGGGCAAAGCCGATCTCAAGATTCCGATCTCGGGCCCGCGCGGCAAAGGCTCAATCCGGGCAATTGCATCCAAGAGGGCAGGAGTCTGGACGTTTACCTGGCTTCAGGTGAATGTCACCGGACATGACGGAGCCATCGATCTGCTATCTGTCCAGCCCGCGGCCGAGCGGGACTTCTGACCGTTGCGCAGGAAGCTTCAGGCATAGGGAAAGGCGCTGCCACGGTGAGGACTCAAGTAAAATAAAGCCTTGCACGGCATCTCAATTCCAGCGTCAGCAAGCGGCTGCGTCCCAGGTGCGGGAGACTCATGCGTCAACTGATCCGGCTCATCCGCTACGCACTCCCGTATTGGTGGCAAATCGTGTTCTCGGTACTGCTGATGGCCGCCGTTGGCGCGTTGGATGCGTTTAAGTACCTGCTGGTCCGGCCAGTCTTCGACCGGGTTCTGAATCCGGCCACGGGTTCGATGGAAATTAAGCTATTCGAAATCCCGGGCACGCACCATGTTGTCTACCTCCAGCATTTCGTCCCTTCGCATTTCACGAATGCCTGGACGATTGTCGCGTTTGCACTAGTCGCTTCCACGATCCTGAAGGGGATCTGCGACTATTCCGGAACATATTTGGTAAATCATGCGGGATTCGGAATGATTACCGACCTGCGCGACGATCTTTACACCACCTTGCTTCGTCGCTCCGCAGCATTCTTCTCCACACATACGACCGGCACTCTGCTGTCGACGATCGTGAACGACATCGAGCGCGTGCAATATGCAATGTCGACCGTTCTTTCGGAACTCCTGCAGCAGTTCTTTACGTTCTTCTCAGTCGCCATAGTTGTCGTGATGCTGGGAGGAGATCTCGCTTGGGTCCTACTCGTCTTCGTACCAGTAATTATTTTCTCGTCGCGCAAGATCGGGTTGCGCGTTCGCCATACCACCCGTCATGGGCAAGACAAATTGGCGGAAATTCAGAATATCCTGCATGAGACCATCACAGGCAACCGAATCGTAAAAGCCTTCAATACCGAAGATTGGGAACTGTCGCGATTCAGGAGCGCCGCTCGCCGCCTATTCCGAGCAAACCTTCGGTCCGTGGCCGCGGCTGCAATCAGCTCGCCTCTGATGGATGTCTTTGGAGTGATTGGTATCGCCATGCTGCTCCTTCTCGGGCGCGACCGCATTGCTCATAATCAGATGACGCCGGGCGTGTTCGTAGCCTTCATCACTGCCGTCTTCAGTCTTTATAATCCCGTCCGCAAGTTCGCGCTGTTCTATAACAATTTCCAGCAGGCCCTCGGCGCTTCGTCTGAAATTTTCAAGTTCATGGACGTGGAAGATGATGTGAAGCAGAAACCGCGGGCTCAGGCTCTGCCCAAGTTTTCTCAGAGCGTCTGCTTCGAGCAGGTCAGTTTCGCGTACACGAATGATGGTGGCATCGGCGAAACGCATGAGGTCTTGCACAATATCGAACTCGAGGTGCGAAGGGGTGAAGTCCTCGCCATCGTCGGGTCGAGCGGCGCGGGCAAGAGCACGCTCGTCCACCTGATACCGCGATTCTTCGATGTCACCGGAGGACGCCTGCTCATCGATGGCCGCGACGTGCGGGACGTGACGCTTGCCTCGTTACGTTCGCAAATCGGAATTGTGACGCAAGAGACCGTGCTGTTCAACGACACAGTTCGAAATAACATCGCCTACGGCCAGCCTAACGTTGCGATGAAAGAGGTCGAGGCAGCGGCCCGTGCTGCTCTGGCTCACGATTTCATCATGGCGCTTCCCTCAGGTTACGATACTGTTATCGGAGAGCGGGGCGTGCGGCTTTCCGGAGGCGAGCGGCAGCGTCTGGCCATTGCGCGGGCGCTCCTGAAAAATGCCCCAATTCTGATTCTTGACGAGGCGACGTCTGCGCTCGACAGCGAATCGGAAGCTCTGGTTCAATCTGCTCTGCACAACCTGATGAGTGGACGCACAGTCTTTGTGATCGCGCACCGGTTATCGACAGTTCGCCGCGCCGACCGGATCGTGGTCATTGAAAACGGCAGGATCGCGGAGACGGGCGCACACGAAGAGTTGATGAAGCAGGTTGGCACTTATCGCCGCCTTTATGAATTGCAGTTTGCGAATGCCGACATTCCCAATGCAGTGGCCGGAAATTGAATATGCGATCTAACATTCCAATTCGCTCGATGACCGGCTTTGCGCAGGTGCGCGGCGAAATTGCGCCCGAAGCGCCTTCCGCTGCGGACAAATCGAAGTCCAATGGAAGACTGGCATTCGTGCTCTCCCTGAAGTCCGTGAATCACCGGTTCCTCGACCTGCATTTCCGTCTTCCCTCGGGCACGGATTCTTTGGAGATGCAACTTCGCCGCCTGCTTAAAGAGAAGATGGCGCGTGGTCATGTGGAGGTTTCGCTGAGTCTGGAACGAACCAGCAGCGAGGCTTTTGCTCTGAACCGCGAAATTATCGGCGGATATATCACCGCTTTCCGGGCTGCCGCTGCAGAGTTCTCTCTGGCAATCGAGCCTGATCTGAACGCGGTGCTGCGTATTCCGGGCGCCCTCGATGCCGCAACCGATCAGGCGGACGGAGCAATTGAGACCGCGGTGATGGCCAAAGTCGGCGACGCGCTTGGCCGTCTGAATCAGATGCGTGAGGAAGAGGGCCGCGGCATCGTACGTGAACTGCGCGAGCGCATGGCTCACCTATCCGAAGCGAGCAAGAGCGTTCAGCAGCATCGCCGCGCTGTGCTGCAAAACTATACCGAGCGCTTGAATTCGCGGCTTCAGGAACTACTGGGGTCGACGGTCGATCGCGAGCGCGTCCTGCAAGAGGCCGCCCTGCTCGTCGATCGCAGTGATATCCAGGAAGAGGTCGTACGCCTCGATACCCACATCCAGCATTTCCTTGGGTTGCTCGACGAAGGCGGAGAGATCGGAAAGAAACTCGACTTCCTCCTGCAGGAAATGAACCGGGAGGCCAACACTCTACTTTCGAAGACTTCCGGCCTCGCCGGGGAAGCCCTTAAGATTACAGAGGCTGGACTGGCCATGAAGTCGGAGATCGAAAAATCGCGCGAGCAGGTGCAGAACCTGGAATGAGCGAAAACCGCAAACCACTCGTCTACATCATTTCTGCTCCATCTGGTTCGGGAAAATCCACATTAACCAACGAGCTTCTGAAACTGGTTCCTAATCTCGTGTTCTCCATTTCCTACACCACGCGGGCGCCGCGTGGTAGTGAACAGAATGGCAAGCATTACTTCTTTATCTCGCGTGATGAATTCGAGCGGATGATTCAAGCCGGCGAACTCCTCGAGCACGCTTGCGTCCACGGCAACTTCTACGGAACCGGACGACAGTTTCTTCGTGATGCAGGCCAAAAGGGCAACGATCTTCTTCTCGACATCGACGTGCAGGGTGCGGCTCAGATCAAGCGGAATCTCAGCGACGCCATCAGCATCTTCGTGCTTCCTCCTGATCGCAAAACGCTGGAGTGGCGACTGCGCAACCGAGGCGAAGATTCCGGGGACGTCATCCAGCGCCGCCTGATTACAGCCAGGCGCGAGATCGAAGAATACGACAAGTATGACTACGTTCTAATCAACGACAGGCTGGAGGAATCTGCCGACCGGCTCGTGTCCATCGTGCTCTCGGAGCGCCTCCGCCGCGACCAGAGGGCATTTTCCGAGCAAGAGACTGCGATCATGGAACGCGCGGAACGTTTACGGCTAGCCAATATGAAGGAGAAGGTGCAACGCATTCTTGCGTCCTTTAGTGACCCCGAAGGCTCGGCAGACTCTTAGTTTTCGCGGTATCATTTGATGGACGCCGGAAAACGGGCGTCGAGTCCGGACTTACAGCAGATGCGGGACAAGCCGAAAGCTGGACATGTTCTGCGGAATACATCGATTGACGCTCGGCACTGATTTAACTTCGAACCTGTCTTCGAATGGAGATTCCAATGAAGTTGATCGAAGGTTTCGACAGCAACTACCGATATATCTTGGTGGCAGCACGGCGTGCACGGCAACTCCAGTCGGGCGCGCCTCCCGTGGTCGATACAAACTCGCGCAAGCCCTGCCGCATCGCGCAGGATGAAATTCGCGCGGGCAAGGTGAAGTGGGAAATCCCAGAAACCCGCTCCGCCGCTGAGCAGGCATCCGAGTCCATCGATAAGGCTCTCGGACAAAGTTAGGCTCGGTGGGCCGATTGTTGAACGATCGTGCACGGTTTTGAATCGACAATCCAACATCAACAATCAAAATTCCATGAAGATCGCGCTTGGCGTCACCGGTGGAATCGCGGCGTATAAAGCGGCAGAAATCGTTCGCCTGCTGCAGGACCGTGGCATCCGGGTGCAGGTCATCATGACGCGCGCGGCGCAGGAGTTCGTCAGGCCCCTCACGTTCGCCGCGCTCTCAGGAGAGAAGGTCATCACGGGCATGTTCTCGTCCGGCGAGGAGAACGAGCCAAACATTAATTCCGCGATCGAACACATAGCAGTCGCTCAATCGATCGATGCCCTCGTCGTTGCTCCTGCGACGGCAGATGTGCTCGCGCATTTCGCGCAAGGCATCGCCAGCGACTTCCTGACGACGCTCTTTCTAGCGACCACGTCACCCGTGATCGTCGCGCCGGCCATGAACGTCAATATGTGGAATCACGCGGCGACGCAGGCCAATCTCGAGATCCTGCGCAAACGAGGCGTGAAGATCGTGGAGCCCGGGTCGGGATATCTCGCCTGCGGCATGACTGGCCAAGGCCGGCTTGCCGAAAACGAAACGATTGTCGCCGCTGTTCTTGAAGCTCTCGGAGCATCGCAGGATCTGCAGGGCGAGACGGTGCTGATCACCGCCGGTCCGACCCGCGAGAGGATCGATCCTGTGCGCTACCTCACGAACCGGTCCAGCGGACGCATGGGATACGCTCTTGCCGAAGCGGCGCTGCGCCGCGGAGCGCGCGTGCTGCTGGTAAGCGGCCCAACGTCGCTGACTCCACCCGGAGCGGCAGAAGTGACTCGAGTCGAGTCGGCGCAGGAAATGCACGATGCTGTGCTAAATCTGCTGCCGCAGTCGACCATTGTCATCAAGACTGCTGCCGTGTCGGACTATCGTCCGAAAAACGCTGCCGGTCAGAAGATCAAACGCAAGGGCCCGATGACGCTGGAACTCGAAGCGACTCCGGACATTTTGAAAGATCTCTCGCTGAAGAAGAGTTCTCAGATCGTGGTCGGCTTCGCGGCCGAGACCGAAAACGTTCTGGAAAATGCTCGCCAGAAGCTTGTCTCCAAGAATCTCGATGCGATCGTCGTCAACGATGTTTCCCGCGAAGGCGTTGGATTTGATTCCGATCGCAATGCTGTCACGATCATCACTCACGACGAAGTCGTGGACGTCCCGGAGACCACGAAGTGGGAAGTCGCGCAACGGGTGCTGGATCAGATTGTGAAGCTGCGGCATCCGCGGAAGTTTCCCGTAAAAGCCTGAGCCGCGTTTTTGGTCTGCGTGTTGATTCCTCTCACGATTAGCAGAAGCTCCTCACGTATAATTTCGAAGTTCCCGTGCCCTCAACGAAAAATCCCGAACTGCGCCGCGCCCTTGCCGAGCGCGTCCGCTACTACAACGAACTTGGGATCTACGATTTCTACCGGCGCGAAGGCGCTCCGGTACAAGCAGCCGCGACTGAACCCTTAGTAGAAAGTTCCGAACCTGCGCCCGACCTGGACCCGCGAGACGAAATGCCCGCAAAAAAATCCGCCGTCGTATCGAAACCTAAAGACGAATCGATTTTCGAAGTTCTCAGCCCAAAACCCGAACAGGGCGTAACCGATCCCATTTCCGCGCTGAAGCTCATTCGCGAAGACCTTGGCGATTGCACGCGTTGCAAGCTGCACAAGCAGGGACGTAAACAGATTGTGTTCGGCGTCGGCAATCCGCGAGCGGAACTGATGTTCGTCGGCGAGGGTCCCGGGGCCGACGAAGATGCACAGGGCGAACCGTTTGTCGGCCGCGCTGGTCAACTCCTCAATAACATGACCAAGGCGATGGGGATTCGCCGCGAGGATGTGTACATCGCAAACGTTGTGAAATGCCGCCCCCCTGGGAATCGCACGCCGGAGCGGGATGAATGCGATACGTGCTCTCCTTTTCTCATGCGCCAGATCGCCGTGATCAAGCCGAAAGTGATTGTCGCCTTGGGTGCGGTTGCCGCTAAAAATCTGCTGGCGATCAACGCGCCTATGTCTGAACTTCGCGGACGTTTTTACGATTTCATGCCTTCGGGCGCACGCAGCAGCGATCCTTCGTGGCAGGGGGCGAAGCTCGCGGTCACGTATCACCCGGCATTCTTGCTGCGCGATCCGCGGCAGAAGGGCGAGGCATGGAAAGACCTGCAGATGGTGATGAAGTATCTGGGATTGAAGCCGCCGCCGAAATCGGGAGAATAGTTGGAGGCCTCAATATGTCTCACTATCACCCAACTGCTAGTACGACCGCGGTGAATACAAATGAAATGGAAACTGCGAGAACCCGCGGCGTACCTGCTGTGCGCGATACTGATTTGGCGCTTCACATCTCCACTTGAAGAGACCGAGTTCTCGGGTGGCCAGATAACGGCCCGGCTGCTCAATATGGCTGAAATCGGCATCCTCCTCTTTATCACGGCAGCAATTCTCGTGTTTCTCAGTTCCCGGATATCCGCGGGTACCGCAGCTATTGCGTGCCTTACCTCTCTCCCGATGTACGCCTATTTCGCCTTCCCAAAAGCGTTCCAGCAACTGTTTCCGGGAGAATACTCTGTGCCAGGTTCAGCGTATTCAGCGTGGGGTCGTTCTTACATCGGCATAGTTACACTGTTGCTCGCTCTTCTCTTTAGCATCCGTACTCTGCTCAATCTCAACGCCTCGAAGCCAAATCCTTTGCCGAGACTTTAGACTGATTTCACCTCAATGCCCAACTTCTGCGACGTAGCCCTTGCCGTGCCGCTGGACATGGTCTTCACCTATCGTGTGACCGCAGGGATTACTCCGGTTGTCGGTGGCCGAGTACTGGTTCCCTTCCGTCAGCAGCGAATGAGCGGGATTGTGACGGAACTCCACGACCGCAAACCGTCGGTCGCAACGAAAGATGTCATCAGCGTACTTGATTCCGCGCCGGTTCTCGATGAGGGACTGCTTCGCCTCGGCCGCTGGACCGCCGACTACTATCTTGCGCCCATCGGTGAGGTCCTCCGCACGATGCTTCCTCTCAGCGCCGAGTTCAAGCGCATCGTGGGGTTCCGCATAGCCGAGCAGGGCCATATGGCTTTGCACCTTGCGGGTATGTCCGGATCGTCGGCCCGCTCGCGCCGCACTCCGGAAGAACAGGCCTCGGAATTCCGCGTGCTCGACTATCTCGCTGGCCGCAACGAAAAACCTGATTTCGATCCGCAGGCGGAGTCTGCCGCGACTTCGCATGAGGGCACGCTTGCACCCGCTCAAGCCGAACTCGTTCGCGAAGCAACTCTCCGCTCGGCCACTGGCGCGTCCCGCAGGATTCTCGAAGGGATGGTCCGCAAGAAGTGGATCGTGCGCGAAGACCTCTCTGCCGCGCAAGATGCCAGGCGCACCGTCAAAACCGCCGTCCTAGTCTCAGCCGAAGGAAAGTTCAACGAAAATCAACGCAAGATTGTTGACGCGCTCGCAGCTGCTGGGGGACGCCTTCCTGTCGACACTCTGCAATCCCTCCATGTTCCGCGGACGACTCTCAGTACGCTCGTCAAGCGAGGGCTCATCAAACTCGAAGACGAGGCCGCCGACTTCACCGTCTCGCGCGCAAAGCCACGGCCGGTTCTCTTCGACTTCGATCTGAATGCTCCGCAAAAAACTGCTCTCGTGCAGCTGCGCGACGCGGTTTCTGCACGAAAGTTTTCCGGCCTGTTGTTGCACGGAGTGACCGGCTCCGGCAAGACAGCGGTCTATCTCGCCGCCATGCGTTCCGTGCTCGAGGCGGGCCGTTGCGCCATCCTCCTGGTCCCGGAAATCGGCCTCACACCTGCTGTAGCGGCCGACCTTCATCAGATATTCGGTGACGAAGTCGCGATCCTGCATTCCGCTCTTTCGGACCGCGAACGCGCCGAACAGTGGCATCGCATCAAGCGCGGAGAAGCCCGTATCGTTGTCGGCACTCGTTCCGCCGTTTTCGCTCCGGTTGCAGATCTTGCCCTCATCATTGTTGACGAGGAGCACGACTCTTCCTACAAGCAGGAGGAAACGCCTCGCTATCACGCGCGTGATGTTGCCGTTGTGCGAGCCAAGATGTCGAATGCTGTCGTCGTTCTGGGTTCCGCCACTCCGTCACTGGAATCGTATTTCAACGCAAAGAAGAACAAATATGCCCTGATCGAACTCCCAGATCGCGTGGAGCAACGCCCGTTGCCCGAAGTCGAGATCGTCGATATGCGCCTGGAATTTCAGGAGACCGGCCACGAGCAGGTTATCTCCCGCAAACTCGCTGCCGAAATTAAGGAACGCCTTGACCGAAAAGAGCAGGCGATGGTCCTGCTCAACCGCCGTGGATATTCCTCTGTCGTTCTCTGTCGAACCTGCGGCAAGAAACTGGAATGCAACAACTGTGCCATCTCACTCACGCACCACAAGCGCGAACACAAGATGGTTTGCCACTACTGCGGATATACAGCCCCGGTTCCAAAAGCCTGTGTTCACTGCGGCAGCGAATACGTTTATTTTCTGGGGACCGGATCAGAGAAGCTGGAAGAGTTGCTGCACGGCATGTTCCCGCAGGCGCGCATTGCCCGCCTTGATCGCGACACCGTGCGCGGTCATGAAGATTTCGAACGAACCCTCGCCGGCCTCAACGAAGGCGAACTCGACATTCTCGTTGGCACGCAAATGATCGCCAAGGGCCACGACATTCACGGAGTAACTCTGGTTGGAGTAGTTGGTGCCGATGTCGCTCTGGGCTTTCCCGATTTCCGCGCTGCCGAGCGCACCTTTCAGTTGCTCACCCAGGTCGCCGGCCGTGCCGGACGCGGTCAATCACCGGGCAAAGTGATCCTCCAAACCTATTTCCAGGATCACTACGCCGTTCAGTACGCCGCGAAGCATGATTTCATCGGCTTCTACGAAAAAGAACTCCGCTTCCGTCAATGGATGCACTATCCGCCATACTCGGCGCTAGCCAACGTGCTCGTGCGCAGCGACAATCTCGACGACGCACTGAAATGGTCGGGGACAATCGGAAAGTGGTTTAATGAAACGCGTCACGAGGGTGTTCGTGTGCTCGGTCCCGCAGCGGCGCCCATCATGCGCCTCAAGCGCGACTATCGATACCATTTCGTATTGAAGTC
>DASYZZ010000004.1:0-80411 GCA_035945695.1 Candidatus Sulfotelmatobacter sp. | reverse complement strand
CTGCGATTCAGGAAGATTTTGCTCTTGCCTTTCTTTCTGTCATTCCCGCAGGGAATCCGCCGCTGATTTCTTTTCCGGCGCAGGAGGGCGGGTGGCCCATTCAAGCCTTCCTTCGGCTTGAGTGGGTTGGAAGACGCTTGGGCGCTGGGATTTTTCCATAAGCGACATCGGGTGCCCAGAGCCTGCCCTGAGCGAGCCGCAGGCGAGTCGAATGGGTTCGCGCAGCTAACCTGGGACGGAAGTATCGTGTAAACATTCCTTATGCCGCTCTTCTGCGATGTCGCGCTGCCAGTGCCGATCGATCGCGCCTTCACGTATTCATTTGAAGACGGTCGCGGCGAACCCGTCATCGGAGGACGCGTTCTCGTCCCGTTCCGGCGCGAGCAGCTTCAGGGCGTCGTGATTGCGCTGAGCGACCGCCTTATCTCAGGGAATGGCTCCGCCGCTCCCGGCGGCTCTCCAACAACGATTCGACCCGTCCTCCGCGTTCTGGATCGAGAGCCAGTGCTCTCCGAGCACCTGCTGCAACTAGGCTTTTGGATTGCCGAATATTATCTCGCCCCGATTGGCGAGGTATTGCGCACCATGCTTCCCCTGGCCGCCGAGGTTCGACGCGAAGTTGCATATTCCATTTCAGCGCGCGGAGCGGCTATTCTCGAAACTCCTCACCAGCAAAGATTCGATGCAAATCCTAGAGATGCAGCCGACCGCACAGTGCTCGAATTTCTCGCCGAGCATGGCCAGTCCCGCGCCGCCACGTTAAGAACAAAGGTTTCCGCAAGCGCGGCCCTGCTGCATCGGCTTGTGGCAGACCGCCTGATCGAGCGCGAATCCACCGCCGCCCCCAGCGTGCCGCGTACCGTCCGCATTGCCGTTTTGGTTCCAGATGCCCGCCTTCCCAAACTGAACCAGAATCAGCAGCATTTATTGGCCGCGTTGGCCAGCGCCGACGGTCGCCTTCCCGTCAGCGAAATTCGCCAGCTTGCAATTCCCGATTCGACGCTTGCTACTCTGGTCCGGCGCGAACTGGTGCGCATTGTAGAAATCCCGGCTGACGGCGCGGAAGACTTCCTCGATGGCTTCGCGCTCTCTCGCGATCTCCCATCTTCTTCCGTTCCCGTCGAGGCGATGCTGAACGACCAACAGCGGGAAACCGTGTTGCAGATTGCCGCCAGCGTTCACTCCAGAAAATTTCAACCGTTTCTGCTGCACGGCGTCACCGGCTCCGGCAAGACCGCCGTCTACATCGCCGCCATGCGCCGCGCGCTCGATGCCGGACTGTCCAGCTTGCTGCTCGTACCGGAAATTGGCCTCACCCCGGCCATGCTGGCGCAGCTGCGATTCACTTTTGGCGATCAGGTGGCCCTGCTGCACTCCGCGCTCACCGGCATCGATCGCACCGCGCAGTGGCATCGCATCCGCCGTGGCGAAGCGCGCGTTGTCGTCGGCACGCGCTCGGCTGTATTCGCGCCGATTGACGATCTCGCGCTGATTGTCATCGACGAGGAGCACGACACCTCCTACAAGCAGGCGGAGCTCCCCCGCTACCATGCCCGCGACGTTGCGGTAATGCGGGCAAAATTCGCCGGCGCGACCGTTGTCCTCGGCTCGGCCACGCCATCGCTTGAATCGTGGGCGAACGTCGATCGCGGAAAGTATTCGTTGCTCACGCTGAAACAGCGCGTCGGCAATCGGCCGCTGCCGGAAGTCTCACTGATTGACATGCGCCAGGAGTTCGCCGAAACCGGCCAGGACCTGCTGGTCTCTCGCGCGATGACAACGGAAATCGAGGCGACGCTGGCGCGTGGCGAGCAGGCCATCCTTCTGCTGAATCGGCGCGGCTATTCCTTCGTCGCGATGTGCCGCGCCTGCGGAGAAACATTGGAGTGCGAAAATTGCGCCATCGCGCTCACCCATCATAAATCCGCCGCTGAGGACGATCTGCGCGCGCCCATCCATCAGCGGATGGAATGCCATTACTGCGGTTTCCGCCGCACCGTTCCAAAACACTGCCCGAAATGCGAGAGCGAGCACGTCTACTTTTTCGGCGTCGGATCCCAGCAGGGCGAGGAAAAATTGCAGCAGCTTTTTCCCCACGCCCGCATCGCGCGCATGGACCGCGACACCATGCGCGGCCATCGCGATTACGAACGCATTCTAGCCCGCCTGCACAGCGGCGAAATCAATCTGCTGGTCGGCACTCAGATGATCGCCAAGGGCCACGACATTCACGGCGTCACGCTGGTGGGAGTCGTTGGCGCTGATACGGCCTTGGGTCTGCCAGATTTCCGCGCGGCCGAACGCACATTCCAGTTGCTGACCCAGGTTGCCGGACGTGCCGGACGCGGACAATCTCCCGGCAAAGTTATCTTGCAGACATATTTTCAGGATCATTACGCAGTCCAGTTTGCGGCGCATCACGACTTCATCGGCTTTTACGAAAAGGAGCTTCAGTTCCGCAACTGGATGCATTACCCGCCTTACTCGGCGCTCGCTAATGTCCTGGTCCGCAGCGACAATCTCGACGACGCCCTGACATGGTCGGGAAAACTCGGCAAGTGGTTCAATGAAACTCGCCACGAAGGAGTGCGCGTCCTGGGGCCGGCGGCTGCACCGATCATGAGGCTCAAGCGCGACTACCGGTATCACTTTGTACTGAAATCGCCCAGCCGGGAAAAGCTGAATACGACCCTACGCGCGATGCTCGCCCACGCCGTCCAGCAGAAAATCCCGCGAACGCAGGTGATCGTCGACGTGGACGCGCTCTGGCTGATGTAAGCTTCGCATCATTGCCCAACCGATCCTCGAACAACCACGACTGATGCCGGCGGAATTTCATACATCGTGTCCCGTCCGGCATTTTCTTTTGAGCGCACGATCGGTCCATCCGGATCAGCCCAGCCCTTTGTAGTTGCAACAATTGTTCGCTCGGCTGCGTGTTCGGCATGCGCCTCGAATCGCATCTGTCCAGGATGCCAGTGGTACTGTTCGCTTCCAAATGTCGAGATATCCACCGGGCCAGCAAAGCTTTGTTCATTCCCATCCTTGCCGCTGAATGCAATTCGGACCTTATGAGCAACTTCCTGGTCGCGGTTGACCAGCATTACCGCCCACTTCGCGTCCGGACGCTTGACTGTGTAAGCAGTCACCAACTCGTGGCCGGCGCCGTCTTCAATATCACTCTTCCCCCAATAAACTTCATGCTCGCCGCCACTGCCTTGCACCCACTCGTGATTGATTAATTGCGCCACGAAGAACTGTGCCAGCCGCTGCTGGATTTCGTAGTTTTTGTTAATTGTGAACATGCCAAACGTTCCCGGAGACGCGTCGCAGCCCGGCTCCATATGCAGCGGCAAATAATGGAAGAAATAAACACCGTTTCCGCCGGCATTCAGAAAGGACCCGATGTAATCGGCCAGCCACACTCCCGCAAAAATGTCCTGAAACGTTTCGCTGGCTCCCGACGAGAGATTCCCTTCTGTGATAAACATCGGCAGATTCTCCGGAATTCCGTCCTGGTGCCATACCTGCATGATGTGGCTCACGAGTTCCGGTTCGTCATAGAGCGATCCCCACGGGATTCGGCATGGATCGTACGGATAATGTTCGAACGAGAAGAAGGCCAGGTCGCCCATTCGTCCATGTTGCTTTAAATAGTCGACGAAGCGCCCGAGCCACGACACTCTGCCACTTGCATCCGGCCAGACTTCGATATCACGATTCACACCCTGAAACGAAGGACCGCCGAGTTTCAGCTTCGGATCAACCTTGTGCAGTGCGGTCGCCCACTGGATATACAATGCCGCATAGTCTTCGGGCAGCATGTATTGGCCGTCGGCCTCTTCGCCCATTTCTACGTACGAAATCGGATATTTGCGATTCTCGATATAGGCAATCTCCGCCGCCGAATTCTCCGGAGTCTCGTAGAGCATCGCGACGGGAATCATGGCCGGCAGACCGCGCGTCACACCGCTCGTAAAGAACAAATCAAATCCCATCTGCGCTTGCTTGGTCGAGCCCAAGTCCGATTCTTCGTGCCACGGATCCACCGACGAGCAGTAGGTCGTGGTCTGCTCCTGATCCGGCGTGTGCCGCAAAATGTCGTGGAATGCTCCACCCTTCGTAGTTGTCCCCAGATAAAGCTCGCGGATCGCGTAGCCTACGCAATTCCGTGGATCGCCCGGGCCATCTGCATCGCATGTGTTCGAGGATTCCGTCATCCATATCCGCACGAATCGAACTGGCATCGGCGTCGCCATCAGCTGCACTGTTTCCGTGCCGCCCTTTCCGTTTGTCACGTTTCCTTGAGGGAACGTCTCCCAAACACCGCGTGTAGGCAGGTGGATCGGATCTTCTCCAGTCCAGTACTGGACGACATATCGTTTCGCGAACGGCTCGCCCCACGCGATCCGGATGCTATCGACCTGTTGCATCTGAGCCAGATCGAGCACAATCCACTGCGGATGCAGCAAATCGCTCTCGCCCGTGAAGTGTTGCGTCAGATACGGATTGCTCTTCCAGAAGGTATTCAGGTCCGCGTCGGTCAGCCGCGAGAAGCCGACATTATCTGTTCCGTCGTTTCGCGTGAAACCTCGCCGCGGCAAACCATAGCCGTACGAATACCGGAGCATCTCCGTCGGTGTCGACGATCCCACGAAATAGCCTTTCCCCTTCGGATCGCTCCACGTTCCCTTCGGATTCCAATGCCACGCTTCCACAGCCAGCTCCGTGTTCTGACGATAGGTCACCGGCTGCCAGCCCGATTCCTGCGTTTGCCCGAGAGTCGGTTGCAGCAGATCTTTGTCGATGGCCTCTACCGCGATCCGATCGACACCTGCGCCCAGAGTCTCGCGCGGAATGAAATGGTTGGTGGGATGAGTCGTGTCGATCGCGACGGTTTGCGCCGACGCTAGGGACAGAAAAGAACAGGAGAACAGAAGCGAGACCAGAATAGATTTCATGTCGGCTGGAATATTAAAACGTTTCAATATTCAAGTCTATGACGAACGAGGGAAAGATCAGACTCGGACAGCCTGGATTATCTCGGCTGCAAAGGCGAGACGGTGATCGTCAGAAGCAACATAACTAGCGCGACCACGCCAAAGATCCACCGACTCCGCGGCAAAATCGGATATTCGGGCGCCTGCTCATGCCGCCAGGTCAGGGTATTCATGGCCACAATCAGGCCCGCCCAGAACCACCACGCGTAATCGAACCAGCCGAGGTAGACCAGCGCGACAACTGTGATTACTGAGATTGCACGGTGTGCGGCAGGAGCGAGTGCGTACACGATGTGCCCACCATCCAACTGGCTGCTGGGCAGAAGATTCAATGCGGTAGCATACATCCCCACCCACGCCGCAATCGCCGTCGGATGTAAATACACCCGGCTCAGTGGGAGAGCGGAAATGGAACGTCCGGGCGTAAATGCGCGCAAAATGTAGTGAACGTAATAAAAGATTTGCGGCAGTCCGATGCGCAGATCTGAGGGAGGCATTCCCGGCACCAGTGGTTTTGAGAGAGTCAGCGAGATCGCCAGCGTCGCAACGGCAACCACAAACCCTGCAATTGGCCCGGCAATGCCGATATCGAACAAAGCGGCGCGGGATTCAATACGGCCTTTTATACGGATCACCGCCCCCATCGTCCCGATCAGCGTTGGCGCCGGAATAAAAAAAGGAAGCGTCGCCCGGATTCCGTAGTAACGGCAGAAAAGATAATGCCCCATCTCGTGCGCCAGCAGGATTGCCAGCAGAGTCGCCGAGAATGGAATTCCCAGCAGCAGGCGCGAAGGTTGGGCCAGAACCCATCCGATCGGAAAAAAGGGAATGTATTCGTTTCCAGCCGTGAATGCGGGCAGATTGTGAAGGAAATTGAATTCCATCCTGGACCCCACGACCAGAGTCGTAAACCCCGTCAGGATCAGCAGCAAAGCATGCAGCCAATACCGCTCCGAAGGCTTCGGGCCCTCCGGCACCGGCAACGCGTAGTAAACCTCGATCGTGGAGGTGGGAATCGGGGGATTAGGTTCCGACATGCAGATGTTCAAAGAACGTCATGAACGGAGGTCCGGCATTGACGTGTTTCCATTGTAAATGAGGTTTTGTTGATCAAATTCCCGAAGCCGACATTTCACAGACTAAAGAGCAAATTCAGTACTACTAATGCGAACGATGACCGACAAACAACGAGGACGCCGAATCCATGTTCGTACCCCTCCACCCATATTGTCACTTTCGTGCCATTACCAAGAGGCCATTTCCGCTATAGGACTTAAGCCCTAACATGGACCGCGTCACGGGACGCACCGTTCGGATCCCAGTCTCCCCATAACCGAAACGGGCCTCGATTCACCCCCAGCGCAGTCGTGTCGGCAAATCGCCTTTGGGCGACGAACCGTTCCTCCCCAACTAGGTTCTCCCAGATGAGTCTGGCTGCCCCGATTTCCGAGATCGAGGTACGGTCGACTAGTGCGGCGATTCGCGCCCACTGGTCCGAACTCGACCGCAACGACCTGCCCGCATGGAATGACTTCCTGAGCCGCACCGATGCCTCAGTTTACCAATATCCCTTCTGGAACGAACCTTACCGCCGCCTATGGGTCACGCCCCGCTATCTTGTCTGCGGTTCCCACCGCAATCCGCTGGCCTTTGTCAGCATCCTGAGCGTCGGATTCGGCCCGGCTAAAGTCGGCCTGATCTTCCGCGGCCCATCGGCATTAAGGTCTTCCGGAGGTCTGTCTCGGTCCATGTTCCGCGGACTCTTCGCCTGGGCGCGATCAAACGGATTCATGTTCCTCCGCTTCACCCATGCGGATCCACAAGTCCTCACCGAAATTGCCTCTAGCGGCAATGCTCTCGATATCGACGCTTTTCCTTACATGCTCGATTACCCAGTCCTGTCGGAGGACTACATAATCGAGCAGCACGACAGCGAAGAGGAAACGCTGGCCAGCTTCGATCGTGAGGCCCGCCGCAAGATTCGGCGCGGCAAAGATGCCGGATATCAGTTCCGGGCGGATGACTCTCCGTTGGCTCTGCAGCAGTCCTGGCCGCTGTATCAGGAATGCGCCAGCCGCAAGCACTTCCGCCTTGAGCGGCCGCTCTCGTTTTATCTGGAACTCATGCGCGGAGCCCAGTTCTACAACCGCGCCCGCCTCTATTCCGTGACCCTCAACGGCTCGACCGTGGGCAGCACTCTGATCGTTCGCGATCGCACCACAGCTCATTGTCTGCTCGCCGCATTCGATGCAGAGCACCGCGGATCAGCTGCGTTCCTGCACTGGCACGCCATGCGCGACATGTACCGGCTGGGCGCGAGGCGCTACAACATGGGTCCGGGCCCAGGCTCGCTGGCCCGATTCAAGAGCCAGTTCTGCGAAGTTCTGGTACGTTATCCCAGCCCCTTGACGATTGTTTTGAAGGAAAATTGGTTCCGGCTGTGGAGAACAGCCTTTGTCCCGATGGCGAAGCACCTACATCCGATGCTGCGGCGGATCGCTTTCCAGCGCGCCGCGTTCAGCCGCTAATTCTTAGTCGATCGACTGCAATTCTTTACCGGGCTTGAAGCGCACCGCGCGTCCCGGCGGAATGGAAACTTCCGCTCCCGTGCGCGGGTTGCGCCCGATGCCCGTCTTCCGCGGACGCACGTTGAACACGCCGAATCCTCTCAGCTCAATGCGATTGCCGGCGGCCAGCGACTTCTTCATGCTCTCAAACACCGTCTCTACCGCCAACTCCGCCTTGGTCTTGGTGATGCCGGTTTTGGCCACCACTTCGTTAATGATGTCGAGCTTGATCACAATGGGCTCCCGGGTGCAGGGTGAATATTTTGCTTCAAGTCATTGATGCTAAGGAAGATAAGAGAGATTGTCAACGGGAGCATCAATCCCGTAAACTGACAGGCACACCAGCCAAGAAGCATTGAGTGATTGAGCGATCGGGTGATTGGACGATTTCTTGACTTGGAATCCATGCCCGTCCGGTCTGCAGTCGCTCAATCACGAAATCACCAAATCACTCAATTTCAGGAGTTCCATGCTCAAGAGCGACCGCTGGATCCGCAAGATGGCCCTCGAACACGACATGATCAATCCCTTCTCCGAGAAGCAGGTGCGCGAGGGCGTGATCTCCTACGGCCTGTCTTCTTATGGCTACGATCTGCGCGTGGCCGACGAATTCAAGATCTTCACCAACGTGAACAACGCTCTCGTCGATCCCAAGCGCTTCGACGAAAAATCGTTCGTCACGATTCAGACTGACATCTGCATCGTCCCGCCGAATTCATTCGCGCTGGCACGCTCGGTCGAATACTTCAAAATCCCTCGCAGCGTGCTGACCATCTGCGTTGGCAAGAGCACCTATGCTCGCTGCGGCATCATCGTGAACGTCACCCCGTTTGAGCCCGAGTGGGAAGGATTCGTCACACTCGAAATTTCCAATACGACGCCTCTGCCCGCGCGCATCTACGCCAACGAAGGACTTTGCCAGATCATCTTCTTCGAGTCGGACGAAGTCTGCGAAACCAGCTACGCTGATCGCAAAGGAAAATATCAGGCGCAGAAAGGGATCGTGCTGCCGAAACTGTAAGAATTTGGCGCGAACTTAATTCCACTTGCCGTACCTCATGTCTCGCCTATCTGCGAGAGATGGAGTACGAGCATTCCCAGGACAACGTCTTTTCTGGAGCCAGTATTCATGATTGGCATCACAAATGACGAGGCGAAAACCGCACTGTCATCGATGGGGTTACGGTGCGCAGAAACCCAACTGTCTTTCCCTGACTCCACCCGCTCCACAATCCAAGTTGCGCTCCGCGGGATGCAGGAACCGCATCAACTCGTCTATCTCGCTCGTTTGTTGGCGCATCTGACCTATGACGAAATCCATTTCAGTAGCGCTCGTTTGTGGATTACGACCTGGGGTGTCTGGGACCAGCTTGAAGAAGCAATTGCCTTCAAGACGTTTGAAAATTTCCGCAGGTGCTACGGTGAAAATCGTTCGATCGAGGCGGCTCCGGCAACGTACTTCCGGCACGACCAGTTCGTGGAATCAGCGTGCTGCCTACTCCAACCGATGCTAGTCGGGTGGGACGCGTACTACGTTCCCACGTGGGCCTACGGCCACCTTGATTACTTCATCGCGGTAAGTCACGACGGATTTGCCGACATCGAAGTTAGAACTCCAGACATGCATGAGCAGGTGACGAAGCTGCTCTCGGATCATGAGTGGATCAAGCCTTTGATACGATAGCCAATCTTTCTATTAATACGTTTTAATAGCGGGTTTCCATGCTAAAATCCCTCGCCAGAGGAGATTCCGCATGAAATCTGCGCAGCGACTTTGGCACTCTTTCAACATAATATTTTTAGCATTCGCAATAGTAGCTGGCCTTCCCTGCTTCGTCCGCGCTCAAGCCGCAACTCCACAATCCAAGCTATCGGTCCACTGGGAAGAACTCACGGCCTCGGATTTTCGCGAAGGCATTCAGCGTTCGCAAGGCACATGTCTGCTTCCGTTTGGCATTCTTGAAAAACACGGACCGCATCTTCCCCTTGGCACCGATCTCATCGACGCACGCTACGCAGCGCTTCATGCGGCCGAAAAAGAGTACGCGATAGTCTTTCCGGAATACTATTTTGGCCAGATCGCGGAAGCCAGGCACGAACCGGGAACCATCTCTTACAGCCGCGGTCTGCAACTTGCCCTGCTGCAGGAAACCACCGACGAGATGGCCCGCAATGGTTGCAAGAAAATCCTGATCGTCAACGGCCACGGCGGCAACGAACATCTCTTGCCCTACTTCGCGCAGTCGCAACTCGAAAAGCCGCACGATTACGTCGTCTATATCTTCGACGAGCGGAGCCCGGATCACGGCGGCCCGGCCAAGAAGACGAAGATCGACATGCACGCCGGCGAGAGCGAGACTTCGAAGATGTTGGTTTCTCGTCCAGATCTCGTGCACATGGACCGCGCCAACAACGAATCGGGCGCCGATCAGGCCCGCCAGAAGATTCCTGAAGATGTTTACACCGGCATCTGGTGGTACACGCGCTTTCCCAATCACTACTCTGGAGAAGGCTCAGCCGCTACAAAGGAATTGGGCGAATATCAGATGAATTGGTGGATTGATTCCATCGTGAAGACGATTCAGCAGGTCAAAGCCGACGACGTCAGCCTTAAGCTGCAGAAGGAGTTCTACGAAAAGAGCACGCATCCGCTCGACACTCAGCCCTGATCGAACGATCGATTAGCTGCGCCACTTCAAAGTAACTGGGCCCTGCATCGGATGCTTCATCGGCTGGCCCGTGCGTTTGGCTTCGAGGTGTGCTGCTTTCAACTGAAAATACCACTTGGCCGGACGGTCGGCGTCGTCGATCAGCATCAGGTGTGGATTGTGCTTCAGGCCTTCCGCCTGCATTTCCATGGTGCGGCGATCCTGTTCGACAAATTTTCCAAACACAAATTTCAACAGGCCGGGAACGAACGGAACCAACTGGAATAGGTTCCAGGCGGCGACCACGTCGATGCGGCAATGCGCGCGCGCGATCGGCGTGACAGTCGTCAGGCTGGAGAACCAGTACTTGCCGGCGCGAATCGTCTCGGTGCGGATGTTAGGCAGCGCGAAATCAATGGTCGTCGTGATGGAATCGGCATCGGCATAAAGCCGCAGAAGCTTGTAGGGCGCCGAGTTCGAACTCGGCGTGTGCGCGCTCATGCGGAATCCGTTCGGAATCGGCTCGAAATGCTTCTGCTTCTCGTGGATGCTGTGCCGGGTCCGCCACCACCATGCCTGATGGACAAACGGTCCATGCGCCGGATCCATCAGCCCGATGATGCCGTGGTCGATGCTGACAGGCATTTCGGCCTGTAGGTAGGCCAGTTTGTACTTCGAGCTGAACTTTTCGATGGTAGGCGCGGGCTCACAGGCTTCGGCAGGCTTGCCGAATCCCGCGCCCGGCGGCCCGGGATCGGGAATGTAAACCCATATGAAATCATCCTGCTCTTCGCAGGGATAGCTGCCCGCGTAGATGCGACCGATCCGCAGAGTCTGATCGACAGTTAGGGAAGGTATCAGTTGGCATTGTCCGTTGTGAACGTCAAATTGCCAGCCATGGTAGGGACACTCGAGGTTTTCTCCGTCGAAGCGGCCGGAGTTCAAGGGCATACCGCGATGCGGACAGGAGTCGCGCAACGCAAAAGGTTTGCCCTGTCGGTCGCGGCCGATGACAAGCGGCAGTTCGAGCAGCGTGGCTTTGTGGAGTTGATTGCGATGAACGCGGTCGGCATTAAGAGCCCGGTACCAGAAGCCGGTGAGCATTAGGGTATCGGTGGCTTGCCGTTGCGGAAGATCGAGTTCTGGCATGAGTGCGATTATTGATTGTTGATTTTTGCTTGTTGAATGAAAGCTTATGCTAGCATCCGCTGTCGCGTCGAGGATGGAACGCTAACCACATACGGCACGAAGACATACGAAGGCAGGCATGGAATTCATCGGGCATTTTCGGCGGCTGACGGCGGAGCAGCGGAATACTTTCATCGCTTGCTTTCTGGGCTGGTCGCTCGATGCCTTCGATTTCTTCATTCTCATTTTTTGCGTAAGCGCGCTGGCGGCCAATTTCCACGAGAAAGTGTCGACGATCATGCAGGCCGCCTTCTGGACGCTGGCGATGCGCCCCTTAGGAGCTTTTTTGTTCGGAATGATGGCCGACCGCATAGGCCGGCGTCCCACGCTGATGTTGAACATCGTCGCCTACTCAATGTTCGAACTGGCATCGGCCTTTGCGCCGACTTTCCATGCATTTCTCTTAACGCGAGCTCTGTTCGGTATCGCTATGGGCGGCGAATGGGGAGTGGGAGCTGCGCTCGCCTTTGAAACCTTGCCGGCAGAAGGACGCGGATTTTTCTCGGGCCTGCTGCAAGAGGGATACGTCGTCGGCTATCTGATTGCCGCTCTGGTTTATGGAACTATCTTCCGGTTCGTGGGCTGGCGCGGAATGTTTGTGATCGGAGCCACCCCTGCCGTTCTCGCGATATTCATTCTGCGGCGAGTCAAGGAATCCCCTGCATGGCAGCAGGGTCAGGTCTCGAAAAAATCCGGAGATCACCTCGGCAAAGATATCTGGTCGCATGCGGGCATCTTCGCCTTCCTCGTTATATTGATGTTCGCTTTCAATTCGTTCAGCCATGGCACGCAGGATCTCTATCCGACCTTTTTGCATAAAGATCTTGGCTTCAATCCGGGGACCGTCAGTTTCATTGTGATCGTTTACAACCTCGGGGCACTGGCGGGTGGGATCCTGTTTGGCAACCTGTCAGAAAAAATCGGGCGGCGGCGCGCCATCATCATCGCGGCCTTGCTCGCGATTCCGGCGATCCCGTTATGGGCCTACTCGCATCATGTAGGATTGCTCGCTTTCGGCGGATTCCTGATGCAGTTCATGGTGCAAGGGGCGTGGGGCGTGATTCCGGCGCACTTGAATGAACTTTCGCCTCCGGCTGTGCGCGGAACGCTACCGGGGTTCGCTTACCAGATGGGAAATCTGCTTTCGTCCTGGAACTCGGTGATTCAGGCCAAGGTGGCGGAGAACCGCTTCGCTGGAAGTTTCGCTCCGGTACTGGCTTGGACAGTCGTTGTAATCGCCGCAATGGTTGCGATTGTGACGGCTCTCGGCCACGAGCAACGAGGAGCCGATCTCACTACAACAAGTTAAAAGAGAATCGATATTCTAGGGTGTATGCAAGAAATGGCACACATGTCCATATGGCACGAAGGGAGCATTGTCAGGGAAACTCTCCTGTGGTACGGTTAGGGTAAATTCCACGCCTTCGTCGATTGCAATCGTTGGGTCCCAGAGGCATTGATCTGCGCGAATGCGTGTACCCAAGGTAGCGCCACTTATGAAGGAACTGATTATGGATCCCGTATCTGCCGGTGAATCCGTCGAGAGAGAAAACTTCGGCAACCGCAAGCTGATTCGCCCCACCCTCCCACGAAGTGAGAACCACGGAAATCACAATTCAGCCCCCGCTCCGATGCAGGAACGGCGGGAACGCCCCGAACGGCATGATCGACCGGAGCGTGTGGATCGCGCCGAACGTATGGACCGCGGCGAGCGCCCCATGGGCGGAGGAGGCGGAAAGAAGTTGGCGCCTCCGGAACAGACCAACGCCGAAAATTTTTATTATCAGAAGCAGATGCAGTCTCGGACACCGATGGTGATCGTCCTGCGCGACGGTGAAGAAGTGCATGGAATCATCGAGTGGTACGACCGGAATTGCATCAAAGTAAATCGCGAGAACGGCGAGGCCAATTTGATGATTTATAAGCCCGCGATCAAGTACATGTTTAAAGAAGGCGAAAACCAGAAGTAAGTTTCAGGGCTTTCGAGTATCAATGCTGACTTTGAATGCAGCTGTTCCCTTTTCTTGCCTTCCTTTCGTCCTTAGATCATTTCCGTCGTAGACTATTCCCGCTGTTGTCACGCCATTCCTCGGTTGGGGAGTAGTCCATGTTTCGAGTTCATTCCGTTTCTCGAAGAAAGTTCCTGCAATCGGCCGCCGCCGTCTCCGCTGCGGCCCTGATTCCTGGAGTGCGTGGCGCTGCGGCCCCATTTGATTCTGCGGCCCCTGATCTGGATCGATCCTCATTTCTCGAAGAGTTCGGCTACGGCGATGTTTCTCTCGACAGTCCGATCCACGAGCAGCAGTTGCGCGACACGATTGCTGTGCTGATGGGTCTCGACGACGATGCTCTGATGAAGCCGTTCCGCTCCATGGCCGGTCAGCCTGCTCCAGGCGAGGATATAGGCGGATGGTATCGCTACGATCCCAATTTTGATTGGCATACGTTTGACGCCGGATTTGCTCCCGCTGCCACCTTTGGACAGTGGATCTCGGGGCTCGCGCGTTATTACGCGATTTCGGGATCGCAGTCGGCCCGGGACAAAGTGCTGCGCCTGAATCAACTTTATGCGAAGACGATTGACGGCCAGTTCTACGAGAAGAACCGCTTCCCTGCTTACTGCTACGACAAGCTGGTCTGCGGTCTGATCGACTCGCATAAGTATGTCGGCGACGCACAGGCGTGGGACATTCTCGCGAAGACGACCGACACGGCGATGCCGCATCTGCCGGGTCATGCAGTCGAGCACGGGACGAATTGGCGCCCGGGAAAAGACGTCTCCTGGTCTTGGGACGAGTCATACACGATGCCGGAAAATTTGTTTCTGGCCTATCAGCGCGGCGCTGGAGAACGATATCGGGCCTTGGCCGTGCAATATCTGAATGAGACGTTTTACGACCGCCTGGCGGCTGGTCAGAACGATCTCGCAGGTCGTCATGCCTACAGTCACGTGAATTGTCTGTGCTCGTCGATGCAGGCTTACCTGACTCTGGGCGATGATAAATATTTCCACGCCGCCAAGAACGGCTTCGACATGGTGCTGGCGCAGAGTTTCGCGACCGGCGGATGGGGTCCGGATGAACTGCTGCGAAAGCTGGATAGTCCCGATGTTTACGATAGCCTGACCAAAACCCACAGCAGCTTCGAGACGCCGTGCGGCTCCTATGCTCATTTCAAGCTGACTCGCTATCTGCTGCGGGTGACGCGCGATCCGCGATACGGCGACAGCATGGAGCGTGTCATGTACAACACTGTCCTCGGGGCGAAACCTTTGCAGTCGGACGGGCGCGCGTTTTATTACTCCGATTACAACTTCCAGGGAAAGAAAGTCTATTCGAACCATCGCTGGCCGTGTTGCTCGGGAACGTTGCCGCAGCTAGCAGCGGATTATCGGATCAGCACGTACTTTCGCGATCCACGCGGAGTCTGGGTGAATCTCTATATCCCTTCGACCGTACGCTGGACCCAGGACGGAGCACAGGTTTCGCTGACGCAGAAGAGCGAGTATCCGCATGAGGGGCACCTCGAGTTTGAGGTGAAGACGTCGAAGAAAAAGAAGTTCGCTCTGAACTTCAGAATTCCCGCGTGGGCCGCAGGAGCGGCGGTAGCAGTAAATGGCAACCGCCAGGACGGAATCGCTGGAACGTTTGCGAACATACAACGCGAGTGGAAAGACGGGGATCGAATCGAATTGGAGCTGCCGATGACAACTCGGCTCGAACCGATTGATGCGCAGCATCCGGGGACGGTCGCCTTGCTGGTTGGTCCGCAAGTCCTGTTCGCCGTAGAAGAATCCCAGCCTGCCGTGACGCGAGCGCAGCTGTTGGCGGCGAAGAAAATGGCGCAGGGCTTGTGGCATATTCCCACGCCAAATTCGCCCACCAAGATGGTGACGTTTACAGCGCTCGGAGACCAGCCGTACACAACGTATCTGCGCGTGACATAGGCTGGTCATCGGTCTTCTGCTGATGCTGTTCTGAAGGGCAGTTCCACACCGGAGCACGGCAGGGACGAAAATCCCCACTTCTGGCAAATTCGGGCCAGAAGTGGGGCACTCAATCCTTTATTGACAGCTGACGGCTGATGGCGGACAGCTGCTCTTACGGTACTTCGATCAACTGCAGCTTCCCATCTTTGGCGCGGTGAAGAACCATCACCTTGCCCTTCGGGTCGCGGAAGACAAACACGTCGCGGTCCTTGAAGTGGGCTTCCTTGATTGCCTCCTCCAGGGTCATGGGGCGCATGGCGACGGATTCGTCCGAGCGAACGAGGTGCACTTCGGTGGTCTTCGCGACGGCGGGGTATTTGTGAACCAGCACGGGTACCGCGGTCTTCTCTGACAGCCCGACGGCGGTCTGAACTTCTTCTTGCGCGGAATGCCCATTCCACTTGTTGGCTTCCTCGCTCTTGCGGGCGGAGCGCTTCTTGGATTGCCAGCGAGTCTTGTGTTTGATCGCCTGCTTCTCCAGATGGTCAAGGGCCTCGTTGACGGCGATCGTCATATCCTTGGCTTGCGCGAGGCCAACCAATGGACCGTTGCGCGGATTAATCGTGATTTCAGCTTTATGGCGGTGTTTTTCGACTGCGAGGATAACTTTGGTTTCGAACTTGTCGCCGAGGATTTTGCGGATTTTCGTGAGGCCGGTTTCTACTTCATTGCGGATGGCGTTGGTGACTTCGTACTGCCTTCCGGTATATTCCACGTTCATGAGCGCCCCTCCATAGTCTTTAGATGAGGTAAAACGGGCACTGCATTTGAAGCTATTCAGTGATTGAGCAATTTTGTGATTGAGTGACTGAGAAGATCGGAACGAGTAAGGTTTTTCAATCACTCAATGACGCGATAGCACAATCACAAAATCATTTCTTTACCCGGCGCTGGTGCGTGCTCGGGATGCGCATGTCTTCGCGGTATTTGGCGACCGTGCGGCGGGTCACCTGGATTCCCTGTGACTGCAGGATGCGGGTGATCTGCTCGTCGGTCAACGGACGAGTGGGATCTTCTTCCTCGATGAGCTTCTTGACGCGCCGCTTAAGGATCAGCAACGATGTTCCGCCGCCCTCGGGGCCCTGCACGCTCTCGCTGAAGAAATATCGCAGCTCGAATACGCCCTGTGGTGTATGGGCGTACTTGTTGGCGACTGCACGGCTTACCGTCGAAGGATGCACGCCGATTTCTTCGGCCACCTCCTTGATCATCATCGGTTTCAGGTGATCGATGCCCAGTTCGAGAAACTCCTGCTGCCGGGCCACGATCGAATAACAAACCTTCGTGATCGTCTGCTTGCGCTGTTCAATGTTCTTGATCAGCTGGATGGCGCTCTTGTAGCGCTCTTTGACGTAATCGCGTGTGTTCTTATCGTTGTTGCCGTCGCGCGTGACCAATTTTTTGTATGCCGGATTCAGCCGAAGCTGGGGCAGGTCTTCATCGTTCATGATGACCAGCCATTCGTCTCCGTGTTTAACGAAGGCGACATCGGGCTCGATCAGCCGGGCTTGAACCTTGTTGTAGCGCAGGCCAGGCCGCGGATCGAGCGTGCGGATGTAATCCAGCGCGGCCTGAACAGCTTCGATAGGTCGTCCGATGGCCTTGGCAATCTCTTTGTGCTGCTTGTTCTGCAGGCCCTTCAGATGCTGATCCACAACGGCCATGGCGTCCTGCAGTACCTGCGCAGTGCCATTGCCGTTCTTTTGTTGCGCCAGCTGTGCCTGATGAAAACGAAGCTGGGCGAGAAGACATTCGCGAAGATCGCGGCAACCTACGCCCGAAGGATCGAGTTGCTGAACCACCTGCAACGCTTCCTGCAAGTCGGCCGCAGTGAATTTTGGCTTGTAGACCGAAGTGGCGCGAGCGACAGGTTCCGGCGCGGGGGCAACCGCCGCAGCCACACTTCCGGATGTCGAGGCTAAAGATACGGAGGCTTCGGCGCGGGGTTCCGGAACAGCAGAAACCGCCAGACCTGAGTCAGGCGAGGAGTCCAACTCGCCCATGAGATCCTCCGCAGAAGTCTCCTGAGAGACTGTTTCCTGGGCTGTTGTCGCATCCGAAATACCGAGCGCCTGCGCCTCGCTGACAATGTTCTTGGCTGTTTCCGCGTCTGCTTCCGGCGGTGCAGGCGGTGCGACTCCTAGCAATTCGTCATCGCTGGCGATCAGGTATCCGTCTTCGTTGAGATTGCCGACGATCAAATCGGCGGCTTCGCGGACTTCCGGCCGCAGACTCAACGCCCCCAACTGCCACGACAGGTGATCCGTGAGATTGCTGGGCTTGGAGAGGAAGTTCTCGAACGACGGGCGCTCGATATCTTCCATCTCGCTGTGCGTGCGGTATCCGGGATCGAGGTAGTCCTGGAAGAATGAGCCGAAATCGATTTCCTCGAATGGATCTTTCTTCTCGACCGCAGTGATGGGATTTTCTTCCGGCGCAGCAGCCGTCTCGCGGTCGCGCTCCTCTTCTTTCTTGCCGACCTCGTCGAGCAGTGGAACGGAATCTTCGAGTTCCTCGAGAACAGGGTTCTCAACCATTTCGGTGTTGATCATGTCCTTGAGCTCAAGCTTGTTGAGCGCAAGGACCGACACCATCTGCACAAGCCCCGGCGTAAGGATCTGGCGCTGCGAGAGCTTAACGCTCAGTTTGTGCTGTAGTAAAACCATGTTTCGAGTGTCGTGTTTCAAGTTTCGAGTGGTCGCGAGTTCTTGAAACTCGAAAACCTGAAACTCGAAACTGCTTTCCTACACCAGCGAGAAGCTCTCGCCCAAGTACACCCTTCTTACTTCCGGATCGCTGGCCAACTGGCCGGGCTGCCCCTGACGGAAGATTCTCCCGTCATCGATGATGTAGGCCCGGTCGGTGACCGAAAGCGTTTCGCGCACGTTGTGATCGGTGATCAGGACTCCGATGCCGCTCGCCCTCAGGCCGCTGATGATCTTCTGCAGATCCAGCACGGCTATGGGGTCGATCCCCGAAAACGGTTCGTCCAGCAAAATAAATGTGGGATTGATGCACAGGCAACGGGCAATCTCCACGCGCCGGCGCTCCCCACCGGAAAGAGCGTATCCGCGATTCTGGCGGATGTGCTCCAGTCCTAATTCATCGATGAACTTCTCCATCTTCTCGCGGCGCTCGTGCCAGGAAATCGGCTGCGCTTCCAGCACTGCGAGGATGTTCTCTTCTACGGTTAACTTGCGAAAGACGGAAGCTTCTTGCGGGAGATAGCTGATGCCATACTGACGGGCCCGGAGATACATGGGAACGTCAGTGATGTCCTGACCGTCGTACAGCACGCGGCCAGTATCAGGCGGGATCAGGCCTACAATTGCGTAAAACGTGGTGGTCTTGCCCGCGCCGTTAGGGCCTAATAAACCAACAACTTCGCCCTGCTCGACGTTCAGGCTGACCCCATTTACAACGCGGCGGCCACGATATGATTTGCCAATTTCTTCGGTGGCCAGGGTACGCATTTATCGTGCCAGCTAAGGCAATTATTGTGCCACTCGCGTCGTCGTTACCACAGATGGACTTGCTTCGCCTTCTACGAGCACCCTATCATCGCGTCTAAAGAAAGTCAACGAAACCCCGGTAATCTTGCCACGTTCGGCATCAAAAATGCTAGGCGGACCGCCCGTCAGGACAAACTTCTCCTCCGCAGCGGTGTAAACGAGCTTTTGACCCTCAGCGTGCCGACCTGGTTGCTGAATTAGAACGTTCCCTTGAGCGACCAGATGATCGAGTTGGCCGGTGCCGGGGGCTGACGGACTTGGTGACGTTTGGCTGCGCGGCAGCAGAAATGCATCGGCCGAATCCGCCGAAGCCGTGAAATCCGTCCCTTTCGCTACTACCCCCCCCTCGTAGTGGACGATCCGATCGGAATCCGCGTACGTGAGCTTCCGAGAAGTAATCGTTATGGGACTTGATCCTCCAAGTGGGGATTTTCCTGCTTTGCTGGATTTCGCAACAGCGCCAGTTCCGGCCTCCCGCTGACCGGGCTTCTCCTGCTGCACCAGAATCGTGTGCACCGGTTGAGCGGGTGTTCCCTGAGCGGTGACAGAACGGCGTTCCCGATCGAATTGAATTGTGGGCGCCTCAATTATGTTTGCATCCTGCCAGAGGCGTGCCTTGCCGGTATAAAGCCCGGTGCCGGGCTTATTGTGCGCCGTCATCTTCTCCGAGGTCACGTGAATGGGCGACGACGACGCCAGCAGCGCTCCATTCGGCTGCTCCTTCAGATCGCTGTAGGTGCTCTTCACGTCGCCATCGGCAAAGGCATCGCCCGTGGATCGGTCGATCCGAATCGCGTTGGCCGTCGTCTGCATGCCCGCATTCTCTACGCGCGGATCCCCGGTAAGCACGACCATTTGAGTTGCGGGCGTGTAGCGTGCAAGCTTCGCCCAAGCCTGCGTTCGCTTCTCGGGACTCAGAGCATCCGTATAAGCAAAGTTGCCCTTCTGCGAGAGTACGTCAATGCCACCCTGCGGCAGGAACGATGCCTCGACTGAATCGCTTGTGCTGGTGCGGTCGGGCTGTCCCGGACTGGAGTTCACAATGCGGGCATTCGGTGCACCGCGGACGCTCGCGAGATGGTTCCGTCCGCCCGAGACCGCGAAGTTGGCGTCGAACTTGCCTGCTGTGACCACGGTTCGCTGTCCGGAGGCGTTGGCTCCCGGCGCGGTTGGTTGCGCCTCTGTAATTACGATCTGGGCCGGACCGGAAGTCACCGCACGCTTGAGAATGTTTCCCTGGTCGACCTTGAAGTCGATGGTCAGAGCAGTAAGTTCGAAATCCTGGGGCCCATTCACGGCAGCCTTCTGCGCGCTTTGACTCGATGCCGAACCACGCTCCATTAAGTGAGCCCCGTCGAATGCATGCACGGTTTGCAGTTCATTGTCTCCTGCAAAATCTAGAACAACGCGTCCGGCATCGCCTTCCATTGGCTGAGAGCCCCCCTGCTCCACGTGGACGTTGCCGGTAAGAGTCGCCGTACTCAGGACGTTGTCATCGGAGTCAAATAGCAGGTTGGCCTCATCCGCCCGGCCGCGCGTTTCCACCATTGGCTTGGCGGATTCGTGGGAGTTGGATGCCGTAAGGCTCGCCTCGCTGCCCCGCGTCTCCGTAGTAACGTTTCCTGTGGCTAACACTCGCTCGACCTGATTGTCCTTGCCCAGATAGATCGTTGCCCGGTCCGCAGTCATGGTTCCCGAGGCGCGTTCAAGATGAGGACCGTCCAGGATGATCTCCCGCGGATCGTTCGTTATGACACCATGTGTCGCAGTCAGTGTGGCCGCGTTCGGCCCAGGTATTTCGATATGAATCTGAGATTCAAGCGTTAGCGAATTTGTCTTCCCGAAATACTGCACTCCTACCGCCCAACCGCTGGCCTGCGGGGTCCGAAGCTCGACCCGCTCATCCGTTGAAGCGTTCCCGGAATCCTTGTTGAAGACGAGGTTTCGCGTTTTAAGGTGAATCGGATTCTTCACCTCCTTGGGCACGGCCTGATCAGGACTAACGACGCCTGTGGGGTTCGAAACCAGATCGATCTGCACCTCGCCGTTGGCCGCAACGTCTCCAGTCTTTTGGTTATAGGAGAAATCATCGCCGTAGATCTGGTCGTAGCGCGAGGAGTCGCGGCCGTAGAGAACGATGTTGACGTTGTGCAGTTCCGCATTACCGTTAAACTTGAACTGCTTCAGATCGCTGGCCTCGATCGTGAAGAGCGTGCGTTTGCCGTCCGACTGCGAATACTGAAATCCTTTCGCCGTCTGTTTGATGTCAAATCCAATTTTGCCCGGGATTGTTTTCAGAACGTTGGTCGCCTTCGAACGCGCATAAAAATACATTCCCGCGACAAAAAGCGTTAGCAGGATGGCAGTGCCCGCCAACAGGCGCCGAAGACTGTAAATTGGAAGGGGCATCTGAATTCAGTTTAGAACAGTTCCGAGTTCCCGGTTCTCAGTTCTCACCCTCCCGTTGGTAGACTGTTGGTACATTTGAATCTGATGGAACCCGCCCCACTATTGGACTTCCACAGCCTGCGCGTGATGCGCGGTCAAAAGATCGCCCTCGACGACTTCACCCTGCGAATCGAGGCGGATGAGCACGTTGCCATTCTCGGTCCCAATGGCTGTGGCAAATCGACTCTCATCAAGACGATCACGCGCGAATGTTATCCGGTGGTGCGGCCGGAGTCCTCGCTTTCGATCCTGGGCGAGGAGAGCTGGGATGTTTTCAAGCTGCGTTCCCGCTTGGGAATCGTGTCGAATGACCTGATGCTCTCGTGCACTGGCTATGCGAGTGGTCGAGACGTTGTGCTGTCCGGATTCTTCAGCAGCACAGCGATTTATCCCAATCACAAAGTTGAAGCGGAACAGGCGAAACTGGCGGATGGGGCGTTGTCGGAGTTGAAGATTTCGTACTTGGCGGATCGCCCCGTGTGCGAAATGTCCTCAGGCGAGGCCCGCCGCGTGCTGATCGCCCGAGCATTGGTTCACAAGCCGCGAGCCTTGCTCTTCGACGAGCCCTGCAATTCCTTGGACCTGGCAGCGCAGCAGAACCTTCGCCGAACGATGAGCGCTCTCGCTCGATCAGGAACAGCGATCATTCTGGTGACCCACGAACTCGCTGACGTTGTGCCCGAGATACAGCGGGTGGTGCTGATGAGCAGCGGTCGCGTCGTTGCGGACGGTCGAAAAGAGGAGATCCTCAAGGTGAAAAGGCTGGCGACACTCTTCGGAGTCGGCGTGCGGATGGAGCGGAGAGATGGTCATTATCACCTATGGTGAGCGACTCACATCTCATCCTGCAGACGATCTGCCAACTTCTTCGGTGCTACAAGCAGATAACTGCCAAGCAACAGTTCTCTCACCTCTCCCCAGTCGATCGTGCCAACATCAAGTCGCAACGCCACCCATCCTCTCGATGCGACGTAAGCGGGTAGGTAGAATTTCCTGGGCTGCGCCTCAACGAGCGCCTTATTGTCACCCGGCAGTGCTTTGCCGGTGATCCCGACGATGCCATCGCCGTGATGATTGTTCAGAAAATAGGCGAACGTTTTCTTGCGGACTAGAAACTGTGCGTGGCTACCGAAGAGTTGGCGGGCCGTTTGCGGGAGTGAAAGCGCAATCTCGGTCACCCGCGCACGCCGCGAGTCTTCTACTGGATGATTGGATGTTCGGGGCATCATCGATCCTCACGGTTGGACAAAGAGCTCGTATACCGATTCGGCACCTTGAAATCTCGAAGTGACAGTTCGAGGCCGCCATATTCAGGATGGTCATTATTTCCGATCGTGAATGCGACGTCGATGGCATCCCCCGCCAAAAGCGGGCTCTGCTGCAAGCGTTCCGCCATGTGCCACCCGAGCGCATCAAACGTGACCTTCGAACTCAGCCAATTGCCGGCTTTAGGTGAAACCGCGCTCTGTGCTTCGGCAACTGCGGCGGATCTTTCGCTGCGTCGAATCGAGGCACTGTCGGGATGACATCGCGGAGTGCCAAGGATCGCGGCGGTGGAAAGCTTTGACCATTCCTCGACAGATTCCACACGCGGACCGGCCTTGATCTTGAATTTGACGTGCTTGTCTTTCAAGATCCTGGGAGGGGCGGTCAACTGGACGCCGCGGGCCGCGAACACCGGCTCAGGATTTCCGACCCCGTATGGCTCGAGCAATTGGAGTGCGCGGTACAGTTCCGGCGTAACTTCCGCCAGGCTTAGTTCCGCATCGAGGTCGAGAGTCGGATGGAAATCGTCCGGAGTCAGACGCGTGCGGGCGAACTGATCAAGGCGCGTGCGCAATTCCTCAATATTGGCGGCTGGCATCGCGAATCCGCAGGCATGCGAGTGACCACCATATCGGGAAAATAAGTCTCCGCAAGACTCGACCGCTTCGAGCAGGTGGAAAGCCCGGATTGAACGTCCCGAACCGAATGCCTCATCGCCATCGCGCGAAATGACAAGCGTCGGCCGGTTGTAGCGCTCGACAATACGCGTTGCGGTAATGCCAATGACACCGCGATGCCATCCGTCTCCGTCGACGACAATGCAGTAGGCGTCGCACAAAGCGGGATCGCCGCTGAAGCGATCTTCAACCGCTTTCAGTATCCGCCGCTCTTCCTCCTGCCGATCGGTATTCAACTGGTCGAGTTTGGCGGCCAACTCGCGAGCGCGCACCGCATCCTTCACGGTGAACAATTCGATGACGTCGCGGGCAACGTCCATACGTCCGGCAGCGTTGATGCGCGGAGCGATGCGGAATCCGACTTCCCCAGATGTCGGTGGACGATTCGCAGATATCTGCGCGGCCTCCAAAAGGGCCTTCAGCCCCGGGTTTACAGCGCGCCGTAACGCATCCAACCCGAGCCAAGCAAAGATTCGATTCTCGCCACTCAGCGGCACGGCATCGGCGATGGTTGCGATCGCCAGAACCTTCATGAACGAGAGCAAGAGTTTCGATTGATCTTTGGAGTCCAAACGCCGCTGCATCAACGCCTGCGCCACTTTGAACGCCACCCCGGCTCCGCAAAGTTGCTTGTACGGATATTCGCAGCCTCTCTGATTGGGGTTAACTACGGTTAATGCCTTCGGGACGCCATCGTTACCCGGCAGATGATGATCGGTGACGATGAGGTCGACGCCCAACCGATGCGCAGTTTCGGCCGGTGCGAATGCGCGAATCCCCATATCCACGCTGATGATCAGCCGGATGCCAGCTTCGGCGGCCCGTTCAATGACATCGTCGCGCATGTCATAGCCTTCACGAATCCGGTGCGGCACGTGGAAATCGGCCACCCCTCCGCAGAGTTCGATCGCAGTCTTGAGGATGATAACCGCCATCGTCCCATCGACATCGTAGTCGCCGTAGATGAGAATCGTTTCCTTGCGCTCAATCGCCGCATCGAGCCGGTCAACTGCCGCGCGAAGGCCGGTCATCTGCTCGGGCGAGTGAAGATGAGAAATGGAGGGTGCCAGAAAGCGTTGGGCGGCATCAACGTCCGTGATACCGCGCCGAACCAGCAGCGGAGCGACGATATGCGCCGAGCGCGATGCGGGATTTCCGCGAAACATTGATTCAGACTGCAGCGAAGAAAGAAGAGCGGCGACCCGGGCCGGATCATCAGGTTTGGGAATCCATTGCATGGGCGATGGAGCAGTTTACTCCACCGGAGGGATGTGAGCCTCGGTGCAAAAGCGGGACTGGTCTTGAGGAAGCTCGCTGGAAAGTTTAATTCTCTTCGTCCTGGTCGGGCTCATCCATTGTGAGTCCGCCAAATTCGTCGGAGACCTCGAGCAGGTGCTGATAGCGATCGTACCAATCGGTGCTGACCTCGCAGAGAAACATCGATCCCTGATAGGCCCAGCCTAACTGCAGGTATCCGACCTTGCCGATGTGGGCGCGCAACCAGCGGGCATCTTCGACATCATCGCCGTCGGTGAACTCGGAGTTGGTAAGCCTCTGGACCATCTCGTCGAGTTCTTCCCGGTCGAGCGTCCAGGAATGCATCGTGAGAAACGGCGTCCCGGCGGCTTTGGCTAGTTCGACAAAATCCTTCCAGCCCTCGGGATTGTCTCCCATCTCCCACATGACACACTGCACCTCTTCGTAATCCACGTAGCCGTGGAAACGGCGCATGCCGTGGCCTTCAATGAAGGCAACCATGTCATCTTTCACTGTAACGAGATCGTCTGGGATAGGAGACATTTTCCGGAACAACCGCAAGCTTTCATTGTAAGCCGTCCGCCGATTCAGTGCCACCTGCCGCTACGGACGCGGAGTTGGAGCCTTCATCAGATCGATGAACATGCGATAAAACTTCTCCCTGTTCAAATCGAATTGAATTTCGACGACCTGCGTCTCCGGATGTAGACTGCCCTTCGCCGGCCAGGTCAGCGTGTTGCCGTATCCGGGCCCGCGGCCGAGATCAACGCTCATGTAGCGGTCTTCGCTCTTCGTAATGATCGAGGGATCAAGCCAGGCGGCCGCCGTGATTTCATCCCACATGATATCGGCGCCCGGAGTCAGCATCGCGAATTGCGAAACGTACTTTGCTGCCGGACTCCCAGCCGCCCCAATTTCCTTCACCATAGCTGCCGTCATGTGAGTCTTGACGGAAATGTCGACGGGCGTGCAGACGATCTTCCTCCATGGCGCACGCAGCACAACCGCCGCCGCATCCGGATCGAACCAGAAATTGAATTCGTGCCGCGGATTGTTCAGGAACTCCGGATTATCTGTCTGCGGACTCAGGCTGCCGCCCATAAAGACAAGTTCTTGCGCCAACTCTGGAAGCTGTGGGTCGAGCGAGATCGCGAGCGCAAGGTTCGTCATCGGCCCGCCCTCGTAGATCGTCACCTCGTGCGGGTACTTGTGCACCATGCGGATCAGGAAATGCGGCGCATCTTCGTCCGCAGGCTTGGTCGTTGGCTGGCCCTCTCGCATCGGCGGAATGACGGAAGCCTCATGCCACCAGCGGTCGTCCCATGCGCCGGCGTAGGCGACTTTGCCATACCGCTCCTGCCACATCTGCGCTTCCTTCCGTGTACGCACGAGAGGAAATTCGGCTCCGGGCACGACAGGGATGTCCGTCCGGCCAATCAACTCCAGCAGACGAAGAGTATGCGCGACCTCTTCGTCGCGCCATTGATCTCCGCTGACTACAGTTATGCCGAGCACCTCGACCTGCGGCGACTGGATCAGCGTGAGCAGGGTCTGCATATTGCTCCCGCCAGGGCCGGAGCAATCTTCGTTGATGATGATCTTGCGCCGCGGCTGTGCGAGACAGACGGTAGCGATCAGACAAAAGAGAAGTGGGAATGAGGATTTGATTTTTCGCATTGAGTCAAACGCGGGCTGAAGGCCCGCACCACGTCCAAAAACATCGCCCAAGCTGCGTCATTCCGAAGCCCCGCGCTTTCACCGGCGGGGCGAGGAATCTCGCGCGGACTAAGAGTGTCTCCTTCTAAACTCCTCCATTGCGCCGCTACTTTTTGCCAGCACCCGGCGGACGCGTCATCAAGTCGGTATAAATCTTGTAGAACTTTTGCGCATCAATGTCGAACTGCACGGTTGCCAGACGCTCGTACGGAGGCACAGTGGCAGATGCATCCCAGAACAGCGTGTTGCCATAACCGGCCCCGTGGTCGATGTCGATATCCATGTATAACTGTTTCTGTCCCGTGATAATCGACGGATCGATCATCGCAATGCCGGCGATCTCGTCCCACATGTAACCAGGCAGCGAATATTTATCCAGATACTGCGTAATCGGAGTATTCGCCTTCGCAATGTCCGCCTTCATTTCAGTGGTGTACCGCGTCTTCACCGAGATATCGATGGGAGTGATCGTCAGTTTCTTCCACGGGGCACGCAAGACAATCCGCGCCGCCTCCGGATCGAACCACCAGTTAAATTCGCGCCGCGCGTTGATGGCGCCGTTGTCGATCGCGCCCTTATCCGCGTAGAGTCCTCCGCCCATCAGCACGAATTCTTTCGCTAGGGTTGCGACCGACGGATCCAGCTTCAAGGCCAGCGCATAATTCGTCAACGGACCACCCGCCCACAGCACGACTTCATGCGGATACTTGTGCACCATCTGAATGATGAATTGTGCGGCCGTGCCGGAGTGCTCTTCCAGATGCGGTTCGCCCTCAGGCATCGGCGGCACCACGTTCGGTTCGTGATAGGGCATTTCGTAAATGATCGAGCGATTCGCTTTGAACTTGTCCGTCCAACAGCCCTTGTATTCGAACTTGCCGTACATCGCTTCCCATCGCTCGGACTCTTCCTTGGAGTTGATCAGCGGATACTCCGCGCCTTCATACACCGGAACGTCGGTGCGGTCGGCAATCTCAAGTAAACGGAGCGCGTGTTGCGTTTCTTCCTTCACCCATTGATCTCCGCTGACAGTGGTGATCCCTAGAACGTCGAATTTTTCTGATTGCAGGAACACCAGGATCGCCTGCTGGTCACTGGTTCCCGGACCGCGCGCGTCCTGATCGACAATGACTTTGATTTTCTGCGCCGCTGCAGACGTATAAACAAGACCTGCGAACAAAATTGCGAACACAACTCGCTGGATATAACGCTGCATGATTCCTCCCTATGATTCAGCCCTACAAAAGTGAAGGGCAGAACAGGCGATGCCCGTCTGCCCGAACAGAAATTCCTGCCCACGAACTCAGAAGTTGAGCTTGAGGGCAAATTGAATCAGACGCGGATTGTTCACCGTGTTGTAAATCACGCCAAAGGTCGAGGGAGAGTTGATGTCTTGCATTCCGCTCGCGCCACCCGGCAAGAAAAACTGAGCATGGTTGAACAGATTGAAGAACTCGGCCCGGAACTGCATGCTCATCCCTTCCCGCCAGGGCAAGATTATGTTCTTGATCGCTGAGAAGTCCGTATTCACGAAGCGAGGTCCAGAGATTGGAGCCCTTGGAGCCGTTCCCAGTTCGCCGGGCTTGCCCGGGTCAGTAGGAGATGTTGGAGCGAGGGTCTTAAAGGCACACGGATTAAACCAGTGCTGCACAGTATGGATCTGCGAGGGCGCGCTGCAATTCGGATTCGCCGCGACGGGACCGGCTTGATTGGGGTTTCCGACCTCATCCGGACGGTTCAGCACGTTGCCGTTCCACATGAAATTCACGCCCGACACGTTGTTGCTATCGACCACAAAAAGCGGGAATCCAGACGTAGCCTTCTCGATGACATTGATCTGCCAGTTTCCCAGAACGGCATTGGTCGCGCCGTTCCATGAGCTACCGAATTTCTTACCCTTCCCGAACGGCAGATCGTAAAGAATGCTGGCGGTAAACTGGTCATTCAGGTTCAGCTGCGAAAGCCCCCAGTCGAGTTTCTGACTTCCCGGCAATGGCCAGTAAGTCGCGCCCGGAGACGTTCCCAGCCCGTCAGGGAACCCAGAATCGAAGGTCCGAGACCACGTGTAGCCGACAAGAGCGTAAAGACCGTGACGCGAGCTCTTGGTCTCAGCTTTCGCAATAAAAGCATCGTAGCGAGCACGCCCTACGTCGTTATTGTTCGAGACAACAGTGAATGGACCATAGGGTGCTGCGAAATAATTGCCCCCTGGGCCACAGCCCAAGGTATAGCCCGGTGTCGCATCCGGGCCTCCGGCACACGCCAATGGAGCACCGACATTTTCGTTCACGCCGTCGACCAAGATATGTGTGCTGCGAGAGCCGTAATACCCGGCCGTCAAAACAACATTCGAGGGGAACTGGTGTTCAAGGTTCAAATTAAACTGCTGCACCATTCCCTGTTTGAAGTTCAGATTCTGCGATTGAATGGTCCCAGTAAAACTGGCTGGATCCGGAGGCGCAGTAAACAAGGGCAAGAAAGCCGTCTGAAGACCGCAACCTGGCGTTCCGATGCTCGTGAAGGCACACAAGCCATTGAAATTATCAGTCTCTGCGTAATACGGCGGATTCTGCCACAACCCTTGCGAGCCCTGATTCCACGATGAATCGTGATAGATGGCGTACCCGCCACGCACCACGGTCGTCTGACTGCCCAAGGCCTTCCATGCAAAGCCGATGCGAGGCTCCAGAGCGGTCTTGTCGAACTGAACTCCCACGCCTCCTCCGGAAGGAACACACCCGGTGCAACCGCTGAGCGGTCCGGAAACATAATACTGCCCGGTTTGAAAATCGAAGTTTGCCTGCCGCCCGGCCGCCTCGGAGATCGGAGTGACTAAGGCCCATGCGAGGCCGAGGTTTACGGTGAGATCATTGGAAACGCGCCAGTCATCCTGCACAAACGGTCTGATCATTTTCCAGCGCCGTCCGGTCGTGGCGCCAAGGAACGTTTGGTCATGGATTCCGCCGCCAATCTGTCCCAGAAGCAGATCCGCTGCAGAGTCACCGGTATAGCTACCGAACATCAGCAAGTAGCCGTCGCCAAATCCGTTGGTCTCTACGTTTAGCTCGTTCGCACGAAAACCAAGACCAACCCGGATGTTGTGATTGCCCCGGATCATGTCGAACGTATCGTTAAACGTATAAACGTCGGTTCCGCCGATGAACGGCGAGAATCCACGATCGCCCAGCGACCACCAGTTCGTCATCTGGATTGAGCTCAGGCCGCAACTGATGCAATCCTTCGTAGACTGGTTCAGGCTGGCTGGATAGCCTGTAATCGAATCGCATGCGCTTCCAAGATCGGCACCCTGAATTCCGAGCGTTGCGGCCATACATGTTCCGCTGCCGAACGAGGCGATGTGATTAAAGATGCGATTAAAGCCGAAGGTAGCCTGATTGATATTGTTCGAGTTGACGATGTGAGTTTCAGATACAACTGCGTTACGGCCGTGGTTCGTGATGTTCTGCGTGCTGCCAAACGGATTCTGTTCCGCAAATCCGGGCGCGCCGCCGGGCACGAATGAAACCGCCTGATCGTAGCTGAATCGTGCAAACAGGGAATCCTTGTTCGAAAAATTGTGATCCAACCGAACGTCGAACTCACCTTCATTCAATTTGCGAACCGGGACGTTAGCGTAGTTGAATCCGTTGACGAAGGTTGAACTTGCACTCGGATACAGATTGATCAACGATTGCCCGACCGGGTCGATCAATGCCGGCGGAATGTAGTTGCAAGGAGTGCCTACGCCGTAAGCCTGACCGCCATGCGCATTGATTGGTTCTGAAGTAGGGACAGGTGCCGTTTCGGTTCCAGGGACGCACATGAAAGTCGTGGCATCAACCGGGGGTTGAGGGGAAGGCGGATTTTGGGCATAGGGGTTCGCGAGATAGGGGTTCGGGAGAGATGTGATGAACGGATCCGCTCTGAAGTCGCCCGTCTTCATCGCCGCTGTCGGAATCGTCCCAACAAACGGAATTCCATGCCGCTGCATCTTCGCCTGGTAATCGATAAAGAAAAACGTCTTGTCCTTCTTGATCGGGCCGCCGAAAGAACCGCCGAACTGGTTCAGGTTGAACTGTTCGCGGAACGCCGCGAAATAGCTGCGCGCATCCAGTTTCGTGTTGCGGAAAAATTCGAACAACGATCCGTGATACTGGTTCGATCCGGACTTCGTCGTAACCAGCACCGTGGGACCCGCGCGAGTTCCCCACTCGGCGGAGTAGTTGTACTCCAGAACCTTGAATTCCTGGATCGCGTCAATCGACGGCAGAATCGCGATGCCACCGGCCGTTAACTCGTTGTTGTCATTCCCATCGAGCAGCCAGTCGGTGCTTTGCGCTCTCGATCCGCCCACCGAAAGCGAGTACGTGCCGCGGGTAGAAACCTCGCTGCTCGGACCGCCGTTGAAGAAGCTGCCGGGATTCGTTTCCTGCGTAGTTCCCGGAGTCAGAGTCGCAAGCTGCACGAAATCGCGGCCGTTCAGGGGCAACTCCGCCACTTCCTGTGATGTAATAACCTGACCCAGGGTCGGGTTCGTCGTCTGCACTGCGACTTCTGTCGCATTCACTTCGACATTGGTCGTGACGGAAGCTGGAACGAGTTTGAAATCCAGCTCGCGGTGCTCGTCGATCTGCAGGCGGAGGTCCCTGCTTTCGGAAATCTTGAAGCCGGGGGCTTCGACTCTGATCGAATAGTCTGCGGCGCTCAGAAGCGGAACAAGGTAGTGTCCAGTATCGTCTGTCGTCGTTTGGCGCGAAATATTCGTCGCCTGAGCGGTAATCGTGACTTTTGCACCGGCTACAACGGCTCCCGAATTATCTGAGACTGTGCCCGAAAAACTGCCAGTCGCCTGACCAAACGCCAGCGGACTCATTAGGACTACCAACACGCAGCAATACCACACCAAGAGATTTCTCTTGCCTGGCATTTATTGTGACCCCTTTCGGCGGTCCGCCCCGGAAAAGAAAAAGAGCCTCCCCCTTCCCCTTAAAAAGTTGGGAGGTCTACCCGACCGCAGACACGGCTTATAAATTGCCGCTCCGGGGTTAGTCAAGAAGTTTCAGGTGTGGAAAATCTGGACAGAAACAAATCTCTCCTGACAATTTGTGCAGCCGAAACGATTCGGCAGCGAGTTTCACGTGCGAGCCGACCACTCCGCATCGAAGCGCGCGCGGTCGAAAAACGATTTTTGAGTGCCGATTCCAGTGGTCGACAGGCCGGCATACAGATTGGCACGGCGCACCGCCTCGCGCTCCGGAACACCTTCTCCAAGGAAAACGGCAAAGCTGCCGATGAACGCGTCGCCCGCTCCCGTGCTGTCAATGCTCTTCACCGGAAATGGTGGAACATGCTCGTGTCCGTCTCGCGTTGCAAGAAGCGATCCGTTCGCGCCCAGCGTGATAATCACCCGCCGAATGCCGCCGCCCACCAACCTCTCCGCGCACCTTTTCGCATCGTCAACCGTCTTCACCAGCGAGCCGGTGATCGTTTCCGCCTCGCTCTCGTTTGGGACAAAATAATCGAGATCTTTCAACGCCGCCAAATCGACCCGTTGCGCCGGCGCAGGATTCAGAATGCATCGAATGCCGTTCCTTCGGGCAAAATCGACGGTGTAATACACGGTCTCCACTGGAATCTCGAACTGCAGCACAATGCAGTCGACCGACTTCAACATCTCGGCGGCGGCATCGACATCCGCCGGCTTGAGCGCGTCGTTCGCTCCCTTCACAACGAGAATCCGATTCTGTCCGCTCGGATCGACGAAAATCGGTGCCACGCCACTGGAGAGCCCCTCGACTTGCTTCACGTGCGTGGGATCAATCCCCTGCTTGCGGAAATTCTCAATCGTCGCAGGACCGAATAGATCGCTCCCAACTCGTGCAACCATAAACACTTCCGCGCCGCAAAGACGCGCGGCCACAGCCTGGTTCGCTCCTTTGCCGCCGAATCCGAGATCAAACTTCTGCCCGAAAATCGTTTCGCCCGGTTTGGGGAACTGATTCGTGAACGTCGTGAGATCGATATTCGCGCTGCCGACTACTGCGATTCGGGGCCGCTTTGCCATTTGCGTTTTCGTCTCCGTTAGTAGAACGAAGGGCGAGTCTATTCAGCGCAGATGTGGGCTGTCAACGAGGCATTCCCTTCCCCAGCCACGGATGAGGGTGTTTCGCGGTTTCTGCTATAGTTCGTTCCTCGACAGTTGAGTTGGAGGACCCCATGCCCCGCATTGTCCGCTGCGCCCTGATCCAGGCCAGCAACGCCATCAGCACCGAACGCCCCCTCTCGCAGATCCGCAAGGCGATGCTCGACAAGCATATGAAGCTGATTGATCAGGCCGTGCGAAAGAGGACGCAGATTCTCTGTTTGCAGGAACTCTTTTACGGACCCTACTTCTGCGCTGAGCAAAACGCGCGATGGTATGAACTCACCGAGCGCGTGCCCGACGGCCCAACAACTCAACTCATGCAGAAGGTCGCCGCGAAACACAAGATGGTCATCGTCGTCCCCGTGTATGAAGAGCACATGCCCGGCGTGTACTTCAACACGGCCGCAGTAATCGACGCCGACGGACGTTATCTCGGGAAGTATCGCAAGCATCACATCCCGCACTGCCATCCCGGATTCTGGGAGAAGTTCTATTTCACTCCCGGCGATCTCGGATATCCGGTGTTCGAAACGAAGTACGCCCGAGTTGGGGTTTACATCTGCTATGACCGGCATTTTCCGGAAGGCGCGCGCATTCTCGGCTTGAATGGCGCTGAAATCGTCTTCAATCCCTCCGCCACCGTCGCGGGACTTTCCGAATATCTCTGGGAACTCGAGCAGCCCGCGCACGCCGTCGCCAACGGCTACTTCGTGGGCGCGATCAATCGGGTGGGCACTGAGAAACCTTGGAGCATCGGCGAATTTTATGGCAAGAGCTACTTCTGCAATCCGCGCGGCAAGATCATCGCGCAGGCCAGCCGTGACAAAGACGAAGTCGTCGTCGCCGATCTCGATCTCGACATGATCGCCGAAGTCCGGAAGGTCTGGCAGTTCTTCCGCGATCGCAGGCCGGAAAGTTACGGCCCGTTGACGGCGCAAAGCACAACGGCAGCCGCCGCCGATTAAGCGGGCCCAATCACACTCGTCAATGACAACAACTGCCCAGCTTAGTTCGCGCGTTCAATCCAGCCCGCTCTACAACCACGATCTCGCGCCCGCACGACCAGAACAGCGGCATTGGGGAACGTACAACTTCGCCGCGCTCTGGATTTCAATGTCGGTGAACATCCTCACCTACATGCTCGCCGCGAGCCTGATCCAGGGCGGGATGAATTGGAAGCAGGCCGTCACCACAATCTTTATCGGCAACGTGATCGTGCTAGTGCCGATGCTGTTGAATTCGCATCCTGGGGCGAAGTACGGAGTTCCATTCCCAGTGCTCGCACGCGCGTCGTTCGGAGTGCTCGGCGCAAACGTCGCAGCCGTACTACGCGCGCTGGTCGCCTGCGGTTGGTTCGGCATTCAGGCCTGGATCGGCGGAGAAGCAATCAGCACGCTGCTCGCAACGTTGTTTCCCGCGTGGAAGAATTTCCCATACGGCGCGGCCATCTGTTTCATCGCGTTCTGGCTGGTCAATCTCGCGGTCGTGATTAAGGGGATCGAATACATCCGCATACTCCAAGGCATAAGCGCACCGATTTTGCTGGGAGTCGGATTGCTCTTGCTCGGGTGGGCGTATCACGCAGCAGGCGGATTCGGGCCCATGTTGTCGGTCCCTTCCAAATTCACAACATTTCCGTCCTTCCTCAAGTTCCTGATTCCCGCGCTGAACGGAACTGTGGGGTTCTGGGCCACCGTCTCGCTGAACATTCCCGACTTCACTCGCTTTTCGCGAAATCAGCGCGAGCAGATCATCGGACAGGCGCTCGCTTTGCCGACCACAATGACGCTCTATGCTTTCGTAGGAATTGTTGTGACCTCCGCAACCGTAGTGATTTACGGCACAGCAATCTGGGATCCGGTCCAACTCTTAAGCCGCTTTCATTCTCCCGTCGCGGTGGTGATCTCTCTTGTCGCGATTCTGCTCGCAACCCTCAACGTGAACATCGGAGCGAACGTAGTTTCACCGGCAAACGACTTTTCGAATCTCTGGCCCCGGGGAATCAGTTTCCGCACCGGAGGAATCATTACCTGCTTCATGGGCGTCGCGATGATGCCGTGGAAATTGCTGGCGAACTATCGCACGTTCATTCTCGGATGGCTCGGCGGATACGCAGCATTCCTCGGGCCCGTCGCCGGCATTATGATCTGCGACTACTTCATCATCCGAAATTGCGAATTGCAACTTGACGATTTATATCTTCGCGGGGGACTTTACGAATATTCGCGCGGATTTAATTGGCGAGCGGTTGCCGCACTAGCTCTCGGCGCGGGAACAGCGCTGGCGGGACTCGCAGCTCCATCAGTGAGCGCGCTCTACGACTACTCGTGGTTTGTCGGATTCGCGGTTTCGTTCGTGGCCTATTACGCGCTCATGCGATTTCGGAAGGCAGGTTCATTGATGACCGAAACCGCACAGCCACTAGGATGATTTTCGAAAGCCCGGAAGAACATCGCGACGATACGTCTCCAGCGACTCTTCCTCATCGCCGCACATTAGATAGATATTGAACTGCGTCACCCCCGCGGCAGCCAGGTCGCGCAATTTCTTCTGGTGCGCCTCGGCAGGCCCGATCAGCGAGAAGCGATCTACTACTTCGTCCGACACGAAATCCGCATTGTCGCTATCGACTTCACAATGATGCTGATAATCGTAATGACCACGCTCCTGCACGTACGACGTCAGCGCTGGCGGAAGATCTTCGGGTTTGTACTGGCGAATTAGATCCATAACGTGGTTAGAGACCAACGCTGGAAACCAGCGCACCCGTTCACGTGCGGCGTTCAAATCCGAAGAAACCCACACCGGTGCGGCCGCCATTACTTCGATTTTTCGCGGATCGCGCCCTGCCGCGCGAGCGCCTTCTTTCACGAATCCCAGGCACCACTCGATTAACGCCGGGTCGGCAAACTGCAAAATAATGCCATCCGCAACACGGCCAGCCATGTGCAAAACCTTGGGCCCATATCCTGCGATCCAGACTCGCGGAGGCACCGTCGCCCAAGTTAGTCGCGCAGGCTGCCCGTCATGTTGAACTTCTTTGCCCGAAGTCAGATCGCGGAACTCTTTCACTGCTGATTCAAGCTGTGACCAACTCACCGGCTTCTTGCCCAACACACGTCTCGAACTGTCTCCGCGTCCGATGCCGAGTTCCATCCGTCCGCCGGAAATCAGATTCAGCGTCGCAAATAAGCTGGCCGTCACCGTCATGTCACGCGTCGCCGGATTCGTCACGCACGTTCCAAGGTGCATTCGTTCCGTGTTCGCGGCCATCAACGTGAGCAGCGGATATGGCTCTTTCCACAACACATGCGAATCGAAAATCCAGCCATACTCGAAGCCCGCGCTCTCGGCCTGCCGGGTCAGGCCCACAATCCGGTCAACCGAAATGTCAGGTTTTATCGTGATCCCGAATTGCATGGCTGGTCCCCTTCGTGAAGTAATACGGGAAGCTGCTCGTGAAGAACTAAAGGGCGGCAGTGTAGCATAATTTTCTACCTATTCCGGAGAGCGCGGAGGTTGCATGGGCTTCGACACAGTCATTCAAGACGGTTCGGTCGTCACCGCAACGGACACCTATAAGGCTGATGTTGCGATCAGCGGCGGCAAGATCGCCGCGATCGGAAACGCTCTGCCCACGCAGAACGCCTCCAAGGTGTTGGATGCAAGCGGGAGACTCGTGCTGCCCGGCGGCATCGATGTTCACACTCACCTCGATATGCCATTCGGCGGAACGACTAGCGCCGACGATTTTGAAACCGGTACGCGCGCAGCCGCTTTCGGCGGAACGACGACTCTGATCGATTTCGCCATTCAATACAAAGGCCAGAAACTACGCCAGGCATTCGACACGTGGATGGGCAAAGCTTCCAGCAAGGCCGTGTGCGATTATGCGTTTCACTGCATCGTGACCGACGTCTCTGGTGGGCAGCTATCCGAAATGAACGATCTGGTGCAGGAGGGAGTCACCAGCTTCAAGCTGTTCATGGCGTATCCCGGCGTGTTCATGCTCGATGATGGAAGCATTTTCAAAGCACTGCAGACGACATCGAAGAATGGCGGGCTCGTCTGCATGCATGCCGAGAACGGAAGCGCCATTGACGTTATCGTGCAGCAAGCGTTGGCAGAGGGGAAAAAAGCGCCGAAATATCACGCACTCACGCGCCCGACAACTGCCGAGGCCGAAGCCACCGCCCGCGCGATCGCGCTCGCCGAAATGGCCGGAGCGCCCATCTACATCGTTCATCTCAGCTGCAACGATGCGCTTGAAAAAGTGCGAGAGGCCCGCGATCGCGGACTCCCCGTCTACGCCGAAACGTGCCCGCAGTATCTCTATCTTTCAATCGAAAATTTCGACGCTCCCGGATTCGAAGGAGCGAAGTATGTTTTCACTCCGCCTCTGCGCGAGGAGTGGCATCAGGAAAAGCTCTGGAACGGTCTAAAACGCGATCATCTTCAAGTGGTGTCAACCGATCACTGCCCCTTCTGCTTCAAAGAACAGAAAGAATTGGGCCGCGATGATTTCACAAAGATCCCCAACGGGGGCCCCGGCGTCGAGCATCGCATGAGCCTGATCTATTCCCGCGGTGTCGCCGGCGGACGATTTACTGTAAATCGCTTTGTCGAACTTGTATCAACTACACCGGCGAAGCTGTTTGGACTCTATCCACGGAAAGGGACAATCGCCGTTGGAAGCGACGCCGATCTCGTCATCTTCGATCCAAATCGAAAGCACACGATCAGCGCGAAGACTCACCACATGCGCGTCGATTACTCGATGTTCGAAGGAATTCAGGTCACGGGCATGCCGGATGTAGTTTTATCCCACGGACAGGTCGTAATCGATCACGACAAATTCCTCGGCAAACCAGGTCAGGGAGAATTCTTGCGCCGCTCGACTTATCAGCAAGTGAACGGATAGCGTCAGCGCAAGGCTCGATACAGCGCCTCTTTCCATCGCTTGTTATCAATTTGCCAGCATACTTTCGCTTTGTGCCCGCCGCTGATCGCCGCTTCCCACGTCATGCGATTACGCTCGTCTTCCGCGACATTCAAGCGATCTACAACCGTCATTCCACGCGTCAACTCGGTTTGTGTTTCTACTTCCACGTAGTGCTCGCTCCACTCCGTACCCACACTCAGGTCCAGCGCCAGGCACATCGCCACCGGATCGGGCAAGCAGATGCCATCTTCGCCCGTCTGGACTTTCAGAGCTCGTCGCGCATGGCTGTTGCACTCGATGGCAAAGTGAGCCAGCTTGGTATTGAATGCTTCGACTTCCTCGATATCGCCTCCACTCAAAACTGCTCCGCCGCGGCATAGATGCCAGCCGATCAACTCAATCGGCAGGCCGCTGCGCATCACAATGCTCGCCGCTTCCGGATCGACCCAGATGTTGTATTCCGCGGCCGGAGTGACATTCCCTTCGCAGCAAGGCGCGCCCCCCATAAGCACGCAGCGGCTGACCTTTGCCGCAATCTCCGGCTGGCGCGAGACGGCAAGAGCAACGTTGGTCAGCGGACCCAGCGTAATCAAAACAAGCCCAGGATTCGCCTCGATAGTCTCGATGATGGCGTCAACGGCGTGTCCACTCTGCGGCCTTAGACGAGGCTCGGGATAGTTGTGGTCCCCAAGTCCGTCGCGCCCATGAAACCAGGTTGCGTTCTCGTAAATGCGAACAAGAGGCTTCTCCGCTCCGGAATACACCGGCACCTCGGCTTCGCACAGCTCGACCGTGTAGAGCGCATTCCGGGTTGCCTGATGAACATCCACATTTCCCGCAACAACCGTGATCGCAGCGACGCGCACGTCCGGCGCGCGCAGAGCCATGATCAGAGCAACGGCATCGTCAGATGCTGTGTCGGTATCGATCAGAAAGGTCCGAGGCATGCGCGTAAGGATAGCAGAGCACAGAACCGCACAGCCGCGCACGAGACTACTTGTGACTCTCTTCGAAGAAGTGTAGAGTTACACGTTTTCCGGGGGGATTCATGTTCACACCGCCAACATTTACTGTTGCGCTGTTGATGATGATTTCAAGTGCGATCTGCTGGGGTTCATGGGCCAACACTTACAAGGGCGTCAAGAATTACCGCTTCGAACTCTTCTATTGGGATTACGCGATCGGCATTTTCCTGATCTCGCTCGTTCTCGCATTCACCATGGGAAGCATGGGCCACGACGCTTCGAGCTTTCTGCCGAACGTTCAGTCTGCCGACGGGAAGGACATTCTTTCCACAATGGTCGGCGGCGCGATCTTCAATCTCGCAAATCTTCTTCTCGTGGCCGCGATCGACATGGCAGGGCTCGCGGTAGCACTGCCGGTCTCAATCGGAATTGCGCTGGTAGTCGGGACGGTTTTGAACTACATCCTGCAGCCGACGGGCAACCTGCTGTTCCTGTTTGGTGGAGTGGCGTGCGCTTTGATCGCAGTGGTCCTCGACGGAAAGGCATTCGGCAGCCTCCCTGGGGCGCACACTGCTTCGCGTAAGAGCATCGTGATCTGTGTCATCTCCGGCGTGTTGATGGGGTTGTGGAGTCCGTTCACGACCTATGGCACAACTCGCGGCCACGCTCTGACTCCATATAGTTCTTGCGTCTTCCTGTGTTTTGGAGCGCTGCTCTCGTGCTTCGTGTGGAACATCTACTTCATGAAGCGTCCTCTCGCGGGAGAGCCAGTCGGGTTCGCAGGCTTCTTCAGCGGCCCGCGTTCCGGACATCTGCTTGGACTGCTCGGCGGAATCATCTGGGGAGTCGGCACAGTTTTCAATGTGGTCGCCGGGAAGGCAACTGGATTCGCCATCTCGTACGCGATTGGACAATCAGCCCCGATGGTCGGAGCGCTATGGGGCATCTTCGCGTGGAACGAGTTTAAGGGCGCGCGCTCCAACGCAAAGATCTACCTGACGTTCATGTTTGTCTTCTATGCGCTGGCGATTTTGTTAGTCGCGCGCGCGAACGGTTAGATCTATTTTCCCTTTAACCGGCTGACAAACAATTTCAAGAATCCCTCGGCGTTCGAGGCCAGACAGACTCGCGCATTTGGGACCAACGGAGTCAGACCGTCAATTTCGTAATGATCCCCATGCAGCACATTCTTCTCGTCGTAGCCCATGCGGTTGGCGACGGTCTCGCCTCGCGTAAACTCTCCCTTCGTCTCAACATCGACGTGCATATCCTTCAACGTGACTAGCGCAGGATTGATAACCGTTGCCACAGCCAGCGGATCGTACATTGCAGCACCCTGATATCCGCTCTTCTCTGATCGTGTGAGGTAATAATCTGCAAGCTTCGCGACGAAGTCGCTCTCCGGACCGTGCTGCGACTGCAGGTCGGCCAGATGGCTCCGCATCATCAAAGTTTTCTCGCCCACGTCGGACCCAATCATCGTGACCATCCAGCCCGCTTTGAACACGATGGATGCCGCTTCCGGATCGTTATAGATATTCGCTTCCGCCGCGCCATCGACGTTGCCGCCCGTGATCGAGCCGCCCATGATCACAATATCCTTCACGAGCGGAACAATCGTCGGATCCTTCGAAACTGCCAGAGCAATGTTTGTAAGCGGCCCAACCGGAATCAACGTAATCTCGTGCGGATATTTGTGGACCATTTCGATGATGAGATCCGGCCCGAAGCGGGAGTCCGCCTTGCACTTCGAGGCCGGGAGTTCCACTCCGGCCAAGCCGTTTGGGCCGTGCCAGTATTGCGCCGTAATCAGTTTCTGATTGAGGGGATGCTGAGCGCCTCCGGCCACGGTCACATCGCAGCGGTTCGCAAGCGAGACGATTTTCAGAGCATTCTCGAGGCCTTGTTTGCCATCCACATTGCCCGGGACTACCGTGAGCGCCTCCACCTTCAATTCCGGCGAATTCAGTGCCAGCAGAATCGCCATTGCATCGTCAATGCCCGGGTCAGTATCGATGATCACCCGTTGCGGCGTAGCAGCAACCGCATTTGCAAGAGCGGACAGAAGGAATGCGCACACGACGATCAGTTGTTTCACGAGAAGGATCCCCTATTTTGATTTTGAAAACAGATCTACAGCAGCATGCCCGCGATCGAAGCGGACATCAGATTCGCCATCGTTCCCGCAAGCATCGCGCGGAAGCCAAGCCGCGCCAACTCGCCCCGTTTGTTCGGCGCCAAGGCTCCGATTCCACCGATCTGAATTCCGATCGAACTCAGATTCGCGAAACCGCACAACGCGAAAGTCGCAATCGTGAACGAGCGCGGATCGAGCGTCGCTCTCTGCGGCCCGAGCATGGAGAATGCAACCAGTTCGTTCAGCACCATGCGCGTGCCGAGCAGGTTGCCGATGGCCGTGCAGTTATGCCACGGAATTCCGATCAGCCACGCCACGGGCGCGAATATCACTCCGAGCACGCTTTCCATGCTCGCAGGAAACCATCCGATATGGCGGTGAATGCCGCCCATAATCCCATCGAGCAGAGCGACCAGCGCGAGAAACGCAATCAGCATCGCGCCGATGTTGAGCGCCATGTGCAATCCATCGCTTGTGCCGCGCGCGATGGCCCCCAGCAGATTTTCGTGCTTTTCCTTCTCGGCTTCGTCCTGGCTCATCACCACTTTCCCGGCAGTTTTCGGATTCTCGGTTTCAGGCACGAGCATCTTCGAAATCAGAATGGTGCCCGGGGCGGTCATGATTACGGCGCTCAGCACGTGCCGCGGCTCCGCACCAAACGCGAAGTACGCCGCCATGATCGAACCGGATACGTGCGCCATGCCGCTGGTCATCACGGTCATCAACTCAGAATGCGTCAGTTCAGGCAGGAACGGACGAATCGTCACCGGGGCTTCGGTCTGACCCATAAAAATACTTGCTGCTACGTTCAGCGACTCGGCGCCGCTCGCGCCCATGAAACGCGTCATAGCCCATGCAGCGACACGAATGATGAGCTGCATGATGCCGTAGTGATAAAGAATCGCGAATAACGCGCAAATGAAGATGACAACTGGGAGGACCTGAAACGCAAACACAAATCCGATATTCGAATTCTGCTTGCCGAGAGGGCCGAAAAGAAATTCCGATCCTGCAAAAGAGTAGGCCAGGACGCGGTTCGCCGCGTCGCCAATCATCTGGAACATGCGCCGGCCAAACTCCACGCGAAGAACGAAAACGGCGAATGCGATCTGCAGGCCCAGCCCCCAGGCAACCGTCTTGACTCGAATCGCGCGACGGTTGGTCGAGAATATGAAGGCCATCCCGAGCATCGTCAGAAGTCCCAGTATTCCAGTAAATCGTCCCATTCCATTCGCCCCCGCGGATTATGGCTTGCGGATTATTTTATGAATCAACGGCCCTCGCTCCGGCGCAATGTTCTCGATATGGCAACTCTCGGAAATCAAGCTCCTCGCCCGTTCGCCTCGCGATTCGTCGTTGTAATGAATCGTGGCAATCACTTCGCCGGCGCTGATGCGATCTCCGACTTTCTTGTGAAGCACGATTCCGACTGCCGGATCGACCGAGTCTTCCTTGCGTTCGCGCCCACCGCCCAGGATCACACACGCCATGCCTATCTGCTCGCATTGCATCGAACTGACATACCCACTCTTCACGCTTGTGACTCGTAAAGTATGGTGGGCTCGCGGAAGCCGACCTGCATCGTCGATAACACGAGCATCGCCTCCCTGCTGTTCGACCATTCTCCGGAATTTTTCTAACGCCGCTCCCGACGCGATCAGGTCCGCGCTGCGCTTCTTCCCTTCCTCGACGGTTTTAGTCGCCCCACCCAGATGCAACATCCAGCCTGCGAGTTCGAGGCACAACTCTTTCAAGTCTGCCGGTCCGCCGTCCTTCAGGACATCGATAACTTCGACCACCTCCAGTGCGTTGCCAATCATGTTTCCGAGCGGCTGATCCATGTCCGTAATCAGCGCGACAACCTGCTTCCCCATCCGCTCGCCTGTTTCAACCATGAGCTCGGCGAGAAACGCGGCGTCTTTTTCACTTTTCATGAAAGCACCGGAACCGGTTTTCACGTCGAGCACCAGCGCGTCGATGCCCTCGGCCAACTTCTTACTCATGATCGAGGCACAGATGAGATAGGGACTCTCAACGGTGCCCGTGACGTCGCGCAGCGCGTAGAGTTTGCGGTCTGCGGGAGCAATCTCTGCCGTCTGACCGATCATCGCGCAACCGCAAACTTCAAGCAGGTAGCGAAACTTTGAGACCGGCAAGTTCACATTGAAGCCCGGAATCGCTTCCAGTTTGTCGAGCGTCCCTCCGGTGTGCCCCAGTCCACGTCCGCTGATCATCGGCACCGCAATTCCTGCGGCGGCCGCTAACGGAGCAAGCACAAGCGACGTTTTATCACCGACTCCTCCGGTGGAGTGCTTGTCGACTTTCTTCGCTGGCAAATCCGAAAGATCAAGCACCTCTCCCGAGCGCAGCATGGCATCCGTCAATGCCGCAGTCTCTGGGCGCGTCATTCCCCGGAGAACCACAGCCATGAGCCATGCGGAAACTTGATAGTCCGGAATCTCGCCGTTCGTATACGCATTAACCAGGCCTTCGACTTCTTCCTTCGAAAGCTCGATCGCATCGCGCTTCTTGCGTATGACGTCGATTGCCCGAAAAGTTCTAGAAGCGGTAGAGGTGCTCACTTGAGGCGGAATCCTTCAGGGAGAAGTTCAGTGATATGCGCCTGCTTGGGGCCGGTGGCGCCCTGGAAATAAATCATTGCATCGGGTCCAAACTCGTAAATCACCTGCCTGCATGCCCCGCACGGCGAGCAGGCGACTCCGTGATCGTTGGCGACCGCAACCGCCTGAATCTCGATCTTCGGACCAAGCTCCGCAACCGCCGAGAAGATCGCGGTTCGCTCCGCGCAATTCGTCATCCCGTAGGAAGCATTCTCCACATTGCATCCGGAAAAGATCTTCCCGTTCGAAAGCAGAATCGCCGCGCCCACATGAAAGTTCGAATAGGGAGCGTGCGCGTTTTTCATAACTTTTTTCGCCGTGCGTTCAAGTCGTTCCCGAACGCCCGAGCCAGGTTTAGTCTTGCGAGTTGAGGAGCGCGCCATGCCGGTTGGAAGTTCCTGGGACGAAACGAATCGTGCGCCATTGTAAACCTTCGCGCCGGATCCTGTTCTCCCTTGCAAAAATGATTCCGCCGAGCGTGTCGGTTCGCAACGACTCGCCTTGTGGCACCGGGTGCCGTACAATGCAACCCAAGATAGAGTGCCCGCCGCTAGGGGCACCGTGAAGGCCGGTTGAATGCCTGGGAATCACGAGCACTCCAACATCATGCGGAACCCGGAAAGTCGCGTGACCTCCGGCGACGTATATCGCTCGGCCGCGATTGCCACGCTGAATGGCCGTCCCCTATTGGCCAATACCGGCATTCCGCTCGATTTAAATTGGATCCAGGAAGTTCGCGTAAACACAAGCGCAGTCGAGCGCCGCGCTCAATCGCAAGTCGCGCGCCGCACCGTGAAGAAAGAATGGCAAGCGGCCTGGCTGCTGCGTGCGATCTCGTGCATGGATCTCACTACCCTTTCCGGCGACGACACAGACGAGCGCGTCCGCCGTCTCTGCGCCAAGGCACGTCAACCTGTCCAAAAAGAACTGGTGGAAAAACTTCACATCGAAGAACTCGGGATCAAGGTCGCCGCAGTTTGCGTCTATCACACGTTCGTTGAAACAGCTCTGCAGGCTCTCGAAGGAAGCGGAATTCACGTCGCCGCAGTTTCCACTGGATTCCCCGCCGGACTTTCTCCACTCGCGGAACGTGTCGCCGAAATTCGCCGGTCCATGGAAGCGGGCGCACACGAAATTGACGTCGTCATCACGCGCGCCCATGTATTCGGCAGCCGATGGCAGGCTCTCTACGACGAGATCGCCGCTTTTAAGCAGGCCTGCGGACCGGCTCACATGAAAGTCATCCTCGGAACAGGCGACCTGCTCACATTGCGAAATGTCGCGCGCGCCAGTGTGGTCGCGATGATGGCCGGCGCCGACTTTATCAAGACATCGACGGGCAAGGAAGCGACGAACGCAACCATCCCCGTCAGCCTCGTCATGGTCCGCGCAATTCGCGAGTACGCGCAGCAGACGGGAACGGCAGTCGGATTCAAACCCGCCGGCGGCATCCGAACCGCAAAACAATCTTTGGACTGGCTCTCCATGATGAAAGAAGAACTGGGAGACTCATGGTTGCGCGCAGAAATGTTCCGGTTCGGGGCGAGCGGGCTGTTAGGAGATATCGAGCGGCAACTGGAATACTTCGCGACCGGCAGATACTCGGCCGATTATCGGCACCCGATTGCATAGTTATTCAGCAAGTAATTGAGATCTATGAGCATCGCGGAAAAATTTGTAAGCATGGAATACGGCCCTGCGCCTGAGGATCCGAAAGAGGCGAAGTCGTGGCTCGATCGTCACGAACGCCGCTTCACTCACTTCATCAATGGCAAATGGCAGCCGTCGGCAGCCGGAGAATTCTTCGACACGCTCGATCCGTCTTCCGGAGAAAAGCTCGCCAGCATCACTCAGGGTAGCGCAGCCGACATCGACGCCGCGGTACAGGCCGCAAAAGCTGCATCTTCCGGATGGCGCGCTCTTACTTCGCATGTCCGCGCACGGTATCTATACGCACTCGCCCGCCTGGTGCAGAAACATTCGCGATTGCTCGCTGTCCTCGAAACTATGGACAACGGCAAGCCAATTCGCGAGAGCCGCGACATCGATATCCCGCTCGTGGCGCGCCATTTCTACTACCACGCAGGCTGGGCCCAACTGCTGGATCAGGAGTTCCCCGATCACGATCCCTGCGGCGTTGTCGGACAAATTATCCCGTGGAATTTTCCGCTGCTCATGCTGGCGTGGAAGATCGCGCCCGCCCTCGCAACTGGCAACACAGTCGTGCTGAAGCCTGCCGAATTCACGCCGCTGACAGCGCTTGCCTTCGCGGAACTTTGCCAGGAAGCCGGATTACCCGACGGTGTCGTCAACATCGTAACCGGCGATGGCAGGACCGGCGAAGCTCTCGTGAAACATCCGCAGATCGACAAGGTCGCGTTCACCGGTTCCACCGAAGTTGGACGCGCGATTCGCGGAGCCACTGCCTCCACTCACAAGCGTCTGTCTCTAGAACTCGGCGGCAAATCTCCCTTCATCATCTTCGAAGATGCCGACCTCGACAGCGCCGTCGAAGGGCTCGTGGACGGAATCTGGTTCAATCAAGGGCAAGTCTGTTGCGCCGGTTCGCGCCTCTTGATGCAGGAGAGCATCGCGGAAGCACTGATCGCAAAGATTCGCGACCGCATGAGCACTCTTCGCATCGGCCCTCCGCTCGATAAGGCAATCGATATTGGCGCCATCGTCGCGCAGGTTCAGCTTGATCGCATTCAACACATGGTGGCGCAGGGAGTCGCGGAAGGCGCGACTTGTTGGCAGCCTCAAGTTGCCTTGCCCGCACGTGGACTGTACTATCCGCCGACGCTCCTTAGCAACGTGCATCCCACGTCGATCGTGGCGCAGCAGGAAATTTTCGGCCCCGTCCTCGCCGCGATGACGTTCCGCACTCCCACAGAAGCCGTAGAACTGGCGAACAACACGGTGTACGGACTCGCCTCGTGCGTTTGGAGCGAGAACATCAACGTCGCACTGCACGTTGCCGCTCAGATCAAAGCCGGAGTTGTTTGGGTGAACTGCACGAATTTGTTCGACGCTGCCTGCGGTTTTGGCGGATACCGCGAAAGCGGCTACGGGCGCGAAGGCGGAAGAGAAGGCCTGCTCGAGTACATGGAGCCGAAGTGGTTCAAGCGCGCACCTAAATTACCCGCATCGAGCGCTCATTCCCCAGTTCCGGAAGACGATGTACCGGAAGCCAGCACTCCCGCTATCGATCGCACCGTGAAGCTCTACATCGGTGGTAAACAGGCCCGCCCCGATTCCGGATACAGCATGGAGGTGCGCGCCTCCGATGGTCGCCTGCTGGGCGAAGCGCCTCTCGGAAATCGCAAAGATATCCGCAATGCCGTTGAGGCAGCCCGGAAAGCCAGCGGTTGGGCGAAAGCGACCGCTCATAACCGCGCGCAGGTTCTGTATTACTGCGCGGAAAATCTGGAGTCGCGCCGCGACGAGGTAGTTCGCCGTCTCGCCGCGGTGGTCGGAGAAAAGCAGGCCGCCGTGGAATTCGATACAAGCATTCGGCGGATTTTTTTTTACGCCGCATGGGCCGACAAGTTCGACGGAAGCGTCCACAACCCGCCATTTCGAAACGTCGCCATCGCGATGAATGAACCGATTGGAACGGTCGGTGTAGTCTGTCCAGTCGACACTCCTTTGCTCGGGTTTATCTCACTCGTTACGCCACTGATCGCAATGGGAAACACGGTCGTCGCGATTCCCTCAGAAAAATATCCGCTTATCACAGCGGACCTCTATCAGCTCTTCGACACCAGCGACCTTCCTGGGGGCGCAGTCAACATTGTCACGGGCTACGTCTCTCAGTTGCTGAAGACGCTCGCGGAACACGATGACATCGACGCCGTCTGGTGTTATGGCGACGAAGCCATCGTGGCCTCGGCAAAAGCCATGTCCGTCGGGAATCTCAAACAGGTCTGGACCAATGAAGGCCGTGAAATCGACTGGTTTGATCCGAAAGTTGCTGAAGGACGCTGGTTTCTCGAGCACGCCACCCAGGTCAAGAACATCTGGGTGCCCTACGGAGAATAGTTCCGCGGCATCACCGTTGGTATAGCAGAGCTAGCTTCGTTCTGCTCTCGTTGCTTTTGCTCACGGCGAGAGCTAGGATAGCCCAATCTTTTATTCGCCCGGCATCATCTCTTTCACGTCCATGTTGACCAAGGAGGACCTATGGGCATCGCAGTTTCTCCGCAGATTCATCCGCAAGTCGCGGAGTTCATCGACAAACCACGAAAAATGTTGATTAACGGACAGTGGATCAATTCCGCGTCCGGGAAAACTTTCCCCACTTACAATCCCGCAACCGGCGAGGTTCTCGCACAGATTGCCGAGGGTGATCGCGCGGATATCGATCAGGCCGTCAAGGCTGCTCGCAAAGCCTTCGACAACGGCCCCTGGCGCAGGATGACCGCGTCCGAGCGCGGCCGCCTGATCTGGAAACTCGCTGATCTGCTCGAACAACATACGGAGGAGTTCGGATATCTCGAATCACTCGACAACGGCAAACCCCTCAATATCGCCAAGGCTGCAGACGTCCCTCTCGCAGTGGATCTCTTCCGCTACATGGCCGGATGGGCCACAAAGATCGAAGGCAACACAATCCCGCTCTCGGTTCCCTACACACCCGGGACGAAATATCTCGCGTACACGCTGCGCGAGCCGGTCGGAGTCGTTGGACAAATCATTCCATGGAATTTTCCGCTGCTGATGGCGGCGTGGAAACTCGGCCCCGCGCTGGCCACTGGCTGCACCGTCGTACTCAAGCCCGCTGAGCAAACGCCGCTCTCCGCGTTGCGTCTCGGCGAACTGATTCAGGAAGCCGGTTTTCCCGACGGAGTTGTGAACGTCGTTCCTGGCTACGGCGAAACGGCCGGCGCGGCACTCGCTGCTCATCCGGACGTCGACAAAGTTGCTTTCACCGGATCCACGGAAGTCGGCAAGCTCATCGTTCACGCCGCGACGGGCAACCTCAAGAAAGTATCTTTGGAGTTGGGCGGAAAATCTCCCAATGTCGTATTCAAGGATGCGGATCTTGATACCGCGATTCCGGGCGCTGCGAGCGCGATCTTCTTCAATCACGGTCAATGCTGCTGCGCCGGCTCGCGCTTATACGTGGAGAAAGCCGTCTACGATCAGGTCGTCGAGGGCGTCGCCGCACAAGCCAGGAAGATCAAGGTTGGCTCGGGTCTCGAACCCGATACGCAGATGGGTCCGCTGGTTTCCGAAGAGCAACTAAACCGCGTCTGCGGATATCTTGAATCGGGATTCTCCCAAGGCGCCAAAGCCCTCGCCGGAGGCGGCAAGGCGGGCGATCGCGGATACTTTGTCGAACCTACAGTCCTGGTCGACACAACCGAAAACATGAAAGTTGTGCAGGAGGAAATCTTTGGACCGGTAGTTACGGCCATGCCATTCTCCGATCCAGAGGAACTCATTCCTCGCGCTAACAACAGCGACTACGGTCTGGCCGCGGCTGTCTGGACGCGCGACATTGGCAAGGCACATCGAACGGCGGAGTTGCTTCGCGCGGGAACGGTGTGGATCAACTGCTACAACATCTTCGACGCAGGGTTGCCTTTCGGCGGCTATAAGCAGTCTGGATGGGGTCGCGAGATGGGGCACGACGTGCTCAGTCTCTACACGCAAACAAAAGCAGTTTGCGCAAGAGTGGCCTGAATCCTGAACACAAACCAAGAAGGACGGCCGGCACAAAACCGCCGTCCTTTCTCAATTTCAGAGAGATCACCTCTCCATCAGCAATACCTTCTCGGCATCGTCAATCTCGGTCAACTTGACTTCGATGACTTCGTTCATCGTCGTCTGCACATGCCGACCCACGAAAGTAGCTTCGACAGGAATCTCGCGGTGTCCACGGTCGATCAGCACGCAAAGTTGCACCCGCCGAGGCCTGCCATGGGAAAAGAGCGCGTCCAGGGCGGCTCGCGTCGTTCTCCCGGTGAACAGAACATCATCGACAAGCACAATGTTCTTGTCTTCGATTTCGAACCCGATTTCTTTCTCTTGAACCACCGGCTTCGGACCCAGTGTCGACAAGTCGTCGCGATAGAAAGTAATATCCAGCGTTCCCACCGGAACCTTCGCATCTTCAATTCGAGTGATGATCTTGCCCAGGCGTTCCGCAAGCGGTACGCCGCGCCGGCGGATTCCAACGAGTCCCAATCCAGCAACTCCGTCGTTCTTCTCGACAATTTCGTACGCCAGCCGTACGAGTGTTCGTTCGATTTCCGACGCCGACATCAATTGCGCCTTTTGACGCAATCCAGTTTTCCGCGACGACTGCTTTACGCTCATTAGGATTTATGCCTCGATGATTACAAAGCCGGATACTCAATGTAGTTAATGCGCGCTTGGAGGTCAAGCGTAGCGAATCAATGCCATATTCTGTGTGAGCAACTATAGCGCGGATGTCTTGGTGGTTGCTTGAGGATTCCATGCAATCTCTGAGGCCTGTGCTCTCTCAGGACAGTCGGTCCTCACGATTCGAGCCAGCGGCGAATTCCCTTCGCGCAGAGAGGCAAGGTCAACTGCTCCAGCATTCTGGTTTGCCCCGTCGTTGGAAACGATTCCTATCGCCTGATTTCTTCCCTGAGACTTTGCGCGGTACAGAGCGGAGTCAGCAAGGATAACAACTTCTTCCGCGCACAACGCCTCGAATGCCGTCCGGCACCACGGATACGCGGCCCAACCGATGGAGCAGGTCTTCCGCACGGATATGCCGTTACCTAAGTCGAATGGCTCCGCTGACATGACCTCGAGGATGCGGCTGCAGAACGCGGGCGTTCCCGATGGATCCGCCGAACGGCTCATGATCAGGAATTCTTCCCCGCCCCACCGCACCAGCACATCGGACTTCCGAACCACGGTTGACAGTCGCTGAGCCACGAGTTGAAGAAGTCGATCGCCGGCCGGATGCCCATGAATGTCATTCACTTCCTTGAAGAAGTCCATGTCGACCATGATAAAAATCAGATCACGGTGATCCATCTTGCGGACCGCGCCAGACTGAGCACCCTGGTAGTTGCGCAGAACTTGCCCAGCTTCCGACGTTAGTGTTTCCTCGAGATAGCGACGATTCCAGATACCTGTTAATGCATCGGTGAACGAAATTTCCTCCAGCTCCATATTTTTTCGCTGCAATTCCAAACTATGCCAGCGCAGGGAGTGCTCTTTGTTTTCGAGTTCATCTTTCAGACGGCACATTTCGTCAAGGTTCTGCCGCGACAATCTCAGAAGGCTCAACAATTCCTGATCGAGGAGATGTTGCTTCAGAAAAACGAGCGCACCCATGACCAGCATCACCGCTACCGTTAGAAATAAGCGATATGTGCGCACTCGGTGAGGCACATCCCCGCCCAGCTCTGCCCACGCAACCATCAACGGAGTCACAAAAACGGCCGCCATTGCAATCCGCGCCTTCCAAATCCCGAACCCGCGACCTGGAACTTCTTCCAGCAGACTTTCCGCGTCGGCCGATCGTCCCAGAAACCCGATCCGCACGAACCATGCCATGGACGCCACGAGCGGCACGTCAAACAGGCTGCCCGTGTAGTACGTGTGCAGATCGATTGCCTCACTCGCCGCAAGCGAAGCCACGCAATACAACAACGTTGCAGCAAACAGATGAAAATAGATCGTCCGCCATGCGCCGCGGCATCGCCGCCAAACCAGGAACAAGCCGCCGGCAAGCACAAGTTCCTCGCTCACATACAGCAGATCAAAGCTTCGACCGTACAATGCCTCCGACGGATGCACGTACTGCCAGGGAATCACGATGAAGAGATAGAGAAACAACCACCACGTCAGGAGCAATGCGAAATCCAGCGTTCCCGCCTTAATCGCGCGCTCCTCCTGGCGAACATGCGGCTGAATTGCGACTGCCGCCATCATCGGGACGACGTGCAGAAACAGAATGACATCTCCCACGAACGGGTTCGGCGCTTCGTGCCGTAAGAATACTTCGAAATACGTCCACATGACTTGTGAAACCAGCCACATGGCCAAGCCGAAGCCCATCAGACTCCAGAAGAGGCGAGCTTTTCTACCTTGCGTCCGAATATTGGAGAGAAAGGTGAGGGTCGCAACCAGCAAAACGGTATTCTGCAGAAGATCCCCGAATGCTGTAAGAGCGAAGCTGCGATGCACGAATATAGACACTGCGACGTGCACGCACACGACCGCGCCGATTCCAACGGCCCACTTCCGTCCGTGATGAAGCGCAGTACTCCCCACGCTACAAATTGTATGGGGGCTCAACCGAGAAAATGGATTACCGAGGTAACCAGCGACGACCGAAACGAACGTGGAATGAACACGTTACCGAAGCGCCGCACAAAATTCTTGCACGAATCGATATGCGTCCTGATAAGTATTGTAAAGGGGGGTCGGAGCAACACGAAATGTATCGGGCTCGCGCCAATCACCGAACACTCCTCGAGATGCCAGTTGATCGCACAACGCGCGTCCATTCTCATGAATTCGAATGGATATCTGTGCCCCGCGCCGGTGTTGTTCACCCGGAGTGATGATGGAAAACTCCGTCGACTTCTCCCGCTGCAATAGAAACTCTAAATAGCCCGTGAGCGAAATGCTCTTCTCCCGTAGGCGCTCAATCCCGGCCTCCGCAAAAATCTCCATCGACGCACGCAATGGCGCCATCGCCATAATCGGGGGATTGCTCAACTGCCAGCCTTCCGCCCCTGCCATCGGCTTGAATTCTGGTTCCATGCGGAATCTAATCTTTTCTTCGTGTCCCCACCATCCCGCGAAGCGCGGCAAATCCCACGAATTTGCATGCCGCTCGTGAACGAAGCATCCTGCGACACATCCAGGGCCGCCGTTCAGATATTTGTAACTACACCATACAGCGAAGTCGGGACCCCACTCATGAAGATGCAATGGAATATTGCCAGCCGCGTGTGCCAGATCAAATCCAATCACGCATCCTTTTCGCCGCCCAGCCTCTGCTATGCTCGGCATATCGAAAACCTGCCCAGTCGCGTAGTTCACTCCACCGATCATGATCAATGCGATGGACTCACCCTCGCGCTCGATCAGTGAGAGAACATCTTCATCTTGTATGCACGATTCATTCTGACGCGGCCTGAGCTCAATGAGAGACGACGCAGGATCGAACCCATGAAACCGAATTTGCGAGTCCACGGCATATTGATCCGACGGGAATGCCCCGCCCTCGATCACAATCTTGTGCCTTGACGCGGTCGGCCGGTAGAACGAAATCATCATCAGGTGCAAATTCACCGTCAGGGAGTTCATGACGACTACTTCCCCGGATTTCGCTCCAACCAAGTTTGCCGTCTGCTCCGTCAGCAATCGGTGATACGGCAGCCATGGATTCCTGGCATGAAAGTGGCCCTCAACGCCGAGCTCCGCCCAATCGCGCAACTCCTGCTCCAAATATGATTGTGCCGTCTTTGGCTGCAGTCCGAGAGAATGTCCGCAAAAATAAACTGAGTCGACGCCTGTTTTTGTTTTCGGAATGAAAAAACGTTGACGAAATGACGCCAGAGGATCGTGCGAATCCGTCTCTGCCGCGAACTGTTCCCCGGATTGAAACAAGCCTGCGCTCACCTGATCTCCAGAGGAGTAAGTTCACTGCGGATCAATTGTTCCGCGCGCCCCCAGTCAATCTCATCGACTGTCCCGATCGAATCGCACAGCTCCCCTAGCATTTTGTCTTGTATCCGCCCTCGCTTTAGAGCCACTGCGTATGGAACCCGATGGAACGTGACCATCGCATACTTCGGCACAAAAAGATTCGGAAATTTCGCTTCCAACGCCAGCTCCACCTTTTTGCGGAGAAGAAATCTCGGAACGGCTACGCGGTCTCTCATCTCCACAAAATTCTCCACTGCCATATCGGCGATCGCATCCGTATTCTCTTTCCGCGCCATCTCAAATTCCGAGAAGACCCGCTTCCAATCGGCTCCGTACCGGTCCAGCAATTCGAGAAACACCGTACAATCCTCGAACCCGCAATTGATCCCTTGTCCGAAAAACGGCACGATTGCGTGGGCCGCATCGCCCAGTAACAACGCCTTCCCGCCGACGTGCCAGGGAGAACATTTAATCGTAACCATCGCTCCAGTGGGATTGGCAAAGAAGTTTTCCGCGAGGTCCGGCATGAACGGAACCGCGTCAGGAAAATGCTTTTGAAAAAAAGCACCCACCGCGTCGTATGTGGTCAAGCGCTCGAAGCTGTCCGGTCCCTCAAACGGAAGAAACAAGATACACGCGAACGTCCCATCCACATTCGGCAAGGCGATCAGCATGTAATTCCCGCGCGGCCATATGTGGAGCGCGTTGATCTCCAGAACGTGCTTCCCTCCCCGCGCCGGAATCGTAAATTCCTTGTATCCGTAATCCAGGTATTGCTGCGAAAAATTGAACCGGCTCCTCCGCAGCATCTGCCCGCGAATCGCCGAGGCCGAGCCATCACAGCCAATCACAACACCCGACTCGATGGTCCGCTCTTCGCCGGTATCTTCATTGCGTAAACGGAGCGCGCCTGTCTTGAAGTTGATTCCCGCGCACTGTTCCTGAAAGTGAATCTTGACTCCTCGCGCTTCCGCCGCATTCATCAATGCAATATTTAACTCGGCGCGCGAAATTGAGTTGATGACCTCCGAATCGTCTTTCCCGTATCTCTGGAACGTCAATTCCGAGCCGGCGGAGTGCATCATGCGGCCCTTCATCGGGATTACGATCTTCCGCATCGCGTCCCACAACCCCGCCCCCTTCAGCGCATGAATTCCCCGCGTCGAAATCGCGAGATTAATCGAGCGCCCTGCGGAGATAGGAACGCGTCGCATGTCGGGACGCCGTTCGTAAATTTCAACTCGGAACCCGCGCTTTACGAGTTCCAGGCCGAGCAGCGGCCCATTCAGTCCGGCGCCAGTTAGCGTGACGGTTTCGGAATGATGATTCATCGGAAGAGCGTGAATGAGAACAGATCCGCCGTACTACTCCGTCAGCAGCGTCCGCGCCTCCCAGAGTTCCGGGAAGAATCTTTTGTCGAGTGTCAGTTTCAGGTACGAAGATCCCGCACTGCCTCCGGTGCCCATGCGGATGCCTATGATGCGCTCGACCAGTTGAATGTGGCGCAGCCTCCAGCTCACGACCAGTTCGTCGAACTCGGTCAGCCGCTCGCACACATCAATCCAGTCGCGATGTTCGTGCTCATTCTTATACAGCGCCAGCACAGCGCGAGCGCGCGTATCGAATTCTTCCTGGGCGGCTGTCTTGTCTTTAATCTGCAGTTCGCCAAGCCCTCGCAGGGCCTCGAAGAACACATCATGTAGCGACGGCTCTCGCAGCCTTCGCTCCAATTGCGCGTACGCTTCCGGCGTCGGCCTGTGATACTTCAGCATCTTCTCGTCTTTCAGTCCGCACAAAAATTCAAGCTCTCGAAACTGTTCCGATTGAAATCCGCTGGCCGGCTCGAGTTTTCCGCGGAACGCCAGAAAATGCGTCGGCAACATCGTCTCCAGAATCGTGAACTGCTCAACCAGAACTCGCGTGATCTCAGTGCATCGCCGCAGCAGGCGCGCCGCCTCATACACATCATCGTGAGATTGCGGATTCATCCCGGCGGCCCGAAGGTTCGCGACCACCGCATCCAGATCGTGCAGCAGTTCCTTGAACCAAAGCTCATACGTCTGATGGACAATGATGAACAATAATTCATCGTGATGTTCCGGCCGCGATTGTGGATGCTGCAGCGTCAACAGTTCCGGAACCTTCAGATATGAACTGTAGGTTAATCGCTCCCCGTGTGATTGACGTGCCACCGGCGGCGAGGTCGTGCTGCTAACTGCGCTCTCCTCCTTAAGCCCAAGGAACTTCCGTGCATTCTCGCCAAGCAAAAGCCTTTTCGCCCGATCCTGGAGCGGCGCTCGTCGAATCAAACTCCCAATTCCATGTTCACCCAATGGAAACGGATAATCCGATCCCAGCATCACATGCTCGGCACCCATCGTTTCCACGAGAAACTGCAACGCGCCTGCGTCGAAGACGGCAGAATCAACTAAGAATCTCTTCAAGTATTCCCGAGGCGCCAGTTCACAACTTCCATGCGCCACCGGATGATGCTGCCAGGCATTCTCAAGCCGCCCAAGCAGGAACGCGAAACTTCCTCCCCCATGTGCGAAGCAAATTCGCAAATTCGAAGGCAGCTTGTCGAACGCTCCACCCAGAATCATCGCGACAATGCCAAGCTGCGTCTCGGCGGGCATGCCGACGGTCCACGGCATCATGTATTTCGGCATGCGTGGTTGACCGAACATATCCCACGGATGAACCAAGACGGCCGCGCCTTCATCAGCACAGTGATGCAGGAAGGTAACGATCCCCGGATCATCCAGATTCTTCTCGCCAACGTGATTTCCAACCTGCACGCCGAGATGTCCCGCGCGCATGCACCGCGTCAACTCCTTGCAAGCAGCATCAGGATCCTGCAGAGGCACCTGGCAGAGCGACTTCAATCGGCCCTTGCCCTTCGCGCAAATTTCAAGAGCCGCATCGTTGAACAGTTGCGCGCAATCCAACGCATGTTCCATCGGACGGTCATACCCAAACAGAACCGGAGTCGCGGAAATCACCTGCAAGTCCACGCCATCGCGATCCATCTCTTGAAGCCGCACTTCCGGATCCCAGCACGCTGAATAAATGTGCCGAAAGAAGCGGTCTCCGAGCATGATGTCGGCCTTCCCCGCTTCTGTGTGTTTGATCCACGGCCAATCCGGGGTGCCGTAACGCGCCGAGAGATCGGGCCACGTCGGAGGAAAGAAATGATTGTGGATGTCGATGACTTGCATTTACTGTTTGCCGGGATGGATTGCGCCGCAGTGCTTGCACTTGCGCAGGTTCTCGTTGCTGTAGAACTGTTCGAATAATGGCGGCAGATCGCGCACAATACTCTTCAATTTCACTTCCGCGCGGTGCAGCAACTGATGGCAGTTCTGGCAGTACCACTCGAAACCGTCCAAAGCGCCCTCCGGGCGCGGCATCTCGACAACGACACCGATGCTGCCCGCCTGCCGTTGCGGTGAATGCCTGACATGTTTCGGCAGCAAAAAAATATCGCCCTCTCTGATCGGCACCTCAATCGGAGGTTTCCCGGCAGTCTCGATGAGCCGCAGAAAGATATTTCCCTTCAGTTGGTAAAAGAATTCCTCCGTCGGGTCGTCGTGATAATCCCGGCGTTGGTTCGGCCCTCCAACTACGGTCACCATCATTTCGCCGTCTTCCCACACCTGCGCGTTGCCCACCGGAGGCTTGAATTTTTCCCTGTGGTCTTCGATCCACTGCTGAAAATTGAACGCCTTCAATTGCTTGATCGACGGCATGGCGCCTCCTACTTCTCTGGTTTGTATGCAACCGCGCGGATTTCAATCAGCAACTGCGGATGCGGCAACTGATGTACAGCCACCGTCGTTCTCGCCGGCCCGTCCTGACTGAAATACTTTCCGTATACTTCGTTGTATCCGCCAAAATCATTCATGTTCACGAGATACGACGTCACCTCCACGACATCTTTCAAATCTGCATCGACAGAACGCAAGATGTCGCGAACGTTTTCGATAACGGCCGCAGTTTGTAAACGGATGTCGAGACGCGTTGTGCCGAGCTCATCGACTTCTGCGCCCGCGATCGTATTGTCCACCCGTCGCGCACTGGTGCCGGAGACAATCAGGAAATCTCCGGCGCGCTTCACATGCGGATAATTCCCGCGCGGCTGCGCCTTTCCCCGGACGATTTTGCCTTCAGCTTTCCCCATTTTTCTGCTTCGCCGCAGAACCCGCACTCAAAGCCGGATACAAACATTGTTCAGCTCTGAATAAAAATTCAGCGAATGCATTCCGCCTTCGCGTCCAATCCCCGACAGTCCGACCCCGCCGAACGGCGTTCTCAGGTCGCGCAGGAACCAGCAATTCACCCAGGTGATGCCCACATTCATCTGCTGCGCGACGCGATGTCCACGCTTCAAATTCGTCGTCCAAATTGAAGCGGCAAGGCCGTACTTCGTGTCGTTCGCCATCTGCACGGCTTCTTCTTCCTCGTCAAAGGGAGCGACGTGGCAAACCGGCCCGAAAATTTCCTCCTTCACGCACCGCGCAGACTCCGCGAGTCCAGTATAGATGGTCGGTTGAACGTAGAAGCCATTGTCAAGCGAACTCTCAAAGTGCGGAACGCCGCCTCCCGTGATCGTCGTTGCTCCCTCTTCGCGCGCCAGACGATAGTAGGACAGAACTTTCTCGCGATGCTGCGCCGAGATCAGCGGGCCAGTCTCTGTGGCGACATCCAAGGGCGATCCCATGCGTAGCCCTTCCGCTTTGATTTTCAGCGCGCCCACGAATCGCTCAAATATCGGGCGCTCGACATAAACGCGCTCAGCACAGAGACAAACCTGGCCGGTATTAAGGAAGGCTGCCTGCGCGATCCCGTTCACGGCGTCTTCAAATTCACAATCCGCGAAAACAATCGCCGCATTTTTCCCACCGAGTTCAAAAGACACCGGCTTCACCGACGCCGCAACTGTCTTCATGATCGCAGCCCCGGTTTGCGATTCGCCGGTAAACGTCACAGCATTTACGTCAGGATGCTTCGTCAGAAACTCGCCGGCGGAATTCGGGCCGAATCCATGGACGACGTTGTACACGCCCTGTGGAACTCCTGCTTCTTGCATGGCCTCGGCGAGAAGCGTGGCCGTCGCCGGCGTTTCTTCAGATGGTTTCACCACAACCGCGTTGCCGCACGCCAGCGCCGGCGCGACCTTCCATGTCAGCAACAACAGCGGCAGATTCCACGGAGTGATGATCCCAACGACGCCGAGAGCTTTTCGCACTGCGTAATTCAGAGCGCTCTTTCCGTCCGGCGTCTCCGTCTGAAACGACTCGATTCCTGCAGTCTTAATCAGATCTGCAAAGACCCTGAAATTGGCCGCAGCCCGCGGCACATCGAGCTTAGACGCAAGCAAAATGGGTTTACCAGTATCCGCAACTTCTGCCGCTACAAAACAATCGAAGCGTGCTTCAATTGCATCGGCGACTTTGTACAGCACCGCGGCGCGCTCGCGCACGCCGGAGCGGCCCCACTCGCCGCGCAGCGACTTCCGGGCCGCCTGAACCGCCGCGTCCACCATCGCGGAATCCGCTTCCCACACCTGAGCGACGACACCGCTGTCTGCCGGATTCACATCGGCAAATTGCCGGCTACCCCCGACGAACTTCCCATCAATATAGTTCTGGATAAACTTCAAGGCGTGAACCCCGCGGCATCCTAACAGCCTCGCCCGATCGTAGGCAATCACCGAAAGACTTCAGGCAGCCCGCTCCTGCAAATACCTCTTCAGCGCATCTTTCCACGTTGGCATTTCGATGCCGCAGCGATGCAAGCTCGTTGCCGAAAGAACCGAATACGCCGGACGCGGCGCCGGACGAGCCATTCGCTCGCTCGTGGTTGGCCGCACCTCGTTACGCAGGCCCGCTGCTGCAACAATCTCACGGGCGAATTCATACCATGTGCAATTCTCGCTGTTCGTCACGTGCACAATTCCGCTCGCGCTCTTTTGGCACAACTGCACGATCGCCTTTGCAAGATCGACCGAGTACGTTGGCGATCCACGCTGGTCGTCGACCACGTCCAATGCGGGACGGCTTGCCGCCAGTTTCAGAATCGTGTCGGGAAAGCACTTGCCGCCACCTCCGAACAACCACGACGTCCGCGCAATGCAACTATCCGAGAGAGTTTCGAGCAAACGCACTTCGGCTTCAGACTTCGATCGTCCATAAACGCTCCGCGGATTCCGCGCATCTTCGATTTCGTAAGGCAACGTCTTCTTTCCGTCGAAAACATAATCGGAACTCAGGAACAGCAACTTCGCCCCAATTTCTTTCGCCGCCCTCGCGACATGAACAGGTCCGTCGCGATTGACCGCGAACGCCAGGTCCGGCTTGCTTTCGCACCCATCGACGTCCGTATAAGCCGCCGACAGCACAATCCAGTCAGGACGGGTCGTGCCAATGACTTCCCGGACTCTCCATTCATCCCGGATGTCCACGTCGCGCGAGCCAAGACCTGTGACTTGATCGTTCCCCCACTCGCGCATCAGCGCCTTGCCCAAAAGTCCCGTGGCGCCGAAGATCAAAACTTTCATTTTGTGTTTTCTCCGGCTTACGCGAACGTTTCAGCGTCCCTCAGAGAGACGCCGCGCTGATCTTTTGCGGAAACAAGCGGCTCGCCATCAAGTTCCCACTTGATCTTCAGGTCCGGATCATTCCACGCAACAGTCCGCTCACATTCCGGCGCATAGTAATCCGTCGCTTTATACAGGACGTGCGCAGTTTCTGAAATCACGCGGAATCCGTGTGCGAAACCCGGAGGGATCCACAACATTCTCTTGTTCTGTCCCGAGAGCCGCACCGCTTCCCACTTGCCGAACGTCGCCGAACTTCGCCGCAGGTCAACCGCGACGTCGAGGATTTCGCCCTCAGTGACGCGCACCAGTTTCCCTTGCACATTCTGAATCTGGTAATGAAGCCCGCGTAGAACGTTGCGCGTCGAGAACGAATGGTTGTCCTGCACAAACCTGTCGACAACTCCTAACCCGGCAAAGACCCTCTCACTGTAACTCTCCAGAAAAAATCCGCGCTCGTCGCCAAATACCCGCGGTTCCAGAACGAAAACGTCCGGCAACGATGTTGCGATCTTCTTGAATGATTCCATTCGATGCGGCCGCGCTAGAACACCCTTTCCCGCAGCATTTGCAGCAAGTACGCTCCGTAGCTGCTGTTCTTCATCGAATTCCCGATCTTCTCCACTTGCTCAGCCGTGATGTAGCCTGACCTGTACGCGATTTCCTCCGGACACGCCACCATCAATCCCTGCCGCTTCTCAATTGCCTGTATATACAAGGCGGCGTCCATCAGTGACTCGTGCGTGCCCGTATCCAGCCAGGCCATGCCGCGTCCCATGACACAGACTTCGAGTTGCCCCTTTTTCAGGTATGCCTGATTCACATCCGTAATTTCGAGTTCGCCGCGCGCACTTGGCTTCAAGGATTTTGTAATTTCGACCACCTGCCGGTCATAGAAATAAAGCCCGGTCACGGCATACCTGGACTTCGGGTTCTTCGGCTTTTCCTCGATGCTCAACGCGCGCCCGCTCCCATCGAATTCCACCACGCCATAACGCTCCGGATCGTGCACGGGGTATGCGAAAACCCTTGCCCCGTGCGCTTTTATCGCAGAGCCGCGCAACTCTTTGGCAAGGTCGTGTCCATAAAAAATGTTGTCCCCCAGCACCAGCGCGCACGGACTTCCTCCAATAAACTCCTCGCCCAGCAGAAACGCCTGCGCAATCCCTTCCGGCCTCGGCTGCATGCGATAGTTCAATCGAATCCCGTACTGGCTTCCGTCGCGCAGCAGCATTTCAAATTTCGGAAGATCGTCCGGCGTCGAAATGATCAGGATGTCTCGAATGCCCGCCAGCATCAGAGTGCAAAGCGGGTAATACACCATCGGCTTGTTGTAAACGGGCAGCAGGCTTTTTCCCATCGCCTGCGTCACGGGATAGAGCCGCGTCCCCGATCCTCCCGCCAGAATGATGCCTTTGTAGCGCGCGCTTTCGCTCATGATTTTGAATTGACTATCCAGAATAATGGGTCGCAATCCACTGCCGGTAACTTCCGCTGGTCACATCGCGCACCCACTCTTCGTTCTCCAGATACCAGCGCACCGTCTTGCGAATCCCGCTCTCAAAAGTTTCTTTTGGTTTCCAGCCAAGTTCGCGCTCAATCTTGCGCGCGTCAATCGCATACCGCCGATCGTGTCCTGGACGATCTTTCACGTAGGTGATCAGTTCGCGGCGCGGAGCACTCGAGCGTGGAGCCATCTCATCCACAAGATCGCAAACCGTCTGCACGATTTCAATGTTCGGCTTCTCGTTCCACCCACCAACGTTGTAAGTCTCGCCCAGCTTGCCTCGCCGCAGCACGGTTGCGATCGCCTCGCAGTGATCTTCAACGTACAGCCAATCGCGGACGTTCTTCCCGTCTCCATAAACCGGCAGGGCCTTACCATCCCGCGCATTCAAAATCATCAGCGGAATAAGTTTCTCCGGAAACTGAAAACGCCCGTAATTATTCGAACAATTCGTTGTCACCGTCGGCAACCCGTACGTGTGGTGATACGCGCGCACCAGATGATCCGACGCTGCTTTCGACGCCGCATACGGACTGTTCGGAGCATACGGCGTCGTCTCGCGGAACGGCGCATCATTCGGCCCCAGCGACCCGTAGACCTCATCCGTTGAAACGTGCAAAAACCGGAATTGCTGTTTCAGATCTCCCGAAAGCTCGCTCCAATACGCGCGCACCTCTTCGAGCAATGCGAACGTTCCATTGATGTTCGTCTGAATAAAATCATCCGGGCCGCGGATGGACCGGTCCACGTGACTCTCTGCCGCAAAATGCACAATCGCGCTCGGCTCTTGCTTCCGCAGAAGTTTGGCTACGGCTCCTCGGTCCGCAATATCCCCTTGCACGAACTCGTATCGCCGGTTCTCGGCAACGCTCTCGAGATTCCGCGGATTCCCTGCGTAGGTCAGCTTGTCGAGATTCACAATCGACAAGGATTCATCGAGCATCAAATGCAGAATGAAGTTCGATCCGATGAATCCCGCGCCACCCGTGACCAGAATTTTCGTTTGCATGGAAAGTCGTCGCCGGCGCCGGGACTGAGCCGCACCCCAAGCGAAGCAAGCTTTAGATTGTAATAAAAAAGGCGGGGATTAGCCCGCCCTCCGAGAACTCTTCGTGAATCTCCAGGTAAAAAAACGTCCTCCGGGTTTGCAGAATCAGCGGTAAGGCCCCTAACTCGCGCGTTTCGCCGCCCGCTCCTCCTCGCGCATCGCGGCACTTACGACCGGCAGCTTGCCAATGAACTTGGGCAGTTTCCGGTCAAGCATTCCCAAGTACGCCCCTTCAATCTCTTCCGCGATCTTCTGCCACTGATATTCCTGTTCAACGCGCCTGCGCGCAGATTTTCCCGCCGCCTCACGCACGGCAGGATTCGCAATCAGAAATCTCAACCTTTCTGCCAGATCGGTGACATCGCCCCGCTTGAAAGTAAATCCCGCCCCGTCTACCACCTCGCGGTTCTCCGGAACATCGCTCGTCAAAACGCACAATCCAGCGCCCATGGCGTCCAGCAGCGCCAGCGACAGCCCTTCCAGATCGGATGGCAGCACGAAAATCATGGCATTCGTAAGCAACTCATCCAAAGTCTCTCCCGAGACCCAATCAAGCATTCGAATTCGGTCGCTGGCATGCGTCCGTAACTCTCGGCTGTACTCATCGCAGTAACTAGAAGCTCCCGCCATTACCAATTTGACTTCGCCTGGGACTCGCTCGAAGGCGTCCACCAGCAGATGACACCCCTTCTCCGGAGAGAACCTGCCCAGAAACAACACGTACTTCTGCGGCTCCAACCCCCATTCCAGAATTTTGTTCGAACTACTTCGTTCGCGCAGCACTCCGCCATTAGGGACGTAGAAGGTGTGCGCCCCGTGCACCTCAAGATAATGTTGTCGCAGAGTTCGCGAGACGACCATCGTCTGATTCGGAAATCGCGCCGAAGCCTTTTCGCCCAGCCGTAGCACCCACGACGCAACCCGTCCCCATTTCTTCCGCTGCCAATCGAGTCCCTGCACCGTAACCGCAGTCCTGGTCCCGAACATCCTCGGAATGAACGAAAATAATGCCGGACCGAGCGCGTGATAGTGCACCACGTCATACTGCCGCGTCAGAGCATGAGCTGTGCTCAGCAAGGTGTGCAGCACGGTTTCGAAATGCTTGCTGCGGACGGTCGGCAGCCGCACAAGCCGCATCCCGTTATGCTTTTCCAATGCCGGCGTGAAGTGGTTGCGGCAGTAGATCGTGACCTCATGCCCCATCTCTGCCAGCCGCTTCCCAACCTCTTCGTAGTACGACTCGATTCCGCTGTATTTTGAAATCACTCCCCGCCCGCCGATGAAAGCAACTTTCAATCTTTGCTTCGGATGAACCGTCAGGCTGCGGTCGCCAACAGAAAAGCTGAGGCGCACGCGCCGCTCATCCGTTTTCGCCGCCAGATCTTCATACACACTCACGAGCTTTTGATAGTGCTCCTCTGCGGTATATTTCCGTCGAACCAGTTCGCGCCCCGCCTGCGCCATTCGTTCCGCCAGTTCCGGTTGAGACGCGAGCATTGCAATGGATCTGGCTAGTTCGTTCACATCTCCACAACGATAAAGAAGCCCGGCCTCCCCCGGCCGCACCAACTCGCGCCGCGAACCTCTGTCGGACGCAATTACCGCACGGCCCACCGCGTAGGATTCCAGGATCGTCTTGCCGAACGTCTCATAGGCATGCGAGGGCATCACCGTGAAACGCGACTCGGCAATCAGGCGGTCGCGCTCCGTCTTATTGACGTGCCCTGGAAACCTCACATTCTGTAAGCCCAGTGCAGCCGTCATCTGCTGCAACATGGCGCGCTCCGGTCCATCTCCGGCGATCACTAAATGCAGGTGTGGCAACTGGTGCATCGCACTGAGCAGATCAGAAACTCCCTTCTCCGCCGAGAGCCTGCCAAAATACAAGATCGAACCATTCTCTGGAACACTCGACACCGGCGCGAGAGAGACTTCCTGAAAATGCGGCAATACTTCAAATCGCCTTGCGTCCCACCCGTGCTCCACGAATTTCTGCCGCACAAAATCGCTCGGCGCAACAAACAGGTCGACGCACTTTCGATACGTTCCGAGCCAGCGATGCGCGTAGGCCTCAGCAGTCAAAGCCATGCGAGCGCCGAATCCCGGATAACACCCTCCCCCAATCGCATGCCAGAACGTGCCGCCTTTGCACCGTTCACAGGCTTGGCCCTGCGAAACCATATTGTAGGTCGGACACAACAGTTTGAAATCATTCACGTGATACAGCACGGGAACGCCTTGTGCCTTCAACTCCCACAAAATTGATGGCGACAGATGGTGATAGATGTTCCGAACGTGCGCTACATCGGGCCGGAAGGCGCGAATCATGGCGCGAATCTTCGTTCGTGCCTCGATCGAGTAAATCGCATGCGCCGCCTGTTTCGCCTTCTGCCAGACCCCGCCGTTCCTCTTGAAGTCGATCTGCCGAACGAAATGCTTGTCGTACGGCGTCTCGCCTCCGCGCGAGTCCTGCATGGAGAACAATGCCGTTTCATGCCCGCGCGAACGCATCAACTGCATCGCCTCGAACAGGTAGACTTCTGTACCGCTGAACGGATAGTTATATTTGTTGCAATATAAGATTCTCATCAGGAAGATTCTCGATTTGCGGTGCCACGCGATTTAAGAACAGCTCTGCAAAAGACTCCAGGTTCTTTTTCTTATTGAAATTGTTTCGGACATGCACTCGCGCACCGTGCCTGATCCAGTGAAGAAATCTGACTCCTGCGCGAGTGTGAGCGTGTCCCGGCGTGAAGGGCGATTTCATCAGTGCGTAAATGAGCTGCAGGCGATCGACAAAGGCGTCGATCGACGCAGGTTCGTACAAGAGGCCTGTCTTCCCTGGGATGACCAGCTCCGGGATCCCCGTGATCGCCGGCGCCAGCACTACTCTCCCACGGGCCATCGCTTCCATCAGAACGAGCGGGATACCTTCGCTGCGGCTCGTCAGCACGACAACATCGGCGCGGTCGTAAAGCGCACTCATCTGATCGCGCGGAACGTGTCCGAGCAGAGTGACGCATCTCTCCAGTTCGTACTTCGTGATCAACTGCTCGAGCCGGCGGCGTTCGGGACCTTCTCCCGCGATGTAACACTCAATGCGCAGCCCGCTTTCCCGCAATCGCGCACAAGCCCGTACCAGGAAGGCGTGGTCCTTTACCTTATGCAACCTTCCAACAGCGAGGATGGTGAACGGCTCGGAGTTCGGCCTGCCAGTTCCAGGCAGAATTTTGGCTGGAACCTCTGCTCCCAGCCGCGCCACCATGACCTTCGCGGGTTCGACTTCCGGATAATGCATCAATATGTATTGCAGGTTGTATTCAGAAACCGTCACGGAGAACAGGGAATTCGCCAGCTTCACGTCAAGGTAGGTTCCACGTACTAGCAGGTCCGATCCGTGGAGCGTCAGGCTGAATCCAACTCTCAACAGCCGGGCCGCGGTCATGGCTATCCACGACCCGAAATATCCATGATGCGCATGAATATGTTCGACACCGGATTTCGCAAGCCTCGTGGCGTAACATGCTCCTAGAAAGGTATGCGCGAGCGCTTTCACTCGCTGCCATAGAGGCTCACGGCCGTGAAAAGCTACACGCTCAAGTAACGGCGCAATCTGCTTCCAGCGGCGAAAACACAACATTAGGGCTTGTAGAGCAATCATCAGAGTGAGCGGCAGCAGGATGATCTCCACCTCTTCCTGACGCGCTCCCGGCCGCCGGACGCTCGCCGTGACGACCTCAACGCTCCGCCTCCTCAGTTCTTCAATCTCCTCGCCAACGTAAGGCTCCACCGCAGAAGGAAACTCGTTCGCGAGATACGCAACCGTCAGCATGGACGTACCGGCTCCGCCCGCTTGTTTTGCGCCGCCAGCATCCCGGCCATCGTGAACAACAATCCGTTAACGAATTGATAACTCATCACAACCACCGCCGCATTTACCCAATAGACCCCCAGAAGAATTGGCCAAAGGCGATGGAACTTCCGGCCCAGAAATCCATCGGGCTCGCCTGCAGGAATCGCGCCGCGACTAAGCCTCCATAACTCCCACATCAGCCACGCATATAACGCCAGCCCAGCCAGCCCGTGTTCCACCAGCAATTCCAGGTACGTGTTATGCGGATACAGAACCTTCTCCTGATATCCGCTGACGTGGCGCGGCAGTTCAGATGGCATCTGGTGAAATCCCCACCCCCACCATGGCCGCTGCTGGAACATCTCCCATCCGCCCGCGTAGACCGCCTCGCGATAATCAATCGGACCGCGCTCCTGAACCCGATCGTTCAGCGAGCTGGCAAATTCGCTGACACTCATTACTACAGCCAAGCCCAACACTCCCAGCCCAATGGCCGCGATGCACACGCGCCGGAAGATTCGATTACCCGATACCACCATCAATGCAACTACTGATCCCGCAAACGACAACCACACCGCGCGCGTCATCGTCGCTAATATCGCAATAGGAACAGACGTCAGCAGGATCCAAATCTTCGCTCCGTGAACTCGTCCCCGGAGATAGGAGTGCGCCGCCAGCAGTCCGAGAATATTCAGCGATACTCCATTGGCCACCGCCTGCAACAGCGGCCCCCGCGCCCGGTCGGCATGAAAGCCCAGACTCTCATCGAGAATGAATCGTGGAAATATCAGGGATCGTGCTCCGACCAGAAACGCGATTGCAGTAAAGCTGAGGTACGCCAACACAATCAGCGCAAAAATTTCAAATTGCCGGAAGCGCCTCTCGGTCCTGAACACCAGCGCGGCCAGATGAAACAGCGTGAAAGGCACGATGAACTTCGACGCCAGCAGGCTCCACGTTTCATGATCAAAGGGCTGGCCTGCGACGCTAGCCAACGCCAGGATCAGCAAAGCGAGCATGGGGCGGGTCGCCCGCGTCACGAATGGAGTCTGGCGTGAAAGAACGACTCGGCCGCTGACTCCGAGAACCAGCAATCCAAATGCGACGCGATCAATTTCGTAAAACTGCACGTCCGGATGCCGAAGCAGCATCGCTGTAAGCGCCCCAAGAAACAACAGCGATGGCGCCGAGATCAGTACTCGAATCGGCCACAGCAGAGCCCTGGCGCCCCAGAGCTCGGCCTGCACAAGCCCGTCGAGTCCTGCCGCCCGAGATGACCACTCCATCACTGCCCGCTCCCGCACAGAACCGCGCGAAAGGTCATCAGGAGAATTCTCACATCCGAAGCCAGACTCCATGTGCGGATGTATTCGCGATCCAGCGCCACCCCGCGATCAAAAGATGGGTCGCGCCTGGCCTTCACTTGCCACAATCCAGTGATTCCCGGCGTCACATCCAGACGCGCCAAATGTTCGATCTGATAACCTGCCACGTCGTCCATCGGATGCGGCCTCGGCCCCACCAGGCTCATCTCGCCTTTCACCACATTCCATAGCTGCGGCAGTTCATCCAGGCTGTAGCGCCGGAGATAACGCCCAACCCGGGTGATCCGCGGATCCGCCGCCATCTTGAAAAATGGCCCGGACCTCTCATTGTTCTCACGCAACCGATCCTTCAGCTGATCCGCATTGCTGGCCATTGTGCGAAATTTGAAGCACCGGAATAGCCTTCCCTTCCGGCCCGCGCGAAGCGCGCAATACAGCACGGGCCCCGGCGAATCGAGTTTGATCAGGAGTGCGATCATTGCCAGGAATGGAGCCAGCACGGTCAGCGCCACGGCTGCACCGCACAGATCGATGAGCCGCTTCAGGACCAGGCCTGTAATTGGCAACCGCTCCGCATGCAGGCAGATCATCGGAACTCCGCCCGCTCCTTCCATGGCAAGCTCGACCGGCTTACATCCGAACAATTCCGGGACTACTTCCAGATCGAGATGCAGCCGGCGCGCCTCCTCCACCACCCATCGCGTAAGCTCGCCTTTTCGGGGCGCGGCCAGAATCACTTCATCCACGAACTCCTTACGAGCGATGCGCGCCAGATCGGGCGTCCGCCCGATGACTCCCTGCCCCAACGGCTTGTCGTCATCTAGGAATCCGCAGATTATTCGCCCAGATGACGGATGCTGTCGTGCATGCTCCGCAACGCGCCGTCCCGCTGCGCCAGCGCCGATAATGAGGACGTTCCTGGTGTCTCCACGGCTTTCAGCATCGGCCTCGTGATTCCAACATCTCCAGGCCCACAACATCCCAAAGTTCAAGCTGCCAACGATGCAGAACAATCCGGCAGTCACCCATGTCGCCCCCTGCAAGGTGTACCCAACGCACAACACCGCCGTCGCCCACAGCACGGCCTTTCCGACGATCCATCCTTGAGCGGAACGGCCAGCTTCTGCCCGATGCAACCCCTCCGTGTACCCGAGTAAAGTGATCAACGCCGCATGCAAGATCGCCACGCCAATCAGAGCCATCGGCGATCCGGCGGAGTATTTGAACGACCACACTCGCGGGAACTCAGTCCGCAACGGAACCAGGCACGCCCCCATCAACAGCCACCCCAGCGCAACCAGCGCAAAATCGGCGGCCATCGCTCGAACCCACTTGCGCCCTGTCCGGCTGAACAGAGGTCCGGGCAATACGCGTGAAACCAGACCTCGCGAGTGGCCCGGCTGCGCGTTTCCATTCTCTTTACCGATCGCAATGTGACGAGACCGGGGTGGCTTCCTGTTTCGCGGTCGAACCCGCGGCATCTCGCCCGGAATCAACCGCGACCAGTCCGACTGCTGTTCTTTCGGTTCCTCGGGATAAACGGAAACTGTCGACACGTATGTACCTTCCTGCGTTCTCGCCTTAGCTGAATGAGTCGAGGTCACAACCACTGATAGAGGCGGTCCGGCATCGGAAATTCACGGTCACTCAATACTGTTCCTAAAATCCTCAATCGCGCCTCATGCAACATTTCGAGAACCTTCCGCGCTGTGACGCGCCGTGTATGCTCCGCCGAAATGACGAGCACAATCCCGTCCGCGGATTGCGCCATTTCGAGCGCCTCGTCGCATTCACCACACGGCCGGCTCTCCACGATCGAATACTCGAATTGCTTACGAATCTCCCCCAGATAGGAATGAACCGACGAAATACTTTTCGGTTCCGCGGTATTTTCTTTAGTGGGAATCAGCCACAAATTACTTCGCAGTGTGGACGCATTCTTCCGCAGAGGCTCGGGCTCAAAGCCTTCTTCGCCGTCCCCAGTTCGAGGATGATTCTCAACGACAGCGACACTCCCTCGTGCCTCCGATGCCAGCGCCTCCCCTACACGCACACAAACGCTCCGGACATCCGTCTTCCCTTCAATTGCGCTGAACACTACTTGCCGCACCGGACGCGGACCTTCCAACGAGAAGACCTGGCGCACCAGCCCGCGAATCTGCTCCTGCGCGAACCTCTCACGATCCCACGTTAGCCGTGGCTTCACCCCGCGAATCTGCGGTTCGCCGGCTTCTACGACCGATCCAGCTTCTCCTGTTCCCCATAAGCTCGCGTTCATCGCTCGTGCGTTCATGCCGAGAGTCTCCCGCGCAGCCCTTTCGGCAATGACGCCAACACCGGAGCGTCCAGATAAGCCAGCACGTCTTCCGGATCGCGGAACGCCGGATGGAAGTAGTCAGCCGCAAACGCCGCCCCCGACCCCACCGTTCCCGCGGCGATAACTCCGAACGCCAGCACAACCCACGCCGAATGCACCGGCAACGCCGGCACGACCGGTTGCTCCGCGATCGTCACATTCACGATTCCCCGCTGATCCAGCGCATCATCCATGCGCGCTTCTTCATGCTTCTTCACGTACAACAAATAACTTTCCTCCGCCGCCTTCTCCGTGTTCAGCAGATCATCTTGTGTAATCGCATCGTTTCCGAGCTTCTCTGCCAGCGCCCGGAACGCGGCCTCCTGCGCCGCTGTCGCGGCCTCTCTTGCGCTCAGCGCCGTGAGCTGCACCTGCGCCCGCTCCAACTCCGACTTCGCCCACTCGTACTGTGTGTTCTTGTCCGTAGTTTCGTCCCGTACGGGAGCCTGGCTCTGAGCCGTAATAGCCTGCTGCGCCAGCCCGATCTGCGCATCCACCTCCCGCACCAGCCGGTGACTCGGCTCGAATTTTGTCAGCAATTCGGTTCGCTTTAGCTGCAATTCCAGGAGGCTCGACTTTAAGGACTTCAACAATTCCGGATTATCCGCAGTTCGCACCTGCGTCGTTGTTCGCTCGGGAAGACTCCACAGCTGGTGTTCGAGTTCCGACACCCGCTGCTGTGTTTCTGCCAGCTCAATCCGCGTCTGCCGCCCGCTCGCATCGACCTCGCTCAATCTCTGCAAAGCAAGATCGCGCTGCTGCGCCGCAGCCACGACCTTGTGTTCCGCCGCGAATTGCAGAAGCCTCCTCTGAGCCTCCTCCAGCTGTCGACGCGATTCCGACGTTTGCTGCTCGAAAAAATGCGACTCCCCATCCGGACGATGCACCGCCTTGTGCTTTTCCAGATATATCCCTGACAGTGCCCGCAACACCTTCGCCGCAACCTGCGGATCATCCGACGTATAGCGAATCGCGATCAGGTTCGTCCTCTTGATGGGCTCCACGCTCAGCCGGCGGGCCACACGCCGCGCCGTGCGTTCAATTCGTTGCTCTCGTCCTTCCCCCAGCCGGAAAATGTGGAACCAATCTCTACCCCCGATTCCGGCTTGCTCCACGACCCTTCGAAGGACTTCGTCGTCACGCAACAGCTCCACCTCGGAATTCAGCTCTTCCTCCGTTACACCAATCCGCGTCAAATCCAGCGGAGCGCTCTGCTCCGCGCTCACCGGAGCGTCCGCTCTTCCCGGCCGCACCAAAACCTTCATGTTCGCCTGATAGGTCGTTCCGAACAGCGCATACAGCACCGCAATCGCCGTCACGAGCAACCCAACAGAAACGAAGACCCGCCTCTGCCGGAACAGCACCATCGCCATTTCCCGAAGAGTAGGCGTTGAAGCCGTCATTCGTCCGCGATTTGGGTCTTCGTCTGTCACGCAAATGGAGGACAGCTCTTCCTAAAATTGACCGGAATTCATGTACATGCTTACGGAAGGTCGGCTGAGAAATCGCGCGATCTTTGAAATGGCGTTCTGCGGAACAAACACCAGATCCCCAGGGCGCAGGCGCATATCCTCTTTCAGGCTGGTTTGCTTCATCATTTTCTTCAGATTGAGCAGCCGCGCTTGCACCAGATCGTCATTCACTCGCCGAAAGAGCACCACCTGTGAATGCTTGGCCTGCTGCGTGAGCCCCCCGGCAATCTGCACCGCCTCCATCACCGTGGTATCCGACCGCAACTCGTATTTGCCTGGCTTACCAACTTCTCCGCCGACAATGAAGTACGGATGCTCGAACTCTTTCAGCACCACCGCAGCCTGGGGATCGTGCAAATACCCCCGATACGCCTTCTGGACCGCCTCCGTAAATTCTTCGAGATCGAATCCCTGCGCCCGCACCAGCCCGGCATCCTTCAGCATCACAAAACCGTCCGGCTGCACCGTCAAAGTCTGATTAAACTCAGGCGCAACCGTGAAACTAACTTCCACCACATCTTCCGGACGCAGCCGGTAGAGCGAACGGCGATTCCCTCCGAGCAGAGGATTCTCTTTCTCGTTTGCTCTACCGAGACCTGCGGCCGTTTGCCGAGATCCTTCCTCATCGGCTCCGGTTAAGCCGAACCGGGAGGTCCCTTTCTCTTCGCCCAGGCTGGCCTTACTCTCCTGAGCGAAGGCGGCGCAATCCGCAAAACAGATCAACGCAACTGCTATGAGTCTGACGGTTATCAAAATGCGTTTCATTTCCGGTTTGCGCCGCACTTCTGGCCTGAGCGTCGCCACACACGCGACCCTCACGCGCAAATTAAATCCGCTTCCCTCATGCAACAAGACGCGGGAAGTAGCACCTACAGAAGTGGAAGGCCTTTACTCATCCGGGAAGGCTGAATCAATGGGAAAATCGGCTCTCTCGCAAAGGCCTGTGATTTGCATCACGAACCCTGTTCGTACCATCTACAAAAGTGGACTTGCATGTTTACGACATCACAGAAATGCGAATTGTCGGTCAGCCCGGAGATGTGGAATTCTCAAAATGCAATGCTCATGCACGCCGAACTTTGAGCCCCGGCGCTGTTGCGCTACATCGATATGCCATTTTTCTCAAGCGCATCCCGAAACAGGAACACTTGTGACCTCGATTTCAACAGCTTCTGCCCCACGCGAATCGCGTTTCTCGGCACAAGATCTTTCATTCCCATTTTGAAAATCGCGCGCAAATTTTGTGACCAGATTCCTTGTGGATCACGTCTCCACTCCCTACAATCGCCGGTCAATTCTCTGCACACAGGAGAGATTACGTCGTATGAGTCTGGCCGCTACTCCCAACTCGATTGGTGTTCTTGTTGCCGATTCCAATCGCATGCAATCACAACTGCTCACCAGCGCCCTTCGCCGCCGTGCGGAATTTCACGTCACCACCTGCGCCATGGACCCATTCTCAATCCTGCAAGCCTCCGCTGCCCACCTTCCACGGGTTGCGCTCTTGACTCTTGGATCGCCCGCTAGCGTCTCCGACGCCGTCATGACATTGCGGCGCTTTCACCTCACGCACCCAGGCGTAGCGAAAGTGCTCCTCGTCGATTCCTGCGACCGTGAACTCGTTGTGGGCGCGTTTCGCTCCGGCGCCCGTGGCATCTTCTCCATCACCGATGCCAACCTCCGCCTGCTCTGCCGATGCATCACCTGCGTCGCCGCCGGACAAATCTGGGCCAACACCGAACAACTGAACTACCTTCTCGACCTGATCTCTGAGGTTCCCTCCTTGCGGGTGCTGAATTCAACAGGCAATTCTCTGCTGACCCCGCGAGAAGAACAGGTCGTCGCCCTCGTCGCCGAAGGCTACGGCAACCGCCAGATCGCCGAAGAACTCAACCTGAGCGAGAACACAATCAAGAAGTACTTGTTCCGGATCTTCGACAAGCTGGGAATCTCCAACCGCGTCGAACTCGTCCTCTACGCCGTCAATAATGGCGACCAGCGCCAGGCAGAATGGGTGGCCGCACCCAGCCAGCTTTTCCCAATCGCATAAAATGTCATGCGAGCGAGGATTGAGCTTCGCTGAAGGCGAAGCTCAAACGCAGTCGAGGCATCCTTATCCCCTGCGAGTCTTCGAGAACGCGGCGCGATCCCTCCGGCGCGGCACTCCGCAGTTTGAAACCCCAGCCCCAGCCCTGTATAACTTGGGACGAACCACCGTGCCCGAGGACGTCCCCAACCCGCAGCCCAAGCCGCGCCGCTGGAGCATTATCGCCGCCGGCTTGCTTCTACTGGCTCTCGCGCTCGTCGTTCTCTACACCACCCGTGCAGCTTTCTCGAGCCCGCTTGCTCTCGTCGTGATCGCCGCGATCGGCCTCGCGGCACTTCTGCTGCAAATACGATTGCGAAAAGATCTGCCAAGCCGCATTCATTCCCCGCTCGGGCTCAACGCCGTCGGCCTGATCTGCGCGATCGCTGCCGTCTTCGCCGATCATCTACACCTAAGCTCAGCCCTGATGCTGACCGCCGCCCTCGGCGCAGTCCTCTGCTTCGGCATCAGCGGCGCCAAAATTCTGCATAATTTACGGAAGAAATAAATCCGGGCTCTGTCACTCGACCGGAGCGTTGCCGGAGCGAAGCGGAAGGCAACGCGGAGTGGAGAGACCCTGTGTTCAGCAGTTAAACGCGGACACTACTCCCTGAACTCCACCGCCATAGTAGTCTCAACCGTCACTGGTTTCCCATTCACGAGATAAGGTTGAAATTTCCACCAGCGCAAAGCATCCATCGCTGCCTGCGCCAATACATCCGGACCATTCAGAGCCCGCGTGCTCACCACCGATCCATCCGGCGCCACGACAATCTGCAGAGCAATCACTCCCTGCAGATTCCCCCTGCGCGCCTCTTCCGGATAAACCGGCTGCACCTGGTGCACCAGCAATCTCTGCATTACATCGGTCGGCACCTCAACATGCGCCGACGTCGCATCTGAATTCTTCGTCCCCGATTCGATCTGCTCCCAGCCGCGATTCCATTCCCACCAGAACACCGCGCCCGCAATCACGATGAGCGCCAATCCCACGACCCAGCCCAAACTTGCGCGACGCCTACTCCTCCCCGCTGCCGGGCGCGAAGAACTCGACGACCGGGCCGTATCCACTCCATTGAAGTTCACCGGAGCCAGAGTCACCTCCATCTCCGGATTCGCTTTCTTCGCCCATTCCCGGATCGCCGAACGCTGTTCTGCCGTGATCCCCACAAACTCCAGCCCGCAGCGCAGCTGATCCTGATACCGCACCGTCGCCTTGGCGCGCAGCGGCTCCGCTGTCTCGGAGAAATGAATCTCCAGTTCAACACTCTCCCCCGCCGACAACTCTCCCGCCGCCACCGCTCCAATGCCGCGCTCGCCCACATTCACCGAGCGGCCAGGAATCGTATCCCGGACTCCCTCCCGCACCACCGTGATGTCGACCGGACCATCCATCCGGAAGCGCGGCACACGTCTGCGCGATCCAGGATTTCCTCCTCCTTGTATTTGCTTGTCAGACGTCATTCGGGATAGAGCTTACCCAATGAAAGAAGAATCCGCCATCTTGCGGACCAACATCGATGTGGTTTTCTTTCGGAGACTGCCGACACAAACCTGACGTGAATCCCCCTGTCCGCTTACCGCGTCAACTGCACAATCTCGCTTCCCCGCGCGAACAGCGCCACACTCGCCATGCCAATAAACAATCCGTGCTCGACCACGCCGGGCATCCCGCTCAACTCCCGCGCCAGCCCCTCCGGATCCTGAATCTGTCCGAACCGGCAATCGAGAATGTGATTGTTCTCGTCCGTCACGTACGGCTTCCCGTCATCCCCCATCCGGAGACGAACATCCGCACCCAGTGCGGTAATCCGCTTCGCCACCAGTGCCTGCGCAAACCGTATCACTTCCACCGGGAGTGGAAATTTCCCCAGCACTTGGACCTGCTTCGTCGCGTCCGCCACAACCACCATCTGCCGGGTCGCCGACGCTACAATTTTCTCTCGCAGCATCGCCCCGCCGCCGCCCTTGATCAGCCGCAGTTTCGGATCGACCTCATCCGCGCCATCCACCGTTACCGCAATTTCCTGGCAATCGTCCAGTGTGATCAGCGGAATTCCCAGGCTCTCGGCCAATTCCTTTGATCGAACCGACGTCGGAATCCCCCGAATGCGCAATCCCTTCTTCACCTGCTCACCCAGCAGCTTGATAAAATGCGCCGCCGTCGAACCGGTCCCGAGCCCGACCACCTGCCCATCTTTAATGAATTGCAAACTAGCCCGCGCCGCCGCTTCTTTTTCCTGATCGTTCGCCATACTTGCCCCTGACAACCGCCTTCAGCCCAGCACCTTCTCCGTATAAATCAGATATCCCGCCAACGCCAAACCGATGATCACCGTCAATATGGTCAGCAGATCGAGCCCAAATCCCGCCGGCTCAAACGTGCCCGCATCCAGACGCTCACGGTTCTTCCGATATCGCATTAACCCGCCAAACACCAGCAGCAAGCCCGCGAAAATCGTCCCCGATCCCAGCCACACCGATAGTCCCGCGGTTCGAATCCCATGCCCCTGCAGCGCTGCAAACTGCCGGATCGCGATCGAGAACCGCCCAATCGCAAATCCGAATACGATAATCGCCGCACCTGTCCTCACCCATGCCAGAAACGTCCGCTCATTTGCCAGGTGATCGCGCGCCCGATCCAGATTGGATTTCTCGTCGCTCAATGCCGCTCCGATGCCGCCAGCATTATTCCACAGCCTTCGCGATCACCGCTGCCGCCCCGGCAAGATTCTTGATCAACTCCGCAGAAACGCCATGCCGCGCCTGCAAATACTCCGGAGCGTTGTACATCACCGAAACGCTCCCCGTCTCATCTTCCGCAACCAGCGCCTTCAACGGCAAATCGATCGCCAGACTCGGAGCCGCCACCATCAGCGGCGTCCCTCCCTTCGGCGATCCAAAGATCACCACCTTCGTCGGCCTCATCTTCAGCCCAACCTTCTCTGCCTCCCCGCTGTGATCGATCACCGCGAAGGTCTTCATCCCCTTCTCGACAAAAGCAGCCTCCAGCCGCCGCACAGTTTCATCCACCGAGTAGCGGCTCGCAACCTGCACCAATCCATTTTCTTTCGTCATCTTCCTTCCCCAGAACAGTTTTCCGGATTATCTCCGACGCAACGTTGTTATGGAAAGCTGCTGGCGGTTGCGTAGGTACAGCCGCCTCGGCTGTCCGCAGAGCGAAGCTCCCCCGCCTCAATTGAACTCTAGTTTGCTAATGGAGTAATTCAGAACTACTCAGAAGAAGAACGCGACCGCCGACTCTACGCCACAGCGCCAGCCACCAGCGCAGCCGGCCCCAAAGCAACCACCTTCCCAACTCCCTGCGCCATCGCCTGATTCAACGCATGCTCCACGCGATTGATCACTTCCGTCACAACATCGATCGGATCATATTCCGTCCGGATCACCGCCTCGGCCACTCCCGCCGCAAATTGCGCGGGCTGACCCTGCGCCACGCCCTCTTTCGCCGGAAGCCGCACGTCGGAAACAATCTTTCGCAGCTTCTCGATTGCCAGCATCGCTTCCTTCTCAGCCGTCTCTCCCAGAAGGATCGCGATCGTCGACGTGTCATACCGAAACGCCAGGTCATTCGATCGAATATTCGCCGCAAACAACTGCCCGGCCCGCTCGATCATCGCCTGCACTCCCGCCTCGCCGTATTCCTTGATCAGAGCTCCGCTTTTCCCAAACTGCAGCAGCACCACCGACAGCGACGACGCATTCTGGATCGCGCGCTTGCTCTCCGCCAGCAGCAGATCAATATAAGACGCCCGCTTCAATAGACCAGACTTCTCGTCAGTAACCGACAGATTCTTCACCAGCCGCCGCAACCCGGCGTTATTCAGCGCGATCACCATCTGATCGGCCAGCGTCTTCAGCACGACCATGTCGGCCTGCTGCCACACCCGGCCCCGATTATGCACGAGCACCAGAACCCCAACTGTCTCTTCTCCATCGCTCAGCGGTACGGCCAATACCGAAGATGCTCCAAGATCCGCAACCAGTTTCTTCGACTTCTGCAGGGCCGGAGCCTTCGGAGCGTCCTGAATTTCCAGCGGATCATGTCCTTCCACCGCCTGCATCAGCGTCGACGCCAGTTCAGCCACCGCGGAAGGCCCCGCCTTCTTGTATCCCTCGGCGCAAAATTCATCCATCGCGCTCGGAGGCAATCCCGCTTTCCCCATCACGGCAAAACAGCGCGTCGCCTCCCAGTGCGCTCCAATCTCTTTCACCGCCGTGCTCAGCACCGCAGGCGCAGTTCCCTGGTGATACAGCTTCCGCGTAATCTCCGCGACTTTCGTGAAACTCCGCACATCCGCCGCCGGATCAGCCACGGGCGCAGCAGCCACCGGAGCCGCTGCCGCAGGCGCGGCTGCAGCAGGCGCTGCCGCCGGAGGCAACGGTGCCGATCCCGCATACCTGGGCGTCACTCCCGCCGCCAGATACAGCCTCTGCAAATCTTCGTTCCGTTCTTCCTCGCGCGGGAACAGCTCCTGAATCCTCTGCAGGCGCTCCACTGCCTTGTTCCGCATCCCGTACTGCACGAGAATCTCGGCCTGCAACATCAGGTCCTGCAGCGTCCCCGCTCCCAGCGTCGGGCTCTCGGATTGCACCGGCTCTTCCGCCGGCTTCGAGGCCGAGCTGAATCGCGACGCAATCACCTTGAATCGCGACTCATCCACCTTCCCCTTGAGCATGTCGAGCCGCTTCAGGTGCCCCGGCTCATACGGATCCACCTCCGCCGCCCGATCCAGGCACTCCGCTGCCTTCGCAAAATCTCCCGTGCTGCAGTACAGATCGAACAACTTCAGCAGCGTCTGGCAGTAATCATTTTCGCGATTCGACGAGTTATACAGTTCGCTCAGGAACTCCAACATCTCCGGCGACGCTTTGTGCGCCGCCGCGATGTCTTCCATGATCGCGGTGAACTGCCGCCGCTCCCCCCGCCGTCTCTGGAACTGTTCCAGCTTCCGCGCCAGCCCAACCGCCGCCTGATCCTGATCCGCATCCAGGAAATTCCCAATCAATCCGATCACCTGCTGCACGCGTCCCGGATTCTGCTCAAACAGTTGCCACACCAGCGGCTCCGCCTCGGCATGACGCCCCGCCGCCAGCAGCGCATCCGCATACGTCTCGCGCAGCGCCGGCAGAACCTGCCCAGAGTTCACCTGTGGTTCGAGAATGAAGATCGCCGCACCCGCTTGCCCCTGTGTCAGCAGGCTTTTCCCATAAGCCAGCACAATGCTTTGATCGGACGAATCTTCTTGATACGCGCGCTCGTACCACTGCGCAATATTTCCGCCCTCGGCCTCTACCTGTTGCGCAATCTTCTGGAATGCTGCCGCCGCCGCCTTCCGATTCCCCAGCTCTGACGCCAGTTCCGCGACCCGCAGCAAATTCGCCTGCGTCGGCTCGATCGCCACAATGCGATCCAGAATCTCCGCCGACTCCTGCTTCTTCCCCAGCTTCACCAAATCCAGCAGCGCGGCCTCATACGTCCCGACCGCCAGCTTCTTGTTCGACCCTTCCAGCAGCTGCCCGAACCGGAACTTCTGCTGCCACGTCGGACTCCCGTGCCTCGCCAGCTTCTTATAAGTCAGGCTAGCCCGCGTCGCATCGCCGGCGCCTACCTGGCGCTCAAAAAGCTCGCCCAGCAGCTTCACGGCCTCGGCATTCCGGCTCAGCGACAGACACAGATCCGCCGAAAGCTGCCGCACCACATCATTTTCCGGATCGTCTTTCAGGACAAGCAGATACTCTTCCAGCGCGTCGGCAGTCTTCCCCTTCTGCAGGAGCTTTTCCGCGCGCTCGATACGTTTCCCTAACTCGGCTCGGTCCAGGCGTCTTGTGATCTCAGGCATGCAGGAACAGGGCGGAGTGACCCTGCTCCGATTCTAGGAGCCACCCCCACCCCCATCAATGCGGTAACGCCAACCCGCGATTACGAAGGTCACCCTGTGTTCTAAGGTGACCCATTCAAGCCCTCGGGGTGGCCTACTCAAGCCCGATTTTGGCTTGAGTGGGGGGACGGACAGCCCGCGGCAGCGTTTTCAAATTACCCAATCACCCAATTACGCAATGACTCAATCGGAAATTACCCAATTGCTCAATCCCAAATGAGGCCGGGACTCACCTCCCCGTCTCCCACCGGATCACCGCCTTCTCGATATTCCACACCGGGCCTCCCTCAAACCATCCGCCCTCAAAACGCCTTTAACAAACATCGCCTGACTTCTACGCCGATTCCGGCGTAGAGTTCTGCAATGGGAGCACGAAGAGGAAGGGTGTTCTTCTATGCGGCGATCGGAGCCGGAACAGATAAAAGGGGACAGACGGGACGAACCCCATTTTTTTCTCCCGATCTGGGAAAGGCCGAACCAAAAATACTTCTCCCGTCTGAATCCACGTTCCACAGCTTAGCCTCACTTCCTCCATAGCCTGACCTCAAGAAAAGGGGTCCGTCCCGTCTGTCCCCGACTTGATTCTCCAGACGATCATCGAGGAGCGCAAAGTGTGGCAACGGAGATTGGGAAAGTTGGGGTCCGCTCGGCGACTGCATCGGATAATCGCAGTATGAAGACGTTACCCGGTCTAGAACTGCAGGGTCGGTCCCCGCATATCGGTGGCATTCCAATTCTTGAGCGTCTAGAACCGCAATAGCTCGTTCGACTTCCGCCGGGGTCTCCGGTTGTTTCTTCCAAAAGCAGTGCGGAATCTTCTCGCCTGTCCAGCCAACTAGGTCAGGCGCAACGACGTGAGGAACTCCGCACGCCAGACACTCCCCCTTCACTACGTAGAAATCACCGCGCGCAGATTTCGGGTGCGGGGTGAATTTAGGAGTGCACGCCATGTCTCATTTTACGTAACATCGCGATTAGACTCACCGTCCGGCAGCCGGACTAGAACCTCTTCCCACTGGGTGCGTCACTGCTGCGTTCCGCTAGATTGCGATTGTGTCTCTTGTCCATCCATCGCGCGACAAGAAGAACAATCAGCAACGGCAATCCAAAAAAGACGGTAGCCGAGAATAATAGGATCAGGATGTGGAAGAGGCTGAAGTATCCTTCAGGCATCGTTTTCTCTGCGCGATCTTAGCAGGCCTCAACGTCCTAATCTGCTTTAAATTTTGACAGCGCCGACATCGAAGTGAACCCTCCGCTCCTGGACGGTTGTTGTAACACCTGTTTTCGTCAGTTAAGGCTTTTCCACGAATCCCCGGCGTGTGGCTGTGTCCAACATTCTCTCGATTGCTTCCCGCGCACAACTCGAATCGCCGTTGTGATAAAAGGGGACAGACGGATAAAAGGGGACAGACGGGACGAACCCCATTTTTTTCTCCCGATCTGGGAAAGGCCGAACCAAAAATACTTCTCCCGTCTGAATCCACGTTCCACAGCTTAGCCTCACTTCCTCCATAGCCTGACCTCAAGAAAAGGGG
>DASYZZ010000003.1:0-4049 GCA_035945695.1 Candidatus Sulfotelmatobacter sp. | reverse complement strand
GCGCAATCCCAGCTACCGCGCCAATCGCACCGAGCCGCTGATGTTTTCTCCTGTTGACCCTCACCTGCTTTATTACGCGACCAATGTTCTGTTCAAGACAACAGACGGCGGAAATTCCTGGCAGACCATCAGCAAAGATTTGACCCGCGAAGATCCTGGGGTTCCGGCGAGCGTGGGTTCGCTCGTGAATAAAGGCGCCGAAAAGCAACGTGGCGTCATTTACGCGCTCGCCCCTTCGTTCAAAACGGCCAACACTCTTTGGGCCGGCACCGACGACGGCCTCATCTGGCTCACGCACGACTCAGGCAAAGCATGGGACAACATTACTCCCAAAGAGTTGACCGCTTGGAGCAAGGTCACCCAGATCTCAGCCTCGCACTTTGACGAACAGACCGCTTACGCATCCGTCAGCCGGTTCCGCATCGACGACATGCGGCCTTACATCTATCGCACCCATGACGGTGGCAGATCCTGGAAGCTCATCACCACAGGCCTGCCCGATTTCGGCCCTGTCGATACCGTCCGTGAAGATCCAGTTCGCAAAGGCCTGCTCTTCGCCGGAACCGAAAACGCCATATGGGTTTCCTTTGACGACGGCGATCACTGGCAGTCTTTGCAACTCAACCTGCCTCACACCTCTATGCGCGATCTCTGGATTCATGACACTGACTTGATCGTCGCCACGCACGGCCGCTCATTCTGGATCCTCGACGACATCGCGCCGCTGCGTGAACTTGGAGCAGCCGCGCCGAACGCCCCACATTTGTTTGCCTCCGCTCCCGCTTATCGCGTTCACCGCGACACTAACACCGATACGCCTCTACCTCCCGATGAGCCAGCGGCGGCTAACCCGCCAGACGGCGCGATTCTCGACTACTACCTGCCTGCCACAGCATCATCGGTCTCGCTCGAAATTCTGGATCAGCAAGGTAAACTCGTTCGCCGCTTCACCAACACCGACAAAGCTGACATTACCCAAGAAGAACTTCAGAAGCAGTTGATTCCGCTCTATTGGACTCGCGCTGCCCGGCAACTCAAGACCGCAGCCGGCATGCATCGCTGGATTTGGGATTTGCACTATCCCGCACCCGCCGCCGTCCGCCATGACTATCCGATCGCCGCCATTCCCCACGACACGCCCCGTTACCCGCTTGGCCCGACGGTGCTGCCCGGAAATTACAGCGTTCGCCTGACCGTCGACGGAAAATCCTCGACCGCCCCTCTGACAATAAAGATGGACCCGCGCGTCAAGACTTCGCTCGCCGGTTTGCAGAAGAAGTTTCAGGCCGAGAGCCACATGGCAGCCATCGTGGATGAATCGAGCCGCGCCGTTCTACAAGCGGCATCGATCCGCGATCAACTCGACAAGTTAGACGCGCAGGCCGATGCGGGCGCGAATCCCACGATCGAAGATGCTCAGAAAAAAATCACTTCACTGCTGGGCGCGTCCGGCGGCCCCTTCGCCCCACCTTCTCAGGAGCCCACTCTGACTCGCCTCAATGGAGCGGCAAGTTCTCTATACGGAGAAATCTGGCAAGCGGATGCAGAGCCCACCGCAGCTCAATTGCAAGCCTTGGCAGCCACTGATCAAGAGAGTGGCGACGTATTGAAGCGTTGGAATGAGTTCAAATCAACGGACCTGCCCGCTCTCAACCGCCAGTTACAGCAATCGAAAGTTCAGGAGATCACGATCGAGTCTGACCCGCACCACGACGAACCGATGGCCGACGAAGAATAGCCCAGCACGCGAGAACGCCTCGGCACACGCTGCAAACGAACTTTACAGTTCTGCAACCGCTTTTTGCAGCATGGCCGCGATCTTCCCCGCATCCATGCCCGCCGGAAATCGAATTGGCGTCCCAATCTTCACTTGGATCTCTCCAGGAGCGGCAAACTTCCTACCGGCATTTTTCACTTCGAATAACCCGTCGATTCGTATGGGTAGCACTTCGATCCCAAGGTTCTCTGCCAGCAGTCCGATCCCCGCGCGAAACGGATTCATCTTTCCATCGGTGGTATGCCGCCCCTCGGGAAATACCAACACGCTGTATCCCTTGTCGACAGCTTGACCGGCGTAGGCAAAGCTCTTACGGAATCCGGCCTCGCGGGGCAAGGGAAAAAGGTTCAGCAGCGACACGCCCAGGAACCACTTCATTCGGTCATACGCTCCCCCCAACCAGCCGCGCTGTGGACGCGGGCTGCGGAGTGCTTCCAGCGCTTCTCCGCCCGTCGCTGTGGCCAACCGGTGCCGAAATCTTGCCGGCAAAGCGGTCAAAATAAATCCTGGATCCACGTCGCCTAGATGATTCGACACGACCAGCAACGGCTCCGTCACTCCCTCTAGATTTTCTCGCCCCTCGATTCGGGGCCAGCCCAACAGCAGAATTGCCGGACGCATCAGCAGATAGTGTGCGGCCAGCCGCACCCACCGCACCGGCCATGCCAGTGTCCATGCCGGATAGTGATATTCCTGCACAATCGCCGCTTCTCCGCGCAGCATTTTCTCCAGATCGCCGACCGTTCTGACTGCGCTGAACTGCGCCTCGCTCAAATCCACTTGGTACCGGTCTTCCAGCACGCTCAACAACTCCACTCGATCGAGCGAACTGAGGCCCAGGTCCGAATCAAGAGCTGAATCAGCACGCAGGCCCGGAACTGCTCGTCCCGTAACCTGCTCAATGAATTCCCCGAGCGGCGTGCCATCGCTTTTCTTCGAAAGCGACCCCTCTCCCAGCTTGCTTCGCACCGCCTGTGCAATCACATTTCGGCGGGGCTTCTGTGTGCTTGTCCGTGGGAAATCCTGCTCCGACCACTCCATCCACATGTGCATCCGCTGATATTCCGCCAGTGACTGGTTCGCGCGCCGGACCACCTCTTCCGCATCGCTGTCTTCCTGCAGAACCACCACTGCACACGCTTCGGCATTCCCGCTTCGCTCGATCGCCACTACCACGCAATCTTTCACCTCCGGCTCTCGCCGTAATGCCGCTTCTAGATCCTCGGGATACACATTCATCCCGCTGGGCGTTACGATCGTCTCTTTCTTTCGACCCTTAAAGTAGAGATTCCCTGCCGCGTCGAGTGCGCCGATATCGCCGGTGCGATACCAGCCTTGCTCATCCACAACCGTCTGCGCGCCGCTCTCCTCCCAGTACCCAGAGGCCACTCCCCCGCCACGCACCAGGATTTCCCCGTCCTCAGCCAGCTTCACTTCGCGCCCCGGCAGCACCTTGCCGATCGATCCTTTGCCCAACCGAAATGGGTGATTCACGCTGATCAGTGACGTCGTTTCGGTGAGCCCGTATCCCTGGATCACTGCGAAACCGAGTCTTCCCCAGAATTCCTCCGTCTCTCTGTCCAGCGCCGCGCCACCGGAAATGAACGCCCAGAATTTCCATCCGAACTGCCGGCGGATCCCGCGGAAGATGCACCACCGCCGCAAAAAATGTTTTCCCTCTGCCGACGCGAACCGCTTGCGAAATGCTGCACTCCGTCCTGCGCTTTCCAGATCGCGTTCCACCTTCTGCTTCAGCGATTGCAGCACTCGGGGCACGCTGACCAGCACCGAAACGCGTTCCTGCCGGATCGTACGGATCACTTCTGTCGGATTCAAATCATCCTGAAAAATGACGGTCCCGCCCAGCAGCGGAGGCAAATACATTCCGAGAAACTGCCCAAACACGTGACTCAGCGGCAGCAGATTCAAAAACCGAACCGGATGTACCCATTTCTCATACTTGAGGTAGCCCCGCATCTCCCGTTGCAACGGATCGATGTTGGCCAGCACGTTGCCGTGAGTAATCACCACGCCTTTCGGATCCGCCGTCGTCCCCGAGGTGAACACAGTCTGCAGGATTGCATCGCGCGCAATCGCGACTGAGAAAGGCGTCGCCGGACGTGATGACAGAGTTGTTACGAGATCTTCCAACGTTAGGCGGGGAACCGAATGATCCCCTCCAGGCCCTTCCGCGACGTGTCGTCGCGACCCGATCAGCAGTCTCGCTCCCACTTGCTGGGCAACCCGTCCGGCAAAATCCGCCGATGCCCCG
>DASYZZ010000002.1:0-102937 GCA_035945695.1 Candidatus Sulfotelmatobacter sp. | reverse complement strand
CGCAGCGCCGCCGAATGCTCCAATCCCTCCCGCCCCGAAAATCCCGGCACACGACTTCAAACCGCAACCGACGCAATCAGCCGAACGCCCAACGCAACCCGCCGCCAACGCCACCGCACCGAATCCCCAAGCCCCTCCGATCCCGCCACGCAAGCCCGCAGCCAGCGCCCCAGCAGCTCCGAAGGAGCGAAAGAATGCAGCCCACGGCGCAAGCCGTGGGTAGCCGAGAGGAAGAGCGAACCAGCCCCGAAAGGGGCGAAAAAAAAATCCGCGCCCGGGAGATGACGAAACGCCGAGGCCATCCGTTCCATTGGGAGAATTCCCTGCGGCGATCGTGGTCCCCGAGTGGAATGCAGAGGTCCTTCGCTCCGTTGGCGTCCGCTTACCGCGGACGCCAACTCCTCTCAGGATGACATTTGATGGGGTTCGCACCGAGACGGAGGTGGAAGGGTTTTTCAATTACCCAATTACCCAATTACCCAATGACTCAATGGCTCAATGACTCAATCACCCAATGACCCGATCGCCCAGTCTCCAAATCACGCCGCGGCCGGCTACCTCGCTCCTAGGCCGTCGTGCTCGTGATAGTTCGGATACGGCGGCCGCTTGATCTCCGGTTGCGGATGCTCTTTCAGTTCCTGCATCACGACCTGGATCGCTTTCTCGAGCTGCGCGTCGTGTCCGGCGCGCCATGCCGCCGGATCGAGATCGACGTCCACGTCGGGCGCGACGCCGTGGTTCTCGACCTCCCACTCGCCCTTGAGGCCGTAGATGGCGGCGCGCGGCGCGGTGACGCGTCCGCCGTCGATCAGTTCGGGATATCCGCCGATGCCGACCAGTCCGCCCCAAGTCTTCTTTCCGATGAGCGGACCGATGCCTGCTTTGCGGAAATACCACGGCAGCGCGTCGCCGCCGGAGCCGGACATTTCGTTGGTGATCATCACCTTCGGCCCGTAGATCGCCTCTGAAGGGCTCGACCAGTCGTGGCCTTCGCGGGTCACGACCTTGCTCATAAGCGGCCGCTTCAGATAGTCAATGATGTAGTCGGCGAGCTGTCCGCCTTCGTTGAAGCGCTCGTCGATGATCGCTCCTTCCTTTCCGACCTGCGAGAAGAAGTAGCGGTTGAAGCTGGTGTAGCCTTCGCCCGCCGTGTTGGGAACGTGGACATAGGCGATGCGTCCGCCGGTGGCTTCGTCGACGCGGCGGCGATTGCTTTCGATCCACGCGAGATGGCGCAGGCCTTCCTCGCTGCCGACGGGGACGACCGTGACGTCGCGCGAATCTTTGCCGTCAGCGTTCGCGCCGACTTTGAGGACGACCTGCTTGCCGGCCGTCTCCTGGAAGAAGCTGTAGATGTTGTCGCTGGCGTGAAGATCGCGTCCGTTGACGGCGAGGATATAGTCGCCGGCTTTGACGTTGACTCCCGGCTGCGTGAGCGGCGCCTGCATGCCGGGATTCCAGTTTTCGCCGTCGTAGACTTTGGCGACGCGGTAGCGGCCATTTTCGAGGCTGTAGTCGGCGCCCAGCAGTCCGACCTGGATCTTCTTCGGCTGCGGCTTCTCGCCGCCGCCGACGAACATGTGTCCGACCGTCATCTCGCCGAGACACTCCTGGAAGAGGTAGGTGAGTTCGTCGCGCGAGGCGATGCCGTCGAGATACGGCTCGTATTTCTTCTTCACCTTGGCGAGATCGAGTCCGTGATAATGCGGGTCGTAGAAGAAGTCGCGCTCAATGCGCCACGTCTCGTTGTAGATCTGCTTCCACATGGCTCGCGGCTCGACGTAAACTTCCCAGCCGTCGAGATGCAGCGGGCCGAAGCCGGGCTTCGGCGGACCGCCTCCGTCATCGGCGGAGGCGACGGCCCAGGAATCGCCTTTGCGGTAGAGAATTTTTTCACCGTCGTGAGAGACGGCGAAGTCGTTGACGTCGTCGATGAGCTTGTCCACTTTGCGCTTGCTCAGGTCGAACTTCCGGATGGTCTGGCTGACGTTCGGTCCATCGTCCTCGGTGAGGACCAACGGTCCTTCGGCGAGGAACAAAATGCCGGATTTCCCGGGCAGCATGTTGAGGTAGTTCTTGGCGGGAATCGGCAGAGCGAGAATCCGCTGGCCGATGTTCTCGATGTCGATCTTGACGGTGACGGCCTCGTCTTTCTTGTCTTTATCTTTGTCGGAGTCTTTGCTCTTGTCTTTCTCGGCGGCGTCTTTGGCCTTGGTCTTGTCGCTGGCCTGATCTTTATCTTTGACCTTGTCTTTGTCCTGATCGGGCTTCTTTTCGTCTTTCGGCTTCTCCTCGTCACTTTCGGGGGCAAGCGGAGACTTTTCGTCTTTGCTCAGGACGGCGACGTAGACGCTGCGCGTGATGCGGTGTTCATCGCTCGACATATCAAGTCCGGCGGTGGCGAGAGCAACGTTCGTCGAGGCGGTGAAGTAGAGATATTTGCCGTTTGAATCCCACGCAGGATAAAGCGCGTCGCTCATGCCGTCGGTGATCTGAAACGACTTCGACTGGTCGAGCGAGTAGACGAAGATCGCGTGCATGCCGCTGGCGAGCTGCCGGACGTAGGCGATCCACTTGTTGTCAGGAGACCAGGTCTGCCCGGTGTTGAGCGGAGCGAAAGTCCAGTAGTAATCGGTGTCGACGAGTTTTGGCGTTGGATGATCGAGATCGACATACCACAGCTGCAGGCGCTTGTCGGTGTACGCGATCTTCTTGCTATCGGGAGACCACGTCGGCGAATAGAAGAACGACGGAGGATTTCCGAGATTGATGTGGCGAACCGTTCCGAGGCCATTCTGATCGCGGATGCAGAGTTCGTACTCGCCGGAGTCGTCGGAGAAATATGCGATCGATTTGCCATCGGGAGACCATGCGGGGTCGCGATCCGCAACGGCGGGACTGTTCGTGAGATTGCGGATGTCTCCCTTGTCGGTGGGAACGGTGAAGATTTCGCCCCAGGCTTCGAAAACAGCACGAACGCCCGTGGGGGATAGTCCGAAGTTCTGGATGCGGCGCGGCTCGACTTTCGCAAAGTGCGGACGCACGGCTTCGAGATCGCCTTCGACATGAATGCTGATGTTTTTCGCGGTGTGCGTCTTCAGGTCGTAGAGCTTGATGGCTCCGAATTGTTCGATGACGATGCAGTCCGGCCCGGCGTTGGCAGTTTTGAAATCGAATCCATCGCTGTGGAGAGCTTCGCTGACTTGTTTCGTTTTCGTGTCGTAAGCGAAGAGGCTGACGGGGCCGTTGCGGTCGGAAAGGAAATAGATCGTGTCGCCGACCCACATCGGGTTGTTGTCGTTGGAATTGTCGCGGGGAAGTTTGACGATGCTGGAATCTTTGAGGTCGGCGATCCAGATGGGAGTGGTTTGTCCGCCGCGATAACGTTTCCAGGCCTTCTGCCACTGCGGATGAGGAACGTAAGCGATGTGGGTTCCGTCGGGAGAGAACGATGCATCTTCAGCGATGGGGAGCGGAAGAGCCGTGGGAAGCCCGCCATCGACAGGGACGGTGTAGAGCTGATCTTCAAAATGCATGAAGCTGTTGCCCCACGAGTTGAAGAGAATCTTTTTGCCGTCGGGAGTCCATCCAGCGACATACTCTTCGGCGGGATGATACGTAAGGCGGCGCGGAACTCCGCCTTCGGCGGGAATCATGTAGACGTCAAGATTGCCGTCGTACTCGCCGGTGAAAGCGATCTTCGATCCGTCGGGAGAAAAGTAGGGAAGAGATTCTACGCCAACGCCGGAGGTGAGGCGGCGCGCGGTGCCGCCGTCGCGGCTGACGATCCAGAGATCGCCGCCGTAGTTGAACACAATTTGTGTTTTGCTCACGGTAGGGAAGCGGAGAAGAAGAGGAGGGTCGGAGGGAGCAGCTTCAAGAAAAGTCGAGACAAAAACAATTGCAATAACGAAAAGGCATTTGCGCATGTAGGGGCTCCGCAAAAGAGTTTCAGGCGAAGGGGAATCTTAGTTGCGAATCTCAACAATGGTCAAGGCGAACAAATTTCCGAACTTTCGTCCAAATCCTTGAACCAAAAAGTCAAGAATGAAGACGACGACACCGCGGCGATGTTATTGCGAAATTCTGTCTGCTGCGTTTGCGCGAGGTTTGGGTAACTTTGAACGTGGGCGCAGCATCCAATGCTGCTATGCAAGAGAGTGGGTCGAGTTTGCGCCCGCGCGATATTGCGCGGGGGTGGTGGCGTGTTCTCAGCGGACACGTGCCGATGATGTCGATTGAGATCACGCGCGAGTGTCCGCTGAGTTGTCCTGGATGTTATGCGTATGGGGATTCGCACCTGGGCGGCGAGACGACTCTGCGCGAGCTAAGCGATTTTCGCGGCGATGCGCTGGTTGAAGGTGTGCTGGATCTGGTGCGGCGGCACAAACCGATGCATGTGTCGCTGGTGGGCGGAGAGCCAATGGTGCGGCATCGAGAGCTGAGCCGGATTCTGCCGGCCCTAAGCGCGATGGATGTGTTCACGATGGTGGTAACGAGTGGCGTGATTGCAATCCCACAGGAGTGGATGCAGATTCCGCGTTTTCGAGTGGCTGTGTCAGTGGATGGACTGCCGGAACATCACGATGAACGGCGCACGCCCGCGACTTACGAACGAATTCTGAAGAACATCTCCGAGCGATCGGTCAACGTGCATTGGGTGATCACGCGGCCGATGCTTTCGCGCGCGTCATATCTGGAAGAGTATGTCGCGTTCTGGAACGCAAGGCCGGAGGTCGATCATATCTGGGTGAGCTTGTATAGTCCGCAGATCGGCGAGGAGAGTGCGGAGAGATTGTTGCCCGAAGATCGAGAGCGCATTGCGCGCGAACTGCCCTGGCTGCGGAAGACTTATCGGAAATTGCTGTTGCCGGAAGGAATGGGGCGGGCGTTTGTAAATCCTCCGAAGAATCCCGACGATTGCCTGTTTTCGAAGATGTCGACGAATTACTCGGCGGATTTGCGGACGCATGTTGAGCCGTGCGTGTTTGGCGGGACGCCGGATTGCAGCCAATGCGGATGCAGCATCAGCAGCGCGCTGCACTGGATTCGAGACGTGAAGATTGCGGGCCCGCTGCGTGTCGGACATATGGTGAAAGGTTCGCTCGCAGTGGGATCGGCTGCGCGTAAGTTGCGCGGCGAGCGGGAGACCCCAAATCGCTGGCGGGATGTGCGGTACGTCGGGAGCGGCACGCCGCTGGTGCAGATTCACACTCAGGAAGAGGGAGAGGGATAGGGCACTGCGCTCCGTCGAAAGTCTCCACTTCTGGCAAAACCGGCCAGAAATGGGGCACCCACGACAAGGCATCTACTCTTCTTTTGATTTGTTCTTGCCAGGGAGGCCTGCCGGGTTTTCGTGGGTGCGTTCGCGGAAGCTGCCGCGGAGGCCTGCGGCCAGGCCGACGCTGGACTCTCCAAATTTGTCCCGCAGCTTGTCGGCGGCCGCCAGAGCGTCTTTCCAACGCTGATTCCGATTTCCTTCCAGAAGATCGAATTGCGCCGCGGCTTCGTTCGTGAATGACGAGGCGTGGACTCCGAGCAGACGCACTTCGGTCCCTTTCTTCCAGTTCTTGCGAAACAGCGTGCGAATCTGCTCGAAGATTTCCGTATCGAGTTGCGTCGGGTTGGGCAGCGTGTGGGCGCGAGTGATGGTTGTGAAATCTTTATAGCGAAGTTTTAGCTGGATAGTGCTGGCGTAGAAGTTGGATTCGCGGAGACGGCGTCCAACCATTTCTGAAAGACGCATCAGCGTGGATTCGAGTTGAGCCACATCGGCCGTGTCGTTGTTGTAAGTGTGTTCGTGGCTGATGGATTTGGCGTCGAGATCGGCACCGACCTCGTTGTCGAACCATCCACCGGCATCTTCGCCGCGGGCCTTTCCAGCGAGCGCGAGTCCCCATTTCCCGAAACGCTGTTCGAGTTCGTGCTCTTCGAGTTGGGCAAGGTCTCCAACTTTTTTGATGCCGAGGGCGTGGAGATGCGACTCCATGACTTTGCCGACGCCGGGAATTTCGCGGACATCGAGCGGCGCGAGAAATTTCGCCTCTTCGCCGGGAACGATATAGAGAATGCCGTTGGGCTTGGCCTGTCCGGAGGAGACTTTCGCGATCAGGCGTGAGCTGCCGATTCCGACTGAGCAGTTCAACCCAGTGTCGGCTTTCATTCGTTGATGCAGGTTGTCTGCGGCTTTGAGCGGAGGCCCGTGCAGGCGCTCGGTGCCTGTCATGTCGAGATAGGCTTCGTCGACGGAGGCCATCTCGAGTTGTGGAGTGAACAGGCCAAGAATTTTGTAAACGCGCGCTGAGTATTCGCGGTAACGCTCGGGGTGTCCATCAACGAAGATGGCGTGCGGGCATTGCTTGGCCGCGGTGCGGAGCGGCATGGCGGAGTGGACTCCAAACTTTCGGGCCTCGTAGGACGCGGCGGAGACAACACCTCGCTCGTGGCGCTGCCCTCCAACCACGACAGCTTTCCCCTTCAATGAAGGATCGTAAAGTTCTTCCACAGAGACGAAGAAGGCGTCCATATCGACGTGGAAGATGGTGCGGGAGAAGGTGGGTTGGGTAGCGACGGACATGCTGGGAGAATTTTACAGCCGGAGGGGGAAGTTCGATTGAGAAGGACGGAGAAACGAACGCTGCGACCATTGCACTGTGCTCGGAGAAAAACCCCACTTCTGGCAATACCGGCCAGAAGTGGAGCACCCGACTTTTGAATGCTACCCATGTTTCGTTTCTGTTCTTACTGCAAGGTCATGACTGTGGCGAAGATGTCCATGCACCAGTGCGCCACGATCAGCGGGCCTAGGCGGCGGAGATGCAGATACAGCAACGTCAAGACGAAGCATCCGGGGACGAAGGCTAGAAAGCGCCAGAGAAAGTTGTGCCACTCGGGAAGAAAAGGCAGAAAGCTGTGCTGGATCGACCAGATGAATCCGACTAGAAGGACGGCGAGCCAAGTGCGGCCGGAGAGCGCCTGAGCGCGGGGCAAAACGTATCCGGCGTAGGTCATCTCTTCGGTGGGCGACCAGATAATCCACCAAACGAAACGGCTGTAGATGACGGCCCAGAAGGGGAGGATGCGCCCACCGAGGATTCCGGGGAATACGTCCACGGGATAGGCGCCGTAGATGAGGCGCATGGCGAGCATGCCTCCGAAAACAAAGAGCGGGCAAATGAGCGCGAGGAGGCCGAGTCCGAGGAAGAAGTCGCGTCCGTAGCGCAAGCGGATGGGGCCGATCAGTGCGCGGAGGGAGATTCCCTCGCGGCGAGTGAACTTCCACATCAGAGCGAGACAGCCGAAGTCGATGAGAGTGGCGTAGACGGTCCACCAAGGAGCGGCAGCGAACCAGGGATGCGCCGCGCCGCGAATGAGAAAGATGATGGCGAACAGCCCTTGCGCAAGCAGCATGAATGCCGTGCGGCTCAGGAGCACGATGAGTGGGCCGCTCCAGGAGATGCGTCCGTCGGCAGTGCAGTTTTTCAAACGCGTGAGGGAATTCAAGGCGAGAAGAGAATCGGCCGCCGGTGCTTGCGACGAAGTGGTCTGAGAGGAAGAGGGGATCTCGGTGATGACGGGCATGATTCGCTCCGATCAGGCGAGAACATATTTGTGTGAATAGAAGGTTTGCAGTGACGCAGGTCACGTTGGGCAGGTTTTGTTGATCAGGACTCGGGGAGACGCTGAGGTCTCTGCCGAAAATTCCCACTTCTGGCACAACCGGCCAGAAATGGGGCACCCTACGCGAGGGGCGGACATGCGTCCGCCCTTACATTACTTGGACGGAATGATCGTCATGTTGCGGAAGGAGACGTGACCGGCTTCGCTGCCTTGCAGGTAGATCGGGCCGGGCTCGGCTTCGTGACTATCGAGAGCGCCGCCTGTGATGCCGGGGATTTCCTGTTTGTCGATGATCATGTTTCCGTTCTGAAGAACGGTGACGGTGCGACCGACCAGAGTGATGTCGTAGGTCTGCCACTCTCCGGGACGGCGCGGCTGTTCGGGCGAGGGAGCGAGAAATCCGTAGATGCCTCCAGTGCGCATGCTGGGGCCTTCGGGCACGGGATCGTCTTCAATCTGGAGTTCGTAGCGTCCGCGGAGATAGACGCCGCTGTTCGATCCCTTGGCGCAGTTGAATTCCACGTGCAGTTTGAAGTCCTTGAATTTGTCGTTGCTGATTAGTTCGGGGCCGCGGCCGGGGCTGACGAGCGTGCCGTCCTGTACGGTCCATTTGGCGGTTGCGTTTGGATCGCTTGGAGTCCATCCGGTAAGGTCTTTGCCATTGAAGAGCTGGATGGGCTTTCCCCACTTCGGCGTGGCCGTTCGCTTCAATTCGGGAGCTCTTACGCCGGTCCACTGCCACGGAGTCCCGTCGGGACCGATAGTGGTTCCGGACAACTCCTTTCCTGAGAGCTTGCCCCGGAAGATCATGTCGTCTTTGCGGTCTTCCTCAGCTTTGGGCGAAACAAACGTTATGTGATTGCCGTTGATCTCAACTTTTGGGAGCGGACGGGCATTTCCCCATCGGCTGACGAATTGGGCGTGGAACTCTCCGTTGTCCTGTGTGATTTCGATCCAGGAGGGATAGTCGCGACCGGGAGTTTTGAGCGTGAGGTCCCAGCGTCCGAGGAAGGATTGGGGTGTTGCGTCGGGAGATTTCCTGGCAGCTGTGAGGAGTGCCGCGGATACGAGCACGAGCGTCAGAGCGAGCGCGATTCGGCGGGGAGTCATGATTGTAAGAATCCTTTCACGGGTATTTTCCACAAGCGGGAGTGGGAGCACAAGGATGCGGGGCGGTGGCGGCGTAAACAGAAGGTCCTCCACGCGCCAACGGATCGACTTTGCCGATCCGTTGGCTTAGTCGGGATAACAGAATTGCCGATTGAGATCAGGAGCTATCACACTCGGATTCATGAACTTAGCGGATGATCTCACTTTTATTGTCGATGCATTGTCGAAAGACTTGGCGCGGGGGTAAAAGTTAGGCTGCGGATCGAGCATTTGCAGATCCGGTCCATAAAAGGGGTGGAGGATTATGAGAGTGTCCCGGGCGGTGATGGTTCTTGCGCTTGCGTTTGCGATGTCGGGGTTGGGATTGGCTCAGGCGGCGGAACAGGCAGGTCCACAAGGGCTGGAGGAATTACGGGAGAGTGCGTCGTCGAAGACGGAGTTCACTCTCGATCATTCGATGCTTGTGCTGGCGTCGAAGGTGGATTCGGACGACGACGATTTCCGGCGAGTAATTGCGGGTGTCAGCGGGGTTTCAATCCATCGGTATCATTTTGCCGAACCGGGGATGTACGATCCAAGTGCCTTGCGGATGGTGAAGAACGAATATCACGCCGAGGGCTGGAAGCAGTTGGTGAACAAGCATGAGCGGGACGGTGGCCCGGGCGCAACGGATCTGTGGCTGCGCTTCGAGAACGACGCGATCAGCAATGTTGCGGTACTGGTGGCGCGGGCAAATGAGGTGACATTGATTACGGTATCGGGGTCGATTAGTCCGCTGGATCTGGCGCATCTGGGGGGACACTTCGGGATTCCGAAAATTGCGGGCGGAGTTCGGGTTCCGGCAGGGGGTCGCGATTCGCAGATGCGGTGAACTGCGTTCATCGCAAGCGGTAAGGATGGTTGGGATACCCGTTGAGCTTCTTCGCGATGCTCCATCCCTCAGCGCGAAAAGGCGTTTAGGATTGTTTTGGGGTTAGGTGTTATCCACAGAGTTTAAAAATCCGCAGAGCTCATCTGCGGTAAACCTTGTATGGACGCGGGGTTTGGGGCGTGACAGGATGATCTCCCCACTCGGGGAATCAAGATGTCGGACACGGCGCCCGGTGATACACTACGCCAACTGGCTGTAGACAAGGAAACGGCTCCCGCAGCGGGTCCGATGGGGTTCTGTCTGCTTTTCAATCCGAAAAATTTGGCCGAACAAACTTTCCGCGCGTTCAAGGAGGGTTGTGCCGTGGTGAACAAGAAGTGGTCCCTGGGGTTTCTGGTTGCAGTAGCGGTCGCGATGTTTTCCTGTGCAGTGTATGCGCAAGCCGCCACGTATAGCGTGGTGCGAAACTTCAATCCGAATTCAGGAGGAGATATTCCTTATGGCGGGCTGGTGATGGATCATGGCGGGAACTTGTATGGTGCGAATTCGGCTGGTGGCACGGGCAATTGGGGAACGATTTTCGAGTTATCTACGAATGGGAAGGGCGGCTGGAATTACAGCGAGATCTACGACTGCGGCAAGATGAACGACTGTTCGGTGCCAGTGGGGTCGCTGGTGATGGATCAGGCGGGCGATCTGTATGGCGTCACGTATTTCGGCAATGTGTTTGAGTTGATGCCGAGCGGATCGGGCGTGTGGACGGCGAGAGTGATTCATACTTTCGGCGGAGGATCGGATGGGAGCGCGCCGAGTCCGCTGATAGTCGATGCGGCGGGAAATCTGTATGGCGTGAATGCGACGGGCGGGCAGGACAATCTGGGATATGTGTTTGAGTTGGAGTCGTCGATTGGCGGATGGTCGGTGGTTCATCTGCATGACTTCATGGGAAGCGACGGCGCGGGGACGACGAACACAGCCGGCGGACAAGTTGCGGGACTGGTGTGGGATTCCGCAGGGAATCTTTACGGCACGACAGGATTGGGCGGGTCGAGTTCGAAATGCCAGGGCGGTTGCGGGCTGATCTTTGAATTGAAGAATCAGTCCGGCACGTGGACGGAATCTGTTCTGCACAATTTCAGCGAGGGCGACGGAGCCAATCCCGATGCGGCGCTGACGATCGATTCTGCCGGAAATTTGTATGGCACGACGACCAGCGGAGGGACCAAGGGTTTGGGGGTGGTCTTCAAGTTGTCGGAGAGTTCCGGGAAGTGGAGTTCCAAAGTTCTACATAATTTCACGGGAACGCATCTGGATGGCGCGTATCCGAATACGACGCTGATTGTCGATGCGGCGGGAAATCTGTATGGAGCAACCGAGTCGGGCGGGGCGGATCTTCAAAGCTGCCAGGTGATGAACGACTTCGGATGCGGCACGGCGTTTGAGCTTTCTCCGAATGGCACGCAGTGGAAGATGACGATTCTGCACGCCTTCACCGGCAGGAAAGACGGAGGTTTCCCGGGAGGGGTGCTGCGGGATTCGAGCGGCAATCTGTATGGAGCGGCGCAGGCGGGCGGCGCCAATGCCGGGGGCGTGCTGTTTAAGATTGTGCCGTAGAGTCTGAGTGAGACTGGTGAGGTGATGATCCGGCTCCCAATAAGGGGAGCCGGATTTTTTTCGGCAAATCGAATTACTGCGTGATGATCAAAGTAACGGCTGCCGTCTGGTGGGTGAGAGTTCCGGAGGTGCCGGTCACGATGATCGGGTACGTTCCGGGTTGCGTGCCTTGGTGCTGCTGTTGCACGCCGGTGCTGTTATTGCTGATTCCGGTGGCTCCGGTGCACGCGGTTAGAGTCAGGGCGAGTAAGGACAGGGTGAGAAGGAAAAGCATCAGCAGGGATTTTCTGCGTGCTCTCTTTCTGCCGAGAAGGACACATCCGGGCAAGAGCAACAACGGGGCGAAGAGGGCTGCGCCGAATCCGAAGTGCCGGGCGGTTGACGAGTTGGGAGTGGTGGTGATCGTCATGGTGACGGTGACAGCGCCTGTGCCCGGCGTGACCGGATTTGGAGTGAACGTGCATTGCGTCAGCGCAGGCAGGCCGGAGCAGGACAAGCTCACCGCGTTCGGGAAAGATGAGCCGAGCGGACTTACTGTGAATGCGTAGCTCGCGGATTGTCCGGCGACGATTGACTGGCTCGGCGGCGAGAATGAGCCGAAGCCGAAATCCTGGACACTGGACTTGACTGTGACTGGAATGGCGAGCGAGTGGGCAGGATCGCCGTTGGTTCCTTGCAGATTGACGTTGATGTTGTATGTACCCGCGCTCGCATTCGTCGGAATGGTGATGCTGGCGGTGAGGGGAACTGTTGCTCCACTCGCGAGGCTGATCGGGCTGACGGAACTGAGCGCGCACTGCGCACCGGAGATAGAACTGGCATCACAGGTGGCGGTGATTTGCCCGCTATAGCTGTAGAGGGAAGCGAGAGTGAGATTCGCCGTGGCTTGTCCTGAGGATGGAGTCGAGAAAGATGCGGGACCGCTGATGGAGAAATCTCCAACACTGAAGGGCACGTTGACGGAATTTGCGAGAGATCCCGAGGAGCCTTGCACATTGAGCTGATATGTACCCGGCGAAAAGCTTGTCCCGTTGATAGTGAGCGTTACCGTTGCGGGGAATTTGCTGACTGTAGTCGGGGTGAGGCTGCAGCTTCCGGTGCCGAACGTGCTGGGGCAACTCAGCGTGACAGTTCCGGTGAAACCGTTCTGTGAGGAAATCGTGATGGAACCGCTGGTTCCGCTGGTACCGGCCACCACTTCGGGGAATGCGGTGGACTGGCTGAAAGCGAAGTTGGGAGGCTTCTGATTGCTTCCGGCCGGCTTTTGCAGCAGGAGCGGTTCTTCGCCAACCGTTACTGTAGCTCCGCCGGAGATGTTGTGCTGCGTGCCGCTGAGGTCGAGATAATTCACATATTCATTTGGGGCGGAGTAAGTCGTGTTGCCGCCGGGATGCCAGACGACTTGCGCGGAGTAGCCATTCGATCCAGTCAGGCCGCAGGTCCAAATGCCTTTGCTGTTCTCAGAGCAGAGAGTGCTCATGGTGCGGCCCGACATCCAGCTCTCGACCTGCTGATAAGCGGTGCCGACGGAATTGATCACGCCGTGGTTGGAGAGAGTTCCGGTATTTTGATCGTTCCATGCATACCAATAATGACGAACGACGCCGTTGGACCAGAGCAAGAGATAAAGTCGGGCAACGAATCCTTCCTGATCGACGGTGTTCGCAAAATCGGTATTGAATCCCCATGCGCCTTCGGTTGACCAGAGCGGCAGCGAACTCACGTTGTAGGTCTTCATGGTGCTCTGATAGCACTGAATGACCGGGACGATGTCCTCCGGCACGGTCGTGTAGTAGGTGTGAAGCGCCATGATATCGATGTAGGGGCCGAGGCCGGCCGCGAGGTATCCGCCCATCTTGTCGGCCATGGTGCAGTTGGCGGCGGGATATTGATAGTTCAGTTGGCCGTTCGCGGGAGAGATGATCTTCGCTCCAGGGATGTATTTCTTGATGTACGTGTTGGCGTCTTTGACCATGCGCACGAGCTGCGCGTCGGTGCCCGTCCACTGCTTGATATCGTGAGGCGTGTTCCACATCTCCCAGTAGGTGATGCTGGGCGCGTGTTGGGCAATCGCCGTGACGAAGTTGACGAAGTGCTGGTCGGTGCCGGTGCCGTCGGAGTTGAGATCGTTGGGCGGATCGCAAGCTCCGTTTTCGTAATCGCAGCTGGAATCGTTCGGTTTGGAACTGGCCCACCCGGGGGTCTGCCCGAAGGTATAGATCAATTGTGCGTTGTTGGAGCCGGCGGCGGAGATCCAGCTGTCGAGCGTGCTCCAATCGTACACGCCTTTCGAAGGATTGAGCTGCGCCCATCCGGTGTTGGTGTCCCAGAGCCGCATGCTGTAGATCGGCATGGTCGGCCACGGGGTTGAGAAAAGGACGCCAGTATGGGCGGTCATGTCGAACAATGAGGCAGGAATTGCGTTGGAGTTGACCGAGCTCGGCGCCTGGACCGCTGAGGGCTGCGCGTTGGGCTGCTCATCCTGCGCGAGCGAGAAGATTGCCGCAGTGCAAATCAAAAACGCAACAACAGGGATCCACCGAGTAAGACAGTTCTGCGCTGCCATCGGATCTCCACGTCTATTTAGTTTTGACTACGTGAGACGAGTGGCTGCCTTGGAACCCTGGGAAACTGAATGGATGCGCGCCATAGTACACGAATTCACTGTGAGAAAGAGTGGAGAATTGCGAAATCTTTCGTGAATAGTGCGGCGCGGAATCAAGAAATTCACTTTTGGTGCAACAGACTGCACAAGGAGCGAATTCGCCATTGCAGCGCAACAGTGCGCAGCGGCGGACCATCGCTCCGCCGGACAGCCGAGGGCTGCTATTCCTGAGTGATTGATGCGCAATAAAGCTTGCAGCAACAGTTCGGGGCTTTCTGGCGTCCTAGCTTCCCGGAAATCTGGCAACAAGACCCAGGAGGCTTCTCGTGCGCGTGAGAGGGCTGTTGGCTGTTCTTAGCTTGGCAATATGTCTGATCGCTCTCTCCGCATCTGCACAATCCAATCCTCCCTATCCAGCAAGCAATAACCCAGCCGGATCCTCAAGCGTTTCGGGAGAGGCTTCGTCTGAGCCTTCGGGCGAATCGGTTCCTGAGGCTCCTGCGAGCGAGCTAGCACTGAAGGCCAAGAACGATTCGAGCGAGGGGGCGAAGAGCGCGGCCATCGCTCTGGTAAAGCCGGTAGCCATACGACCCGATTTCAATCAAGACGTCTTCTATCGCAACAAGCTGGAATTCTCGCTCGACGGCGGCTGGCTTCCCATCAACATTCCGTTCCCGTTCGATTTCATGATGGGGGACAGCTACAACACGTACCCGCTGAAATACACGCTGGTGCCGATCATCGGTTCGCTGCGGTGGCAGCTTGGCGGGCTTGGCGGGCCGTCGTTTCTGCGCGGCAACTGGGACCTGGAATTCAGCGGAGCAGTGGTCGCGATTCCGCGCGGGCCGGAGACGCGGTATTTTTCCTACATCATGGGCATGCGGCGCAATTTCGTGCCGCGCAACTGGCGGGTGACTCCGTATATCGACTGGCGCGCCGGGCTGGGAAACATCGATGCGAAAGGGCCGCTAGGAGTTCCTTATGCGCAGGGGCAAGATTTCACCTTCACGCTGAATCTGGGCAGCGGGGTTCGCTACAACCTGAGCCCGCGTTATGCCTTCACGGCCGGACTGAACTGGATGCATATTTCGAATGCAAACATGTCGCAGGGAACGCCTCCGAACTGGGGTATTCGGAACTACGGGATCAATGTGGTAGGTCCGATGATCGGGCTGGACATTACGCTTCGAGGTCATCCGCGGCACTCGGAGTAGGATTCATCGAAAAGAACTCAGGCCGGGTATCCCGGAAGATGATTCCGGATCCCGGCCTGGTTTTTACTTCACCTTGGTGTTGAACTTGTTTAAAGCGAGGACAATTTGTCTTTTCTGCCCGTGGAGGCGGCCCTTCGCGGGCCGCTCGCACGGTAGCAGTTCGTTTAGTTGGCCGGAGCTGGAGCCGGAGCCGTATTCGCGGCGGTGGTCGGTGCGGCGGGCGTTGCACTGTCGCCATACCGGGCCAGGCGCGGGAAGAACGGCGTGACTTCAAACGGCATCTTGTCGCGGGCTGAGGTGATGGCAACCGGAGCCGTCTTCACCATTTCCGCCATGTCGTTCCAGGGATTGATCTTCACGCGTCCGCCAAGGGGCAGGGCAGCGATCTGATCGAGCTTGTTGTTGTCGAGCGCCGGTCCCTGCGACTCGAGAGCTTGCAGACGAGTCACGGTTCCGTTCTCGGCCAGAGGATTTCCCAGGTGCGTGGTCAGCAGGGCGCTGAGCTGCGGAGCGCGCGCCTGCAGAGCCTTGAGGAACAGGCCCACGTTATCTAGTTTCTGCGCGTAGGGCGAGTTCTTGAGGATCTCGATCGCCTTCTTGTCGGCCGCGGCTTCTTCTTCCGGAATGTGCTTGAATCCGAGGTTCTGATACGTGCCATCGTCGGAGAAGAGCATGCGATCGTTGAAGGCATATTTCGAGCCCAGATTGTGTCCGAGCACAATGTGCGCGAGTTCATGCGACAGGACCGCCGCGAGGCTGGCCTCGTCGGGCAGAACGTCGACCAATCCACGGCTGATGACGATCGTGTTGCCCACGCTGAAAGTTTCCAGCGGAGAAGTCAGCAGCACGCGGGTGCGAACCGGGCGCGGCAGATCGATGTTATTGGTGACTTGCAAATTGTTAACGACGGTCTGAAGAATGTGGTCGAGTTCGCCCTCAGGAGCGAGTAAGCCCGCGCTGGTCAAGCGCTCGACAACGTTGTCTTCCGCCTGCTGCTGCCATACGCGCTCAGCCTGCAGAGGCGAAGCGTCCTGCGCGGCGGTGCTGCTATCTTGCACGGAGTCGACGCGGATGTTGGTCAGTTCGTCATCCTTCGTGCCTTTCTTCAGATCGTAGCCCCAGATGCGGGTCTGCGCCTTGAAGGCCATCTTGTTCTTGACGCCCGCGCTGAAGTCGCCTTCTTCACTGTAGATGAACGAAGGCACCCAGTAGCCGGGGATCAGGTTCAGGCGCCAGCTGTCCATGTGGAAGAAGTAGGAATTGCGCGGCGCCGGAGCGTAGGTTCCGTTGAGGCGCACAATGTTGAATCCCTGATCTTCCACCCAGATGCGGCCGAGGAAGCGGCCACGGCCAGAGTTTTTCTTGGGTGTTACGTCGAACACGAGGCAGCGCACATCCCCGAGAAATTCGCGGCGGACGTAGCGGAAGTCATAGTGTTCGCGATCGAAGTCGGAGCGATCGGCATAGACCATCCAGGAGAAGCCCATCGGCTGATACTGAACTTTGAAGAGCTTCTGGAATCCGCCCATCAGACGCGTTTCCATGCCCTTGTCCTGCTCCTTGAGATAGTCCTTGCGGTCGACGGTCTCGCCCATATCCATGCGGCCGAGGAAATAGTGGTCGCCGCTGGGCACAGGGCCGAGTTGCGGATCATTTGTCAGATTCTGCAAGTACGTCTCGACGACCGGCGTACGGTTCGAGAGAACTTTGATAAGAGAGTGCTCGCGCTGAATAAACAGGTCCACGACCTGAGACATGGTGGTCGGAGCAGCCTGGGGCGCGGGCTGGGCGTCAGGAGCCGGAGCGGCAGGAGCAGCCTGGGCGGAAGGCGCGGTTTGCGCGTCAGCCGGAAGAGGCTGTGCTGCGGGCGCGGCCTGCGGCGCGGGCTGTGAGGTCTGCGTAGCATCTGGCGCAGCCGGTTGTGCGGGCGGCTGTGAATCCGCCGCTTGTTGGGCGGTCGCGCTCACGGAAACCAGCAACGCCGCCGTAAGGATCCAATTCGATGTACGCATGACTCTATTCTCCCAGTCCAAACCCAAGTTCTTTGTACAGCTAAAACAGCAGAGTTACTTCGCCAAAAGTGTTTCCACGATTACTTCAGTACGCCATCTGGAACATGACGTGAACCACCGCCGTCGAATCCACGGGCTGACCGTAACGCAAGGCCGGCTTGAAGCGGATTTTGTTAGCGGCGGCGATCGCGGCTTCATCCAAGCCGTGACCGAGGCCGCGGACGACGCGGTTTACGTGCAGCGTTCCGTTTGCCGAAAAACTCACTTCGAGCAGAACTTCGCCTTCCAGCTTCAGGTCGCGCGCTTCCTGCGTGTAAATCGGATTCGGCTTGTAGGTGATCTCGACAGGCGTTGTTGCCGGACCCGTCTCAGCCTGGGCCAGCTTTGGTCCCTGACGAACGACTTGCTCCTGGCCGAATCCGCCGGTGGAAACGCCTTGCCCGTTACTGCGGCCGTCGCCTTTACCCCCAGTGGCGATACCACTGCCGAAGCCGGCGCTGGCGACTGTGCCCTTGATGCCTTTCGCGCCGCCGGAGCCATTGCCTTGTCCGGGGCCGGCGGGCATATCAAATGAACCGAGGGAAGCGGTGTAGAGCTTCGCACCCTGCTTGCCGGCGCCGGGCAATCCGTTGGGATCACCGAAGCCTCCGGTCTGAACTTTCTCGACGGGAGCATTTACCGTGGGCTTGGCGGAGCTTCCACCGAAATCTCCGGTATGCACAAGCTGAGGACGCGCGCCCCCGGCGACCTTCAATACGGGTGCCTGAAATTGATTGACGACGACCTTCGGAGCCTCGACCGGCTGCGGCGCTTCGCGATGCATTTCGTGCGGCACGATCAGCCTGGGCTGCTCAAACACGGGGAGCTTCACCGCAGGAAGCAGCTTGGCCTTGACTTCAGGCTTGGGCTTGATCGGCGCCGGCTCGGGACGCATGGCCGGCATGGGAATAATCTCGGTGACGTGATACTGCGACAGCTGGAGCTTTTCCGGCAGAATCAGCCCGAGGTTGATCACGATCAGCAAAAGCAGAAGGACGATGCCGTAGGCAGTCGCGACCGCGCGCTTGTTGATCTTGCGTTCGGGCAATAAACCGAGTTGAAATCCACCAGAAGCTGTTGGCATGCACTTTCCTTCCAAATTGGGGCCCAGCCGGGGAGAGGACCGGGGCTTGGAGCTTTAAAAATACGGGAGATAGGACAGGGGGTAAACGTGTCCACGGCTCTTGACCTTCAGTAACGTGGACAAGTTCCATTGGGGGAATCGGCCCAAAACGGGCTTGGGACGGAGGGTTTGGGGAGGTAGTGCGGACGGACGAATCAGGCAGAAAAACCGGACGAAGCGGTTGAAACACGGTGGTATGGCCCACAGATTACGCGGGCCAAGGATAACAATCGGTGGATACGATTTGTTTCAGCGTGGATTCGTCATCTGCGCAACTGGTTCGGGCCTGAGCGGGAGCGGCACTTCCAGCGTGCCCATGCGGTCGCTGATGCGGTCGCGCACGCCGACGCGAATCGAGACGGCTTTCGTTGGCACGACGAGCGATTGATGCGCTCGGAAGAGGCCGGATTCATTCTGCCCCGCATCGGTGGAACTTTCCAGAACGGCATCGTTCACCATGCCGTTGATCATCTTGCCGTCAGCGTCAAATGCTGCGATGGCGAATTCGAGGGTCGGCTGGCGTCCCGTGCGGGCTGCTTGTGCCTTGAATTGCGGATCAAACACGCGGTATTCAACTGTATATTTCTGAACCTTGGCGGGCGGCAGCGGTTTGGGAGGCTTGTTCCTGCGGCGAGCCTGCATTAGTTGCGCCTGTTCCTGCAGATGGGCCATCTCCTCCGAATTCGCAAGAACGATTCCGCCCTCGGTATGCACATGCGCGGAGAAGATCAAATCGTGCACCATCGGCGCGCCTTGCTTCATATTGCCCTGGAGAACGTCCCCGGCTCGAGTAGGGACGGTAAGCGTTGGTCCGGAGGACTTGGCGATGATGTCATCCGAAGTGGTTGAGACCAGCGGAGCGCGGCAATACGAGTGCCGGTAGGAAAGTTGATATTTGCCCCCAGCCACGTCGACCGTGATGCCGTGGCATTTGCCGTCGTCGAGGGAACTCGAAGGAGAATAAGTCAGCGTGTAATAATTGCCGCCGTCTTCGGTGGCCTGCTCGAGTAAGGCGCTGACGTCGTTGTCGCTGTAGAAGGCGCGTCCCCCGGTTTCAGAGGCGATTTCGTCCTCAGTGGCGTTATCCTCCACCAGAGAGCCAGTACCCTTGCCTGCGACCTGCATACCACTCACCACTGGGCTCGCGGTGGGACTTGAAAGAGCGTTGGGGGCAGCTTGCCCGGGCGGAAGGCTGACTTCCTGGCCGCCTGCGCCACCGTTTGGCATTGCTCCGGTTGTACAGCCTTCGCAGGCGACAACTACTCCACGGACACTGACAGGGAAGACGGCGACCTGGGCCTGTGCCAGAGTGTTCATCTCTCGTCTAATGTCGTCCTGTGCATCGACCGGATCGCCTTCTCTGGGGAAAATCGCCGCCGGGAAACGTCCGGAGACCCAAATCAGATTCTTTCGTCCGGGAATGCCATCCAGATACTGGCCGATGTGGGTCATCACGTCCATCACGGTATAGGGATCACCCATTCCATAACTTCGGCCATTCAGGAAAATGCGCGGCACGTGTGGCCGTGAGTGCTTGGAGTCCAGGCAGGCATATAAGAGATCTTTATCGGTGGTAAACCCCTGGGCGAGGTAAACCTCGTCGGAATTCACGAACACTGCGAAGCGAGTGCCCGGCGGCGAGTCTTTGATGAACTTGAGGATCTGCGGGCGCGCCGTGATCCGATCCTCTTTCTCCATGTTCACCATGTCGTAGAGGATGACGTAGAGCGGTCCATGCTCAGGGACCTGCGGCACATTCAGAAAAACGTTGGGCGGCAGGGGCTGTGCGTTTGGGCCGCGAGAGATCGATGGCTTGTCAAAGTCGTATACGTCGAACGAGAGCACACGCTCCTGCTGGTGATCTTCTTTGATGGTGAAGTCTTTCGAGGTGAGGCCGTGAACTGGCTTGCCCTTGGCATCGCGGACCATTACGTCGACCACGACGCGCCTGACGGTTTGGCGAATTGTGACAGTGGGTTGCTGGTCCGGTGTACGCGTTTCAAGTCTGGGAACTTCCTGCGCTGGAACGGGGACAGAATCGGTGGAGGATGAGGGCGGCTCTGCCTGAGTTGTAGATTGAGCAAGTGCTGAAGCAGCCAGAGCAGAAACTGCGAGGGAGCAGTACAAGACAGCGCGCAACTGCATTCAATGCCTCCAGCCGAAAGAACGGCCGCGTTAGCCCCACCTAATTGTACGTACCACAGGCGCGAAGACCATGTGTAATTTTGTAAATACTTCTCGCGCAGTCGTTCACGGCACCCGTTCGGCGCCACGCCCTTGCCCTCAGGATCTAACCCCATGAACCAGCGTTAGGTTTCGCTGTTGGCATTGTCGCTCGTCACCCAGCCGACCGAAAACGTTACGCAGGTTCCGATCATGACCCACCATGTCCAGGGGACGCTGGTCCAGAGCCACAGGTAGAGTTCGATGCCGAAGCCGCAAGCCATACCCAGCATCGTGCCCGTTCCGTTGGCGCGGCGTGTTAACGTGCCGAGCAGGAAGGCTCCGAGCAATGCGCCGTAAGCGATCGAGGCGATCTGAAGGCCGACTTCGACTACGCGTCCGGCTTTGTGGAGCGCGATGATTGCCAGCCCGAAGAGAATCAGGGCCCAGAGAAATGTGGCGATTCGTGACAGCCGCATCTTGGTTTTCTCGTCCGATTGCGGGCGCAGCCGGGCATAGAAATCCATGATCGCGCTGGAAGAAAGGGAGTTGAGGGCTGCGCTGAGATTTGACATGGCTGCCGCGAGGATGGCGGCAATCAACAGGCCGGAGATTCCATGTGGCATCCGGGTGACGATAAAGGTCGGATAGATGCGATCGGGCCGTCCGAACGCAGACGACGGAATGCGGTAATAGGACCAAAGCAGGACGCCGACGATCAGGAACAATGCGAACTGAAACAGGATTGCGATGCCGCTCGAGAGCAGAGCCGTAACCGATTGCTTCCCTCCGCGCGCAGCGAGAAGTCGCTGGACGATCAATTGATCGGTGCCATGACTGGCGGTGGTCAGAAACGTTCCTCCGATCAGTCCAGCCCAGAAGGTGTACGGAATCCAAAAGTCTGGCCGGAAGTCGAAGACCTGAAATTTTCCCGCGCCGGCCGCTGCTGCGTGAATTGCGGTCCAGCCTCCTGGGACGAGATGGAGGATTGTGACAAGGCCGACCAGCGTGCCTCCGACGTAGATGAAGGTTTGCACGACGTCGGTCCAGATGACGGCGGCGAGCCCGCCTTCGAATGTATAGATGAGCGTCAATGCGGTGATGATCGCTATCGAAGCCACCTGGCCCGTGCCCAGGGCGATTGAAACGACGATTGAAACGGCATAGACGCGAACGCCTTCCGCAGCGGCGCGGGTGAGAAGAAAAAGTCCGGCGGTGAGTGAGCGAAGCCGGTGTCCGAAGCGCTTTTCGATCAGTTCGTAGGCCGTGTAGAGATCGCCGCGGAAGTAGTGCGGCAAGAGCACGAAACTGATGACCACGCGGCCGACAAGGTATCCCAGGACGACTTGCAGAAACGCGAGGTTGCTGTCGTACGCGAGTCCGGGGATGCTGATGATGGTGAGTGTGCTGGTTTCGGCGGCGACGATCGAGAGCGCGATCGCCCACCAGGGGATTTCGCGTCCAGCGAGAAAGTAATCGCGCAGCGTGCGTTGTTTCTTGCGGAAGCGCAGGCCGAAGAGAGTGATGCCCGCCAGATAGAGCGCGATGATCGCGAAGTCGAGTCTGTTCAGGCCCATGCTTATGAGTTCTTACTCGCAAAAGCTCGGGCAAGATGCCCGTGCGGCAGCCGGCGAGGTGCCGACGCTACACTACTTTCCTCGCGACACTTTCCGCTGGATCGTACGCCTCTGACGAAATCGCCACCAGCCACAGCTCTCGGTCGCCATCGTTGCGGACCGCGTGAGACTGTCCAGGCGAGACGAGCACGACGACTGCGCTGCTTCCGTCGAAGTCTTGATGCTGTGAAGGAGCGCCCTCGGCTTCGTCCCAATGCAGCGACCAGTTGGCGCCGGGAAGGACGACGATCGCCTCCCGCCGCCGCAAATGATAATGATTGCCGCGCACGGCTCCGGGCTTGATCGAGGCCGTGTGCACGTCGGCCATGCGGCCGACGAAGGCAAGAGCCTCGGGTGGCACGGTGAAACTGAGTCCGCGGGCGTCGCCGTAGTTCTTCAGTTGCGTAATTTGAAGCCTTTCAGTCATAAAGCCCTGCCGCGCTAGCACGAGGCGAATCCCTATTATCAGGGCAATCCGCCGGTTCCGGGAGTGAGTCTATATAGTCCACGTGTTGACGTTTCGAAACTGAAAAGGCGAGTTGAGAACACCAAACTGCGCTATGTTAAAAATAACCCGGTGCTCTACTTTCTCGGAATTGACGGTGGCGGGACCAAAACCACGTGTGCAGTGGGCGACGGCTTGAACCTGTTGGCGACGGTTACGACGGGACCCAGTAACATCGTCCGCGTAGGCGAAGCGAAAACTCGAGAGTCCCTGTTGCAGGGCGTGCGGCAGGCGTGTGCGGCCGCCGGAATCACTCCCGAAGAGATTGTGCATACTTGTGTGGGCGGGTCCGGCGCGGCGCATCCGGATTTGGCGGAGAGAGTGCGAGGATTCTTGGCGGAGATCACTTCTTCTCCGATCGATGTTGTCGGCGATATGCAGACCGCATTGGAAGCTGCGTTCGGCGATGCGCCGGGGGTGGTCGTGATTGCTGGGACCGGGTCGATTGCGTATGGGCGCGACCGCGACGGAAAAACAACCCGGGCCGGCGGATGGGGATTCGCCATCGGAGACGAGGGGTCGGCGCACTGGATCGGGCGCGCTGCGGTCAACACAATTCTGCGCGAAAGCGATGAGCACGAGCGCAGCGATCCGCCTTCCGCTTTTGCGTCCGCAATTTTCAAGGCATGGGGTGTGCAGTCTCTGGCCGATTTAGCGCGCGCCGCGAACTCGGTACCGCCTCCGGATTTCTCGGTTTTATCCCCAGCCGTATTTGCGAGTGCCGACCCACTTGCGTGCAATGTGCTCATCGGTGCGGGAAGGGAATTGGCGCGCACCGCGTACGTAGTAATTCGCCGATTATTTGGAACTGACCAAACTGGTCCCGTCCCGGTGGCCATGACTGGAGGAGTCTTTCGTCATGCGCCGATGGTCCGGGAGGTTTTCTACAATGAGCTGCGCCAACTCGATGCGCGCGTGGAAATTCATCCGGCGGTGGTGGACCCCGTGGATGGAGCGTTGCGTATGGCGCGCAGAGCGGCGAAGCGCGCCTGAGTCATGCGGCCTGACCGGTTCGGAAGCCGGGTACTGATCATGCAAGATTCTTTTCAAGCCGATGATGCGGCCGACGCCGAGCTGCCCACTGCGGAGCCGGTTCCTGCTACTACTCCAGAGCGTGTTGCGTTCAATGAGGATCTCGCACTGGCCCAGCTTGAGAAGCGTGATCTGACGCCGGAAGCAATCCAGCAGATCAGCGCGGACTCCGGGTTGATGAAATCCCGAAAGGTGCGGGTGGCTGTGGCGTCGCACCCGCGAAGTCCTCGGCGCATCGCGCTCCGCCTGATCCGAGAACTCTACACGTTTGAGCTGATGCAGTTCGCACTAGCGCCTGCTGCGCCCGCCGACTTGCGACGAATGGCGGACGAACTGCTGGTATCAAGGCTCGCTGCGATCACTTTGGGCGAACGCATTGCGCTCGCCCGGCGCTCGTCGGAACTGGTCGCGGGTGCGCTGCTTGTTGATAGAGAACCGCGCGTGTGGCAGACAGCGCTCGAGAATCCGCGTCTGACGGAAGTCTCGGTAATCAAAGCTCTGCAGAAGACGACAGCTATGCCAGCCTTTGTCGACGCCGTATGCCGTCATGCGAAGTGGTCGGTGCGCGGCGAGATCCGGATTGCGCTGTTGCGAAGTGCGCACACGCCGATGGCGAGGGCGTTGGAATTCGCGCGACGCTTGCCTCCTGCGCAGCTGCGCGATATTTTGCATGCCTCGCGGTTGCCGGAGAAGGTGAAGAGCTATCTGCGGAAGGAGTGCAAGGAAGCAGGGGCTAGAGGTTGGGCTCTACAGTGAACTCGATGCTGAGACGCTGGCATTGAGAAACAGGGAAGGTTCTGGACTCATCCGATAACGACAAGATCAGTTTCCCTCAGGGGCTGAAGCCCACCTCGTTTTCGGGCCTTGGCGGCATGACTGGAAGTCGTGCCCCTCCCAAAACCGCTCTGCAAACCGATTCTGAGAACTGAGAACCGGGAACTGCTTTTCTACCTGCCGCCGCCGATTTCCAGAATCGCTCCGGTGACATACGACGCCGCCGGAGACAGCAGCCACAAGACGCCTTCGGCAATTTCATCCGGCAGGCCGGCGCGCTTCATGGGGACTGACGGCATCAGGCGCTGCAGACGGCCCGGTTCCCCGTTAGTGGCATGGAGTTCGGTGTCGGTTAATCCCGGGGAGACGGCATTCACCCGAATTCCTTCGGTTGCAACTTCCCGAGCCAAGCCAATCGTGAAGCTATCGATCGCACCTTTCGTTGCCGCGTAATGTACCCACTCGCCGGCTCCGCCGGTGTGGGCCGCGCGAGAAGAGATGTTTACGATGGCTCCGCCCGTGCCACCGTGTTTCGTCGACATGCGGCGCACCGCCTCACGCGCGCAGAGGATTGATCCGGTCACGTTGACGGCGAACACGTTCTCGATTTGCGCGACAGAAACATCTTCCACACGAGCGAAACCGCCAGTCACCCCGGCGTTATTCACGAGAGCCTTGATGGGGCCCAGTTCACGCTCAGCAATTTCGAAAAGTTTCAGGATCTGATCTTCCCGGACAACGTCAGCCTGAATGGCGATCGCCTGGCCACCGGTGGCGACGATCTGATCCACAATTTTCTTTGCTTCCGACTTCCCCGTGTTGAAGTTCACCGCGACTGCGTACCCGCGTTGGCCCGCGAGCTTTGCCACGGAAGCGCCAATCCCGCGGCTGGCGCCGGTGACGATGAGTGTGCCGAGTTGGACAGTCGGGGTCAAACTAGTTTCAAGCGATGAGCGATGAGCGATGAGCAATGAGCAGTGAGCAATCAGGCAAGCCGTGGTTAGTGATTAGTGGCTAGCGGATAGTCGCTGGCTTTAGACTCACCGCTCATCGCTCATTGCTCATGGCTCTTTACGCTCTCACCTCTTCGCGCTTTCCGTGCATCAGGGCGACGATCTCCTCATAGAGTCGCTTGCGTGTTTCGTGGCGCTCGTACGCTCGGGTGATGTAGCGGACGTGGACCTCTATGCCCGCCGCGGTCGGAATTACGTTGATCCCCGGCATCGCCGAGAGCGTCTTCGCGCGATAGCGCGTCGTGGTCTGCTGCCACTCAGCTTCGGCCTTGCCCGCATTGATTTGCGTTTCTTTCTCGACGAGCTTCTGAATACCGTCCACGATGGCATAGGGATCCTGATTCGGAGGAATCAGCACTTCGAGTTCATCCCACATCCACTGGCCGGAAGTCGTGAAGTTGAAGAAGTGACCTTCGATTGCGAAGCTGTTGACGAACGACACGCGGCGGCCTGTGGGATGGCTGGAATCGGTCCAGTTGCCGGTTTCGAGCAGCACGGTTTTGAGCAATCCGATCTCGACCACTTCTCCGCCGACGCCGTTAATTTCGACCCAATCGCCGACGCGAATTCCGTTGCGTCCCATGAGCACGAACCAGCCGAAGAAGGCGACGATGAAGTCTTTCATCGCGACGGTGAGTCCGGCGCCGGCCAGGCCGAGCACCGTGGTGGTCTGCGTCGGCATGCCGAGGACGATGAACAAGATGATGATTGCGCCGACGGCCTGCAGCGCGAATTTCACGACGGTGCGCATGGTATCGATGCGCTTGTTCTCGGCAGAGATTCCCGTGAAGAAATGGTCAGTCAACCGCGCTGCGAGGTAGACGGCGAAGATGACCACCAGAATCCAGAGCCCGGACTCGATCATGTTATGCAAGGCGGCGCGCTCGCGGATTTCGACCAGGCCAATCCAGTTGGAGTAGATGTCGGTGAGATCCTGCTCGTCCTGGATGCGGCGGCCGCGGTCAGCGAGATTTTTCTGATCGAGCGTGAACTGTTTCAGTGCATCGAGTGAGGCTTTTGCAGCGGCTTGCGATTGCTCCCGGTTTCCAGCGGAGGCAGCTTTTGAAAATCCATTGGCCTGCTGGCGCGCGGCCTGGCGGCTCTCCTTGTCTTTCTCCACCTGTGCCGCGAGTTGATCGTGCCTCTTGATTAAATAAGCTTCTTTCCTCGCCGCTTCATCATGAGCCTGTTGCAGCATCTGTCGCTTTTCGCGTAGCGCCTGCCAAGCACGAAAGATGCTCAGGAGCGTGTGCGCCTGATAATCCTGTTCCTGCGGGTTGACTGCCGATCCTGCCGGCGCAACGTTGTGATCTCCCTCTTCGTGCTCCGTCTGGAGGCGCTTTATTTTCGACTGTGGATCGCCTCCCGCCTGCTCGAGATCCTCGGACGCATCGTCGAGTTCGTCCTGGTCCAGATCCGCTTGCGCCTTCGCGACATCGATCTGATCCTGCAGGTTGTCTTTCTGCGATTCCGGCGCGGAAGCCAGTTTTTTCGTCAGCAGCGCAATGGTGTCCTGATCGTCTTTCAGTGTTTGCTGCGCTCTCGTCTTGCGGGCGGCAATCTGCTTGGCTTCCGGAGAAAGCGGCGGAGGGTTCAGTTGCGCCATGCGGATCGCGTCGAAAAACGCAAGGTCGACTTCGTGATCACCTGTCTTTTCGGCTTCGTGTGCGAAGGCCTGTTCCTCGGGAGTACCAGCCATCGCAGCCATCCGGCGCGCCGTGTCGAGCGGGCGCTGATCGACGAGAGGACGGTGCGATTGCTTGGTCCCTGCAACCTTCTTGCCGGGCGTGGGTGAGGGATCCTCAGCGCTAAGTTGCGGCAACGGGCGCGTCCACAGCAGGCCCCCGATCGCAACGGCCACCAGCAGGAGCAAAAGAATCGAGATGATCCACTGCCGCAGTTTCATGAGGATGCGCAGCCGTACCGTGTGTCCACCACTTTAGCAAGAAATGATGCCGGGATGCGATGCGCAGGCATCAGGAAGATGCAGTCTTTGCACACGTTCGTAATCTGCCGCGGGCGGGGCATGATCTTTAGCATAGAAAGTGCCCATGCGTGAATATTTGCGAGCGATGACTGATGCGCCCTGGAAGCCGATGTCGCGTCCGGCTATTGCTGCGTGGATCGTCTTCTATTTGGCGTTTCTTGCCTATGCCTTCTCGGCGCATGGCGGATTTCTATTTATCGACAGCGCGAATTTGGTGGTCCACGAAAGCGGACACAATCTGTTCGGATGGTTCGGTCCGACGCTTGGCCTCTGGGGAGGCACGCTGCTGCAGTGGCTGGTCCCGTTTCTGCTGGCGGCGTACTTCTTCACGCAGCGGCAGGCGCCGGGCTTCGTGTTTTCTCTTTTCTTCTTCTTCGAAAACTGGCTCTATACGGCGACCTACATGGCTGACGCGCGCGCTCAGGTACTGCCGCTGGTGACCACGGGCGATCCGGATTTCGTGGAGCACGACTTCTTCAAAATCTTCTCGAGCCTCGGGGTTCTGAACTACGACACCAAGATTGCCATGATCGTGCGAATGCTGGGTTGGTGCGGGATGATCGGGTGCGTTGTGTGGCTCGCAGCGAGGTGCCAGGAAACGGCCCCGTAGCGCACGCGAAGCTCTTTAGTCAATCAACAATCAAAATTCAACAATCGACAATCCCTACGGCACCCAGTCCCCAATAAAAATGTTCGTCTCGTGCGGCGCTTTGCCGTTTCGGTTTGACGCCCAAACGAGTTTCTTGCCATCGATGGAAAACATGGGGAAGCCGTCAAAGCCGTCGCTATACGTGATGCGCTCCAGGCCGCTGCCGTCCGGATTCATCATCCAGAGTTCGAAGTTTCCCTCGCCGCCGGTGGCGTGCGTCGTCGGATCGTAATTCGATGAGAAGATAATGTTCTTCCCATCGGCAGTGAACGCCGGGCCGAAGCTGGCTGCGCCAAGATTCGTGATCTGACGCTTGTCGCTGCCGTCGGATTTCATAATCCAGATTTCGAGCGACGTCGGGCGAATCAGGTTCTGCGCCAGCAGTTCCTTGTAATCGGCAATTTCTTTTTCCGTCTTCGGATGATAGGCGCGATAGACGATCCACTTGCCGTCGGGAGAGAAGGTCGGACCGCCGTCGTATCCGAGTTCGTGCGTGAGTTGCTTCACGTGCGTGCCGTCAGCATCCATCGTGTAAATATCGAGGTCGCCGTTGCGCACAGAAGTGAAAGTAATTTTCTTGCCGTCGAGTGAAATTGTTGCTTCGGCGTCATAGCCCGGCGTGTTGGTCAGTTGCTTGAGATCGGATCCATCGGGATTCGCGGTGAAGATGTCGTATCCCGCGTAGACGCCCCAAACGTATCCTTTGGAGTAGTCGGGCTTTGGCGGGCACTCGACGCTGGCCAGATGCGTGGACGCATAGAGAATCTTTTTGCCATCGGGGAAGAAATAGCTGCAGGTGGTTCGTCCCTTGCCGGTGGAGACCATGTGCTGATCGCTGCCGTCGATGTTCATCTCAAAAATCTGATCGCACTTCACGTCGCCATGAGATGACTGATAGATCAGCCTCTTTCCGTCGGCTGAGAAATAGGCTTCGGCGTTTTGTCCGCCAAACGTCAACTGATGGACGTTGCGCAGATGTTTCTCCTGCGGCGTGGCCATGTCGGGAGCCTGCGCGAATGTCGGAAGCGCCGAGAGCAGCGTGATGGCGAGCAGATGGACAAATGTGTTCTTCATGAGTGGTGGCTAGTGTAGCGCGGGAAAAGCTTGAAACCAAAACCGCAGGGGACGCGGAGAAAAACAATGAACCACAAAGGGCACGAAGTCACACGAAGGAACACCCGAAAGATCCGATTCATTGCAGAGTCGGCATGGTACGCCGATAAGATTGCTTTTTTGGCTTCTTCATTCTCCTAGTCGTTCTCAGCGTACTCGGCGGTATTGGTTCAGTGGTCCGGAAGAGTACAATGCCCGCCTGGGAGGTCTTATGAAATCATTCCTTCCGATTCTTGTGGTGGCGTTCCTTGTCGCTACGATTGTTCTTCCGATTTCGCATCCGAAAGCGGCAGCCTCTCAGAAAGCTACGGTCGGAACTCTGAAACGTCTGGAAGCCGAATTCATGCAGGCAGCGGCTGAGAAGGGGTCGAAGGGATACATGTCGTATTACGCCGATGACGCGGTTGAGGTGCCTAATGGCGTGCCTGCCATCGAAGGCAAGGTGAATATCGCCAAGGGCATGGGCTTTCTCGACGATCCTGACAATCGCCTGACGTGGAGTCCTGCGGGCGGAGGTATCTCCAGTTCTGCCGATCTCGGCTACACCTACGGAACTTTCGAATTTCACTGGAAGGATAAAGACGGCAAGGCGCAGGTCGAGCACGGCAAGTACACCAGCATCTGGAAGCTGCAGAAAGACGGAAGCTGGAAGGTAGTGCTTGATATGGGGAATGCGAGCCCAGAGCCGAAAGGGTAAGCTCCGATGAGGCCGCGGCTCTATCCGGCGAACGGTCCAGTTGCAACCCGCGCCAGATTTTGCAATTCCTTCACGTAAATCGGCCGCAGGAGAAAGCTGGCGAATTTTCTTTCGAGAAATCCGCGAAAGCCGCCGCTAACGGGCAATTCCGTGGAGATGGTGACGTGCGAGTCTGCCGGAGCGCTGCCGGGATTCACGGTGAACGTCGTCACAGCTCCGTTTGAATCCAGATATGTCTCGACCAGCACGCGTCCCGGATCGGGCTCCGTAACCGCTGCACGGAAATTTTGTTTCCTCCCGAGCAGATTCATCTGAAAGCGGATAACGGTGCCCGCTCCCACTCCACCTTGCTCGACCGTCAGTCCGGTGAACTGCTTGGGCAGAATGCGCTGATGGCCGTCGTTATAGTTGGCGATCAGCGAATAAATGCGTTCGCGCCGCGCGGGAATAATCGCCGACACGCTGATGACATGTTTCTCGGGCTTGTTTCCGTTCATGGATTCCGTGCTTTGTCCTTACTTCTGAAAATGACTTCGGATGGCCTCAGCCTGTACCCGCGTAACGACTGCCGATAGCGCCGCCGCGTCGGCGTGCTTCACAGCCTGCACACTGCCGAAATGTTCGAGCAGACGCCGCGTCGTACTCGCGCCCACTCCTGGGATCTCGAGCAGTTCGGTGGACCGGTCACGCATCTGCCGCCGTTTGCGATGGAACGTGACAGCAAACCGGTGCGCTTCGTCGCGGATCATCTGAATCAGGTGCAGCACCGGCGAGTGATGATCAAGAGCGATCGGGTCCTTTTCCTGTCCGTAGACATAAAGGATTTCTTCACGCTTGGCGATCGCGGCCAGGGGCTGATTGATGATCTCCAGCGATTCGAGCGCTTCGGCCGCGGCATGCAGTTGCCCGAGTCCTCCATCGATCAGCACCAGCGATGGCATCGGCTTCTGCTCGTCCTGCAGGCGCTTGTATCGGCGGGTCACTACTTCGCGCATCGATGCGAAGTCGTCCACGCCCTGCACGGTTCGGATGATGAACTTGCGGTAATCGGATTTTTTCATCTTGCCGTCTTCCCAGACCACCATCGAGGCGACCGTCTCCGCTCCCTGAATGTGCGAGATGTCGAAGCATTCGATGCGCTTCGGCAGATCGGGGAGTCCGATGACTTCCTGCAGTTCTTCCTGGATTCGTCGGGCGTTCGGCTTCAATATACGGAAGCGCTGATCGTACGATTGCTTCGCGTTGTTTCCGGCAAGATCGATGAGCGAACGCTTGTCGCCACGCTGCGGAACAATGATATGCACTCGGGCGCGAGTTCCTTCGCCGGCGTTTTGCTCGGAGAGCAGGTCTTCGAGTTCCTGACAATCCTCAAAGCCGAGCGGAACGTAGAGATTTCGAGGAACGTATGGCTGGCCGATATAAAGCTGCTTCAGCAGGGCAGAGAAGAACTCGCCCGGAGAAAAGTCCTCCGCGGAGATGTTGCTCTCAACTGTTCCGCGAAGGCCATCATCGCTGCCGGTCTTTAGCTCCGGTGTGTCCTGACCGAGGGGTTCCGGACGGGGTTCCGGAATCGCGAACTCCGGCAGATCCTCCCAGAAGAACTCGCGCCGATCGACCATCTTCCCGCCGCGCATGTGAAACAGATTTACTGCGAGCATGCCGTTCTCGTAGTGATATCCGAAAACGTCGGCGTCGTCGCCCTCGGCTGCTGCAATTCGCTGCCGCTCCTGCAGTTGTTCGACAGTGGAAATCAGATCTCGATAGCGGGCCGCACGCTCGTATTCCTGATCACCGGCCGCCTGCTCCATCCGCGCGCGGAGAGATTTCGCCAAGTCCGTCGGGCGCCCCTCCAGAAACATCTTCACGTCACGCACGGCTTCTTGATACGTCTCAGGCGTCGTCAAATCCTTCACGCACGGTCCGAGGCAGCGCTTGATGTAGTACTGAAGACAGGGCCGCGGATGAAAGCGTGTCAGGTCTACCTTGCAGGAAGGAATCAAAAAATTGCGATGAATCAGATCGACGATGCGGTACGCGAGATTGGCAGGGAAGTAGGGTCCGTAATACGCGCCGCCGTCCTTCCGCAGCCGCCGCGTGACATAGACCCGCGGCCATCTCTCCGCGAGCGTTAGCTTCACGTAGGGATACGTCTTGTCGTCACGCAGCAGGATGTTGAAGCGCGGCTTGCGCTGCTTGATCAGGTTGTTTTCGAGAGCGAGCGCTTCTTTGTTATTGGCGACGACGATGTACTCGACATCGACGGCCTCGCGCACGAGCGTTCCGGTTTTCGCATCCTCCCATCGGCCCTCGTGGAAATAGCTCGACACGCGGCTGCGCAGGTTCTTGGCCTTGCCGACGTAGATGACTTCGCCCTCGGCGTTCTTGTACAGGTACACGCCGGGCTCGGTCGGAATCGTGCGGATTTTCTGGAGAAGGTCCAAGGTGTTCTCATTTTATTCGATGCCGCGGGGAACACGAGGAAGCAGAGAGCAATGAGCGGTGAGCTATGAGCAATGAGCAAGAGCTGGTGGCGCCAAACGTTCAACGATGTTTTCTTGCAAGCACGAGTTCCATTCCGCCAATAATGCTGCGACTTGGCATAAGGACACCCGGAATTTCTTCACATCCGGTGTTGCTCAGGTTTGCGAGCTGAAGGTATGGGCGAACTATCCCTGACTCATGCGCGACCGAGAGATCCCACACTGGATATGCCTGATGGGCAAATCGTTGCGTAACTCCAACACGGGTTCGGGCGACCAGCCACTCGTGCCATGCTCCGGTCCACCCGAAAATGGCGTCGTGAGAGGGATAGTTGAATACGTATCGCGACACGCTACCGGCCAGCGGTGCCTGATTCCCATGAAGGAATGTGTACGCAAGTTGGATCTGTTGACTTCGGGGTAGACGGAAATCACTGTGCGCTTCGATCCCGGTGAAGCGCAGGCTCTGAATGTTCTCCGCCTGGTAGGGTTCGCCTGTGGCCAGCTGTACGTAATCGATGAGATTGGAGTCCCAGCGGCGGAAGAACGTACTTCCGATGGAGATCGACGAGGTTGGATTCCAGTCAGTTCCACCCTCCAGATCCCACGTGGATTCTGGTTTCAGGCTGGGATTTCCAACTGTGGCCGGATCGGAATAATAAAGATCGGTATACGTCGGGATACGAAATCCCCGGCTGATGCTCGCGCGCAGCTTCAATGTGTTCTTCAGCCAGAGGCCACCAGCAATACTCGGCGTGAAGACGTTCGTGCCTCCGCTGAAGAATTCCTCCCGTACGCCTGCAGACAACGAAAAGCGGTGGAGAGCGCGAAAATCGAGATTTCCATAGACGGCTTCTCGATTGCGGGCATGATCGCCAAGGTTGTTGCTGACGATGGAATCGCCCTGTCCCTCAGCTCCGTATGAGAGAGTCGTGTTATCAGCGAGCGAATCGTGGCGGCGCAGGGCTCCCTGCCAGCTCTGATCGACATGGTTGTTCTCATAGATGGACGGGTCCGAGCGGAAGAGAACAAATTCGTCAGTGTGCCGGCGATAGCCAAACGCCGCACTTGTGTTTGCACCAAGGTCCTGTTCGCCGGATGCGAACCAGTTCTTTGTTCGTTCCCAGGAAGGAAAGTCTCCGTAAAACTGATCGGCGCCAAAGGGGCGATCACTGCCGGCGAAAATTACATCCGTTTGGCCGAGCGCAGATTTAAATCGGGTTTCAGAGGACGCAGTAGTGCTGCGGTAGTCGCGGTCGGGTATGAATCCAGAGGAGAAGTCGCGGTCCGCCGCGATGGTTTCAGACCAGTTGCGAATCAGAAGGGAACCGTAAACGTGTTCCTGGTTGAATCCTTGATTACCCAGCCCGGCGCGCACGCGGAGTTCCGTTGCCAAGGCTGGGGCGGTGATGAAGTTCACGGCTCCTCCCATGGCATCGGCACCGTAGAAAGTCGAACCGGCACCGTGCAGAACCTCGATTCGTGACGCAGCCTCGATCGGGACAGGGATATCCATATCGTGGTGCGCTGTCTGTGCATCATTCATTCGCAGCTCGTCGAGCAGCACAAGAGTCTCGGCAAAGGTCGAGCCTAGGATGGTCAGGTCGGCCTGCACGCCATTTGGAGCACGCTGCTGAAGATCGATGCTGGAGTCCGATTGCAGATAATCGACGGCGGATCCGAACAGAAGTGGAGTTTGGGTCGCGTCGAGAGATTCCACAGAACGATCGTTCTCCGATAATGGAGCTGGAATGAAGGTCCCAGTGACGACGAGATACTCCTTCTGTGGAGGAACCTTCTGGGACTCATTCGTTTGTGATTGTGTGGACGTGGATTGTTGCGAAACCGAAAACGAGGAAAAGAGGATGAGAAAGAGCGTAAACTTCCAAATCATAAGGGGAGCAACAGAGTAACAAAACATCGTCATGAACTTGCCACCGGCCATGCCCAACAGGCGAATGTATGCGGCGTGTGTTACAAAATGAACAAATGATTTCAAAAGCTGATGGTGCTGAATTGCGCGCCGGGTTCCGCAGGGCCTTATTGGCGTTTTGTCTTATCGGTGCCTTCGGGGAACTGTTGCTCGCCCGGCAGTCGACTCAATCGCAACCGCAGGTCAAACAGTCTCCACAGGAGAAGCGTGACTTAGCAGCCTACGCCGCCGAACGAGCCAAGGCGCATCATTTCGATCGCGTGCTGATCATCGTTCTGGAGAATGTGGACTACGAACGCGCCATACAAGATCCCAACCTCGCCGCCCTTGCGCAGCAAGGTGCCAGCTTCACCAATTTTCATGCGTTGTTCCATCCTTCGTACCCGAACTATCTTGCGATGATTGCCGGAACGGATTTTGATATCCATCGGCGGGGCAGCTACCTTGGCGACAAGCAAGTGGACTTTCCCGACGATCCCGAACATCGCACAATTGCCGATCGGTTGATGGCCGCAGGACTCGATTTCAAACAATACGCCGAAGAACTTCCCGATGCCCCTTGCCCCTGGCAGGTTCACAGCGAGCACGTAGCCAACAAGCTTGGCAACTACGTGCGACGCCATGTGCCGTTCCTGAGTTTTGGCGAGGTGCGGCAGAAGTGGTGTGACCATGTCATCCGCGTCGATTCCAATAAGGCGGATAATTATTTCGTGCAGGATGCGCGCAAGGGATTGGTCGCCTACTCGTTCTATTCACCGAACATGAATCATGACGGCCATGACACGACCGTGATCGTCGCCGGCGCCTGGGTCCGCAAGTTTCTGGGAAATTCCTTTCCGGAGAAATTGCGGCAGGGAACGCTGGTCGTCGTTACGTTCGACGAGTCCGGCGGAAACCAGGACAACCGCATTTACACCGTATTCCTGGGGGATATGGTCAAACCGGCAAGCGATCAGGATGCCACTGCGCTCGGCCACTATTACAACCACTACAGCGTCCTGCGGACGATTGAAGATAATTTCGGACTTAAGCCCCTCACCGCCAACGACGGGGATGCAATGCCAATCACAGGCATTTGGAGGTAACGTCCATTCCTGAATCTGAGCCCAACCGTATAAAATTTCCATCCCGAATGTTCCCTTTGCTGCACTTTAGCCTGGGGTAAAACGGTCTGACCAGTTGGTAATTTTCCCCCAAACGCTTGAAACGTATATACTTATGTTGGGGATAGTGGGTGTCGAGAACTGGCACGTCCCGTGCACAAGTGGGATCGGGACTTGTACATCAGTAGTCATTCCCAGGGCTATGAATTTGTAAGCGCGCCGGGTAACCCCAGGGGCGCGCCAGATCAAAAGGAATTTAAGGAGCCTCACCCTATGAACCGCACTTCGTTAGTGATTTGCCTCGCAGCCAGCATGGTCGCCACCGTAGGCTGCGCCAGCAAGAATTACGTCAAGCAACAGACGACGCCACTGATCAACAAGACCAACGAGCTTGACGATCTCACCGCGAAAAACAGCAAAGACATTAAAGACGTCGACGCGCGGGTGCAGTCCGGACTCGCTGCCGTCAACGCCAAGACCGCGGAAGCCGATCAGAAGGCGCAGTCCGCCGGACAGAACGCGAGCCAGGCGCAGCAGGTTGCCGATGCCGCCAATACCCGCGTGGGCGTGCTGACTAACACGGTCGCGAATCTCGACAACTATCACGCCGTCGCGGAAACGTCGGTGAAGTTCGGATTCAACAAGGACAACCTGACCCCGAAAGCGAAGCAAGCTCTCGATCAGCTTGCGTCCAGCATCGCCAGCACCAAGGGCTACATCATCGCTCTGGAAGGCGGAACGGATTCCGTTGGACCCGCGGACTACAACTACGACCTGAGCCAGCGCCGCGCCAATTCCGTTATTCAATATCTGGCGTCGAAGTACAACGTGCCGGCCCACAAGATTTACACGATCGGCCTCGGCAAAGATAAGCCGGTCGAGTCGAACAAGACGTCCGCTGGCCGCGCTGACAATCGCCGCGTCGACGTCCGCCTGATGACCAACACCGTGGGTGGAGGGAACCAACCCGCCCAGCCGGCCACGGGCCAGAGCAATCCATCGTCGATGTAACCAAGTTTTCCCTCCTCCCCGGAGGACTTCGCCAACCAGGCCGCTCAACGCCTCCCCCTGAGCGGCCTGTTTTTTTTCGAGTAAGAATTTGGCTGTGCGGCCATGTCTCGCCGGTTTTGCGAAACGTCGGACTCTCACTCCACACGTCTCCTTGCTACGCAGGCGTAATATTTCAGCCATGCCATCCATAACTTTTTCCCGCCGTTCTTTTCTGGCGATGTCTGCCGTCTTGCCGTGGGCTTTTCGCGGAGTTGCGTTCGGCTCCGCACACTCTGTTCCGGTCGGACTCGAGCTCTATTCCGTTCGCGACGAACTGCAGAAAGATCATCAAGGCACGGTCCGCGCCGTCGCCAAAATGGGATATCAGGCGGTCGAGTTCTATGCTCCGTACTACGACTGGAGCGAGGCTCAGGCCAAAGATATGCGCACGCTCATGGATGACTTAGGCATCCACTGCTACTCAACGCATAACGATCAGGAGTTTTTCAGCGCGGCGAAGGTCGAACATGCGCGGGATCTAAACAAGATTCTCGGGGCGAAATACATGGTGCTGGCCTGGAGCGATCCGAAGCCCAATCTCGATGGATGGAAGGCGCTCGCCGATCAACTCAATGCCGCTGCCGACACATTGGCGCCCGCGGGACTCAAGGTTGGCTATCACAATCACGACGCGGAATGGAAACCGATCGACGGCAAGCGGCCCATGGACATTCTCGCCGCCAGTACGAAGCCGTCCATCATGCTGCAACTGGACGTGGGCACGAGCCTTGAAGCCGGAGCAGATCCTGTTGCCTGGATCCAAGCCAACCCGGGACGCATTCGCTCCATCCATTGTAAAGACTGGTCCCCCGAGAGGGGGTACAAGGTTCTATTCGGAGAAGGCAAAGCCGATTGGAAGGGAATTTTCCACGCGGCCGAACACGGAGGCGGAGTCGAGTATTACCTGATCGAGCAAGAAGGCAGCGATTACTCACAGATGGGAACCGCGCGCCGCTGCCTGGCAGCGTTCCTCGCGACGTATGGAGGACGATAAAATAGAGAGCATGCGAAGTCTGGAAGATCGACGCTGGAACAAATTAGCGGACCGCGATCCTCGGCCTTCCCGTCGAGCGGACCTTCGTGATGTTCCCCTCGGGAGAACGGTAGCTCAACTCCTGTCCGGCGTTCTCTTCCTGCTACTCATGTGTGCGGTCACCCTTACGGCGCAAAACTCGGACCAGTCTTCCACTGACCAGTCATCGTCCTCTGGCCAGTCATCGTCAGCATCCAGGAAGTCCGCATCGACAACCGCGTCGGAGCCGGCACCGAATCGCAGGCTCGAGCCTCCCCGTTCAGACCGGGTCAACATTAACGACATGGGAAACACAGAGGGCGAGAGTTCCAGCAAGACCACGGAGATCGATCTCAGCCCTCCCGCCGATGACGCCAAGGAGCATCCGCGGAGCGCGGACGCGATGGACAACGCCGAGAATCCGCCGGTTCGCAGCAGCGGCGACGTCAGCGAAATGCACGCATGGAATCCGCACAAGGCTGCGAAGGATATCGAGGTAGGAGACTTCTATTTCAAGCGCAAGAATTATCGCGCTGCCGAGAGCCGCTACCGCGAGGCGCTCTATTACAAAGACAACGATGCCGACGCGACGTACCGACTGGCGATTTGCCTGGAAAAGATGAACCGCCCCGACGACGCTATCGCCGAATTCCAAAGCTATCTGAGGATTCTCCCCCACGGTTCCAAAGCAGAGGATGCCCAGAAGGCGATCGACCGGCTGAGCAAGCCCCAATCGGAAAAAGCCGCGAAGTAGGCAACTGAACTGGCTGAAATTAGTGTTTCGTTTTTTTAGCGGATCGTTTCTTTCTGGCCGCGGCCCCGTCGCCATTTCCCACGCTGCTCTGTTCGCCCGCACCGAGAATCAGGCTGGATGGCCATTTCGGCCCGGTCTCCACGAGTCCCTTCGGCCGCGCGGCGTGTCGCACAAGGTTTTCGACCGCGTCCACGCACGCGTGAATAGCCTGAGTGCGCAACGAGCCTTCGAATCCACCGCGGATCACCAGCATCGCCGTGCCATGCATCAGCGACCAGATGCCGAGCATCAATCGGTTGTGCTGGCGAGGCGATCCTTTCAATTTCTCCGACAAACGCTGCCGCATGAAGTTAAACGAGGGCCATGGCTCGTGCAGCGAGGGAGGCTGGCCCACCCCGTCAAACAGAACTTCATAATCGTGTGGGTTTTCCAGGGCAAATCTCAAATAACTTTGTACGGACTCCTGTAACGTCTTTGTCTGGTTTAGCGCCACGAATAACTCACTCCGCGTTTTCAGCCGCAGGGCGCGCAGAATATCGTCCCGATCGCGGTAGCGCTCATAGACAGTGGGAGTCGTGGTTCCAGCCGCTTTCGCGACTGCGCGCATGGTGAGCGATTTTTCTCCGCCGCGCGCCCACAAACGCGATGCGGCTCCGAGAATGCGTTGTTCGAGTTCGGGATCAGGATGGCGGGGCACGTTTCCTCAGGTTTCCAAGGACGAGTATTCCTTGCACTGCGTATAACTAACGTTGTACACTAATAACACAGCAAAAAAGAGTGACCTTGCAGGGTGGGCCCGGGCGAGTCCGCGAAGTGGCAGTCCTCCCATTGCGGCTCCCTGGACCCACCCGCTCCATTTTCAAATTGAGTAAGGAGCCGTTCATGCAGTTTGGAGGTAATAATCGCATTGATGTTGCCCGTCTCAAGGCCGATCTCTCGGCCGCCAGCGTGGAGTTGCTGAGCGCGCATTGCGCCGCAGACCGGGTGCGCCTGCAGTATTCCCTGCAAGACATAGTTTCCTTCGGTGAAAGGGGCGCACTCAAGCGCGCCATTGCTTCGGCTGAGGCTCTCTGCCGCTTCTTCTCGCAGATCGATGCCCACCTTAAGAACAGAGAAGATGCGAACGGTTAAAAAGGGCTTACAACAGAGTGCCACATCCCAAGACGGAGACCCGCCTGTTACTTCTCGACGCGGATAAATTCACCCGTTGAAGCGTTAATCGCAACCGTCAGCTTCGCGGTGTCGCGGTTGGCCCCGTAAATGACATGCCACACCAGTTCGTTTGTGTTGTGGTTCCAGTCGCACACGAAGCTGACCGGAGTATCAGGTGCCTTTTCGAGCACTTTGTCACCACCGTGTTTCTGCGCCGTCTCTTCCGCCTGGTCGGAATCGATTTTGAGGAACGCCATATCGAAGACCTGCGTCGACGCATTGTTGGCGTTATAGCTGTCTTCGATTCCGGGATTCACGCCCCGCGAAGGCGCGCCTTCGGCCGAACTGCCGGACCACGTGTATGTCTTCTCGGAACGCGCCGTCGCCGAAGCGAAGCTTGCGCGCCATACTGCCCACTTGCCGTCGTGCCCGTTGCCATCGCTCGTGACGACCGACTGTATCTGGTATGGCTTGGCGTCGACATTCCATCCGCGCGCCGCGACATAAAGCTTTTGGAAAGCCGATCGCGCCGTGATGAGTTCCGGCCCCTTTGGTTCGGGCTTGGCTTCCTCGGCTGACTTGCTCGGTTCGGAATTACATCCTGCAAGCAGCGCGAGAAAGGCAACGGCCAGCACAGCAGAAAAAATCCTGACGCCGATTTTGTGGAAACCTCTCTCGTACGACTTCGTTGACGCCTGATCCTTACTCACAATTTGGCCCAGTGCAGCCGTTTCCATGGCATCCTTCCTGGGGCGCGTTCGCGTTTTGCGAAAGGAGTGAACCTCCATTCGAGCTCTACTCGTAGAAGGGTTCTTTCCTTTGCGCGCGAGTATGCGTTCCCCTCTCCTGATATAAATGATGTGTTTGTAGTCGCGGCAACATTCTATCTGAAAGACGGCAAAAGGTAAGTGACACTCGTGGACCCTCGCCTCGAAAAGTTGCAACGGCAGCTTGCATCGGCAACTGTGGGGCTGTCCCCGGAACAGTTGATCCGGCACGCTGCTGGCAAGTGGAGCGTCGCAGAAATCCTCGAACATCTCTATCTCACCTACACCGGAACGATCAAAGGCTGTGGACGGCTGCTCGAAGGCGGAAAGCCACTCGCGACAAGATCCAGTTGGAAGCAGCGCGCTCAGGCGTTCATCGTTGTCACTCTCGGATACATGCCAAAGGGAAGGGAAGCGCCCGAAAGGGCGCGCCCGCGCGGCACTCCGCCGGAGCAGGTCAGAACCAAAATAGTATCCGCACTCGGACAAATGGATGGGCTGTTGACTGAGTGTGCATTGAAATTCGGGTCGCAAGCGAAGGTGATGGACCATCCCTTCCTCGGCCCATTCTCGATTCAACAGTGGCGGAAGTTTCATCTGGTGCACGGACTTCATCATGTGAAGCAGATTCGTAGCCTCGGCCAGGAACTCATGGCCGGCCGGATCTGACAACCCTTACTTCATTGCAAGAAAAACGCGCCGGAAGGTTTCCGGCGCGCTGATTCCGGATTATCCCGGAATTACGGTTCGCGAATCGAAGAAGGCACGCCAGCCTTGCGCGCTTCTTCCTGCAGGTCGTCTAGTTTCTGCTTCGCGTCATCGACAGCCTTCTGCTTGTCGGCGATCTGCTGCTTGTAATTCGCGTCTTGTTTGTCCCAGTCGGCGGAATTGCGCAGGCGATTTCCGATGTCACCGTACATTGCCGCCGCGCGCAGCTGATACTCGCGCTGTAGCACATCCAGTTCGCGATTCAGCAAGTCAATCTGATCCTGTTGGGCTTTGAGTCTTTGGGCCCATTGTTTCCATGCCGCCTGTTTGGTGGCCTCGTCCTCAGGACCGGACGGAGCACTCGCGGTAGACTTGTCCTCGCTTCCCGCATTCGATTGTGTCTTCGCGCCGCTGTCAGAAGCGGAAGTCTGCGCCGAGGAGTCGTCCGTCTTGGTCTCGCTGGCGTTATCTTGCGTCGGAGTCGGCGTGCCTACGATCGACAGCGTGTCCTGTTTCGGCAGGTTGTCGTTATCGAAAACCTTTGGCTTCGCTGGCGTGCCGTTTTGCTTGCGGATCTGTCGCGCGTAGTCGCCGAGCGACTGGCCGCCGGTCGAGCTCTGCGTGTTGGAGGAGGTTTGATTCTGAGCGGTGGCCGGAAGTCCCGCCACGGCAAGAAGCAGCGTGAGTCCTATTCCACTGTATACGATTCGTTTCATAGTCCACCTTTTTCTGCAAAAGCTGTTCGCGTCCGGGGGCTGGCCCGTCCGCGTCGTCCCGTTCATCGTCCCGCAGCAGCGCTCCGGGCTGCCGGTTTCGCCGTCAGGAATCCGCCAATGCTGCGATCCAGTTGCGCGGCCTCCTGCGCGATATCGACCGCCAATTGCTCGGCCAGATCGGGATCGCGGTTGGTTGCCAGTTGCTGGGCATATCCGGCGATTGTTGCCAGCGAAGTGCGCAGTTGCAGCGCCATCTCCGCCGAAAGCTCCCCGTGCAATTCCTGCTGCCGCCGAATTTTCTGAAGTTCGGTCAGATCGTTGATCAGGCATGCGACCCCGAGCAGGCTGCCATCGACAGCCGGAACTTGCGAAACCGTCATCGACAAAAACCGTACTTCACCCGAAGGGGTCTGATATTCGCCTTCCACCTGCCGGCGCTTGCTGCCTTCGCGCAGCACGGCGTGAATCTCATCCGCGATGTGAACCTGACCAGGCTCACCCGAGACCGGCGCCGCTTGGGAAGCCGCGCTGCGGAAAATATCGGGAGCGCTCATTCCGTTTACCGCTCCGAATCCAAGAATTGCTTTCGCAGCCGCATTCGAAGTCTTCACCAGACCATTGGCGCCAAAAACCAGCACGCCGCAGGATAGATTCGAGAGCACCGCCTGGCTGAAATTCTCGCTGGTGCGCGCGCGATGCTGCTCCGCCTGCGATTGCACCTGCAATTCATGTTTCTGCTGTTTCAGTTGCTGGATCACCGTGTTGTACAGGTTCAGCGGCAGCGTCTCGATCGAGGCTGCGGGAGATTGCACTTCCTCAGCTTCCTCGGAGATCTTTTTCCGCAGCGAGCGCACAAAAAGCAGTCCCAGCATGAAGAAGAATGCCGAACAGAGCCCCACTATGGCCGCCCGCAGCAAAATCGGATTTGCCAGAATTCTCACCAGAATCTCCCGTACCAGCGCAGCAGCCGTTCACCCACGAAACAGGCCACCAGCGCCATAGTTCCCAAAAAGACGCCAAACGGCATCTGATAATTCCGGTACACCACTTGCGCCGATTGCCACGCCCGCTGCCGCGCCGCCCCCGCATCGGCAAAGCGCTTCATAAAGCGATGCGTGCGCTTCAGCCAGACCACCAGCACCGTAGTCAGCCCAAAAACCGATCCCGCGAGCGAGGCCGCAAAGATCGTTAGAACGGTTTCTTTGACCCCAAGGAACGAACCCACCATCGACATCAGCTTGACGTCGCCAAATCCCATGCCTTCGCTTCCGCGCCAGCGCAGGTAAATCGCGCCCGCTCCATAGATGAAGGCCGCTCCGACCGCCGCTCCCAATAACGAGTCAGCCAGCGAAAGTATGTGGTCCGCAACTTCTCCGCTTACCGGCAGACTTATCGATCCTGACAGAAACTGCGACGCCAGATCGTTCACCGGTACAAACACGCTGAAGATCACTCCGATCGCCAGCCCCGTCAGCGTGAGTTTGTCCGGCAGCAACTTCGTTTCCGCATCGGTAAAGATCAACCCCAGCAGCAAGAACGAGAACGCGCAATACTTTACCGTCGAAAGGGTCAGGCCGAAGTACCAGTAGCATGTCAAAAACAGCGCTCCGGTGAGCAACTCGATCACAAGATACCGGGGCGAGATCGGCGCCTTGCAATGCCGGCAGCGCCCCCGCAAAACCAGCCAACTCAGCACCGGCAGATTGTCATAGAGCGCAATCCCCGCCTTGCACTTCGGGCAAGCCGACCTTGGACTCACCACCGAAATCTCCCGCGGCATCCGATAGATGCACACGTTCAGGAAGCTGCCGAAGGCCAGCCCAAGCGCGAAAATCGTTGCTGCGAATACGAGATCCACAAAGTCTCAAGGAAGCGGCAATCCACGCGGGCCGTGGAGCAGTCCTCTCCATGGGAACGCATGAAATGCCTGTTCTTGGTTGGATTATAAGGCGGCGATAACCGCGTGGACTAAGTACCGAAGTCACTGGCCGGAAGGCCGACGGCCGCCAAGCCATTGGCCAATTGAGGTTTATTCCGCCCGCCAGACCGGAACTACTGTGGTTTCTTTGCGGCTCTTGACAGTGGACTATTTCTTCTTCAACTCTGACGGGCCGAGGGACCTCCCAAAGGTCGCCTCATCCCTACTTGCCTTTCCTATAGCGGACATTTGAGGTGCCGGACAGCCCCACGTCTCGTTGATTTTACGAGACGTGGGATTCTCGCAGCGCTAGCCGATCTATTTCTGCAAGCAGGGCTACTTTGCCTGTACACCCTCGACGTATGCCACCAAATTCGCGATCCGCTGCTGGACCTGCGCTTCACGTCCCTGATCGATGCTCCGGAACAGCGGCCCCCACACCGGCATGTCTTGGCTGCCGTGAGACGGCATTGCCGCCTGTCCCTTGATTACCGCTGCCACATGTGCCGCCGGATACTTTCCGCCATTGTTCTTTGCCAGAAGTGTCAGGTCCGTTGGCGAAGTCTTCATCGCGGAAGCGGCTGGTCCATTGCCCTTGGCGTCGGCGCCGTGGCAAACCGCACAATAGTTGTTGAACATCGCTTTCCCCGAATTCGACGGCGTACTGGTGATCGGAACATGCTTTACGGTCGTAGAACTCTGCGCCGGAGCATTCTGCCCTGCGGCGAATGCCGAAATCATGACTAGGATTGCGGCCACACTGATGAATTTCATTACACGCATAATCTTCCTCCTGGGCGGATGAGGCCCAAAACTGCCACAACAGCGCAGTCTAGGCGCACGCCTACCACTCGACTGTGACCGAAATCACAAGCGGCTGTGACCATTGAATGAGGGAATGCCTGAGCGCACTACGAACACGTGCGTGGAATTTTTCACCACCGAGAAGCGGAGTTACGGCGGTTGCAAGGGACTCAAAACTGAATCCCGGCTTTGCAGAAAATTCCGCAGACCTCGCTGGCGAAAATTGCTAACCGCTGAAACCTCGGGGAGTACCCCTATGCTTTCTCTGTGCCTCCGTGGTGAGAACCGCTTTTACGGAAACACAAACCGCAGCAGTTCGCCGTCGAGCGCGATCGCCGATCGACGCCTCACCGGAAACAATCCTTCCCAATCCTTCCAGTTGTGCGGCACCAGCCGCGTGTGCGCAGACCCATTCTGAATCCACCCATCGCGGGTTTCTTCGCGCAACCGGAAAGAAAATGCGTCACCGGCCACACTCTGCGATTTCCAATCGAATAGGCTCGCGGCCAAGGCTTCCGTCAGCGATTCGTGCGGATCGAGACAGAGAATCCACTCGCCTCCTGCTCCCTTCGCATACTCATTCGCAGCAGCGCCATTTTTTCCCGCGAGAATTTTCGCTCCGTACTCCCTCGCGACCCGCAGGGTCTGATCGCTGGATCCATGATCGACGATGACAATATCGTCGCACGGATACAGCGTCTCCAGGCAGCGTCCGATCCGCCGCTCGTCGTCTTTGGTATGTAATAGGGCCGTGATCCGGCGCATGAAGTTGATTCCCCAGTGTCACTGCAATCGTCCCAGAATTGTACCGCGCCGGTTTCCCAGGCACATTCTGGAATGCCGTGGTACATTGTCCCGCACAGTTCAAAAACAAATCCACTGCCCTAGAAGGAGAACCGCCCCCAATGCGCCAATTCAGATTGGTCGCAGTAGCCATGGTCGTCGCATTTCTTTCCATCACCTTTCTTTACGCCCAGTCCAAAGAGGAAACTTCCGTAAAAGTCGAAGCCAGCAAGACCGAGACGTCGAAGTCCGACCAATTCAAGCCTGAGCAGCAGCAGTCGAAGGGATCCGTCTCGATCGGCGGGAAGACAATCGACTACGACGCCTTCGCAGGCACCCTCGTAGTTCACCCCAAGGGATGGGACGATGTTCCGCAAAATGCTGATCCCGATCCCAAGAACAAGGCTCCCGAAGCGAGCATGTTCTACGTCGCCTATTTCAAATCCGACAACAAGGGAGCGCCTCGGCCGGTCACATTCTTCTATAACGGCGGTCCCGGCTCCTCCACCGTCTGGTTGCACATGGGCGCCTTCGGCCCGCGGCGCGTGGTCACGGCCGACGATACGCATACCCCCGCCGCTCCGTACAATGTCGTCAACAACGATTACAGCTTGCTTGACGCCACCGATCTCGTTTTCGTCGACGCTCCCGGAACCGGCTTCAGCCGCCTCAGTGGCAAGGATAAGGAAAAGGCTTTTTACGGTGTCGATCAGGATGCCTGGGCCTTCTCCGACTTCATCGTGCAGTTCCTCTCGAAATACGGTCGCTGGAACTCGCCCAAATTCATGTTTGGCGAAAGCTACGGCACAACTCGCTCCGCCGTCCTCGCGAACCTGCTCGAGACCGAGCGCGATGTCGACTTCAACGGCGTGATCCTGCTCTCACAAATCCTGAACTTCTCGCTGGACTCCGATTTTCCCGACGGCAATCCCGGAGTCGACATTGCCTACCAGCTTAATCTTCCGACGTATGCCGCCACCGCCTGGTATCACCACAAGCTGCCCGAATCTCATCCCGATCTGAAGGCGCTCATCGCAGAAGTCGAGCACTTCGCCATGAACGATTATGCCCTCGCGCTCGAAGCCGGTTCTTCGCTTCCTGCCGATCAAAGGCGCATCATCGTCGAAAAGCTCCACCAGTACACGGGGCTTTCCACCGCATACATCGAGAAAGCAAACCTGCGCATCAACGGCGGCGAATTCGAAAAGAACCTGCAGGATGAAAACGGGCTGACGACCGGCCGTCTCGATTCCCGCTTCTCCGGCCCGACATTCGATCCGCTCAGCAAGGAAGCCGGCTACGATCCGCAATCGGCTGCAATTTCGTCAGCCTACGTTTCCGCCTTCAACGATTACGTGCGGAAAGACCTGAAGTTCGGTCAAGACCGCGAGTACAAACCTGAAACGGAAGTCTTCCGCTGGTGGAGCTTCCAGCACCGGCAGCCCGGCATGGGATTCGCCTTCCCTGGTGCGACCAACGTCATGCCCGATCTCGCGACTGCGATGAAGTACAACCCGCAGCTCAAAGTCCTGCTTAACGCCGGGTATTTCGATCTCGCGACTCCTTTCTATGAAGGCGTCTACGAAATGCAGCACCTGCCGATTCCGGCCGACCTGCAGAAGAATATCGAATTTCAGTTCTACGAATCCGGACACATGGTCTACGCGCACGAGGCTTCGTTGAAGCAGATCCACGAAAACGTGGCTGCGTTCATCGCCAAGAGCGGCAACATGAAAGGGAAGTAGGTTCCAGAATTGATTCTCCACCACGGAGGCATGGAGACACGGAGAAAGCCTACAGGCACGCAGTGTTCTGAAATAGCTCGAAAAAAATGGAGCTTTGCGACCTGTTTTTTGTTTCCCTGACTCAGCGTCTCCGTGGTGAGAGGGTTCAACTCGCAGAATTTTCGGACGTCACGGAATCCGTCGATTCTTCTTCGCCCGCGCCGACAAGATCGAATTTCTTCAGCTTATAGCGCAGGGCATCGCGGCTGATATCAAGCAGGCGCGCGGCGTGAGTCTGATTATTATTCGCCTGGCGCATGGCGAGTTCCACCATGGCCCGCTCGACTTCTTCGAGCGACGTGCCTTCTTCCGGGATATACAGCCGCGGAAGCATGCGTCCATTCGGTAGCTGTTTGCCCGCGCCATCTCCGGGCGCGCTGCTGGCTTCAAACGCCGTCAGTCCGCTGCGAGCTGCCTGGCCCACGGCGAAAGGCAAGTACACCGGCCGCAGGATCGATTCGTCTTCCAGAATCATCGCACGCTCAATCGAATTCTTCAGTTCGCGCACATTGCCGGGCCAGCTGTGAGCGAGCAACAGGCGCCGCGTTTCCGGACTGATACCCCTAATGGACTTCTTGAACTTCCGGTTGTACCAGTCGACGAAGAAGTCAACCAAAGGCAGAATGTCGTCCGTTCGCTCACGCAGCGGAGGAATGAAAATCGCGATGATCGCCAGCCGATAATAGAGATCCTGCCGGAACTGTCCCTCGCGCACTGCTTTTTCCAGATCGCGATTCGAAGCGGCGATCACGCGCACGTCCACCTGCATGTCGCGAACTCCGCCAATCCGCCGGATCACCTGGTCTTCGAGCACGCGCAACAGCTTCGCCTGTAACAGAGGAGATAACTCACCGATCTCATCGAGAAAAAGAGTGCCGCCGTTCGCGGTCTCGAACAGCCCTTTCTTCATCTGCTTGGCGTCGGTGAAGGCGCCTCTTTCGTGGCCGAAGAGTTCGGCCTCCATCAGAGTCTCGGGAATCGCGGAGCAGTTGATTGCTACAAACGGCCCGTTCTGCCGCGAGCTTTCGTAGTGGATTGTCTTGGCAACAAGATCCTTGCCCGTGCCGCTCTCGCCTTGAATCAGGATCGTCGTGGCTTCGCTCGCGGCCACCTTCTGCACAAAATTCATCAGCTCGACGCTCTTGGGCGAGACGGCAACAAGCTCGTGATATCCCGTGTGACGCCGTACCTCTCCGCGCAGCGACTGCACCTCGGTACGCAATCGCGTGGCTTCAAGCGCATTCTGGATCGTGACGCGTAACTCTTCGAAATCCAGCGGCTTGCCGACAAAATCGTAAGCACCTAGTTTAAGGGCATTCTTGACGTCATCCAGCTGAGGATCAGCCGTGATCATGATGACCGGCGGCGGGTCGGGAGCCTTTTTGATCTGCTCCAGCACCTGTATGCCGTTCATGTCGGGCATGCGCACGTCGAGCAGAACGAGATCAGGCGACTCGCTCTGGGATAGCCGCAGGCCGGGATCTCCGGCCGGAGCTTCCACCACTTGATATCCCCACTCTTCGCACTTCTGGCGAAGCGACCAGCGCACCAGGCGTTCGTCGTCGACTACCAGAATCTTCTCGGCAGGCATGCTTGCCTTAGCTTACTACGGGAGAGGCGGGAAGGGCACCCTGCAGGAGGAGTTAGGAAAGACGCCACGGAGCGACGGCCGCCTTAGCCGTCCGGAGCGCGAAGATCGCCCGACAGATCGGAATGTGATGCAGGTCACAGGGATCTATATCTCAACTCTGGCGCTCTCCGCGACCCCGCGTCTCGGTGATGAAAACTCGGTTGGAACGTTACTCTGGAATCACGGCCTTGCTCCTGTCCGGCGAGGCGCCCTCAGGCACGGTCCGAAATGTTCCCACGCCGCCGATCGGTTCGCCGGCATTCTCCACCTGAAAGTAGTACCGGGTGCTGGGCGACAAGCCGGAAAGTTTCACGTGATAATTGCGCCCGTCTTTGCTCTCCACCGCCTCCGCGGTGCGTGTCATCTTGCTGCGGTCGGTGCCGTACATCACACTCATCGCCCCGGACGCACTGGAGGTCCATCCAATCGTGCACTTCGAATCCGAAATATACTCGGCCACGGGGCCGCTGGTGATCTGCTGATCCTGCGTGGACGTCGCAGATTTTTGCCCATAGCGGCTGGTCGAGTCGCTTTGACCGATCGCGACGCAGACCGACAATACGGTAATGAAGATGAACGCAAGCACTGGTTTCATTTGAAAATCCCTCCTGTCAGACGCGAGTAGCGGCCGTGGGATGCTGGACAGCTGGTCTTCGATGCGGGGGCAGAACATACAGTTGGAGGCAAAATTACTCCGAAGCAGGCAGTGAAGGATCTTGTGGCTCGAGCGGAATGCCCGCGAACTCTATTCTGAGAATCGAAAACTGTGGAGAATCTCCGACATCGCCTTATCCAGCTCTTTCCCTCGCGCAGGACTCAGCGTCCTCATCGGCGGATCAGTAACTGCAGGGGACGTGGCACTCGTACTAATCCTCAGCTCAAAGCATCGTTGCTTGTGAAATCCGCGGTATAAGTCAATCCCAAGCGAATGGCTCATTGCACCATCGACGGTCCGTCCGTGCAAAAAGCGCACCCCACCGATCCTCTCCAGCGGATGCTCCGACGAGATGTAAAACTCCGGATACTGCCAAGGACCCGTGGGTCCGACAATCGGGTACGGCGTCGCGCATATGTCCGGAGTCATCATGGAGTCTCTATGAATTTCTCTTACCTGAAAGGAAACTCCGTTGATATTTGTATCCTCGAAACGCTTCTCAGGATAAAGAACACAGACGATCGCGTCTACTTCGCAAACCGGTAACATGGAAGATTGCAGGCATGGCTCGAACTTACCGGCCGTGCATATTTGGAAGCCACTCGGATAGGAAAACCGAAACGCGCTGTCAGGCGGCGTGAAGGTCGTGGTTTGAGGGATAGATGCCCGCCCCTGCCCATTGGCCGCCAACGTCACCAACACAATGCTGGACAACACCGCTAATGTTCTCAAGCAGCCGCTGTTCATGCGCCACATTTTAACCGGAGAAGAAGTCAGCTCAGACTGAGACTACGGTTGCTTTCCCGCGGGCCCCGGTGTCTTCGGCACAAATGGCGCGCCCGGCGAAAGCCGATAATCGCCTCGCCCCGTGCTATCCACGAACGTAATGGTCGCGTTCGCGCCAATTCCCTCCACGTGGTGGTACAGCCAAATCTCCGTCATGCCGCCGCCGGCGCGCGGGTGCGCCTCTATTTCATCCGGCGGACCGTAAACGATGTAAATATGCCCGCGATCCGTCTGCCAGCCCGGTATCCCCGCCGCGAAATGCTGATTAGCGTAGGCGAGACGGCGATAGTGTTCTTCCTTGAATTTATTTGGCGCGCCAGGACTAGGATTGCGCCGCTCCCAGAACTGCACGACGAACTTGTCGCGTTCTTCGTTCGTCTTCAGGCGGAGAAAGGCGGTCCGCTCGGACTGATCAATAATGTAAGCGACGTCCTCATTCAACCATTTCGAGTACTCGGGATCAAAGGCCTCGTTCTGTTCTGTTTCCTCCTGCGTCGCCGCCGCATTTGATTGAGGAGTTTTCGCCGGCCAGGCCGCGACCGTGGCAGCGCCGGTGAGCACGACAATCAGCACGGCAACAAATGGCGCCCACGTCCCGTTCGTTCTCGGATAGAGCAAGCGATGTATGCGTTTCACGAGGCTTCCTCCTGCAGCGGCGACGACTCCAGATCTGCATTACGCCGCCGTTCCTGATTGCTGCTCACCTATCTCCGGTCATCTCTGTGGTCGTCATCATCGCCGTTCCATCCGCCGCTCCATTCACCCCTTCCCCAGTCGCCCCGGCCCCATCCGGAGAACATTGCGCCGTCGATGGTGCTGCTCTCGAGATACTCGAACATGCGCCGGTGGCCATGCGGTCCGCGCGCGTATATGCGCAGCACTTTTTTTATCCCCGGGTCGGGATCGATGCCGAACGTGCTGTTTCCCATGCGGAATCTGGGATGCGTCCTCGCGACTTCGCGCAAGCGATGGGTCACGTCTACGTGATTGCGCTCGGTACCGTACTCGGCGTGCAGAATCGTAAATCGCTGCGCCGCGGCAGGCAGAGAGAGAACTGCAAAGAACGCGACTGCAATCGATAGCCTAAGACGGTTCCGGGGATGCATTGCAACCTCCTGCGGGAGCTGGATATTGAGTGAGCCTCGGCAGATATTGTACTCGTCCACGGAGCACGCGCGATGTTAGAAGACACTTAGATCTGAAGATGAGGTCTCGCACACCTGAAGTCTTCGAAACATCTGAATTCCGCTCTGCAAAAAGAAAAAAATTGAGTGCAGGATGGAATATTCCCTTCAACTCTCGCGTTTTGCCTGGTGGGGATTCCCCAATCCGCTCCCGCTCTCACTGCTCTACAGCTGGCTTCCCCAAGGTGCGCTACTCCTCGAAAGCGTGCCCCACGAATACAAGATCCCGGAGGGCGGAACCGGCAAGGCGGCGCTTCAAACTCGCGTGCAGAAAATTTTCTCCGATCGCATCAAGGTAGATTCGGGAGATTGCATGGTCGTGATTTTCGGCAGGACAGGCAATGGCGCGACCGACAACGAAACCCAGGTGAACGCCTTGATGGGACCGTAGACCGTGGCCATTTATCAAGGGTTAGATTGGAGGCTTATTTTAGTCATACAGATTCTTGAATGCCCATCTCAAGTAATGACAGGCGTTCTGGAGTAGTTCAAAGCGCCAGTCGCAATACAACTTCCTTCACCTTTTCCCAGGCGCTTGACTGCGGATCGATGAGATCGAGATGAGTTGCCGAGGCAATCTCGACGAGATGCACATCTTCTTTTCGATTTCCGCCAAGCTTTTGTTTTGCCGACATGTAATCGCGGCTGAAGGCAGGCGGCACATCTTCATCGTCGAGGTCGTGGATCAGCCACTGTTGTGCGCGCGGTATCGAAAGCTCGACAGGATCAGCTTCGCGGTAATGGTCGGGCACATCGGAGGGCGTTCCACGCAGGAATTCCACGACCGCATTGTTACTGAGGTGAAGGTCGTACGCGCGGCGCAGATCAACGACTCCTGCCAAAGAAACGATGCGCATCACGCTTGGTTCATGGGCAGCCAGACACAACGCTAACTGCCCGCCGGCGGAGTGTCCAGTAACGAGGGTTCGCGCAGTATCGATGGAATGATCAGCCGCGTGCTGTGCCAGAAGCTGATAAGCCGCGCGGATATCCTCGAACGTGCCTGGCCAGCCTCCGCCTTCATTGCCAACACGGCGGTATTCAAGATTTGCTGTGACAAGGCCTTCCGAGGTCAGCGCAGCGCAGAAGTGTCCAGCGTGATCGAGATTGTATTTCGCGCGCCAGAATCCGCCATGGATATTGATCACCAGCGGGTGCAACTTCTTGCCGCTCTGTGCATTCGAGGGCCGGCGCAGATCGAAAAACTGATTCGGATCGCGTCCATAGGCGATGCGCGCGTCGGCCGGTGGAGGTACTCGCGAAAGCAGGTCGTCAGCCATGCTTCACCATTCTACGGCGGGCGTGCGCAGGGTCACGGCTATTGGTATCTCTCATCACTGCACCGTTATAACGTTGAAGCTACATTTATGTCCGACTTCCCAAGCCAACACTCCGAACAATCAGCGAGTCAGGAACGGCCCTCCCCCCGGGGCGCCGCCGGACGCGGCGCCCTCTCGTGACTGTTCCTGAGAAGAAGGAGAGTGCAGCATGTTTGCGCGTATCGTCGAAATAGCTCCAAAAATGGAAAAGAAAGAGGAGTTGCTCAAGACCATCCGCCAGGAAATCCTTCCGATTCTGAAGAAGCAGCCCGGTTTTCTGGAACTGGTGCCGTTTGTGCCCGAAGTTGCGAGCGAGCACATGATCGCCATCACGCTCTGGACTGACAGACGGGAAGCCGATCGCTATGCAGTGGATGTTTTCCCCAGGGTTGAGCAGGTTCTGCGGCCGTTCCTGAGCATTCCAGTTTGGGTGCGGATGTACACGGTCGAGACTACCGTGTGCAAGCACCTTGTCGATGCGCTGATGACCCACGCCTAATGACAGTCAGCGCGATCGACCGAGCCGGAGTGACTCCACTCCGGCTCTTTTTAATCCTGGAGTGCGCCGCTACTCGTAGCGCAATGCTTCGATAGGATCGAGATTGGCCGCGCGCAGCGCCGGAACCATTCCGCTGACCACTCCCACGACGGCGAGAATGGTTGTTGCCACCACGAGAATCATCGGCGAGACAATCAGTCGAATGTCGGCGGCCTCGGCGTGAGAGGCGAGCGCGCTGTAAAACGTGATCCGGCCCGCCAGAATCGAAACGGCATAAGAGAGGATGATTCCTAGAACACCGCCTGCCGCGGTGATGACCATCGCCTCGGCAAGAAACTGAAACAGAATGTGATGCCGCCGGGCGCCGAGCGCTTTTTCTACCCCGATCTCGCGCGTCCGCTGCGTTACCGAGACCAGCATGATGTTCATTAATCCGACGCCGCCAATCCCGAGCGTCACCGTTCCGATAAATGCCAGCAACACCTTCAGCGCCATCGTGATGATACCGAATTGCGAAAGCTGCTTCTGCGCGTCAAAGACGAATACGGCGCGATTGTCATCGGGCTTGAAGTTGTGCGCGGTCGCAAGAGTTTCGCGGATGGTTTTGTCCATCTTGTCGTGGTCAAGCCCCTGCGAGTCGAGCCAAATGCCGTCGAGATAATGATTGTCTTTCAGGACGTCCATCGAGTTGTAAGGGATATACACGACCCGATTGTTATCGTTGTCGCCTTCCTGCATGCGGGGAGCTCCCACGCCAACGATTTGAAATGTCACGCCATCAATGCGGATGTCCTGTCCCAAGGCGGGCATTCCGGAGAAGAGCTTATCGCGTGCCTCCGAACCGATGACGGCGTAGAGACCATGTTGCATGTTGTCGGCATCGTTCAGAAATCGCCCTTCCGAGATGTCCAGATTCCATATCTCCTGGATCGCCGGATCGAGGCCCATCACAGGGAAGGTAAACGAGCGATTGTTGTTCTGAACGGTAGATTGTTTATCGGACTCACGAACGACATGCCGGCAGAGAGGGAGATTATTCGCGAGCAGATCGATATCGTCATTCGTGAAGCGGATCGGGACTCCGGCCTTGTTGCCTCCAGCCTGCTGCGATGTGCGTCCCGGGAAAACTCCGACAGCCGTCGCCCCGAAGCTCTGAAAAATCGCTTCGATCGCATGCCCGAATCCGTTTCCATAGGAAAGTAGGAGAACGACGGTGGCAATGCCCCAGGCCATTCCGGCCATGGTGAGCAAGGTGCGCCGCAGGTCGTGGCGCATCGCCGCATAAGCCTGTTTGAGGAGGTCGGTATGCATGCTTATTCCTTGCGGAGCGCCTCCACGGGTTCAAGCGATGCGGCGCGGCGGGCGGGATAGAGTCCCGCCGCCACGCCGGCGACGCTCAATGAGACAACTGCAAGTAGAGCGGTCGAAGCGACTAGTTTCGGCGGATCAAATCCCTGGCCCAAATTTACTCCCGAGAGCGCGGACATCAATGCCGCGGCTCCGGCGATCCCGATGCCGCCGCTGAGCAGGGTCAGGAACGCGCCTTCTACGAAGAACTGAAACATAATGCTGCTGTTCGTGGCGCCGATGGCCTTGCGCAGCCCGATCTCGCGCGTGCGGTCGGCCACGGCGACCAGCATGATGTTGATGATGCCAATTGCGCCTAGCGCGAGCGTGACCAGTCCCACGCTGCCCAGGAACATATTCATGGCGTCGAAAATCTTGCCCACCTGGTCGACCGTGCGGACGGTATCCCATTCGTCGAAGGAATCCGGATTCTCGGGGTCGAAATGATGATTGTGGCCGATGATGCGATGCACTTCTTCGCGTGCCGTTGCGTGCAGGGCTCGCGACCGAGGCTGATAGTTGATCATGGAAATGACATCGGGATCGGTTCCGGCATTCAACGGCGGGAAATACTCGTGCATCGTGGAAAAGGGAATGTAGTTCTTTAGATTCTGCGTGTTGTTGTCGCCATGGCCGATCCGCTGGATGGTCCCGACCACCGTAAAGCGGATTCCATTCAGCAGAATCGTGCTGCCGATCGCGGGGCGGCCAAGAAAAAGCGTCCGGCGCGTCTCATCACCAAGGACGATGACGTGCCGGCGTTGCTGCTCGTCCATGTCGTTGAGCCAGCGGCCCTCATTGATGGGGTTGTAGCGGATCCGGTTGAACTCCGGCGGGACGCCATTGATTTGCCCGCTGGCCTGAAAGAAATCGCTCACGGCGCGAATGTCGTTTCGCGAGATGACCGGGACCGCCGCCCCGACGCTGGGACACTGCGTCAGGATGTCCTGATAGTCGCGGTAGGTGAGATAGTACTGCCGCAGGGCCGTGAAACTTCCCTGCATGACCGGGGCGCGGCTCGACCAGATGAACATGACGTTTTCGCCGAGCGAGTCGAACTGCTTGCGGTTGCCGGCCCGGAATCCCTCGCCCAGACCGACCAGCAGGAGAAGGGAACCGACGCCCCAGGCAATGCCAAACATGGTCAAGAAGGAGCGCAGTTTATGCGCCCACAAAGTCCGCAGAGTCTGGCCGAAGATGTCGAAGATGAGGCGCACGGGCTAGCTCGATTATACGGGGAAGATGACCTCGGACTTCAGAGCTAGAGGTTATGGGCCAGATTTCAGTGGCTAGTGAGTGGTGGATAGAGGATCGTTGTTGGCCGCTCCGACACGGAATCCGGCGGCGCGATAACCCTGCGGCGCCGGACCGACGAGGCGGTTGTTCCTACGCGCTGAAGTCTGCCTTATGAGGTCCGAAGTCGGAAGTCCGAGGTCTGAAGTCTGAGGTCCGTCTACTGTTCATTCCCGAACCACTCTAGGAAAGTTTCTCACGGAATTTCGGAAAAATCCGTTTCGAAATTCTTGCGAGTTGGTTATGCTCTAGGCGGAATGTCGACTCTCGCGCTTACCGAACTGCTTGGCGCCACGGTGTATGACCCGTCCGGCGCGGCAGGACGCGTGCGCGAAATCACACTTGCTCCGCAGGAAGACCGTTCCCGTATTGCTTCGCTGATCGTCAAAACCAAGTCCGGCAACCGCCTGCTGCCATTCGCCGCAGTATCGGCGATCAACGGCGGAGTCCGGACCAGCACAGCTTCCGGCGACTGGCCTGCCGCGAACGGGACTGAGGGATTGTTCCTGCTCGAGCGCGACCTGCTTGATCAGCAGGTGATCGATGTCAACGGACGCAAGGTGGTCCGGGTCAACGACGTCGATCTCGAGTTCGATTCCCCGAAAGATGCCGCGTTCGGCCGGCCTGTTCTCAGGGTTCAATCGGTGGATGTAGGTGCGCGCGGCGCTGTTCGCCGCCTCTTGCGGGGAGTTGCGCCCCGGCCCGCATTGCAAATGCTGTTAGGAAAGATTCCGCCCCGCAGTATTCCCTGGAAGTTCGTCGACGTCATCGAGACCGACCCGGCGCGTCGCGTCAAGCTGAAGATCTCGCATGAGGGCTTGGCGAAGCTCCATCCAGCCGACATTGCCGACATCGTGGAAGAACTGGCGCCCGACGAGCGCCAGGCAGTGTTCCAGACCCTGGACGAAGAAACTGCCGCCGAGGCCCTTGAGGAGGTCGATCCCAAGGTTCAGAAGGCGATCGTCGAGTCGCTGGATTCGGAGCGCGCCGCCGACATCGTCGAGGAAATGGATCCCGATGCAGCGGCCGACCTGCTCGGCGATTTGCCCGAGGACCGGACCGAACAAATTCTCGTTCAGATGGAGCCCGAGGCCCAGCAGGACGTAGTCGAGCTGCTGGAGCATAAAGAAGAGACCGCCGCGGGCCGTATGACGACCGAGTTTCTTGCCTTGCCAGTCAGCGCCACGGTCCAGAACTCCATCGATTCCCTGCGGGAGTTCGAAGGCGGCGTGGAAGCGGTGAGCACCATTTACCTTGTCGATTCAAACGGAACTCTCGTGGCGGCGGTTCCACTGGCGCGAATCGTTCTGGCGCCGACCTCGACTCCCATGCTCTCACTGAGCCAGGAACCGCTGGTCCTGGCGCACGAAGGCGTCGGGGACAACGAAGTCGCCGAACTTTTTGATAAGTACAATCTCCAGACGCTTCCTGTAGTCGATGAACACAACAAGCTGACCGGGGTCATCACCTCCGACGACGTGATCAGCATGTTGCGGGCAAAGCTGTGAGTTCCGGTTTCCGGCTCTCGCTTTTCGACCGTTCTCATTCCCAAAGTTTCCTGTTGTTGATTTCCTGAGCACTTTTCGTTTGGTCAGATTCGCTGTGGGCATTTATCCTGTGGCGTCGTTTGTGGCCAAATTGCTCTATCCTTATGTCTCTGAAAAGTGCGAATGAGGTTCCTGAGGCGTTGGAAAACCCGAATTCTGTTGTTCCTCGCCGTAGTCGGGCCCGGATTCATCACGGCCAACGTCGATAACGACGCCGGCGGCATCCTGACCTATTCCCAGGCCGGGGCCCAATTTGGACATCTGCTGCTGTGGACCATGATCCCGGTCACCATCGCGCTCATCGTGGTGCAGGAAATGTGCGCCCGCATGGGAGCGGTCACGGGCAAGGGACTCAGCGATCTTATTCGCGAAGAGTTTGGGCTCCGTATCACGTTCCTGATGATGCTCGGCATTCTTGTCATTAACTTCGGAAACGTGGTTACTGAATTCATCGGGATAGCTACAAGTCTGGAATTGTTTGCGTTGCCGCGTATCTACACTGTGCCGATCTGTGCCGTGATCGTGTGGTTAATCGTGGTTAAGGGTCAATACAAGAGCGTCGAAAAGGTCTTCCTGGCGGCGTCTTTCTTTTATGTGACGTATATTGTTGCCGGCATTCTCGCTCATCCCTTCTGGAAAGACGCGACAATTGCCACGTTTAAACCGCCTGATGCGCATGCCTTCCGGGATCAGGCCTACCTTTTCATGGTGATTGGTGTCGTCGGAACCACGATCGCGCCTTGGATGCAGTTTTATCTGCAGTCGTCGATCGTCGAGAAGGGCGTCACCCGCCGCGGGTACAAGGCATCACGCCTCGACGTGGTCACCGGATGCATCTTCACGGACGTGGTGGCCTGGTTCATTATCGTCGCTTGCGCCGCGACGCTTTATGTTCACGGATTTCGCGACATCAAGTACGCGGCCGACGCTGCGCAGGCACTGAAGCCTCTCGCGGGCGACTACGCTTACATTCTGTTCGCGGTTGGATTGTTCAACGCGTCGCTATTTGCGGCTTCGATTCTGCCGCTTTCTACTGCATATACAGTCTGCGAAGGTCTCGGTTTTGAATCAGGCGTGGGACTGAAATTCGGAGAGGCGCCGTTTTTCTACTGGCTCTACACGTTCCTGATCATCGCCGGTGGAGCGCTGGTGCTGGTGATCCCCTCCGGTCAATTGGTGAGAATCGTCATCTGGTCGCAGGTGCTGAACGGAGTCGTGCTGCCGTTCGTCCTGATCTTTATGCTGATTCTGGTGAACAAGAAAGACCTGATGGGCGAATACACGAATACGCGTTTTCTGAACATCGTGGCGTGGGCAACGACGATTGTCGTGATTGCGCTTTCGGTAGCGTGGATGTACGCCTCGGTCGGCGGCGGAGGCTAGGAGAATTCGAGCAACTTACCCGCGGCCAGATCGTTCACCAGCGTCAGGTCGGCTTCGAGGAAATCGTACTTCGGCAGGTCTTTGGGCAAGGACCACTGGATATCTTTGAAAATCCGGTTCTCGATCTCGCCTTGATAGTCCCTGACTTCGAAGAACCGCAACTCCACCGTCGAACGGTTGGGATATTCGTGTTGAATTCTGGCAATCTCGTTTCCGATTTTCGCCTGGATTCCCAACTCTTCGTCTAACTCGCGGCGCAGGGCGTCGCGCGGCTGTTCTCCCTCTTCGATCTTTCCGCCGGGAAATTCCCATTTAAGCGGCATCGTCTGATGCCGGGTGCGCTGACACACGAGCAGCTTGCCATTCTGGATGATGAGTCCAGCGACGACGCGTTTCATGGCTGTGCTGTTGCCTGCAGTGCGCTGGCAACGGGATCGACACAACTGGTGAAGGTGAACGCGAAGGCCGCTATGCCCGGAGAGCAGCGCAGTTCTAGTTCGTGCTCGCCGAATTCGTGATTGTCTACGAGAAAATACATCCGGGCCGAATCGACGACGAGATAACTCTCATCCGACCCGTTCGGGCTGGAACGAAATCGCGTGTCTCTGGTCGATTGCGCGCGTGAAAGAGGCTTCCCATCCTGCAGAATCGAGACTTCCGAAGATGGCGCATGAGGCGAAGCCATGACCAAGTTTACGGCGGACGCCTCAAATTTCAATCGCAAAGTGTGGGGACCGTTTTCGGTCGCTTCGAAGTACTCCGCGGTCGACGCCCAACGTCCGTTGGCATAGAAGAAGTTTTCTTCGAGCTTGCCGCTGTGCGCGTAGTCGGCAATCTGATCTTCCTTGAATCCGCCCTCATTGCCGATTCGCCCGCGTCGATTGCCGAGATAAAGCTCGCCCGATGGACGGAAGCAGACCGCGCCAACGTGATCTTCTTCGCGCACAGGCTCCATCAACGGGGGAAGATCGAGATTCGGGTCGATCTCGCGCAAGAGTTCGTGGATCACCTGCTCGCATTCGGCATAGCCACCTTCGCCGAAGTGTCCGTAGCGCAGATATCCGTCTTTATCGAGCAGGTATTTCGTCGGCCAGTAGCGATTCGCGAAGGCCTTCCATATCTCGCGATTGCTGTCGATCACAATGGGATAGGTGAGCCCAAACTCGCGCACCCCGCGCTCCACATTGGATTCGTACTGAGCGAAGGTGAACTCCGGCGTGTGGACTCCGATGACCGTGAGCCCCTTATCGGGATAGCGCTCGTGCCAAGCCTGCACATAAGGCAGCGTTCGGATGCAGTTGACACAGGTGTAGTCCCAGAAATCGACCAGCACCACGCGGCCGCGGAGCTGGCGGAAGCTGAGCGGAGTAGAGTTCAGCCACACCCGGCCGATCTCCGGGGCGCGCACTTTGCCTTTTTCCACTCTCATGCCGAGGCTTGTTCCAGTTTCTTGCCCACCAGCATGGCGCAGTACTGAACCAGTTCCTGATGTTCGGAGGTAAAGGCGGAAGGGAAGTGGCTATCGATATCGAGTTCGCCGACGACATTGCCGTGCACAAAGACAGGGACCACAATCTCCGACTTGGTTTCGAGCGAACACGCTAGATAGCGCGGATCTTTGTTGACGTCATCGACGACGACGGTCTGTCCGCTGGAGGCAGCTGCGCCGCAAATTCCCTGATTCAGGGGAATGCGCGTGTGTGGCGTCATGGCGCCCTCGAATGCGCCCAGCACTAGCACCGGAGGCTTCGTCTCGGGCTCGAGGAGATAGAAGCCTACCCAGTTGTACTTGAGCATGCGGTCGTGGAGAAGCTTGACCATCATCCGCATAAGTTCCTGCGCTGTGGGCGTGGACTGCGCCATTTCGTTGAGCTCGTTTCGCACTTCTTCGATTCGCGTGGTGACGGCCATAGGGAAATCTTAACTCAGCGGGCCAAATCTTCTGCAGTTTCGGAGGGCACTCTCGTAATCTGACGGATTCCTTCCGGTTTCGAGAAAAGCTCCGGATGAATCGCAAAAGCCAGCGCCTCCAGACCGCGAAGAAGGGTGGGCGCCGGAGTATTGAGGAATTCATCGCGAATGCAAAAGATGCGACCCGAGCGGGCTGCGGAGGTCTTCTGCCAGCCGCGCTCGGCGATGATCTTTTCCAGCGGAACGCGCTCGCCCGCTCCGCACCACGCCGCTACGATCACGTCGGCATCGAACGATGCGAGGTCCGGTGCCGGGATCGCCCGGCCCGGCTCGCCAAGAAATAACCCCCCGGCTGCCTCGACCAACTCCGCCACCCATCTCTGTGACGCGATCACCGGCTTGCCCCACTCTTCGCAGAAGACCTTCGGTCGAGTGCTGTCCGCGACTCGAGTGCGAACTTGCTCGATCGCTTCTTTCATCGCTGAGGTCACGGCATCGCCGCGCTCGCTAGCGCCAACTGCTCCAGCAATGGTCGCGATATCCGTGTAAACGTCATCCAGGTTTTTGGGAGCGAATCCGAGAAAGCGGACGCCTGACTTCAGAATCTCTGTGACTGCTTTCTCCTGATACGGAACTGAGGCGATGACGAGATCCGCATGTACTGCCATGATCTGTTCCGCATTTGCCGTCCACGAGTCGGCCAGAATCGTGCGGAGGCCATCGGCCACGGCAGGAAGCACGTCGGCGCAGTATCGCGTGCAAGCCACTATGCGCCCGAGTTCCCCTACCGCGCTGAGAATCACCGTAGCGCTGGGCTGAAGGCAGGCAATGCGCCGGACCGCGTGATCGAAAGCCATAGACTGATCTTATTTGAATTGGCGGAGCGCGGCGTTAAGAACGTCTATGGCTAACTGCGCTGCATGACTGGAGGCCTGGGGCAGACCGCCGACCGCCGCGACGAGGTCTTCCCGGCGAAGAGCACGTGCATCCGCAATGCTCTCGTCGATCACCAGTTCCGTCAGAGCCGATGCGCAGGCCATCGCTGGAACGCATCCCTTCGCCTTAAATCGGATTTCGGAAATTTTTCCATCCTGCACTTTCATGCTCACGCGAACGATATCTCCGCACACAGGATTCTCGACCTCAGCCGAGGCGTCAGGGTCGGCGATGTCCCCCGCATTGCGCGGGTTCTGGAAATGATCGAGCAGTTGGGGAGAGTACATGACGGCCGTTTCGGGTTTCCAGTTTCGAGTTCCCAAGGGCTGACCTTTGCTTAAGCGATCGGGTCGGTTACTTCCGGTTTGTTCCATCCGGAAAATACACTGTCCAGCCTCGCTCCACGGCAAGGACCTCGAGATCGGGATTGGGATTCACCGCGAATCCGTGCCGCGCCATGGCCAGCATCTCGGTATCCCATCGCGAATTGCCGAATGCGGCGTCAATTTCTTTCTTGACGGCTTCGCGCAGCGCCTGTGGTTTGCCCGGCCCGGATGGAACGCGCAGCAGACGATCCGTCACAACGCCGTTCTCGACCGCAACTTTGGCCGCGAGGATTCGGTCCGGTTTGATGCCGAATTGCTCCATCCCAGCGCGAATTACCCACTCGTTTGACGACGAGACGGCCCACACTTCGCAACCCTTGTTATGCAACTCGTCTACGAGTTGCCGAAGTTCAGGGAAAACATGCCCGGGGAAAACGGAACCCATGAACTCCGTTGCGGCGCTCATCATTGTGGAGTCGGCGAGACCCTTATGCATCGTGACCATCTCGCCGCACATATCTTCTTCGCTGACTTTCCCCGCTTTGTACTCAGCGTAGCGCGCGCGCATCTCGCGGCCGACCTCGGGGATGACCACGCCCGTTCGGATTTCCCAGTCGAAGAAAGTCTCTCCGGCATCGCCAGACCAAAGGGTTCCATCGCAGTCGAAGGCCGCGACCCGAGGAGCGATCCGCAAAACCAAATCGACAAAGTCGCGGCTGGAAAGAGTTGCACTATTTGCGCTGACAGGACTCATACAATTTGACGATAACGTGGCTGGCGCGGAATGCGCAACGCGGAAGAGTTGCTCGTACTCAAGAAGATTTGGCGGTCAGCGCGGCATAGTCCTCCGGCGTGTTGATGTTCATCGCGACGAAGGGATCATTCACTGAAACGTATTCGATGCGTTGCTGGAACCGGTGCTCAATGTCGCGGGCATTGCTGGTGGGCGGCGCTTGCAGGAAGTGCTCGATCATCTCGCGTCCGACGACATAAGGATGCCCGTGCTTTCCGGAGAACTCCGGGATAACAGCCCATATGTTCGAAGGCGCGGCCTCAAATGCCCGGCGCAGATGTTCAACGGTCGGAATCGCGGCGGGCGGGCGATCGACTAATGTGATGATCGCAGCATCGCGCCCGCGGTTCATCACTTCGCGCAGTCCCACCTGCAACGAACTGAATTGGCCCTGATCCGGGTCCGGATTTGTGACAAGCGAGGAACCGAGAGAATAGACGACCGGCACGAGCGATGGCGCATTTTTTCCCGCAACAATCACGACAAAGTCGGTCGATTGCTCCAGCGACCGGATCGCGGCGGAGAGGAATGTTTCAGAGGAAGCCATTCCCCCCGCTTGTGCAGGAGGCCAGGCCAGCAGGGCTTTGTCTGTGCCCATGCGCGAGGATTCGCCGGCGGCGAGAATCACACCCCCAAAGCTTGGCGCCCGGAACATGTTGCGGAAGATAGCAGAATCTGAGGAGAAAGTCAGTGTGCAGAATTCAGAATCTGAAAATCGTCTGCTTCCCCGTAGGTTCAGTCACCATAGCGCCTTCAACTTTGCCAGTTCTGGTAACCAGATAATTGAAATAATAGGTTCCGCCGTCTTCCACTTTCACGCTGGATATCCTGCCGAGCGAGTACTCGTTCAGCAGAACCTGATGTTTATCGGCATCCTGAATCGTCGTCATTCCGTAAGCGTCGTACGAATAAAGCCATTGATCCCGGCCACCCTTACGGACCTCACTGAGATCGCCATTCGGATTGTAGGAATACTGCAGGGAGCTTCCCGTGTCATCCGAAGCGGAAGAGATCCGGTCGTGATCGTCGTAGATGAAATGAATCTGGTGATGGCTTGGCGACGTGAGGCTGATAAGGTTGTGCCTACTATCTCTGACAAAAGTAATTTCATCGCCCTGGGGATTCCGAATTCCAGTGAGAGCGCCATCTGCCCCGCGTTTAGCGCGATAGGCCTCGGGAAATCGGAAGACGGTTCCATCCCGAAACGTTAAGTCCCAGTGATCACCCCTCCATCGGACCTGTGATTTCTGAAAGATGGAACCCGCTGATCCGTTGTGTTCGGCGACGAAATCAAGGTAGCTCGTGCCCTCTGAGATGCGGCTGTAGTGAATCGTCGAATCATCTCCGAGGAGCAGTTCCATGTAGGTATAGGGAAACTGGTCACCGTAGGGGAAAATATCGAATGGGTGATTGCTGCCGTCGCCGAATGCCCGCGAATGGCGGTCTCCGGTTCGATAAGCGCGCGTCAGGGCAAGGGGTATGCGGTCAGGAACGAAGAGATCCGTCTTCCGCAGTATGAAGGCGCCGGATCGCAAATCCACCTCATACTGCTCAACCGCGGCGTCATTGTCCAAGGCGGGTAAGCACTGTTGCAGAGCAGCCCGAACGGGTTCTGGGGAGCAGCGGCGTTCGATGCGCAAACACGGATAGGAATCAACTGAGAGCGGAAGTTTGGCGATCTCGGATGCGGATTTCATCCGCACCGAAGGATGATTGTGCCGCCAGACTAAAACCTGCAATGAAAGAAAGAACACCACGGCGGAGAGAGTGACCATCCGCAGCGCAATCTTGATGCGAGGAGTTTTGTTGGAGCTCATTCGGCAGGATGAAAAGTTACGAACAACGATTGGATTCGGGGGCCTTTGAATCCTCAGCCACGGAATCGCCGCCCGCGTCCTGGGTCTTCTTGCCGAACCAACTCATATGGGGCAGGGTAGAAGTGGCGTGTCGGCGGAAGGCGATCAGTTCGGCAGTGATAGCGACCGCGATCTCCTCCGGTGTGACCGCCCCGATGTCGATTCCGATCGGGGCATGCACGCGCTCGAAAAGATGGGCTGGCAATCCTTCTTCGTGCAGGGTCTTGAAGATGCCGATTACTTTGCGCTTCGACCCGATCATGCCGATGTAACGGGCGCGCGTTTGTACCGCCCAGCGCAACAGACGCATATCGTCGTGATGGCCTCTTGTGACGATGACGATGAACGAAGCCTCGTTCGGATCGAACCTCTTTATGGCCTCGTCGAACTCCAGCGCGTGGACCTCGTGCGCGGCGGGGAAGCGTTCTTTTGTCGCATAGGACGACCGGTCATCAATGACAGTAACCTCAAATCCGGCATTTGCAGCGATCCGGCAAACGTTGGAAGAAACATGACCTGCACCGAAAAGATAAAGTAACGCTGGAGGCAGCACCGGTTCCACGAAAATCTCGAGTGTCCCGCCGCAGACCAGCCCCGTGTCGTACTTCGGATCCTGGTTCAAGTCAAACTTTAAGGTTCGGGGCGTCTCCGATTCCATCACTTCGCGCGCGGCCTGCCAAACGTCGGCCTCGACGCAGCCTCCGCCAATCGTTCCGACGATCGAGCCATCGTCGCGAACCAGCATTTTGGCGGTCTGGAATGAAGGGATCGATCCGCGGACGTTGACGATGGTGGCGACAGCTCCCTTTCGTCCTTGGCGTCGAAGTTCGACGATCTGTTCGTAGATGTCCATGTGCGAAGCCGAGCCGCTTTCAAGATTATCGGTTGGTTAACAGTGGGTAGTCAATGAGGCAAAAGCAAAGCCCCGGATCATCACTCCGGGGCTTTTAGCGCTAAACCAGTAAAACTGAACACGACTCGCCAAGCACCTCTATGGTGGCTCGGTCGGTCGTGACTGTCAAGGATCTTTTGTGAGTGGACCACAGAGGGCGGGCGGACTCGAACCGCAGTGGCTGATGACCACTCACCGACTTGGCAAGTCGTGTCCAGTACCCACTGGAAACGCCCTCTAGACACTGCCTGCCGTTGTCGACGCTAGTAGTTCAGGTGCTTAGTTCTCGTGATCTACGTCACAAACACAGAAATAATCTCGCCTGGTTTCTCCGAACGGAATGCGTTTAGTTGTAGTACCTTTACACCGGAGAACGCTTCCATGAAAGCCGTCCGCATTCATCAATTCGGTGGTCCTGAAGTGCTGCAGTACGAAGACATTCCGGAGCCGCAGCTGCGAAAAGATCAGGTGCTCGTGCGGGTGAAAGCCTGCGCCTTGAATCACCTGGACCTGTGGGTGCGCAAAGGACTTCCCGGAGTCACGCTTCCCCACATTCTTAGCAGCGATATTGCGGGAGAGATTGCCGAAGTCGGCGAATACGTCACCGGATGCACCGTCAGCCAGCGCGTTGTTGTAGCGCCCATGCATTATTGCGGACACTGCACGAAGTGCCTTGCCGGCCTGCAGAATCAATGCCGCGAGTTCACCGTGCTTGGCAACGGCGTGGACGGCGGTGACTGTGAACTGATTGCGGTTCCGGCGCGAAACGTTATTCCGATTCCCGACTCACTCGACTTCGTGCAGGCATCCAGCGTGCCGCTTGTCTTCGTGACTGCATGGCATATGCTCGTGGGGCTTGCCGGCGTCCGCCCGGGCCAGACAGTTCTAATTCTTGGAGCAAGTTCAGGGGTCGGGATCGCCGCGATCCAGATCGCAAAAATGTTTCATTGCCGCGTGATCACGACCGCTGGAAACGAAGAGAAACTGGAAGAAGCGCGGGCGCTCGGCGCCGATCATGGAATCAATCACTACAAGCAGAAGATCTCGGAAGAAGTCCGCAAGCTGACGAACAAAGAAGGCGTGGACATCGTGGTGGAGCACGTCGGCGCGGCCACCTGGGACGAGAGCATCCGCTCGCTCAAAACCGCCGGGACGCTGGTAACCTGCGGCGCGACTACAGGCCCGAGTGTCAGCATCGACCTGCGGCATCTGTTTGCGCGACAACTGCGGCTGCTCGGCTCCTATATGGGGACGATGGGCGAACTTCGGGAAGCGCTGGGCCATGTCTTCGCAGGACGGCTGAGGCCGGTCGTGGATCGCACATTCCCGCTGAGCGAAGTCCGAGCCGCGCATGAATATCTGGAGAAGAGCCAGATGTTCGGCAAGGTCGTGCTGACGGTGTAGCGGCGGCCTTGGTGTCCTTCGTGTCCCTCGTGGTTTAAAATAACTTCATAATGTCCCGCGAACTCAACTTTGGCCCGTACGTAGATTTCGAAAATGGCAAGAAGGTCGTCAAGGACTTGACCTTCGGCAATCCGACGCCCGAAGGCGTCATTCTGACGACCCTAGATTCCGCCGTCAACTGGATGCGCAAAAGCTCGATCTGGCCGATGACATTTGGCCTCGCCTGCTGCGCCATTGAGATGATGTCGATGGGCGCGTCGCGGTTCGATATCGCTCGTTTCGGCGCCGAAGTATTTCGCCCATCACCCCGGCAAAGCGATCTGATGATCATCGCCGGGCGCGTCTCGAACAAGATGGCTCCCGTCATCCGCCAACTCTGGGAACAGATGCCTGAGCCTAAGTGGGTGATGTCGATGGGCGCTTGTGCAACTTCAGGCGGGGTGTTCCAGAATTACGCCTTGGTGCAAAGCGTGAATCAGGTTATCCCGGTGGATGTCTATGTTCCGGGATGCCCGCCGCGTCCAGAGCAACTGATCTACGCGATCACGTTGTTGCAGGATAAGATCCAGAAAGAGCGCGGCACGATCAAGAAGGCGTTGAACATTACCTAACCCGCGCTACTGCGGAAGGCGGAAGACCAACGTAATCCGCTTTTGACTTTCAATCGGCTTGCCGTCGAGCTTCGCGGGCGAGAATCGCCATTCGCGAACAGCACTTTTGGCCGCACTTGCCAGAACCGCGGCGCCACTCACCACAGACACAGTTTTCACAGATCCATCGTCCCCAATCGTTGCATCAAGAGTCACAGGCCCGCTCAGGCGTCGAAGTCGCGCATCCGCAGGATAAGTCGGTTCCACTTTGCGGATCAGACTTGCCTCAACAATCCCTTGCGAAACTTTCGCACCGAACGCCGGCATCTCGGTGGGCCCCGAAACGGCACGAAGTAAATCATTCGGGGCAGACGATTCCGCTACTTCGATCGACGGAGGAGGTACGTCAACAGCCTCGGCACTCGACTGTTGGTGAGCGGCTTTCGCACTTGTGTCAGTGGCGACCGGGCCCTTCAGGGCAATTGGAGCGTCTCCCGTGTCGGTGTCCGGCTGCAAATCTGCCGCATTCTGCAGTACTTTCTTGGCTGTGGAAGACGTCGATTGATGCACAACGATTGCCGCATTGGGTTTGAGCGGAGCAATCTGCGTTGATGAAGGCGCCGTTGTGTTCTCCGCAACAGCATGAGGCTGGGATGCTGCGCTGGCAGCAATCTCATCACCGGTTTGCTTCCAGCTCAATCGAACAACCAGCCCCACCATCAGCAGAACAACCGCCGCCACAGCCGGAATCCAGTAACGCTTGTCTGCGAGCAGCCGTCGCACTCTTTCGAATTCAAACTTTGAGAGCTTTGAAGCTGATTTTGGCGGCGCAATCGATACGGGCGGGATAATCGTCGGAGGCGCGGCAAGGGCCAACGGCGGAGCGTCCCGGTCGCGTTCGCAAGCCGCCTCGGCGATCTCCGCAAGTGTGCGCAGGGAACTGATCTGTTCGCCGTCAAAGGCATCCGGACGAGCCGAGAATGCTTCCAGAATCCCGATCATCCCTGTGGATCCACGCAAGGGAACCACTACAATGGAACGGATCCCCAGTCTCCGGCAGACTTCCGGATCGACGCGGTCGTCTACCTCCGAGTCATGGCAGACGAGGGTCATCGCGGTCCGTAGACACTCGCCTGAGATTCCGGAATCCACGTTCACCGGCGCGCCAAATTCAGGGGCGATGTCGCCGTTGCGCGCGCGGCAGAGAACCACTCCATTTGTGCGAACGGCCAGAGCCGTTCCGTCAGCGCCGCTTATGATGCGTGCCGTACCGGCTACCGCGTTCAAGATGGAGTCGGTCGATTGGGCTCCCGCTGCCAGGCTTTGGCGCAGGATGCTAAGCAGGGAAGAACCGTCTGGATTCGGCGGCGGATCGGATTCGAATTCCCGGAATGCAACCGTTTGAACCGTCCGGCTGAATACACCGGGGCCTGAGGTTGCCGGAAGCGGCAAATCGCCCATGGGACTACTCGCAAAACGTTAGATTAGCCAGAAACGAAGCCGCCTCGAATGGACGTGGCGAAGGCGCGATTGGGAGTAAGTGTGTCGTAAAAGTACTTAGCTGTCAACGCTAAAAGCAGTGCAATGGCGCCATCGGTACGCCGTCGCCCGTTTTACGATTCGCGGAGTTCTCGTTTGTCATCTCAACCGCGCTATAATTTCCTGAGATTGCCTGGGGTGCTTTATGCAACGCTTTACCGTCCCCTTCGCCCTGTTACTTTCCCTTCTTGTTGTACCGGTTTCCGCCCAGAACACGAGCTCGCCCCCGGTCCCAACTCAGGCCAGCAGTGCCAATAATCAAGACAAACTTGCCCCCCCTTCGATTCCCAAGAATGCTCCGCACATGTCGAAGCAGACGCGCTACGAGATCATTCGCGACTTCGAAACCCAGCTTGTCTATTCGCGGACTTTGTTTCCCATGGGGACAAAGGGCCTCGATCTAAGAGAAGGCCAACTCACTCCGAACGGTGAGGAATTGAACCATCTTCTCGCACTTGCGGGACCCGCGATCCGACCGGGCGATCCGGCTCACATCTCCTACGTCCGCATCAAGGGCAACTGCATTCATTTTGATCTGAATGGCGGCGCGATTCGACGCAAGAAGTGGTATCAACACATTGAGGTCGTTGGAGCCAACGGAGAAGATGTTCCGCTTGCCAATGATCAAAACATCGACAATCCCCACGGCAGCTATTTGGATATCTATTTCGATAAGTACGTCCCCGAAATGACACCGGCCCAGCTTCGGGCCCTGGTCTATCCCGCACTCGATTTCAATGCGCGAAGCAAAGAGCAGGCCTATCTCGACACCGTTCCTCCAAAAGTGAAGGAAGCCATTCTGGCGCATCACGTCCTGGTCGGGATGAACAGCGAGATGGTGCTTCATGCCATGGGCAAGCCGCCGAGGAAAGACCGTGAGAAGGATCAAACCGGGGCCGAATACGAAGAGTGGATTTATGGCCAGCCGCCGCAGGACGTGAATTTCGTTCGATTCATCGGAGATGAGGTTGTGCGGGTGGAAACCATGAAGGTCGGCGGCGAAAAGATCGTTCGGACGGAAAAAGAAGTGATCCTGCCGAAACCCGGGGATGAAGAAGCAAAGAAGCAGGATCGTCCGGCGAATGCTCCGAGCCTCAGGCGGCCGGGCGAGTCGCAGGAGAACGTGCCCAATCCGGGCAGCGGCAATCCGAGTTCAGTGCCGGTTGCCGTACCTCAGGACATCCCTCAACCACCGGGCCCGAATAATGCGATCTCACGTTAAAGCGTAAGTTTAAGTTAGCAGTGCAACCGCGTAAGTAGGCAAATATCTGCACGATTGACAGCGCCCTCGGCGAAGGGCATAATCCACGTCAATTTGGGCCGTTCTGCGCGCGTTATCCCAGGTCCACGTACGGCGCGCTCCGTGAGTAGAGTGGATTTCGCTCTATATCACGAATTCACTCCGGCCGCGACTCCGATCGAAAGGAACACATGAGAAATATCTGCACGCCGAAATCAGCTTGGATTGTGCTGTGCGCGATTCTTGGTATGGCCATTTCATTACCGGCACAGACCTTTACCAGTCTGGCCAGCTTTAATGGCACCGACGGCGCAAATCCGGGGCTCGGATCGCTGATCCAGGGGACCGACGGAAATTTCTATGGCACGACAATCAACGGCGGCATCGACAATGCGGGCACGATCTTCAAGATCAACTCCTCGGGTACGCTGACCACGCTCTATAGCTTCTGTGAGCACCTGAACTGCAGCGATGGCCAGTACCCATATGGAGTTCTGGTCCAGGCGACTGACGGCAATTTCTACGGAACCACTTACCAGGGGGGCGGGCACGGTTTCGGCGAAGTTTACAGAATCACTCCAGGCGGAACATTCACCACGTTGTACAGCTTCTGCGCCAAGACGAGCTGCGCCGACGGCCAAACTCCCTCCGCTGGATTGGTGCAGGGCACGGACGGAAATCTGTATGGCACGACCAGCAGCACCTTCTTCAAGATGACGACCAAGGGCGCGCTGACGACGCTCTACACCTTCTGCTCGCAAACGAATTGCGCCGACGGATCGAATCCTCAGGGAGCTCTCGTGCAATCTACCAACGGCGCTTTCTATGGGACAAACATGTCAGGCGGAACGAACAGTTGTGGAACCGTATTCGAAATCACGACCGCCGGCAAGTTGACGACGCTTCACACCTTCGACACTACCGACGGTTGCATGCCCGCTGCTGCCTTGGTTCTCGCGGCTAACGGAAACTTCTACGGAACGACTTCCGTCGGCGGGACGAACAACTCCGGCACGCTTTTCAAAATCACGTCGGCCGGAGTGCTGACGACTCTCTATAACTTCTGCACCCAGACGAATTGCACGGATGGCGGCTCCCCGCATGATGCGCTGGTGCAGGGAACCGATGGCAATTTCTACGGTACTGCGGCGTCGGGAGCGAATGATAACGGAGTGGTCTTCGAATTCACCTCTGCCAACAAGATGAAGAACCTTCACATCTTCAGCGGGACTGACGGCGATATCCCGTATGGAGGACTCCTGCAAGCGACCGACGGTTCGTTCTACGGGACTACGCTGGATGGCGGCACCAACAACCTCGGCAGCGTGTTCAACATCACGAACGGGCTGGGAGCGTTTGTCCGAACCACGACAAGCTCGGGCAAGGTCGGAGCGGCGGTGACAATACTGGGAACTGATCTCACCGGCGCCACCGCAGTAACTTTCGGAGGAGTCTCGTCGACGTTCACCGTCGTTTCCGCGAGCGAAGTCACGACGTCGGTTCCTGCTGGAGCGATTACGGGAACCGTCAACGTCGCCCTGCCCGCCGGAACGCTGAAGAGCAACGTGACATACCGTGTCACTCCGCAGCTGCTTTCGTTTTCGCCCAGCAGCGGAGCGGTCGGGACCTCGATCACAATCACGGGTGTGAGCCTTACGAAAACAACGAAAGTTACTTTTGGCGGAGTTGCGGCCAAGACTTACACCGTGAATTCTGACACCCAAGTCACCGCAACTGTTCCGTCTGGCGCGAAGACCGGCAAGATTCAGATCACAACAACTGGAGGTACGGCCACCAGCGCGACGAACTTTACAGTGACTGCTCCGTAATGTTCTTGACGATTCGGAGGTGAATGCAGAAAAGCCGCCCGCGAAGGCGGCTTTTCTGTTGAACGGAGGAACGGTGGCGAAACTTACCTCATCGCAACAGAAGCCCCCTGATCCGCGAACGAGAACGCGACGGAGATGTTCGGATACTCTTTTCCCTCGACCTCGACATACGGATACACGAAGTAATTCAGGGGCTTACCATCCTGCCGGGGGCTGAGTTCAAGATCTCGGCCCATCGTGAACTGGACGCGATCGGCATCGTGAGATCCGAAGAAGTAATTGCGCTTTTCCGGATGCTGCCACGCCTCTGAGATGTCGACCGGAATCCATCCTTTGCCATCGACGTAAAAATCCGACCAGCAGTGATAGCCGGCGATCTCCGCGGAGTGTTTGTTGGGTGGCAGTGGAAATCCGATTTCGAAGCGAGCGGGAATTCCTTGTGAGCGGGCCATCGCGATAAACAACGAATGGAAGTCGGTGCAATTGCCCTTCTTGGCGTCGCAGGCATAGAGCACGTCACCGCGTCCCCAGCCGGTGCCGGTCTTGTCATAGCGCATTGTGCTGAAGACGTAGTCGTAGATCGCCCGCGCTTTGCTGAGGGCATCGGTCTTTCCCTCGGTAACCTTTGCCGCCAGTTCTGCAGGACGGCCGGTAATTGGCACGAGCGCGTAGGGCTGCAAATCTTCCTGCCGCTCCTTCTTTGTCAGCGCGGCGGCCACTACGCGGGCGGATGGTTCGAGAGCAATGCGCTCATGACGCACGACGTCGTATTCGACATCAAAGTGCAATTCCTGCTGCGCTGACTTCGGAGTCTCGGCAAAGTACATGTCGTTGCCATATTGGGACTCGTGAGTCTTCTTGAGCGGTAGGTCCCCTTTGGCCGAAAGAACCTTAACTTCCTGAAACGCGTCGGAATGCGCGGCCGGAATCCACACCCGTATCTTTTTTCCTTCTGGAAGGTTCTTAATCGTGAAGGTGTAATGAAACGCGAAATGTCTTGACTCCTGAGAGAACGCGGACAAGGAAACGGCGAGAAGAGAGACAAAGATGCAGATCCTGCGCGACATAAATCGGATTCCTTTCAGGTTCGGAGGACGGAGGATTGTGAGTTGCTGATCAACGACACACGGGCGTCTTGGAGGGAACACCGTCACGTGAAGCCGCGCGTCGGTATACGCATGGGAAAGGAGATGCCGGAACCCCATTCGGCGATGCGCCATTTTAGCAGGGGGACAGAAAAAAAATATCAGCTACAAAGGACACGAAGTTACACCAAGGAAACAACTCAGAATTCCTTTGTGATACTTTGTGACCTTTGTGGTTAGTTCTTATCGTTCCCTCATCACTGAGTTAAAATTCCCCCGTGCCCGTTGCCATTCAATGTCGCGATCTCCGAAAGACCTACGACGGAAAGGTCGAGGCCGTGCGTGGGCTGAACCTCGAAATCCAGACTGGGGAATGTTTCGGCCTGCTCGGGCCGAATGGCGCCGGGAAGACGACCACCATCGAGATCCTCGAAGGTCTGCTGGCGCCAACTTCCGGCGAGGTCTCCATTCTCGGGCACAAGTGGGACGAGAATGAGCGCGAGATGCGCGAATGGCTTGGCATTTCCCTGCAGGAAACGCGGCTCTCGGAAAAACTGAGTGTCCGCGAGACCATCGAACTGTTCGCCAGCTTTTATCGGCAGCCGCGGTCGACGGACGAGGTTCTCGAACAATTGCAACTCACCGAAAAGGCCGACTCCTGGGTCGGAAAACTTTCCGGTGGACAGCGGCAGCGTCTTGCCGTGGCAACCGCGCTGGTGTGCAATCCGAAAATCCTGTTTCTGGACGAGCCGACCACAGGGCTCGATCCGCAGAGCCGCCGACAACTCTGGGATATCATTCGCCATTTTCAGCGCCACGGGGGCACCGTTCTGCTCACTACTCACTACATGGATGAGGCTGAGCGTCTTTGCGACCGGCTTGCCATTGTCGATCATGGACAGGTGATCGCCGAGGGATCACCCGCGGAATTGATCACCCGCTTGGGCGGGCATCACGTTGTCGAATTTTCTGTCAGCGGTACCGACGGGGCGGCACTGCCTGCTTGGCGCGGACTGCCGAGCGTTGAATCCGTTCGGGAGGATGATGGCTTGGTCGCACTTAATGTGAAACAGCCGCATCTGACGATCCCTGCGCTGTTGGAAACCATAGACAAGCAAGGCGGAGTACTCGAGCACCTGACCACGCGTCAGGCGAGTCTCGAAGATGTGTTCGTGAACCTCACCGGCCGACACTTGCGGGAAGAGTGATCGCGTGAAGAAAGGAGGCAGGATGCATCAGGATAGAAGAATTTTTCTAGTTCTAACGGCCGCGCTTCTGGTGACAACCTCGGTCGCCCAGAATCCGTCGACAGGTTCCGCTGATGCTGCCGCTTTCGCTCCATTCCAGCAATGGATGGGTGCGGTCCTCACCTCTGACACGGCAACGCTGAAAGGCCTCTACAGCACGAATCCTGCGGCGCAGATTCGAATCAAGACGGTGATGCATCCCGCGGATGCCGATATCAACTTCTGGCTCGATCAGAAAGTGCGCAGCATGCAGGTGGAAATTGTCCGGCTCGTTCTGCGTCCGGACCGCGCCAGCGTCATCTTCCGTGCCGACGTTGTGCCGGGAGTGCCCAATGGACAGCCATTCAAAGTGACCGACGACCAGTATTGGGTCAAGCAGAGTGATCAATGGCGGTTGCTCGGGGTCGAACGGACCGATGCTCCAAAGCTCCAGCAGCCCGCGGACATGAAAAGAGATCTTTATCCTGCGAACGCAGATGCGCATGCCGAGATTAAGGGTGCGGAAGAGAAAGCCGCGAAAGAGCACAAGCGCCTGCTGCTGGTGTTTGGGGCGAACTGGTGCTTCGACTGCCACGTGCTCGATCTAGCTTTTCACGGTCCGGAGTTAGCGCCGATCATCGCGACCGGCTACGAGGTGGTGCATGTCGATATCGGTCCGGACGGCAAGAAGAATGGAGATGTCGCGAAGCAGTTCGACGTCTCGCTCGACAAGGGCGTTCCGACCCTTGCTGTTATTGAAAGTGATGGACGAGTCGTGGTCAGCGAGAAAAATGGGGAATTCGAGGACGCTAGACAACTGACGCCGGAATATCTGGCAGAATTCCTGAACAAGTGGAAACCGAAATGATCGAGTGATCGAGAGATTGAGTCATTGAGCGATTGAAAACCTTGTAATCGCCGGCTCCATCGCACAATGACTCCGTCACCCAATGACTCAATTACCAAATTACCTAATTACTAAATTCTTATGGGTGTTGCACAAGAAATTCCGGTGAGGACAGAACCATCCACGCCCCAGCCGCCGCGGCGTAATGGGCGATGGGCTGGCTATTCGCATCTGCTGAAGGCGCGCATGCTGGAGTTGAAGCGCGAGCCCGAAGTTGTCTTCTGGGTGTTCGTGTTTCCCCTGCTGCTCGCGCTGGGACTGGGCATTGCCTTCCGCAACAAGCCCGGCGACGCCGTTTCAGTGGCAATCGTCCAGGGAGTGGGCGCGCAGGACGCGCAGACGCTACTCGCCCGCTCGCCGCAGCATGAGATGTTCAAGGTGCAGGTGCTCGACCTTGCCGCTGCGCACAAAGGATTCCGCCTCGGCAAGGTCGATCTCGTGATCGAGCCCGATGGCCACGGTGGCTTCACTTATCGCTATGATCCTGCGCGTCCCGAAAGCGTTCTTGCAAAATCTGAAACGAACGATGCGCTGCAATCTGCAGCGGGACGCAAAGATGCTGTCACGACAACGGCCGTCACATCCTCTGAGCCAGGCTCGCGTTATATCGACTTCCTGATCCCCGGCCTCTTGGGCATGAATCTGATGAACTCCGGAATGTGGGGCATCGGATTCGCGCTTGTCGATATGCGCCAGCGGAAATTGCTGAAGCGCTTTGTGGGCACGCCGATGCGGCGCGGCGATTTCCTGCTGGCGCTCGCCTCAAGCCGACTCATCCTGATGATCATTGAAGTCGGGCTGCTGCTGGCATTCGGAGTACTTTTCTTCCACATGCGCGTGCTTGGGTCGATTGGCGCAATCGCGCTGATCGCGGGTATCGGATCGCTGACGTTTGGTGGAGTCGGCCTGCTCACCGCCAGCCGTGCACAGAAAATAGAGTCTGTCAGTGGATTGATTAACCTGGTCATGATGCCGATGTGGATTTTCTCGGGCGTCTTCTTTTCCTATGAGAGATTTCCCGCGGTGATCCATCCGCTCATCAAAGCGCTACCGCTGACCGCCCTAAACGATGCGCTTCGTGCCAGCATCCTGGAAGGTACACCCCTAACCCATCAATGGTCGCGATTGCTGATCATGGTCCTGTGGGGAGGAATTTCGTTCGTGCTCGCGCTGAAGTGGTTCCGCTGGACTTAGCTCGAACAACTGACTGGATGGGACGGTTGGAACTGCGAAGAGGCCCGCTTGGGCCTCGCACGCGACTCCAAAGATTTACGAACGAGGCCGTCTGCGGTGCTTGCGAATAACTGCGACTAAGACTTCGCTTGTTTGGCTTTTCTTACTTTAGCCCAGCGCAGTCTCTGTGCTTCGGCGATGCGCCGACGGGCATCCTTGCTCAAGAAGCGTTTCGTTCTCTTGGGCCTGGCTCCGTTGGCATTACCGAGAGCGTCCAGCGCCTTCCTTACGCTATCCATCTCTTTTTCGAGACGGGAGTACTCAGCGCGTAGGGAAGTGACTACCTTATTCAGGTTCGCCATTTAGTACCCCCTCTAAGTTAAGGCTAACACGGGAAGAGTCGAAACGGACAAGAGGAACTTAGAATATTAGAAGCCCGCCGTCTATTGCCGGGCTAAGGTTACGAACAAAATTCCTTGCGTTTTCCCCGGGTCTTCCTTCTCGCGATCAAAGACAACCTCGCGCCTCGTATCGGAATAACGGAGATCCCAGAGAAGAAATTTCTGAATGACATAGGTTGTGATGCCGGTGGAGTAATCCGGGCTGCTGGCGAAAATGATTCCGTGAACGACATACAATTGCGAGTTCCAGATCATTAGTGGAGCTCGATTGCTGACGATTTCTGCGACCAGATGTCCAGCTACAACCTGGTCGGGCGTCAGGAATTCGGTGTCCATCTGAATGGGGCGGCCGTCGCCCAGAAGATGCCGTCCACCCAGCTTGTTGGCAATGTCTTTCAAGGATTTGGGATCCGCAGCTTGCACGCTATCGATCAGCGCCGAATCTTTTCCGCAGCACAGAACGCGGTCATGCAAGATAGTGTCGAGAGAGGCCAACAATACATCCGTAGGATCGTGAGTGCGTGCGGTAAGGGACGGCAGGTCGTGAATTTCGAGGCTTTGATTGGGATAGTACTGTCCGTGAGCCGAGACGCAGAGTGCAACACAGGTCAAAACTGCGCCACTTAGTAAGACAGGGAAGCCACGGCGCCTCATCTGCGTTCCTCCGAAGCTCACTTACATTCTAGTCTCGTTCAGGTTAGATGGAGGGTGGGCAGGAAACGCGGCTTTTGCCTCGCCTTGGTTGCCTGCTCAAACGCATAGGCGAGCCTGATCAGGACCGGTTCGCTCCACGCGCGTCCGAAGAACGAAATGCCTACCGGCAGCCCAAAGATGGATCCTGCGGTAACGTTGATATTGGGATAGCCCGCTACCGCCGCTGCACTCGAACTTCCTCCGGAGAAGTGATCGCCATTGACCAGATCGGTGGCCCATGCCGGGCTTCCAGCCGGAGCAACCAAAGCATCAAGCTGGTGCTGGTTCATGACGGCGTCGATGCCGTCGGCGCGGGCCAGTTGATGATTCTTTGCCAAGGCATCGACATACTCCTTGTCAGTAAGCGGCCCTCTGGCTTCCGCTTTCAACATCAGATCCTGGCCGAAGTACGGCATTTCTTTGTCCCGATTGCGGTCGTTGAATTCGATGACTTCCTTCATATTGTGAACCGGGGCGTTTGGCCCGAGCTGCACGAGATAGGCATTGAGATCGGCCTTGTACTCATAGCTCAGGACAGTGCCTTCACTTTCGTCGAACTTTCCAAATGTAGGTATCTCTGCAGGATCGACCAGCGTCGCGCCCTGCTGCTTCATGACGTCGAGAGCCTCCTGCATCAGCTTGTCGACGGCATCACTGAAGCCGAAATACTTGCGCACCACTCCGATCCGAGCGCCCTTGAGTCCATTAGCATCGCAGTATCGGGAATAATCCGTCTGCGACTTGCCCGCGCTGGCCGCCGTTGCCGAATCATCCGGATCAACTCCGGTCAGCGCGCTGAGAAGGATTGCCGCGTCGCGCACGGTGCGGCACATCGGTCCGGCGGTGTCCTGACTGTGGGAGATGGGAATGATCCGCGACCGGCTGATCAGGCCGACAGTCGGCTTAATCCCGACCAATCCATTCGACGACGATGGACAGACGATTGAGCCATCCGTTTCGGTGCCGATTCCGATGGCGGCGAGGTTGGCGGAGATGCCAGCGCCGGTGCCCGAACTCGATCCGCAGGGATTACGGTCGAGCGCATACGGATTCTTCGTCAGCCCACCGCGTCCACTCCATCCGCTGGTTGAGTGGCTGGAGCGCATGTTGGCCCACTCGCTGAGATTCGTTTTGCCGAGGATGACCGCTCCGGCTGCGCGCAGCTTCTGCGCGACAAACGAATCTTTTGGTTCTTTCGATCCGACCAGAGCAAGCGATCCCGCGGTCGTCATCATGCGATCTGCAGTGGCGATGTTGTCTTTGATCAGCACCGGAATGCCATGCAGAGGACCGCGCGGGCCTTTGGCCTTGCGCCCCTGATCGAGCGCGGCGGCAATCGACAACGCATCGGGATTCATCTCGATGACTGAGTTGACCGCGGGGCCGTTCTTGTCGATCTGGTGGATACGTTCCGAGTATTTTTCAACCACCGATTGTGCGGTGAACTTGCCGGATTGCATGCCGTCTTGCAGTTCAGAGACGGTAATTTCATCGAGTTCGAACGGACTGACCTCAGCGTCCGCGAGGAGCGGTTCGCGCGGGATGGCGCGGGCAGCAGCAAGAGCGGGAGTAATCGCGGCGGCAGCACCGGCCGTCGCCGTATTCTTGAGAAAATTGCGGCGCGAAGATCGAAAAGTGAAGTAGGCCATTGTTAGTGGCTCCTGACATCGAAAGCGCAAGCGCACCATTAAAACACGAACGGAAGGACATCGTGTCTGCAGATTGTCATTGTCTCGATGGCAGTCGCATCGCGGTTGTGGCCTCTCAGGCAGAGTGATACTCTAATGTCGCTGGGCGGGAGTAGTTCAGCGGTAGAACGCCAGCTTCCCAAGCTGGATGTCGCCGGTTCGATCCCGGTCTCCCGCTCCATTCTTGATTCCGTTCCGCGGCTGGGGCCCCAGAGTTTATGACTTAAGTTGGCGCTGGAGTTTCGTATGCGTTCACCACTCTCTCCTTCCGGGTCGGCCATTTCTATCAAGGAAGAATCTGGCAAGAAATAACTAAAGCCGAGCGCAACATTCCCGCCTCGTCCGGGTTTCTCTGGTATCAAGGAAATTTCTGTTGCGGTCCCACGTCGCAACCGCGGCGAGCTGTGGCTGTGCGCAACGAGTTGAAACCACGATCGTTTATTGAAAATCCCAACCTGGATGCGAATCACCGCCTTCTGATCATCGGGTCAAAATCGGAAAGGATTCCTGTGCCGCCTGCGATTAGAAAATTCTTGTCCTTCGTATTTGTTCTGTGCGTTTTGAGCTTGCTTGCGGGCTGTGGTGGGGGCAGCACGAAGAGTACAAGCGGCCCGGGGCAGTTCACTCATGTTTACGTCGTCTTTCCGCCGGCGGCCAGCGATCCTAATCTCAGCCATTTCATGAGCACCGTGATGAATCAGCCGGCGATCGAAGGCGTGACCGTGGGCACCTCGTGGGCCGAGGTAGAAACCGGTACACCAGGGCCTTCCACGTGTAGTCCCACCGGGACCGATACCTGCCAGGTCGACGCATTCGGCTGGATGCATAGCTATAACTGGTCCAGCGTCGACAGCAGTAACGCAACCTGGTTTGCGGCGCAATCGGGATCGAAAAAGGTCAATGTCATTCTCGACGGAATCAGCGGGGCCTCGGCAAATTGTCTGCTGATTAATACTTGCGCCAATAAATCGACTCCGCACTACGTGACCACGGAGAATTGGGCGGCTCACACGGGATCGGGAACGGAAGATCTGGTCAACGCGAACAAAGACGGCTGCTCAAACTATCTGGGGCTGATCGCCACTTCGATGACGCGCGACTCCAGCGGGCTTGTTACTGTAACCGAGGCCAATCACGGGTACTCGAATGGCGACACCATCTGGATCGGGGGAACGACGCCTTCGAATTTCGATATAGCGCAGGAGAATGTCACCAGCGTGCAGGTATCGGGCTCGACTCTGACGATTGCCGCCGCCAACAGCTTTCCGGTTGGGATGAAGGTCATTTTCCAGAATGTGGGCAACGCAACTTTCCTGAACGGCCAGACTGTCACGATCACGGGCGCGAATGCGTCCTCATTTGTGGCAACGTTCTCACACGCGAACTACGGCCCCACGGCAGAAACGGCTGGGACCGCGAATCCGCTTGGAGTGACAGTGCAGAACGTCACGAGCAGCACGTTCCAGTATCAGACTGCGATTACCTCGGCGGGAAGCGCCACAACGCCGGGCACGGTTGTCAGCCAGCAGCAATCGTTCCCCGTGCCCTATGAGACTCCGTACAAAGCAGCGTGGGAAGCATTCATCGCGGCCGCTGTCCTGCACTACAACTCGTCGCCGCATCTATCTCAGATTTCCTACATGCGAGTCGGCCGGTCAGTGGGCGGAGAAGCGTATCCGCTTTGCATGCAAAACATGGAAGCGCTACCCACACCCAACACCTACACCCGCTCGGGATGGCTGCAGTATTACACAGACATCGACCAGTTCGTCGCTTCGCAGAATCCCAAGATGCAGATCCTCGATCCGCTGAACGAATCGGGAAGCGGAGCCTCGGCTGATCCTTCGTACGGCAGTGACGAGGCGCAGATTGCTGTTACGTACAAGAACGCTTCCGGGCAAACGAACGGCATCGGCAGCCAGGGGCTGCAGGCCAGCGATATCACGAACTACGGCGCCGGCAAAGACTGCTCATCAGACTGGTGCGGAGCTTTCGACAGCAATTATCAGAGCGGTATTCCACTCGAATTGCAGCAGGCCGGTTTATCGGCTCCAGTGGCGATCTCAGGCACAAACAGTGCGACGGGAGACCTGCGTCCGCTGCTGCCATTTGCAGTGCAGCGGCACATGACGATCCTCGAGTTGTATACTCTCGACGCGCTACTTGCGTACGATCCGAACTACTGCGTGCTTCCCGCCACCAATGGGCTCTGTGGTCCGGGGAGCGTTCAGATTCCAATCATCGCTTTGCCACCGCAGGATCAGTTGCCCTATTTCCAGGCGGTCGGGCAGCCGGGACAATCCGGCGCGACCGGCGATGGTTCGTACGCCAAAGTCATCAACAGCACCGAAGGACAGCATTAGGGGAAGTTAGAAGTTTCCAGGTGCCACCGGTCTTTTGGGAGCCGTCCGTCCTGCCGATCTGCTTTTTTCGCTGCTTCTTCGCAAGCAAGTTCTTGCCAAGCTCTCTTCCGGCATTTTCTAGGGTCGTAACTGCTCCGATTACTTCCGTTTAGGGCCGAAAAGGTGGGACGTGATTTCGATCACAAACAGCCGTGATGCTTGCCATTTGCTGGAGTTAGGGGTTCGAAGAAGATGTGCATGGACGCGGCAGATGTGCCCTGTCAAGCACATCGTCCGAAGGATCCACGCAAGACTGTAAAAGGGTGAGGCACGGAGGTTCCGATGGGCACGATTGAGATTCATGAACCGGAAGTCAAGGAAGTCAAGCCAGGTGGCCGTCCAGGGGCGGCCGTTCTGCCCCGCAAGGAACCCGTACCGGCAGCCATAGCGCCAAGGACGATGTTTTCCGACAGTCTGCTGGAATTTGCCGGAGCAGGCAAGCGGAAGGCCATGGCAACGACGACCTCGTTTATTTTCAACTGCGTGGCGGTCGGCATCATGCTGGTCATGCCGCTGGTTTTCACTGACACGTTGCCCAAGGCGCAGCTACTCACCTTTCTGGTGGCGCCGCCACCACCGCCACCGCCGCCCCCTCCGGCAGCTGCGGAGCAGGTAAAGCGGGTTGTGCGGCAGATACAGACGGACATGCTGAATACCGGGCAACTGCGTACACCGACGAGGATTCCGCAGAAGATCGAAATGATTAAGGAAGAAGAGGCGCCTCCTCCGATGGCAGCTGCCAGTGGTGTGGTAGGCGGAGTTCCGGGAGGCATTCCCGGCGGCCAACTGGGCGGCGTAATCGGCGGCATCGTCAGCTCGACTTCGAATCTGTCGGCAGTTCCCAAACTGGTTCCGAACACGCCACAGCGCATCCGTATCTCGCAGGGAGTTACGAAAGGCCTTCTGATCCACAAAGAGGAGCCGGTGTATCCATCGATTGCGCGAGCGGCCCGGGTACAGGGTGATGTTGTACTGAGCGCGGTGATCAGTACCACCGGGCAGATTGAAAATCTGCAATTGATTAGCGGGCATCCAATGCTGGTTCCCGCCGCCCTCGCGGCGGTAAAACAGTGGCGCTACAAACCGTATCTGCTGAACGGGCAGCCGGTAGAAGTGGAGACCACGATCACGGTGATCTTCTCGCTATCGTCGTGAGTGGGGGAGGGCGCACTGGGAGCGCCAGGGAGTCTGAACATGGCTGCAGAGTATACCTATCGCGTTTCGGCCTGGTGGACGTCAGGCCGTACTGGGCTGGCCAAATGCGAGTCCTCTCCGAACACGATCCATTTCTCCGAGGCGGCGGAACTGGGCGGGTTGCAGGGCAGGTGGACTCCCGAGCAACTGCTGCTGTGCTCTCTCGCGGGCTGCTTTACCACGACATTCAACGACGTGGCACGAGGAGCGAAGTTCGAGTACACCGATCTGGAAGTGGAGATCGAGGGCAGTGTACGCCGCAGCCGCTCCAATGGAAGCGGCTTCAATGAGATTCTGATCCGCCCTCGCTTGACTGTTCATTCGGAAGATCAATGCGAATTGGGATTGAATCTGCTGCGGCGCGCCAAATCGCTGTGCCTGATTTCACGAGCCATCACGGTTCCGCAGACGCTCGAGCCGGCGGTGGAAACCATCAAGATTCCGGTCGAGGGCTGGGCGAACCAGGACGCGGCCGTCAAAGTCGGGGTATGACGTAGGGCTCGTCTTTGAGACGAGGGGGTGAGTATGATGTTCTCCTACAGGCTGGTACGTCTGATCGAAGCGCACGCCGATGCTCTCGCAGCTGGTCTTGAAGAGAAGGTCCAGAGCAATACGCAAATCACCCATTTCCGGGAGATTCCGGCGCATGAGTTGCGCGAGCGCGTCTATGAAATCTATCGCCACCTCGGTGAATGGCTGCTGGGCAAGAATGAACTGGATATCGAGCACCGATATCTCGAAATCGGAGCGCGCCGCGCCCATCAGGGAGTGCCGCTGAGCGAGGTGGTGCAGGCGATTGTGCTCACGAAAGAAAATCTCTGGGAGTTTCTGAAAAGCGAAGCGGTCATGGACCGGGCGGTCGAGATTATGGGAGAGCTGGAACTCCTGCAGATGCTCGAGATGTTTTTCGACCGGGCAATTTATTATGCCGCTGTGGGGTACGAAGAAGAAGTGGCCCGTGAATCGCGCCTGGGCGCGTTGAGGGCCTGCTAGGGGAGCGGAACGGATGTCGATGTCATGGGAGATGGAATACAAGAAGCGGCTGAAGATCGCGGACGACGCGCTGGGATGCGTGAAGTCCGGGATGCGCGTCTACATTCAGCCAGGATGCGCCGAGCCTGAAACACTGGTTGAAGCGCTAATCCGGCGTGCGCCGGAAGTCTACGACGTAGAAATCGTACACATGATGACGATGGGCTGCGCGCCCTATGTCGCGCCGGAAATGGCGGGCCACTTCCGGCATAACGCGATGTTTATCGGCGCAAATGTGCGCGAAGCGATCAACGACGGACGCGCCGACTACACTCCCATCTACCTGAGCGAAATCGAGGGTCTGTTCGAGAGCGGGCAGATGCCCATCGACGTCGCTTTGATTGAAGTTTCCCCGCCCGATTCGCATGGATTCTGCAGCTTCGGCGTAGGAGTCGATACGACTCTGACGGCGGCGCGCGTGGCCAAACACGTAGTCGCACAGATCAACGACAACATGCCGCGCACCTACGGCGACAGTTTCATCCACGTCGATGACATCGATGCATTTGTGGAATCTTCGCGGCCCCTATGCGCGCTGAAGAGGCCCACGGTGACGGATCTGCAGGTTGCCATTGCACGCAATGTCGCGGGCCTGATCGACGACGGAGCCGTGCTGCAGACCGGCATCGGCGGCATTCCCGATGCAGTCCTGCCGATGCTGATGGATCGGAAGGATCTCGGCGTGCACAGTGAACTGGTTTCCGACGGGGTGATTCCGCTGATCGAAGCCGGCGTGCTCACGGGTGCGCGCAAGAATTTCAAGCCGCGCAAGATCATTCTGGGATTTGTTCTGGGCACGAAAAGGCTGTTCGAATTTGTCGATAACAATCCGATATTCGAGTTCCATCCGACGGCTTACACCAATGATCCAGGATTGATCGCGCGCAACGACAACATGGTAGCCATCAACTCGGCGATTCAAGTCGATCTGACCGGGCAAGTCTGCTCCGACTCCATCGGGAACCAGTTCTATAGCGGAATCGGCGGACAAGTTGATTTCCTGCGCGGGGCCTCGCGGGCAAAACGCGGCAAACCGATCATCGCGATTTCGTCCACGGCCAAGCAAGGAAAAATCTCGCGCATTGTTCCAACGCTTGATGCGGGAGCAGGCGTGGTTACCTCGCGCGGACTGGTCCGCTATATCGTGACCGAATACGGCGTGGCGTACTTGCACGGCAAGTCGATCCGCGAGCGGGCCAAGGCGCTGATCGACATCGCGCATCCCGATTTCCGCGCGGAACTGTGGGAGTACTGCGAGAAAACAAAGTGGCTGCAGCATCCTCAAGCGGCACAGACAGTGAATTCGAGGTGAGCCAATGGCGGCGCGTGGAAACATCACGATCGATGTCGAAGAGTGCAAAGGTTGCGGGCTGTGTGTCGAGTCTTGTCCGCCGAAGTGTCTGGAACTGGCGCCTGAGTTAAGCCACTATGGCGTACATCCCGCGCGCTATACCGGCCACGATTGCACTGGATGTGGGATCTGTTTCTACTGCTGCCCGGAGCCGGGCGCGATCACGGTCTATCGCCTGGCGCCGCCTCCGAAAGTGACTGTTCAAGTACACGCAGGAGGAGACCATGCGGCAACTCTGTAAAGGCAACGTCGCAGTCATTAAAGGGGCCGTGCTGGCCGGCTGCCGGGCGTATTACGGATATCCCATCACTCCTGCCAGTGAAGTCGCCGAAGCGGCGGCGCTCTATCTTCCGGAAGTCGGCGGAACGTTTGTACAGGCCGAGAGCGAAACGGCTTCCATCAACATGGTTTATGGCGCAGCCTCTGCCGGGATTCGTGTGATGACGGCGTCCTCTGGTCCGGGGCTCAGTCTGATGCAGGAAGGCATCTCGTATCTTGCCGGAGCCGAGTTGCCCTGCGTGATCGTCGATGTGATGCGCGGAGGCCCGGGCCTGGGCAACATCGCTCCAGAGCAAAGCGACTACTTCGCGATGGTGAAGGGCGGAGGACACGGCAACTATCGCAATCTCGTGGTCGCGCCCGCATCGGTGCAGGAGATGGCCGATCTGACGATTCTCGCCTTTGAACTCGCGGACAAGTACCGCAATCCGGCGGTCGTGCTGACCGATGGCTTTGTCGGCCAGATGATGGAGCCCCTCGATCTGGCGTATCGCGAAGTTGTTGCGCCCGAAAAACCGTGGGCGGTACAGGGAACCGCGGAGACTAGAAAGAACATGGTCAGCTCGATCTTCCTCGAGTCCGACGATCTCGAACGTCACCAGCGTCAGATGGAAGCGAAATATATCCGCGCGCAGCAGACGGAAACGCGGTGTGAAGAATACCGCACGGATGATGCTGAACTGATTGTCGTCGGTTACGGCATTGTTTCGCGCGTGCTGCGTTCCGCGGTCGACGCGGCGCGCAAGGCCGGGATCAAGGTCGGCCTGTTCCGCCCGATTACGCTGTGGCCGTTTCCGTCAAAGGAACTGGCCGCGACAGCGCTACAGGCCGAAAAGATTCTTACGGTGGAGCTGAGCAACGGGCAGATGGTGGAAGATGTCCGGCTGGCGTTGGATGGCAAGCGTCCGGTTGAGTTCTACGGACGTGTTGGCGGAAACGTCCCGGGAGTCGAGGAGTTGTTCGCGAAGATTGAGGAGAACGTGGCGGCACGGGTCTGAGATCGGCATGCCGCTTTCGGCTCTCGGCTTCAGCTAAGTGCCGGTACCGCGATCCCAGAGCCGAAGAGAGGGCTTCAACATGGCGGAGAAGAGCGTGATGCTGGAGGAACTGAAAGTGGCCACCGCGCAATATGAAATCGTGCACGAGCGGTCCAAGGCGTTCTATCCGGAGTTCGATCGAAAATCCGACCTCAAGCACCAGACGCACTATTGTCCCGGATGCGGGCACGGCGTCGCTCATAAGCTGATCGCGGAAGCTCTGGAAGATCTGGGATTGCAGGATCAGACGATCCTGGTCAGCCCAGTTGGCTGCTCCGTCTTTGCGTACTACTACTTTGATGTGGGTAACGTGCAGGTTGCCCACGGACGTGCTCCGGCTGCTGCTACTGGTCTCAAACGCGCGTGTCCTGACAAGATTGTTATCGCGTATCAGGGCGATGGAGACCTGGCTGCCATCGGCACGGCGGAGATCGTGCACGCCGCCAACCGCGGCGAGAAGATCAGCGTTTTCTTCGTGAACAACGCGATCTATGGCATGACCGGCGGGCAGATGGCTCCCACGACGCTGGTCGGCCAGCGCAGCACCACATCACCCTGGGGACGCCGCCCGGTGAACGAAGGCTTCCCGCTGCACATGGCTGAAATGCTTGCGTCGCTTGAAGCGCCCGTGTACATCGAGCGGGTGGCGCTTTCCGATAACAAGAACATCATGAAAGCGCGCCGCGCGGTCCGCAAAGCGCTCGAAATGCAGAAGACCGGCGCAGGGTTCACATTTGTCGAGATTCTTTCTCCTTGCCCAACGATCTGGGGCAAGGATCCGGTGGAAGCACGGAAGTGGGTTGCGGAGAAGATGATTCCGAACTTCCCGCTCGAAGTATTCCGCGACCGCAATTTGGAAATTCCCAATACTAACGTTCCTCCGCACAAGACTGTCCAGGAACTGGTCGAAGGCGAGAGGCACGTGGCGCGCGAAGGCATGGTGCACGGACGCCCGCATCATTTCACGCACATGGGGATCAAAATCGCGGGTTTCGGCGGGCAGGGCGTGCTCCTGCTGGGACAGCTTCTGGCCGAGATGGGCATGCGCGAAGGCCTCGAAGTCAGCTGGCTGCCTTCGTATGGCCCGGAAATGCGATCCGGCAGCGCGCACTGCCATGTGTGTTTGTCGAAAGAGCGGATTGGATCGCCGGTCCTGTCGCGCCCTGAAGTTCTGATTGCAATGAATGAAATCTCGCTGCGGAAATTCGCGGCCGAGATTGCGCCCGGGGGAACGATCATTTATGGTCGCGAGAAACTGCCCGAAGATCTGACGATTCCGAATGCGCAGGTCGTCTGCATTCCGGCATCGGAGATTGCCGACAAGCTGGGCTCGGCTAAAGTCGCGAATGTGATCATGATGGGAGCCTTGCTCGAAGAGACCGAATGTCTCTCTTCCGATACGGCCGTCAAAGTATTGGAAGCGAAGGTCAAGAATCCGGCGCTGCTCGAACTCGACCGCAAGGCGCTCGACGCCGGCCGGATGTACATAGATCACACGGTCGCGATCGGCGCGGTCACCCAGGCGGATGGCTTCGCGCAGTAACAAATTATTTCAACCACAAAGGGCACGAAGTAACACGGGCAACTAAGTCTTTCGTGTGACTTCGTGGCGTTTGTGGTTGTTTTCCCTTCCGCTGTGATCTCAATCACAAAAACGGGTGACAGCCGCCATATCCCATCCGTGACCTTCGATGTGATCCTACAAACGGGTGCAGGAGGTGTTCTATGGCACTCGTAGAGGCCAGAATTGAAAGTTCCAGCGCGGTCGCCGACCGCGTCGTTTCGCCGAAGCTTGCCTCCGCCGTTTCGGTGAAGAACGTTCTGTTTGCCACCGATTTTTCCGCCTGTTCGGAAGCCGCCCTTCCCTATGCGACAGCTATTTGCCGCCATTTTGGCAGCACGTTGCATATGGCGCATATCCTTTCGGACGCCAGCCTGCTGATCGCATCTGGCGGGGTGGATTACGTCAGCATGGGCACGATCTACGAAGACGCCCACACCGAGGCCAAGGAAAAACTTGATCAGATCTCCGACCGGTTCGAGGGATTTCCCCACCACAACTATGTCCGGCACGGGATGATCTGGAAAAATCTCGCCGCGATCATCGAAGAGAACGAAGTCGACCTGATTGTGGTCGGAACCCACGGCCGCACGGGGCTGGGAAAATTGCTGCTGGGCTCAGTTGCCGAGGACATTCTCCGGCACGCCCACTGCCCGGTTCTGACCGTGGGACCGAAAGTCTGTGGGCGAGCCAAGTTGCCGGCATTCCCGCATCGTGGACGTGATCTGGCTCCCGTCGAGCTGGAGCTGCAGCAGATCGTTTTCGCCACGAACTTCACAGACGATGCCCCGCGGATGGCGAAGCAAGCGGTTGCGCTGGCCGAGGAATTTCGCTCACGTCTGACGATGATGCACGTCCTCGAGGACTACACGCAGCTCGGAAGCAGGCCTGGTCCAATCGAGGATGGAGTCAAGAAACTAAAAGAGCTGCTTCCGCCGAATGCGGCGCTGCAATACGCACCTGAAATGCTGCTGGAGTTCGGCAACGCCGCGGAACGCATCTTGAAGGTTGCGTCCGAGCGCGAAGCCGACATGATTGTCGTTGGAGCGCGTTCGTCTGCCGATGTTGCCAGCACGCACCTGCCGTGGTCGGCGACGCATCAGGTCATCGCGCACGCGCATTGTCCGGTACTGACGATCCGCGAATGAAGGGCGTTCACAAAATGGCGGTCGAGACGCGCCAATAAAGAGATGGGGAAGTTTCGATCAAAGCGGGTAAAACAATTTTAAAAATCGTACGAATCCGGGCGATTCGCCCATGGACAGGTTGGGGCTTTGTCGCGATCGAAGGCCTCATCGGAACTGCGAACCAAATTGAAACTAAAGTGCGAGAAAAATGTTTACTAGCGGTTGTAGTCAATAATAGCGAGGAATAAGATAGGCAGTTCTCTACAAATTATTCATGCGCATTCATCGCTTCATACTGAATTTATTTGCAGGTACGAACGGATATGCCCTCATATGTTGCAAAACCCACTCCTCCCAATCAGGACAAACGCTGGAAGCTGGTGGACGCCACCATACGGCGTCAGGGCCAGCAGGCGCGCGGCCTGATTGAGACGCTGCACACCGTACAGGAAGCTTTCGGATACCTGGACGAGCAGGCTCTGCGTTATGTTGCGATGTCGTTGCGAGTTCCCCTGAGCCGTGCCTACGGCGTCGCAACCTTCTACCACTTCTTCACGCTCAAACCGGCGGGTGAGCATACCTGCGTGATCTGCATGGGAACGGCGTGCTACATCAAGGGAGCCCCGCAACTGCTGGATGCCGTGCAGAAAGATCTCGGTATTGCTCCCGGAGAAACGACCCTCGACAAGAAAGTCTCGCTGCTGACCGCGCGCTGCCTGGGATCGTGCGGCCTGGCTCCCGCCGTTGTCTACGATCAGGAGGTTGCCGGCAAGGTTGCAGCGCCGGCGATCCGCGAGCGCCTGAAGAAATGGACCAGCGCATGACGCCTGAGGAACTCGATCAGATAGCCGAAACCGAACGCGAGGAGCAGAACCGCTTTACCCGGCGGGTGAATGTCTGCGTCGCTGCCGGATGCCTTTCATGCCAGAGTCAGTCGGTGAAAGACGCGCTCGACCATGAAGTCGCACGCCGCGGAACGAAAGATCACTGCCAGGTCAAGGGCGTTGGCTGCATGGGACTCTGCTCCGAGGGGCCGTTGGTCTCGACCAGTGCCGGAGTCTTCTATAAGAAGGTTGAAGCCGCCGACGGCGCCGCGATCCTTGACAGTCTCGAGGGGAAGCCGGTCGAGCGCCTAGTCTGTCCCACCGACGTTCCATTCTTCCAGCGGCAGAAAAAAATTGTGCTCGAGAATTCCGGCAACATCGATCCCGAGCGCATCGAGGACTATGTTTCGGTCAATGGATACACGGCGCTGATCAAAGTTCTGACCGAGATGTCGCCGCGCGAAGTTGTCGATGAAGTTACGAAAAGTGGACTGCGCGGGCGCGGGGGCGCGGGATATCCCACGGGTCTCAAGTGGAGCACGGTCGCCAAGTCGGTTGGCACCCAGAAATACGTCATCTGTAATGCCGATGAAGGCGATCCCGGCGCGTTTATGGATCGCAGCGTGCTTGAAAGCGACCCGCATCGCGTGCTCGAGGGTATGCTGATTGCCGGCTACGCCGTGGGAGCATCGGAAGCCTACATTTATGTTCGCGCGGAATATCCACTGGCCATCAAGCGGCTGCGCAACGCGATCCGCCAGGCGGAACGCGTTGGCTTGCTGGGGTCGAACATCTGCGGAACGCGCTTCAGCTTCCGCATTGACCTGCGTCTCGGTGCCGGAGCGTTCGTCTGCGGCGAAGAAACTGCGCTGATTGCCTCCGTCGAAGGCAAACGCGGAACGCCACGTCCGCGGCCGCCGTATCCGGCGATGGAAGGCCTGTTCGGGCAGCCCACCTTGATCAACAACGTCGAGACCTACGCCAACATCGCCCCGATCATCCGCAATGGCGGCGAGTGGTACGCGCAGATTGGCACCGAAAAGAGCAAAGGGACTAAAGTCTTCGCCTTGGCCGGGCGGGTCGAGAACACCGGGCTGGTCGAGGTGCCGATGGGTATCTCGCTGCGCGAAATGGTCTTTGAGATTGGCGGCGGCATCCCCGAAGGGCGGAAGTTCAAGGCAGTTCAGACAGGCGGACCTTCCGGCGGATGTTTGCCCACCGACTGCCTCGACATGCCGGTGGATTATGAATCGCTGGCGCGTGCGGGATCGATTATGGGCTCGGGCGGCATGATCGTTATGGACGAAAGTTCGTGCATGGTCGACGTCGCGAAGTACTTCATGGATTTCTGCATGACCGAGTCGTGCGGAAAATGCATTCCGTGCCGCGTGGGAACGTACCAGATGCACCGCATCCTGACCGCGATCGGCAATATGAAAGCGACCGAGCAGGATCTGAAGATGCTTGAAGAACTCTGCGACCTGCTCAAGCACACGAGCCTCTGCGGATTAGGGCAATCGGCCCCGAATCCGGTCGTGAGCACGCTGCGGTCGTTTGCCGAGGAATATCGCGCGCACATTCAGGAACATCGATGTCCCGCGGGAGTTTGCGATAAGCAGACGGTAGGAGAATCCGCATGAGGCCCGTCGCCACGGTCAAAACGCTCAAGATCGACGGCCGCGATGTTACCGGACGCCAGGAGGAGAGTATCCTCGACGTCGCCCGCCAGAACGGCATCTTCATTCCCCGGCTCTGCGAGATGGACGGACTCTCTGACGTCGGCGCCTGCCGGTTGTGCCTGGTCGAAATCAAAGGTCAGAACAAACTCCTCCCGGCCTGCGTGACAGCGGTCGAAGAAGGTATGGAGGTCACCACCGACTCTGAGCGGCTGAACAATTACCGCCGGATGATCCTGGAACTACTGTTCACCGAGCGCAACCACGTCTGCTCGGTCTGCGTCTCGAATGGGCACTGCGAGATGCAAATGCTCGCGCAGCGGCTCGGCATCACGCACGTGCATTTTCCGTACCGGTATCCGAAAGAAGATGTCGACGCCTCGCACGAGCGGTTCGTGATCGATCACAACCGCTGCATCCTGTGTACGCGCTGCGTGCGCGTTTGCGACGAGATCGAGGGCGCCCATACCTGGGACGTCATGGGCCGCGGCATCGATGCCAAAGTGATTACCGACTTGAATGAGGCATGGGGAACGTCGGAAACCTGCACTAGTTGCGGCAAGTGCGTGCATGTATGTCCGACCGGGGCGCTGTTTGAAAAAGGACGCTCGGTCGCCGAGATGCTCAAGCGCCGGCAGTTCCTGCCCTACCTGACCATGATGCGCGAGGAAAACGAATGAGTGGTATCGATGAGTAAGAAACGAATCGCCACTGTTTGGCTCGACGGGTGCTCGGGCTGCCACATGTCGTTTCTCGATATGGACGAGCGCCTGCTCGCCATCGCCGGCGCGGCCGATCTTGTCTACAGCCCGCTGGTCGATGCCAAGGAATTTCCCGAGGACGTCGATGTCACGCTGGTCGAGGGTGCGGTGAGCAGCGAGGAAGACCTGCATAAGATCAAGATCGTTCGCGAACGCACGAAAATACTCGTCTCGCTGGGAGACTGCGCAGTAACCGCGAACGTTCCGGGCATGCGCAATCCGTTTGGCACGAAGGCGGTGTACGACCGCGCCTACCGCGAGAATGTCACGTTCGATCCCGGCATTCCCGATCAGGTTGTGCCCGCGCTGTTGTCGACGTCGCGGCCGGTGCACGAGTTTGTCAGCGTGGATGTATTTGTTCCGGGCTGCCCTCCTTCGGCCGACACGATCTATTACGCAGTTTCGGAGTTGCTCGAAGGTCGCATGCCTGATTTGAGTTTGAAAACGAGATTCGGATCGTAGGAGAGCAATGAGCAGAAACACTTTGTTGGATGTTTGTTTGCTCACTGCTCATCGCTCACCGCTCACTGCTAAAAGGGAGACTTTGTGAAGCAGGGCAATACCATCGTCATCGATCCGGTGACGCGCATCGAAGGCCACTCGAAGATCACGCTGCATTTGAACGACGAAGGCCGCGTCGAGGACGCGCGCTTTCACGTGACCCAGTTCCGCGGATTCGAAAAGCTCTGCGAAGGCCGACCTTTCTACGAGATGCCATCACTGATGGCACGGATCTGCGGCATTTGCCCGGTGAGCCATCTCATTGCTTCCGCCAAGGCCTGCGATTCCCTGCTGGCGGTGCGCATTCCGCCCACGGCCGACAAGCTGCGCCGCATCTTCGGGCTTGCGCAGGTCACGCAATCACACGCGCTCAGCCTGTTCCATCTTTCCTCACCCGACCTTCTCTTGGGTATGGATGCCGATCCTGCGAAGAGCAACATCTTCGGTGTGGCCGAGAAGCATCCGGAACTCGCGCTCGACGGCATCCGGCTGCGGCAGTTTGGCCAGAAGATCATTGAGCGGCTGGGGGGAAAGCGCATCCATCCGGCCTGGATCGTCCCTGGGGGCGTCAGCGAACCGCTGACGCAAGCGAATCGTGACGCGATTCTCGAAGCTATCCCGGAGGCGATGGCCATCGCCGAGCGAACGCTCGAGTGGTTTAAGAGCACGATAGAGCGTTTCCGCGAGGAGATTTCCACCTTCGGCAACTTCCCTACGATGTTCATGGGCATCGTGAAGAAAGACAACGGCCTCACGTTCTACGACGGCAAGCTACGCATCGTCGACGCCTCGGGCCACGTGGTCGCCGACGATCTCGACCCCACGAGCTACTCCGAATATATCGGGGAAAAAGTCGAGCCCTGGTCGTATCTGAAATCCACGTACTACAAGCCAAAGGGATTTCCCGAGGGCGTCTACCGCGTTGGGCCACTGGCGCGGCTGAACGTCGCCGATCGCTGCGGCACGCCGCGCGCCGATCAGGAACTTGCCGAATTCCACGAACTGCAGCGAACGGCAGTCCTGAGCTCGTTCCACTATCATCACGCGCGGCTGATCGAGATCCTCTACTGCATCGAGCGGCTCGAGCAACTGCTGAACGATTCTGAGATCCTGTCCAAACACGTGCGCGCCGTGGCGAGGCCCAACGCCCTCGAAGGCGTCGGCGCCTGCGAAGCCCCGCGCGGCACGCTGTTCCACCATTACAAGATTGACGAGCAGGGTCTGATCCGCTGGGTGAACCTGGTAATCGCCACGGGACACAACAATCTGGCGATGAACCGCAGCGTGCTGCAGGTCGCCAAGCACTTCGTGCAGGGCAAGCGTCTGAATCCTGGAATGCTCAATCGTGTTGAGGCCGTAATCCGCTGCTACGATCCCTGCCTGAGTTGCTCCACGCACGCCTTGGGTCAGATGGATCTGCAGATTCAACTCGTCGATGCAGGAGGCGAAGTGCTAGACGAGATCAAGCGAGAGTGAACCACGTACACTCGACACGATGCCTCGCGTTCTCATCTTCGCCTTTGGGAATCCTCTTCGTTCCGATGACAGACTTGCATGGCGCGCCGCCGATGTGCTCGCGGCAAAATATTCCGTTGATGAAGTCGAGGTCGTCACCCTGCACCAACTCGGCCCCGAATTAGCCGAGTCCGTCAGCCGCTCCGGATGCGTCATCTTCGTCGACGCCGCCGCCGGGCCGGGACGCCCCGGAGACGTTCGAATTACACAGCTATCGGCGACTTCCGCCTCATCCGATGCGCCGGGATTCTGTCACGCGGTCTCGCCGTCCCACGTCTTGGCTCTGGCCGCGCAGCTCTACAATGTGCGCCCTCGCGCCTACTCTGCCACCCTGGTTGGCAAGAACTTCGATCATGGAGAATCACTTTCAGCTCCGGTGAAAGCCGCTATTCCCGAACTCGTCGTCCGCATCGACGAGCTGGTGCAGAAATTCATCAACAACAAAGGACAGGAAGTTGCACGAAGGAAAACGTAACTTCTTCGTTCGTGCCACTTCGTGGCCTTTGTGGTGAAACCCTTCGCGGTTCGCTGCTAAACCGCTTCTCCGTTCCATCCGGCCGAACACAGGCCTACAATCAAGCTGACATGCCAGTGGCGTCCAAACCTGCCGTCGAAAGGCTGCGCATCACCCTCCGCGGAGCCGTGCAGGGAGTGGGATTCCGTCCGTTTGTCTACCGCCTCGCCACGGAAATGTCGCTCACCGGATGGGTGCTGAACTCCTCCTCGGGGCTTGTCGTCGAAGTTGAAGGCACACCTGAGGAACTTCGCCGCTTCGAGCAGCGGATCGAACTCGAGCGGCCCAAGGCATCTGTCATCACTGCGCGCGAGTCGGCCTGGCTGCCCTTGCAGGGATTTACGAAATTCGAAATCCATCACAGCGACACGGATTCGGCAAAGTCGGTCAACGTTCTGCCCGATCTGGCGACCTGTCCAGAATGTCTTGCCGAACTTTTCGATCCGGCGAACCGTCGCTATCAGTATCCCTTTACGAACTGTACGAATTGCGGACCGCGTTACACCATCGTCGTGGACATTCCGTATGACCGGCCAAACACGACAATGCGCGAATTCACCCTGTGCCCGGCCTGCCGCGAGGAGTACGAGAATCCTGCGAACCGCCGCTTCCACGCGCAACCGAATGCATGCCCGGTCTGTGGACCGAAACTGGATTGCACCATCGCCGAAATGGCGACAGCCCTCTTGCGCGGGGAGATCATTGCCGTCAAAGGCATCGGAGGTTTTCAGCTTCTGGTCGACGCCCGCCAGCCTGCGGCTGTGGCCCGACTCCGCCAACGCAAGCACCGGGAAGAGAAGCCATTCGCGCTGATGATGCCGTCACTCGAAATGGTGCGCGAATATTGCGAGATCTCACTTGCTGAGGTCGAAGTGCTGGAATCCCAGGCGGCGCCGATCGTTCTCCTCAAGCCCAAGTCCGGCACCAACATTGCCTGGAACGTCGCCCATTGCTCGCCCTATCTCGGAGTGATGCTGCCGTACTCGCCGCTGCATCACATGCTGATGCGCGAATGCCCATACCCGCTGATCGCGACCAGCGGCAACCGCAGCGACGAACCGATCGCGATCGGCAACGATGAAGCGACCGAGCGGCTAGGAAATATCGCCGACCGATTTCTGATGCATAACCGACCTATCGTCCGCGCCTGCGACGATTCCGTGGTGCGCCTCACGCGCGGGCGGGTGGGAATCCTGCGCCGTGCCCGCGGGTACGCGCCGCTTGGAATCCGCGTCAGTCGCGAACTTCCTGCCGTGCTCGCGGTCGGCGGACATCTCAAGAACACGGTAGCCATCGGCGTGGGGCGCGATGTTTTTCTCAGTCAACACATCGGCGATCTAGAGACGGTCGAAGCGCGCCGTGCGTTCGAACGCACGATCGCCGATCTCTGCCGCCTTTACAGTTTCAAGCCGGAAGCTGTGGTCTGCGATCTGCATCCAGACTACGCGTCGACGCACTGGGCGGAACAATCGGGACTGCCGATCATTCGTGTGCAGCATCATCAAGCGCACGTAGCCGCCTGCGCAGCCGAAAACAATCTCGATGAACCGTACCTAGGCGTTTCGTGGGACGGCACCGGCTACGGCCTCGATGGCGCGATCTGGGGCGGAGAATTCTTCCGCGTCGAGAACGGTCGCTTCGAGCGCATTGCCTACCTTCGACCTTTCCGCTTGCCCGGCGGAGATGTGGCTGTCCGCGAAGGCTGGCGCTCGGCTGCGAGCCTGCTCTTCGAAGTCCTCGGGGCGAAGTTGCTTGACTCCTCGCATAGCAATGCTGCATCGGGGAAACCCCTATTGGAGTATTTGAAAATTCGTCACATGCTGGAACGCGGCATCAACGTCGTCCCGACAACCAGCGTGGGACGCCTCTTTGATGCCGTATCTTCCATCACCGGCATCGCGCAGCAGAACCGCTTTGAAGGTCAGGCAGCGATGCTGCTGGAAAACGAAATCGGATCGTTGCGCACAGAAGAGGCGTATTCTTTGAAAGACGGGGACTGGGGATCGCTGATCGCGTCCGTAGTGGAAGACAAGCGCTCAGGGATTGCTGTTCCGAGAATTGCCGCGCGGTTCCACAATGCGCTGGTTGCATGGATTTTGCAGGTGGCCGAGCAGTCCGGGCTCAAGCAGATTGTTCTGAGCGGCGGAGTTTTCCAGAATCGCTATCTGACGGAGCGCGCCGCGGCGGTTCTGGAGTCTCGCGGATTCACGGTGTACACGCACCGTCAGGTGCCGCCGAACGATGGCGGCATCGCGCTAGGGCAAGCAGCAATGGCTCGAAACTTTGAAACCGTGAAACTTTGAAACTGTTTTGTCGAGGTGCTCTCATGTGTCTTGCAGTTCCAGGCAAGGTGGTAGAAATCATCGACGCCGGCGACATAGCCTTTCGCCGCGCCAAGGTCGACTTCGGCGGCATCCGCAAAGAAATCAATCTCGCGTACACTCCCGAAGCGGAAGTCGGCAAATATGTTCTGGTTCACGTTGGATTCGCCATCAGCGTGATCGACGAAGACGAGGCCCAACGCGTCTTCGAATATCTCAAACAGATGGGCGGACTGGAAGAGGAACTCGGTGAAGTTCGTCAGTGAATACCGCGACCAGAAGGCCGCCGAGGCGCTCGCAACGGCGATCCGGCAGAAAATCACCCGCCCGTGGACCATCATGGAAATCTGCGGCGGCCAGACCCACACCATAGTCAAGAGCGGCCTCGAAGACCTGCTGCCCAAACAGATCACGCTCGTCCACGGCCCGGGCTGCCCGGTCTGCGTCACGCCGATCGAACTGATCGACAAAGCCGTCGCCATCGCCAAGCGGCCGGACGCGATCTTCTGTTCCTTCGGCGACATGCTGCGCGTGCCGGGATCGACCAAGAGCCTGTTCGACGTGAAGGCCGAAGGCGCGGACGTGCGCATCGTCTACTCTCCGCTCGATGCGCTCAAGCTCGCGAAGCAGAATCCAGAGAAGCAGGTCGTATTCTTCGCTGTCGGATTTGAAACTACGGCGCCCGCGAATGCGATGGCCGCGTGGCAGGCCGATCACGAAGGCATCGAGAATTTCTCTTTGCTCGTCTCGCACGTGTTAGTTCCTCCAGCAATGGAAGCGCTGCTCTCATCTTCGAACTGCGTCGTGCAGGGATTTCTGGCGGCGGGCCACGTCTGTACGATCATGGGATTCGAAGAATATTTCCCGATCGCGACGAAATATAAGGTCCCAATTGTCGTTACCGGATTCGAGCCGCTCGACCTTCTCGAAGGCATTCACATGACCGTCAGCCAGCTCGAAGAAGGCCGTCACGATGTCGAGAACCAGTACGCGCGCGCCGTGCGGCGGGAAGGGAATCGTCCAGCGCAGGAGCGCATCGCGGAAGTGTTCGAGATCACCCCTCGGCAGTGGCGCGGGCTCGGAGAAATTCCGGCCAGCGGATTCCAGCTTCGCGGGCGCTTTCAGAAATACGATGCCAACCTCCGCTTTCCCTTCGAGGGCCAGCCGGCCAGCGAATCTCCCGAGTGCATCAGCGGACTCATTTTGCAGGGAATCAAGAAGCCGCACGAATGTCCGGCCTTTGCCGTGAAGTGCACACCGGAGAATCCTCTCGGCGCGCCCATGGTATCGTCGGAAGGCGCGTGCGCAGCCTACTACCACTATGGCAGACGTCAAAACGTTCAACCTGAGCTGTCCGGTCCCGCGAGTCGCTGACGACCGCATCGTGCTCGCGCACGGCGGCGGCGGACGTCTCACGCATCAGCTCATCGAGAAGATTTTCATGCCCGCTTTCTCGAACGTCATGCTCGAGCAGCGGCATGACGGCGCGGTGGTGCCCGTCAATGGATCGCGCCTAGCATTTACAACGGATTCATTCGTCGTTCGCCCGCTCATGTTTCCCGGAGGCAATATCGGCGACCTCGCCGTGAACGGCACGGTCAACGATCTCGCCATGTGCGGCGCGCGCCCTTTCTATTTGAGCGCCGGATTCATTCTCGAAGAAGGCCTCGAGATGGAAACGCTGCGGACGATTGTTAAGTCGATGCGCGACGCCGCTGCGAACGCCAACGTGAAGCTCGTCACGGGCGATACGAAAGTCGTCGACAAAGGCAAAGGCGACGGAGTCTTCGTCAACACGTCGGGGATCGGATTGATTGAAGAGAACGTGAAAACGCCCATCAGCCCAGCTTCCGTTCAACCCGGAGACGCCGTGATCGTCAGCGGTGATCTCGGCCGGCACGGCATCGCGATTCTCTCGGTTCGCGAAGGACTGGAATTCGAATCGCCCATCTTGAGCGACTGCGCCAACGTCTGGCCGTCAGTGGAAGCGCTGCTCAATGCAGGGATCGAGATTCACTGCCTGCGTGATCTCACCCGCGGCGGACTGGCGACCACGCTGAACGAAATCGCCTCCGACCGCAACGTTTGCATCAAGCTCGAAGAAGCCTTGATGCCGGTGAATGAAGTCGTGCAGGGCGCGTGCGAGATTCTCGGCCTGGATCCTCTTTATGTCGCGAATGAAGGCCGGTTCGCGGCGTTCGTCCCAGCCGCGCAATCCGACGCTGCTCTCGAAGTGATGAAGAAAGTCCCAGTCTCAGAGGGAGCTGTCCGCGTCGGCAAAGTCGAGGATAGCCCCGGCCGTATGGTGGTCCTGCAAAGCCGTATCGGCGGGAATCGGGTTGTCGATATGCTGAGCGGAGAACAACTGCCCAGAATCTGCTGAATTCGTCTATACGCGTCCGCAGTTCCCTTCGCCGAGTTCTCGGTCGATGTTTCTACAGATGGTTTCTGCGAGTGCTCCTTCGTCCATGCTTCGCTGAGCGGCTTCAGAGAAAATAATCAGAGTTTTGTCTCGTTTGCCGCACGGGCTTGAGAGTTTCACCGTGTAAATCCTGCCTCCAAGGTCCTGTTCAAGGTTGTACCCGCCGTACCCGTATTGCGCGGTCCGCTCGTCTATTAGGTTCAATAATCTGATTTCGCGACATGTCATACTGCGCTCCTCTCGCTTACACACCATCAATTTTGAAGAGCGGGCGTAGGATTTCTAGTGCCTTCGGGAGGACATCATGATTGAGAGGCTAAAGGGTATTCCTTGGACTCCACTGCTGTTATTGGCGTTGCTGGTGAGCAATTGTGCAAACTGGATCGAGATTCGCCGTGTGCAGCGTGGAGCCGAGGAGTGGGGCTGGGACAGCCACTATATACAAAGCAATACGAGCAGTACCATCGAAGCAATGAACGATCGGCTTAAAGAGATCTCAAACAACTCTGAAAACACATCCCGCAACGCGGATTGCCTGAAGGCGATCAGGCCTCCTTGGTGTAAACCGTAATAGGTATTTATTGAGGCATGCGAGGTCAACGCACCTAGCATTAGCGGTAGAGCCCGACGTCCTACCCTTCCCACGGATTGACCAGCCGGACCCCGCATCCTTCGAAATCGCCGGTGTCACGGGTCGCTAGAGATGCCTGATGGCAACTGGCAATGGCGGCGATTTGCCCATCCGCGATTCCAATCGGGCGTCCTCGAATACGACGGGTGGCCACGAGCGACGCGAACGCGCGCGCAGCTTGTTCATCGAATACCAGCACTCTGCCGGCGAAATCTCTTGCGAAAATCGTCTCCGCTTCTCGAAGTAAACTGTCGCGCCTTTTGCCCTTCGGGAGCAGTTCGATACCGAATAGGGTCTCCGCCATGCTGATCGTGCTGATGAATAGATCGTCGGGCGCTTGGCGCGACACCCACCCGAACACGGCCGGGGCCGGCGTTGATTTCATCAGCTCTGAAACCACATTGGTGTCGAGAAGGATCATGCGCGCGATTCGATGTTCTAGCTATTCTTTCCAATCCTTCAGCCATTCGGGATCGCGCATAAATTCACGAGGCAAGGGCTCGAGGTCCACACCGCCCAGGCGAGCAAAGCGCTGGTGAATTGCTTCCGCAAGATTAGCGCCGCTCTTCGAAGGAGGATTTTTCAGTGCGGTTTGCAGGATCTCCCGCGCCTCCTGCTCCATGGATCGCCCATTCTGCGCCGCCCGGACTTTCAGCTTGCGCTTGGTGCTCTCCTCCAGATTCCTTATGGTGATGCTCGCCATGCAATCAATGATAGCATTGCAATCATTGATTGCACAATCGCTTTCTGCCTTGGCAACCCGAATTTTCCGCCCGCCATTTGCATCCTCTCCGTAACTGCGCTCACAATATGCCGAGCAGGGAGGTGCGCCATGCCGGCACTATCCGCGACCCGCCGTACCTCCTTCGTCACCTGCCACCTGCATTCCCCGTGACTGCAATCACTCCCTCCCGTGAGAATTATCACTGGCCCGGTTTCCTACCGGGCCGAGAATGGTGAGCGGCATTATCTTTTCCACGTTGTACCTACGGAGGTAGGAGCCTATGTCTGTGATGACACCCCCGGGAATTAAGGTTCCAGGGGACTACATTGAATCCGTGATGATCAGTGTGAAAGCGAAGAACCCAGCCGAGCCTGAATTCCACCAGGCGGTGCAGGAAGTATTCGACTCTCTCCGTCTGGTCCTCGCCAAACACCCCGAGTACCAGTCCGCGCGTCTGCTCGAGCGCATTGTTGAGCCCGAGCGCGTCCTCATGTTCCGCGTGCCGTGGTTCGACGACCAGGGCAACATTCAAGTCAACCGTGGATTTCGCATCGAGATGAACTCGGCCATCGGCCCTTACAAGGGCGGCCTGCGTTTTCATCCCAGCGTGAACCTCGGCATCCTGAAATTCCTCGCCTTTGAACAAGTATTTAAGAATTCGCTCACCACGCTTCCCATGGGCGGCGGCAAGGGCGGATCGGACTTCGATCCCAAGGGAAAGAGTGACAACGAAGTGATGCGCTTCTGCCAGAGCTTCATGACCGAACTGCAACGCCACATCGGACCGGACACCGACGTTCCGGCCGGCGACATCGGCGTTGGCGGACGCGAAATCGGCTTCCTGTTCGGCCAGTACAAGCGGCTGCGCAACGAATTCACCGGCGTCCTGACGGGCAAAGGCCTGGGATGGGGCGGATCGCTGATTCGTCCGGAAGCCACCGGCTACGGCTGCGTCTATTTCGCGCAGGAAATGCTGAAGACCCGCAAAGAAACGCTGGAAGGCAAGCTCTGCCTGGTTTCGGGCAGCGGCAACGTCTCGCAGTACACGATCGAGAAGCTGCTCGACCTGCACGCGAGACCGGTCACGGCGTCCGACTCCAACGGCGTCATTTACGATCCCGATGGAATCGACCGCGAGAAGCTGGCCTACATCATCGAGCTGAAGAACGTGAAGCGTGGACGCATCCGCGAGTACGCGGATAAGTTCAAGAAAGCGATCTTCATGCCGACTGACATCAAGCTCGAGCACAATCCGCTTTGGAATATTAAGGCCGATTGCGCGTTCCCGAGCGCGACGCAGAATGAAATCACTGCGAAGGATGCGGCGAACCTGCTCAAGAACGGCGTCAAACTGGTGGCCGAGGGCGCGAACATGCCGTCCACGCTCGAAGCGACCAAGATGTTCTTGGATGCCAAGATCCTGTACGGACCGGCCAAGGCCGCCAATGCCGGCGGCGTGGCCACGAGCGGCCTCGAAATGGCCCAGAACAGCGCCCGGCTGAGCTGGACCCGCGAAGAGGTCGACGACCGTCTGCACAAGATCATGATCGCCATTCACAAGAACTGCTTCGAAACGGCCGAGAAATACGGCACGCCCGGCAACCTGGTGAACGGCGCCAACATCGGTGGCTTCCTCAAGGTAGCCAACGCGATGCTGGATCAGGGTTTGGTGTAGTCAGTCGTAATAGAAAACAAAATGGTGTACCCCAGGTCTCGCCGGATTTGCGAGGCCTGGGACTTCCGATCGCAATCTGTTGTGTCCCCGACATCGCGCCAATCGCACGTAATGAAAAAGTGAGCGACGTCGTGTGTGCGCTCATACGTTGCCTTTTCAGGGCAAGAAACCGTCAGCGGAAGCCGTAGTCCATCCCGCAGTCCGGCAAATACTTCTGCCGAGGCGGATCGAAGTGCCGTGCTCGCGTTAGAGGAGGCGATCTTTGGCGATCTGTTCCAAATTTGTTCCAATTTTGGAACATGGAACAAGAACGCGGCTGCAAACTGAAAAAGCCATGCACACGGCTCTGCTCGCAACTTTAACAATCCGGAGAACTTGCAGGAAGAAACTGCAGTGTGAGCGACCCGAGACATAGGTAACAGATCGTACCGGACACATAGGTTACACTTTCTCCCCTTTTGGGGAGGAAAGTGGATGCCGTGGAAGGAGTGTTCGGTCATGGATGAGAGAGTTAAATTCGTGGCTCGCCGGCTCGCG
>DASYZZ010000001.1:0-11102 GCA_035945695.1 Candidatus Sulfotelmatobacter sp. | reverse complement strand
CGGTGAGCCCGGAGCCCGAGCTTACGATCGCGCGTTGCGCCCCGCAAGGGAGGCAGCGAAAGCAGGTCAAGCGAGGGTCAGAAGCGAGCTACTGGCCGAGACGAATGGACCCCACACCACCTCGGAACTCTCTTTGTTTTTAGTCCTGAGTTGTGAGTCCTGAGTCCTGAGATTTCCTCGTCAGCATTTCATCCTTCCGGGATTTGTCATGCTGGGGGATATGGTCGAAGCGTTCCTGCCTGAAAAGAATTTAAGCCGGTAATCTATCCGTGAAAATCCGCGTAAATCCGTGGCCAATCACTTAGCATTCCCCGGCCCGCCCACCGCATAGATCCTCGGAATCCTCTCCTCCAGCGCAGGCAGCGTTGGAAACGCGGCATGCGGTTCCGTCTGATACCAATACGCGACCGAGAAGTAAGTATCCGACCTCACGTTCGCGTGCCCATGCTCAATCGTCGCCCGCAGCGACTTCGTAAACGTGATAGGGGAATCCACGTGGAACCGGTACACCGACGATCTCGCTCCGGCCACTTCCTTCCCGACCACCGGCGCTCCAAACAGCGCGTACGAGAACGGACGCCCGCCGAAATCCCACGCCCCCAAAAAATAATCCTCCGACCCAGTCCCGTTGATCGACGGACGCTTCTCTCCGTCGACAAAGAACATATCGTCGCCCTCGCCCCACCATCCGTCCTGGTTCTGCAATACCGACATGGTCACGCCCACAAAATGCCCGCGCCCGGTCGCCTCCATCCAGACGTAATTCCCGTCTCCATCCAGATTCTTCTTGTCGTTGACGATCGCATCTCCATTCGACTTCCACTGATTCGTCCAGCCATGATTCGGCGCCGCCTGCCGATACTGCGCGTGAAAATAGAGTGAGTCCGCCGGCATTGGCTTGCTATACGCGCGGTAATCGACGTTGAAATAAAACGCGTCCGTCCGGATCGCTCCCTCATTCGTCACCGTGATTCGCGCATGCTTCTGAAACGGCATCGGAAAAAAGCAATTCAGCGCCTTCTCCGATCCCACCGACAGCGGCTGTGACTGATACGCGAAATATTCCCCCAGCCCCAGCCCGAAGAAATCTCCAATCGGAGCCTCCACGCTCGGCGTATTCTCCCCATCCCAATACATCCGCAAGACCAGCGCCTTCAAATGATTCGGATCGTCGCTGGCAATCGTCACCCACACGTGCGTGATCAGCCCCGGCCCAGCCTCGTCGAGCAAAGTCAGAGTCTCGCCAGGAGCAATGGCCCGCGCATCCGCATTGCCACCGCTACGGTCATAGCTCGACGCCCGATGTTGCACATAATCTTTTTCCTGCGGCAGCGAAGCCATCCAAGAGTTCGCATCCTGTGCAACGGCGGGAAAGGCGAACAGAAGCGTGACGATAGCGATCAGATTTTTCATTGCACCTCCCGACTACAGAACCTGCACTAGCACAGCCGCGAGGCGGCGAAAGAATGCAGCCCACGGCGCAAGCCGTGGTGTGGTCTAAAGACGAACCAGCCCGAAGGGGAGAAAGAAACCCTCGCGCTACAGCGGTATATTCCCATGCTTCTTCGGCGGATTCTTATCCCGCTTTGTCTCCAGCATAGCCAGCGCCTGAATCAATTTCTTCCGCGTATCGCGCGGCTGGATCACCGCATCCACGAATCCCCGGTCCGCCACCACGTACGGATTCGCGAATCGGTCGCGGAACTCGTCAACCTTCTCGCGCCGCACTTGCTCGCGATTCGCCCCTGCGGCGTCGAGTTCGCGCTTATAAACGATATCCACCGCGCCCTCCGGACCCATCACCGCAATCTCCGCCGTCGGCCATGCATAGTTCACGTCCGTCCGGATATGTTTCGACGCCATCACGCAATACGCCCCGCCGTACGCCTTGCGCGTGATCACCGTAACCTTCGGCACCGTCGCCTCGGCAAATGCAAACAGCAGCTTCGCCCCGTGCTTGATGATTCCGCCATACTCCTGCGCGGTTCCGGGCAAAAATCCTGGTACATCTTCAAACGTCACGAGCGGAATGTTGAAGCAGTCGCAGAACCGCACGAACCGCGCGCCTTTCACCGACGCATTGATATCGAGCGTCCCCGCCAGCACCGACGGCTGATTCGCCACAATTCCCACCGATCGCCCGTCGAGCCGCGCAAATCCTACGACGATGTTCCTCGCATAGTGCTCCTGCACTTCGAAGAAGTATCCGTCATCCACCACCGCATGAATCACGTCTTTGATGTCATACGGCTGATTCGACTGGTCGGGAACAATCTTGTCCAGCGCCGCATCCGCGCGGTCTACCGGGTCGGTGCACGCCTTCCGCGGAGCCTCATCCAGATTGTTCGACGGGATGAAACTCAGCAACTCCCGTACCATCGACAAACATTCTGCGTCGTCGTGTGCCAAGAAGTGAGCCACACCCGACGTCTCGTTATGCGTCGTCGCCCCACCGAGCTGTTCCTTCGTGACCTCTTCATGCGTTACCGTCTTGATCACGTCCGGCCCGGTGATGAACATGTACGAGGTGTGGTTCACCATCAGCACGAAATCCGTAATCGCCGGAGAATACACCGCTCCGCCCGCGCATGGACCCATGACCGCCGAAATCTGCGGTACCACTCCGCTGTAGAGCGTGTTGCGCAGAAAAATATCCGCGTACCCGGCCAGTGACATCACGCCTTCCTGGATCCGCGCCCCACCAGAATCGTTCAGCCCAATCACCGGAGCGCCCATCTTCGCCGCCAGGTCCATGATCTTCACGATCTTTCCAGCGTTTGCCTCCGACAGCGATCCGCCGAACACGGTGAAATCCTGCGCGAACACATAGACCAGCCGCCCTTCGATCCGCCCGTAGCCCGTTACGAATCCGTCGCCCGGAACTTTCTGTTCTGCCATCCCGAAATCGTTGCAGCGATGCGTCACCAGTTTGTCCGTCTCCTCGAATGTCTCCTCGTCGAGCAGGAACGCGATCCGCTCCCGCGCCGACATCTTTCCCTCTTTGTGCTGCCGCTCGCGGCGCTTCTCGCCGCCGCCGTCTTCCGCCAGTTGATTCCGTTTTTTCAATTCCGCGACTTTATGTTCCAGATCCATGGGCAGGATTATAGACTCGAGGCACCATGTTCCCGTGTTAAGCATCCAAGTGCAAGAATTGGGAGCCTTTTCGCCTCACTGTCCTCCCGTAATCTGTCACTCGGCGCGTGCTTTGTTTACTCTGATCCTTCGCACAAATAAGGAGGAACCATGTCATTGAAGTTCTGGATTCGAGCCGCCGCGACCGCGCTCGTGTCGCTCTCGCTCGCGGCAACCATGGCCATTGCGCAGGATCACGGCCATGGCGATCACGGCCGAGGTGACGACCACGGTTGGCAGGACCAGGATCGCGATGAAGGTCATGGCCACGCCTATGGTCATGACAATCACGGGCGTGGCCACGACCGCTTCCGCTATGCCGACCACGATCGCGATCTGCGCGGCTGGTATCACGACCACTACCGGCATTTACCGCCTGGACTTGCCAAGCGGGACAACCTTCCCCCTGGGCTAGAGCGCAGGCTGATTGTGAACGGATTCGTTCCCGTCGAGGCCCGTGGATACATGCATCCCTGCCCGCCCGAAGTGGAAACCATGCTTCCGCCTCCGCCGCCGAATTTCGTCCACGTGGTCATCGGCGGCAACTTGGTCCTCTACAACCAAGCCAATTTCCAGATCGCCGACGTTTTCCACTTTAGCGTTAACTGATTTTTGATTTGAAGGTTGCCCCACCTTTGTCGCGGTTTTATGCGAAAAGGTGGGCTCTTTCATTCAACAATCAAAAATCAACAATTCAAATTCCGAAGCCAAAGCTCGAACTTGAAGCCCGGCCACGGGACTTGCGTTAAACTGCCACACAGATGTCCTCTTTCTCCGACCAGTTGGGCTTCAACTTCCGCGGTCCCGAGCGCCGCGTATGGAAGGTGCGCGACCTCGTTGCCGCGGTTCGCACCCACATCGAGCGCGAATACTCCGACGCCTGGGTGGAAGGAGAAATCTCCAACTTGCGCGCACCCGACTCCGGACACCTCTATTTCACGTTGAAAGACGGCAACGCGCAGCTCAAAGTCGTAATGTTCCGCTCGTCCGCGCGACTGCTGCGTTTCCGCCCCGCGGACGGCCTGCAAGTCGTGGTTCGCGGACGCATTACCATCTATGAGGATCGCGGCGAGCTGCAAATCGCCGCCGAATATATCGAGCCCAAAGGCGCCGGATCGCTCCAACTCGCCTTCGAACAGCTCAAAGCCAAACTCGAAGCCGAAGGACTCTTCGCCGCCGAGCGCAAGAAGCCCATTCCCACTCTGCCATCGCACATCGGAATTATCACCTCCGCGCAAGCCGCTGCGCTCCGAGATATCCTTAACATCCTGCAGCGCCGCCATCACTCCGCCAACATCCTCATCTTTCCCGCGCAGGTCCAAGGCGAGGCCGCATCTGTCGAAATCGCGACGGGTGTCCGCTATTTTAATCAGCATGAAAACGTCGACGTCATCATCGTCGCCCGCGGCGGAGGCTCTGCCGAAGATCTCGCCCCATTCAACAACGAAGGACTCGCCCGCACCGTAGCCGCTTCCGAGATCCCCGTGATCTCCGCTGTCGGGCACGAGACTGATTTCACCATCACCGATTTCGTCGCCGATCTGCGCGCGCCAACGCCGTCAGCGGCCGCCGAACTCGTCATCCGTTCGCGCCAGGAAATCGAACAACAAGCCGCCGCGCTACACGAGCGCCTTGACCGCGCCATGCGCTACCGCCTTCTCATGGGACGCCAGGCACTTAGTGAACTCTCGCAGCACGGAGCCTTCGCGCGCATGATGGAAGTGATCCGCCAGCGCCAGCAGAAGCTTGATGATCTCGCACACCGTATGGAACTCGGCCAGCGCCTCGTGCTTGAGCAAAACCGTCGCCGTTGGGAAAAAGTCTCTGCCGTGGTGCGTCACTACGATCTGCGCCTCGTTCTCTCCGGCATGCGGAAGGAACTCGACAGCCACACAATGGCCCTCGTCGCCGTGACGCGCAATGTTCTGTTGCAGCATCGCGTCCGCAGTGAGCGCCTTGAGACCGCTCTACAATCCCTCTCTCCATTAGCTATCCTCGACCGCGGTTATGCGCTCGTCTTCGATGCAGAGGGAAAACTTCTGAAGGACGTCGGCTCCGTAAACCCAGGCGACAATATTTCCGCCCGGTTGGCCTACGGCCAGCTCTACGCTACCGTAAAAAAGAAAGAACCCTAATTGTCTTAAGTGGGGATACCGTCTCGGCGGTTCGCGGAGCGAAGCTCCGCGGTGCCTGCATTACAATGGAGCTTCCCAGATCAGGAGCCGACTGAATTGTTGCCCGTCGTCACATCCTGGACGCAAGGCGCATGGATCGCACTCGACATCCTGCTCGTAGCCCTGCTCATCTACCAGGTTCTGGTGATGATTCGCGGCACGCGCGCCGTCGCGATGCTCGCTGGCCTGATGGTCGTCGCTATCATTTTCTACTTCGCCCGCATCGGCGAGCTCACCACTCTCAACTGGGTCGTCAGCAATGTCCTGCCGTATCTCGTATTTGCGCTGATCGTTGTGTTCCAGTCGGAGATCCGCCACATCCTCGCCGACCTCGGCCGTCGTCTCACATTCTTTGGTGGATCATCCTCCGAAAGCGATACCTACGACGACATTGTCCTCGCCGCGAATCTGTTCTCGCAGCATCAGACAGGCGCATTGATCGTCATTGAGCGCGAAATCGGGCTTCGCACCCACATCGAAAGCGGAGTTCCGCTAGATGCCCGCCTGTCCTATGATCTGCTCGCGACGATCTTCCGCCCCAGCGCTCCACTCCACGATGGAGCCGTCATCGTCCAGAAAGACCGCATCGCCGCGGCGGCCTGCTTCCTGCCATTGTCGATGAATCCGCTTCTCTCTACCCAACTCGGAACGCGTCACCGCGCCGGAATCGGCATCACCGAAGAAACCGACGCCATTGCCGTCATCTGCTCGGAAGAAACCGGAGCGATCAGCTTCGCTATCGGAGGCCGTATCGAGCGCGACCTTACGGTGGAGCAACTCCGCGAGCGCCTCAGCAGCGAGCTGCGCCGCCACATCACACCCGTTCCGCTGCCGACGCCCATCGCTCAAAGTCTCGGGGACGAGCCTGATGCCAGCCTCGAATCGCCTCTCCTTGAATCGGATCGGAATCCCGAACCCGGCTCGTCTGCGGGGCCTCATCTATGATCACCTTCCTCAAGCGCTACGTCTTTCATAACTTCGGATTGAAGGTGCTCTCGCTCGTGCTCGCTACGGGACTCTGGTTCATCATTTCGCGCGATGAGCAGCCGGCCGAAGTCGCGGTCCGCGCTCCTATCGTCTTCGAACACGTTCCCACCGATCTGGAAATCAGCTCTGAGTCGGCTCCCGAGGCCCTGATCCGCGTTCGCGGCCCCGAGCGCGTCATCCGCGAACTGAGGTCGAATGAAGTTCAGGCTCAACTGGATCTCTCCGGAGCCAAGCCGCAGGAGCGTACCTTCGAACTCACGGCCCAGGACGTTCGCCATCCTCGCGACGTCTCCGTCATGCAGATTATCCCCAGTCAGCTTCATCTCACGTTCGACACACGCCTCACGCGTGAGATCGATGTGCGCCCCCGGATCGTCGGTGCCGATACCCTTCCGAACGGAGCGCAGGTTGTCAAGGTAGATATCGATCCGGCGCGCATCACAATTACAGGTCCTCGCCGTCACGTGGAAAAGATCGACTCCGCCACCACCGATCCCATCGACGTCCTCGGCACACAAGGGACCGGCTTCTTCAACGTTAACGTCTATGTCTCCGATCCGCTCGTGCAGGTTGTAGACCCCACTAACGTCCGAGTAACGGTGGTAATCCAAAAGGTAGGCGCCGCAACCGCACACTGACAAACGCTAGGGCGTCTTTGAATAAACTTTGTGCCCTTATTTCTTACTGGTGCCCGAAATCCGACGTCTCCATTCAAGAATCAATAATCAAAGTTCAACATTAGATTTATCATCTCTAGTCGCCCTATCTATGAGTCAGCAACGTCAGCTGTTCGGAACCGACGGTATCCGCGGAGTCGCGGGAGAATTCCCCCTCACTACCCAGAGTACGTATCTGATCGGCCGCGCACTCGGTCACGATCTTGTCCGCACTGTCGCCAAGCCGCAAGCGGTCATCGGCCAGGATACCCGTGAATCCAGCCGCTGGATCGCCGACCGCGTCTCCGAAGGCTTGGCCGCCGTCGGCGTCGATGTCCACAGTGCCGGCGTCATCACCACCCCAGGCGTCGCCTACCTTGCGCGTTCGCGCAAGATGGCCGCGGGAGTCGTCATCTCCGCCTCGCATAATCCCTGGACCGACAATGGCATCAAAGTCTTCTCCGGGGACGGATTCAAGCTGACCGACGCCCGCGAGCTCGCCATCGAGAAAGAAATATTCGCGCAGCTCGAAAATCCCGCCTCCGCGGACGATACCGCCCTGAAAATTCCGCGCCCATCGCTCCCCGGCGAATCGCAACTCCGCCACGCCTACATCAAATCCCTTGCCGCAAGCGTCCCCAGCGATCTCAGCACGCTCCGCGTGCTCGTCGATTGTGCCAACGGAGCCGCCACCGCCGAGGCTCCCGAACTTTTCCGCACGCTCGGCATTCAGGCTACCTTCCTCCATGTCTCACCGAACGGGAAAAACATCAATGAGAACTGCGGCGCGCTTCATCCGGAAACTTTGGGAAAGTCGGTAGCGAAAGCGACAGGCAAGTTCGATCTTGGAGTCACTTTCGACGGCGATGCGGACCGCGCCCTTTTCTGCGACGCCTCGGGGCGAGTCGTCAATGGAGACGCTGTGCTTCTCGCCGTGGCCCGCGACCTTCACGCCCAGGGAAAATTGAAGGGCGACACCGTGGTCGCCACCACGATGTCGAACATGGGACTTGAAATCGCGCTCAAGAAGTCCGGCCTCCGCATGCTGCGGGCCAACGTCGGAGACAAGTATGTTCTCGAAGAAATGCTCAAAACGGGTGCCACTCTTGGCGGAGAGCAGTCCGGCCACATCATCTTCCGCGACGGAGACTCAACCACTGGCGACGGTCTTCTCACCGCGCTCCGGCTTATGGATATCCTCGTCCGCACCGGCAAGCCGCTGGCCGAACTAATCATTGATCTGAAAGTTTTCCCGCAGAAGATTCAGAACATCCGCGTACGCGAGAAAGTCCCGTTCAAGCAGGTACCCGCAATTCAGGCCGCAATCGACGCCGCAGAAAAAGAGCTGGACGGAAATGGCCGCGTCGTCGTGCGCTATTCCGGCACCGAAGCTCTTGCCAGAGTGATGGTCGAAGCCGAATCGGAATCGAAGATGCAAGCGATCACCGCAGCGATCGCCACAGAAATCCAAAAAGCCCTTGGGTTGTAGTTGCAAGAAGTAGCTTCGAAACTGGAATCGCAGAGGAGCCGCCGAAATTCCAAGTGGAGTGTGCGAAGATTTGCGGATTGATTCAAGTGCCAGATGGCTGGCCCGAATTAAAAACCTGATCGCACGTCTGAAGGTTTAAACTCTCGGACGTATCGTGTAAGGGAGGAGAAGAGCAGGCAAGTCGGCTCTCGGCCAGTAAAATGCGGAGGTTGTTGCGCTTGTGGGTTAACCGAACCTCGATACGGAAGAGGTCAATGGCTCGAATCTCACAAAGACGAACCAAATACTTGGCGAGTTTTTAATTTTGCCGCTTGCCATCCGTACAGAGAAAACCTTAGGCGCGGTTCCGGAATCTCTATAAACGGTCATTAGCCTGCACATCCTTGTCGGATGAAAGGATACCGACAGCCCGGTGACAAAACCTGCTCTGCTCTGGATTTGCTTCGGCATCTCGGCGCTGTGCCTTTGTAGTTGCGGGGGAGGCCAGAATCGTCAGTACCCGCTTCCCCAGGCGCCGCCTCCACCCCAACCGCCGCCCGTCGCTCAGCAAAGCGGCTCCGTAACTCTGAGTCCGCAGTACGCGGCCCTCTCTGCCGGCCAGACCGCAAAATTCACGGCTAATAGCCCCGCGGGCGGTTCCCTGCAATGGTCCGTCAACAACATCGCGGGTGGCAATTCGACGGTTGGGACCGTCGATAACTCCGGCACCTTCACTGCGCCCTCGATCCAGCTCAGCACGAATGCTGTAATCACGGCAGCTCTCGCCGGATCCCCGCAAACCAATTTCGCCACCGCAGTTGTCGCTGTGATGAGCCCGGGGATCCTCACTCCCACCGCCAATCCTCAGGTCGTTGCTTACTCGTTATATCTCCCGGCCCCGGGAAGCATCAGCGTGCAATTCGGCCCGTCCAACCTGATGACCTCTTCCCAGCCCACGCCTTCTCCCAACGGAGGCATGGTGCATGTTTACGTTGCCGGTATGGAGCAGAACACCACGTACCAGATGCACGCGATCGCCTCTCTCCCGCATTCGATTTCATTCTCCGATGCGAACCGGCAATTCACCACCGGGGCCGCGCCCCGGACTTCATCCGTCAAGATCCCCAACCCCGCCGGGCCGCTACCGCAGCCCGGTGTCGAGTTGTTCGACACCGTCATTCCGCAATCAGGCTCACAACTATTCGCTACTGATCTTCAAGGACACGTCATCTGGACGTATCAATATTCGGGATCCTCCTCCGATATCGTGCAGGGTGCCCACTTGATGACCAATGGGGACTTCCTGATTGTGATCTCGTCTATATCATTCCTTCCCATCCGTCCGACGGGATCCAATAGCACCACCGACGTCGTTCGCGAGATCGATCTCGCTGGGAACACGGTTCGCGAGCTTTCCATCGACCAGCTCACCCAATCGCTTCAGGCACTCGGCTACAACTTCAATTTGCTGGGTTTTCACCATGACGCTCTGCCTCTGCCCAATGGTCACACTCTCGTTCTCACCGCCATGCGCGTGCCTTATAACAATCTGCCCGGCTACCCGGGAACCACTCTTGTACTTGGAGATGTCCTGGTCGACCTCGATCAGAACTACCATCCCGTTTGGGTGTGGAACTCTTTCGACCATCTGGATATAAATCGTCACCCGTATCTATTTCCCGACTGGACACACGGTAACGCTGTGCTTTACTCCACCGATGATCACAATATTCTTTTTTCCATGCGTCATCAGAACTGGATCATCAAGATCGACTATCAGGACGGTGAGGGCAGCGGCAACATTATCTGGCGTCTCGGCCCCGGCGGCGATTTCAAACTGCTCGGCGGCACCGATCCCACCGACTGGTTCTACGCTCAGCATGGACCAAATTACTTAACTCCCAACACCACTGGAGTCTTTCAGCTAGGCGTCATGGATAACGGTGACGACCGCCAGTTTCCCGCGGGCATCGTTTGCGGATCAGCCGGCGCTCCGCCCTGCTTGTATTCGACCGCCGAGATCATGCAGGTCGACGAGAGTGCCCTGACGGCAACTGTGCTCGTTAACTACACGCCGCCGCCAACCTTGTATAGCTTCTTTGGAGGAAACGTCGATGGGCTCGCCAACGGCGACATTGAAGCCGATTTCTGCAGTCCCAAAGGCGGCGCCATCATTCAGGAATTCACGCAGTCCGCAAGCACCGAGCAACTCGTCTGGCAAGCCAGCACTTTCGGAGCATCGCAATACCGCGCCTTCCGCATGCCCAGCCTTTATCCCGGCGTGCAGTGGTAACCACATGACGGTAGCCAGATGAATGGGATGTGCAGCTTCTCGCCGCCTTCGCGAGAAGTGCGAAAGGCTCACCCTTAACCGCTTGTCATCCAGCCCTGCGTTCTTTTTGATTCTGTCATTCTTATGTTTCTGTGATTGCAGAACATCGAAACGATCTAGGGCGAACTCATACAACTCACCGGGCGTGATTATTCTCGGGATCACGGGCTGAGCACGACGCTAGAAAGTTTTGGGAGTTCTTTTTAAGTCTATTGAGCGACCCGAGACATAGGTAACAGATCGTACCGGACACATAGGTTACACTTTCTCCCCTTTTGGGGAGGAAAGTGGATGCCGTGGAAGGAGTGTTCGGTCATGGATGAGAGAGTTAAATTCGTGGCTCGCCGGCTCGC